>LWTK01000040.1 GCA_003326205.1 Nostoc sp. ATCC 43529
AATTACAAACTCCTAGCCCATACTTTCAATGTGCAACATTATCGAAATTGAGTAAATACAAGCATTTAGGTAAAGCTGGTACTCCTGAACATATTGATGCTGTTATGTCCGTTTTTAGACGTTCTGTTTGGGACGACATACAGAAAATTATTGATACCCTTGATGAATGTCTCTTAGATATTCGTTCTGGGTCTGAGCAAGAAGAGGAAGAGCCGCAAGATTAAATCCCACTGTTTATTAGCGAGTAATTCTCGCGAATAATTTTTCTCTCTTTATTTTTGCCAAATTGGGATGCTCCCATTAATCGAGAGCCAGTATCCTTTGCTGAATTAGTTGCTGATGTCATGACATCTTCTTCTAAAGGTAAGTTACCGCAAGCAATTAAATCCTTATTACAACGTTCTTTAATTGAAAAAAGCGACGAGCATTTATTTCTGCAACCAGTTGTGATGGAATATGCCACACAGCGATTGGTTGAACAAGTTTGTCTAGAATTAGTAAGAGAAAAGACTGTCCGTTTACGCTTATTTCAAACCCATGCTTTAATCAAAGCAATAAGCAAAGATTATATTAGGGAAACACAAAAGCAATTAATTTTGCAACCTTTGTTAGAGCAATTGTTAATAGAGTTGGGCAATCAACAAAAGTTAGTAATGTTGTTGCAGGATGTAATAGAACAGCAAAGACATCAACCTGCACTATTAGCAGGATATGCGGGAGGCAATGTCCTCAACTTGTTAACGCATTTGCAAATAAATTTACAGGGGTATGACTTCTCAAATTTGAACATTTGGCAAGCGGACTTACAGTGTGTCAATTTAGCTGAAGTTAATTTCCAAAATACTGCTTTTGATAAGTCTGTATTTGCTAAAAGCTTGAAGAGTGTTTATTCACTTGCTTTGAGTCCAGATGGAAAACTGTTGGCTACGGGTGATATAAGTGGACAAATTCATTTGTGGCAAGTGGCGGATGGAAAAAACTTGTTGAGATTTAAGGGACATGAAGGTTGGGTTTGGACAGTTACTTTTAGTCCAGATGGGCAAACCCTGGCAAGTGGTGGTCATGATGGATTGGTCAAATTATGGAATATACAAACGGGAGAATGCTTAAAAATTTTAGATAAACACACAGATATTGTTTGTTCTGTCAGCTTTAGTTCGGATGGACAAACTCTAGCAAGTGGTAGTCAAGACACTTCAATTCGATTGTGGAATGTCCGTCTAGGTAAGTGTCTCAAAACACTGCATGGTCATGCTGATGGAGTCTGGTCAGTGAGTTTTAATCCAGATGGTAAAATACTCGCTAGTGCCAGTCTTGATGGCTCAATTCGATTGTGGGATAGCAATAACTTTACTTGCATAAAAGTCTTGCAAGGACATACTGCTGGTGTATGGTCAGCTAGTTTTAGCCCTGTTGGTTCTACCTTGGCATCTGCCAGTTCTGACCAAACAATTCGCTTATGGGATCTCAATAACTTTACCTGTGTCAGAGTTTTACATAGTCATAGTAGTGGAGTATGCTCGGTTAGATTTAATTCTCTAGGTAATATCTTAGCCAGTACTAGTCAAGATGATGTAATTAAGCTTTGGGATGTAGCAACAGGTGAGTGCATGAAAACCCTGAAGGTAGATCGCCTTTATGAAGGGATGAATATTAGAGGGGTGACTGGATTAACAGCAGCGCAGCGATCGGCACTCTTGGCTTTGGGGGCTGTGGAAGGTGTGGGGTAGGTTTTATTGGTAACGATCGCATAAAGCGGGGGTATGAATATTGGGAGTGCGTAGATGCAGCATTTCTAACTCTTGAATGCCAAATTTTAAATAAGATTAACGTAATTGCCGTGTTATAAATAATGTCGTAAAGCTTATTACAGCTACAGATAATAATAATATATTTCCTACTTCAAAAATAGATTCAGTTATTCCCAATGAAGAAAACAAAACTGAAACTAATATAAATCTTGCCATAAAGTTTATTATATATATCAAAAAATCCCAAAATTGTCGTAAATGATTGAAAAAACATGGTTCAAATAGCTTTTTATGTTTTTTGAACATATAAAGACGAAAATGTCAATCCTACTCCTTGGCTCAGTGTAGTAATTTTGAACTTATTTGTGCTTTGGACAAACCCCAAAACTACCGTGTCAATAGGGTTTGAGATGCGCTTACCCTGCAATTACAGTTTGTATATTTTCACTTACTTACACCAGGCAACTTTAGCAAGTTAATATCAACTTAAGGCTTTCGTCAAAAAACGAGAGCGATCGCCCAAATCAAACCCATCATCAGAAGTGGGTAAGCGTAGCCCGTCGTAGACATCGCTGATTTGACACAATTGCTCAGAGTGCGATCGCATAAATTGACAGTGATATGTAGGATAGGCTTTATTGTTGGCGATATGCCTAAGGCATTAAGCTTCGCTTATCGCTTATTTGCGAGAGTTGGCTACTTACTTTACTCGTAAAAGAATGGAAAAAGTTGTTCTTCAGGAATGTATTTACTTGCCTGTCTAAAAATAGCTTTGCAAGTTCCCGTATCTAACTGCCGATGATTAGGTATTGTTAAAGTCTCTTTTTGTTCTACACCAGAACGACGCAACTTAATATGACTGCCCTTTTGGCTGTGTACTTCAAAGCCAAACTCACCCAAAATATCAACAATCTCAGCACCTGATAATCTTTTGAGTCTAGGCATATTCTAGTTGGAGTTCAAAAGTTACCATTAGAGAAGGTTTATCTACTAAGCCAAATTGAGTTGGATCTTCGTCTTCTAAATGCAAAGCGACTGCTTCTCGAAGGTTATGAACAACTTCATCCAGAGTTTCTCCCTGAGTTACTACAGAAACTTCTAGACATTCTGCTACGTATCCGTACTGTTCACCTAGATGAATGACTGCTCTAATATTCTGCTTTAACTCCATAAGTCATCTTAAAAATTCAAGAAGTCCCGTTAAGTTAGGTTATGCTTTCATGCTACACCATTAACTATGAATAATTCGTATCCGCAATAAATCAGAGCGACGCCGAATAGCCCGTCGTAGACATCACGCACATTAAGCCCATCATCACAAGTGCGATCGCCCACATTAACCCCATCAGCAAAAGTGCGATCGCAGTTTTTCAATTAGGAATTTAGCTTTGGTGAAAAATTGTAGTGCGATCGCACTTAATTTTTTTAACTTTCAGGTAAACTCGCAAACGCTTCTTCAACTAATTCCTTTGCCTTAGCATCCAAACGCAACCAATCTACTTCACCAAGTTCATCAATTAAACTAGTATCAATAACAACGTTTTCGTCCTCTGGGTTGTATTCAATAAAACACACTTGATAACACAACTCCCACAAATCGATACTTGCTTGTTGCTGTTGACGCTGCAAAAGTAAATGATATCCTGGATGGGGCATTGGTAAACGAGTTAGAGTCTGTCTGATTTCATCTGCTTCTTCGGGCGTTGCAGTTTCCATTGCTTGCAACAGTTGGGTCACCAGTGCTTTGATTTCATCAGTGGTGTTAGGCGGCCAAATCAGGACATCATGGTAAGTTCCCGTCCATGAAGACTCATCAAGCTGTTTGCGGATATTGTCGATAACGCGAATGAAAGCAGGTTGCATGAGGATTTCAGCCTGATGCCATGCAACTGAGTTTGTTATTTTAGGTGGCATTGGTAATAAACAGGGGCACTAAACAGAGAAATAAACAGTCTGCGTTTATTAAAAAGCTGCGTTTTTAATCTAAATCTTTTTTCAAGATAGCGGATTTCATTGAAGAAAATTTGGAGATATTTATTACTAGCGAAAAAATTAGGTGATAACTCTGGGGAGGGAATATGATAGGCAAGTTACTAGACCATCGTTACCAAATAATTAGAGTCCTGGCGACGGGAGGATTTGGTCAAACCTACATTGCCGAAGATACTAGGCGGCCAGGTAACCCCATTTGCGTTGTCAAGCACCTCAAACCCGGAACCGACCCCAGAGTTTTTGCTACTGCTAAGCGTCTGTTCAACAGCGAAGCCGAAACCTTAGAAAAGCTGGGCAACCATGACCAAATACCCAGGCTACTGGCTTACTTTGACGAAAACCAAGAATTCTATCTAGTACAAGAATATATAGAAGGGCACACCATAGCCGAGGAACTTTTACCTGGTAAGCGCTGGAGTGAAAGCCAAGTAATTCAACTATTGCAGGAAATTCTCGGCATTCTCGAATTTGTCCACCAGCAAGGCGTGATTCACCGCGACATCAAACCAGATAATATTATCCGCCGCACCTCAGATAATAAATTAGTTTTGGTAGACTTTGGGGCAGTAAAACAACTGCGTACCCAAATGGTGACAGTAGGCGGACAAGCCTCTGCCACCGTGGTTATCGGCACTCCTGGCTATATGCCCACAGAACAAGGGCAAGGTAAACCCCGCCCCAACAGTGATATTTATTCTCTGGGAATTATTGCTATTCAAGCATTAACAGGATTGCCGGCAACAGAATTACAAGAAGACCCAGAAACAGGGGAAATTATCTGGCGGCATTCAGTGACTGTGAACCCTCGACTGGCGGCTGTGTTGGCGAAGATGGTGCGTTATCACTTCAAAGACCGCTATCAAAGTGCCACCGAAGCACTGCAAGCGTGTAAAAACGCCATTAATCCTGTAGCTGCAATTTCCACACCTCAAGAAGCTGTAAAAAATTCCAGCTACCAAGCAACTAAACCACGTCCCCAAGCAGTATCTCGCCAGCAAACTCTGGCAGTTGCACCAGCAAATCATGTTCCCCCTAGACCTGTCCGTCAGAATAGCAAATCTGACCCGTGGCCAATATTAATTGGCATATTGTTGGCGGGTGGCGTTGCGGCTGTAGTAGCAAATGTATATCCAAATGTGAAAAATTTAGCTGCTAATTTTACAGGGAATAATACTGCTTTAGCCAATAAATGCTCCGCTGTTGTTGTGGGAAATTCTAATATCCGTTCTCAACCTAGTTCCATCGATTCTGGTAATATTGTGCAAACTGTTGGTGATAATAGTAACTTCGAGGTGACTGGCAAGCAAACAAAACGAGGTTGGGTAGAAATTAAACTCAAATCCGGACGTTTGGCTTGGGCACATTCGGATGTGATAGCCAATAAAGGAGAATGGACTTCTTGCCTGCGGGAAAAAGGTATTGCAACTAAAATAGTAGACGATAGTACTTTAATTACTACTCGACGGATTCCTCCGGCAAAAGCAAAATCCAAGGATGTAGTAACTTCATCGTCAGAAAAATCTAAACCGTCAACTTCTGATAATGGAAAATTAGAGCGATCGCAACCTAATGAAAACAGTGCCCAGATTTTAGAACAGGCCAAAAAGAAGTATGATTCGGGAGATATCATTGGAGCGATCGCCCTTTTAAAATCAGTTCCAACAACTGCCGCTTCTGATATCCAAGAAACAGGCAAAGTCATCGCCCAGTGGCAAGAAGATTGGGCAAAAGCAGATGCATTATTTAATGATATTAATCAAGCACTAGAATCCGGTCAATGGGATAAAGTTTTAGATTACAAAAACCATCCAGAAAAATTACCTAATACTCAATATTGGCGAAATAAAATCGAACCTTTATTTAAACAAGCTACTGAAAATTTGGCAAAACAAGCACTAGAAAAAATAGACAATCAAGTTAATCAGAAGAATCCCCAAAAAGAAGTTACCGATACTAAGCAATCTGACACTAAAGAAACTCCTAAAGGAAGTTTGTAATATCATTGGCAAAGCAATTTGTTTACAGCAATTTTCAGGTAAATGAAGTACACGGTTGGGGGCACAACATTGTTGTGCCCCTACAATAATCTGTTTATGACAAATCAGTAGCGATCGCCTTTCATCCACCATCATTCACAGCGATCGATGTTAGTTTAAAGACATCATTGCAAACAGACTCCTTTATTTCCATGACTTACTACGTAATCTACGACGGAAATTGTAATCTCTGCGTTACCTTAGTACAATTGTTAGAAACCTTAGACCAGGGAAAGCTGTTTCAATACACTCCCATGCAAGATGAACAGAAACTTTTACAGTGGGGAATTACAGCCCAAGATTGCGAACAGGGAATGATTTTAATTGATGGTAATGAGCCTCAAAGACGTTGGCAAGGTAGTAATGCAGCAGAAGAAATTGGGCGGTTATTGCCATTAGGAGTGGGCAGGCGATCGCTTTTATGAACAAATCCGCGATAACCGTTACACTATATTTGGCAAGCGTTCTAGCACTTATCAATCAGCATACTGTGTTGATGGCAGCTGTCGGCCGTAGGAGTGGATAGAAGACGTAAAGACACGGGGACACACACAGTTGTGAATAATAGAGCAAATTTTTCTTTTGGTCTGCACTAGCCGACTTTGCCTATGTAGCCGCTAAATTCCATTCGCCATGCCTAATATTAATCATTAGACAGAGTTTTGTAGTCATAAATTCAGCCCTTTGATACTAGTAAAAAGTCTGGTAGAACCACCATGATCCTATTTGGCGCGTTTGTAAAAATCGTGTAACAACATGAAATTACTTTCACGCCAAAATCCAGCACAAAGTATTATACAGGGGGAGAATCTGCGTGAGAATTGGTGCTAATTATTTGGGTAACGGAGAGTGTGAATTTACAGTTTGGTCTCCAACGTTAGATAGCGTTGCTGTGCAAATTTTGACGCCAGAACCGCAAGTAATTGCGCTTAAGCCTCAAGCAGAGGGATACTGGCAAACGAAGGTGAATGATGTCTATCCAGGTACGCTTTATAAGTATGTGCTGAACGAGGAAAATGCTTTTCCTGACCCGGCGTCACAGTATCAACCTGAAGGCGTGCATGGCCCATCCCAAATCGTAGACCGTCACTTTGAGTGGACTGACGAAGGTTGGTCTGGTGTTCCTGTGGAGTCGATGATTTTCTATGAACTTCACGTCGGGACATTCACCCCAGAAGGCACTTTTGCCGCCATTATTCCCCGCCTACCGGAACTACGAGAACTGGGAATTAATGCCATTGAAATCATGCCTATTTCCCAGTTTCCCGGAGATACCCATATTGAGCCGGCTTTAGCATACCGGAACTGGGGGTATGATGGCGTTTATCCTTATGCTGTACAAAATTCCTACGGTAGCCCAGCAGATTTAAAGCAATTGGTGAATGCTTGCCACGAAAACGGTATTGCTGTGGTGCTGGATGTGGTGTACAACCACTTTGGGCCAGAAGGTAATTATATGGGTCAGTTTGCGCCCTACTTTACTAGAACCTATAAAACGCCGTGGGGCAATGCAATGAATTTCGATGATGCCCTGAGTATGGGGGTGCGAAATTATTTTATCCAAAATGCGATTTATTGGTTGGGAGAATTTCACATTGATGCATTGCGGTTAGATGCAATTCAAGCAATTTATGACTTGGGAGCAAAGCATTTTTTGTGGGAATTAGCAGAAGCAGTTCATCATTTTTCCCAACAAGGGCAAAGATGGAAACGCCATTTAATTGCGGAAAGCGATTTAAATAATCCGCGAATAATTCGTCCGGCAGAATTGGGTGGATATGGACTAGATGCCCAATGGAGTGATGATTTTCACCATGCATTGCATACACTTTTAACAGGCGATCGCCAAGGATATTATCAGGATTTTGGCACATTTGCTGACTTAGCAAAAGCTTATCAAGATACTTTTGTTTATGATTGGAAATACTCAGTCGATCGCAAACGATATCATGGCGTATCTTGCCGCGATCGTCCTTTATCACAGTTCTTAGTTTGCAGCCAAAATCACGACCAAATCGGCAACCAAATGAAAGGAGAACGCCTCACTCAGCGCATCTCTTTTGAAGGATTAAAAGTAGCTGCTGGTGCTGTGTTACTATCACCTAATTTGCCGTTATTATTCATGGGAGAAGAATACGGCGAACCTGCACCCTTCATTTATTTTGTGAGTCACTCCGACGCAGATTTAATTCAAGCAGTTCGAGCCGGACGTAAGGAAGAATTTGAACCATTTCACTATGAAGACGATCCCCCAGATCCCGAATCCGCAGAAACATTCTTAAAGTGTAAACTCAACTGGGAATTACGCCACGAAGGTAACCACAAAGTTTTGTGGAATTGGTATCGTCAATTAATTAATTTACGCAAAACCCATCCCGTACTTCTCAACCAAGACCGCGATTCTATCCAAGCGACTAGCGATGAAGACAAGCAATTAGTTATCGTCCGTCGTTGGTGTGAAACCAGTGAATTAATCTTTGTATTGAATTTTAATTCGTCTCCAGTAACAGTAACTCTGCCAATTCAAAGCAAAGCTCATAAACTATTAGATTCAGCAGACACTTCATGGTCTGGGTCTGGTTCCCAAGCCCCTGAATATCTGTCTGTGGGAGAAGAAGTGAAATTGCAACCCATTAGTTTAGTACTGTATGAAAGGGAGTAGGAAGAAATCAATTCAAAATTCAAAATTCAAAATTAAATAATTCCTGGGCATTGGAAATTGGCGAATTAGAGGAGATTTTTTCCCAATGCCCAATGCCCCATGCCCTATGCCCACTACCCACGAAAAACAAATATGCGAATTCCTAGAGCAACTTATCGAATTCAGTTTACACCTCAATTTGGCTTTGAAAATGCAAAAGCGATCGCTGCTTATCTTTCTGATTTAGGCATTTCGGATTTATATGCTTCGCCGATTTTTAAGGCGCGGTCTGGTAGTACCCACGGCTACGATATAGTAGATCCGACTCAGCTCAACCCAGAACTGGGAACTAATGAGTCCTTTGATGCATTAATTAGTGAAATACAATCTCTGGAAATGGGTTGGTTACAAGATATTGTGCCCAACCACATGGCCTATAGCAGCGAAAATGAGTATTTAATGGATATCTTGGAACACGGGCCCGATTCCAGCTATACTGATTATTTCGACCTTTCTTGGAATGTACCATTTGGCGATCGTCAGCAACGAATTCTCGCTCCTCTACTGGGAGATTTCTATGGTGTATCTTTAGAAAATGGACACATTCAACTGCAATACGAACAAAACGGTTTAACTGTTAACTATTACAGTTTAAAACTACCGTTGCGGTTAGAGTCTTACACAAAATTTCTCACCTACAATCTCGGCAAACTCACGCGCACGCTAGGCCGCAATCATCCCGATTTTATTAAGTTATTGGGGATTCTCTACATTCTCAAAAATGTACCTTCAGAAGTTGCGGGTAAACAACGACAAGACCAAATTGCATTTATCAAAGGATTAGTTTGGGAACTCTACAACACAAACGATTTAATTCATGAGTTCATTGACGAAAACCTCCAAACTTTTAACGGCGAACCAGGTAATTCCGAAAGCTTTAATCTGCTAGATGATTTACTTAACGACCAATTTTATCGTCTCGCTTTCTGGAAAGTCGGCGCGGAAGAAATGAACTATCGACGGTTCTTTACTGTCAATGAATTGATTTCTGTCAAAATCGAAGAACTGCGGGTTTTTAATAACACTCATAGTCTGATTCAAAAGTTCGTTGAAGAAGGTAAATTTACAGGTTTACGCATTGACCACATAGATGGGCTTTATAACCCAAATCAGTACCTCGAACGGCTGCAAGAAAAAACACCAGATGTTTATATCACCGTTGAGAAAATTCTAGAATTGACGGAAGATTTGCCAGAAAATTGGAATATTCAAGGTACGTCTGGATACGACTTTTTGAATTATGTAAATGGGGTATTTTGCCAAAGCGACATAGAGTTTTCGTTTGATAAAATTTACCATGCTTTTATTAGCAATAAAGTAGATTATGCATCTTTGGTAAAGGAGAAAAAGCAGCTAATTCTAGAAAAGAATTTAGCAGGTGACATAGATAATTTAGCAATTTTGTTAAAGAATATTTCCAACAAATATCGCTATGGCAATGACTTTACCATCAATGGACTCAAAAGAGCGATCGCGGAAATTTTAACACTGTTCCCAATTTACCGTACTTATATTACTCCGGATGGCATTGGGGAAAGCGATAAACTCACCATTCAAGACGTAATTAGTCAAGCGAAAGAACAAGCACCTTTATTGCAGCATGAGTTAAATTTTATTGAAAAATTGATGCTGCTAGAATTTGATAATTCTCTTTCGCAAACAGAACGCGAACAGTGGATATATTTTGTCTTACGAATGCAGCAATACAGCGGCCCCCTCATGGCCAAAGGTGTAGAAGACACAACATTATATGTTTACAATCGCCTGATATCGCTCAATGAAGTGGGAGGAAATCCCAGCCATTTTGGTATTTCTGTAGCTGACTTCCACACCTTTAATCAAAAGCACCAAGCAACATGGCCTCACACCATGAACACCACAGCCACCCACGACACCAAACGCGGTGAAGACGTGCGAGCAAGGTTAAATGTATTGTCAGAATTGCCAGAAGAATGGGAAGAAAAAGTTAACATCTGGAGTCATTATAATCAAGGACATCGCCAAATTCGCCACGGATTTGCCATGCCCGATCGCAATGATGAGTATTTTCTCTATCAAACCCTAATCGGTGCATTTCCGTTTGCCGAAGAAGAACGCGAATCTTTCGTAGAACGGGTGAAGGAATACATTATTAAATCAATTCGAGAAGCGAAGGTGCATACTGCATGGTTACGCCCTGATAGCGAATACGAAGAAGCTTGCACTTCCTTTGTAGAAAAAGTTTTGGATACTGCAAATTCTGGGCAATTTCTCGAAGCCTTTCATCCTTTTCAACAGCGAGTTGCCTACTACGGAATCTTCAATTCCCTTTCCCAAACTCTACTGAAAACTATCGCTCCCGGCGTGCCTGACTTTTATCAGGGAACGGAACTTTGGGAATTAAGTTTAGTCGATCCAGATAACCGCCGTCCCGTGGATTTTGACTTACGACGGAGTTATTTAAGTGCCATAAAAGAGCAAATCAAAACCGATATACTGGGATTGATTCAAGAGTTGCTCAAAGACAAAACCGACGGTAGAATTAAACTGTTTTTAACGGCGCAACTACTCAAAGCCAGAAAAGATTATCTCTCATTATTCCAAGACGGAAATTATCTCCCCTTAGAAATTCACGGAACTCACGCCAATCATATTATTGCCTTTGCGCGACAATTAGGGAATCAAACAGCGATCGCCATCGCACCTCGCTTTTTCACTCGCCTCATTCAGCCTGGAGAAGATCCTTTGGGCGAGTCAGTCTGGAAAGATACCCACCTACAATTACCCCCTGGAACTTCCTCATCTTGGAAAAATGTCTTAACTGAACAACCATTAGAAACCAAGCAAACATTATCTATTGCATCTGCCCTCGGCCATTTTCCAGTTGCTTTGTTAGTTACCAGTCCTGAGTGAAAAGATAAATCTCACGCAGAGTCGCAGAGTCGCAGATAGATAAAACTCTGCGTGACTTTGCGATTTCCTTAGCGTTCCTTTGCGTTTAAAAATAATTCCCACTCCACATTATGACTACTTCATCACTCACCATCGCGCAGATTGATGCTGTGCAGGCTCATATCAAAAAAACCTGGAAAACCTTAACCCGATCGCACGAACACTTATTACAATCTGCCAAGGATAGCAAGCTAGACCACACATCAGATACTCCTTGGATTGTCTACATTTCACCTTCGGAAGATTGTCCTAACGTGCAAACTGTGTTAGAGCGATCGCTATCTCGTCAAGATATGCAAAGAATTCAAATTCGGACTTTGCCGCCTGAAGCCGAAGCAATTCAAGAGCATGGATTATTATACCTGCCAGGGCCTTATGTCGTCCCCGGTGGTCGCTTTAACGAAATGTATGGTTGGGACAGCTACTTTATATTATTGGGACTTTTGCACGATGGCGAATTGGAACTAGCCCAAAGCCAAGTAGACCAATTACTCTACCAAGTACAGCATTACGGTACTATCCTCAATTCCAACCGGACTTATATGCTGTCGCGATCGCAGCCGCCCGTCCTCAGTATGATGGTGATGGCGCTATTCCAGCACACCCAGGATGAAGAATGGCTCAAGTCAACGGTACCGCTACTAGAACAGTTTTATTATTACTGGGTAGTTCCGCCCCACTTGAATGCTGCAACGGGTTTATCGAGATTTTATGCTTTTGGCGAAGGCCCTGCACCAGAAGTTTTGTTTTCGGAGCGAGATGACCAGGGAAGAAGCCACTACGATCGCGTTAAGGAGTACTATCAAACCTTTGAGGTTGAGGATTATGATGTCAATCTTTACTACGATCGCGAAAAAGACGAACTAACTAGCCTATTTTATAAAGGCGATCGTACCATGCGCGAGTCGGGTTTTGACATCACTAACCGATTTGGCCCCTTCAGTGCTGATATCCTCCATTACGCTCCTGTGTGTCTGAACAGTTTGCTGTATCAGATGGAACAAGACTTAGCCCAAATCAACGAAATTTTCGGTAACGAAGAACTGGTGCAACAATGGCGCGAACGTGCAGAGATCCGCCGCCAACGCATCGACCAGTGTCTTTGGGATGAAGAACAGGGGCTTTATCTGGACTATCACTTCCAGAGTGGTAAACGCCGCCGTTATGAATTTGCCACAACCTTCTATCCCCTCTGGTTGGGAATTGCTTCGCCCTCCCAAGCCAAGCGTTTAGTAGAAAATCTTTCTTTGTTTGAAGCCCCAGGTGGAATTTTTACCAGTACTCGTGTCACCGGGAACCAATGGGACGCTCCCTTTGGCTGGGCGCCGCTAACTTTAATCGCTGTCCAAGGACTTCACCGCTATGGATATCATACAGAAGGCGATCGCATTGCCAACAAATTCCTGGCTATGGTAGTTAAGGAATTCGAGCGTCACAACACTTTAGTTGAAAAATATGATGTTGAACGCTGTTCTGCCAACGTTTCCAATGAAATCTGCTTCGGATATAGTTCTAACGAAGTTGGTTTCGGCTGGACAAATGGAGTCATTCTCGAACTTTTAGCAGCGTCTTGGAGAAAAAGTTAAACCAAGAACCTCAGCCTAACAAAACGTGAATTCGATGTACAGGATTTTGACCTCACCCCCAGCCCCTCTCCTAATAGGAGAGGGGAGGAAAAAGCATAATTTTTCATTACTCCTCCCTCTCCTGGTAGGAGAGGGAGGCTGGGTGGGTGAGGTCTGTCAAATTCACGTTAACAAAATAGAGACGTTGCAATGCAACGTCTCTACATCTGTTTTAATTCTGAATTCTGACTCCAACAAATTAAACCAATCTCAAATCAGAATAATTTGCCAATACATCATCTGATGTCAGAGTATCGCCTTGGGCTTGGGGAGTCCAAAGAACTTCAATTGCTAGAAGTCTATCGCTGGGGATACTACCAATTTGGCGCAGGGCTTGACGCAAATCATCAGCGCTGTTAATTTGTGGGATTTCAGATTTGCCTAGTGTCGCCGCTAATAAGGTGACAATAATGTATTCGCCAGGGCCTTCAGTGATTAGACGGGTGGGGTTGTCGATTTCATCCGCTGGAGGTAAAGCATCTTTGGCGAGGGCTGCTCTAAGTTGGTTGTTGACGTTAGTCAGAGTTTCTTCGCTAAACTTGCTGCGTTCTGCTAGTGATAAGCGGTTAAACTGAGCTTCAGCTGAATTTAATCTGGCTTGTTGAGTGTCACCACCTGCGTATACCCAATACTCTGGATGGCGCAGTAAAGCTAAACTGGCTTCTTGGAGTATTTCTGCCCTTCCTTCTGGGGAGTTGGTATCAGCAGTTTCAGCAATGTGGTTGAGTTCATTTTGCAAATCACGAGCTTGAGCTAATAAACCGACTTGCAAACGAGTCACGGAAACTGGGGAACTAGTGGTATAATCTGCTTCTTGTGTTTCACCGCTAGCAGCACGACGGAAACTTTGTAATAAGAAATTACCGATCGCCAAAAAAATTAAAATGCCGAATAGACCGCCAAATCCGCCTCCAATTCCCCAAAAAGGAATCAAGAAGGGAAAGCCAAAACCACCACCGGGATAATATCCGCCACCGGGATAATATCCGCCACCCCCTGGAGGTGCATAGGTACGCGGTGTATAGGTGCGGCTAGATGGGACTCTAAATGAGCCACCGCCAATCCGTCCCCCACTAGCAGCTAAGGCGCCATCAGCGTGACTCAGAGCCAATGTTAACACCAGGCTGAGGGCTAGTACGGTTTTTAGTAGCGGTTTGATGATTTGTTGTAGTTTTTTACGCATAATACAATCGCTTCAAAAACGGAATTTTTTATGATTTTTCCCTATGTTCTTGGGATTCTTCTTGTGGTGTGTGACTAATGCCAGCCCGTAACAACCTTTGCGATTTGTAGCATTTACTTTTATTAAGCTACACATTCACTTTACCGCGTCCCATCTTGGCTAGGCAGCGATCGTTGGGGGGATTTCTCTACAGGGGAACCGTACCTAAGGACATGTTCGCGATTAGAGAAATTGGCGAGGGAGTAATTGAGCAATCCTAATTTGAATTGTGACAAACATCAGTGGTGAGTGTTGGGTGTCAACAGCTTCTAGCAAGATTTAACAAATTATTTAGGATTCGACTAGCACTTTCTGACTACAGTTTTGAATTATACAGATGATTTGAAATTTTAGTAATTATTTTGACTGATTTTTTTAATAGTTGGCGCTAATTATTTTCTTGTAATCTTAAAAATTTTGTAAAAAATTACACACCAATGCTATCAAAATCTTTTTAGCCGTACTCCCTACAGATAAGGGTTAACCCTTGTCTGTACCGCCTATTCTCCAAACAAGAGACATCTTGGCATTCTGGCACAACTGTGGAGACTATTTCAGATATTCTGTTGAACGTAGCTAAATTTCAAAATTTTCGCCACGTTTGCTCGTCAAGGGATTTAGCTGCAAGTTATAGCTTCATATTTATTGTTGACGAATGACAGAAATTCTCAAGTCATGAGAAATTTACCAAATGAGATCAAATATACACAAATTAAAACTGATATTACTGGCTAATGTTCTCAAATCAGCTTAGAATTTATCTACTGCATTCGTCGAAAGAACAAACAATAATTATCTGGTTTCGAAAATCATCTCAATTGTAAATAAATACAAAAAATATTTAAAAATCGAGTTCTCAAGTTGATTATGGAACATATTTCTCAACTCACAGCCAAAATTAGAGACGAAACTGCACATCCAGATATTCTGGTTATATCCCGGTTCTTCCTACCGAAACAAGCTGTCATTGGGGAATATATTTACAATCGCTGTTTGCAAGATCCAGAACGAGTGATTGTGTTGACTGCTGGTTGCTCAGGAGATAAAATATTTGACGAAAATCAACAGTTTCCTATATATCGTTGGTTTTATCCTAAATACTTGCATAGCGGCTGTTTAGCAAGTTTTCTCAAGCCTTTGGCGAATATTGTCTGCTCATTTGTGCTAGCAATTAGACTTTATTTTCGCTATCACTACCGCTATATTGAGTGGGGCCACGGCTATGATTTTCCTTCACTGTTGCTATTGAGCTATTTTTTACCGATTCGCTTTTTTATCTATCTGCATGGCAACGATCTTGTGGTTCCGTTGCATAATCCGGTGTGGCGATCGCTATTTAAATTAACACTTCATAGAGCTGAAGGCATTGTTTGTAACAGTTCTTATACACAACACTATCTCAGAAGTGCTTTCCGGTTAGATACACCAACCTATGTTATCAACCCGGCAATCAGACCAGAAAAGTTTGGTAATGCAACAACTTCAGCTAGTCTAGACGATTTACGTATGCGCGTGCGTCAAAGTTACAACATTCCCGAAACAGCAATAGTTATTCTCTCGGTAGGAAGGTTAGTAAAACATAAAAACTTTGACCGTGTGATTGATAACATTCCACTATTGCTAACTTTTGGTGTGGATGTCCACTACATAATTTGCGGTCAAGGGCCTTGTGAGTTAGAACTAAAATCTCTCGTACATCGCTTGCGTGTAGATAAATGGGTACACTTTGCTGGATATGTACCAGAGAACGAATTAGCTGGTTATTATGCAGCCTGTGACATATTTGCCATGCTGGGTTTATTAGATACAAAACATAATAATTTAGAAGGTTTTGGTATTGTTTATTTAGAAGCAAGTTACTTCGGTAAACCTGTAATTGCCCCTCGGTTAGGTAGTGTTTTAGACACAGTTAAACATGAGGAAAATGGCATTCTCGTGAATCCCAATTCTGGTTATGAGGTTTTTCAAGCTTTTAATCGGTTGTGCAAAAACCAACAGCTACGCGAACAGCTTGGCCGCAAAGGTAAAGAATTAGCTAATCGTAGAACCCTTCATCGTTCGCTGTACAAATCAGAGACATAAAACACGATTTTGTGAAATCAAAGTTGAGTAGGGGCGTACAGCTGTACGCCCCTACTAGAAATAATTTGGCATAATTTATTTTTTGGAAATCCCTAAAGGTGCGTTGCGCTGCGCGACAACACACCCTACTTTATATTTATGCGTTCATATAGATTTAGGTATTGTAAAATATTTGTTCTCCTATGAACAAATATTTCCGGAATTCAGCAAAATCGCGGTGTAGAATCTCGCTTGTAATTTGATTAATTTGCAATGAAAAATCTCTTATCTACCATATCGCAATTGGTTCGACGGACTCAGCCAAAGCAACTTTTTATTTTCACAGTTATTGGATGTCTTGCTGTATTGAGTGTGATGAACTTTGGGAAAATATACGTTCAGGCTCAACCAGCTGCAACCCCATCTGAAACTCCAGCAATGTTGACTGCGGAAAGATCAAATTTCAGGCGACATTTTCAAAAATTTAGACGTGAAGGGTCAATCTTGATTTACGACTCCAAAAACAAGCGCACTTATGAATACAATTCTCAACGTAATGCAACTGCTGTTCCTCCAGCTTCCACATTCAAAATTTTTAACTCTCTGGTGGCGCTAGAAACAGGTGTAATTTCTAATGATGTGGCGGTTCTCACTTGGGATGGAATTGAGCGAGAAATTGATGCTTGGAATCATGATACAAATTTGCGTCAAGCTTTTAAAGATTCAACTGTTTGGTTCTATCAAGTATTGGCACGTAGAATCGGATATGAAAAGATGCAGCAATTTATTAATAAAGTAGGCTACGGTAACCGTCAAATCGGCACCACCGCAGACATCGATCGCTTTTGGCTACAAGGTCCATTACAAATTACACCACAACAGCAAATTAAGTTTTTGCAACAGTTATATCAAGGGGATTTGCCTTTTTCCCAACGAACAATCAATCTAGTCAAAGACATCGCCATCCGCGAACAAACTCCAGACTACACATTGCGGGGAAAAACAGGATGGTTAACGAGTTCCAAACCAAATATTGGTTGGTTTGTGGGTTATTTAGAACAAAACAAAAACGTTTACTATTTCGCAACAACCCTTGATATGTATCAGCCAGAAGACGCACCCGCCCGCATCGAGATTACACGACGCAGCCTCAAGGATCTGGGTTTACTGGCTCAAACTAATTAACCACCACCAACAATAGTAACCACTTCTAGGCGATCGCCCGATCGCACTTTTGTTTCTGGCCAAAACTGGCGGTGTAAAATTTCGCCGTTATACTCCACCGCCACTAAACGCGGATTGAAACCCAACTGTTGTAGTAAATCAGGTAAAAGGGTTTCAGACAAACAGCTACGGCTTTCACCATTTATCTGAACCGTAATCTCATTAGACATAAATTTGGAGATTGGGGAATTGGGCATGGGGCATGGGGCATGGGGCATGGGGCATTGGTTATTCACTAATGACTAATGACTAATGACTAATGACTAATGACTAATGACTAATGACCAATGACTAATGACCAATGACTAATTACTAATGACTTCTGGTTTTATACGATTGAGTTGGGAAAGCAAATATTGGGTTACGAGGGTAGGCTGTTCAGCTTGCATGAGCGTTCGCACTACCGCCACACGTTCAGCTCCTGCATCGATGACATCATTAATATTATTTGCATCTATTCCCCCAATAGCAAACCAGGGAATTGAACAATTTTTCGCTGCATAGCTGACATATTCTAAACCTGTTGCTGCCTTACCCACTTTCGTAGGAGTTTCATAAACTGGCCCCACGCCAATGTAATCTACACCTTCAGCAATTGCACGTTGCATTTCTTCTGAATTTGTGGTAGACAGACCTATTATCCGCTGGGAACCAAGTAGTTGCCGAGCAACGCTGATAGACATATCTTGTTGTCCTAGATGCACTCCATCGGCATCGACGGCTAAAGCTAAATCTACGCGATCGTTAACGATAAACAAAGCACCATAAATGTGGCATAACTGCCGCAGTTTCCTGGCTTGTTGCAGACGCAAAGAATCATCGGCGGTTTTCTCACGGTACTGTAAAAGGGTTAATCCACCTTTGAGTGCAGCTTCCACAGTGCTCAATAAATTTTCACTAGGGGAAGTAACAAGATACAAACGCGATCGCCATAACAATTGATGGCGCTGATAACCCATTAAATTACTTTCTAGGGTGTATACTTGATAACGCATTTGCTTACAAGCTTTAGCCATACTTTGGTGGTAAAGCTTGCCATATTCTTCCAGCACTCGCAATGCTTCTTCTATTCGACAAAAGTTAGCTTGCAACACCGATTTTATACTAGCTCGTTCCTCCTCTTGAGGATGGGTTAATTCCGTCCCAGGATCGCCTGGTGTATCTCGCGCCGCCCGCAATTCGGGGGTATGCCACTTAGCCACCTCTTGTCGCAAGCGCTTACATTCAAGAGCCAACTGGGCATTGTTCAACCCAAAGCGACACCACTCCTCAATAATTCGCAAGCCTTCACGAGCGCGGTCTAAATTAGCGTCTAAAATACGGTAAACAACTTGCTGTATTTGTTGTTTTTGGCTGTATGGCTCGACCATTACCACAACCCCATTAGTACTTTCATCGAAATGTGAATTATCATATGTCCTAGTAACCATAAGTTAATTAATTTACTTTTTTTGACTAAATCTACGCAAAAAGACCTATAAATAAGGATTATTTTAAATTATCCCATGTTCCTATAGGTAGCGATCGGGGTAGTTTGAGGCTACAGTTTAGCACTAACGTTAGTCAAGTATTTTCCGGTAGACTACAGGCTCACAAAAAATTGGGAAGAGCAGATACAACAGCAAATCCACAGTTACCAGAAGCAATAGCTGAGGAACTTCTATCCGATAAATGTTGGGTTCCCCTACGGGATGTTGCTACGCGTTGCTCAACACAATCTACACTAATGCAACATTTTAGTTTTACTACGCTACTACAGATACTGAGATTTTTTCACAAATCAAATCGGATTCCTACCCTACATTGGGCGGTAGTTTGTGTTATCGATCGCAGTCTTTCTTTAAAGTAATTCCAACTTTTGAAAGGTTTGTACAAACAACGTAAATGCTAACATTTTGACCAAAGAAAAGCAGAGGGCAGGAGGCAGAAGGCAGAAGGGAAAAAATACAATTTTGTCCTCTGCCAAAAGAGTCACAAGCCCCTAAATTTATTTATGAAAAAAGTAAAAAAATTTTTTAGAAACGCGCAAGCGCGAGAAAAAATGTGTCCTTATCAAATCCCCTCAATTTATTTATGGGGATTTCCTTCTGCCCTCTGCCCTCTGCCTTCTGCCTTCTTAACACTTCATGAGACAAATTTTTATAGGACTCAACTATGCTGTTAATTTTTCTTTTAGAATCATCTGTACCCCTCTAGCAGGAGTAAAGATAACTCCTCGGCGTTGAGGATGTTCAGGAGATAGATCTGCCAACACTAATCGATAATGAGAAAGCATTGTTGCTAAGACTAATTTCATCTCAAATAGAGCTAATGCTTCCCCAATACAACGACGCACACCACCACCGAAGGGCAAAAATTCATAACCAGAAAACTGTCGTTCTAAAAAGCGTTCTGGCTTAAACAATGTAGGTTCTGGATAGAGGTCTGGACGTTGGTGAGTCAGATAAATACAACCATAAAGTCTGATTCCAGGGTCTAGTTGATACCCCATGAGTTCTACAGGTTCTTTGACTTCTCTAGGAACTGTCAAACTAGCAATAGGGGAAAGGCGTAAGGTCTCATTACAAACGGCTATAAGATAAGGTAATTGTACAATCTTGGTTGGATCTGGAGCCTTGCCCAATTGATTGAGTTGTGCAAGCAACTTTTCGCCAACCTGGGGATCTCTATGAATCCAATATAATGCCCAAGCGATCGCACTTGCGGTTGTTTCATGACCTGCAATTAGGAGTGTGATTAACTCATCATGCAATTCGGCATTGCTCATAGGTTGGCCCGTTTCATCACGAGCTGACATTAATAAACTCAAGACATCTGAACCAGGTGGACGATCTTGGTTGCGGCGATCGTCGATTTCAGCGTATATAAGTTCACCGATTAGGCTGGACATCAGCATAAATTCCTTGATTAGTACCAACAATTAAGGTGTAGCCCTTTTCGATCTTAGGATTAATCCGCCGATATTCTCCTGCCCAATCGCTATGTTCTCCGAACAAACAAAGACGACCTGGAACAAAAATTCTCATTTGAAGTTTCCTGTTGTTAATCGGGGTATATGCTATTTGTGGCTGATTAACTTTTTTGGTTGATTACTTTGTCCTGGTGTCACATACTCGATTGCCAGATTGGTGATAGTTTATTGTTGCACAAACTCCTTTATCCCAATCGTGATACAAGCTATGACACTCAATTTATATTTACTGCGACATGGAGAAACTACTTTTAGTCAAAGTGGTAATTTCTGTGGTGAAACTGATGCCCAGTTGACGGCTGAAGGGATGCAGATGGCAGAGAGTTTTGCCAATGTTTATCAAAAATTGAAATGGGAGGCGGTTTATGTCAGCCCGATGAAGCGCACAATTGCAACTGCCAAGCCATTTTGTGATGCTATCGGTATGGATATGCAGTTGCGTGACGGACTTAGAGAAGGTAGTTACGGCGAATGGGAAACTAAGAGTAAATCGTTTGCCCAAGAGAATTACGCCCAAAACTATGTAAATTGGTTGACAGAACCCGCTTGGAATGCACCACTAGGTGGAGAAACTGCGGTAGATATTGCTAACCGTTCTATGCCTGTAATTGCTGAAATTCAAGAAAAACATCCCGAAGGTAATGTTTTAGTAGTTTCCCATAAAGCCACGATTCGGATTATGCTTTGCAGTTTACTGGGAATTGATTTGGGACGCTATCGCTATCGGGTGAATATTTTGGTCGCGTCGGTAAGTATGGTTAAATTTGACGTTAATGGCCCTTTGTTAGAAATATTAGGCGATCGCCATCACATACCCGATCATATTCGCTCTCGTCCGGGAACATAATATTTAGGGCTTACGCATTGACGGTAAATACAAAATATGCAGTGCTTGAAAAAACCACATCTGTCGTAGGGGCACAGCATTGCTGTGCCCCTACAGTGCGGGTTTACGTATCATCAAGAAACGTCTATGAAAGGCTAAAACGACCTATTTTTGTGAATTGGTATAACTCTGAGCGGTCACCCCTCAACATTCCCTGTTTGGCCAATTCTCAATTCCTTCTTTTATTAGTCGCCAATAGCCCAATATGTGGGTAATATTATCGGCATAGTGGTGTCTAAAAGTATAAGAATTTATTGATACTTGAAGGAGTTGTGTTAAGTATGATTCCCTATTTTTTATTTAATACGTACCGTAGTATAGATGCTTTGCAAGCCAAGCCAAAGTTTATAGAACCAGCAAGGCTTTTAGTTTTGAGTTTTTACGTGCTAATTTTTACCTTAGCTTTCAAAATAACAAGTGTGGATAGTGCGATCGCTCAGATGCCATCGACACCAGAATCCGCACCTATAGGTGAAAAAAACAATTCTCAGGCGAATGTGCTGTTTGTCAATCCCAATGGTGGAGACGACAGTACAGGTAATGGCAGCCAATCTGCTCCTGTCAAAACTATTACCAAAGCGCTGCAATTAGCTAATCCCAATACTGTAATTATGCTCTCCCCAGGCACTTACAGCACCGAGACGGGAGAGGTATTTCCTTTAATGCTCAAACCAGGTGTTTCCATTCAAGGAAATCCCAGCGATCGAGGTAAGGATATCATCATTCAGGGAGGCGGTGATTACTTAAGTCGCAGTTTTGGTGGCCAAAATGTAACAATTGTTGGGGCAAACCAAGCAATGCTAACTGGGGTGACGGTAACGAACTCAAACCGCCGTGGTTACGGTTTGTGGATTGAATCTACTAATCCAGTAGTTGAGGAAAATACCTTCACGGGTAATATGCAAGATGGGATTTCCGTCAGTGGTAATGCTACCCCAATCATTAGTAAAAATTACTTTGATGGCAATGGGGCCAATGGCATCACAATTGCTGGTAACTCCCGCCCCCAAGTTAAGGAAAATGTCTTTCACGAAACAGGCTTTGGCATCAATATTGCCCAAAATGCCGCACCTGTAGTCATAGGTAATCAAATTCAGAATAATAGAGCGGGAATTATAGTCCAAGCAAATGCTCGCCCGATTTTACGGAATAATATTATTCAAGGTAGTAAAGAAGATGGTTTAGTAGCGATCGCCCAAGCAATGCCAGATTTAGGCAACGCATCCGAACCTGGGGGTAATGAATTTCAAAATAATGGCCGCTACGACATTAACGCCAGCGCTGCCAAACAAGTGATTTCTGCTGCTGGCAATAACCTGGCGAGCGATCGCATCGCTGGTAATGTAGATCTTAACGGTACAACCGCACTAGTAACAGAAAATTCTCAACCCGCCCCCGTGCCCAACAATGTGGCACAAGAAATACCAACATCCGGCGAAATCACTTTTTCGGCTCCCGGAGTCCCAGAAACCACCAACACCCAAACCAGCAACAGTATTTCAGCAAATAATCTTGTTCCTGCACAATTAAACACTCAACTGCTGCCATTGCAACCAGCCAGTGTACCGCTTTCGCCACCCATATCCAATCAACAACCTAGATCTCAAGTCGCTGGATTTCCTACTCCTAGCAGCTTGCCAGCTAAACAAATATCAACTAACACTCAAGTTACAACTTCCACAGCAACACAACCACCTCAGACACCACAGTTGAATTATGTGCAGATCGATCCCAACACGATTGAATTTACTGCACCTCAGCATTCATCAAGTTCTGTAGCACAGCCAGCAGCTGTCAGCACGGGTAATCAAACACAGCAGTCATTACCAATACTAGAACCTACTGCTTTGGGCAATGAAGCACTTTTGGCAGTTCCCAATAATACTAGTAATATGCCGAAAGTACCAATTACAAATTCTACAAATATCTCCTACAGGGGAGATTCCGGGACACAGTACGGTATACGTTATCGGGTAGTAGTGACATTAGTGACAGATAAAGATCGAGATTTAGTGCGATCGCTTGCTCCTGGTGCCTTTCCCACAGTTTGGCAAGGTCAAAAAGTGATGCAAGCAGGAGTTTTTGACAGTGAATATAACGCTAAAGAAATGCTCAAAACACTTTCTAGTAAAGGCTTGAGAGTCATTATGGAACCGTTGAATTGATTGGGAAATTGGGCATTAGTTATTGTGATTTGCGATCGCCCCTAATCCTTGGAGTATTGCTTTTTGAGTGTCAGCAATCTCCATAACCCCAGCAAACTGCCGAATTAAACAGTCTATGACATATTCGATGACAACTGGCTGTTGGGTATATTTGCCAGCTCTGTGCTCGATTAAGCTGCGCCAAGTCAGCGATTCGAGGCACTCCAACAGGCTAGCGTGTGAAATTGCAGGCACGATGTCTGCTTGTAATTCGCCGATTGTCATCCATTCTCGATTAATTGCCAACCAATACATGATGGTCTGCTCCATAGATGATAAGCGCTCAAATTGCCGATCTAACAATCTACGGATGCCATTGAATACAAGTGTCTCTTCTTGCAAAAATGCGCCAATTTCCCCATCGAATAGACTCTGAATCGAGGTGGCAACCATTTTCAATGCCAGGGGATTGCAACTATAAAATTCACACAGCTGGCGTTTTTGTGCATTGGTTCCCACTAGTCCGTTGGACTCAATTAATGCCAGCGATCCTTCCCAGGAACCTTTCAAACAAAGCGATCGCACCGATCCATTCCCACCTTCCAAGATTGCGACTTCCGCAGATTTCTCCCGGCTGGTCAGTAGAATACAACTCTGATGGCTCGATTCTCCCAGCAACTGAAACAATTCACCATAGTTGGTGAAATCTGACTGGTAGTATCCTGCACAATCACCTGCTTTTAAGATTGTGTCTTGATTATCCAAAATCACCAGACAGCGATGAGTCCGCAGCCAGTACAGCAACCGTTCTGTTTTTGCCTGGGTATCTTGCCCCTTGGAAAGGAAAGGCACGAGTTCAGACAACAAAGTATCTAAAGTAGGGGCGTTACGGAGCGATCGCCAGAAGACAAATTCAAATTGTTTTTGTAATAATTGAGAGACTTTGGCGGCTAAGGCACTTTTACCAATACCGCCCATTCCCACTAGCGCAATCAGTCGGCAGCGATCTTGAATTATCCACTGAGTTAGTTTTTCAATCTCTTCGACACGACCGTAGAAAGTAGAAACATCCATCGCCTCGCCCCAATCTATTGAACTTGGGATTTGAAGTTGGGGATTGGAGATTGGGGCATGATATTGCCTGAGAATGCCGTGTAGATTTTTTTTATTAACTTTGTGACCCAGTGCATCACTCAGGATCAACCAGAATTTGGGGCCAATATCTCGCTGTAAATAGTTGATGGAATAACCCGAACGCTCGGAGATGCGATCGTAGGTCAAGCTATTCCAAGCACCGAATAAAAGGGCAATTTCCACCTCGGTTAGGGATCTAGCGATTTTCTTATTGACAGCATGGTTGGCGATCGCCAGTGCCTGTTCAAATTCCATAGGTTTCCAGCTTTAGCAAAATATTAATCTTAGAAATTACGTAGTGTATAAATTAACAAAAAGATATAAATCCGTAGTTTGCGTATGTTCCTAAGGCGTTCAAGATGAACATATCCTTGACACATCTAAGACGATTGCCAAAGCCAATTTTGGAATTTTTTGAGTTATGGCAGTTACCAAGTAGGTTAGCGACTTCCATTAAAAAACGTGAATTCGGCAGACCTCACCCACCCAGCCTCCCTCTCCTGCTAGGAGAGGGAGGAGTAACGAAAAATTAGGCTTTTTGCTCCCCTCTCCTATTAGGCTATCCATTACCCGGATCTTTCTCAACAAAACTATAAAAAAAGTAAAAGAATCTGAAAGTGATGGTAGATATAGTTTTTTGGAATAATTTATTTTTTGGAGTTCCCTTAGGACATTAACCGAGCATCAAAACCGAACACAATAAAGATTTTTACGCCTGTTACCTACCATAAAAGGTTTTTTCCTCACTCGCTTGTATTACTGAAGTTGACACTAGCTATAGGACTCTTATTTGATTTTTGAAAAATACTTAGGGTGCGTTAGCTTACGGCATAACGCACCGTCCAAAGGCCTTGGTGCGTTACGCTACGCGATAACACACCCTACATATACTTAGATTTTTTCAGACATCAAATCCCATTCCTATAGGAGTGGGAAATTTAAAATCTTTACAGCAATTGATGTACGTCAAATATCAGCAGACCCACCAAAAATAAGGCAGAAAATTTATTTACATAGATATAAATCAAACCATACTTTCCATACCTAAACTCCATACTTTTCTGTAAAGACAGCACCAGAGAGTTTTGATAGATTTCTAGATAGTTCAAGGAGTTGAGAGTTCGATCGTGAATCCTGTTTCTAGCTCCATGCATTTGCTCATCCAAATGTTAGCTGTTCCGGTTGCGTGGTGAAAAATTTATCAATTGCGATCGCCACTCTTTCAAAGGAGGCAAAGACTAAAGATGGTTTGGTTTACAGTGAGATGCTCTTATGCAGATTGGCAGCGGGATTATAAGCGAAGCCATGCTGTCCACAGCCATCCTGCACAGGCCAATTTTATTACAGATGCGAAGAATGATGCAGTTAATGAACTGCACGCTTCAGGTCAACCGAGATTTGCCCATGTCACGAGCCACCAAATTGGTACTTCTGGAATTCGGGTTAATCTCCCAAACGATCCCAAAGATAACTCTCGGCAGATTTAAAACAAGACAAAGCAGGTAAATTTTAGGAGGAAAACATAATGGACAACGCTAATCTTTTCAGCCAGACCTACAATCAGATTAATAAGAGAGCGTTAGGTGATGGACAGCATTATTTTCAGATGCTTGGTCAGCCTAAAGGTTTCTACTGGAATGTAGCTCCTACCGGACAAATTGACCCACAAGCTTATCAGATTATGAGTGGGATGCCTTTATGGTCTCCTATTGGTGATTTTGCTTATGCTGATGCTGCTTTTGTGCAGGCATACCGCAGCGTTCTCTCCCATGTTACTTTTAAACTTACTCCGGAGCAGCAGCAAGACTTCAATGATTTGAACAATCAGTTAACGACGGCAAATAACGCTGTAACCAAGGCCCAGTCTGACATGAATCAAGCTTATCTAACTGCAAAACAAAATGGAGGTCTTGTCTTTGCAGCAAAGTATCCGACGATAAATGATTGGATAACTTCAGATACAGGAGTAGCTTTCCAAAAGGCTGTTGACAATGCTGTCGCTAACAAAAGCCGGGTGCAGGACTTAATTTTAGAACTTCAAAAGGCAAGTATGCCAGCAACTTTACAAGATGCGATCGATGCCATTAAGCTTCCAGATGGCGATCCTGCATCTTCTACCGCTCCACGAGGTTGGACTAAAGTTCCTGATGGTTCTGGTATTCTTCGATGGCAACCCGATTGGAAAATCGAGACAAGTGGTCGTGACTGGCGAGCAGAGTTAACACGAGGCAGCCAAGGTAGCTTTAGTGTAGACCTTGACGCTTCAGATAGTACTAACAATCTTCAAAACTCATGGGCTAGTGGTACTGCTGGTTATGACACCTTCTTCTGGGGGGTTAGTGGTTCAGGTGGCTGGTCAAAGATGGATCTTACAGAATCCGACAAAAACGTAAAAGCTACGATTTCTGTGCAATCCTCTACCACTGTCGAGGTCACTCCTGGTGATTGGTATGATGGTGGCTTTATGAAAGATTTAGCCCTGGGTGGGGGACAAGGCTATACAATAAATCCTCCCTGGAAGGCAACAGGTGGAGATCATGACTTGTTTGGGAAAGGGGGTCTTCTCTCAACGAGAGTAAGCTCTTTAGTAGTCGTTTACAAGCCCAAATTTTCGATCACCATGAGCAAGTCAACTTACGATAAAAACGTTCAAAAGTTTAACGCAAGTGCTGGATTCCGCATTGGCCCATTCGAGTTTGGCGGTTCGGGTGGACATGAAAGTGAATACACTCACAGCACAAGCGGTGGCACTACATTTACTGGTGAATCGACTTCTGATTACCCAGTCATTATTGGCGTTACTGTTGCCTTCCCTGGAGTTGATGCACCTTAATTAAAAAGGCAAAATAATCAAGGTCGGCTTATTTATAACTAGCTAAGTTTGGTAGGAGAGTTAATTAAGAGTTAATCTCCTACCAAACTTAGTGCTATGAGGAATCAGATTATTATGAACACATCGCCAGCTTTAGCCAAAATTAAAGAAGCAATACTCAATGCAGTAAAACAAATATCCGAGCTTCCCATAAATGCTTCTAATTTCCAACCGCTAAATCCAACGATAGATTGGGACTGGAACCCCGTAATCACAGGCACTACATCCAAAGAACAATACGAGTTCTGTGACCACATGCCCCAATCGTGCAAACCTGGTGTTCAATTTTCTAGTAGCGCAAAAAGTTTTAGTGACAACTATCAATCTTTTATATATGCCCTTGCTCCAAGTTTTCAACCAGAGGAAATTCTTAAAGATATTAAGTTAAAACTGCAACCACCGCCAGGTAATCCTGCCGATACTACTTATGTACCTGATGGGTGGACTAAAGTTATAGATGGTGCTGGTATCTTGAGATGGAGACCAGACTGGAGCATATCAGCAAATCCAAATGACTGGATTAAAACAATCGAAGCAAATAGTGATAAGAGTGTAACAATTGATTTAACTTCTTTAGTTTCGGATGAGAACAATAGTAGTAACGAAGAATTATTAAAATATCAAAGTGTTAACGGTCAATGGTCTTCTATCTCGATCCACCCTGGTGAAGTTCAGGCCATCTTAATTGACGCAGAGGCTTTGGGAAGAATTGCGATTCAACCAGGTGCTTGGTACAGCAGCGCAATATTAGAACTTGGAAAAAACGGTCCATTTATCAGTAACTATCAATGCAGAACATTCTTTAGTGATAGCGGTTTGCTTAGATGTAGAATATCTGAGTTTGTTGTAGCTTATAAACCAAAATTGACAATACATATTAGCAATAGCTTTATTGAAAGGTATAAGGAGCTATTGAGTGCTATTAAGTTACAAGTAGCTGGTTTTATATTTCCAAAATCAGATATCAACTTTGAGCCGATAGATGATGTGAATAGGCATTCAGGAGATCTAATTTCTACCGTTCCTCAAATCATTGGAGTCTTCATTGAATGCTTCGATACTTGCGATCCAATAAATCCTCCTGTATCGTCTCAAGACATCAAATTCGGTGACAAATTCTATTTAAGGAACAAAAATGGAGAATATATTGTAGGTGCAGATCTATCTTGGGGTGCAAATGGAAGGCAATATTATCCAAGGTTAGGAAATACTGGCAAAGTCGCTTTAGAATTTACGGGGGTAATAGGTAATGTCGAGAATGGTATGATAGTCCAAATCAAATCTACTGAAGAATTTGTTGGTAAATATAATGTCTTAGGTGCTTGGGCAACACCAAGCTGCTATTACTATTCCACAGAAACCACCTATCAGCAGCAAAATTGGCAAATTACAAAGAAGAATTCCAATGATGCTCAAATAAGATATGGCGATGCTGTCTACCTTAGTAATGTATTTTATAAAAATCAAAATCTTGTTAGTAATGGCCTGTATTTAACCACAAATAAAGATGCTGATGAGTGGTGGATTATTGAAAAACCTTGACATAATAAATAATTGCGATATCGCTCGTTTAATTAAACGAGCGATCGCTTTCCCACAGTAGAAAAGGGATCTCAGTTTAGGCATAACTTGGAGAGGCGATCGCATTCTCGTTTTGCAAAAGGCGCCCCCTTATCTCCCCTATCCCAGTTTATTATCTAAACGAGTCGCCTGTTCTAGAGCGGCTTTTTCTTTGGCTCGGCGGGCATAGGGTTGTAGTTGGGCGCGATCGCAAGCTGTTAAAATACTCAGGTTTTCTAAATTGATTCCCCGCATTAACATTTCTACGCGCCAGGTTTGTTGTGCTTGGACGATGGCTGGGGGTTGTCCTTGGGGAGTTAATAATCCTTGGCTCCATGTTTGCCAACGTGTCTGAAGCTCTGATTCGGAAATTGGTTTGCCTGTTTCATTGAGAAACATGGCTGTTTGATTATCTTTACGACTTTTGAGCCATTTAATTAAAGGATTATTAGTGTAGGAGCCGTAGCGTTTGCCCAAAATCCACTGATTTACAGGTACTTGCCGGATAAGTCCGGGAATTGTAATTTGCAAGAAGTGTCCTTGAGTATCGTAGATCTGATGCGATCGCTCTAAATTAATGATTTCTGTAGCTGATAACCCCGCACCAAATAACACATAAGCCAAGGCATAATCTCGTACTCCTGATTTCTTGGCCTGTTGCACAATTGCATGAACTAAATTAGCAGGCAAATCAGCTATTTCTGCGACCATCACGGTTCCTTGTAAGGAATTAGTTGCTGATTCCGCTGGTAATGACATCGCTCCATGTAAAAACAACTCTACTAAATTCTCCAGAAAATCATCCCGATCTTCCCAAAGTTCATGAAATTCACTAGTAAATTCAATTACGGCATATCCCAAAATCATCCCATTGAGCAAACTGGCTAATTTCTCTGCGGGTAGATACGTATTTAAGTGTCCTTGCTGGATGATAGTAGCTAAGTACTGTGCGACATAACGGTTTGCCTCTGTTACCCCCCTGCCTAAGGCACGGCGATTTTCTGCCGGGAATTGGTCGGCTTCTCCCACTACAGAGCGAACAAACTCTGGTACTCGTTCTAAAGCATGTAAGCTCTCACTTGCATAATCTTTGAGAGCTTGGTAGACATTACCCGGAGGAGTTGCCCGCCGTACCAGCGACTCACCTAAATTTTTGAACGCTGCGGATTCTTCCAACACAGCCAAAAGTAGTCCATGTTTATTGCCAAAATTCCGAAATAAAGTCACTTCGTTGACTTCAGCTTTTTCAGCTATTTGACGAGTTGTGGTAGCACTGACTCCCTGAGCAGTAAATAGCTCAAGTCCAGCTTGGATAAGGCGTTGACGAGTTGAAATAATTTGAGAAGACATAGGAAAATGCAAGTAACACTTGCATAAGAAGAAGAATATTGCTACGATAAAAATGTAAGCGATACTTGCTTGACTCTATCCTACGGGTTCGCTAGTTGCTAATGGGAGAAACCCTCAAGATCGCCCTGGCTCACTGTAACGAAATGGTGTACAGATTGGGAAAATCCCTTGGAAGAAAAGGCAAATCGCTCGCTCGTCCATCAACAGGAATTTTTATGACCGCAAATTTTGGAGCGCTCGGCAAAGGCATCATCCCTGAGAAAGGAAATCCTCCTCAACTCAGTTGGACTAATGTAGCATTTTTTACTACTTTTCATGTCTTAGCACTTCTGGCTCCTTGGTTTTTTTCTTGGTCGGCATTAGGTTTGCTCGTGTTTCTCCACTGGTTATTTGGTAGTATTGGTATTTGCTTGGGATATCATCGACTACTGAGCCATCGGAGTTTTCAAGTTCCCAAGTGGTTAGAATATGCGATCGCCCTGATCGGAGCGTTGGCTTTGCAAGGGGGGCCAATTTTTTGGGTGGGTGGACACCGCCAGCATCACGCCCACACCGAAGATATCGACCTAGACCCCTACTCTGCTCAACGAGGATTTTGGTGGAGTCATATGCTGTGGATTTTTTACCCGCGTCCAGAATTTTTTGACTACGAAACCTATCAAAAATATGCCCCCGATTTAGCAAGACAACCTTTCTATCGCTGGTTAGATCGCTACTTCTTACTGTTACAAATTCCCTTCGGGCTGCTGCTGTATGCCTTGGGAGGATGGTCTTTTGTCATCTACGGAATGTTTGTTAGATGCGTGTTGCTTTGGCACTCAACTTGGTTTGTCAACTCTGCATCACACCTGTGGGGCTATCGCACCTTTGATGCCAATGATGGCGCTCGTAATCTGTGGTGGGTGTCCCTTGTCACCTATGGAGAAGGATGGCACAACAACCATCATACTTATCCTCACATGGCAAAATCTGGCTTATCTTGGTGGGAAATTGATATTACTTGGTGGAGTATCCAAGTTTTGCAGACTTTAGGTTTAGCCAAAAAAGTTGTCTCCAATCCTCCTCAAAGTGCAACTCGCGGCTAAATTGTAACTGAAATTATCATGGGTTTGTGAGGCCGGCGGCGCGATCGGCAGTCGGCTTACTAATATCATGTTCGATTGAAGACTCATAGTTTAGACTGATGCAAAGAGAAGTTGAAGCGCCGATTTCCAACGTTAGGTCTTCTGGGTTTGATTAATTTTGATAATACATTAGTATCAAGAATAATCATCATTCAAAAGTGGGTGCAGGACGCATAGTTTCTCTGGTAATTTCTCTTAGTTCAAAATCTCCCAACGGGGGAAAGCGATCGAGGCATTTATTAAGGAGTTAAAATCACAAAGAGTAACTCCTGACTCCCAACTCGCAACCCCCCAACAGTTGACTCATTGGGAGAAGTTGTTCCCCCAGTTCCCCAGGAGCAACAGCCGCGCACCTGTTCAGCCTGCGCCGAAGAAAATTTAATTGTAGAAGGGCTATAAACTTACACTATTCGAGTTCTGACCCACGCCAGCTTCTAATCCCCCTGGGGCGTTGATTAAAACAGCCTCGTCAATAGTTAGGAGTCCTGTATCCTTAATTACCTGTAGTGAAAAATTCAAAGATATGCTCCCCACATTCGGCACTTTGATTTGAACGTCATCGTCAGCACTAACCCCCCCCTACTACTGTGATTAAATCTGAATCTTCTAATTCCTCGATTTCTGCTGCTTGCAGGGTTTTGATTTTGTTCAGAATCATAAATCAAATATTAGCTTTATATTAACTGCATACTCAATGTATCATATTTGGTTGTAGCTAAAATCATTTGATTAAAGCAATAGAGAAAAGACATGAACCTATCCCACTAATAAAATTTCAGTAGAGCAAAAAGTTTTGCGACCGCTAAAAAATAGTAGTGTACGATACCCTTTTTGGAGGAATGGAAAAAAGCTGAATCGTCTGGGAGAAATTATAAGATTGGCTTATTGATGAACTGCAAAGATCAATCAACATCATCCAGATGGTAAACAAACTTGGCAACAAATATTAAGCAAGAGTTTTAGCGTTAGCTTAAACTACTATATCAAAACTTGAACTTAATATTTTACGTGAAAGTTGCGCTTTTTCTCCAGCTAAGCATACTTTACCCAATCAATGAGCTTTTTTAGTATTAGTAGATATCGATTTATCTAGAGATAAGCTAATTCATGCTCTGGAAAAATTTTTGATTTGGTTTTTTGCTGTGGTCTAGTCTTATATTGAAACAGTGGCGTTGTAAATCAGTTACCAATTGACATAATAATGTCATTCATTCCAACTCAAAGCTCAAATTTAGTTAAGTCTAATTGAACAAAATTTTGTAGTATGCATTTGACGATAAAATCGTAATGAATCAGATCTTTGCAATACATCAAGCGTGAAAACTGACAGCATTTTTTATCGCCTTTTTCAAGAATTTCCTGACATCTTTTTTGAATTAATTGGCAACCCACCCCAAACCGCACAAGGTTATAATTTCTCTTCGATTGAAATCAAGCAAACTGCATTCCGTATAGATGGTGTTTTTCTACCAACACAAGGAGAATAAAATCCGATTTACTTTGTTGAAGTCCAATTTCAAACCGATACAGAAATTTACTCGCGGCTAATTTCAGAAATTAGTTTATACTTACGTCAAAATCAACCTAAAAATTCTTGGCGGGGAGTAGTTATCTATCCCAATCGCAGTTTAGATACAGCAGACATCAAGAATTACAGTGAATTTTTTACCAGCCAGCGCATCAGTCGGATTTATCTTAATGAATTAGGTGAAACTGCATCATTGCCAGTTGGAATTGCTACTATAAAATTAGTAGTCGATAATGAGGATACGGCAATTACAACTGCCAGACAGTTAATAAACAGAACGCAGCAAGAAATCAATATTGAACCACAGCGGCAGCAGTTATTAGAATTAATAGAGACAATTTTGGTTTACAAGTTTCCAAGTATGAGTCGAGAGGAGATTGAAGGTATGTTTGGGTTAAGTGATTTGAAGCAAACACGAGTTTATCAAGAAGGCAAGCAAGAAGGCAAGCAAGAAGGCAAGCAAGAAGGAGCGCGTGAAGAAAAGTTGAGACTCATTCCTTTGTTGTTGAGATTGGGATTGAGTTTTGAACAAACAGCGAAAGAGTTAGGTTTGAGTTTAGAGGAGGTGCAGCAAGAAATCCAAAAACAGCCTCCAAGTCAAAATGCCTAAACAAAATTAATCACAACAGAATTCAGGAGTCAGAAGTAAAACAAGCTTGATACCTGACGTTGAGACGAATCGTTGTGTACTTCATTTTCTTTAAATCCTCTGTCAGTCAAAAAAATGAGAGGATGTAATTAAGAGTATCAGTAAATAGTTTTAAATATCCTGACAATTTTTGGCGATCGCAAGCAATTTTGAATTTTTAATTGATTCTATGATTTCCCTGTCTCCTACTCTCCAAGCTAGACTCTCTCAACCTTTAAAAATTGGCACCTTCGAGGTAAAAAGCCGGGTTCTCCAGTCGCCTTTATCTGGGGTTACAGATTTGGTATTTCGCCGTCTTGTGCGTCGCTATGCACCCGATTCGATGATGTATACCGAAATGGTCAATGCTACTGGGTTGCACTATGTTAAACAATTGCCCAAAATCATGGAGGTAGACCCCAACGAACGCCCAATTAGCATTCAATTATTTGATTGTCGTCCAGATTTCCTCGCAGAAGCAGCAGTTAAGGCAGTTGCAGAAGGGGCTGATACTGTTGATATTAATATGGGCTGTCCGGTAAATAAAATTACTAAAAATGGGGGCGGTTCTTCTCTGTTGCGCCAACCGGAAGTAGCAGAAGCAATTGTGCGAGAAGTGGTGAAAGCTGTTGATGTACCTGTAACAGTGAAAACTCGTATTGGCTGGAATGACAAAGAAATTACTATTCTCGACTTTGCCAAGCGGATGGAAGATGCCGGGGCAAAAATGATTACAGTACACGGACGCACCCGCGCCCAAGGATACAACGGGAATGCGCGTTGGGAATGGATTGCCCGTGTAAAGGAAATACTTTCTATTCCAGTAATTGCCAATGGAGATATTTTTTCCATTGAGGCGGCGGTGAAATGTTTAGAAGAAACTGGTGCTGATGGTGTGATGTGTTCCCGTGGAACTTTGGGTTATCCGTTTTTGGTGGGAGAAATCGATCGCTTCTTAAAAACTGGAGAAATATTACCGCCACCAAACCCAATTGAACGCTTGGAATGTGCAAGAGATCATTTACAAGCTTTGTGGGAATATAAAGGCGATCGCGGTGTTCGTCAAGCCCGTAAACACATGACTTGGTATGCTAAAGGTTTTGTCGGTGCTGCTGAACTACGAGGACAATTAAGTGTAATTGAAACCGTAGATCGGGGTTTAGAAATGATTAACCAAGCAATTGACAAACTGGCTAATGGTTATGAATTAGAACAAGAAACAGAAGATGATTTGGTAATGATTTAAAAAGTAGATTCTACCGCTATCAGCGTTGCTGAATTCAGGCATGAAAATGATTTCGCTTCTGTGCACCAAGCATTACGCCTGGTGCGAGATCTAAATTTAGAGGTATTTTTCCGAAATTGCAGATAATCCTATTGAAGCTTTTTACAGCAAATAGCAACTGATTAACTGCACATAATCATGACTGAACAACAGCAGCAAGCGTATCTGAAATTTTTGATGCAGGTACTAAAAGCAACAGATAAAAGCGAGGGTAATCCACAGGTAGTTTATCCGTTGCTGAAAGAAAATATAAAATATCTTAGTCGCGATTTTGCAGAATTTTTGCGGCGTTGGGCAACAAATCTACTTACAAGAGTTCAGAAAGATGAGGCGCAATACCGTGCGTTGGTTATTAGCGATTTCAGCGATCTGATTCGAGAATTCCCCTTGGGTGATAAAGCTAGCAATCTAGAAATTGCCATTGCTGGTTATGAAGCAGTCTTAACTGTATTCACTCACGATACCTCCCCCAGAAATTGGGCAGTGACGCAAATTGGTTTAGGAATTGCTTTGTGTCATAGAATACCTAAAGATCAAGATAAAGCACAAAATTTAGAAGATGCGATCGCTGCTTTCACACTCGCATTGAAAGTATTCACCCGCAACGCTTCCCCCATAGAGTGGGCAAACACACAAATAAATCTGGGGACTGCTTACTTCTACAGAATAGACGGTGACAAAAAGCAGAATCTAGAAGATGCGATCGCTGCTTTCACCCTTGCGTTAAAAATATTCACCCGCAACGCCCACCCCCAAAAGTGGGCAGAGACACAAATAAATCTGGGTAGTGCGTATTTATACAGGCAAATCGGTGACAAAGCACAGAATATAGAAGATGCGATCACTGCTTTTACACTTGCGTTGGAAGTCTTCACCTACGACACTTCTCCCATAGATTGGGCAAAAGCCCTAATGAATTTGGGGATTGCTTACTCTGACAGGATACGCGATCGCAAAGAAGAAAATTTGGAGTTAGCGATCGCTGCTTTGACAGATGCGTTAAAAGTATTCACCCACAATCCGTTCTCGGAAGATTGGGCAAAGACGCAAATGAATCTGGGGAAAGCTTACTTGCATACAACGAGGAACAAACCACAGAATTTAGAATTAGCGATCGAAGCTTTCACCGCTGCATTACAAGTTTTTACCCGTGAAGCCTTTTACCAAGAGTGGGCAATGGCGCAAAATAATCTGGGAAATGCTTACTTTCATAGAAAATGCGGTAACAAAGCAGAGAATATAGAATTGGCGATCGGTGCTTTAACCGCTGCTAGTGAAGTCAGAACCCGCGACAAATTCCCCCAACAATGGGCAATGACGCAAAATAACCTGGGAAATGCTTACGCTAACAGAATATGCGGTGATAAAGCGGAGAATTTTAAACAAGCCATAGCTGCTTACACTCCCGCGTTGGAAGTTTATACCCGCGAGGCCTTCCCCGAAGACCATGCTCGGACATTATTCAACCTGGGTCATGTTTACCTAGATGCACAACAATTTACCTCGGCGCACGAAAACCTGAAGTCAGCCATAGAAATAGTGGAGTTTTTACGAGAGGAAATTGTTTCTGGCGATGAGACAAAACGCAAACAAGCAGAACAATGGAATCCACTCTACCACTGCATGATAAAAACCTGTCTGGAACTAGGCAACATCGCTGAAGCAATAGAATACATTGAACGTAGCAAAACTCGTACCTTAGTTGAACTTATCTTTGAGCGAGACTTGAAAACCATCTTTCCCTCAGAAGATGCTACTACACTAGAACAACTTCGAGTTGAAATTGCTAGCGGTCAAAATCAACTCCAGAATCGTACAGCCGAAAATCCAGAAGTCTTGGTGCAACGTCTCCAGAAGTTACGACAGCAGCGTAACGACTTGCAAAACCAGTACCTATCAGTTGGTTATGATTTCGACTTGGGCAAATTCCAAAAAACTTTGGATGAGGATACTGCGATCGTTGAGTGGTACATTACCACCACAAGCGATACAGCTTTTGAAACATTTATTATCACCCAGAATAGTCTTCAACGCTTGGAAATATCTAATGAAGCCAATGTCAGAAAAGCTTTCCTAAATTGGTTTAAAGAGTATCTAAAAGGGTATAGTGAGGCAAAAAATAACTGGAAAAATAGTCTCCCCTCTTTTCTTTGTCGTCTTGCTGAAATTTTGCATGTAGAACACATTCTCAAGCTAGTACCAGAAAATTGTTCGCGTCTGATTCTGATTCCCCATACAGGACTGCATCTAGTTCCTCTACATGCACTTCCTTTAGCTAACGGTGATTTCTTATGCGATCGCTTCTCCAAAAATGTCAGTTATGCACCGAGTTGCCAGTTATTACAACAGTTACAACCATTGCAAAATCTTGAATTTCAACGCTTGTTTGCTGTGCAAACTCCGACTGAAGATTTGTATGAAAAAGATTTAGGAGCTATTGCAGCTATTAAAGAACAGTTTAACAATGCTTACATTTTGAAGAAAGCGAAAGCCACAAAATCAAAAATTTGCGGCAATGAAGAACTACTCAAGGCTAACTGTGCCTTTTTCTTTTGTCACGGTTACTTTAATTTTTATTCTCCTCTAGATTCTGGGTTACTACTAGCAGATTGTTTTGTATCTCCAGAGTTAGCACGAGAAAATCCTAAACAATATATACTGATATCTCAGGATAAAGCGGTAGATTTAAGCAAATGCCTAACCTTAGTAGATATCATTACCCACTTGAAGTTAGAAAAATGTCGCTTAGTTACTCTTTCTGCTTGTGAAACTGGTTTAACAGATTTGAACAGTGTTAGTGATGAGTACATTGGTTTACCTTATGGTTTTCTGTTAGCTGGTAGTACCAATGTAGTTAGTAGTCTCTGGAATGTTAGCGCCGATGCTACTGCTTTATTGATGATTAAATTTTTTGAAGAATTAGAGCATCAAAGTAATATTGCAATAGCTTTGAATACAGCTCAACATTGGTTGCGAAATACGTCGTTACAAGAATTTAGAGCTTGGCTAAAAAAATCTAACTTGAACGATGCTTGGCAATCTGAACTAGATGAAGGATTCAGGCAAAGAGAACAGCAGGAAGGAGCCACAACCAAAATATTTGAATCACCTTATTACTGGTCAGCTTTTTGTGCAATAGGAAAAGGAGTGTAGAAAATGTCTGTTTATGAAAGATCAATCAAAGCTTTTATTCAAGTAATTGAAACAAAACCGTCTTTATTTTATCCTGAAGACCGGATTTCTTTACATGAACTAGTCAGTGACAGTGGTTTCCCAAAAGATGTAGAGGAAATATATGAAGAAATCGAAAAGTGGATCAAAGCAGAAAAACGTAATCAAATTCGAGAAGCTTTTAAGACTGAAAGGGAAAAGCTAGATTCTTCATTCTCTTTTTCAGGACAAGATTTGGGGCTTGGTGGTGCTAAATCGTCAACGGGAACTAGGGAAACTAGTCCAGCTGTTCGGGAACTCCTAATAGACAGTACTAAAAAATTGTCCTCATCTGATGGCACAAAATCTAACCAAAAACCGTGAGCTATAGATCCTATTTGATTCGTGAGAATTTTTGTGTTGACTGTCCTTTGTTCTTAGTTTTGTCTCACAAATGATTTAGGATTGCTATAGCTCTCTGAGTTCTTAAATAAATCTAGTAAAACTCCAAGAAATAAATTACTACCACTTGTGAGATAAGCTCTCTAGTTTGATCAGTTGACAGGAGGGACAAGACGCCTATCTACAAGAAATCTTGGAGTATTTTATTTCTTGGAAGTCCCTAACTAAGTCCTCCAAATTTAATTAAAGAGCGTGAAAAATTTTAGCCTCAGCCTCTATGCTTTTCATCTGCGCCATACTCTTACTGATGGCGCTAGTAAAGTTGACGAAAATGCCAATCTATTATGGGAAAATTTAGCACAATTAGGTAAAAATTCGCTTTGCTTTCCGGGGTTAAAAGATTTACGTTCAAATTTAGTTTGCTATGAATATGAAAAGAATGAGTACGTGTACAAACCCAAGCCTGAAGAAGGAAGGCTAACTCAATGGTTATCTGATGTTGGAGAGTTAGATTTAGGGATCATACCAACATTAGGAGGGTTCAAAATTAACGCAAAGCTTCAGCCGTTCTTATTTAAGAATACCTACATAGCCGATCTAAGTCTTTTGCCGGAACCACGAAATATTTCCATTAATGTACAGCAACTTCAATATTTTAAACCAAGCTGTCTACTACCTTCTAAAATTCAAGGATCTTTGGGACAAACTTTATTGATTTATGGAGAAGTAGAACCATATAAAAACTGTGAGGCGCTGGCTAAAGAATTTAGTTCAGCTTTAGTTGAAGGTACAAATTTAAAACCTGTGCTAACGAATCAAGGAAAACTATTTGGTAGTTTTTTATTTGAATACCAAGCACCTGACCCTGATGAACCAGATAACCCCGCTAAACAATGTCATATTTTAATAGTTCTGAATAATAGCTATTCGCCAACAGTAGAACTTTTTGGTAAAGCATATGACTGGTTAACAAACTTATTTTGTAGTTACCATAAAATTCTCTTTGAATATCATAAAGCTGAACAACGCTACCAAGAAGCAATAGAAGTTTACAGTTATTTAGAAAACACGATACAAAAATTTAATGGATTGGCAAAGGAATCTAAAAATAGATTACCGGAATTAAAGAAGTTACTGGCAGAAATACCTCAAAAAAGCCTTGATTACACCAGATGCTTACAAGATTTAGAAACGGATTACACAACAATTAGTACTAATATTACTAACTATAAAATTTGCTTAGATAATATTACAGCTATAGGAAGCGCAAATAATACCCAACCTTGGCAAGATTTTTTGAGCAAAATTGGCTTAGATAAAATTATAGCTATTGATGAGGCAAACAGTCCCCAATGTTGGCGAGATTTTCTGAACAAAGACTGTAAAAAATATCAAGAACAAATACAAATAAATATTAAATATCTTGTTCCAGGTCAAGAAATATTTAGGCAGACGGTTGAGACTATCCGAGGTGTTGTAGAAATACAACAAGCAGAAAGCGATCGCTCTTTAGAACGTACCATCCAAGTACTAGGGGTAGGCTTTGGTGGCGGTGCAATTATTTCTGGTATAGCTACCGAACACATCAAAGAAGTCAATATACCCTTAATACATATATATATCAAAAATCCAGTTTCTGCATCCATATTTTGGAGTGCTGTTGCTACCTTGGGGTTTACCATGTTCGCTTTGCTGGTAACTGAACGCAAGTGGTTTTGGTTGAAACAAATAGTTCGGTATTTTAGAAAGAAATAAAAAATAATCTTATTGGCTAAATAACGCGATCGCCAAATTCTCATTCTTGACGATCTCAAATCCAAATAAATTACAATAAGACTTATTTTATTACTCTATTCCCCATAGCTACGGCCAGTCACCTTACCTCGAAAAACAATGTACTGGTAAAGGTTATAAAACAGCATTACGGGGATGAGAAAGCCAATAAAAATGATCATAATTACCAATGAACTAGGGTCGGCAGCTGCTTCATAAATAGTAATTTTATTAGGAATGATGTACGGAAAGACAATTAATCCCAAGCCCATGAAGGACAATACAAACAGCAGAATAGTCCAGACAAAAGGCGCTCTTTCTTGTTTGCGATCGATACTCTTCAACAGTTGCCAAATCAACCAAACTCCCAATAATGGAATAACTGCAAAGATATAAACTAAAGGTTGCTGAAACAACCGCGATCGGGCATTTTCATAAATTATCGGAGTTGTAATTGTAATGAAAATTGCACCAATTAAAGTTGTCCAAGCTGCAATTTTGGCAGTTTTGTAATGAGTTTCCTGCAATTCTCCTGTAGTTTTCCAAATTAGATAAGTTGAACCAATTAACACATATCCTTGAATTAAAGTTAAAGCTACCAGCACCGATGGAATATTTAACCAGTCCCAAGTTGTACCAATAAAGTGTCCTGTATCATCAACAGGAATGCCTGCCAGCACAGCACCAAGGGCAAATCCTTGACCGAGTGCAGCAGCAAAACTCCCAGCACCAAAAGCAAAATTCCAAAACAATTTGCGGTTTGCTAATTCACGAAATTCAAACGCCACACCACGAAAGATAAACCCAAATACCATTAAGAAAATCGGAATATATAAAGCGTTCAAAATTGTGCTGTAAGCTAAAGGGAATGCACCAAAAAGACCTCCTGCCATTAGAACTAGCCAAGTTTCATTAGCATCCCAAATATTGCTTAAACTAGTCATCAAAATACTTCGGCGTTCTTCATCTGAGGAAGTAAGAGATAATATTCCCACCCCTAAATCAAATCCATCTAGCATTACATAAAGGAATAGAAAAAGAGCTAAAATTACAAACCATACTTGCGGCAGAAAATACTCTAGCGTTTCCATAGATTCTTGTTGACTGTTGACTGTTGACTGGGCATTGGGCATTGGCCAAATAGGGCAAGCAGCAGGTGTGGGAGGAAGGGGAAGAGAAGGAAGCATAAATTCTTTTTCCACACTCCCCATCTCCCCATTTTCACTGCTGTGCTTCTACAGGGCGTTCATCTGGAACAAACTCACCAGGAGTAGTATCTACTGCGGGTTTTGTGATTTCTGTACCTGGAATTGGTAAGTCGAGGTTTGGGCCTCTGCGGAGAATGCGGCTACCGAAGTACAAAACTGCGATAAATAAAAGGCTGTAGACTGTGGCAAAGCCAGTTAGTGAAATTAAGACATTACTTGCAGGTAGACGAGAAGCCGCATCAACTGTGCGAATTTGCCCGTACAGCGTCCACGGTTGTCTTCCAACGCAGCGCACAATCCAGCCTGATTCTACGGCAATGTATCCTAAAGGAGCTGCCAATATCCAAGCCCGCATTAACCAACGCTGTTGAGTAATGTTTTCTGCTGAGAGTTTACCGCGTAACCATTGCAGAGTACTTAATAACATTAATCCAGCGAAGAAAAACCCAATGGCAATCATTGTGCGGAAAGCGTAGTAAATCAAACCTACTAAATGAGGACGATCCTCACTTTTCCACTCTTTCAAGCCGCGTAGTGGTTCGGAAAGATTCTTTTTGAATTCGAGAATGTATCCTAGTGCATTGGGAACAGTGATTTCCCAATCATTTTTCTGGGCTTTTTCATTAGGTATCGCCACAAGACTCCAATCTGCTGGCTGTCCCGCAGGTGAAGATTCCCATTGTGCTTCCATTGCTGCGAGTTTTGTGGGCTGATAATGATAGACTTGTTCGCCGCTCAAATGGCCGATGTATATTTGTAATGGTGCAACTGCGATCGCAGCTGCTAAAGCAATCTTCAATGACTGCGAAAAGAAACCAGCATGACGTTGTTTGAGAATATACCAAGCACTAATTCCACCAATCACAAATAGCGAAGTTTCTAGTGTGGCAAAGAACATATGCAGCACACTATTAAGCATGAAGGGATTTAAAATTGCTTGAAAATAATCATGGACAATAAACTTACCATTAATTAATTCCCCTCCCGCCGGAGTTTGCATCCAAGAATTTGCTGTCAAAATCCATACGGTTGAGAGGTTAGCACCAACGGCAACTAAAATTGTTGAAAGATAGTGAATAGCGGGATTAACGCGTTCCCAGCCGAATAACATAATACCTAAAAAAGCAGCTTCTAGCATGAATGCCCAGGAAGCTTCAAAGCCGATAACACTACCAAAAAAATTGCCCGCTGCTTCCGAAAATGGTGCCCAATTCGTGCCAAACTGGAATTCCATCGGGATACCCGTTGCAACACCAATCCCAAAATTCAAGAGATAGAACTTAGACCAAAAGCGGGCATGGAGATAGTAGTCTGGATTACGAGTCTTGAGCCATAGTCCCTCGACGATAACCAGATAAATTCCCATCCCTGTAGTCAAAACAGGCCAAAGCATATGGAATATCGCAGTCAGCGCAAATTGCATCCGTGATAACACTACGGAATCCGATAAAAATTCCATGCTTGTATTCCTCTATTGAAATTCCCTGTATTTGTTCGTCTTAGCCCACATTCAATAGCCAAAAATCATTTTGACATGGAGATTATCAAGCCATGCTATTTTAATTGTTAACTATTGAATATTGATTGTTGAGAATTATTAAAAGATATATTATTACATCATAGTGAAAATAAATCTACCATTGGGAATGGTTAAAAAGTTTGCATTATATATATTTGTGAATTTTATTTTTGCGTTATTGTAGTGGGACTCGCTATTTTCAAAAGCTTGATTTTGATGGTGAGCGATCGCGAGTATCAATCTGTATTTTTTCACTAAACTTTATTCAATCAAAAAAACATCTCTCTCTAGATAGGGAAGGTATTTTAATTGTGAGCCAATTCCTCATCTGTGTCAAAAGACGGGATGTCAAACTACACGGGTAGGGGCGAACGGCCGTTCGCCCTTACAATAGTCTGTACCTCATAAACTCCAAATCTGCTGTAAGAGTTTGAGAGGTTTTTTGCGTAAGTCCTAAAAACTAATCAAGAGGTTTCCTCTAATGGGAAAATATCACCGCGCAAGTAGGAATCAAAGTGTTTTTTAAAGTACTGAATACTTGTCATATTCGGTTCATCACTTTCTGTCGGTGTGAATTCATAAATTGGTACTTTTTCTCTCACTAGTTTGACCAATTTAGGATCGAGTTTATCAAAAGCATCTACTCTGAATATTGTAGTTTCAAATCTTAATTTGGCTGGATGAGCATATCCTAATTTCATCCAAGGCATCCAAGGACAATCTCGTGCCCATTTAGCAGGAGGAACTTCAGTGACATCGGGGCGGCACGCATTTGATATAAAATATTCAACTCCCTTAAACTTTTCTCCAGGGCAATAATCCAAGTATTTACTATCCCCTGCTAAGGGATGCGGATATTCTAAAGGAATTTCCATTACAGAAGTAAGATATGGCTTTCCTTTAGGGATGATAAATTTCTTGGGTTTGACTGAGCCTTGGACAATTCTGTTAGCTATATGTACTACTGGTACTGGTTGACTTCCTGTTGGCGATCGCCAAAAATGTAGAATGTCTTGAGTATTTGGGTCACAAAACAGACCTAATTCTCTATTGATGCGATATCCGACTTCACCATACTCGGAATCAGGTTTGAGAAAGACTTTTGTTGCATTCATCCCAATAATAGAGAACAATTTTTCTTTTGGTTTCTCTGGTGTCTCTTGCCACCAAATTTCTCCAGACCAATTGTAATAAAGCTGTAATCCATGATTTTTTCTGTAAAAATCAAGATTATTAAGTTCGTAATCATCTAAATAATCACTCATATCGATTTTGTCATTTGTCATTGGTCATTGGTCATTAGTTATTCTCTGCGTCCCCGCGTCCCCGCGTCTCCCTCATCTCCCTGCATCTCCCTGTGTCCCCACTCCCTAGTACGATGGTAAACGTGATAATTCTTCTCAGCAATTAACAAATCAATGGATAAACGGTTTTTTAGCATTTTTGGGCTAACAGAAGAACAAGCGATCGCCATTATCGATACACCTTTAGAACAACTTGAAGATGCTTCTGATAAATACATTGCTGTTTCGCATTTGATTAATTTCCCCACAGAACAATCCATCGCAGCTTTGACACGGGCGATTGAAACCAGTAATCCGGCTGAGTTAGACCACCGCATTGTCCGACGCAAGGCTGTGGAAAGTTTGGGACGATTGCAAGCTGAATCAGCTTTACCTGTGATTCGCCAGTGCTTGAAAGATGATGATATTTATACTGTGGAAAATACTGTATGGGCAATTGGGGAAATTGGGACTAAAGACCCAGAAATTCTCGAAGAAGTCGCAGAATTACTTGATAAACCAGGTCAAATTTATCGAGTCATTATTCATACTTTAGCTCGTGCTAATTATCAGCCATCTTTGGAACGTTTGCGTAAATTTACTGAAGTTGAGGACGAACCTACCCGTAGTGCAGCGATCGCTACAGTTTGTCGTTTTACGGGTGACTATTCCCAAATAATTGAGGTAATGGCATTGTTACAGAGTCCCAATGTCAATGCACGACGCGGTTGTATTCAAGATTTAATTGATTCGCGCTATTACAAAGCTATCCCAGAAATCGCCCGTTGTCCTGTATCTTTGGTGTTCCGATTGCGAGGATTGCGGATGCTTTTAGATGCAGGTGTCCCATCGGGTGAAATTACTTTTGCAGAGGTTAAACCTTACTTAGAACAAGTGTTGTACGATCATCCGAAAGACATTGATTTAGTACATGAATATGATGTTACACCTGTATTGAATTTTGCGATTGAAGAACTTTATCAAACTGATTTTGGACGGTGTTATTTAGCAACAAAAACTTTATTAGATATCTATCACGAGGAAGCACCAGCAGCACTTTTAGCGACTTATGCAGATAAAGCATATAACGATTATGGCGCTCATTATCATGTGATGAAACTATTGGGTTGGCTAAAATATGTTCCTGCTTACGACTTGTTAGTAGAAAATTTGCACAATCGCGAACCGCAATTTCAAAAATCTCGTGCTGCATGTGCGATCGCTCTTGGTGAATTGGGTAACCCAAAAGCAATTCCTGAACTCAAAATTTGCCTAAATTCACAAATTTGGGATTTGAAATATGCTTGTTTATTGGCACTAGACTGCTTAGGAGATACCTCTGGTCGGGAAATTGGCGCTCAGGATAGTGACTGGTTAATTAGAGCTAAAGCAGAGAGCAATAATTAGTTAAGAATTATTCAATTTTGGATTTTAGATTTGAGGAAAAATCCAAAATCCAAAATTATCGATGGTTTATTTTTTAATTAAATTCTGGAGCGATCGTAAATCATAATTCAATATTTTTCCAGTATTTAATAGTTGATATCCAGCAAATATTAAAGCAGAAGCTACTACAATAGTTAAAAAGTTAGCTGAGACGAATACATTTCCAGTTAAAGCGAGCGCTACAATTCCTAGCGCTATTAAAATCCATCCTAAGTTAGGGTCTATCCGCCGCTGACAAAGGATAAAAATACCGGAGATGCATAGCAAAAAACCAGGAATCCCAAAAAATACACCAACGCGAATATTGGCAATTAAAATTATAATACCTGCAATTATCAAAGCAAAACCTACGGATTTTGTTGTCCGGTTCACTGGGGTTTGTCGCCCTAGAGGATCGATTTGAGTTGGTATTTCCGTGGGATTTAAAGGAGTAAAAATATTTGGTTGATGTTGTATTTTATTTTGAAATATAAATGTTACTTTTTCATCCTGTCCCAGGTCAATTTTATCTCCTAAATTAATTTGATACGGTTTTCTAGGTTCTAACCTAATATTATTCACAAATGTTCCATTGGAGCTTCCCAAGTCTTCAATAAAGTAATTATGAGCATGTATTTGAATTTGTGCATGAATTCGAGAAACTATATTAGCATCTGGTAAGCGAGAAACATCAATATTTGGCTTAATTTGGTCATTGGGCTTACCGATATGAAACACTGCACAATGGGGTGGCAATTCAAAAGCAGTGTTGGTTTGGACGTGAAACAATTCTAAATTCAGCCCTATGATATTTGATGTATTTAAGTTTTGCATCGCTTGTTTTTTAAGAAACAATTTCTCTAGTTTCTAAAATCTAAAATTGGCACGATTAATAATTGCTCTGGACTGTTGAACTTTGCCAATCAGTAGGCAATTTTAATTCATTAGAGTTTAGGGATTTTTGGTTCTGATGTAAAGGAATCTCAATCCAAAACTCAGTTCCCTCGCCTAATTGTGAATTACATCGCAGTACTCCTGAGTGTTTTTGCACAATAATTTGATAGCTAATCGATAACCCTAATCCTGTCCCCTGACCGACAGGTTTAGTCGTGAAAAACGGATCGAACAATTTTTGCTTAACTTCTTGAGTCATCCCTGGCCCGTTATCTGCAATTTTTATTACTACTCGGTTATTATCAATCATTTTAGTATTAATTATAATCTGGCTAGGATTGTTCTCAATTTCTTGCTGGGAACGTTGAGCATTCCACATATCCAGAGCATCGATCGCATTATTAATCACGTTCATAAACACCTGATTTAATTGCCCTGCATAACACTCTACCAGAGGCAATTTTCCATATTCCTTGATAATTTCAATTTTGGGACGTTCTGGCTTGGCTTTGAAGCGATTCTGTAAAATCAGCAGTGTACTTTCAATTCCTTCATGAATATCAACTTCTTTCATATCTGCTTCATCCAGATGAGAGAAGGTGCGTAAAGACAAGACAATCTGCTCAATTCGCTGCGATCCCATTTTCATTGAACTCAGGATTTTGGGCAGATCCTCTACTACAAATTCTAAATCAATATCCTCAATTTTTTCTTGAATTTTCGCTCTATCATTGGGAAATTCTTCTTGATAAAGCTGTACTAAATCTAGCAGATGTTTTGTGTATTCGCTAACGTAAATAATATTGCCAGAAATAAAATTAACGGGGTTATTAATTTCGTGTGCTACTCCTGCCACAAGTTGTCCGAGACTGGACATTTTTTCAGTTTGAATCAGTTGAGCTTGCGTGCTTTGGAGTTCTTGTAAAGCTTTTTGGAGTTCTAACTGTGCCTGTTTGCGTTCGGAAATTTCCAATTCCAGGCGTTGGTTCATGTGGGTTAATTCAGTGTTTTTCATCAAAGTTTCACGAGACTCGGCTAGCTTTATTGCCATATGGTTAAATGCATCGGCAAGATCTTCTACTTCATCTTTTGTGTGAATATCTAGACGGTAATCTAAGTTCCCGGCTGCAATTTCTGACGTTCCAGTTTGCAAATTCTGTAACGATTTAACTATTGGACGCCAAATCAACATAAATTTGCTAACAAATAAAATTATAATGACTTGCACAACTGCAAAGGAAATAATTCTCTGCACTTGATATAAGTTTTCTAGTTGTTCTTCAACTACAATACTCTGCTGATTGGCACGTTCAATCAACTGAGCAAGAAACAACTCAATATCTCTGTCAAAAGAATTAATAGCTCTAAAATACTGCTGAGAATCTGCTACAGAAGTGTCGCTGAGATTGCGGTGAGTTAACTGATTTGCCAATTGGCTAAGAAACTGGTGACGGCGGCGAATAATTGAGATTTCCTTAGCATTTGGCATCAATTTTTCTAACTTGTTGAGAGAGTCGATAAACTGGATTGAAGAGTTAACCATTGCTGTATCTGGACTCTTAAGTAAAACAATATCCTTGAGTTCAATAATTTCAGATTTTAAAGCATTTTCGGCAGTCAGAGCAATTTTAATAGTTTCGGTAGTTCGATTGCTTTTCTCACGGATAGTCTGTTTAATTTGCTGGACAGCTACAGCATTGCCAACCAGAATTGCTACTATTAGTCCGACAGACACAGCAGAACCTGTAAAAAATTTGGTAGAGATTTTCATTTTGCCGGAACAAAAATTAAGTTGAGTTCTTTTCGGAGTTGCTCAATAGAAGCATAATCTGAAGGGGTAACGAGGGTATATCCGGCTGACTCAATTCCTATAATATCCTCAAGACCTTCTGGGCTACTAATAAAAGCCTGCTTTAGTCGTTGAATTAACTCTGGTGGTAATTTTTTAGATACTACTATCGGAAAATTAAGTATAGGAGCAGATTGCCACACGACTCTGGAGTTTTCAGGTGTTAATTTTCCAGTTTTTTGTTGCTTAAAATAAGAGGAAATATTAGTAGCTGCGGCATCAACAATACCATCTTCTAATGCATTCAGACTTTTGTTATGGCTACCAGTATAAATAACTTGGTAAAAATCGCGTTTGTAATCAATTCCTAGTTTTTTAAAAGTAGCCAATGGCATCAAATAACCAGAGGTTGATAATTTGTCTACAAAGGCAATGCGCTTACCTTTGAGGTCTTTTAAGGTTTTGATGGGACTATCTTGTTTGACAATGATACACGCACGATACCAGGGTTCTCCTGTATGTTTATCGATCGCAGTAACCAAAGGCTCAATTTTAGCACCCCTGTCCACTGCTTCCAGATAGCTCAGAGGCCCCAAATAAGCCATATCCAACTTATCTTGCACCAGCAAATCAGTGATTTCCTGGTAACTTTTGCCAATTTGGAAGTCTAGGGAAATTGCGATCGCATTTTGTTTGTTCTGAATTTCTTCTGTGTTTTGTCTTGTCTGTCTCCCTATCATCTTTGATTGTGGCTCAATTTCAACCTCTCGCCCAACAGATTGCTCTAAGTATTCTTTGAGAGCCTTAATCATCCGTTGTTGCTCTATTGGATTTTCTGTGGGAACCACTCCAATTTTTAGTTTATATAAATTCTGCTTATAATTAATTGGAACCTTATCCACAGTAGAGTAATTCTTGTTAGATATTATTCCACTACAACTTGTAGTCAGTAGCGCCATGATTACTACTAAAATTAAAACTCTATTTTTACTGAATAAATAATATTTGGCAACGAGCCACAGCACTAATAAGGACTTTTTCATAATTAAATTTAGCAGTGGTGAGTGGGGAATAGGGAGTAGAGACGCGATTAACTTTTGTCTGTATAGGTTATGAGTTAGGAATTAATAGTTAAGAGTTATTATTCTCCGCTCTAACCTTCACTCCTCATCTCACCACTCCCCACTCCCCATTCCCCATTCTCTTTTAAATTGGAATTTGAATCCAGAATTCTGTACCTTGTCCTTCTTCTGATATACACTTCAAAACTCCACCATGTTTTTCTACTACAATTTGGTAGCTAATTGACAGTCCTAGTCCTGTTCCCTTACCAACAGGTTTGGTTGTGAAAAACGGATCGAATAAGCGAGTTCTCACTTCTTCTGGAATTCCACCTCCATTATCAATAATCCGAATCACAACAAAATTCTTATCGAAAATTTCTGTCCGAATTATAATCTGGGGTTTGTTTGTTGTTTTTCCCTTAATCTTTAACTCTTCTAATGCATCGATCGCATTAGTCAAAATATTCATAAATACTTGATTAAGCTGCCCTGGATAGCAATCAATTAAGGGCAAATCACCATATTCTTTGACGATAGATATATCTAGGCCAATTCCGTTATTTTTCCAGCGGTGATGCAAGATTAATAAAGTGTTATCAATTCCCTCATGAATATCAACTTGTTTTTTCTCGGCTTCATCATGGCGAGAAAAATTTCGTAACCCCAAAACAATTTCCCGGATACGAGTAGTACCCATTCTCATTGATGATAGGAGCTTATAAAGGTCGCTAGTAATAAAATCTAAATCAATTTTTTCAGCAAAATCTTCAATTTCTGTCTCAGGGCTGGGATAGTATTGCTGATAGAGTTGCAAGAGAGTTAGTAACTCTTGAAAATATTCATGAGCATAAGTTAAATTGCCGTGGATAAAATTAACTGGATTGTTGATTTCATGGGCAACACCAGCTACTAACTGTCCCAAGCTAGACATTTTTTCATGTTGGATTAATTGAGATTGAGTTTGCTGCAACTGATATAAAGTTGTGGTGAGTTTTTCCGCTTGAGTTTGAGCTGCTAAAGTAGCAGAACGACTTTGAGTATAAAGTTGTGCGTGGTCTATGGCGATGGCTAGTTGGTCGCAAACAGCTTGTAACAGACTAATTTCACTATTACTCCAAATGCGATCGCCACTACAATGACTGCAAACAATTGCCCCAATTTCCCCAGAATTACTTTTAACTGGTAGCACTAGTTTAGCTGTAACACCATCAGTTAAAAGCTTTTGCATATCATCGTTAAGATGTGATTTACGATTAGTATCGTCAATACAAACTAACTCTTGAGAAAGAAGTATTTTCGTCCAAAAATTGCTTTTTTGCTGAGGAACAGCACCTAACATTGTGGGTAAATTAGGATAGTTGGGGTTTCTTGCTTCAGAGGTAATAGTCAGGCTTGGCTCGGATGGCTGCGCTGAATAAGAAATAAAGTAACAACGGTCAATTTGTAATAAACTGCGAATTTCATTAACAGCAGTTTCGAGGATAATATCTAAGTCAAGAGAACTGCGGATTTGGCTAGCTAAACCCAGCAATAATGCTTCCCGGCGGCTTAGTAGTTCTTCTCTAGCCCAAATCCTGTCAATAGCTACAGCAATATTATTCGCAATCCAATTTAATAAATTATGAGTTGGTTCGCTAAACAATTGCTGGCTGAATAACGCTATGATGCCAATTAATTGCTGTTCTACTATTAAAGGATAGGCAGAAAAGCGAAAAATAGAAAATGTAGAATTTAGTAGTAATTCTGGATGATTAATTGTTAACTCTTGGTTGAAAATTGCTTGATGGTTTTGCGTCATTAAGCCAACAATGTTATTGGCTACAACCATGTGATTGGGAAAATCTTCACTATTGTTCAAAGCACTACAGGTAGCCTCTGTGCAATGAACGCCAGCCTGTAATTCTAGCTGGTTTGTCTGTCGCTCAAAAGTCCAGATACAAACAAAGGCGAGCTTCAAGTATTGTGAAATCGTATTTGTGCAGTTTTGCAGAATTTCTGCAAGTGTACCACTTTGAGATAATGCTAAACTAACTTCTGCACTCAAAAGTGATAAACGCGATCGCTCCAATAAAGCTAACTCTGAAAGCTTGCGCTGCGTTATATCAGTACGAATTGATACATATTGATAAGGGTTTCCATCGGAATCTAAGATTGGGGTAATCAGAGTATCCACCCAATAAAAAGTTCCATCTTTGGCTTTATTTTTAACTTCTCCCTTCCAAATTTGACCTTTGCTAATAGTTTTCCACAAATTCTCAAAATATTCCTTTGTATGATGACCAGAATTAATAATTCGATGGTCTTGTCCTAAAAGTTCTTCTCTAGAATATTTAGAAACCTCGCAAAATTGGTCATTAGCATAGGTTATTCTGCCTCTTTTATCAGTAATAGCTACTAATGAATGAGTATTCAAAGCAAATTTTAAAGCTTCTAATTCTCGAATAATTTTTTGTCGGGCAATTTCATTCTCTTTATCTTGAGTAATATCACGAGCTACGGCATAAATTAATTTTTCTTCTATGAAGCTTGTTGCATTCCATGACAGCCATTTATAGGAACCATCTTGACAAAGATAGCGATTTTCAAAATAAATTGCATCAATAGATTGTGTAATTTTTTGGGCTGCTAGAATAGTTGATTCCCGATCTTCAGGGTGAACAAATTCGATAAAGGGTTTAGCAAGGAATTCTTGTGTTGACCAACCTAACGTTTTTGTCCATACTGGATTTAAAAACAGAAAATAACCATCAAAACTAGCAATACACAGTAAATCTATAGAAAGTGAGAAAAATCGAGAATATTTTTCTTCCAATTGTTGGAACTCAGATTTAGCTAGTTTCATCAGTTTTAAAATATTAAGATTATTTAATATTTGTCAAATAAGTTAATACGTTTTTCGTAATCGAATAATCATTCTCATGGAATATTGTCTGGTTGGAGCCTGCCTAACTTTTATTCCGATAATGATTATTTTATTTACGAATAAATACGTAATTAACTTTATAACAGAAGTGAGAAATATAGCTTTTTTCTAGTGAATAGAATAGCTTACTGTTAACTCAATCCTCTGTTGAATATAGGTTTCCCTAAAAAACTATAAAGTAAACATTTGTATTTTATATTTAAGATAAGAAGTGTTATTTTACGTAAACTGAACTCATAAAACGCTACAAAAAAATGCCAGTCCCAATAATTTGCTTGACACAAGCACAGTTAAACAGCTTTGTTGACTTAATACAAAGTTGCCAGGTAGGTTAGGACATAAACCAATCTTTAAACCCCGACAGCAAAAGACTTTTAAGCTTGTTGCCTGCTATACTTCAGGCAATACTTCCTCGCTTTCTGGCTTCTTTGTAGGAAGTTCCAACATTTTTTAAACCAGCTTTAATCATTTGTTGTTCGAGGAGAGCAAAAAAACGCGCTTTATCTCCACCTTTTACCACTGCTTGATTATGAGCTTCAGCGATCGCCACTGGGTAACCGTACCCTTTTTGTACTTGTGCTAACATCAATCCCAGTGCTTGGTCTAACATAGGTGTATTTTGTGCTACCCATGCCGGAACTTCTATCCGAGCAATTTCAGTACCAACGTGGACATAACAAAAGTAAATAGTTTGGTCGCCATAGAGTTCAAGAATCTGATTATTACTGCGCCATAAAGCACTGCGTTGTCCTGGTTTGAGTTGCGTTGCCCAAAGGGTAGTATCTCGTAAATCATCAAACTTTTTACAAGGTACTTTTTCTAGTTGATTTGGGCAATAAGTTTTACAGTCTGGCACTTTATGAGGACAAGCCAACAAGCGTAAAAAATTCGTACCTTCGATGTTGCGGGAGGCGCTAAGATAGCCCATCAAGGGAATTTCAGCATCACGCATTTGCTCCCAAGCTTGCAGAATCGGGGGTAAAATGCGATCGCGTGCATCCATCGGTAATTGTTCCAAAAACCAGTATATTAAAGAACCATCTACCATTGCCAGCGTCGGTGCTTCTGCTTTAGCTGCACAGGCTAATTCTGCTAAAACCGTTGTTTCGGAAGCGGTGCGGCGAAAACTCATCCATTCCTCAGTACGGATTCCCCATTGCCGAGACATGTATAAATCTTCTGGGCGATAAAATACCTCTGGTAAACTATCGAGTAGGGGATGGCGATTTTGTCCGTAGTGCAAGACGACTCTGCCGATATTTAACAGATAACAATAAGCAATTTCGTGGTGGTTAGGGGCAATTTGGGAACCATCGGTAGCGATGACAGTGTGAATTTTTGGCGGAACTGGGATATCAATGCAAGTTTCTAGCGGCTCAACTGGTGTTGCATTAGCAAAGAGAATGCGATCGCGCCATTTTTCCTGGCGATCAATTAAATCTTCTTGACACTCATAAGCATTGTTTAGATATTGTTGTGCCATTTCTAAACGCTGGCGGCTAGCAGCAGCTTCTAAAGAAAGATGCTGACTTAAACCCTGCATTTGTCGCGCTAGTTTTGTAAGGTCAAGCATAAAAGTAAGTGTGGAGTTAGGAGTTGAAAGTTAGGAGTTAGGAGTTAGGAGTTAGGAATTTACTTAATTATTTAATATTTACCTACATTTTTATAAATATCCGAAGTGAGTAAGTAGATGATTTTAGTCCATTTTAGTGGACTTAGGCTATCAGCCAGGAACTTAAGTTACTGGCGTGATATTGGTAAGAGTCAGAATTTATAGCAATTGAAGCATAGTTAACTTCAAACCTATTGCCTATTGCCTATTGCCTTTTTGCCTATTGCCTCATAGTTAAACCCAACCAGAGAAATCTTTAGCAAACTGAGACAGTGATAACAGATGAATTCGCGGATTGTGTTGGGCAGCTTCCCTTTCTGTTTGGGTATTATAACCCCAATCTGCAAGTATAAGTCTCACATCTTCAAGGTCTGTTTGCTGTTGAACTAGCTGCAAAGTTTTGAGCCTATCTTCTACAAACCAAAGACTAACTGGTTTGTCCAGTTCTGCTTGCTTTAATTCTCGTAAAATTTCGTATTTAGGACGCTTTACTTCTTTACCAAAAATTGCTGCTGCTGGTAAATTCACCCCTTCTTTTTGTAACAACTGCTGTACAAAACGCCCTTCTTTAGTTGTCACAATATATAGCTTAACTCCATCAGCAACAGTTAATTTAATTTTTTCGATTACACCCGGATAAAATCTATGCAGACTGAGCCAGCCGTCTAAATCTGTAGCAATCCATTCATCTCGCAGGTTGTCTAGTTTTGCACCAATTTCTCTTGCCTGTAGTTTATCGTCTAACAATATTTGTGGAGTAATAGTTACCCACTCATGAAGAATTTTTTCATCAGAAATGCCATTAATCAAGGCTTTGATTAAAACAGGCATTTCCCAACCTGTTTCAATCACAGGACGTAGGCGATAGAATCTCAAAGCTAAATCATCTGGCGGTGTGTCGTTAGCGGGAGACCAAATTTCACAATAGGTGCGCCATGCTACCTCAAAATATTCAATTAGTCCGTCGCAAATCACTCCATCAAAGTCTAAGGCTAAAATCGTGGGACTACTTGCTGTCATTGTTTTGAGGATGAAAACTGCTGTTGTCAGCTTAACTGAACTAGCAATAATTTTTTGTATCAGGACTTTAGCATAAAAAATTAACTTATCCCAGTTTGAAAGAAAGCGTTGACGGTTGAGTGTCATTAGCCAATGAGTGGCTTTTGATAAGTCTAAAACGGCTCGACTTTTTGCTTGCGAATAGTACCCACAGGGGTACTATGACTTTGACGAGCAAAGTGTCATCATTTTTATATAAAATCCTCGGTGCAAATCTACTGACTGCTACAAAGTAGGGTAAATGCATCTCCCCTACGTACCCTAATTTAAGTATAAGCTTTTACCCTATTAAATTGCACAGTTCAGTTACTCATACTGTTAACAGTCAACACAAGAATCCTTGCAACATAACCAATCGCTTCTAGGGACGTACAGCGCGTCAGTCTTGAACAGGACTTACGCAAAATCATGATAAAACGTAGACGCATTAGCGAAGCGGTAGCGACGTTCGCGCAGCGTCTCGCAGAGAAGGAGCGTCAGCGGCTTGCCGCAGGCTACCGCAAAGGAGAGGCAGCGACGGGTACGTAGGGGGTTTCCCCCATGAGCGACTGGCGTCGCATAGACACGAAGAAATAAGAGTAAGAGAGAGCTTTTGCGTAAGTCCTATTTGAAGACAAGAAAGAATTTAACCAAAGGAAAAAACTATGTCAAATCTCCCTTTTGAATTTACCCACGGCGGATATATCAAGGAAGAGACTTTGCGAAAAAGAATTGCCTTACGTCCACCAACGACTGAGGCAGGAATTGATGTAGAGACAGATTTCGATTACCTCTTCCCAGATCTTGCTAGAAATCCAAACAGTCTGCTTCCGGCGGACAACAACCAAGATATTATCGCCAAACTTAAAGATTTAGGTGAGAAAATAATTGACGCAAACCAGCTTGAGCCTGAGGTCACTAACTCAAACATACCTCCGGTTTATACTTACTGGGGACAGTTTATTGACCATGATATTACTGCCAATACTGACCGGGCTGTTACAGACCTGCAAACTGATATTACCAAAGACGATTTCACGCCTCTATCACCCGACTTCGTAATCGATAAGCTCAAGAATCTGCGTCGTCCTACCTTCGATCTTGATAGTGTTTATGGTGACGGCCCAACTCTAGACCCGAAAAACCCTACTGAAGCTAAGGACTTTTATCAACAGAACGACCCAGTAAAACTAAAAATTGGGCAAAACGCCGAACAAAATGCCAATGGGGGCACAATTCCTGGTGTTAAAATTCCGCCAGAAAACGATTTATCGCGGGACTTGCCACGCAATAACAGAATAGCTGCGATCGCCGACAGTCGCAACGACGAAAATCTAATCGTGGCACAGTTCCACACTGCTTTTTTGCGTTTCCACAACGCAGTAGTAGACTGGGTGCGGAAAAATGAACCCTACAATGCCAAAAACAATAAAAAACTATTTGTTCGCGCACAAAACCTGGTTCGTTGGCACTACCAATGGCTTGTCATCAATGATTTCCTCAAAACAGTAACTACACCTAAAACAGTAGATAGCATCCTCCGCTACGGGCCGAGATTCTACTATCCCCGCAATGGAAATGTTTTCATGCCTCTGGAATTTTCCGTGGCAGCTTACCGTTTTGGACATAGTATGATACGGGCTGCTTATGACTACAACCGCAATTTTACAGACCAACCGGAAGCGCTGACAGACGCAACATTCGGGTTATTGTTTTCCTTTACAGGAAAAGGCGATATTGGCGGCCGACCGCCAGGCCCTGGCCCGTCCAACACTCTGCCTTTTAACTGGATTATTGAGTGGGATAGGTTTGTTGACAAACAAAAGGCTGCCCAAAGGCAGAGAAATTCTGCACGAAAAATTGACACGCATCTTGCATTTCCTTTATCCGATCTAATTAATGAAGGGAACGAAGAACAATCTCCTATTCGAGAACTTCTCAAGCACTTGGCAAAACGCAACCTACTGCGTGGATATTTCTTGAGCATTCCCACCGGACAGAGTTTAGCTAAGAAGATAGGTGTCAAACCACTGACAGTGGAGGAACTGAAAAAAGGCAATTCAGAAGAATTGAATAAAGCCCTCGAACCTTTTCTAGAAAAGACTCCAGCGTGGTATTACGTACTCAAGGAATCGGAGGTTCGCGCTAATGGGGACTCTTTGGGCGAAGTTGGTAGCCGTATTGTTGCTGAAACTATCATCGGTCTAATTAAGAATGACCCATCCTCGTACCTCAACAAGCGCCATTTTTTCTTTGAAGTTTGGAACCCTTCTTTAGGTGTCAAACTGCCAAATGGAGACCAAATTCGCACAATTAGTGATTTTCTGAAGTTTGCCGGAGTGCTGCCAGCATAGCAAACGCCTTGTGGGAAAAGGTTAAAGGGGAAAGGGAAAATACCAAACCTTTCTCCTTTTCCTCTTCCCCTTTTCCCGACTTCTGCAAGAAGTCTACTCTATTCAGACACAGTAGTTGCGCCAACTGCCATTACTGGAGACCATTCACTCACACGGTTGTTATCTAAGACGGCTCGCACTCGATAACCAAGCTGAATTTTATGCATCAACAAAATTAGTTCGCGGTTGAGTAATCCTTGTGATTTTTCGTTTTCATTAGATGCAGCTTGGATACGAAAACAGCGATCGCTTTGACGTTTTAATTTCGGAGATTTGCCTTCCATCAACACCGCTTGCAGTTCGTATTCTTTAGCTTCGGGATATGGTTCCCAACAAAGTTGCCAGTAGGTTGACCAACGAATTAACTCTGCTGGTAATTCCTCGACTTCATCTGACAATGTAGAAACAAGTCCGGTGATTGGAGGTTGTACTAGCTGAGGCTGGTTGGAGGTAATGTCAATAGATCTTGGTTGTGCCACCTGTTGTGCAGCTATAGATGAACCACCATCAACACTTAGTATCAGTCCGAATATCACAGCGAACAGCACAATCAATCGTAGGCATTGTAATGGCACCCACAAGATTTTCCGATTCATAATCATGCAAAAGTTATTGGCTTACCACTCCACAGGTGAAATGATGCTGCCGTTGTCGGCATAGATTGTTCGAGAACGGATATACGTTCTAGAAGGTACTGTAGAATTGAAGACTGCACTTTTTAGCCCAACTGCCGATTTGCTGCCAATAACTGAACGGAATATAACGGAGTTCGGTGCTAGCCCTACAAGATCGCCTATCCTGGTTTCAGGGCCATTAGCAACACCATTGACAACCTGCCTACCGCCATGAACTAGAACTCTCGGCCCGTAGCCAACAAGATCGCCTACAGTCAAACTAGTTGTTTCTAAAGCGTGAAAGACAACATCGTTTGCCATACCAGCTATTTTCCCGACATTAAAAGGTTGACCTTCATCAGCACGCAGGGAAATTCTATTACCTATTTTGAAGTTGAGGATTGATAAAGGATCTTCCAGAACGACATTACCGATGATGCGGTTACGGAAGTTTGGATTGCGAGTGACATTCCCACCTATCTGGGGCAGACCTCCAGGGTTAAAAGCTGTGACTGGTGCGTAATTTATCCCTGTTACGTTTGACGAATCTGTTCTAGCTAATTCTGTGTAACCTTTGGCAAATGCTTCATTGACTTCAATGATGGCTTCCATTAATGCAACATCAGCTTGTGTGAGGTTTGCCACCTTCCCTAAGCTGCCGCTACTAGCTTGGAGGTTATTTGTGACGTTTTTACCTGGCAGGACGACTTTACCAGCAGGTAAAGTCACACCAGGGCCAACCCGCGAGAGAAAGTTGACTACTGTGTTTCCTTCTATGGTTGCACCATCTATTTCACAGTTGAAGGCGAGAAATGTCTCTGGAGTAGTGTTGCTGAACTGAGTATTTGTAGCTGGGTCAGTAAAAGGCCCGGTTGAGCCTTGAGTACCGATTTTAGCTGCACCTTTGATGGTGGCCATGTGTGCCATAATGACTCGCGGCCCAATCTCCACTCCCGTTCCCGAAGCTATAATTCTCACTTGGTCTTGGACGTTAGAATCTTCAGCGATGCTAATGGGGGCAGTAGTGGCATTTAACTGGGCAAATGGCGCAACGTAGACTCTTTCGCCCAAACTAATATTTGTGGGATTGGTAATTATCGCAGTTGGATCAAGGAAACTAGCTGAGTCTGCCGGTGCTGTACTCGGACATACAGGTAGGTTATTCGAGGTTGGATTACACCCACTTCCAGAAGCAACGGCGGGTTGTTTATATATCTGTGTACCGATGACAAGCGCTAGGATAATTGCAATTGAGGCGCTAAGAATTGCGCGAGGTTTGAACATGAAAAAACTCCTCACGGGTTATGGTATTTGGCTATGAGAAAATCTGCGTTAACTGTGTTAACGAGTAACAGATATAGTCAAGCGCTCGCCTGCGATCGCCCAAAGGCGATCGCACGCACAAAAATTAGTAAAAAATCAAATTGCCAAAGTCCCTTAGCTGTGACGCATTTAAAGCAGCACATTTTTTCGTGTTGACTGTTAATGGTTAACTGTCAACCTTCAACAGTCAACAACACGAATGACCGTACAATTTAAAAGCGTAATAGCTGATTTAAACTTTTGCTGTGTTTGCGTATGAGGCAGAAGGTTAACCGCCCCAAAAACCTGACAAGTTGAGGAATTGTAGCAGGCTAAATAATACGTTAAAAATCGAAACTGCAATTGTCGTTGTTGCTCCGGCAACTGCCTCATTATAGACAGTCTCCCAATCTTCTGGGCCGCTAGTGGATTGTCCATAGACTTTTGTACTAACGGCCAACGTTAAGCCAAGCACAGTTAGACCAGCTAGTATTGTGCGACGTTTAAGCATTGTTTCCCGATATCTAATAGTTGGCCAAGTTGATGCGACAGAGTAAGCTAAAAAGTTTAGGTTTTGTTTCCTTTAACTTTTCGGTTTACCCGATCTGAGAACTGACAAATTTAAGCTAATGAAGCACTAATCGCTACAGGCGCTGATTAACATCTTATTTTATTCTTATTTGATGCTTTATACTAGAGCCTTTGATATTGATAAAAACTATGGTGGTGATAGAAATGTTGCTAAATTTAGTATTAACTATAAATAAATTATCTACCTTAGGGTGGATGTTTAGTATTATCTTATTTACACTAGCTGTTTGTAGAAGATAATCACTCTGTTGTGTTAAGCCTAAAGTAGTACATTAGAAGATTTAGGTTAGAATGTCGCTTACTTGAGCTTGATTATGTTGTAGGGCTAAAGCGCATTGCTAAACTCCCACAATATAGTCTTTTTACCTGACAATAGCTTACATAAATTTCAGCAATAAGTATTGTTTATTATCAGGAAAGGCAGAGGGCAGGAGGCAGAAGGCTTTTATGGAATTCTGATTCCTGACCTTTGCTACGACCGTAGGGAGTAAGGGTTTAAGACCCCCACCAAATTTTCAATTTGGTGGCTCTTGTTTAGGAGGGGTTTGAATCCTCTTCTAAACAAAACCTTCTGCCCTCTGCCCTCTGCCTTCTGCCTTGTTCAATGGACAACTTTCATTTAGGACTATAATGCGATCGCCATACGAATCACAAGTTTTGTCTGCTGTCATCAAACATTCAATGAGGAAAGAAGATTTTTTAGTTGATATGTCCAATAGTTATCTGATAACTCAAACTTCTTTGAAGCCGGATATTTCTTGGGAATTTCTGCGGATTCCAGAAATCTTTATTCATGGAATGAGGATTGTAGGTTTCCCCAATCTTCAAAAAGAGACTTACGACGATTGGATTTCAATCAACAATCAACCTTGCTTGTTAACTCCATTTCTGACAAATCCTCAAACCACTCTGATTTCCGAGGAAGAGTCTGATAAAACTTCAAAGGACTACGATTATAGATGGTCTATTATATATACTTTGACTCGACCAGGATTATCTTTAGATTTTTCACAAGCATTAATTCAGATAACAGCCCATTGTCCAGCGGGGCCACCCCAGTGTGGGGATTTGCTTTATTTGGAAAGAACTGGCGAACAATGGGCTGTTAAATCATCCTATGGGCTATACAACCAATAGGAAAAATCTATTTTTTATTCCCGCTTGGTATCAAAACCCCATGTTTGGGACTAAATAATAACGCTAATAAAAAGAATCCCGAAACTACTAAAACAATTGCTGGGCCAGAAGGCAGATTATAATAGTAGCTAAGGTACATCCCGCTAATACTAGAAATTACACCAATTACCGCACCCAAAATCATTACTTGGTTGAGACGTTTCACTAGTAAATAAGCAGTAGCTCCTGGTGTAATCAAAAGTGAAAGTACTAAAATTACGCCTACAGTTGTCATGCTAGCGACAATTGTTAAAGCAATCAATAGCATCAATCCAAAGTTAAGCAAATTGACTGGCAAACCTGCGGCTTGAGCGCCTAATGGGTCAAAGGTGTAAAATAAAAGCTCTTTGTATATCAAAAAAACTACTGTGAGAACAATAGCTGCAATAATAGCAGTGTGGCGCACTTCATCAATAGTAACGCTGAGAATATTGCCAAATAAAAAGTGATTCAGGTCGATTTTGTTATCTTTTTGAATAACAGTAATTAAAGTGATACCAAGGGCAAAGAACGCCGAAAAAACTATGCCCATTGCCGCATCTTCTTTGATTGGCGATCGCACTCTAATCCAGGCGATAGCCATTGTACTGACAACTCCGGCAATAAACGCCCCGATATATATATTGGCTCCCAACATAAAAGCGATCGCCAGCCCTGGCAAAACTGAATGACTGATTGCATCACCCAGCAATGCCAATCGCTGCACCATCAAATAACTACCAACCACCGCACACAACAAACCAACTAAAATCGCGATCGCCAGCGCCCGCTGCATAAAGCCGGAACTTAACGGCTCAATTAACGCTTCTAACATATTTTGTCACTAGTCATTAGTCATTGGTCATTGGTCATTGGTCATTGGTCATTGGTCATTGGTCATTGGTCATCGGGCATTAGTTATCCCCCTTGTCCCCTTGTCTCCTTGTCCCCTTGTCCCCAATCCCCACCTATGCCGCATCAGAAAAGTACATTACTTTGCCGCCATAAGCAAGATTGAGATTTTGTTCTGTGAGTACTTGTTGGCGGGAACCTGTGGCGACTAGTTCGCGATTTAGTAATATTAAATCATCGAAATGGGCGATTGATTCACCTAAATCGTGGTTGACTACTAGCACGATTTTGTTATCAGCAGCGAGTTCATGAAAAACTTCAAAAATAATTGATTGGGTTTTTTGATCGATGCCTACCAAAGGTTCATCAAAACAGAAAATTTCTGCTTGCTGGGTTAAAGCACGAGCTAAAAATACTCGCTGTTGTTGTCCTCCTGATAATTGTCCGATGGGGCGATCGCAATATTCAATCATGCCAACTCTTTGCAGAGCATTTTTGGCTACCTGGCGACTAACTGATGAGAAGCTACGCAACCATCCTGTTTTCTTCACTCTTCCCATCATCACTACATCCCAAACGGTTGCAGGATAAGTCCAGTCAATTTGGCTACGCTGTGGTACGTATGCAACTCTATCTAGTTGTTGCATTAAGGGTTTGCCCTGATATAGTACTGTGCCGCTAGTTACTGGAACTAACCCCAACATTGCCTTCATCAACGTACTTTTACCTGCACCGTTGGGGCCAAAAATACCCGTTAATTTTCCCGGTTTGACAATACAGTTCACGTCCCTTAAGGCTTCTTGTGTGCGGTAATGTACCCCTACATGGGCGATGTTAATTGCTGCTGTGGAACTCATATCAGAAGCCTTGATACTTTTTGCCGATAATTCTCGTGTATTTGCTGGAGAGAAAAGAAATTTAGCTGTAAAAGGAACGTTTTTCATAATTCTTTTCAAATATTCATTATCTTGAGCTTACTATAAAAATGAGAGAAATATGAAAAAATCTATAAATAGATGTAATATCTGAGATAAATGAAACTAATACCACAGACAGAAGGCAGTAACCTTGACAACGAGGTGATTAGCAACACGAACAAGAAAAAAATTCTTTTGCGGGTTTGTTTGGGAATGCTTGTGCCTTTGGCTTTACTTAGTTGTACCGAGAAAGACTCTAACCGCGACACTGCCAAGGGAGAGAATCAGCCACGAGTGGTTGCAACTAGCACTATCATTGCTGATTTGGCGCAAGAGGTTGGAGGAGACGAAATTGAAGTACGTGGAATACTCAAACCAGGTGCCGATCCGCACGTTTACGAACCAGTACCAGCAGACACTAGGGTTTTGGAACAAGCGGACTTAATTTTATATAACGGCTACAACCTAGAACCAGGATTGATTAAGTTAATGAATGCTTCTGGTGAAAAGGCGCGTAAGTTACCGGTGGGAGAAGCTGTTAAATCTTTGCAGTTAGACAAAGGCAAAGGCGAAGTGGTGCCAGATCCTCATGTTTGGGGTAGTGCGGAAAATGCGATCGCCATGACTAATGCCATTCGAGATGCTTTGATTGAATTATCGCCTGAGGATAAAGAAGAATTGACTCAAAATGCATTGCAACTGACTAATGAATTAAAACAGTTGCATAGCTGGATTAATCAACAGATTCAAACTATCCCACCAGATAAACGCAGACTAATCACAACTCACGATGCATTCCAATATTATGGACGTGCTTATGGAATTGCGATCGCAGGTACTTTAATAGGCATTAGTACCGAAGAACAGCCAAGCGCACAAACAGTCAAGCGGTTAGTGGATTCAATTAAAAAAATCGGCGTTCCCGCAATTTTCGCTGAAACTACAATTAACCCAGCTTTAATTAAAACCGTTGCCCAAGAAGCAGGAGTGAAATTAGCACCAAATCAACTTTATTCTGATTCAATTGGTGTCAAAGGAAGTAATGGAGATTCCTACGTCAAGATGATGGAGGCAAATACCCGTACCATCATAGAAGCATTAGGGGGAAAATATACGCCCTTTCAACCTAAGAAGTAAATTAGTTATTTCTCAAGTCAGAGGTTTCTAAATAACCTCTGAACTAATATCTAACTTAAGATATGTACTTTTTAAATCTCTTCTTAAACTCTTTCCAGAGAAAGAACTCTTTATGGCTTTGATTCCCTAGAGTGTTGTTAGTAGCACATTTATTAGTATCTGAAAAAGCCATGACTGATAATAAACAAGAAAAAAATCAAATTAATCAACCTGTTAGTGAAGATTGGCATTCTCGCGAAGAACCGACTGCAAAAGAAAGAAACTTAACTGCAAATCCTGGAGATAGAATCTCTGATAAGCCTCAATCCGTTGAAGAAAAAGCTAAACAGGTAGCTGTCGATCACGTACCAGATATTACAGGCGACGAAATTACAGTTCCGACTTACTTCGTTGTTGATGAACCCGACGGCGAAAAGAAAGCACTCCACCACGTTAAAGATGCAGAAGAAATTTCCGACGTAATTCGTCAAGCGCGAGTTGACGAAAATGGAAATCGAGTTTGGTGGTAGTCGGCCATTGAAAAATGAGGGGATAAGGGATTGGGAATTGTAGAGACGCGATTAATCGCGTCTGTGTAATTAATCGCCTCTGTACAAGAGTTAGGAATTCTCCCCATCTCCCTACCTCTGTATTATCGTATCTTTTATTATTTGGAAATTCTCCAAGGATGGGCTGTAATGGGAAATATTACAACTTCCAAAGAATTAACATCTTGGAGTACGGCAGAAATTAAAAATAATATTATAGAAATTGTTAAAGGCCGGGATTTAGACCCGTTAAAAGCCAAAGTAGAATTTTATAAAAACGAATTAGCGCCATATTGTGTAGAATTGAGTCAGCGTAACCCCTTTCCGAAAGTTGCAGAACAAGTGGCGATCGCCATTGGAGTTTGGGTACCAATATGGTCTACTATTCCTTTTCAAGACATTTTACCTGGTAGGATACACGAGCAGTCTTACCAAATTTTTCACAATGATGGATACTATGCAAATATCGCCCGTTATGCACCAGGACATCAGTCTGGTTTTTGGCGAAAATTTGCATCAAAACTACCAGCTTATGACTTAATGATATTGCAACAGTATTCAGTTGAAAATGAGCAATGGAATATCAAAAATGTTGGCATATTTCAGGCATTGGCGAATCGAGAAGTTCCGTTAAGTATTGAGGATGCAGACAACTGGTTTATAAAAAACGTCGAATCTAAATTGAAAAAAGCATCCTCAAACATAGATTTACAGCAAGAAATCGACTTAGAAAATATGGACAGAAATACTGTCAAAAAGTTTGAAAAAGCCTACCTAGCTACTTCTTTTCTAGAACATTTATATATAGATAATGACTTTCGATTGGTTAAAAGTCGGCGAGAAGCTACGCAGCGATCGAGTTATACAATTGCTGTTCGCAGAGGTTGAACTAACAAAATTTTCGGCGTTACTGAATTGCGGTAGAGACGTTGCATTGCAACGTCTCTACATGAATTTTGATATCATACACAATCGTTCATCTAGAACATTCTCGACTCAATAATAATTGCCCATTTTTGGTTCGATATAATCCTTGCGGTTCGATAATTGGGTCGCCTTTCTTCCATGAACGGGATGTAGTTTCGATACCTCTGACTTCTCCAGTTGTGTAGGTAGAAACCGAAGCACTAGGACGACTATTGGACAAACCACCAGAACCTATGACGGTAAAAGAGTTTTCTTGTCGCTTCATACCGCGTGAAATGCAACTATTGGCGATAAGTGCGTTGGTGTCGATGAATGGGAATAATTCGGTGAAGCTGTTTTGGATGAAACTATTGTCAGGTATGTTAATGCTAATCAAACGCGTCAATTAAAATGCGATCGCTTGCATCAATGGTAATATCACCTGCATTACCTATAGAAGAAGTACTAGCATTAACTATTCCACCGTTGGTCAAAAATAAAGAACCTGTTTTCAGGTTAATATTACCTCCATTGCCTACAGCTTCTCGATTAACTGTACTTAAAACGCCGCTAGAAAAACCTGTGGTGTCAACACCGTCAATTAAAATGCGATCGCTTGCATCAATGGTAATATTACCCGCATTACCTGTAGAAAAAGTACTAGCACTGACTATTCCACCATTGGTTAAAAATAAAGAACCTGTTGTCAGGTTTATATTACCACCCCTACCTTCAGATTCACCTTCCAAGCTAGTAAAAACACCGCTTGAACTTCCATAGCTACCGACACCATCAATGCCAATAGCATCGCCAGCATTAACTATAATGTCACCTCCATTACCTTTACCAAAACTCGTAGCATTAAGTTGTCCACCATTGCTTAGTGTTAAAGAGTTGGTTGTTATTTGGATATCTCCACCTTTACCAACACCTTCAGGAGACAAATAACTAAAAACACCACTAAAACCATCGATTACAACAGCATCGCGGGTATCGATAAAGATATTACCGGCATTACCTTCACCACCACTAAAAGCGCTAATTGTAGCACCATTTTTGATAAATAATTCTCCAGCTTTGATGCTGATATTTCCGGCATTTCCTTTGGCAAAGCTACTGCTACTAATAAAGACCCCATTGGTAGCTTTTAATGTACCTGTCGTAATTTGAATATTACCTGCGTTACCTTCAGCATTGGGTTGCACAGCATTAATAATATGGCTAAAAATATTACCGTTCTTACCATCTAACAAAATACGATCGCGAGCATTAATGATGATATTGCTAGAATTACCTTTTCCTCTAGTGCTACTTGCAATTACCGAACCATTATTTATTTCCAAAGAACCAGTATTGATAGTAACGTTTACACCATTACTAGCCCTTTCAAGGTGAGCAGATGTACTATCAAATTTTTCACGGTATTTCAGGCATCGCTTGGAATTGAACAAAGAAATTCCGCATTAAACTCCAAATTTTTAGACTGTAAATTAAGCGATCGCCTCAGCCAAAATACCAAAATTGGCTTCAAATCTCATTTATTTCATAGTACAAACGTTCACCTTGAAAGGGCTAGTCATATTATCATCAAGCGCAGCCAAACGCTTGAGTTCTGCTGTAAAAGTTTCTGTACCAACCATGCGTAAGTTAGAGAGTGCAGTTTGAGCTTGTTGACCTATAATTATCCCTCTTTTAAGAAACAAGGCAGGAGGGAAGAGGATTTTACTTGTTTCTTCCATCCATAACGGACGCGATCGCTTACCATCTGATATCACGTCAAGAACCTTATAAAGATTTAGGAGCTGATTATTTCGACAAACAACGACCGGGAAGTGTCAAGAAACGTTTGATTAAACGCCTAGAAAAACTTGGTTATCAAGTTAGTCTTGAACCTGTTCCGGTCGCAATTTAAACCTGTAATCAATATTTTGTTTCGGCTGTGTCGCCATTCAACGACAAGAGCCACATATCCTTCTTGGATTTAAGCCGAAGTTTGATTTTCAAGTCATATCATGTGCGCCTAATCACTTATCAAAAAAATTCTCCGCGTCCCCGTGTCTCCGTGTCAGTCCTAATGATAAGTTTTCAACCGGACATGATATCAGAAGGCTTTTACGGAATTCTGAATCCTGCCCTGGAGCCTTTGTTCGATAACTACAGAATTTTTGACCCGATAATTACAATAAATACTGCAAGACCTAGCCCTCTGCGAAAATAATTAACGCCATCAAATAATTCCAGCCACGCCCAAGTAAACAACGCGCCATTTGCTAGTACATCTAAGACTGTATTGATTTTGCCAGTTGTCAAAACCAGAGATAGTAAACTAGCTGCTGCCCAAAGAATAAGTGGTGGGTTTGGCGGCTGAGCTATAACAATGTTGCCATTGCTGTCACGGAAGATTTTATCAAATAATGTATTTTCTGTATTCCCTGTGTTTTGCATTATTTTCAATTGCTACTTCGCTAAAGATTACTAACTTTTACCGGATACTCTGTCGGCGCTAAACCGAGATTTTGTTGCTAATCCTTTAATCAAATTTAAACATTCAATAAATCTCAAACAACTATCTAATTGCTGAGATTGCAACGCCAAAAACAAACAACATAGCAGTTGAACCATAACTTAGGACATAAACTGTAAAATCCTGAAATCAAGAGTCTTTTAACTCAATACGGTTCAGTTTTTGAGACGCGATAAATCGCCGTCTCTACAAGTGTTTTGGTCTTATCTGAACTGTATTGTCTTTTAACCCTCTTGCCTTTTGCCTCTTCTCTTTCCCCATACCATACAAATAGAAAAACCTCCCTTATCGGGAGGCTGAAAATTTAGCGGAGACAACTTGCTTTCCTTACAGGAGAACTACAGCGATCGCTCCTCCTAATGCTGAGAAAATGGCGGAGACTAGTGCTGTGGCAAACAACCACCAAGCTGCTGTAGCTGCCGCTTTGCGCGTTTCTTCTGCTTGCCGCTGTGCTTGATGTTTGACTTCTTCGAGGCGGCGTTGGGCTTCGCGCTGTAGGCGTTCTGCACGTTGGAGTACTGTGTTGCGTGCCCGTTCAATTTGGTCGATAATCCGGTTGGCATCTTCCTGGGAAATGTCTTCACGAGAACTCAGGATTGCTACTAGGGTATCACGGTCAAAGGAGGACAGGCGATCGCGCAGAGCATCAAACCCGGCTTGGGGATCTTCAAAAAATATGCGGACATCGCGCTTGATACTATCATAATTCAGTTCTGGGCGATCTAGGGAGTTAAGGTAGTTGCGGATGCGGGCAAATACTCCGTCAATTGCATCTTGAATGCCTCGTTGGATGCTCCGTACTTGTTCAACAAATTGATCTCTGACGGAAACAATGTTATCGGCAATCCGCGCTGCTTCTTCATCGCTGATATCTTCACGAATTTTCAGCAGGGCAATGATGGTAGAACGGTCAAAATGAGCTAGGCGATCGCTCAAACTTTCTACCCCTACTCGCGGATCGTGCAACAGTAATTGCAAGTCGCGTTTGATACCTTCAGGGTTGAGTTCTTCTTTACCAGTTTGTCGCAGATATTCTTCCAGATAAGCTTTGAATGTATCCACTCTTTGCTGTGTTCTGGTAGCTAAACGACGAGGCGCACGTACAATGTTGCGAATCGAGGTTTGTACGGAATCAATGATTTCATTGACTTGCTGCTCGCTCAAGTCTTCACGTTGACTGAGCAATTTCACCAATGTATCCCGGTCTACTTGCGACAATCGACGGCGTAGGGCTATAGCACCATCTTGGGGATTTTCAAACAATCTATTCAAATCCCGTTGAATACCTTCTGGATTCAATTCCTGTTTGCCAGTATTCCGCAGGTAATCGGCGATGGTGTTGGTAACCGATTCGTATTGCTCTTTTGCTCTGTGTGCTAAAGCTTGGGGTGCGTGGCGGATACCATGCCACGACTCTTCCACGGCGTTGATAATTTGATTAACTTGTTCTTGGGTCAAATCTTCACGCTGACTCAACAACTGTACCAAAGTATCGCGGTCAAAGCGAGACAATCGCGCCCGAATGGCAGAAATTCCAGCTTGGGGATCTTCCAGTAGCGTTTTGAGGTCGGCGCGGATGGCATCAGGATTCAGTTCTGTTTTGCCAGTGTTACGCAGATATGATTCGACATTCAACCACAAAGTTTCAGCTTGATATTGTGCTTGTTCTGCCAGACCTTTGGATTCAATTAAAGCGCGATCGCGTTGTTTTTCCAACTCGTCCAAAATGCTGTCTACTTCATATAGCTGAACATCACTGCGTTCCAGCAATATTTGTCGCATTTCGTCACGTTGAATGTGCGCCAGTCGCAACACCAGAGTTTCATAATCTGCTTCTGGATCTTGCAACAGTGGTTTGAAATCGCGCTCAATGCCTTCTGGTGTTAACTCTGTTTTTGCAGTAACTAGCAGATAACTTTCAACTCGGCGTTGTAAATCTTGGACAATCTCTCTTTCTTCTTCCGCTGTGACTCTCACCAACACTTCTTTGCGAACAATTTCTAATCGGTCTGCAATGCGCTGAATTTGTGTTTGGGTAAGTAGTCCGCGCTGTTGTAAAATATTGACGAAATCGTTGCGGGTTAGTCGTTCTAGTTCTCTGCGGATTGTCCCAGGATCGGCAGCTGGATCATAGATGACATCGGCGAATTCTTGAGCAATTCTTTCTTGGCTGAGTTGCCAAGCATAGGTATTGGACAGGTAGTTTTCCACATCAGCCCGAATTGGACTATAGGGTTGGGATGGTGTGGGCAAACCTAGCTTATCTGCTTGTTGGGTAACTTTGTCTTTGGCGGTGGTCAGACTACCCAAGATTTTTTCTACATCCAAATCGGATAAATCAGTGCGTCCTAACACTATGCCGGTTAAAGCAGAGAGTCCTTGTTGCAGTGTGGTTTGGATTGGGCTGGGTGCAGCTTTTTGCTCAGCTTCCTTGGAACCGCGCATTTCTGTCACTAACCGATCCAGCTTGGCATTGAGTTCATCTGTCTTGGTTTGTCCGGGTGGCAGTGATTTGAGATAGTCGATTAATTCACCCAAACGGTCTTGGGTGGGTGCTTGCTGACTGACTACTTGTTGCCAAACTTTATACAAAGTATCAGCAATGCGACTGGCATCTTTTTTGGAAAGGTCGGTACGACTGCTGACTAAATCGATAAACTTTTGGCGATCGATATTGCGGATGTCTGGACTATTAGCGATCGCTTTTACTTGCGGGTCGTTGAGTAAATTTTCAAAATCACTGCGAATCTTTGATAAATCTAACTCTGGCGGACGCAGCTTATCTAAGTAATCTTCAATGTTTTCCCGGATGCTAACTGGGTCGATGGCACTTCCTAATTCTCGACGTACAGCAGCGGCGGCGGCTTCAGCTGTGGCTACAACTTGGTTATTGACAGCTTTTGCCCCCAACGCGGCGGTAGCTGTCCCCATAATCGCCTGAAACCCAGAGGTTGCCGTGTTAACAACCGAGCCAACTAACGAACCCACGGTGGTGGAACTTACCCAAACCAGCAGCAAAAAGTAAGCACCCCAAATCACCAAACCGAGAATTGCTCCTAACCTTGGGTCTAAAATCACAAGGCTCAACTTCACAGCCAGGAAAGTAGCAATTAATAAAGCGATGGTGACAGTGACTAATGTCCAAAGTCCTACTGCTGTACCAACTTTGCGAATAGTGCCGCCCAAACTTCCGACTTCGCCACCATCTGAATCTGAATCGGACGGGCGCCCCAGGTAGGAAATACCGGCTGCAACGGAGAGATTAGTAAGAACTAATTGAAAAGCAAAAGCTAAAATCACGCCGGAGATTAAAGCCACAAAAAAGCGCGGCCCTGAAGGCGTGACAACTGAGGGATCTACTGGAACCTGTGCTAACCACAACAGTGGTTTGTAGAGTCCCAGCATGATTTCCGTACTTTCAAACATTGTATTTCCTTGTCTTAGTGTTTAATTTTTGGGCGGATTAAGAATTTCGTGAGAAGTAACTCTTAGTATTTATCTTGTGTACCTATGGCAATACCTAACTCTTAAGATCAGAATCGTGGAATTTAGGTGTTTAAAGCATCTCTCCAAAGATTGAAAACCCTATCCAGCGGAAGATATAAATTTTATTATCTCTTGGTGGAAATATTAATCAAATTGGTACTTGACCCTAATATATATAGGGTTATTTTTGAAATTTTTAATTACTTTTATCTCGTTTATTTTTAATAAATTTAGAGTTTCCTGACAATTCCAAAGAATTTGTTGAAGTACCTATTTTTATCACCCTCTCAAGGTTGATTTGTTTACAAAAATACATTATTAATCATCGGTCAGAAGAAGTGCTTGTATTTTGTGCCCACAGGCAGAAAGCAAATTAAATTTAAATAGCTACATTAAAGTTAACAAATAAATAATTGAGGACAAAAAAATGGTAGCTAACTATTGTAAAAATTCGCTAATAATTGGAAGCGGATAAAACATAATTGTCAGTTTTAGTTTATTTGTTGCAAATAACAAATGGCTAATGACCAATAACACTCTTCACCAAAGAATGTGCAACCTTGGATGCACATAAAACACTTAAAAAACAGTTCAATTTGAAAGGAAAAAGCAATGCAAACTCCTGAAACTCGTCCGTCTACTGATTTACCACCAGTTGCTACAGCTTACAACGGCCGCGATCGCAATGAATTTCTCTTTGGCTGGACTCCCCAAGCCGAAATCTGGAATGGTCGTTTTGCAATGATTGGTTTTCTTGCTTATTTACTTTGGGATTTAGCCGGTTTTAGCGTCCTGCGCGACATACTGCGGATAGTTGGCTACTAAACCTTAAATGCCTAAAAAATACTAAACATTGGAGGGAAAAATGGTTAATAAAGAAACTCGTCCATCTACTGATTTACCAGTAGTTGCACCAGAATATAACGGCGTAGACCGCAATGCCTTTTTGTTTGGCTGGACTCCCCAAGCAGAAATTTGGAATGGTCGTCTAGCGATGATTGGCTTTGTTTTCTATTTACTTTGGGATTTAGCCGGCTATAGTTTTGTGCGCGACGTATTGCACATCATTAGATATTAACAAAACGTGAATTCGACAAGACAAACCCACCCAGCCTCCCTCTCCTGGTAGGAGAGGGAGGAGTAACGAAATATTAGGCTTTTTGCTCCCCTCTCCTATTAGGAGAGGGGCTGGGGGTGAGGTCAAAATCCTATACATCGAATTCACGTTAACAAATGATTTGTAGAGGCGTTGCAATACAACGTCTCTTCAGAATTCAGAATTGAGAATTCTACTACAGCAAAAAGCGAACTAACACATAAAAAGCCGAAGTTACTAACTGTAACAACATCACTGGAATACCGTAGTGCAAAAAAGTTTTAAACGATATTCGCTTTCCATGTTGCTCAGAAATCCCGGCAGCTACGATATTAGATGATGCTCCCACTAATGTGCCATTACCTCCCAAAGTTGCACCAAACATCATTGCATAAAACAGTGGTAAAACTTCTGGGGGAAACTGTCCTTGAAAATCTTGTGCTAGAACTTCTGGGGGTGCTAAACCAACAGTGACAAGATACTGTTTGAGTAAGGGCACCATCCCCACCACTAAAGGAATATTCGGCACTACGCTAGATAATAGACCTACAAAAAATAACAAAACTAGCGAACCTAAAATAATATTTTTCCCTAAAATAGCGGCTAATACTCCTGATAAACCATTGATTACGCCTGTTTTTTCCAGCCCTCCTATTAGCACAAAAATACTCATAAAAAATATTAATGTACTCCAATCTACATCCCGCAAAATATTATTAACTGAATCAATTTTGCTATGGTGAGATAATAGCAAAGCTAAAGCTGCTCCTAACAAAGCCACAGCAGCAGGAGAGATGGGAACTGGAAGAGATTCTCCAATCACAAAAAATACCAGCACAAAAAGCACAATAACTGCACCGACACTTAAAGCTCGTGGATGATTAATTTGGGGATGTGGCAATTCTTCGAGATTATCTAGTTTGGTATTCCAAATTTTACGAAATAAAAATGGTAGTGTTACAATCACTGTGAGAACAGCAATTACTCCTCCTAAACTCAACTTTAACAAATAGTCAGTAAAACTAATATTTACTGCATCCCCAACAATAAAAGTAGCGGGGTCGCCAACTAAAGTCAGCAGTCCGGCACTATTAGCAATAAATACCATTAAAATTAATAAAGGTACGAAGTTTATCCCAACTTCCTGCGCCATTGGCGGAATTAAAGGCGCTAACAACATCACTGTTGTGGCATTGGGTAAAACAGCACAAATTGGTGTGACAATAGCCACGATACCGAGTAATAGACGCTTGCCTTGACCTTTGGCAAGGATGACTATTTGAGTGGCTAAATATTCAAATATTTTCGTAGGTTCAAAAGCCCGTACTAATACCATAACTCCAAAGAATAAACCGAGTGTTCCATGACTATTGCCGATGTAACCAACAGCTTGTTCTAAGGTCATGACGTTAGTAAAAACTAATAACAATGCTCCTAATAATGCAGCAATGGTGAGATGTACCCATTCTGTCATCACTAAAATGATGACACCAATAAATGTAATCACACTCAGAATGGCTTGCCAGTTTTCCACACCTTAACTCCGGAAGTTTAATTGATTGGATAGTAGCGAAAAAAGCCACCTAAATGTAGGTGACTTATCTAAGATTACAATTTGATATACTTATTGAAATTCTGAATAGCGATTATTCATCAATACAGCTAGGAATGCCTAAAACGGCGCAGGGAAAATCAGAATCTAGTGCTTCAATCATGGGATGGTTGACAGAGTTACAACCAACAAACAAGATATCCGCAGCTTCTAATTCCACAACTTTTTTAAGTTCTGTGGAAATGGAACCAAAACGCAAATGAGATTTGAAAGAACCTTGCCATTCTTCAGCCAAACTTCGTGCTTGCCAAAGAATTCTATCCGCTTCTTGCAAGGGAGTGATGGCTGTCTGCAATTTGGGTTGAGTTAAAACAAGTGTGGAAGATTTTGATATTTCACTAATCTGACATTCCAATGAAGGTTGCTGTATGGGAAAATTCAAAATGTTTGGATAGTGGCTACTTTCATTATCTTCTAGGACATAAACAGCTTGGACTGTAACTTCTGTATTGGTGGCTAGACGTGTTTGATGGGCAATCCAAAAGGCAAGATCCAATGCCGTATGACTATTCGGAGAAGCATCATAGGCAACAATTAAGTTAACAGAATTTGCTGCGGCACATTGTTGAGACAATAGATTTTTTGGCTCTGGCAACAATACCATTTGTTCAATTAAGTCATCTCGACCTATGGCACTTTGCAGACGTGCTAACATTGGCTTAATTTTCACAGCTTTACTTCTCCAAATTAAATAAACTAGTAATGAGAAGCAGGGCGACCAATTTTGGATTTTGTCATTTGTCCGTTGTCATTTGTCCTTTACAAATCACTAAGGACTAAGGACTAATCTAATGACTAATGACTAAAATTTACAATCGGTAGAGGAAACCCCAATAACAACTGTATTACAGCCAAAGTGTTGGGGGTTCCTTCCATTGCCTACGGAGTTAGCTGACGGGCTAAGACTGGAAGGTGTCTCTCTCTAGGTAGTACTGAGTCTTGAGTACTGATTGCTGAGTTAATATTCATAATTCTTAACTCTTAACTCTTGACTCTTAACTCCTCAGTTTGTATGAGATTAGCCCCATGATATGGTTCCTCCGCTTCAAATCCAGCTTTCATGAATTTGAATTAGGCTACCCGCTAAAAAAATGATAATCTACTTTACTCGTCTTGCGTGAAATATCGATCTAGGAAATTTAAGGCGTGGTTGCGGAGTTCAAAATATTCTTTTGAGTTTCGCATGGCAGCGCGATCGCGTGGGTGTTCAAAAGGAACTTCTAATATCTCACCGATATTAGCTGCTGGGCCGTTGGTCATTAATACGATGCGATCGGACATGTAAATTGCTTCGTCTACATCGTGGGTAATCATCATCACTGCTTGCCGATGACTTTCCCAAATATCCAATACTTGCCGCTGCAATTTACCACGAGTGAGTGCATCTAGCGCCCCAAAAGGTTCATCCATTAATAACATTTTAGGACGAATTGCTAAAGCTCTGGCAATACCTACGCGTTGTTTCATACCTCCAGAAAGTTCGTCAGGATACTTATCAGCCGCCGCCGTTAAGTTTACCATTGCCAAGTGTTCGTTTACAATGCTAATTTTTTCAGATCTATTAGCATTTTTTAACACTTCATCTACAGCTAGACGGATATTTTCTCGCACTGTTAACCAAGGCAACAATGCGTAATTTTGAAACACCATCATCCGCTCTGCTCCAGGCTTACGGATTTCTTTTCCATCTAAGCGTACTGAGCCAGAAGTGGCTTTTTCTAAACCACCGATAATTTTCAGTAGCGTCGATTTTCCACAACCTGAGTGACCAATTACAGAAATGTATTCGTCTTCACCAATCGTTAAATTAACTCCATTTAAAACAACAAAATTATCTTTATCTGGTGTCGGATAAGACTTGACTAAATTTTCAATTTCTAAAAATCCAGGACGGGACATAACCTGAGTTTGGGTATCAAAAGGTAATGAGGTAGATTCCATCATCAAATGCTCCAACAATAATTTAGTCACGGTCAATATTTGAACCTAGTATTTACAGCAGATTTCAAGGATAGTGAAGCACACCATCTAGGTTTAGTAGCTAGGTCGAGAGCCAATTGTGAATTCTGAATTCTGCTGTTAAGACATGAAAAAACTAGTGGGAGCATTAGCCCTGATAGCAAAACTATTCAGATAGCCCACTGGATCGCTGGGATCGAAGCCTTTCTTATCTATAAATACTTCTGGCGGTTCAACCTTGTAATCATCCTTAGGACATTTAATGCCCATTTCGGTTGCTATCTCTCGATATAAATCCGTTCTCCAACCTCTTTCGGCTAGTTTCTCGGCATCTTTAGGAAATGCTTTAATTTGTCCCCACCTTGCTGCTTGAGTCATTAACCAAATACTTCTAGATCTCCATAAAAATGTCGAGTGTTCTTCTGGTTGTTTGGGAAGGTTGTCTGGAATATCGTAGAAAATTGTGGTGTCAGCGGCTTGGATGGTGCGGTTTTTGCCATCAAAGCCGCCATAGTTGTAGTTACCGACAATTGCCGGACTAGTAAATTTTGCAATTGGCGCATTTTTATTTTTGGGTCTTGCACCTGTAAATGAACGGTCTGTCAGCAGTTCGGCAACTTCTTGGCGATTTTCGGCTTTGCTGCAATACTGGCAAGCTTCAATCATTGCTTTGACGAGGGAACGATAGGTTTTAGGATATTTATCGATGAAAGATTCCATTACCCCCAAAAGTCTGTCTGGGTGTCCCAACCAAACTTCTTTGCCTTGGGCGAAGGTAAAACCGATGTTTTCGTTTCCTGTAATTGCTCTGGTGTTCCAAGGTTCTGCAACCATGTAAGCTTGCATAGCACCAATTCGCACGTTGGTCACCATTTGGGGCGGCGGAACAATGATGACGCGAAATTCTTTGAAAGGATCGACACCAGCGGCGGCGGATATGTAACGGATAAAGTATTCGTAAATTGAGGAACTGAGAACAACTGCCCAAACTTTATTTTCTGCTGGCTGGCTCTCGAAGTAGCCTCGAAAATCTTTGCCGAAGGCTTCTAGGGCACCATCGCCATATTTTTGTTGATACTCGTACCAAGGACGCAGCCCAAAATCCCACATGGCTTTGTTCATGGTCATGGCGTTACCGTGGCGGTGGATGGTCATGGCTGCACACAAGGAGGCGTGGCGTGCGCCTTCGGCACCAATTCTGGCGTTGGTAACAGCGCCGGATACTACAGGTGAAGCATCCAAGCGACCAAAAATTAAGCCGTCGCGGGAGGTTGCCCAACTAGCTTCGCGGTTGAGTGTGACGTTTAAACCATATTTGTGGAAGAAGCCTTTTTTCCAGGCGATCGCAAATGGCGCACAATCATTAACGGGAACGTATCCAACAGTAAGATCCGGTTTTTCTAAATCGCTGGATTTAACTATCGGTTGTACAGCTAAGGCTTCTTCTGTTAATCCTTTTGCGGATCTATCTCCAGAAATTGCACAGGAAGAGAGGGCAATTCCAGCTGTGGTTGCTCCTATTCCTTTGATAAAGTTTCGTCGAGTGTAGTTATAGTCACTCATTTTTGTGGCTCCGTTGGTGACTCAATTTGCAATTTTGGATTTGATATTTTCGATTGATTTCATGGATAATCAATCATTTTTGAATTGTTAAATTCAAAATCGAAAATTCGGTGATTAATTGCTAGCGTAAAGATGCAAAGGCGCAAACTTCAAAAGCGTCTACACTTTGCTGCAATAAGCGTCAAGTACCCCATCTAACTCTCAAAGCTAGACAGAAAGACTATTTTAATTCAGAATTCAGAATTCATAATTAATTAGAAGGTGTGGGGCGGCGAGTTACTATTTCTTGAATTTTACCGAGGGCGTAATCAAGAATTAATCCGGTGACGCCTATTACTAATACGGCTAGAAAGACTGAACTCAAATTTAAGCGACTCCATTCATCCCAAACGAAAAAGCCAATGCCAACACCACCTGTGAGCATTTCTACGGCAACGATTACTAGCCAAGCTATGCCTAAACTAATTCGCAAACCTGTAAAAATATACGGCAAACTTGCAGGCCAAATGATTTTTATAATCTGCCGCCAACGTGGCATTTCTAATACTCGTGCCACATTTAAATAATCTTTGGGAACGCTAGAAACTCCTAAGGCGGTGTTAATAATTGTCGGCCATAAGGAAGTAATAAAGATGACAAAAATCGCTGAAGGATCTGCTAAGTTGAAGATAGCTAAAGCGATGGGCAACCAAGCTAAAGGCGATACGGGTTTAAAAATTTGAATGATGGGATTGAGGGCTAGCATTGCCGGTCTGGACATCCCAATGAGAAACCCTAGAGGTATGGCTACTACCGCACCTAATAAAAAGCCTAGTATTACCCTTCGCAGACTTGCTATTAATAACCAACCAATACCTAAGTTGCCTGGGCCTCGTTGGTAGAAGGGATTTAAGATGTAGTCCAAATTAGCTGATAGTGCTTCTGGTGGGGTGGGCATTAATTGATGATTGGCAAGTGCAACAATCCACCACAGCACAATTATTCCCAAAAAACCCAAAACAGGTAAAAAGAAGACATCTTTACTGATGACGGGTTTTGTTTTTTTCCAAGCAGCTTGTCCAGCGATCGCCGCGATCGCTGCTAAATTTAATTGAAAGATCATTATGGAACCTCAACAGGGTTAAGTGCAGGTACAAGAAATCGAGCAGTACCAGCCTCGGACACTGATGAGATCGGAACATTATGAAAATGCCGTCTCTTCAGTCTCTTCTCAATGCCTACGAAGTTAGCTGACGGGCTAGGGCTGAGAGATGCCCCTCTGAAGAAAGTTGTTAGTTGGGAGTGAGGAGTTAATTAAAAACTCATAACTCATAACTCATAACTTTCTCCAAGATACGCCCCACAATTTGGTTCCTCCGCTCCAGCGTTACACACTTTGATGCGCTGGATTAGGCTGACTTACTCTAATAGGTACGAAATTATGCACAATACAACATCAACGTGAAGAGTATAACATTAACGCTCAGTAAAAATCATCTCTCTTCTGAAAAATACTGTTTATTTTAATACTTAAATTAATTTTTTTACCTTGTTTTTACTTAATCAATAAATATTATAGTCTTTGATAAATTTAGTTATTTTAGAATTTAAATCACTGTATAGTCGGTGAAACAGCAGTAATCTAGGCAAGTTCAATATTGTTAACTGCTAGATTTTTATTAATGAAGATAATATGTATTATACATAAAATTTTTATATACTGAGGTTTGTCGAGCGATACATCAAGTTTTTGCTAGCCGACGCAACGATAGATGAAATTTATTACTTTTGATAGGTGAATTTTGGAAGTTTTTTTGGTAAAACGTCGCTCTAATGGATAAACTATTTGCATGTGGAAATTTACTCATCTCTCTCGTCGCTGAATTTAACATAATGGATTTTAGTCAATTCCTGGCTGAAAAAACTGATACCATCCTTGATAAGTGGGTGAGAGCAGTTCGCAAAGATCAACGGATTGAAAGTGCTGATGATTTATCTTATACAGCCATCAAAAATCATATTCCCAATGTTTTGAAAGCAATGGTAACAGTACTTTCAAAATCTGAGGATAATGATATTCAGTCGATAATTGTTGCCAGTTTTGAACATGGAGCGATTCGAGCCGAACAAGGTTTTGATGCAACAGAGATTGCCAGAGAATATCATCTATTAAGAACAGTAATATTTGATACTATTCACGCAGATTTATTGCAAGGAACACCGGCAGAGATAATTCGTTCTATGCGTTTGATTGACGCTATTGTAGATGAAGCGATCGCTCGGTGTTTCAAGAGTTATGTTGAAGAACGCTTGCGAGAATTAAGGCAGTTACAAACATCATTAACGCTGCACAATCAGGAATTGACACGATTAATTAGTGCCAATCAAGAGTATATTTCCCAACTAGCTCACGAATTAAAACATCCGTTAACTTCAATTATTGGTTACTCGGATTTATTTTTACGCCAACAACGAAAAAAGTCCAAGATAAAAGACAACTATACGAATTTAGAACATATTGAGCGGGTGCTACGTAATGGCAGACAATTACTTCATTTAATTAATGATGTGCTAGAACTTTCGCGGTATGATGCCGGACAAATAAAACTCCAACTTGCACCGACGAATGTGCCGGAACTCATTCAGAATGTGTGTGAAATGTTGGAACCTTTAGCTGTGGAGAAAAAGTTACAGATTGTAGTAGATTGCGATCGCGCTCCTCAAGAATTAATTACAGACTCATTTCAATTGCAACAGATTGTTACAAATCTTATTAGTAATGCGATTCGTTATACAGAGTCTGGGACTATTATTGTAATGTGTCAAGTGTTGGAAAAACAGAGATGGGCGATCGCAGTTTCTGACACTGGAATTGGCATTGCACCGGAAGACCAAGGCCAGATATTTGAACCCTATTTTCGCGTCAGTGCTGGCGATCGTCCTTACCTTCCTGATAGTACAGGATTAGGATTGGCAATAGTTTGGCGGTTAGTGAAATTATTACAAGGTGAAATTAACTTAGTTTCTGAAGTGGGGGTTGGTTCAACTTTCACTGTAGTTTTGCCATTGGAATTGGAAATATGAGAAATTACTGAATTCTGAATTCTGAATTCTGAATTCTAAGAACTCATTTCTACAATAACCCTTGTTTTTTTAACTTAGCTAATGCATCTTCAGCAGCAGCTTTCTCAGCATCTTTTTTATTACGTCCCTTCCCTTCACCGTAGATTTTTTCACCTACATATACTTTGGCTACGAATTCTGGTGCGTGAGATAAACCTCCAGTTTGGACTGTGAGATATTTAGGAGGACTTTGGGTGACATTGCGTTGTACCCATTCTTGAAAGCGATTTTTTGAGTCTACATTAGAGCGAAAAATAACAATTTGTTCGGGTACAGAATCAAACAGTGGTTCTATAATTGCGCGAACTGCTTCAATATCTGAATTATTATCTAGATAATAAGCACCAAGAACAGCTTCAAATGTGCTACTAAGTAAATTGGGATTATGATATCCTCCGTCTTGAATAGCGCCTTTTCCTAAGCGCATTTTAAAGTTTAAATCTACTTCTTCAGCAAACTTTGCTAGCTGCTTTTCATCCACCAACGCAGAACGTCGCCGCGTTAATTCATCTTCTCCCTTTTCTGGGTGACGGCGATAGAGATATTCACCACTTAAGAAATTCAGCAAAGCATCACCGAGAAATTCTAGGCGTTCGTTATGTTCGCCTTCTCCTGGGTTTTCATGAACATAAGAACGGTGAGTCAACGCACGGCGTAGAAGTTTTTCATCGCGGAATGTTAAAAGTTTGTGTATCTCGGCTAGTTTTTCTTTAATACGAGCTTCTTCAGCTTTCTCTGGAGAAAGCATTCCTAAAACCTCTTGCTTTTGTTTTTCTACAACATCTGCCTCTGATGCTGAAATAACCTTGAGGAGTCGAGCAATACTATCAAGAGCGCGATATGTGTCATCCGTAGAAAAACGAGATTGGTGTGCCCATTTGTTGCGTACTTCAAGGAGTTCACTAATAAGAGTGCGTTCAAAAGTACTTAATTTTCTTCTGAAAACTTGATCCCACTGCTTAATCATTATTTTTAGTAAGGCAGAGATATCCTCACGTAGAATATCTTCTAAATTACGCCTTGAACTTTGGTCATCTGATAAACAAGATTTAGCTATTGTCTGCCAGCGTTCATTGTGCGCTGAGCGCATTTCTTGTTCTAAATAGGGGTGTAACCCTTGACGTAGAAGAATTAAAGCTCTATTGACTCTTTCGTGATTGCTAATAGCCATCTAGGTATTTTGAATTACCTTAATAATTGACATCTACTTTAAATCATTTATTTCAAATGTATCAAAATAATTACAAAGTAACAATCGAATATCCATCAATGATGCTAGAACCTCGACTTCTTTAGGAAGCCGAGGTTCTGTGGCCTTTATCTTCAATTCTCACAATATATAGGTTATTGTGTCTTTATGCTAAAGCGATCGCCTTTTTATCTTCATCATTTTTTTGCTCATAATATTGAGTTTTATACTCACCACATTCCTGGATTAATTTAGCAACTAAACCTGTCCATCCTGTTTGGTGACTTGCTCCAATTCCGGCACTATTATCACCATGAAAATACTCATAGAATAAAATCAAATCCTGCCAATGGGAGTCATTTTGAAACTTTTGCGTTGCACCATAAACAGGACGTTTACCAAAAGAATCTTTTAAGAAAATTCTCGTTAACCTTTGAGATAATTCTGATGCAATTTCGCCAAGTGTCATCATCTTACCAGAACCTGTAGGACATTCCAATTTAAAATCATCACCTAAATAAGAATGAAACTTTTGTAGGGATTCAATTAGTAAAAAATTCACCGGAAACCAAATAGGGCCGCGCCAGTTAGAATTTCCACCAAATAAACCACTACTAGATTCAGCAGGTTCATAATCTACACGAAATTGACAACCGTTGACATCAAAAATATAGGGATGTTCAGCATGAAATCTGGAAAGTGCCCGAATACCGTAGGGACTGAAAAATTCGCTTTCATCGAGCATTTTTTGAAGAATACTTCTAAGTTTATCTCTAGAAACGATCGCCAGCAATCTCCTAGCACCAATTCCCTTTGTTTCCATGCAAGCTACATTTTGTCGCAAGTCAGGACGGTTGCGGATAAACCATTCCAAACGCTTTTTAAAACCCGGAAGCATTTTTAATGTTTCTGGTTCAATTGTTTCAATGGCGAATAGAGGAATTAATCCTACTATTGACCGGACTTTTAAGGTAATTTGCTGCTCATTTAAATGCAGTACATCGTAGTAAAAACCGTCTGATTCGTTCCATAAACTGGCTTCCATTTCGCCAATTTTATTCATGGCATCAGCGATGTATAGAAAATGTTCAAAAAACTTGGTGGCGATGTCTTCATAAACAGGATTAGTCTTAGCTAATTCTAACGCGATCGCCAACATATTTAAACAATACATTCCCATCCAACTTGTACCATCAGATTGGTCGATGTGTCCACCTGTGGGAAGTTCTGCACTCCGGTCAAATACGCCAATATTATCTAATCCTAAAAATCCGCCTTGAAAAACATTGTTACCCTTGGTATCTTTCCGATTTACCCACCAGGTAAAATTCAGCATTAATTTTTGAAAGACTCGTTCCAAAAATTGTCGATCTGTTCGCCCATAAATTTTTTGTTCGATCTGATAAATTCGTAAAGTTGCCCAAGCATGAACCGGTGGATTAACATCACTAAATTTCCACTCATAAGCAGGAATTTGCCCATTAGGATGCATATACCATTCCCGCGTTAAAACATCTAATTGATATTTAGCAAATTCTGGGTCAATCATTGCCAAAGGAATGGTATGAAATGCTAAATCCCAAGCAGCATACCAAGGATATTCCCACTTATCAGGCATAGAAAGAATATCTTCGTTATAGAGATGAAACCATTCTTGATTTCTACCATTTTGGCGTTCTGGTGGTGGCGGTGGTGCATTGCGATCGCCTTTTAACCAATCCTCTACAATGTAATGATAAAATTGCTTGCTCCACAACATCCCGGCAAATGCTTGTCGCTGCACATTCCGCATATCTTCGCTCAAAGAATGTGGTGCAATTCGCTGATAAAATTCGTCTGCTTCGTGTTGCCGCTTGTCAAATATTACATCAAAATCTTTGCCTAATGGCTCAACTAAATTTGGTGTATCGCTGAGTCGCAATTTCACAATTTTAGTTTCGCCTGCATCAATTTTTAATATATAATTAGCAGATGCTTTAGTACCTAATTTATCTGAATTTACAGCTTCTTTTAATCCTTCTACAATATAATCATTAATACCATCTTTCACATAAGCAGATGTATTGCTATAACCAAACAACTTTTGATAATTTGTTTCATTTTCTGTAAATAAAATCTCCGTTGCTTCTTGACAATACAGCCACCTCATTCCTAAAGTTGGATGAGACGCTTCAATTATATTGCAACTATCGTTTAATTTGACTTCTTTTAAAATAGGTTTGCTATCATCTCCATTCCAAGACCAAGTATTGCGAAACCAAAGAGTAGGTAAAAGGTGTAATGTCTTTGCTTCTACTCCTCGATTCACTACTTTAATTTGGATGAGAATATCTTCTGCGGAATGTTTGGCATATTCTACAAAAACATCAAAGTAGCGGTTATCATCAAATACACCTGTATCTAGTAATTCAAATTCTAGTTCTTGGCGGCTGCGGCGTTGATTTTCTGTAACTAATTGCGAGTAGGGAAATGCTGTTTGTGGATATTTATACAGCATTTTCATATAGGAATGGGTGGGAGTGTTATCTAAATAAAAGTAATATTCCTTGACATCTTCGCCATGATTTCCTTCACTACCAGTTAGACCAAAAATTCTTTCTTTGAGAATAGCATCTTCACCATTCCAAAGTGCGATCGCAAAACAAAGTCGTTGATGATTATCCGAAATCCCAGCAATTCCGTCTTCTCCCCAACGATAGGCGCGAGAACGGGCTTGCTCATGGGTAAAATAATCCCAAGCAGTACCATTGTGACTATAATCTTCGCGTACTGTTCCCCATTGGCGATCGCTTAAATATGGCCCCCATCTGCGCCAATGAACTATCCGATCCAAAGCTTGTGCTAATCTAATTTCTTCCTGAGTTGTCATAATACCATCCCGTGCATATCTGCACTTTAATTAATTTACTATAGCGATGCTAAATTGTTTGTGAACATCTTTCTTATTTCTTATCTTTCTTTGTGTACTTAGCGTACTTTGCGGTTCGTTATCATAATTTTTGTTCGCGTATGTGGAGTATCACCTTTTTAGCCCAAACAGGGCTGAAGTTTTGATTAAAAGTTGCTAAAAAAATTTCTAAATAAATGTAGGATACACTCAGTAAAATAAATATTAATTTTTATAAATTTATGCTTAAATATAAAAATAAATTAAGCAGAACATTACTACTTACACATAAACGTTAACAACTTTTAGTCTAAAAAAATTTGATTTAAAAATTGCAAAATTTTTTTTTATGCAAAGTTCTAACTGCCTTTGGCACGTTACTCAAAAATTCCAAATTTTCAAACTTCAACAACAGCCAAATCAGTAATACCAATTCAAAATTCAAAACTTGTACTGAGCTTGTCGAAGTATTCAAAATTAAGAAAGTCAAAAATAGTAAGGCTTTGGTGGGTTTGCATCTGTCTCATTATTTTAGTGAATTGGTATAAGTTACGTATTTATACAAACAATCAAGGATTTGAATAAGAATTGTATCGGTGTAAGGTGTAGGAACGTAAAGGAAAAATTAACAACTAAGTAATAATACTTCCAAAACTAACCTCCTCCCCTTTGCTCCCTGCTCCCCTTCCCCGACAAGCTCAGTACAAGTTTTGAATTTTGAATTGCTATCACCTCCCCACTCCTCCTTGATGTTCGCACCTAAAACCTCGACTTTGCCAAGCTTGTATATCCACATCAGCAAGCCTGGTAACATTCGAGCATTGTGGTTGAATAACTTGACTTAAAATTGCCCAAAATAAGCTGCGGGTTAAATCTAGTCCAGTTTTGAGCCAAGATTCCTGATTACCAGGAACGCCTGACTCTTGAACGATTTCTGGCTCTACCCAAATCCCATGAGCGCCCAAAAGAATCTGCGCCATCCATTTAGCCCTTGGTAAATGGGTTGGAGATGTAATCAGTTTTACTTTATGTACCCCCCATTTTCGCAGTAAAGGAATACTATAATAAAAATTTTCAAACGTAGAATTTGCACACTTTTCTAACCAAACGTTTTCTAAGCTTGCAAATTCGCGCTGAAAAATTAACCATATACAAGGATCTGGGGAGCCATGAGAAATTAAAATTGGGATTTGCGGATATTGTTTAGCTTGTTGGACAACATAAGTTTCTCGACGTATACTGCCACCAAGCACAAAAAAGGTGTCTACTGGCTGCGAAGAAGCATAAAGTAAGGTTATAGTAGTAAAAATTAACCAAGCACCCAAAACAAAGTACAATCCAACAGTTAGTTTTTGTAACAATTGCCACAGATTAAGCAAACTATTTTTAATGTAAATTAATGATTTGATAATAGATTTATGTTTCATGAGTGATATCAAAAAAGCCGATTTGGTGACTGTACAACATACCGCAATTGAGCGATCGAAGTGCTATCTTATAAAAGTAATCTAAACTACAAACATGACGGCGGCCAAAGTGTCACATCGTCAATATAGCCTTCCGGAGAAGGCAAACAAACTCAGAAATCGTTATTGATAACTAATGCAGTATTTTTGGCATAATTACAATGTCAAAGAATTTAGAAAGCATAGCTGAGTTTGAGGTATAAAAACTTAAAAATTTTCAGAAAGCCTGATTGCTAAACTGTCAACAACACAATTATTCCAGCTAATATACATGAACCAATCTGCGAAAAGTTACTCGCCGCTCCAAGTAGCCTTGATTGGTGGAGCGATCGCTACGACTGCTACCATGTCTGTGTTCGGTTCCGCTTGGACTCGTGGTGTACGCGCAGCCCTAAGTTTACAGGACAGCCCGAAAGCGATAGTTGACCAAGTTTGGCAACTGGTGAATCATGAATATGTTGATGGCAAATTTAATCAACAAGATTGGCAAGCAACTAGACAAAGCTTGTTGAGTAAAGACTATTCCTCTCGTGAAGAAGCTTATGCCGCCATCCGTGAAGCTTTACAAACTTTGGGAGATCCTTACACTCGGTTCCTAGACCCCAAACAGTTTGAAGCCCTAACTAGCCAAACCTCCGGCGAAGTCTCTGGTATCGGTATTCGCATGGAAATCAACGAAAAAACTCAGCGTCTGACTGTTGTTGAAGCCATAGATAATTCTCCAGCTTTGAGGGCTGGAATCAAAGCAGGCGATGAAATTTTGGCCATTGATGGCAAAGCCACTCTCAAAATGAAAGTGGATGACGCCTCCAAACTAATTCGCGGCAAAGCCGGTACTCCCATCAGCCTCAGACTCAAACGCGCAGGGCAAAATCCCTTTGAACTGAAGCTGACTAGGGCAAATATAGAAGTACCAACAGTACGTTATACCCTCAAGCAAGAAGGAAATCGCCGCGTTGGCTATATCCGTTTGCGGGAATTTAGCGCCCACGCCGCAGAGCAAATGCAAAGAGCCATCCGGGATTTAAACAATCAGAAAGTTGACTCTTATGTGTTAGATTTGCGGGGAAATCCTGGCGGTTTGTTACAAGCCAGCATTGAAATTGCCCGGATGTGGTTAGATAATGGCGGCATTGTCAAGACAGTAAACCGTGTCGGAAGCAGCGAGGAAACTAAAGCCAATCGCACTGCCTTAACAAATCGTCCCTTGGCAGTATTAGTAGACGGTAATTCAGCCAGTGCTAGCGAAATCCTCACAGGCGCACTCAAGGATAACAAGCGTGCTGTAGTCGTTGGCGGTCAAACCTTTGGCAAAGCCCTAGTGCAATCAGTTCACGAACTGGCCGATGGTTCCGGCTTAGCAGTCACCATTGCTCACTACTACACACCTTTAGGAACAGACATCAATCATAAAGGAATTACGCCAGATATCAAGGTAGACCTGACAGAGCCACAAGAGCGTCAGTTGGCTTCTAATCCAGATTTAATTGGAACTAAGAGCGATCCGCAATATGCCAGAGCGATCGCAATTTTATCAGGTAACAACTTCGCCCAACCACCAAGCAATCAACTTAATCAACCCATGAGCGTCCGCGCTGGGGATTTGAAATTTTAGAAATTAGAATTCAGAATTCAGCAATGCTTGAGAGTATTAATGAATGAATAAAAGCGTTTAATTTTAAGGTCTTGGCAAAGGCTCTTTGGCTTTGCTGCTAAATTATAACTCCTGAGTTCTGACTCCTGACTCCTGAATTCTGACTCCTGACTTCTGATTTAGATTGGGAATACTAGTTAGTAGTTCCATTTCCAAAATCTCTAATTTATGAATTATCAGCCAGTTGATGCAACCACCGCCACCAGCTTTTCGCCAATGGTATCGGTGGTTATTCCTATTTATAACGGCGAGGCAGATTTAACAGATTTGCTCAATTGTCTGTTATCTCAAACTTACCCAAAAGACCGAGTAGAGTACTTATTGGTAGACAATAATAGTAGCGATCGCACTTTTACATTTCTCAAAACAGCTGCCGAAAATTGCCCGATTACAATTCGCCCGCTGAGTGAAAATCAAATTCAAAGCTCTTACGCTGCTCGTAACACTGGAATTCGTGCGGCTGTTGGCGAAATCATAGCTTTTACTGATGCAGATTGCCGTCCCCAACCACAATGGCTAAATACATTAATTCAGCCTTTTGTCAACTTAGAAATAGTAATTGTTGCCGGGGAAATTTTGGCACTACCAGGTAAAACTTTGTTAGAACAACACGCAGACCGTGAAGAAACCCTGTCACAAAAACACACCCTTGGTCATTCCTTTCGTCCTTATGGACAAACGGCTAATTTGGCAATTCGCCGCATCGCTTTAGAAAAAGCGGGTTTATTTCGTCCCCATCTTACCACTGGTGGCGACGCAGACATTTGCTGGCGAATTTTGGCCGAAAACATCGGGGGTTTAGAATTTGCCCCCAATGCCATCGTTCAGCATCGCCACCGCACCACACTTTTAGAACTGCAAAGTCAATGGCGGCGTTATGGACGCTCCAACCGCTATTTACACGAACTGCATGGTATAGATTTAATGCGAGATATTACACTTGGTGAGTGCGGCTATCGTTTGGCGCGTTGGTTAGTAAAAGAAGTACCAAGAGATATAAAAGAGGCGATCGCAGGTAAAGCCACTTTGGTAGATTTATTAAATACTCCCATTGGTCTATTTACAGCCAGGGCGCGTGCAGCTGGACAAAGAGAAGCCAAACTGCCAGAAAATGCCAAGATTGTTGCTCGGCTGTAACAATACTATAAAACTTGCTCAGATAGCTCTAATTCTATTGTAGGATTTCGATAGTATTTTATAATGCCACTGAGCAAACACTCTTGTGAGGGTGAATGTAGCAACTGAAAATCTTATCCAACCAAAGTTTTTTTATTTCTTAAATGTATCTTAAGAGATATATTAAAAAATAAGTAAAGCAAATACAATGCTGATAACATAATATTCACTTATCAACAAAGTTAGGTTATATTCTAATTATTTAGAATCTATCACTTGTTGTTACTAACCGCTGCCACCTTGCTTAATACAATTTTAAGCTCAAGAAAAGCGTAGAACCTGCTCATCCTTTAGAGCTACCCTTCATAGTTTTCCGATATCGAGCCGCATGAACGCAGACGGCTTTAGCCAACATATAGAAAAATTACGCTCACAAGTACAGGAACTACTGCAATGCAGTATAAATAAGCCCAACTTGGAACAAGAAATAAGAACAGAAGCTTTTGAGGAACTCCACACCATAGTCGAAGAACTATTGAGAGTCTCTCAGGAGTTACAGCTAACACGAGTAGCACTAGACAAAGAGCGTCGGCGTTACCAAGATTTGTTTGAGTTCGCTCCAGATGCTTACTTGGTAACTAATACCGCAGGGACAATTCAAGAAGCTAACCATGCAGCAGCAACCTTGCTTCATATCCGCCACAAGTATCTAGTAGGTAAACCATTAATTCTCTTTATTGCTCAACAAGACCGCCAGTTGTTTAGCTCTCAAATGAATAATTTGCAGCAGCCAGTCAACTGGGAAATCAATCTACAGCCACGAAGGGGAAAACCTTTCCCTGCAAGTGTTAGATTATCTGCGGTGTACGACGAAAAAGGGGAGCAAATTGGTTGGCGTTGGCTGCTGTGCAATATCACTGAACGCAAACAAGCTCAAGAAATGTTACACCGAGCTTATGATGAGTTAGAAATCCGGGTGGCGGAACGGACAGCAGAACTGGTAAAAGCAAATCATAAATTGCTGACTGAAATTACAGAGCGTAAACGAGCGGAATCGCAACTACTACACCTTGCCTTTCATGATGCATTGACAGGTCTGCCAAATCGTGCTGCATTTATTAACCGTTTAAGACATGCAATTCATTATTCCAAAAGGCACTCAGATTATTTATTTGCTGTACTGTTTATAGACCTGGATCGATTCAAAGTCATCAATGACAGTCTTGGACACCACAAAGGAGACCAATTTCTGCTTGCCATTGCAAGTAGGTTAGAACTATGTGTACGCTCCATAGATACAGCAGCACGTCTTGGAGGAGACGAATTTACAATCTTACTGGAGGGAATTCAAGATGTGTCAGACGCCATCAAAGTCGCTGAGCGCATTGAACAGGAGCTAAAGTTACCCTTTGAGCTTGACGGACAAGAAATCTTCACAACAGCAAGTATTGGCATTGCCTTGAGTTCAACAGTAAATTATGAACAACCAGAAGAGGTGTTGAGAGATGCTGATACAGCAATGTACCGAGCTAAAATTCTCGGTAGAGCGCGTTATGAACTATTCAACTCAAATATGTATGCTAATGCTCTGGCGAAATTGCAGTTAGAAACCGATTTGCGCCGAGCAATTGAGCGCCGTGAGTTGCGCGTTCATTATCAACCGATTGTTTCTTTAACTAGTGGCTCTATTTTGGGTTTTGAAGCTTTGTTACGCTGGGAGCATCCAGAGCGTGGTTTGCTGGCTCCAGCAGATTTTATTTCCATAGCCGAAGAAACTGGACAAATTTTTTCCATTGGTAAGTGGGTGTTACAAGAAGCCTGTGGCCAAATGCAAGCTTGGCGAGCGTCCTATCCTTCCAAATTGCTCAATAAAATTAGTGTCAATCTCTCCTTGAAGCAATTTTTCCAGCCGGATTTAATTGAGCAGATTGGGCAAATCTTACAATCCACTGGTCTGAATGCTGACAGTTTAGTGCTGGATATTACTGAAAGTGTAATTGTCGAAAATGGCGATCGCATAAATACTGCACTCTCACAACTTCGAGAAATGGGGGTTCAGTTATCAATTGACGACTTTGGTACAGGCTACTCTTCATTAGGTCGTCTTTATAACTTTCCCATTAGTCTGTTGAAGATAGACCGTTCTTTTATCAGTTCAATCAACACTAATAGTAGGGATTTAGAAATTATTGAAATACTGGTGACATTAGCACACAAGCTGGGTGTGGATGTAGTTGCTGAAGGAATAGAGATTCAAGAGCAACTAGTACTTCTGAGAAAATTGAACTGTGAATATGGCCAAGGACATTTTTTCTCGGTTCCATTAAATAGTTCAGCCGCAGAGGCGTTAATTCAGGCAAACCCCCAGTGGTGAACATTAGACTTCTTGCACAAGTCGGGAAAAGGGGAAGGGGAAAGGGGGAAAGGTTTGGTATTTTCCCTTTCCCCAATAAAGATGAGTCCCTTTGACCACAAGAGTGCAAAAAGCAATTGATTGCAAGAGGTATATTCAACACTCCTACTCTTGTACAGACAAAGATAAATCGCGTCTCTACTTCAAACTCGCGATCGATGGTTGTCAACTTTCGCTAAATTGGAAAAAGGTAAGCTTAAGGAAATTTTCAATGTCAGCACAACTGTTACTGGTGGATGATGAACCAGGAATACGGGAAGCCGTGAAAGATTATTTGCAAGAGAGCGGTTTCAGCGTTCAAATCGCCAGTAATGCCGTGGAGGGTTGGGAATTGATGCAGGTGAATACACCCGATCTAGTGATTTCCGATGTGATGATGCCCCAAGTAGATGGCTATCAGTTCCTCAAGCAGCTGCGAGAAGACCCCCGTTTCCAAGCACTTCCCGTAGTATTTTTAACTGCTAAAGGTATGACAGGCGATCGCATTCAAGGTTATCAAGCAGGTGTCGACGCTTATCTTCCCAAACCTTTTGACCCAGATGAGTTAGTCGCCATAGTCGAAAATCTACTAGCCCGCCGCGCTGCTAAACCTGCAACCACGACAGATGACCTTGAAACCCCTGATATTGCTGAACTAGCCAATCAGATAGCCCAAATCAAGGCCTTGTTAACTCAAAGAAATGCCATTTCTCAATCACCAGCACCTTTTAAAATTGATTTGACCCCCAGAGAACAAAGTGTTTTAAACTTAGTCGCTGAGGGATTGATGAACAAAGAAATTGCCCGTCGTTTAGAAACCAGCGTCCGTAACGTAGAAAAATACGTCAGCCGCTTGTTTAGTAAAACCGGTACCAATAGCCGTACAGAGTTAGTTCGTTTTGCTCTAGAACACGGTCTTGCTAAATAGGCATTATTGAGTTAGGCACTTGTACTGAGCGACTTGTGCCGAGCGTACCCCTTCGGGGAAGCAAGCTACGCGTAGCGTCTCGTACAGAAGTCGAGGTAAGTCGAAGTATTGGGTATTGGGCATTGGGAAGAGTCCAAGGAGTGAAAAGCTTTATTATAATTTCCCCACACTCCCTCCATCCTATGCCCCATGCCCAATTGGTAATAGATAAAACATAAGTATTTCAGCAAATCAGGCACTGAGTTAGAGCAAAAAGCTAAAACAAAAGTTATTTATTTTTACTTTAGTCTTTTAGGTTTCCATTTGATTTGCGACTGCTGTCTAACGCCCAATCTGTAAAGACACAGGGTTTTGTTTTTCCCAATGTTTTTATGTTAACTCGGTAAAATGCACCCGGCTGAATTTGCTTTGAGATTCTACCAGTAACCTTTGCTACAAACTTTTTTAATTAAGGAAACTGTTCCTGGGACTTTGTGCTGCTAAATAATACTTTGACAAAGCAGAAATCAAAATATTTTATGAATTCTACTTACTGCTTAGTTGTTATTGCAACGGGTGTATTGACGGTATGAGATGCGTATTTGATTTGATACTTAATTTCCAATTTTTCACTACTTAAATTACACCTTTAAATTTGAGGATTTTCAGCAGCATTACGCAAGCGCATCAGCTGGCGTCGCATTTGAGGTGAGGCTTTGAACTCTGATATTTCTTGGGCTTTAACGGACGCTTGTAGCGTCTCCAGAAAATCGTCAGATCCTTCGGTCAAAGCATCGAGTAGCACCTGTAAGAGTTGCTCGCGATCGCCCAATAGACTCTTTTCCTCAATCAACCGAAATTTGAGATGCACTTCGCACTCATAAACACCTACTTCGAGATTATTGATTTGGCGTGGTAATGCTTTGGAGTTCATAGCTATTGAGATTCCTTTACTTGGTAGTCATGAGGGTAAGGAGGTAGATGTCCAGCAAAAGTTCTTTATATCTTTTTTGAATCCAAAGTGCTTGAATTAAGAATTTTTCTTCATCAAACACTAATGTATTCCATTTCACTCTCCTGTGTTTTGTTTCAAGCTCAATTTTGACTGTCTAGATTTTGGTCTAACTGTGCCAGATGTAGCTTATGGTAAGCCATAACTATTATTCAGTTTTTAAGATTCTACACAATAAAGTTTCTGTAAGAAGTTGTCCGAGCTTTTTAAAGCTTTTTACATCAACTTTATGTGAACGTCAATAACAGTTTGACTTGTTACTTGATTTTTGGTGTTTTTACGTAAGTAAAAGCTCTGAAAATTTTTCCTTTTATTAATGCCAGAGGTATGTGTAGCGCTATTCCGTAAAATTACTAGATGTACGTTTTTTTCAAGAGCAATTTTAGGAAAAATTGATTGACATAGTTATTAAGGTAAAAATTTTTGTTCTCGAGCAAAAATGTACACAGATCAAATTATTCCAGCCCGAAACCTTATCCTACCGTCTTCTAGACTTAATAAATACAAAAACCTTAGCAATAGACAAGATTAGCATAGTACTAAGACTGGTTTGTATCCTCCTAAATAAAAATACTCTACCCAGTAATTCTGGTGTGAAAATCAGAATGATACTGTCAGTAGTAGCAACTAACTGAGACTTCAACTACTAATACAAGTAAAAGCGGTAATCAGTACAGGCAATATTTTTACTTACACCTAAGGCAGCAAATTTTTTTGTATTGGCTGTTAACGGTTGACACTTAACCGTTAATCGTCAACACCATGAATACTCTGTACAATTTCAAAGCGTAATAGCTAGCCCTTTTGAAACTGCCGTCAAAGCTTGTAAATGAAGAGCATTTAAGCTTGAATATAGGGTTTACAATAATTTCAGTGTAATTCACCCAAATCTTACACCCTTTTATGGATAATCCGACGCTGCTCAAGTCCACAACCCGGCATATCCGCATTTTTGCGGCTGAAATTGACCAAGATGGCGAACTCCTTCCAAGCGATCAGGTCTTGACACTAGATATTGACCCAGACAACGAATTCAACTGGAATGAAGATGCGCTGCAAAAGGTTTATCGAAAATTCGATGAACTAGTAGAAGCTTCTAGTGGCGCAGACCTCACAGACTATAACTTACGCCGCGTCGGTTCAGACTTAGAACATTATGTGCGATCGCTCCTGCAAAAAGGCGAAATCAGCTACAATCTCTCTGCCCGCGTCACCAACTACAGTATGGGAATCCCCCAAGTTGCAATTGACGATAAGCAGTAAGTGACTGATGACTGTTGAGTGCAAACAATGGGATATTTTTCTTTGAAGTCCCTAAGGTAGAGAGCTATTACCAAATGGGCTAAACTATCTGGGGAATAGAGAGTGGGGAATGGAAAAATCAGGAGTAAAGGGGAAGTTGTAGTAAGTCTTTCCCCCCTCTTTTTGTCCTTCCACCCCCTCTATTGCCCATCCTCTAGCTTGTAAAAACCTGGAAACAGCATTTTTTAAGCAACTTCATTCGTCAGGAAGTTTTGCCACCAACTCTATTACAGTTATGAGACTTCTATTTGATTGCTGCAAAAAGCTCCAGCCCTATTCCCTACTCCCTCGCTACACAAATAAGCTCAACCTTCAAAACCGATCGCTATATCTTAATTCTTAATTAAAGTTAATTATTGCTATCTTACTTATAAACTAGATAAATACCAATATTATCTGCCTATTGAACATGGAGTAATTCAGCAAAAGCAAATAGCACAGTTATGCTTGAGCTATCTTTGGTGACACGGTTGGAGTTAGTTGCTTTAGCGATGGAGAGTTACACGGTGATAGAAGCTATGATGGGGCTGTAGGGTTAACTTGGAAGCTTAATCTTTAGATAAGTTAAATATTAGCATTTGTTGATAACCGCCAGCTAAAATCATCATCTAAAGTCTCGATATGTCAAGTTTAAGAAAGACGAGCGGTCTAGATTGCCCCTAGTAATGCTATTAAAGAAATTGCTAATCTGCGATCGGTGGGAAAACTATGGAAAATGATGCGGCAACGCTCCAGTGTCCACATGAAAATTGTCAGGCTGCCAACCCCCTGACTCATAAGTTTTGCCAGCGATGTTCTACGCCCTTACCCAAAAATTACCTCTGGGCTGTGGTAGAAGGCCAGAGTTTGGGTAACCCTGGAAAAATATTAGCCGATCGCTATTTAATTGTTGATAAATTTGTCCTATTAGATACCAAGCCTGGTTTATTAACTCTAACGCCAGAGCTAGAGAATTTACAGATTCCCAGAGCTTACTTAAGGCTCATTCCCTACCGCTTACACGTACCGCAGGTACATGGAGTACTTCCCTTAACTAAGGACTCCCCCCAACGAGAAGTATTACTTTTAGAAAAACCACCAGTAATGGTGGATGACACAACTCAACAAGTGCATCTGGGCAGCGAGTTAACCAGTGCTTGGCGTGATGCTACATCCATGCGCCAACTCAATTGGTTGTGGCAAATAGCTCATTTGTGGCAACCTTTGGCCAGTGAAGGTGTCGTTTCTAGCTTGCTTGACTCCTATGTTTTACGGACAGAAGGCTCGTTAGTCCGTTTGTTGGAATTGCGCTTCGACGATGCCACATCACCAAAATTGCCTCAATTAGGGGAATTCTGGCAGCAATTGGTCGCTAACGCCAAACCAGCCATAGGAGAATTTCTCGATCGCGTTAGCCTTTCCCTGATTCAGGGCGAAATTCACTCATCCGAACAATTAATCACCGCTTTAGACCGGGGACTGGCAGAATTAGGGCGATCGCAAACACCCACAATCAAAATTATCACCAAAACCGATACTGGGCCCAGCCGCCAACGTAACGAAGACGCCTGTAGCCCACCCAGCGGCACTCTAGTAAGCAAGCCACCCCAGCCTACAGCCTTAGCAATTGTCTGTGATGGCATCGGCGGACACGAAGGCGGCAATGTCGCATCAAATTTAGCCATTGAAACAATCCAACAACAGGTACAGCAACTTACCAAAGTTCCCTACGACCACATAGACCCCTCACTGCTGCTAAATGACTTAGAAAAAGCCGTGGCAATGGCTAATGACAAAATTAGCCAGCGAAATGACGGTGAAAATCGCCAAGGGCGTCAGCGTATGGGTACAACTTTAGTCATGGCACTGCCTGTCGCTCACGAAATGTACATTACCCACGTCGGCGATAGTCGTGCCTACTGGATTACCCGCCAAGGCTGTTATCAAGTTACCCTTGATGATGATGTCGCTTCCCGCGAAGTACGTCTGGGCTATGCCATTTACCGCGAAGCTGTGCAACAAAGTTCCGCCGGTTCTCTCGTTCAGGCTTTGGGGATGGGGCCTAGCACTTCATTGCATCCCACATCTGCACGATTTATGCTCGATGAAGATGCAGTTTTTCTGCTGACATCCGATGGCTTGAGTGATTTCGATCGCGTCGAAGAGTACTGGGAAACAGAAATCTTGCCGATTTTGCTTGGGGAAGCAAACATCGCCAATGTGGCAGATAGATTAGTAGAAATCGCTAACAGTAAAAACGGACACGATAATGTCACCGTCGCTTTAGTACACTATCAAGTCCAATACTGGGAACCAGAAATCACCATCAAAGCAGTCATTCCAGAAAGTTATTCTGCAAAAACCGTCGATTTGGCATCTAGAGGGGCAAATACGCCAGTTCTAAGCAGCCAAAACCACAAAACTCAGGTGATTGAGGAAAGTCAGCCTGCCAAAACTCGTCAATTGCCCCTACAGTGGATAGTTCCGTTATTATTTGTACTAGCAGCGGGTACTGGCGGATTTATCATTCAACAACTGCGATCGAAATTGAGCCAGTCTCAAGTTGTCTCTAACCCCACACCAACTCCTACTCCTACTGTTACAGCTACAGAACCACGCAAAACCCTTGATCAACTTTCTACTGACTCGGTAATTCTCACCACCAAGGAAATCACGTTGCCAAACCAGCAATTACTTCCTCCTAAAAGTTTTTTAAAAGTTATCAGCACCGACCCAAATCCCAAACCTCCATCTGGAGATTTTTTAGTTCGGGTGCGAGTCTGTACATCAACTCCAGCATCCTCCCAACCATCATCTCCATCAAAACCTGGGTTGAAACCAGGCGAAGAGATACCGATTGAATTTTCCAAACTGAAGAGTTCTGGAGCGTCTGTTTTGGGATCAGGCGCAACAAATCCATGTAAACCCCCCACTAAATCACCAGTTACTCAACCATCTGACACTAGTCAAACTTAGTTAAATACTCGATAAACTAGTAAAAACCTGGAATAATAACAGGTAAGAATCAGACTCAAAAACTGATAAGGTAAAAAAGTAAAAATTTTTACCTTTGAGAATTGTTATTTGAAATTATTTGTTTTTAGCTTTTAGTTTTATGAATCCATGCCATCCCTGATTTTGGCGATCGCCCGTCTCTTAAACACTGGCACTGACAACTTCGCCATTTGGGTGGTCAAGGCTCCCTATCCCAGTGGCCATGTTTTACGTGACTGTGTGTGGCCTGTTGAACTCACCCAAGTCTGGCAAGAATGGCGGCACATGTTTGCTGGCTATAACCATTTAGTTCTTCCCCCAAACTCCACATCTCAAAACAGCAACCTATTACGCACTGATTCGATTTCATTTTCTTCAGGTCAGACCACTGGCCCTTACAGCAGCCGGCTGATGCAATATCTGGGAATGCTTTTATGGCGCTGGGTATTCGATGGACAAATTCTCGGTAGTCTAGAACGCAGTCGGGGAATTGCTATGGGTCAGCATACACGTTTGCGCTTTCGACTGGAAATTCGCGACCCAGAACTGATTGCTTTCCCTTGGGAAATTATGCAGCGTGAGCCAGGCCAATCAGCTATGTCCCTTTCCCAAGATTTGCTATTTAGCCGCACTAGCAGTGAAGTTGACCCGTTACCTTATTTGCGAACCGATCAGGCTTTAAATATCCTGTTGGTTTTAGGTCATGACGAGAACCTGCAACTAGAACAAGAAGCGCTGATTTTACAGCAAACTCTGACAGATACCCCAGTCGATAGCAATTCGCAAAGATATGCACCCTGCACAGTGAATCAACTCTTACAACCAAGTCCAGAGGAGTTGATTCAAGAATTAGAAACTAAAGCATACAATGTGTTCTTTTATGCTGGACATGGGTTGCCAGATCCAGACGGCGGGCTACTGTTTTTGCGGCCGGGCATGGCTCTCAATGGTATAGAATTAGCCCAAGCGTTGACCCGTACAGGTGTGAAGTTAGCAGTTTTCAACGCTTGTTGGGGAGCGCAACCAGCTGTTAGTAATAATCAAGCGATACCTGCCAGCAGTTTAGCAGAAGTATTAATTCGGCATGGTGTACCAGCAGTTTTGGGAATGCGAGATGAAATCGCCGACCACGAAAGTCATAGTTTTATTCAAGCCTTTGCTGAAGCTTTGCGATTGTATAAGCCAATTGATGAAGCTGTGAGCCAAGCAAGAAAAGAATTGTTAACACTCTATAGATTCAATCAACCTGCTTGGACTTTGCCCGTTCTCTACCTACATCCAGATTTTAATGGCGAACTCGTTAAAAACCTAGATGAAGGAATTACCGAATTACCAGATACAGCCATTCCTGATGTAGGTTCTGGGCTTCCTAGTGCAAGTTTACGATCGCTTTCTTCAAAAGACAAAACCTGGTTGTTGCGTTATGGAGTCACTCGCATCGGCCGCACCAAAGATAATGATATTGTCATCCCCGAACCGTCTGTTTCTAAACGTCACGCTGAAATCTTCTGCCGCAATACTTTGACTGATGCTACACTAGTGCGAACTTATTATTTACAAGATTTTTCCACTTACGGGACAACGTGGTTTTTAGGCCCTAATGGCTGGCAACAAATCCTCCGAGAGGAAGTCCCCTTGAAATCCGGTATGCAGTTAAAGTTTGGAAGTGCTAGAGGTGAGACCTGGGAGTTCATTATTGAAGACTCCTAGTACGGCTATTACAGAATTCAATTTTGGTCTTGAGTATCAATTTGAAAAATCTGTTTTTACCAAGAGAAAAAATCAACTTTTTTGCGGAAATCTCTTCTGGGCGATTGTAGCTGTCAATACCACTAAATAATCGTGAGGCAAGAAAATGACTAATAAAATTAATGGTTCAGACACTTTCTATTCTTTGCAGTCTCAAGTAGATTTAGAGTTATTAGAAGCTTTACTAGAACCAGAGGATGCTGCCTATCCTTGGAATGTGGCTGACGAAGAATCAGAAGCTTATTTTCAAGAATTAGAACAACAATTCGAGATCCAAGATTTAATCGATGAAGATTTGACAAAGCGATCGCAAGATTTTTACAACCATTTAGATACACTTTGGTCTGGTATCTCTTTGGATGAAAGTGACGATCGCAATTCCCAACAATCAGTAGTGTTTAATCTCCAAGAAACATTATGCAGTACTTTTTGTACCTGTGTTCCCCAAACATTACTGAATACCATTGCCACTAAAGCTGCTGAAATATTTGCTCGTCACCAATTAAAGGGCGAACAACTAGTTGAGTGCGTTCAAGCAGTACTGCCAACTTGGCCAGAAGAGGATCTTTTAGTTTTAGCCCGTCCTTATGCTTATGCGATGCGAAGCAACGAATCACATAACAATCCAGCATCTACAATCGCTAACCTTAACAATCGGGAATGGACAAATTTATCAGAAATAGAACAAGCAAAGGTTAGTTTGGCGATCGCCTACTACGCTCTAACGCAACTCAATAAATACCAGTCCCAACCATAACTCCAATCTAATATTATTTATTTTTTGAATAATTCAATTTTCGAGATAGCTAGGCTTATCTGTTGATATTGTCTTGATTTTTGAACGCTTACTCACTTTTAGTTTTTAAGTACGCAGACGGTATAGGTAAATAGAGAATAGCCTAATTTAATAATCAGACCATCTATCCCAAGATATACATTTTTTACAATTGTTAGGAATTGGGCATTGGTTATTGGCCTGATCTCCTCATCCCCTGATTAGCCTCATTTCTTATCTAGGCCCAAGAAATCGGGTAGCAAAGTTTTGCGATCGCGTCGGTGAAAGTGCCCGTGCTTTGAGAATTGCCGCCATCAAAAAGGCGTAAGATAGCACTCCAACAACTACCAAAAGCAACGCATTAATCGAACCAGTGGCATTCCAAAGGGCGTGGAGTGCAGAGGCACTCAGATAACCAATAGAAAGAATTTGCCAACTTCTACTAGGTTTGAGCACAGCCAAGCCGATAAAATAGCCCAAATAGCCACTATAAGCCATGTGTCCAGCCACAGAGCCTAAAATTCGCGGAATTAGCAGTTGTAAACCCGCCAGTTGACCGGCAGCACCGATACCCACCTGTTGCGTGACATTTTGAGTGATATCCGGCACATATTGACCGAGAGTTTCCAACAAAGTGAAGCCCACAGCAGAAGCCGTTCCCAAGAGAATGCCATCTAGAGGTTCCCAAACGCCGATGCGTTCTCGCCAAGGTGAAGACAACATTCTACCGATGGCAAATACTATGAGTACAGGCACTGCTTTGAGTAATTCTTCCATCAACCCAGCGCCAAAAAACATCCGTACCAGTAACTCTGTGAAGGTGGTAGATTCTTGGGGTGAGGGCAAGTTTCCAGGTAGGATGCCACGAAACACGAAGATAAATAAATCTAACAGCGGACTGAGCAAAATCAGCGTCGTACCTAATGCCGTAGCCATTAACACCCACCAAGGCTTTTGTTTACCGCAAAGTTGGTAAACAAAATAATAGGCGGCAAAGGCAATGTAAGTTGCGACAATTATTTGATTTGCCTGGGGACGACCGACTGTAGCAAACATCAACACTACGAAGATTACAGTCAGTATTCCCGGTACGAGGTAAGCTTTGCGAGTTAAATCTTTACCAGTGGAAATAATCGGAAAAAGCTGAGTGAAGCTAACAGAATCGGGCTGCTTTAATTGCGTGTGGTTGTGGTAGTTGGTTGCTGAAGGCAGTGGTGCCAATTGGTTAACTGTCGTTGCCGGGGTTTGGGAGGTCAACTCGTACTCAAAAACGTATTGCGGCCCATCAGAACCTAAAGAAATGCGATCGCCTGGGTGCAATTCTTGACATTCATACAAGCGTTGTCCATTCAAATAAGTGCCATTAGCACTATTCAAATCACAAAGCACCCAGCTAAATTTGCTGTCTGGAGATAAAGACAGGGGACGAACCACCGCATGACGACGAGATACCATTCGGTACATCATGGCATCCAAGACAACTTGGCAGCTGGGGTCGCGTCCAATTACTATCTCTTTACTGGGGGAGAGCGAGAAGCGAGATTCCGATCCCGAAGCTGCTCCATTACCAGACACTAGCCGCAGAAATGCATTATGTCTTGCGTTTTTGCCTGTCATTGATAAGAAGTGCGTTTCTAAATTAATTCTTAAAATAATTTGGCAGCAGGACTAACCTTAGCCACATCAACAGCAGCATTGCTAAATCCACTATAGCTTCACTTACTGCTAATAAATTTAAATTTCTCGACGCAAAATTTCAAATTTTTTCATTCATCTATTCTTAATAAGTATTTCATCCACTGTAACTTTTTCCAAAACCTGGGTTGTTAGGCAGATACATTCAGATTCTATGGCTTATCTACATGTTGATATCCTAGCTGCAAATTAAACCCACGGCAATTTATCACTAAATAGTAGTTTTTACTGCATTTAGTTACGTTAAGAAAATATATAATTTCCACTGGTCTAATGTCAGTTATTTTTGCCACTAATGATTGACTAAGCTGTTGTGGTACAAGGAGTAATCAAAAAAACTCCCACAAAGTATTGAACAATAGGATTGATATATTAAGATTTCTGCTATCTCGTCTTTAAACAACTGTAGCCAGTTCTAGGTGTTCAATCTTAGTTCCAAGTACTGTAAGGAATTCTGCTAACCAACGGGGATGAGCAGGCCAAGCTGGTGCTGTTACTAAGTTACCGTCAACTATAGCCTCATCAACAGGGATATCGACATAGATACCTCCAGCACTCTTGACATCTGGGCTACAAGCAGGGTAAGCAGTACATCTTTTGCCTTGTAATACATCGGCTGCTGCCAATAATTGCAAACCGTGGCAGATGGCGGCGATTGGTTTATTTGCTTGGGCAAAGTGACGGGTAATTTCTATTACCTGTTGATTCAGGCGGATGTACTCTGGTGCCCTTCCTCCGGGAATTACCAAGGCATCGTAGCTTTCGGCTTTTACTTCTGCAAAGGTGGCATTTAAAGTGAAATTGTGGCCGGGTTTTTCGCTGTAGGTTTGGTCTCCTTCAAAGTCGTGAACTGCTGTTCGCACTTTGTCGCCAGCTTTTTTGTTGGGGCAAACTGCATGGACAGTGTGTCCTACCATTTGCAATGCCTGGAAAGGAACCATTACCTCATAGTCTTCTACATAGTCGCCAACCAGCATTAAAAGTTTCTTTGCAGTCATATTTTTGCTACCCTCAGTTATTAATTAATTCTTTATCATTGGTCACTTGCAAAGGACAAAGACAATCTTAACGTCTAAATTGGACATCTAGACGCATATCAGTTAATGCGTTTATACGCGAATTTATCGATATATTAGAGCATTAACTTTGCCATCATGCACCTTTTGAAGCCTACGAGTTAACAAAGTTTAACGCATCGTTGTATATTATTTACTAGTTAGGAAAAGGCAAGAGAAATCATTGCCTATTGCCTATTGCCTATTACTAGCTATAATTAGCAACTGAGGTTTATTAAAGCAAATGAAATTCTGCGATCGCTCTGTTAAAGTTTTTGTTTTCATGTCCTGGGCGACTCAGTTTAATTAAGGCGAAACGCTGTAATGGTCTTAAAGATGCCCATTTTTGTTGTGTCAGGACTACTCCCATTTCTTGAGCTTTTTCTTTAACAGTGGGTGGTATGGTATCAGAGTCAAGCCATGCAGGATGGGGTTCTATGGGCAATTTGGCGGCTGCTGTCCCCGTGCGTTGTAAAATCAACTCCTGGATATATTCGCGGTAAGACTGAATTTCGGTTTCTGTAGTGCAAGGCAATTCGACTAAAGCTTGACGCTCTGCTGTAGTCATTTGATTCCAATCAGACAATTTTAGCTTAATGCCGCAGGTATCTAATTTGCAACGCACCTGCATGGGAATACAACGCAGCGAATCAACAAAATCCGCTTCAAATTCAAAGAAATCTGCCATAAGAAAGTATTGAAAATTGGTTTATCAAGAATCTTGGTTGAGTAACCTAAAATTTATGGGTGAGGGTGGTGAGTAGGGAATAAAGACTGTAAAATATAGCACCTTAATATAAATAAATACACAAGAGAGTGCAGGATGCCGACCCCAGAAGATTTATCATATTAAGATGTGTACTTAATTTACTTGCAAAGGGCTGTTTTTTAATGCACAACAGGTTGTTGCGTCTTTTATTGAACGTTGTTACCTGGAACTACTGAAACGAATTATTAAATAACTAATTGACAAGGCCAGAATAGCAATACCTAGACCTATTATATCAATACCGCCAATTTTTTCTAAGTCAAGAATAATAATTTTTCTGGCAACAGCAATTAAAGAAGTAACAATAACTAACTCCACCTGAAAAACGTGTTTTCGCAAATAAGCTGTTATATTTTCTAATATTTCTAAAGCAATTAAAATATTCAAAAACAACCCAAAAATTTTATATAATGTTGTGTTAAACTTACCGTAAGGGGCTGTAAATAATTCTTTGAAAATAAATACTCCTAAATCGCCGAGGGCTACTAAAATCACAACTACCATTAAAATAGATAAAACCTTAGAAACCAGCACTTCTATATTTTCAATCATGTGCATGAAGTTCTGGTCTTTGGTAGTTCCTAAAATTGCCTTCAGTAGCCTTTTCATGTGCTGCACCCAATTCTAAAATAAAATCCCATAGAAAAATCTAGAGGATTAAAAAAGATTACTTATCGATGCTTTGTAAGTTTTTTATTTCTCAGATTAAAATGGGAGCTAGTAAAATTTCTGATTCATCAAAATTTTACCTCTTTAGATATAGTAATTGGTAATAGCCAAGAGTTGAGACACAGAAAAATTAATAATAACTATCGACTATTGAGTATTGACTAAATTCCCTATCGCTGGCTACCAATTCCCGATGGAGAGTTGTACTTAGCAGCTTACCTCTGTGAGGATTGGAGTTGATAATTTTTGACTGTAGCTTCCAGAGAAATTGGTATCAACTGCACCGCACAGGCTTTCAATTCTGGTTGCAGCGAATCGGGGCAAGATTCAGGATGGGTGAGGGCGTTAGCTTCGGCATTATCCGCCCAGAGGGAACCCCAGTGCATGGGGACAAAAACCGTGCCAGGTGCGATCGCTTTTGTCACTTTAGCAGGAAATTTAGCTTGGCCGCGAAGCGATCGCACTTCTACATACTGATTTTCTACAATACCTAAGCGAACAGCATCACGGGGATGAATTTCGATAAACGCTTGGGGATGCATTTTGCAAATTTTTTCAATCCGCCCGGTGCGCGTCTGGGTGTGCCAATGGCCGTAAACTCGTCCAGTAGTTAACACAAAAGGATAATCAGGGTTTGGTGGTTCTGCTAATCCCTTGGAATAATATGCTCCAAATCGAGCGCGTCCGTCAGGGGTGTGGAAGCGGAGATTGGTGTAGAGGCGTTTGGAGTTAGGAATTGGGAGTGAGGAGTTAGGAATTGGGAGTGAGGAGTTAGGAGTTGGGAGTGAGGAGTTAGGAGTTGGGAGTGAGGAGTTAGGGGTTGGGAGTGAGGAGTTAGGAGTTGAAGATTCTAATTCATCACTTTTAACTCCTAACTCATAACTCTTTTCTGGGTGAGGCCATTGAGTCGGACCTTGTGCTTGTAATTGGGCGTGGCTGATACCCGTCATATCGCAGGGGCGATTTTTAGTTAGTTGGGCAAACTCGGCATAAACTTCAGCCGAGTTAGCAAAGGCAAATTCTTTGGTAAAACCGAGGCGGCGACCAACTTCGGCGAAGATTTCCCAATCTGGTTTCGCTTCTCTTGGTGGTTGGCGGAAGGCTTGACACAAGGTCACCATACGTTCGGAGTTGGTCATGACGCCAGTTTTTTCACCCCATTGGGCTGCTGGTAGCAAAACGTGAGCATAAGCAGAAGTTTCTGTGGGATAATAAGCGTCTTGGTAGATGGTAAAAGGCGATCGCAACAACGCCTTCTTCGTCCGTTCTAAATCTGGCATACTCACAGCCGGATTAGTAGCAGCAATCCACAGTACCCCTACAGCGTTATTTTCCAGCCCAGTAATCATGTCCCAAGCAGTCAAACCGGGATGGGGCGAAATTTGTCCTGGCTGGAGTCCCCAGAACTCCTCAACTTCTGCACGGTGCTGGGGATTTTTTACTAGCCGATAACCGGGTAATAAATGCGCCAAACCCCCAGCTTCACGTCCTCCCATGGCGTTTGGTTGACCAGTAAGGGAAAAAGGGCCAGCCCCTGGTTTACCAATTTGTCCGGTCATCAAGTGCAGGTTGATGATGGTTCTCACCTTAGCGGTTCCTTCTGATGATTGGTTCACACCCATTGACCACAACGACAATACCCGCTGTGATTGACCCCAATACCGTGCTGCTGTTTCTAAATCTTCGATACTAATGCCACATTGACGAGCTACCACTTCTGGCGGGTAGTGGCGAATTACCTCAGCATAAGCAGGAAAATTGCTGGTACAGTCTTCGATAAACATTGTATCAACGTAGTTCCAGCGCATCAACAAATGAGCGATACCGTTTAACAAGTCGATATCTGTACCTGGACGAATGGCTAAATGCAAATCTGCGGCTTCTGCGGTTGGTGTGCGACGGGGATCAACCACAATCATTTTGACTTTGCGGTTCTTTTTGTGATACTTTGCCAATCGGTTGAAAGCGATGGGATGACATTCAGCTGCATTAGTGCCAATTAAAAATGCACAGTCGGTTGACTCCAGGTCTTCGTAACAGCAAGGAGGCCCGTCTGAGCCAAAGCTTTGAATGTATCCAGCCACAGCACTAGACATACATAAACGGGAGTTGGCATCAAAATTATTAGTACCCAAACACCCTTTCATGAATTTCTGGGCTATGTAATAATCTTCGGTTTGAAACTGACCAGAACCGTACATACATATAGCTTCTGATCCTTGAGTGAAACGCACAGTTTGAATGCGCTTGGTGATGAGATCGAAAGCTTCATCCCAACTAACACGGCGAAACTCTTGGTCTAAAGAGTCTCGCACCATTGGGTAATGTAATCTATTTTTATCTAAAGATTCGGCGATCGTTGCACCTTTGACGCAAACCATACCCTGACTGGATGGATGAGCTTTATCACCCCGCACCCGCCAAATTGGATTTCCTTGGTTATCTCGATTGGTTGCTTTGCCAAGTTCTGCTGGGGGGGAAACTTCTAGTCCGCAACCGACACCACAGTAAGGACAGAGGGTTTTGGTAAATTCACTCATGGTAGTTGTATGGGAATAAGTTCACGCAGAGACGCAGAGTCGCAGAGAAGAGATGAAGAGAGTTTTATTCTTACTCTCTGTGTCTCTGCGACTCTGCGTGATATTTATTCTTCAGTTAACAAGATAGTAGGCGACGTTTCTGATATTTCACTTTCATCGGTGGCAAAGGAATTTTTTGGCTCTTTCAGGAAAAAGGCACACATAAAGGCGCAAATTATTGCAGCTAAACCCATTGTGCTAAATAGTGTGGGTGCGTCAGTTAAGCTAAAAATTGTCAGGTAAATTACGCCGCCAAAATTACCGTAAGCTCCGACGTTACCGGCAATTTGTCCGGTGGCTTCTTTTTTAATTAAGGGTACGATACCATAAGTTGCACCGCAGCCAGCTTGGGCAAAGTAAGCGGCAAACATTGTAACTGCGATCGCCAGCGGAATTGGCCAGTTACTATTAATAAAATGTACCATCAAGTAGCCAATACCAATACCTGCACTAATAATTGTCATTGTCCATTTACGGGAACCAAATTTATCAGAAATTAAGCCACCACTAGGACGAGAAACTAAATTCAGAAAAGGATAGGTAGCGGCAATCATTCCAGCTACAACATGTTCTAAAGCAAAGGTTTTCTCAAAAAATGCTGGCAACATGGAAACGGCAGCAAGTTCTGAACCAAAGTTAGTGACGTAAGTAAATTCGAGTAATGCTACTTGACCAAATTGAAAGCGTTCGGCTGGTGCGTATGTTTTCTTGCCAGTTAAAAGTTCTCTGTTGACTTGCCAAGCTTTATAACTTTGATAAATAAATAATCCTGCTAATAATAACCAAGCAAGATACATTTGGCTCAAAGTTAAGAAGTGAATATTCTTTTGTTCCAAGCGCCAAGCTAATAAGCCGAGAGCGAAAATTAAACCAAAATTTGAGACAATCATCGCCCAGAAACTTTTAATACTGGTTACTTCTAAAGCACCATTTTTCTTCGGTTTTTTGTAGGTTTTACCAGTGGGCGTATCTTGGACGCTGTTGTAATAAATTACGCCGTAGATGGCTGCTATGATGCCTGTAAAAGCGATCGCTAATCGCCAATTAGAAGCACCACCAGCCAAAAAGCTGGTAGCAACTGCAATTATCGGCAAGGCAAACTCGGCACCAAAAGCCCCAAAGTTACCCCAACCGCCATAAATACCTTGGGCAATTCCCATCTCTTTCGGCTGGAACCATTCTGCCACCATGCGAATGCCGACGACAAACCCAGAACCAACTATTCCCATCAACAAACGACTGATGACTAATTGATTAAAATCTTGGGCGAATGCCGTCGCCAAACAAGGAACAGCCGCAAATATCAGTAATATTGAATAGGTAATTCTGGGGCCAAAACGATCCAAAAGCATCCCAATAATTAACCTTGCCGGAATTGTCAAAGCCAGGTTACAGATGCCTAAAGTTTTGATTTGTTCGGGCGCTAAATCTAATTGTTTGCCGATAGTTGTAGCGAAGGGAGCAAAATTAAACCAACAGACAAAAGTCAGGAAAAAAGCAAACCAAGTCTGATGTAAGATGCGATAGCGATCGCTGAATGAAAATAGATTTTTAAGCATTTTAGTTCTTGGAGAGATGGGGAGATGGGGAGATGGGGAGATGGGGAGAATATTCATAACCAATGCCCCATACCCCATGCCCCAATTTTTTATTCGTCAGTGTGAGCAAATCGGCGATAGAGGAAGTCTAGGGCGTAGTTACGTAGGTTGTAGTATTCTGGGTCTTCCATGATGCGGCGACGGTTGCGGGGGCGCGAGAAGGGAATATTTAGGATTTCACCGATGTGGGCAGCTGGGCCGTTAGTCATCATCACAACTCTGTCGGCGAGGAAAAGTGCTTCATCAATGTCATGAGTAATCATGAGTACGGTGACTTGATGTTCGCGCCAGATTTGCAGGAGTTCTTCTTGTAATTCTTCTTTGGTGATGGCGTCTAACGCACCAAAAGGTTCATCAAGTATCAAAACTTGAGGACGAATCGACAGGGCGCGGGCGATGGCTACTCGCTGTTTCATCCCACCAGAAATTTGATTGGGTTTTTTGTCAGCCGCTTCTGTCAGTCCTACCATTGCTAAATGTTCTCTGACTATTGCCCGTTTTTCTGCCTGGGTTTTTTTCGGAAACACAGAATCAACAGCCAAGTAAACGTTGTCAAAAACATTCAGCCAAGGTAGCAAACAATAGTTTTGGAATACCATCATCCGGTCGGGGCCTGGTTCGGTGATGGGTTTGTCTTGCAGCAGGACGACACCATCGGTAGGAGTGTTAAACCCAGAAATCATATTGAGGAGTGTTGATTTGCCACAGCCAGAGTGACCGATGATGCAAACAAATTCACCCTCACGCACTTTCAAGTCAACTCCATCCAATACCGTGTAAGGCCCTTCGGGAGTTGGATAAATTTTGCTTACACCTTCAATGACTAAAAAATCTTCCGCTTTTTGCTTCTCTAGTTGATTGAATTGATTAGTTTTGTTTAGTATTTGCATGGTGATTTTAGTTATTTCTTATTTGCTCAGTTACTAATGACCAATGACCAATGACCAATGACCAATGACTAATGACTAAATAAATACTTCTTCAATACGTATCTGGCGTTTAATTTCCAAACTTTTGAGATACTCTATCGGCTCTGAGGGGTTAAAAAATTTACCATCAAATAAATGAATCGGGTTATCTTCACCGATATCGAGTAAGCCAAGGTCGCGTGCTGCTGCACCAAATACGTCTGTACGACAAACTCGTTCAATCACTTCTACCCAGTTTTTCGGGAAGGGTGTTAAGCCCCAACGTGCCAACTGAGTAATCATCCACAAAATTTCCGTGCGGTTGGGATAATTGGTTTGATTGACAAAAAACTGGTTATATGCAGTAAATTCTTGTGGTTCTGTACCGTCACCGCGATCATAGGGATCGAGGAAACCAGGACGAACATACACAGGATCGATATCCAGGTACTCAGAACGGCAGAGTATTTCTAAAATTTCTTCGCGATTGCGGAGATCGTCACAGTATTGACATGCTTCTAACAGTGCTTTAACGAGGGCGAGATAGGTTTCTGGATACTGCTGCGCCCAATCTTCCCGCACTCCCAAGACTTTTTTCGGTTGTCCTGACCAAGTTTCTAAAGCTGTGGCGGCAACAAAGCCTAAATCTTGATGAACAGCAAGGTAGTTCCAGGGTTCTCCAGCGCAGTAACCGTCTATATTTCCGGCTTTGAGTTGAGAAACCATTTGCATTGGTGGAATCGCCGTTATGCTGACATCGCGATCGGGATCTATACCACCAGCCGCCAGCCAATAACGCAGCATTAAGTTAACCATTGACGTTGGATGAGCTACACCCAAAGTCAAAATTTTGTCGGGAGCAGCATTAATCGCGGTTTTTAAGTCAGCTAGGTTTCTGACACCTTGGCTATACAATCTTTTGCTGAGGGTGATGGCGTTAGCATTACGAGAGATATTTAGAGCATTGATGACAGGAATTGGTTTCCTATCGCCAGCACCCAAAGTCAGAGCTAAGGGCATTCCCGCCAGCATTTGGGCTGTGTCTAATTTACCAGTGGCAACTCCTTGAGCGATTTCTTCCCAGCTAGAAGCACGAGTGAGAGTGATATTATCTAAACCGTACTTGGCTAGAAAGCCTTTCTCTTGAGCAACGATTAAAGGTGCAGCATCAGTCAAAGGCATAAAGCCAATTTCCAGATTGACTTTTTCTAAGCCGTTGTGGGATGTAGCTGCTGGTGCTGGAGTCTGCTGTGCTTTGTGTTTTTTGAGCAGCTTTTGTTGGTTGAGGAAGTAAATCATTTCATTCCGCAGATTGTAGTAGCTGGGATGTTTGACGACTTCCAGGCGTTGACGCGGGCGAGGGATTGGGACTTCGAGAATTTGTCCGATATGTGCTTCTGGGCCATTGGTGAGCATGACAACGCGATCGCTCAACAATAATGCTTCGTCCACATCATGGGTTACCATCACACAAGTAACGTTGTGTTCGTTGCAGATTTTCATCAGTTGTTCTTGCAAACTCCCCCGCGTCAAAGCATCTAAGGCTCCAAAGGGTTCATCTAGCAATAACAGCTTCGGACGAGTAGCCAAGGCGCGGGCGATGGCTACTCGTTGTTTCATCCCCCCAGATAACTCGCTAGGACGTTTATTCGCCGCTAAACGCAGCCCCACCATATCGATATGTTCTTCGATAATACTGCGGCGATCGCTTTTGGATTTACCTTTGTGCACTTCATCCACAGCTAGGGCGATGTTTTCCCGTACTGTTAACCAAGGCAACAAAGAATAGTTTTGAAATACAACCATCCGATCTGGACTGGGATCTCTAACTTCTCGTCCTTGTAAAGTCACACCACCAATACTCGCTCTATCTAAACCTGCAATGATATTGAGCAAAGTAGATTTACCACAACCAGAATGTCCAATTAGAGAAACAAATTCCCCTTGCCGAATTTTTAATTCAATATTTTTGAGAGCAATATATTTGCCCCCATTCGGAAGTTCAAATACACGGTCAACGTGGTCAACTTCAACAAAAGTAGTCATTTTTTAATTCGTAATTCGTAATGACGCTTGAGGAATCGCTAACGTAATTCGTAATCGGGGGAATAAATTATTGCTTATTCCCTACTCTGGTACAACTTTGCTAGCGATAAAGCCAACTAATCTGTCTAACATTAAGCCGACCAAACCAACATAAATTAGTGCCAGGATGATTTCGCTTAAATTAGTTTCTGTGGTGGTATTGTAAGCATCCCAAATAAAGGAACCAATCCCTACACCGCCAACTAACATTTCTGCTGCAACAATCGCTAACCAAGATAAACCAATGCCAATGCGTAAGCCTGTGAAGATATAAGGAACAGTAGCAGGAAATACAACTTTTAGAAAATACTTTGCTCCTTTCAAACGTAAAACTCTAGCTACGTTTACATAGTCTTGAGGAATTTGTTGTACACCTACAGTTGTATTGATGATAATCGGCCAAATGGACGTAATGAAAATTACAAAAATAGCTGAAGGATTAGCTTGTTGAAATGCTGCTAGGGAAATTGGCAGCCATGCAAGAGGCGGTACAGTTCGCAACACTTGGAATATGGGGTCTACAGCATTATAAAGTAACTTGTTAGCACCGATGAAAATTCCCAATGCAATGCCAACAATTGCTGCTAAAGAAAAGCCTAAACCAACTCTTCCTAAACTACTAAGTATCTGCCAACCTAAACCTTTATCACTTTCACCATTATCAAAAAATGGATTAATGATAAAAGGGTCCCAAGTTTCAGAAAATGTTTCTATTGGCCCAGGTAATTTAAAGTTAGGATTTAAACAAAGTAATTGCCAAATCACTAAAAAAATAGCTACTGCTACCAGCGGTGGCAGAATTTTTTGTGAAACTAATTTATATAACTGCTTGCGGGGATTTTTTCTGAGAGTCCGACTTCCAAGGATAGCTGCCATTTTTGTGATTTCTCCCTTTGCCAAAGAACTAAGCGTAAAATTAAAGTTTGTAGCTAACAGTGTAGTTTCGCTCAAGCTTTGTGATGAGCGATGAATCAATCGCTCATTACGGACTAAACTTTTTTGATTTTTAAATTTTGCAAATATTCTTCAGGTTTTTCGGGATCAAATTTCACACCGTCAAAGAAAGTTTCAACTCCACGAGAACTACTTTGAGGAATTTCAGAATCAGGAACACTAATAGCTTTCGCTGCTTTTTTCCACAAGTCTTCTTTATTTACTTGATTGACTATTTCCTGAACTTTAGTATCTTTTGGCAGATAACCCCAACGAATTTCTTCTGTTAAAAACCAAATATCGTGACTCTTGTAAGGATAGGAAGCGTTATTTTCCCAAAACTTCATGCGGTATGGGAAATTTTCTTGTGTACGTCCATCGCCAAAGTCAATATTACCTTTCGACCTTTCTAAAATATCTGATGCAGCAACGTTAAAGTATTTTCTATCAGAACAAATTTTACACATTTCCTCTTTATTTTCGGCGCGATCACACCATTGTTGAGCTTCCATAATTGCCATCAACAATGCTTGTGCAGCATTAGGATTTTGATCCACCCAATCTTTCCGCATCGCAAAAGCTTTTTCTGGATGGTCTTTCCACAACTCGCCTGTAACTAAAGCTGAATAACCTAATTTTTGGTTAACTAATTGAGCATTCCAAGGCTCTCCCACACAGAAAGAATCGATAGTGTTGACTTTCATATTCGCCACCATTTGTGGTGGTGGTACGGGTTCTAAAACCACGTCTTGGTCTGGATTAATCCCACCAGCCGCTAGCCAATAACGCATCCACAAATCATGAGTACCGCCAGGAAATGTAATACCAAATTTCAAAGATTTTTTATTGGCTTTAGCTTGACTAGCAGCTTCTTTCAACCCTTTACTTTGTAAATTTACATTCAGTTCTTTAAATTTATTGGCAACAGAAATAGCTTGACCATTAGTATTTAGTCTTGCCAAAATATACATTGGCACTTTATCGTTAATGGTCATCAAATAAGGCATAGGGCTTAGGATATGTGCCCCATCAATACCACCCCCAGCTGAGCCAATTTTCAAGTTATCACGGGTGACAGGCCAAGATTTTTGTTTGATAACCTCAACATCAGTCATACCGTACTTGGCAAAGAAACCTTTTTCTTTAGCAATAATCAGAGGAGCAGAATCAGTTAAAGCGATAAATCCTAACTTCGCTTTTGTTGTTTCTACCTTCGGCGCATTAGCAACAGTAGAAATATTAGCGGCTGGAGCAGCAGCAGCATCGCTACTTGTTGAACTTGTATTGCTATTGCTGTTAGCAGAACAACCGTGAGCTAAAATAGAAGCCGCAGCCGCAGTAGTTGTGGTGAAAATAAATTTTCTTCTGGAAAAATTTGTCATTTGTTATTTGTCCTTAGTCATTAGTCATTAGTCATTGGTCATCGGGAGTTAGGAGTTAATTTTCACCTCCGCCCCTCTGCTCCCCTGCCCCCCTGCCCTCGCTCCTCAGTTACTAACTACCAACTACTAAGGCTTCTTGCTTGAGTTTTGCCCCAAAGTTTTTGATGAGTAAATCTTGCAATATTGGCTGTAAATCTTCACAGGGTATGCCTTTGATAATGCAACTTCCGAGATGGGCATCTTTGCCAACTTTGCCACCCATATATATGTCAACACCTTCAAGGGTTTTGCCATTTTTACGAGTTTTAGTTCCCATCAAGCCGATGTCTGCAACTTGAGGCTGTCCGCAGGAGTTGGGGCAACCAGTCCAGTGAATTCGCACGGGATGGGTGAAGGTTAAATCTTCTTCTAAGGCTTTAATCATTGCCAGGGCGCGGTTTTTAGTTTCGATGAGGGCAAAGTTGCAAAATTGTGCGCCGGTGCAAGATACTAGCGATCGCGTCAATAAACCAGGGTTAATCGAAAACCTCTCTAGTAAAGGTTCTGCTAAAAATATTGCTAGTTTCGATTCAGCAACGTTGGGGATAATGATGTTTTGCTCAACTGTAAACCGGATTTCGCCACTGCCGTACACTTCTGCTAGACGAGCAATTTCAAACATATCTTCGGCATACAACCGACCGACAGGAATGTGCAAGCCTACGTAATTTAATCCTGGTTGCTTTTGTTTATATACCCCGATGTGGTCACGTTTTTCCCAGTCGATTTCGTCTTTTGGCGCTGCGGGTAACAATGATTTACCTAAACGATTTTCTACTTCTGCCCGAAACTTTTCTAAACCCCATTCATCAATTAGCCACATCAGACGGGATTTTTGCCGATTAGCGCGCGAACCGTTGTCGCGAAAAACTTCTAAAACGGCTCTACATACAGCTACCACATCTTCTGGACCCACCCAAGCGTTCAAAGGAATCGCCGCCTGACAACGTTTAGCCGAGAAAAAGCCACCGACGATGATGTTAAAGCCAAATATTGGGGACTGGGAAGATTTTTCCCCAGTCGCTAGTCCCCAGTCCCCAGTCCCCTCCTTAAATGCTGGTACGAAAGCTAAATCATTGATCTCCGCGTGAACTGAATTGTCTCTTCCACCGGCGATCGCAATGTTAAACTTTCTTGGTAGATTGCTAAACTCTGGGTTTCCTTCGCCTTTGTTGGTGAGCATATCTTGAATTTGCTGTACCAACTCTCGTGTGTCGTACAACTCATCTGCATCTAACCCCGCCACAGGATCGCCTGTGATGTTGCGGACGTTATCCATCCCTGACTGGACGCTGGTTAACCCAACTGCGTGAAATCTATCAAAAATATCTGGTAAATCTCCAATTCTGATCCCCCGCAATTGAATATTCTGTCTGGTAGTAATATCAGCACTACCCTCGTCTCCGTAACGCTGCACTACTTGGGCTAAAACACGCATCTGAGTGCTGGTGAGAATACCGTTGGGCATCCGCATCCGCATCATAAACTTACCTGGAGTGACTGGACGAAAAAATACACCCACCCATTTGAGTCGATGATCTCGGTCTGTTTCGTCCATTGCTTCCCAACCCAAAGCGGCAAATTTCTCTATCTCAGCCTTAACGGCGAGTCCATCTTTTTCTGCTTTGAATTTCTCGAACTTATTCAGGTTGGCGGTGGTAGTTGCTGTGTCTGTCATGAGGCTGACTCTCGTTACAAGTTACTAATAAACGTCAAAAGCGATGATGATTACCCAATATCAATCAACCCGTAGTCCCATCAGGTGTTGTATCTACGAGGATTAGACATGAAAAACTTAGATATGCGATTACGGCTGATTATTTATACTTCCGAAAATTCCAACGCGAAACTTAAAATCCGTGGTTTGTTGAGGAAAATTTGTCGTAGTTTACATTTTGGGAATTTGTCAAGGAGTTTTGGCTACTGTTTATGTAACAATTTCAATACTCATAACTTAATGTCAGATTTCTGTTAAAATCGTATAAATTGTTACGGTTTTTTAGTAAAATTGCAGAAAATGTATAAAACCTATGCATTTTTTACATCAAATTCAGATCTAAGTAGCCCAAAGTGCTTACATCAAAGGTATTTGAGATGACTCAAAGGATTTTCAATTACTATGTAGCAATCCTATTTGACGATCTGTCACACACAATTGTTGTGAAAGAGCTATGAAACGTCGTGATTTTATTAATTGGGTAGGTTTGGGTTGGATAGCAAGTTCTTTACCTGTAGCGATCGCAGCTTGTTCTTCAGTGAAAAATTTAGGATTAGAAGACTGGGTATCGGTAAGCCCATCGGCAGAATTAGATAAAACAGGTCAATTGCTAGCGAAAGAGTCACCTGTTGGACCTGTGTTGATACTCGGCACATCTAAATCTGGAAGTTTGACGGCTGTCAGCCTTACCTGTACTCATGCAGGTTGTACCTTGGCATGGAAAGCTGACACCAAAAAATTGGTCTGTCCCTGTCACGGTTCAGAATACGCCCTTGACGGTACAGTAAAAAGAGGCCCAGCAAAAGAAGGGCTGAAAACCTTTGCGGCAAAAATTGAGGGTGATTCAGTTGTAGTTAAACTAGGCTAAAAGCGATTGGGGATTGGAGATTGGGGACTGGGAGTGATGAGTGTTGACTGTTAACTGTTGACTCTTAAGCTGAGCTTGGGATGCTCCCTCCGCCTCCTGTGAAGAGTTATTATTCTTCCCTCTGCTCCCCCTACCTCCCCATCTCCCCAGTCCCCAGTCCCCAGTCCCCATTCACTTTTACAATCGTGAATAACATCAACATCAACCAGCTTTTGATGCAAGTTCAGACAGCATATAAGGCAGCTGATTGGTCATCACTAATTCAATATTTACAACAATTAATTATAGGGACAGATCTTGAAGATCAAAAAATAATTAAAAATCGAGAATATCTGCTGACATTAACACTTTCAATGTTAGAGATGGGAGATTTCCAGCAACGCTGGGAAATTACCAAGATATTAACTAATTTAGGAAATATTGCCATCCCACCACTCATTGAAATATTAAAAGATGAAGACGTAGACGAAGAATTGCGTTGGTATGCAGCGCGGACTTTAGGCGAATTTAAGCACCCAGATGCCATCACAGCTTTAGTAGAATTATTGAAAAATGATGAGGATGAAGAACTTAAAGCGATCGCAGCTATAGCACTAGGACAAATAGGTTCTGTTGCTATTACTTCACTGACAGAACTTCTAGCCGATGAAGATACACGACTTTTGGCGGTGCGATCGCTTTGTTGTATTCCGCAAACAGAAACCATTGCACCACTGTTGAGTGTAGTCCAAGATCCACAACCCACAATTCGTACTGCCGCAATTGAAGCCCTCGCTAACTTTGATGATGAACGCATACCACCAGTTTTGTTAAACGCTTTGGATGATGTAGCCGCCACAGTTAGACGTGCAGCAGTTGTTGGTTTAAGTTTTCGCCCCAACTTGCGCCAAACATTCGATTTAGTGACGAGATTACAACCAAAGCTTTACGACATTAACCTTGATGTTTGTTGTGCGGCAGTCGTTACCCTTTCTCGTATGGATTGTGATGAGGCTGCCAAACACTTATTTGATTTGCTGATTTCACCCCAGACACCGATAACGCTGCAATTAGAAACTATCCGCGCTTTAAGTTGGATGGGGATACCATCGAGTTTGGAATATTTACAAGCAGCACTCAATCAAAGTACATCAGAAACAGTGTGGCAAGAAATTGTCACAGTTTTAGGGCAAATGCAAAAGCCGCAGTTAACAACACTAGCAGCAGAAATTTTACTAGAAGTATTGCGATTGCAACATCCAGCTACAAATATTGCCAATATCAAAAGTGCGATCGCTTTATCTTTAGGACAGTTAGGCAAAATTCAGGCAATTGAACCATTAATTTCGCTGCTAGCTGATTCTAATGTATCGGTGAGACTACATGCGATCGCTGCACTGAAAAATCTCGATAAAGAAGCTGCACATCAACAATTACAGCAGTTAGCAAATAACCCTGAGCTTACACCAGATTTGCAACAAGGAATCACGATCGCTTTAGCAGAGTGGTTCCAAAGTAATACTTGCAACTAAACTGTGGCGCAGCAAAGGAAATAGAAATAATTAACATAAGCGAAGATAATATAGTAGTGCTATCTTTGTAAGAGTTCGGTACTTATGACAGAGTTACTTGAAAAAGCGATCGCCAGGTTAAAAACCTTGCCTCCTAGCGAACAAGATGCGATCGCTGTGATGATTTTGGAAGAACTCGAAGACGAAATCCGATGGGATGAAGCATTCGCAAGCTCTAAAGATACCCTTGCTAAACTCGCAGCCGAAGCAATGGCTGAGTATCAAGCTCTTAAAACACAAGAGTTAGATCCAGAAACGTTTGAAATCGCGCACAACTGCCCAATTCCGTAAAGCTTTTCGAGATTTACCCGAACAAGTTCAAAAGCAGACACGTCAGGCATATCGCCAATTTAAGCAAGATCCTGGACATCCAAGCTTACGCTTCAAAAAAGTACATCCAGAATTACCAATTTACTCTGCTCGGATTAGTAGAAGTTATAGAGCAGTTGGACAATTAGAAGGCAATGCAGTCATTTGGTTTTGGGTTGGTTCACATGCAGAGTATGACATATTACTCTCTGACTTATAGCTGTTGACTGATAACTGATGACTATTAACCGTCAACAATCATCAGTCAACAGTCAACTCCTATGTCTAGAACGAATGGGTTTTCCTGACCCCTTTTTATAATGATGGATTAAAAATCTTATCTAAAAATTTATATATTTCAGTAAAAAATAGTTAAGTCTTTTTTGGCGATATTTGCTGAAAATTTTGGTGCAAAGCAGATAATTAACGAAAAAGGCAGTAAATTCTGATTTAGACAAATGTAAATTAGAGAGAAAGACCTGTAACAAACCCTACTAAACTGTGGGGAAAAATCCATTAACTTAATGAAACCGATAAATGTAATGCAGGCTACATAAAAATGCGCTTAGAGCAGTTGCAAGCCTTTCTAGCGATCGCCCAAACCGGCAGCTTTCAACAAGCAGCGCGAACATGTGGTGTCACTCAATCGACGATTAGCCGCCAAATCCAAGCATTAGAAGCAGATTTGGGAATAGAACTGTTTCACAGAACTAGTCATGCCAAGCTAACCTTGGCAGGTGAACGTTTGCTACCTCGTGTCCGCAAAATTTGCCAAGAATGGCAGACCGCTACAGAAGAATTAGCCGATTTAATAGCCGGAAAACAGCCAGAACTTTGCATTGCCGCGATTCATTCACTATGCGGATCTTACTTACCACCAGTGTTACAAAAATTTTGCCACGATTATCCAGAAGTGCAATTGCGGGTGACTTCATTGGGAAGCGATCGCGCCCTGAAAGTCCTTAAGGATGGATTAGTAGATTTAGCAATTGTGATGAATAATCGCTTTCTGACCACTGGTAGAGAAATGGTAGTAGAAGTACTTTATGATGAACCCATAGAAGTTCTAACCGCAGCCAATCATCCTCTAGCCCAATATGAATTTGTCCCTTGGTCAGAGTTAATTCGTTATCCCCAAGTGGTTTTTAAAGATGGTTATGGAATGCAGCGTTTAGTACAAGATAGATTTGAGCGTATGGAGGCTACACTCCAGGCAGCTTTAGAGGTAAATACCCTAGATGCCTTCCGAGGAGTAGTACGCCAAGGCGAACTAATAGCTTTACTGCCTCAATCAGCATTAGTAGAAGCACGCCAAGACCCTACCCTAGCCATTCGTTCTTTAGCCAGTAATAGTACTGGTAGTTTACTAGATAATTCTACTTTGACTCGCCGCGTAGTAATGGTCACAACTCAAGACCGTCTGCAAATTCCTCCCATCAAGCACTTTTGGCAACTTGTGTTGGAAAATATCCCGCTACAAATTGACCAGCAGCGATCGGCTTGTTGAATGTTATTGGGCATTGGGCATTGGGCATGGGGCATTGGGCATTGGTTATTGGTTATTGTTAACTAACAAAGGACTAATGACTAATAACTAATGACTAATGACAAAGGACTAATGACTAATGACCAACATATTTAGGGAATTTGTGCAGAAAGTAGGTAGCGGGAACCACACAGGGGAAAATTTAACTCGTGCCCAAGCAGCCACCGCTACCAAAATGATGCTGCTGGGTGAAGCTACACCAGCCCAGATTGGAGCGTTTTTGATTGCTCATCGAATCAAGCGTCCCACAGGGGAAGAGTTAGCAGGAATGTTGGATGCTTATGATGAACTCGGCCCAAAACTGCAACCAATAGTCTCTGAGCGGCCAGCGATGGTTTTGGGCATCCCTTACGATGGCAGAACGCGCACTGCACCAATTAGTCCGGTGACAGCTTTATTACTCGCCGCAGCCGGACAACCAGTGGTAATGCACGGTGGCGATCGCCTACCAACTAAGTACGGTTTACCGTTAATAGATATTTGGCAAGGTTTAGGAGTCGATTGGACTGCCCTACCCCTAGCAAAAACCCAGCAGGTATTTGCAAAAACGGGAATCGGCTTTATTTATCTACCTCAGCATTTTCCCTTAACTACAAGTATTTGGGAGTACCGCGACCAACTTGGCAAACGTCCGCCCTTAGCAACAATGGAGTTAATTTGGTGTCCTTATGCCGGAGATGCTCACGTAATTGCCGGGTTTGTCCATCCACCAACTGAAGGTATGTTTCAGATAGCCTTAGGATTGCGGGGGGTAACAAAATTTACATTTGTGAAGGGATTAGAAGGTAGTTGTGACTTACCACGCGATCGCACTGCAATCATTGGTCTATCTTCATCGGTAACATCCCAAGAGATAGAACGATTGCACTTTGTACCACGTGATTACGGCTTTACTACCAAAAACGTACCCCTTGGAACTACTGAAGAACTGGTGGCGGATATTCGAGATGTTTTGGCAGGTAAACCAGGGGAATTAATGCAAACCGCCCTATGGAATGGCGGATTTTACCTGTGGCGGAGTGGAATTTGCCCAAATATGCCAGAGGCTTTAGCTAAAGCAGAAGAATTATTAACCAGTGGTGTGGTAGCAGCTAAACTCCAAGAACTACAAGCCTTGCAGTAAATTCAGTGTCAGCTGCGGCCATACCCTTTAGGGTGTGAGCGACTTCTCCAAAATAGATTTTTGTTGTAACCAATCTTGACCGACTTGAATACTAATATCCGAGCCAAGGTTGCCAGTGCTTTCCACACGCACTTCTCCAAATCCCAAACTGTTGCGGATTGATTCGGCGCTCTCACCATCTCCTTGTTGGGCGACAATGTGAGTTACCTCTAGAGGTTCACCCCATGCCTTGGCTATAAATATGTTGCGATAACCAGATTTTTCCAAGGCTGTAATTAATGGTTGGAGATTAGAGCGATCGCCACCTGTACTATCTTGAATTGCTACACGTAAAGAACGTGGGTCAGCCGTCTGCTGTTCTTCTTCAGATTCCAGACCAAAGTGTTGAGTCATGAGTTTGGCAATACCATTTTTGCTAGGTAACCAATAGCTAGCCTCAAACTCATTCTTCTCGCTAAATCGACCCGGTAACATAAGCATTTGCATGTTCGAGCGATTTGTCCGTACTCCAAAACCTAATAGCGCCACTAACTCCTCAACCGTCAAGTTAGTGTCAATGTGTTCTTTAACGACATCAAGAACTTTAGGCAATTGAGCTACAGTAGCGGGGTTGAGAGTCTGATCCATCAAAGCACGCATCACCATTTGTTGCCGCTGAATCCGACCAATATCTCCGAGTTCATCATGGCGAAAACGTAACAATTGTAGTACCTGATCGCCATTGAGATGCTGCTTACCCGCTTTCAAATTGATGTACAAGTGCTGAGAATCATCTTGATACTTCATATCTTTGGGGACGTAGACTGTCACGCCACCTAAAGCATCAATTAGCTTGCCAACTCCCAAAACGTTAATTCGGACATAGCGATCGATTCCTACGCCACCCAAGAGATTGCTGACAGTTTTAGCAGTCAAAGCTGGGCCGCCATCGACATTGGCAGAATTAATTTTTTTGACTCCATAACCTTCTACTTCCGTGCGAGTGTCTCTGGGAATGGAGAGCATAACTATTTTTTTTGTCTCTGGATCGAATTTGACCAAGAGCATCACATCAGAAAGACCATCAAAGGAGTTGACTTGGGGCAGATATTTCAGATTTTTAGTTTCGTCTGGAGGGTTTTGGATATCTGGCGGTAGTACGCTCATGCCCATAACTAACAGATTAACCGGGCGAGTTAATTCTGAAAATCGCAGCACGCCTCCGGAGATGCGATCGCCATCAAACACCGCTTCATCCTGGGGACTTAGCTGGGCTTGCTGCAAAGGTGTACTAGTCAAAGACACCGCCAACAACGCCCCTGCTGTTGCCGACACCATCGCAATCCCACTCATACCCACCCAAAACCACAGCCAACGTCCGGATTTCGAGTTGTGGGGAATTTTTTTCACGGACTTTGAGGCTTTTCCCGATTGGTTTTCTTCTGCCGAACTTCTTTGAATGGTCACAGACTTCCTCACACTTACTCACTAATCAAATTCGGTAAATTTGCAGACTACAAATATGCAGACAAATCAACCCATAATACCTAACTCTTAATTATTAGTGCTAACTTTTTTAATGTAGTGTCAACCACAACACTTATAGCAGCATTTTTCTTTCTTTTGGGTAAATCTGGAGATGTTTTACTGAAGTATGGCAATAATAAACTGGATTTGACTAGATAGTATGAAGAAATCAATTGTAATTTTTTCCAATCTCAGTAAAAATACCGTTAATTTTCACCGCAAAAAATTAAGATAAGTACTTGCCGACCACCCGTTCAGCTAAATCAGTAAACCCTGGTAAACGCCCAGATTTGCCCTGGATCAGACGAAAAATCAACCAAAGACTCACTAAAAAATAACCTGATGTGAGAAAGCTATTGAGGATAAATAGACGTAGTGTAAAAAAATCTGAAGTTGCTGCTCCGGTAGTCAATAATGAATATCCCAACAGCCAAGTAAATGCCAATGTAATAGACAGACGACTAATAGCAAGTTGTTCCCGACTACCCTGACGGCGATAGAGAGTCCACAGAGAAGGGAAAAAACCGATAATTGGAATTAAATATAAAAGTAGCTGTGTTTTGGGGAGTGGGGATTGGGCATCGGGCATTGGGCATTGAGGATTGCTTATTCTTTCTCCCTCATCTTGCCCAGTCCCCAGTCCCCAGTCCCCAGTCCCCAGTCCCCATTCCCCATTCCCCATTCTCGACTCGCCAGTTTCTTGTGGTTGATAATTTTCCATTGGGCTTAGTCTAACTCCTAAACTAGAAGGATGAATAAGACTCGTATAGTTAGAGATAATAAACTGTAAAGAAAGATTTAATCTTGTTCTATTCCGCAATCAGCTGAAAATGCAGACACGTAAGCTACTCGACTGGTGGCAGACATTTACACCAATAGCGCGAATCACTGCGATCGCGTTATTCGTTCCGCTGCTAGTTCTCAATGGTTGGGCAATTTCGGTATTTTTTAATTATTTCCATTCTCTCATAGTCATTTTAGTCGGAGCCTCGGTGCTAGCATTTCTGCTCAACTACCCCGTAAGCTGGATGGAGCATCATGGTGCAAGGCGAGAGCAAGTTGCTATTCTAGTATTTCTCTTAGCTTTATCGATTTTATTAGCGTTGGGTGTGACACTTTTTCCTCTAGCCCTCACCCAAGCTCAGCAACTAGTGGCTCGTTTGCCGGAGTTAATTGACTCTGGACGCTCTCAGCTAATGATTTTAAACGAAAAAGCTGAGACTTTCGGTTTACCCATCAACCTCGATGCTCTGGTAGTGCAAATTAACGATCGCGTCAAAGGACAACTACAAGCGATCGCTGGACAAGTTTTAAATCTGGCTGTAGTGACATTCACCAGTCTGCTAGATTTTCTCTTGACGATGGTTTTGACTTTCTATCTTTTACAGCATGGAGGTGAACTTTGGCAAAGTCTAGTGGAATGGCTACCTGCTAGATTTCGAGAACCGTTTTCCAAAACCGTGCGCTTGAGCTTTCAGAATTTCTTCATCACCCAGCTAATTTTATCTACTTGTATGGCTTCAGCCATGATTCCGAGTTTTTTGTGGCTGAAGGTACCATTTGGGCTGCTGTTTGGCCTAACTATTGGCATCATGGCTCTCGTGCCCTTTGGTGGTTCTGTGGGCATCGCTTTGACTACACTATTAGTGGCGTTGCAAGATTTTTCAATGGGTGTGAAAGTTTTGATAGCGGCCGTAATCGTACAACAAATTCTCGAAAACTTAATTGCTCCGCGAATTCTGGGTAGCTTTACTGGTTTAAACCCAGTTTGGGTATTAATTTCAGTTTTAACAGGCGCAAGAATTGGCGGACTGTTGGGTGTAATTGTGGCAGTACCCACAGCTGTTGTGATTAAGACCATTTTAAATGCAGTGCGTCTTGGAGGTTTCACTAGTGGAACTGAGGAAGAAACCACAGGAGAAATTACTGCGTCGATTGCACCAAAGGAACCCCCGGAAACTGATGCCAAAAACGCTCTCAGCATTTCGGAAGCGACATTACCCTAGTAAGAGGACAAGGGGACAAGGGGACAAGGTGACAAGTTGTCCCCTTGTCCTTTTCACTGTGGTTCAACAATTGAACCCATAAACAAAATGCTTCCCGTTTGATTATCCCTAATGGCACAAAAGAATGGGCGATCGACAATCATACGGAATGGTTCTGGCTCTTGTCTTAAAGAGGTTGCTACTATTCCTACAGAAGTAGCCGCAGCCGCTTCGGTGCCTTCTTCATTCACTTCCAAAAAAGTTTTATGCTTAACTTGGCTAATGGCAAAATTTTTACCCATGCTGGAAAAATTAGCTTTGTTGCTGAAAGCCTCTTCCATACCCAAAGCTTTCAAAGTATTATTAAGTGTCACATCGTATTCGGTTTTGAAGCGGGGTAAACGAATAAACCCTTTTTGTTTGTTGAACTGAGTCATCCATTTTTCCCAGTTCTCAACATTCAAGTTTTGAGAGAAGGCTTTGAGGTTAGAGTTGGGTTTGGGTAAGAAGATATAAAAACTAACTTTACCATCTTTGCCGTAGGGTAAACTCACTGCTTGAAATTGTTCGTTTTCATAATATCTGTAATCACCCTCTTGTGACATCATGGGGTGTTGTTTTTGTTTGGTAGATGTGATGTAAAACGAATGTTCAGCAGTTTGATTTTTGTCAAATTCGTTAGTCCAATTACCTTTAAAGTATATGGCGTTAATCAAAAACAACACTTGATCGGGTTCTATTGTCTCGACTATTTTATTGATTTTGCCAGCAGTGTTATCTTTTACCCAATTGTTGATGGTATTAATGGCTGTAGGATCTTGGAAGTTTAAATTGCTGACTTTGGCTTGATAAAAATCTTCTGTTCTTTGAAGGAAGTCTGGCTGAAATTTTACTTCTTGATTTGCCCAAAGAGAATTAGCAATTTTAAGTTGCACTTTCGCATCGGCATTGTCTAAAAGCTGCTTTAATACTGCTGTGTATGCAGAGTTAATTTCTGACAGATTCATTCCCTGTAATCCCAGGGTTTTTGCCATTGCTTGTTGAGTCGAGCCGCTAGCGCCATTGTATGTCATGGCTAGGGCGATCGCTACACTCGAAGGTGAGAGAAAAATGTTTTTTTCTCCACCATCACTTTTGTTAACTTCTGAAAAAAGCTGGAAGCCAAACTTATTATTAGATTGAACAATTTTAGTATCAGTTTTGACTGTTTTTTTTTCCAATGGAGTTTCTGGCTGGGGTAAACTAGATTGAGCAAGGGCACTTTTATTACTATCGACCTGAGAACACCCTAATACACTAAAAAGAACAACACTTGCAGCAGCTAAAACATAACGTCTGCCAAGACTAACCCCGTAACGTCTTTGCAGGAAATTTTCTTTCACACCAGTAAATTTTTGCCGATTCATTCTGCTACCTCACTTGCCAAAGATTGTTAATCTGTGTCTCAGGGTTGACGCAAAACCGTGTCAATGATTAACTATTGCACTTGCTGTAATAGAAGAATGGCACTGTTACAGTTTTTGTAACAGCAAATAATTAGCTCAGAGAAATTCAACACAAATTTTAGGGTTGGAAATTCTGAATTGCTGCTTGAGGCAGCTGTGCAAAGGAACGATCAAAAACTTCGATTTTTGAATATCGCCCATATATCTATAAACGTATTATAGACTACGCAATTATAAAATTAAGTAATCCCTCAGAATTATTTACACAAGGGCAATTGACAATAGCTTTTGACTATTCCCCATTGCCTAAGTTTTATGTGAGTTGTAGGTTGCTACTTTAATTAGTGGGCACACTCCACCAAGCTAAAGCATAAGGTTGAGTTGCTTCATTCAGCTTTTGACGAAACTGGACGCGGATTTTGTAATTTCCAGTAGCAGCAACGGGGCAAAAAATATGTTCTACACTATCGATTTGACTGATGGAAGAACAAACAACACCACCATCTAAGTTTTGAGCATCAACTTTTACTAGGTAAAGGTCGAGATTATTCAAGCCGCGATCGCGAAAATTTTCACCCACGTCATACTGCTGATTCTTATTTCTATCATTAAGTTCTACTAATCGATCCCAACTCAGAGTAATCGCTACAAAACTACCCTGTTTTAAAGGTTTAGCTAAGGGATAATCAACAGAACTGTCAACATCGATTGTGCGATAATCCCAACCAATAGAGGGTACTGCGGCTGATGGCTGCCATTGACCAGCATTAAATTGTTGATAAGCGCGAAAAACATTCAAATGACCTGCTCCCATTTGGGCATCCAAAGGAATTTTTGGATCTTTGTAAGCATCAGAAGCTAGCCAGTTTTGATTTTGTTTATCAATTAGCGTCCGAGTCATACCCAAACGCAAACCATCGCCGCTATCTTGGATTTTGTCTGCTGAATTGAGCAATACAGCTTTCATTACTTGATGACGCCGAGAATCTGTACTCCAATGAGGTTGTTTTGTTCGCAACTGTCGATCGCCAAGTTCTTGCAATAAAGCAACACTAGCAGTAACTTGAGGTGCTGCAAAACTTGTCCCCGTAACCTTGTTCAATTTGCCATCTGGATTAAGTAAATTAATGTTATTACCAGGAGCAACTAAACTGATAGCGCGACGCCCACCGATATTAAACTCCTTCCCAGCTAGCCGCCCAGTTGCTCCTTGATTTACACCAGCCAGATTAGCAACATCTACTTTATTAAAAACTCCCCCCCTCCGGGATGAAAAAGCGACGTTCATTCCGTTAAAATTATCTGTAGGAATGGGAATGCCCCCTTTTCCCTGGTTGCCGGCGATCGCATACAAAACATCATGAACGCGACTAGACCAGTCAACACATAAAGTTAACAAAGCATTGCCGTCTAAAGTCGCCTGCGGTCGAGGATCGCGACTCAGAGGTTCGCCAAAACTAAAGTTAATCGCACGGACATCGCCACTATTTTGCAGCGCTACATGCTGTGCCGATAAGCACTCTTCTGGCTGACCCATATTTTTAGTTGAACCGACAGCAGACGAGTAAAGTCGCGCTCCCGGAGCAACTCCTGGTATACCCTTGTCTCGACTGACCATCACACCAGCAACATTGTAAGCATGAGGGTCAACACCGCTATTAGACTTAGCTGGCCCATTGCGTAAGAACACCCCAGCTAAAGAGATGGCGCGGTTTTTGGATACCGCCTTATCCCAACCAAACATTCCCGGCCGACCGATTTCTACTTGGCCAATAGCAATCTTGCGACCGATTAAATTATAAGGAGTTTGGTGTAGCTTGAGAGCGTCAATGCCGTTAGTTCCCAAGGGGGACTCTAAAACCGAAGCAATTACTGGCGCACTCAGACACGAAGCACTCAATCCCCAAATTATCCAACTTAGTTTTTTAGTCATTAGTCATTAGTCATTAGTCATTAGTTATTGGGCATAGGGCAAGCCAGGAGTGTGAGAGGTGTGAGAGGATGGGGAAGGAATCTTTTTGCCCTCTGTCCCCACACTTCCCTATCTGCACACTCCCCAAAAAAGCTGGGATCAAAAGTTATAATATCCGGCTCAATATTTTGTTACAATGATTACAGACGAGGACGCTTAAAAACCCACTAGCCATGACCCAAAACCCATCTCAAAAGCCCATTGTAATTGCTCCATCTATCTTATCAGCCGATTTCAGTCGTCTGGGTGACGAAGTTCGCGCCGTAGACGAGGCTGGAGCGGACTGGATTCATGTTGATGTAATGGACGGTCGTTTTGTACCTAATATTACGATAGGCCCTCTGGTTGTGGAGGCGATTCGTCCAGTTACAACCAAGCCACTGGATGTTCACTTGATGATTGTGGAACCAGAAAAGTATGTAGAAGGATTTGCTAAGGCGGGTGCTGATATTATCTCTGTACATGCAGAACATAATGCTTCCCCACACTTGCACCGCACTTTGGGGCAAATTAAAGAGCTTGGAAAAAAAGCTGGTGTTGTACTTAATCCTGGCACTCCTTTGGAGTTAATTGAATACGTTCTGGATCTATGCGATTTAGTACTGATCATGAGCGTAAACCCTGGCTTTGGTGGTCAAAGCTTTATCCCTGGCGTGTTACCCAAAATCCGCAAGCTGCGCCAATTGTGTGACGAACGTGGTCTAGATCCTTGGATTGAAGTGGATGGGGGTCTGAAGGCAAATAATACCTGGCAAGTTTTGGAAGCGGGAGCCAATGCGATCGTTGCTGGTTCAGCTGTCTTTAACACTAATGATTATGCACAGGCTATTACAGCAATTCGCAACAGTAAGCGTCCTACTCCAGAATTAGCCAAAGTTTAATTCATTTTTGCATTGACTATATCTTACAAAAAGTAGGTTCGGCAGATTAATTGCCCAACCTATTTTTATTTTCAATAAAAAACTGGAAGCTATTCAAGTTTTGAACTTCCAGCTATTGCAATATAAATTGAAAGTTTATAAACCATAGATAATCCAGGTTGGGAGGACTAGGATTACAATAGTCGAAAAAGAAACGTATGAGCCACTAGTTCTACCAGCTACGACAACAATTTCACCGTAACTTTTCTATTTCCGTTCTTGGTGTTGATGCTAAGCGTTTGCTTTATTAACTAAAGCAACACCAACCCAATATAGAAAGCTTTATTAGCTATGACTCCCACCGTCTGCAACTCGGTGAAAGCTTTATAAGATTTAGTTTGGGGGAAGCCGCCTCTTTAAATTCTCTTTGCTTGAGCTTTCTCGGAAAAAGAACCACCAGTAGTAACAGTTGAATTGTTGGTCTTGGTGTAAGAATTATCTAATACATGAAATCCTGACTATTTTGATAATCAGTTTGATGTATTTCATGTTGAGAACTAATGATTGATTTTATTTTTTAAATTAACTTACTTGCTAGTCACCTCTACTTTGATTGAAGTTATTATTTTTAGTTTACCAATCTCCTCAGTATAAATTTGCCATTTTGGCAGATTTATTACTAATCTGCTTTGATGTTTGAACTTATTTTATACAGATAGGTAATGGGGAGTAGGAATACGATTAACTTTTGGCGTCGATTTAGGGAATCAGATTTGTCGAGTTGAAGGCGAGTTTTTTATACAATCAAATAAAAGTCCTACATGAAAAATCTGCCATCCATTAAAAAATGGCATGGCAGTACTTGAGAATTTAATCAACTCTCAAGCAAATTCTATTGATGCAAAATATTTTTAATTCAATCTCAAGTATCTCAAATAAATGTTTTGAGTACTTCCAATTTTATTTTTGATTGAACTGATTGATATTCTTTAATTTACTGTGCGAGCCTGCGATCTAAACTACTACCACGGATTTCTGTTTTTTGCTTTCCAACTACTTCAAGATAAGGTATGTCTTTAATTTTAGTTAAGCAACTTGATGAGACATTGTTATCAGATCTGGAATCGTTGGGCTGTTTGAGCAGTTTTATGTTTTCACTTTGCTGTTGGTTTACTCTGCTGGCTTGAGAGTTTTCTTTCAACAATCGATTATAAGTACGATATGGAATGTAATGAAGAGGATTATAACCAGCAAATCGCAGCATTAAAACACACGCCCAGGAATACTTTCCAGCCAAAATTGCTTCAACTACTTTATCAAATTGTTGAGCCTTCATTGTCTTGTCTAAGTTACTACTAATACTAGCAATGTCTTGATTCATAGTCTTTAGTTCTCTTGGGTGAAGTAAACTAGTTTGGTTTCTGCAATTAGTGGTGTTTCAATTAAGGCTTACAAACTAGACTAGCCTTTTCGCAGCTTTTTAATCGCTTGGCAGAAGTAATCGATAAACAACGATGTTTGATGTTGATTGAGAATAAGCATTCATCAACAGACGTGTAGATAAATTTCCCAAATTATCACTGGCGATCGCTGCTTTCAAGTCTCGGCATAGCTATTGGTAGATGCAGTTTTGTCTTCTTATAACTTTTTCAACCCCTAATTCAATCAATTTTTTTGGATTGCTTTTGTATAAAATACTACTGCTGATATTAAATCATTTCCGGGAAATTTCTAATTTTTTTCGACTAATACAAAAAAAATATTTACCCTTAGGCGTTCAAAAGACCATTTGTATTTATACTATTTTTTGCGGTTAATGTCATCTGCTAATATAGCAGATTTATAAGTGAAATTTACTGGCTAATTTTGAATATTTACTTATGTATTGTGCAACTTTTATTTTTGTCATATTTGCTAATTAATGAGGGGTAAGACCCCACAGACAATATCAATTTTAAACCTTTATTATTGTCTAGTAGTTAGATAATAATACCATTAACTATCATCTAAAACAAGATCATATTTTAGGAGTATATGTAGTATTTACAAAAAAATAAGCCGCAAATCTCAGTGAAGTGTTCTTATATTTTGCTAGACAAGGATTAATATTTTTGTCTTAAACACTTGCTATACAAGCATCACAAAAAATATAATTTATCAGGCAAGCATCAGTTATTAATTATTCATTAACACTAAGTATGGTTATTATTTGAATTAGCTACTTAGTGCAAATATTATTATATATATTTTTAGTTTTATTTTAGGCTATTAAAAATAGTAGTATAATTAATAGACTTAATATAAAATTTTTATTTACTAAGAAATTCTATTTTTCTGCAATATCCAACATCAATAATATTAATTGCTTCAAAAATTTTAAAATTGTATTTTTTAAAAATTAAAAAAATATTGAAATAAATATATCAACCTAATCGCAGTATTCAAAAAGATGAATAACAAGTATTAATTAGTATAAATAGCGGATAAATATATTTTGTAAATACGATACCTTGGTCTAAAACAAGAACAAGGTAGCAGTTTGTATAAGCAATGGTGGAGAGTCGGTGGGAGATGATCAATTTAGTAGGAAGTTGACTAATTTGAGTTAAGTTCTGTTGAAATTGGCGTTCCTACTCAATAGCTAGGATTATAGTTGCTTGATTCTAAGCCAGAATTATTGGCTTCTGAATCCCTCGGCGATGCCTGGGTTGGGCTACGCCTACGCAATTTTTATCGTTGCTAGACAAATAGATAAGAAATTTCTTGCCAATAAGCTATTTACGGGTTATGATATGAGTCCGGCTAACTAAGACTTGCCCAAACTACTAGCACCTCATATCCTAAAGTTTGGGCTGCTTCTGCTAAAACTGAGAAAAAACCTCTTCATAGTGTATCCGTGCAAAGTTACGCACAGTGTACATGTCTTAGCGTTTGTGTTTGGAACATTGCCAGCTTTCTTTGGAAGACAGCCTGGACAACGTTAGCAATATTTATCGCTAAAGCTAGTAATATTTGCATTTTTTGAAACGTAGTCTTGAATTCTCAATCCTTTAACTCTTACCATTACTGAAATTTTCCTTCCTTTCCGGAAACACTGGGAAAATAAAATCACAAATAATGAAGAAGTAGGGAAACCTCTCTCTACACTCAGGCTTTTTCGCTATGCAACAGGTGTAGAGACGTTGCAATGCAACGTCTCTCTCGACTATTTTGTGGGGAAATGATGGGTCTTATATCAAGTTCGGATAATCACTTATACCGTTTCACTTTAAGATTGATGCAAATAGTCAGCAGGGGGACAGGGGGAAAGAATTAAAGACCAATCATTTGTATCATGCATTTCGTGAAATGGTATTACTATTCAAAACTCTCTGCGTCAGAGCGTCAATCCTAATCATAAGTCTTCAACCGAACCTGATATTGCCTTCATTCGCTAACTGCTTCTTACAAGGAAAGAGGTTTTGCAGATAACAGTAAAAAGTTATAGCAGGCAATAGGCTTAAAAGTCTCTTGATGTCTGGATTCTAGAATTAATTGATGTCCTAACTTACCTGGCAACTGCTATAGCTATTTTTCCAGGTAAGGGGAGAGTGTATTTGCGAAGTCAATTAATCAGTAAATAAATTCCCCAGATTGCCATTGGGCGCAGGTAAGTGCAGGCGCGAAAAGTCCCAGTTGCAGTGATGGCTTCAGGGGTGCGAAATTGCAGTCCATTGTCGTAAATTTGCTGCACTACAGCTTCTGTCAACTTAAATGCTTCATCTTTCATTCCCATCTGCACAAGAAAAGCGGCCAAGCCAAAGTTTATTCCTGTCCAGACTTCCAAAGGATGAGTCGCTTTGGGGTTTTCTGGCGAACCATCGGGACGAACACCGTTAGCAGCACCAAATTTCCCATCACAGAATTTCAAAAAGCAGGCATCATAAACAGTTCTCAACGCACAGAGGGCACGATCGCTCGGTACAATATCTGGTAATCCTAGCAATCGGGCGTAGAACTGTCCGCACAATTGATCTGCCATTACCACATCAGAACCACTTTCGCTATCCAGTCGATAATACTGTCCATTCCAAAGCTTTTCTTGGTAGATTGGGCGGGATTGTTCTAACCAAGCTTCATAGGTGGATTTTTGAAATTCCAAGTCGTTGCGATCGCCAAGGTTGTGATTTAATAAAACTTGGCTAATAGCGATCGCAGCTTCTAGCGCCGCTAACCACAACCCGCCACAATAGGCGCTGACACCTTGCAACCGCCAATCATCAAATGTTTGGTCAGGCGCACCAGAATTTTCCGGAATACCATCGCCATCTAGGTCAAAAGTTTTCAAGTAGTCGAGAGTCTTAACAACCGCATCCCAACAGTCTGCCAAGAATTCCACATCTTCACCACCCGTGAACAGAAAATCTCGGTATACTTGCAATACAAAATCGCTACCTAAATCTTTCCATAAATTGCAGTCTTGATAGCTGGTGTAGTTAGTTTTTTCCCACACGTGTTCATTCGGTGCGCCTAAATCGTGGGGTGTTGCACCAACGGCTTTACGAACTGCAATCGGACTTTCTGCCTTGATTGTCATGTAATAGCCAATGATTCGGGGAGTGTCATCACCTTGGGGAATTGCCCGTGCAAATGCCCGTATCACTGACTTTTCCAATTCTGGAAACAGCATCAACAGGGCAAAAGAACCATACAACCGCACATCTAGACTTTCGTACCAGCGATAATCTAGGCACTCCAGCACCGCAAACTGCCCGATGGGGTCAACTTTTGATGCTGCACTCCAGAGAGTACCGCCACAGGTGAGGTCGTAAAGCTCATTAAATAATGCCATTTTAAACCAAGAAGGCAAATCTTTTCGGTCGAGAATGGGTTGTTGCCAACTTTGAATTTGCGATCGCCAGGTTTGGTATTGTTGTAAAGCGGTAGATGCGATCGCCCAAGCATGACTACCATCTTTACCAAAAAAGTCTGTGTATCTGCGATAGTAATTTATTCCAGCAGCAAATTCTGTAATCGGCAAATCCCAAGCCAGAACAAAGGGAATTTCGAGAGTTTCGCCTGGTTGGAGAGTAAAACGAAGTGCGATCGCAGCTGCTAGTTGTGTGTTTTCTGCTGCTGGAGTTGTGTCTTGATAATTAGGTAAAGAACCATCTTGAGCAAAGGTTTGCCATACATCTTCACCCGTACCAATGGAATTCCAGCGCGTGTGATAAAATACTTCCACTCCTGGATGTTTCAAAGTTGCAATACACCAGGTTCCATCCCCTTCTTCCAATGGTTTGTCACTATCAACCCGACCTAAAAGACAACCAAAGTATTCTGAATTTTCTACAATCTGATTGTAATTTCCTTGACTTTCGCCCCAGCGTGGTTGGTATTCATAAACTGGGCTACCGTCATCGCGCACCCGCACTTTAGGAGATTTGAGGGCATTAGTAAACCAACCCACCATATTTTCCCAGGTGAACATGATGCTCAGAGTAATAGGTGCATTTGTGGGGTTGTGAGCATTCCAATGGAACACCGCCACCGGGTAGCTAGTTTCTTGGTAATTACCTGCCCATACTGGGGAAAACTGCTCGCAAGTCAACTGTGTTTGAAAAACATTTTCATACACAAACCAGCTACGGGGATACAGGGCATGATATTCGCCAGTTTGCTGTTGATCGATGGAGTTAAGTTTTCCCCTGCTTCCTTGCTCCCCTGCTCCCTTGCTGCCTGGATACCATTGCCATGCTTTGAGGCTACCATCCTCAGGTGCTTGGGTAGATAAAGCATAAGCTTGGGTAGATGTAGCATTGGACTCAAATATACTAAATTGACAGGCGGGCACGTTTTTGAAGATATGCTCGCCGCCATCAATGTGCCATAGATTAAAGTCTCCCCGTGAAGAACGACCGATGCAACCTGCACCAAAGCCACCTAATGGCGCACCATGCCAAGGCCCATCATCAAGATTACTTGCGTAACGGACAGTATATGGCCTATCCCAGCCTAAACCGATGGGACGATTCCAAGTGCAAGGGGGAATTTTCGCGGAGTATTGATTTGTCATCGCCTGATGTCATAGCGTGAAGTTACGTCCATGAAGACTAGCGCGATGTACGGTTTTTATCAAGTAGCAAAGTAATGGGTATGGGGCATGGGGCATGGGGCATAGGGCATGGGGCATGGGAAAGGTTAAATTTATCCCTTTTCCCTTTAACCTTTTCCCCTGCCCCTCATCTTCCCAGTACCCAGTCCCCAGTCCCCAGTCCCCAGTACCACTTTGTCTATCAGTGCATTTCGTCGTATTCTGGAGTTTCAACTCTTCTTGGATCTACACGAGAAGCAGGCAGAAACTCAGCCCGACGTACTGGAACCAAGGGTGGTGTAGGACCTTGATAAGGGTGAATCACTTGTACGGTGCGGGTTGGACGCTGCCGCGGTGAGAATAAAGCCAACACCCCAGCGACAACAACACCACCACCAATGGTGAGAGCTGCGCCTCCCACTGCCCACAGCATGGGCGAAGACCACCAGGGACTTTGTGGCTGGAATGCTGCTACTTTTTGTTGGTTATTCTGCTGAGCTAATTGCCACTGCTGCTGAGTATTGAAATTTTGGACTTGACCTTGGAGTTGTTGGTTAACCAACTTCAGCTGTTCGTTGTCCTTTTTCAAACTCTCCATCTGCATGTTCAGCTTTTCCATTTCTAGGCGCTGATCGGAATTGGGAGCAGTTGGTGGCTGATTGGGATAAATTGGTTGTGGTTGCCCGTAATATCCTCCTGGGTATTGTACTTGTGGCGGCATAACCTGGGGCGCTACCACAGTATTCGGCATTTGCGGAGCAACAGCGAAGTTAGGTTGTATATTTGTTCCTTTGAGCAATACCAGAGCCGCTAACCCAGCCACAGCGACCCCACCGATAAATGCCATACTCTCACTCATCGCCTTTGCCCCTCAACTGCAATGTAACTATAACCATCTGTGAATGACTCACTCTCACACTCATAAATTTTGACCACTTCACATAATACTCAGACTATAAGCGACTGTATCAGCTAGTTTTTTTACATCTTGATATCTGATGTTAATATTCAAGACCAGAACAGTCAAATTGTCTACTAAACTTAGGATAAAAAAACTACGCTGTTACACTTTTTTAATCTACTTTTTCGCTCTCATCAACATGAGTATTTGTGCTGTTACGTGGTCTTGATGGCTGCTTTGAGACTTTGGCAAAATTGGGCGATCGCATTTAATCCCTGTTCTGGCGTACCTTCTGCTAACCGCTTTACAAAAGCACTGCCCACAATTGCTGCATCTGCGCCCCATTCCTTTATCTGAAGAGCTTGCGCTGGTTCGGAGATTCCAAAGCCGACACCAATAGGTTTATCAGTAACATTACGAATTTCTTTGAGTAAATCTGAGACTCGCGTTTGGATTTGGGTTCGCATCCCCGTCACGCCTGTGACGCTGACTAAATAAATAAATCCTTGGGAAGACTGGGCGATGGCTTGTATCCGTTCGGCGGAACTGGTGGGAGCTACCAATAAGGTGACATCAATTCCTATTTCACCAGCTGGTTGTAACAGACCCGCAGCTTCTTCTAAGGGTAAATCAGGCACTACCAATCCTGCTACCCCAGCGGCAGCAATTTCTTGGAGAAATTTTTCAATGCCACGGTGCAAAATTGGGTTGTAATAAATAAACAGGACAATGGGCGATCGCATTTTGGGAGTAGTTGCTTGCAGCATTTCCAGCACTTGCTCAAATTTCGTTCCCCTTTGCAAAGCGCGGGTAGCAGCTGCTTGAATGACTGGCCCATCCGCTAGAGGATCGGAGTATGGTACGCCCAGTTCAATGATATCTGCCCCATTGCGATCGAGGATTTGCAACGCTGCTGCTGTTGTTTCTAAATCTGGGTCGCCAGCGGTGATAAAAGGAATCAAAGCACACTCACGATTGTGCCTTAGGGTTTCAAAGCAATCAGAAATTGCAGTCATTAGTCATTAGTCATTAGTCATTGGTCATTGGTCATTAGTCATTGGTCATTGGTCATTGGTCATTAGTTATTTGCAAAGGACAAACGACAAGTGACAAATGACGAAGAACAAATAACAACTGACCAATGATCACTTTACACCTGAGACTGCTCTTCTTGTTCTATCTCGGCTTGAATTCGTGCTAGTTCTTCGGGAGTTAGTTCTTCCAAGCGCTTTTGCAGAAATTCTTGCTCATACTGTTCCCGCTGTTGGTGGTAGGTCATTTTTTGTCCCACCGCACGGAAAAAATAGGTAGCTAACCAGCCAACTAACACAGCCACTAGTAAGATTTGGCTCCATATACCAGCTTGCTGATTATCGAAGCCGACTAGCTGTAATCCTACATACGCCAAGCCACCGGCAATAAAAATGCCTAAGCCAATTCCAATAGCGTCAATCCGTCGCATGAGAGTTATGACCTACCAATTTCGTTAAACTTCAATTTGTCGCGGCCGGGGTCGAAAATTTGCAAACGGTGATAAAACTAACAAACCCGGGAAGAAGAAGAACACCAAAAAGTACATAAACACACGCTCGATGGAGCTAGCCACGTACCAACGCTGCTTCAGGTAGAGCAAGACAGCGATCGGAATTACTAGAAGGTAAGCTCCAGCCAAAATCAGATACAGCAGGGCGACGATCATAACTTTTTTGTCTAAGCATCTATTTCTCATCATAGGGCGAAGAGCGAGACTCAGGGAAGTAGAGTCATGATACTTTCAAGAAATAGAGGGAGTGGAGAAATAGGGGGCACAGGAGCAGAGGAGTGAATAATAACCCTCTGCCAACGGTTATCAGTCAATAGTCAGCACTCAGCACTAAAGGGATTTTGAGAAAAGCCGTCAGGAAAATTGACAAATGTCCAGTGTATGATGCTATGATAAATAGCCCAGTAGCAAATCAGTGCTATTGTCAGACAAGGTGAAAATTTTTATCCAAATTGGTTAGGAAAAAATAAAAAACTTCCATTGGAAAAAATATTTTCAATCTAGTTGGACAAATGACACAATTGATGGTGGAATAGATAAGGGGGTATTTGCTGCCTCTACAAAATAAATAGTTACCGAACACCTGCGGGGGTGTGGCGGAATGGTAGACGCTACGGACTTAGATAACTGAGCCTTGAAGGAGAAATCCCTCAAGTGGAAGCTCTCAAACTCAGGGAAACCTAAATCTGGTAACAGACATGGCAATCCTGAGCCAAGCCGAAAAAAGTTTTGAGTGCTGAGTGGCGAGTGATGGATAAACTAAAAATCCATAACTTCTAACTCAAAACTGCTAACTATTCGGAAGGTGCAGAGACCCGACGGGAGCTACCCTAACGTAAAGTCGAGGGTAAAGGGAGAGTCCAATTCTCAAAACTTGAAGTGGCTGTTGCCATCAAGTAGCAGTGAAAACTGCGGGAGAATGAAAATCCGTTGACCGTAAAAGGTCGTGTGGGTTCAAGTCCCTCCACCCCCATTCAATTTAGACTTATCAGTTGCTGCAAATGTGACTTTACCCATAACTTTGCCGCAACTGCAAGCTTATGCTTCCAAACCAATTTCTCTTCGTGCTGCTTTAACGGTAATGCGAACTTCTTGGTCACGAAAACATCCTGGTTTAGCCAACAGTTATGAAATAGCAGCTTCACTAGGATAAATACCTTCACAGTGAAATTGCCTAACAGGCTTTTTTACGTCTTCACAGCACTGTTCAATTCGTTTCAAGCGAGATTCCTTCATATACTCAACATACTGGGCTGAAATTGCTTGGCATAGCTCCGGGAAATGCCTATAAAGAACTCGCTTAGAATACCCAAGTTGCTTGGCTACTGCTGTCATAGGTAGCGGTTGCTCATTCCTCTGAGGCAAATCTTCAAGTAGCTGTTGAGCGCGATCGCTATCGAACTTTACTTCAAGCTTTTTTCTACTGCTATCTAGCTTGCATCAAATTTAGGAAAGACCTAAAGCGAAAGTCAAACCTCTACTTTTTAATCTATAAAAAACGAGTCATGTTTAAATAACTCGTTTTTCATAAGTTTGTGCTATTAACTTAGAGGCTATTTATAAAGTAAAAATAAAATTATTGTAGGGTGTGTTAGGCGCGTATTTTGAGATTACTCGTCACGAAAAATATGATATGAGCGCCTAACGCACCACTATATAAGACGGTGCGTTAGGCTAAAGCCGTAACACACCCTACTTAAGATTTACTTTATAAATAATCTCTTATTCAAGATTAAAGTAGCATTTTATTCCAAATGTTTGATTTTCCTATCTACTAGCTTTTGTAGCTGTTGTGCAATATCTACCCTATGACAACGACATGAGTTTTTTTCAGCACACAATAGCAAGATAGTGCCATTTTGGGCTATTTCTGAAATTTCTTGTAGTGCAACAGCCGCTTCTTGGTAATCAGGAGGAACCCAATTATTGTTACCTGATGTATTACCTAAAGAAACTTTAGAGATGTAGTTGATATTTTTTTTGCAACAAACTGTCTCTATTATGTCTCCGTACCATTTACGACTCCAAGCACGAGGATTCAATCTAACGTCAACAACACAAATGACATGGAAATCTTTTAAATAAGCAAAAAACTCATCATAAGTTTTTCTATTACCATAGCCAAAAGTTAAGATGAATTTATCTGAATTATCATGTTTGTTGCTGTATTCAGTATCAATCATTTTTTATATTTGAAAAAGACTCATCTGTTCATATTTTACTATAGGTGGATATACAAGACCAATAATCATAAAGCTATTCGCATGATTTTTTAAATTACCGATGATAAAATGTAAATCTTTTTCGTACATGAAACTGTCTTCTAATTTCTGTCTGACTTTTTCCAAAGCATCTTTTTCTCGTGATTCTAAATCGGTAAAATTTGATTTATCTCTACATTTTCTATACAATTGCATAATTTCCCAATCGCTTATACTATATTCATGTTTAATTCCATCACAATCTGTAAATTTATAACCAAATTTGTAAGGAATTTTTTCAAGGTTAGACATGGGATTCGATGGTTCCAGTAGGTCAAGCAACTCAAGCTGATCTTGTACTGCTTGCTGTTTAGCACTCCATTCGCGTTCTGTAGGCTTACAGAAATATTTCTCTATGCTCAAAGGTTTTATCAGCCCTAAAGATTTTTTTTGCTCTTGGATTTCTTTAGGAGATATAGTATATTCATTGTCTCTCTTGATGCTAGTATATGATAAGTACAGAGGTAATCTGGCAAATACGCAATAGCAAAGATTCCTCAAAAAAAATTTATTTATCTGATTTAGTAATATTACAGCGGAACTGGTGAGTTCTTGGAGTCAGAACTGATAACTAAAACAGGCTTTATGCTTAATCCAAAATCCAAAATGGTGGTAACTGAAAACTTATCACTCGGCAAGGCGTTCGTGTAACCAAGCGAAGGCAGCACCGACGGTTTCAGCTAGAATACTAATGAGGCGATATAGAGCGATCGCACTAAAGACTAAGGCCGCTGGAAACTGGTGTCGTAAAAGTTCATAAGCAGTCGCTTCAAACACACCCAACCCACCAGGCGCACCTGGAATCACTAAGCCGAGTAACCAAGCGCAACTAAAAGCCCCTAGCAATAAAGGAATTTGACTCAAATTAAAAGAATTGAGTGCAAATACAGTTAAAATAAACCCGAGGCCACGCAAAGCTAAAAAGCCCAATTCTCCTAATAAAGGTCGCAGGGGATAGCGTTTAAGAGTTAAAACGACACTTGGCTGAGTATTAAGATCGGATTTTTTTGCCTTCAGTTTGTATAAAAAGCGAATGGCTGGGTTTAAAAACCGGGGATGAACTGCACAAAGCACCACAGCTAAACTCAGCAATTGTAAGATTTGTACCGTTAAAGTGGTATTCTTTGCATCAAATTGACTACTGAATAAAATAATGAAGATTAAAGCAGCCGTCGCCATAAGCAGCGGTTCCAGCAAAACGCTTAAGGTGGCTGCACCAGCAGAAACGTTGGCATTTCTGGCGGCGAGAATTCGTCCGTAATAATGCCAGATATTACCTGGTAAATACTTAGCAATATTAGTTTTTAGATAAACTTGGATGAATTGGGAAGATGGCACAGGTTGATTTAACTCTTGCAAAACCCAAGTCCAAACCCAGCCAGCCCAGGTATGTGCCAGTAAAGTGACAGCTGTAGCGATCGCCATAATCCCCCATTCTACCCCATCAATGCGGATAGCAGTCACTTGAATCCAATTATCCTTCAGGGCTTTCCCTAAAAAAAATAGTGTTCCGCCTAAAATTATCCAACGTAAAAATTGCTTCATTAAATTAGTATTTTAACGGTTAAGAAAACAAGGTACAAATACCTCAAATATTACTATATATATCAGCTACATATTCAAATATTTAAAAGTATCAAAAAATTAGATGTAATATTTTTTACTTAAAAGTCATTATATTATTTTATATCTCTCTAGGGTTAGATAAAAATATTATTTTTGTGCTAATAAAAATGTGGCCTGCGCTAGAGGTAAAAGTTGTTTTATTCTTCCTATCTTTGAATAGAGGTTATTCACAAATTAACCAACTAAACAACCACAATAACTGACTGAATAATACCAATTATTCAGCTAAGACTTCAGCTTATTAATAGTTTGGTAAGGAGGACTAAGTGAACGCTGTGATAACTTTTTTGAAAAAACTACGGCTGCGCCAAATATTAACAATTTTTCTCGCAGGATTATTGTTGATAGTTAGCACTGCTTGTAGTACAGGAGATGCTCAAGGTGCAAATCCACAAAATCCTGCTGTGCAAGCAGGTGGAGCCAACAATCCTTATAAAAATGGTGGAGACAAATACACTAGATCGTCCACCGATTCCAAAGTAACGAATCTAAAAAACAATCAAGGACGCGACCAAGCTAGCCTACAGCCAAGCTCACTATTGATTGCTACAAATGTTGGAAATAGAGATTCTGAGATACTTTATCCTGGTGCTGAAACACCAGTAGGTCGAATCAAGAAAGAAGCAGAACTGCCAACTATCACAGAAGAGAATTTCCAACAACCCGAACCAGGTGGTTTGATTCAAAACGAACCCAGTGTAGGAACTCGCGTTAAAGAACGTCTTGGAACAGTGAAAGAAACTGTTGAAGAAGCATCCGGCTTTTTGAAAGACAAGGCAGATGAAGCAGGTGCTAGACCAGAATTACAAAAAAATCCAGCAAGAGGCAAATAGAAATTTTATTTTGTCTCAATAGTTGAGATTTGAAATGGTTTGCAAATACCATCTTGTTTGAAGTTTAAATTAGTGACAAAAATGCAAGGAGTAAGAGTATGAAACAATTAGGTACTTGGTTGAAAAATATTCGTCCGCTGAAAGTTTTAGCTGCTTTTTTAGTAGGAATATTCTTGTTTGTGACCCAGGCTTGTGCCGCGCCAGGAGTAGCAACCCAGCCACCACAACCTGATACTCAATCGCCTCAATCAAATAATTATGTCAAACGCTACGATCCCACAAAAGATTATCCTCTCTCTGCACCCGCTGGCGGGATGAATAACTTCAGTGATGTAGATCCTAGAGCGGGATTAGGTGAAAAGGCAGCTAATGACAGAGCTGACGCATTAGCGAAAAATGCTCAAAGAAACATTGAGCAAAAGAGTGTTGATTCTCGCGAGCAATATGTCCGGAATTACCAACAAGGTACACCATTTGGTGAAAGAGTAAAAAACCTGGGTGAAGATGTTGGAAGTTCTGCCGGAGAATTAGGGGAAGGTTTTGCTAAGGGAACTCAACGCGGAATTGAAAACCTCAAGGGAAATACCCAGAATGCAGCCAAAGATTTAACCAAAAATGCTCAACGTGCTGGTGAAGATGCTAGTACCAATATTCAGCGCACCGCTGAAGATGCAGCTAACGCATTGAACAGAAATTAGTCGTTAAACTGGTGGCAATAATCCAGTTTAACAAGCCACAATAAACGCACCACTCGTCAAAATTCATGCTGAATTTTGACGAGCTTTTATTTCCATAAATAGGCGACAATTTCGCGTTAAGTTAGCAATGATGGCCACAAGAAGAATGTAAAAATTTCTTGACAGTTAACAGTCAACGCTATTTCCAAGATAAGTTAGTTGTTTGGATTTTCTAAATACCAATGGTGTAACGCCAGCCTTTGAATTTCCCGCCAGGGAATATTGTGTTTTCGGGCTAATTCTGCACAATCTTCGTATTCTGGCTGGACATTAGCAATAACTTTTTCTGACGATCGCCCTTTCCATGCCACTTTAACGCGCACTTTGCCATATTCGGTTTCCACTTGTTGAATTTCTCGTTCTAAAATGGCGCGTTGCTGATTAGTTCGCCGAATACCTAATGTTGTGGTTTCACGGAATATAACGGCTTCACAACTGAGTAAATTTTCTGGATGACAGATAACAGTCAGCAAAATTCCTGGACGCGATTTTTTCATCGCGATCGCTTGGGTAAAAACATCCAGCGCACCAGCCGCAAACAAAGCCTCAAACACATAGCCGATGGCTTGAGGATTTAAATCGTCAATTTGGGTTTCTAATACCGAGATGGTCTCCAGATTTGAGCTAGTTTCACCAGAATCACGGAAATCTGACTTTAAAATTGCGCTTTCGCCCAGCCAGAGGCGTAAAATATTGGGGATGGGTAAATTTATGGTTCCTGCTCCCAATCCTACCTGCTTGATAGCGATGGGGGGCGGCGAACCAAATTCTCTGACTAAAGTAGTGGCGATCGCGGCACCTGTTGGCGTCACCAGTTCTCGTTCAATGCCGTTGCTATAAACTGGACAACCGCGCATTTCCCACAGCTTTAATACCGCTGGTACTGGTACAGCCATTTGACCATGTGCTGCCCTCACAGTACCGCCGCCCGTCGGGAACGCCGAGCAGTATAGTAAAGGCAATCCTGACTCATTGCTCTCAATCCCCAACCAATCCAACCCCAAGCAAGTACCCACAATATCTACAATCGCATCTACAGCGCCTACCTCATGAAAATGAACTTTTTCAGGAGAAATGCCATGCACCGCCCCTTCTGCTACAGCTAGCTGCCGGAATACTGCCAAACTCCAAGCTTCTGCCCGTGGCGGCAACCCTGCTTTGAGAATCATCTGCTCTATTTCTGGCAGATGGCGTCCGTGATGATGAGTGTGTTCGTGGTCATGATGGTGATGATGGTCTACTAAATCCACATGGACTTTAGTCGCCTGCTGACCATTCCGTTGCACAAGTTCTGCCCTTAACTTATATTCCTGCTCAATTCCCAAACCATTGAGTTTTTCAATTAAATACTCCACAGGAACACCCAAACTGACCAAAGCACCCAGGCACATATCACCAGAAATTCCTGTCGGACATTGAAGATAAGCGATTTTATTCATAGTCATTAGTTATTAGTCATTAGTCATTAGTCATTAGTAAGTTGTTTCTCCCCCTGCTCCCCCTACCTCCTCTGCCTCCCCTGCTCCCCTGCTCCCCCCGCTCCCTCATCTAGTCCCCACCTATGGCAAAAATCTTCCCAGTTCATCCGGATAATCCTCAGATTCGCCGAATAGAGGAGATAAAGTCAGCGCTCTCTAGTGGTGCTGTCATGCTTTACCCTACTGATACAGTCTATGCGATCGGTTGTGATTTGAATGCCAAGTCGGCGGTAGAACGAGTGCGGCAAATTAAGCAGCTAGCAAATGATAAACCACTGACATTTTTATGTCCGTCGCTTTCAAATGTGGCGACTTATGCCTTCGTAAGTGACACAGCCTATCGGATTATGAAGCGCCTAATTCCAGGTACGTACACGTTTTTGCTACCAGCTACTAAATTAGTACCGCGATTGGTGCAAAGTCCCAAGCGGAAAACTACAGGAATTAGAGTCCCAAACCATACTGTCTGTTTGGCTCTGCTGGAAGCGTTAGGCAATCCGATTATCTCAACTTCCGCACACGTGCCACCAGATGAAGGAAATAATGGCTTGGTTCACATAGATCCAGAGACTATTCGATCGCGGGTAGAGCTATTTGACCGTTTGGACAAATTCGTAGACATAATTGTAGATGCTGGCGAAGAACCTAAGTACGAAGTGTCTACTATTTTGGATTTAACGGGAGACGAAGCAGTAATGATACGGAGGGGTTTAGGTTGGGAAGCAGCAGCAGCATGGGTATAAGGATTAAATTTCATCGGCGCACTTGTTGGTTTCGGAAATTGTGATTTAAATGACTCCAGTTTTGAAATTGTCATAATTAAAGGCGATGTCAGTGGGTATAACAGGATGGTGGCAACACTCGCTAGAGCAAGGCATTTAACAACTTTGAAGAAATGCTGCGTATCCATTTACTAGCATCAATGTGGTGGTTTGTGGAAGAAGCGACACATTGTCATAGCTATAATTCTTTCGTATTTCCTACAGTTTTAAATATGAGCTTTAGATGTGAGCATTACATGGGGCAAGTCTTGATGGATGAATGCCCAAAGATTCTCCAACCAAGACTAGCCTCGATCGCTGTGTCTGCGTTGTAATTACGGTGCAATACTACTCCCTGGAAAAGTCATGAAAGCTAATGTCGCCAATCTACCAAACTCTACACCAGTTTTTAACAACCATGTTTCTGGCGAAGAATTGCCAGCTAGCAGCAGTGACACCTTAGTTCAATTGCTGTGTGAGGAAATGCAAGGGCAAGTGAAAGCAGCACCCAGGTGCGTACAAGCTTTGGCAAAGCGCATCGCCAAGGAAGTAGAACGCATTTGCGATAAAAGCTCGCGTATCCAAACATCTGGACAAATTCAGTCTTGGCAGATGACGTTGGCCAGACACAGGATGCAAAAGTGCTTGCGTTACTACCAACTAGGTTCTAAACAAGGACGGGTGGAATTACATAGCAATTTGGGCGCGATGGTTTACCGCCATGTAACTATATCCGGCTCGGAGTTGGGTTTTGACGCTCGTTACAGCCTAATTGAAGATTTTTTACAAGCATTTTATATTGAAGCGATTAAAGCTTTCCGCCGCGAAAACGAATTACCTGAGGATCACACGCCGCGTACTCAGCTGCAATTAGCTGAATATATGGCCTTTACAGAACAGTACGCCAAACGTCGCATCAATTTACCCGGCGGTGCAAATCAGCAATTAATTATTTTGCGGGCGCAGGGTTTTGCTCGTCGTCAACCCCAAGAAACTACTGTGGATATTGAAATGGCGGTGGAGTCTGCTAAGGGTGAAGAAGCAGAATCTTACCAACGCAATTCGGCGGTACAGCAACTGCGATCGCAAATGATTGCTAAAGCCAGTTTCGATCCATCGGAAGAGTCAGAACGCGATCGGGTCATTGCTGAATTGATGAAATACCTGGAGTCCCAAGGTCAATCAGACTGTATGGACTACTTAAGTCTGAAACTCCAAGACCTTTCAGCACCAGAAATTGACCAAATTCTCGGTTTAACTAGCCGCCAGCGCGATTATCTGCAACAGCGATTTAAATATCATGTAGAAAAGTTTGCCAAGCAACATCATTGGCAACTGGTACATCAATGGTTGGGTGCGGGTTTAGAGCAAAAGTTGGGTTTATCTTCCCAACAATGGGAAATCTTTATCAGTCAACTCACAGAACAACAACAGCAAATTTTACAACTCAAAACTGCACGGGAAAGCGATCAGGCGATCGCCAAAGCCATCAAATGTACTCCCAAACAAGTGCAAAAGCGCTGGACTCAACTATTAGAAATAGCATGGGCTATCCGCAACGGTAATACTGAAGCCCAGACAGGTTGAAGTCACAAAGAAAATTATTAAAATTTATCTATAGCGTTTTCCAGTTATTAAAAATGTTGTTATAGATATGAGGGTTTTGGGGTGTAATAATGAAGGTGAATCAAATTAAGAAAACACCATGAATCCAGTATTTACCGAACTCTCTAGTCTTTCGAGAGCGGAAAAACTTCAACTAGTAGAAGATTTATGGGATGAGATAGCTGCTACACCAGCAGCACTCCCAGTCTTAGATTGGCAAAAACAAGAGCTAGCCCGCCGTAAAGCTGAATATCTGCAAAATCCATCCATTGCCAGCAGTTGGGAAGATGTAAAAGCCAGAATCTCTCAACGACATGGCTAGAAAATTAACTATCCTTATAGCCGCAGAATTAGACATTATCGAAGCTTATGACTGGTACGAGGGGCGGGAATTTGGCTTAGGTGCTGAGTTTTTACGCTGTGTTGACGCGTGTTTGAATTTAATTCAACGTCACCCCGGCTCATACCAGATTGTTCATGAAAACTATCACCGCGCTACAATTAGGCGTTTTCCCTACGTCGTTTTTTACGAGTTTAATGAACAGGAGATTATTATCTACGCTATTTTTCACTGTTCCCAAGATCCACAAAAATGGCGTACTCGCTTGCAATAGTTGTTCTTAAAAACAAACAAATCCATTGTTTTTACCCTTACGTAAATTAGTAATTTGTTTTTTGCCCAAATTATTAATACATTTGTATTTATTTAGTACAAGAATACTAAATTTTTCTAGTTTTCTATTTATCTTAGTATCGCCTAGTACATCCAATTGCAAAAATATATATAACCTAACATTTACTCTTGCTTCCAGGGAATCCTAAAATCAGGAAACCTTTTGAAGATAATCGGGATAAAAATGACTCAAGGTGCAAGAGCAGTTACTTCTGGTAATGTCTTGGAAAAAGCTGTAGAAGGGACTCTGCTAGGTCATGGATATGTCCAAGTAGGCTTTGATTTACCAAAAAAACAGCGGCTAGGATGTCTTTTAAGCTCAAATACTATACCAAAACGATATGCTAGGCAGGTGTATATCGGACAAGGAATTTATGGAAGCTACATATATGTAGACTTTTACATCATTGGTGTTACTTCTATTTCTTCAGGACTGATTATTGAGTGTAAATGGCAGCAAACTGGAGGTTCAGTAGATGAAAAGCTCCCTTACCTTAACTTGAATATTCAAAATTGCTATCCAACACAAGCAGTCGTATTAATTGATGGTGGAGGTATGAAACCGCAAGCCGTATCATGGTTAGCTAAACAAGTTGATTTCAATGAAAATTTGTTAGCTGTTCATGACTTAAAATCATTTATTATGTGGTCTAACAATAACCTTTAATATGAAGTTATCAAAACTTCGGTAATATTTCCCCTTTTTTTGGCATTAGAATTAATTGCCCTTGTTGCCGACACAGTGTAAATGTTGAAATTACTATAAAGTTTGCGAATAAATTCACAATCGGAATTAGATAGCATAACTTTTACACCACGTTCAGCTAATTTAGCAAATAGTTCTCTTAGTTGAATTTGCTGTTTTTCAGCAAAACAATATTTGCTATAAGCCGTAAAATAGCTAGTTTTACTTATAGGATAATATGGTGGATCAAAATAAATAAAATCATCACTATTAGTTGCATAATTTCCTACATCTAAAAAATTTTGTTGTTTAATGTCAGATTTATATAATGCTTTTGAGGCTTTTCTCAGCAAATCTTCTGGACAAATATTTGGATTTTTATATCTGCCTAAGGGCACATTAAAATTACCCTGGGAGTTGACTCGATAAAGACCATTGAAACAGGTTTTATTCAGATAAATAAAACGAGCAGCTTTTTCTAAATCAGTACCAGCAGAATTGTTTCTTATAGTGTAGTAGTAGTCTCTATTGTGTCGTTCTTTATGCTCTTTGAGGAGTAAGATTAATTCATTTACGTTATCTCTAACGCAGCAATAAGTATTAATTAATTCGGCATTAATATCAGTTAAAATTGCTTTATTTGGTTGCAAATAGAAAAAAACAGCACCGCCACCTAAAAATGGTTCATAGTAATTTTTATAATTATTTGGGAAATAAGGAATATATTGCTGAATCAACTTACTTTTACCCCCTGCCCACTTCAAAAATGGACGCGGGCTAGTTTCTTTGGGGATTTGAATAACCATTTACTTACAATTTTACCGAAATAGTTGCGACTAAATATAGTTAATATAGCTGACGAACTATATTTTATATTAACTGGCTAATTTTCCAGCTGCATAGATTACAATTAAGTAGATAAAGAATATCAAAACAAACGTAAGTCTATAGCAAGGCAGTTTAAATTCAAATGTTCGACGGATTTTGGGATAACGTCTTTCGCTACCCCCGCTACTTCATTACTGTCCTCTTAGGGGTATTTCTCAACACCTTTGCGCCATTAGTGCCACTGTTGAAACGCCCAATCACCTTAATTGCCCTTTTGGGTTTGTTTCTCAGCAGTTTGGTATTCGTCACTCTCACTCTACGTGCAATGCTGGGATTGAGTACAATCTAGACTGGGGCGATGCTGTGGCTTCTGCCCTGAAGATAGTTCTTTTTGGCGTTACTTGCCATAAGCTAGGTACTATCTACCCAGCTTGCGTTTATATTATGTCGTACAACCTCTTGTCGGAGGCTAAACTTTTATGGCTACAAATCGCCGCGTTTCCCGTGTTGCTGAACTGATTAAACGGGAAGTTAGCCAAATGCTGCTCAACGGCATTAAGGATGACCGTGTGGGTACAGGAATGGTAAGTGTTACTGATGTTGATGTTTCTGGCGATCTCCAACACGCCAAAATCTACGTCAGTATTTATGGTACAGATGAAGCCAAGGCAGAAACAATGGCGGGCTTAAAGTCAGCCACGGGTTTTGTGCGTAGTGAACTTGGTGCTAGGGTACGGCTACGTCGTACACCAGAGGTTATCTTTGTCGAAGATCGTTCCATAGAACGTGGTAATAAGGTACTGGCACTATTAAACCAGCTCAACAGTCAGCGATCGCCAGAAAATTCCACACCAGTAGAAGACACCACAGATCGAGATGATGACGAACTCTTAGAATAAGTAACCCAAATAACAATGTAACTTCAGAACAAATCGATCTCAGCAAATCCGCCAAACACTTTACAGACGCGACCAAATCGCGTCTGTTTTAATGTGAACATAAGCATAGGGTATGGGGCATGGGGCATTGGGAGGTAGGAAGCTTTTTTTATGATCTCCCCCACACTTCCCCTGCCTCCGATGTCCTCCGCCTCTCTGCCTTTCTATAGATGTTCCTCTAAAAAAAACCATGTACCATCGGCGCTGAAATTAACCAAATAATTGCGGATTTCTTTAAGAAATTGTTAACAGTCGCTAGCTTAAAAGCCTTCATAGTGTAATTTAGCCGTTAGTTTTGCCATAGTTTATACCCTAGTTGCTGCCAAATATCCTTATCTTATTTACCTTGAGATAGATACCAACACTTCTAGATAAAGCTTTTAGGTGATTATTTGATCTGTGAGCGATCGCTTTGTGTACTCTTCTCACCAGCCAAATTACGCCTCAAGGCACTCCTAGCAAAACGTAAAGACCTGTTGAATAAAAGTCACACAACTAAAAGAGCAGGTTTGGTAAATTACTTTGACATTGTTTTGTGAAGCATATTTTTCAAAAATGTCAGCTTTTGTTGACTTTCTTAACATTTCTTGAGATAATTTCAGGATGTGTAGCGTCAAAATGAAATTAGTTCCGTATAGCAAACTACAAAACCATAGCCACAAGTCAAATCCCTGTCATGTTTGTTCCTAATAGCTAGCGGGAACACTATCTAAGTGTTAATTTGTGAGTAAAAACCATGAGTGTGAATACGGTGCCTTCTATTAATTACTACTCTCTGGATGTCATCCAAGACGAAGCACGCCGACTGGTGCAAAAGGGAATGGTCAGCCGACAACAGCCAATATATACACTCTGCCAATACATCCCAGCGAGAGAGTGGGTTTGCGTTGAATGTGAATTAGAAAAATGTGACTTTTTGTTACGCGATCGCATTGGTGATTTGATTGGTCGTGAAGAATGGGACAACGACTAATCAATATTTAATTTTCGCATTTGAGATTGGGAGTTTATTTTTGAGGTGTGGATTTCACAATCAACGATTCGACGCCCAATCTAGTACGATCTCTGGCTTTTGGTAAGCATTGCTCAATCTAGAATCTTGCGTCTTTCTTTAATACGGAAACATTAGAGTCTCAATTTATACAAGTTTTCAGGTGAATTCAGCCATCAAAACCAATAGTTTTGGTGCTAGAACTTGAGTCTAGTATGTGGATTCTCTTACCGGGGCGGTTCCCAGTGCTGAACTGCTCCGGTAATTTTTCTAAATGGGTATGGGGCATAGGAAGAGGCAGGGGGCAGGGGGAAGGGGGCAGAGGGGAAAAATTTTTCTCCCTTGCTCCCTATTCCCTTGTCTCCTCATCTGCCTCATCCCACTTGGTCTAAATACTGATTAATATCATCAATGATGCGAGTCAATTCGGCTTCTGTAGTTATGCGGATGTTGATGTTGCGAACAGTCAACAGGACTTTGGCTGCGAAGGGACTCGGCCAAATATTAGGATTACAGAAAACTTCTAAAAAGACTTCGCCAGTGTAACGATATTCCAGGGGAGGTTGGGGAGCCGCTTTACCGGCGCCAGGAGTGGGTTTAGCAGCGACAGCTTTGAGGCGTTCCATTAACTGATCTATTGCTGCTTTTAATTCTCGTGCTGCTTGGGGTGAAAAACTGAAGGACACAGAACCTTCAACTAAGTTGAGTGTTAGAGGAGTAGAAGACATGAACTATTTATTAAAGCTTATTGATAATTACTTATGTTACCTGAATAGGTAGTCTAGGCTTGTGCCTTCGTGCCATAGGTAAAGACTAGCTCTCAGCGAACCCAAGGTACAGGTAAAGCTGTTTTTAAATTTAGCGGATCGAGAGAATTATTGGCTCTTCCGTTCTGGCGTGCTTTGGGTGATATCGAAAGTTGCGTCGGTTTTGAGCAGAAATGGCATCGTCCGTTTCCAAAACATGGTATCCGACTTCTTGGGCAACAAATAAATAATTTGTAGTTTTACTAACGCTGAGAAAAATTGCTCAAAATTCTTTTTACTAGATTTTGTAGACACAAAAAATTAATATCTATTTACTATTAACGCTAAAGATATGCTCTTCGTTACAAAGTTATTACTAATAGTTATCAAGGTTGTAGAGTATTTTAGTTAAAAAAAATCTCAATAAACTCATATAATTTTAGAGATTGTCGAGAGAATTAATCCTTATTGTGTCAGACTTTGATACATTTTATTTGTATTTATTGATGTTTTGAGTTTTACATTAGAAGTCATAGAAGTTGATGTAATAAATAATTTATGACTGCCGATAACCGTGCCGAAGTGCGAAAAGTTTTAATTATCACCCTAATACTTAACTTGTTTGTCATGGGATTAAAAGCAATAGTTGGCTCATGGACAGGTTCTTTGAGTTTATTAGCTGATGCTTTGCATAGTGTGACCGATAGTGCCAACAATGTTTTAGGATTAATTGCGAGTAAATTTTCTTCTCCTCAACCCGATCGCGAGCATCCTTACGGACACAGCAAGTTTGAAGCAGTGGGAGCATTAGGAATCGCAGCCTTTTTAGGAATAGCCTGTTTTGAAATTCTCCAAGGAGCAATTGAGCGAATTCTCAAGGGTGGTGAACCCGTGAAAATATCACCACCTGAGTTGTGGTTATTACTAATTGTGTTGGGTGTAAATATTTTTGTCGCCTTTTACGAACGTGGTGTGGGTAGGCGAGTAGGTAGCCCGATTCTCATTGCGGATGCTACACACACCATGAGCGATATTTGGGTGACAATTTCTGTAATTGGCGGTTTGATCGGAGTTTGGCTCGGTTATCAATGGATGGATGTGGTGTTAGCTTTTCCTGTAGCTTTGTTGGTATTTTGGAGCGGGTGGTCAGTTTTAAAAGAAAATTTACCTTGGCTGGTGGATCAAATGGCGATCGCACCAGAAGTAATTCATGCGATCGCTACTTCTGTCCCTGGTGTAATCAATTGTCATGATATCGCTTCTCGCGGTGTTCTTGGTCGTCAAGTGTTCATTGAAATGCATTTAATCGTAGACGCACCAGATGTACAAACTGCCCACCAGATCACTGAAGAAGTGGAAAGCCGATTAGAAGAACGGTTTCGTCCAGTGAGGATTTTAATTCACGTGGAGCCACCGGGATACAAGTCTGAGCAAATTAGTTTTGAGACGAACAGATGAGGGAGATGGGGGAGTGTGGAGAGGCAGGGGGCAGGGGGAGCAGGGGAGGCAGGGGAGGCAGGGGGAGAAACAATAAATGCCTAGCAACTAATGACTAATGACCAATGACAAATGACTAATGACCAATGACTAATATTTTGTATTAATTATTACAAAAATTAGCTAAATTTGCCACGATCGCCACTAGTTCGCCTGGATCGACTGGCTTAGAGACATGCATCTGAAAGCCTGCTTCTAGGGCAGTGTTACGGTATTCGCGATCGCCATAGGCAGTTAAGGCGATGGCAGGGAGTTTGCCGTAAATGTCTGGTTGCAGCATTCGGATTTTACGGATGAGGGTGTAACCATCTTCATTAGGCATAGCAATATCGCAAATCAAGATATCAGGCTGCAATTGGGGTAGTGCTTTCAATGCGGCTGCTGCCGATGCAACTGCTGTGACGGACGCTCCATCTGCCTCCAATACAGTTGTAACGTAGAAGCGGCTATCCTCATCATCATCAACTACGAGGATGTTTAAGCCAGCAAGAGGGAGAGGAGGTTCCATAACATTTCCATTAACGTTGATAGAATAAAATTTAATTGCTAATGACTTACTTGTTTTGCTTTGTGAGTGGCCACATCATTGGTCATTTTACTGCGATCGCGCTTATTTTTCTAGGAAATAACTCAAGTCTTTTAGATATTATTCAATTTACAGCTAATTTTTCTCTGACATTAATCTTCTTGTCTAGATAAAATTTTCTAGATGTTTAAATTCATTTACGTAAATAGATTTCATTTTAATAATTTACAGTTTTATGAAAAAATCTGCTGGCAATAATTTTATAATCAATTTCAGTTGTGGTTGTTTAGATAGATTAAATCAAAAATTTGACAACTAAATTCGAGACTATTCTTAGACTGAGGTACATTCCTCAGGCACTAGTCATCCATTGGTACTAAAACGTGAACACTAACGATATTAGCATTCCTTTTGAAGTTGACTTAACTAACTGCGATCGAGAGCCAATTCATATTCCTGGCTATATTCAACCTCATGGAGTTCTTTTGGCATTACAAGAACCAGAGTTAACCATCCTCCAGTGCAGCAATAATACTTATTCTTTAATTGGCATAGAGCCAGAATATTTACTAAATCAACCTTTAAGCAATTTTTTGGAATCTGAACAAATTAATTTTTTAAAAGATTGTTTATCTCAAGACGATTTAGAACTTGTAAATCCTCTAGAAATTATCATCAAAGCTAGAATTGAAAATTTACATTATGATGCAATTATGCATCGGATAAATAAAATTTTGGTTCTCGAATTAGAACCGACGTTTCTAGAAAAAACTAATGGTTTTTTTAAATTTTATCATTTAGTTAAACAGGCTATATCTAAATTACAGGTAGCATCATGTGTTTTAGAACTCAGCCAAATTCTTGCTCAAGAAGTCAAAAAAATAACTGGCTTTGAACGAGTGATGATCTATCGCTTTGATGAAGATTGGAATGGTGCGGTAATTGCCGAACAAAAGCCAGAATATCTGACATCTTATTTAGGCTTACACTATCCAGCTTCCGATATTCCCGTACAAGCTAGGCAACTCTACAGCCAAAATTGGCTGCGGCTAATACCGAATGCTGACTATCAACCAGCAGCAATTTTGCCTACAAATAACCCTGTGACTGGGCAACCTTTAGATTTAAGTAAGTCGGTATTGCGGAGTGTTTCGCCTTTGCATGTTGAGTATATGCATAATATGGGCGTCACGGCATCAATGTCAATTTCCATTATCAAAAACCAAAAATTATGGGGATTAATTGCTTGCCATCATCAATCACCTAAATATGTTCCATACGAAATTCGTAATGCCTGTGAGTTTTTAGGACAAATTACATCTGTAGAATTGAGTGCAAAAGAGGATAGCGAAGATAGCGAATATAAAATTCAGTTGAAATCAGTTCATAGCAAGTTAGTAGAGTATATGTCGGCAGAAAATAACTTTATCGAAGGTTTAATTCAGCATCAACCGAATCTACTAAATCTTGTCAATGCCCAAGGTGCAGTGGTATATTTTGAAAAAGAATATTTTGCAGTTGGTGACACTCCCGAAAAATCAGATATTCAAAATTTAATTGAATGGATTTATCAAAACGTCCAGGAAGAAACTTTTTACACTGATTCCCTATCAAAAATTTATCCAGAGGCAGAAAAATTCCGGGATGTAGCTAGTGGCTTGATGGCACTTTCATTTTCCAGAGTCCAGAAAAACTATGTTTTGTGGTTTCGCCCAGAGGTAGTACGAACTGTCAATTGGGGAGGTAACCCACATAAACCTGTAGAAGTAACTGGAAACGGTAATTTGCGTCTATCACCCCGGAAATCCTTTGATTTATGGAAAGAAACAGTGCGTTTAAAATCTCTGAGTTGGAAAGCTTGTGAGGTGAATGCAGCACTGGAGTTGAGAAGCGCTATTATTGGTGTGGTGTTGCGAAAAGCAGATGAATTAGCGCAGCTAAATATTGAACTAGAACGTAGTAATAATGAATTGGATGCCTTTGCCTACATTGCTTCCCATGATTTGAAAGAACCACTGCGCGGTATTCATAATTATTCTAATTTCCTAATTGAAGACTACGGCGAAATTCTCAACGAAGAAGGTAGAGAAAAGTTAAGAACTCTGATTCGTTTGACTCAGCGTATGGAAGATTTAATTGATTCGCTGCTACATTTTTCCCGCTTGGGAAGAGTAGATCTTTCTATGCAGCAGACTGATATTAATAGTGTTGTACAGCGAAATTTAGACTTGTTGAGTGCCCGAATTGAGGAAATGGGGGTAGAAATTCGGATTCCTAGATCCTTACCAACAGTGTATTGCGATCGCGTCCAAGTAGGCGAAGTCTTCAATAATTTGATTGCCAATGCCATTAAATATAACGACAAACCCGAAAAATGGATTGAAATTGGCTATATCGAAGCCGCTTCACCAGCAGCAGTGACATTCTACGTCCGAGATAACGGCATTGGCATTCGAGAAAAACACTTCGAGGCGATTTTCCGCATCTTCAAACGGCTACACGGGCCAAGCAAATATGGTGGCGGTACAGGGGCGGGATTGACCATCACAAAAAAAATTGTGGAGCGACATGGCGGTAAAATCTGGGTGGAGTCAACTTACGGCGAAGGTAGTACGTTTTATTTCACGTTACAAGCAGGAGACTGAATTCATGATTGGCAAAACTGCCCAATCTTTGCTGGTGATTGAAGACAGCGACGAAGATTTTGAAGCGCTATGTCGAGTCATGCGCCGAGAAGCTGTGATTAATCCTATATTTCGCTGCACTGATGGCGATGAGGCGCTGGACTTTCTTTACCACACAGGCGCCTACACTGATTCTCAAAAGTTTCCTTCTCCCTCAATTATTTTGCTCGACTTGAATTTACCAGGAACCGATGGGCGAGAAGTTTTAGAGCAAATCAAGCAGGATAGAAGCCTCAAAAATATTCCGGTGGTTGTGTTTACCACCTCTTCTAACCCTAAAGATATTGAAGTATGCTATCGATATTGCATTACTAGTTATATTCTAAAACCAATCGACATCAACAGATTGGTACAAACTATTCAAAGTTTTATAACTTATTGGTTAGATATCGTCATCCTCCCTGATACTGTTAGCAAGTAATCATGGTGCAACCGCTAACCGTTTTAATCATCGATGATTCTCCTGAAGACCGACAGGTTTATTGTCGCTATCTTTTGCAAGACCAAGAACACAGTTACACAATTCTCGAAGCAGAATTGGGAGAAGAAGGGTTGGCATTATGTCAACAGTTGCAACCTGAGGGGATTTTATTAGACTTTCTGCTGCCAGACATGGATGGACTGGAATTTTTAGCAGAATTACGGCAGCAGTCAAAGGGAACTATGCCAGCTGTAATTATGTTAACAGGATATGGCAACGAGTCTGTAGCTGTCCAGGCGATGAAAGGCGGTGTCCAAGATTATCTCATCAAGGGACAGACAACAGCAGAACGTTTGCGTTCTACTGTCTACTCAGCAATTAAAAACACTCAGTTACGCCAGCAACTACAATGCAGCGAAGAACGTTTTCGCACGTCAGTGGAAAATATGCTCGACTGTTTTGGCATTTACTCAGCCATTCGTAACGACACGGGTGAAATACTTGATTTTTGTGTTGATTATGTAAATGCCGCAGCTTGTGAATTTACACGGATGAATAAGGAGGAACAGCTGGGCAAAGGACTGTGCGACATCCTCCCGAACTTTCGAGCAAGTGACTTGTTTGATGACTGTTGCCAAGTTGTAGAAACGGGTAATCCTTTGGCAAAAGAATCACTCATCTTCACTTCCAATTTTGATAGCAACCAGCTACTAACCAAAACCATCGATATTCGCATCAGTAATATGGGAGATGGTTTTGTTGCTTCTTGGCGGGATGTAACTGAGAAATACCAAGCACAACAACGATTGCGCTCAAGTCAGCAGTTTATCGAACGCATTGCCGAAACTACTCCAGGAATCTTGTATGTTTACGACTTAGTGAAACACCAGAGTGTCTATGTTAATAGCCAGGTTAGTACATTGCTTGGGTATACCCCAGAGCAAATTCAACAAATGGGAACACAGTTCTTACCCACGCTGATGCATCCTGAGGATTTAGCTCGATTTCCAAGTGTATTCCAAGAACTTGGCTCAAGTGAAGATAACAACATCGTGGAAAATGAATATCGGATGCGACACGCCAATGGAGAATGGCGTTGGTTTTGTAGTAGAGATACGATATTCACCAGAAATCCTGACGGTTCCCCAGGCCAAATCATTGGTACAACCTTTGACATTACAGAACGCAAGCAAACTGAGGAACAGCTACGTTTGAGCAACGAACGTTTCCAATTAGCAGCGGCGGCGGTTAATTGCCTAATTTATGACTGGGATTTAGTAAACGACAAAATTGAGAGAACTGAAGGACTAACTAAAATTTTGGGTTACTCGTTAGAGGAGATACCAAAAACCCATCAATGGTGGAAAGAGCAAATTCATCCAGAGGATAGAGAGCGATTAAACGCTCAGTTCCACAGTATTATCTCTGCCAATCAAAATCACTATAGCGTTGAATATCGCGCACGACATAAAGACCAAGAATATCGATATGTACTCGATCGGGGGGTAATTACACGAGATGCTAATGGCCGGGTAATTAGGACAGTGGGTAGTACGACAGATATTAGCGATGCCTATCGGCAAGCTAGGCAACGCAAACTTGCTGAAGTCGCTTTGCAAGAAAGTGAAGCTAAGTTCCGTCGCATTGTTGAATCTAATATAGTTGGCATTTATTTCGGTGACTTCAACGGTGAAATTTATGAAGCAAATGACGCTTTCTTAGAAACCTTCGGTTACACTCGCGAAGATTTAGCAGGCGGAATCATCCGCTGGAATTCGATGACACCACCAGAATATCAAACCCTCGATCGCCAAAAAATTCAAGAACTGGAAGTCTCTGGTGTTTGCACTCCTTTCGAGAAGGAATATCTTCACAAAAATGGGAGTCGAATTCCAGTTTTACTGGGAATTGCCCGGATAGAAAGCATAAAGGACAACGGTTATAGCGTCTGTTTCGTTCTCGACCTCACCCAACGCAAACGCACTGAAATCGCACTGCGCCAAAGTGAGGAACGCTACCGCTACTTATCCAATGCCATGCCACAGCTTGTCTGGATCTGCAATGCTCAGGGCGAATGCGAATATGTCAACGAACGCTGGTATGAATTTACTGGGCAACGGGCTGAAGATGCGATGGGCTTTGGCTGGACAAAAGTTATCCATCCAGAGGACACTGAAGCAGCTATGGCAGGATGGACTCAAGCCTTGCAAACAGGAGAATACCAACAGGAAATCCGCTATCAAAAACGCGATGGTAGCTCTTGTTGGCATTTAGTACGAGGTGTGCCCATCAAGAACGAACAAGGAAGTATCATCCAGTGGTTTGGCACGAGTACAGATATTGACGATCGCAAACACTTAGAAGCCGAACGCAACCAACTTTTGCAACTAGAGCAAGCCGCCCGCGCCCAAGCTGAAGCTGCTAACCGCAGTAAAGATGAGTTTGTGGCAATGGTTTCCCATGACCTGCGCTCTCCACTCAATGCCATTCTCGGCTGGGTACAACTCCTGCGGACTCCCAAATTCGATGCAGCCAACCTCGCTAAGGCTCTGGAGACTATCGAACGCAATGCCAGGTCTCAAGAAAAACTCCTGGAAGATTTGCTGAATATGTCTCGCATCCTCCAAGGTAAGCTACAGCTTGAGGTCACCCAAGTGAATCTGGGAGTAGTTGTAGGCGCAGCAATTGAAACTGCTTATCCATCCGCCAATGCCAAAAATATTCGTTTAGAGTCGAAAATTGACAGGTCAATTTCTCCAATTTCCGGCGATATCAATCGTTTGCTGCAAATCATCGGCAATTTACTCGCCAATGCTATTAAATTCACCCCTTCAGGAGGTCAAATAGAAATTAGTTTGTTTCGCAATGGCTCTCATGCCGAAATTTCAGTCAGCGATACAGGCATTGGTATTAGCCCGGAGTTTCTGCCCTACGTTTTTGAACGCTATCATCAAGGACATTCCACTCACAAACAAGCTGGCTTGGGGCTGGGTTTAGCCATCGCCCGTCATCTTGTCGAATTACATGGCGGCTCGATTCAAGTTGCTAGTCCTGGTATTGGACAAGGAGCTACTTTTTCCATCAAGTTGCCGTGTAAAAATTAAAAATTTATAGTTTGATTTATATTTTGAACTTGGCATTAATCAAAATAGTTATAGCAGTAGCCAATAATAACCAAGAATTTTAATATATCAAAAAAGCCTGTAATTAGTCAACTCCTCAAACAGACTAAATTCGTTGTTTTATTGAGAATTATTCGCATAGATTTAACACAACTTAATTAAATTGATAAATTTTATGAACTTTTGGCACTGAAATTCAGAAGGTATATAGTGTTATTCCATGATTTCATTACTTGCTGATACGCCTGGATAAAAGCGATCGCTAATAATATTCTCCAATGAATATAAACATTGTTGCGGAAAAATTGACAGGGGTAAATTTGTTTCTCCTGATGCTAAATCTCTAGCATTTTCATAAGCTTCCGGGAGTAATTCTGCCAAATAAGACTTGAAACTAGGATTTTCATTCAACAACTTCAGAGTTTCCCGCCTTTGCACGCGAATTGTAGCTAACCAACTCCGACTATGTTGTTCTGGTTGATATTCCCACTTCAGCAAATGTCCAATTAAGACACCAAGGCGATTTCTCAATTCTTGGCGTTCTTTTCTACCCCAAGATTCAATTTCCTCAATCAAATTTGACAAATCTAATTGATTCCATTGGTGATGGCGCAACAAGTTAGCCTGTTGTTGAGTCCAGGCATAAAAATCAGCTTCATAGAGGTTTTGGTTTGCACTTTTCGCTGTTTGCCCTATTTCTGGCGTCTGCATGGTGGAATCAAAACCTGGCGATGTTTTCCCAATTTTAGTATTTAGTGAAAGGGAAAGAAAACTCATCTTCCCCTTCCCAAAAACTAAATTATTCCCACTCGATGGTTCCAGGCGGCTTGGAGGTGATGTCATAAACCACTCGATTCACGCCTTTGACTTCATTCACAATCCGAGTGGAAATTACTTCCAGGACATCGTAAGGCACTCTTGCCCAATCAGCAGTCATGCCATCTTCACTAGTGACAATCCGCAAAACGATGGGGTAAGCGTAGGTACGTTGATCTCCCATAACGCCAACGCTACGAATTGGCAGTAACACTGCAAATGCTTGCCAAAAGCTATGATACAAGCCGCGTTGGTTAATTTCTTGCCGCACGATTAAATCGGCATCGCGCAAAATATTTAAGCGTTCGGCGGTGACTTCACCGAGAATCCGAATTGCTAAACCGGGCCCTGGGAAAGGTTGGCGTTGGACAATTTCTTCTGGTAAACCAATGGAACGCCCAACTTTGCGGACTTCATCTTTAAATAATTTCCGTAGTGGTTCCACTAATTTAAATCTTAAGTCTTTGGGCAAACCACCGACGTTGTGATGGCTCTTAATTTTCACCGCTACCCGTTCGCCAGTTTGGGGATCGACGTTGGTATCAGCAGATTCGATGACATCTGGATAAAGAGTTCCTTGAGCCAGATAGTCAAAGTGACCGAGACGTTTGGATGTTTCTTCAAATACCCGAATGAATTCGTGTCCGATGCGGCGACGTTTTTCTTCGGGATCTGTGACATCCGAAATAGTAGCTAAAAAGCGATCGCGAGCATTCACATATTCTACAGGAATATGAAACTGCTCTTGGAACAGCTTCATCAATCGCTCTGGCTCGTACTTCCGCATAAAGCCTTGGTCGATAAACACACAAGTCAGTTGCTCGCCAATGGCTTTATATAACAAGAAGGCCAAAGTCGAAGAATCCACACCCCCAGACAATGCCAACAACACCCGCTTTTCACCAACTCTGGCGCGAATTTCCCGAATTGCTTCTTCTACAAACGCCGCTGTTGTCCAAGTAGGTTCGCAATCGCAGATATGGTAGACAAAATTCCGAATTAATGCTAGTCCGCCAACTGAATGCACTACCTCTGGATGAAACTGCACGCCATAAAGTTTCCTTTCGTGGTCGGCAATGGCAGCACAGGGGGTATTTTCTGTATGCGCCAGCAATTCAAACCCTGGTGGCATTTGGGTAACTGAGTCTCCGTGACTCATCCACATGGTGGTACCGTCTTCAACGTTGGTGAGCAAATCTGTGGGATCGTCTATATATAATGATGCTTTGCCATATTCGCCCCGGTCAGCCTTTGCCACTTCCCCACCGAGTTGATTCACCATCAGCTGCATCCCATAGCAAACACCCAAGATGGGTATGCCCAAATTCCAGATTTCTGGGTCACAATGGGGAGCTTTATCGCCATAAACCGAACTAGGCCCGCCAGAAAGGATAATTCCCTTAGGATTGAGTTGGCGCAAATGTGCAGAACTAGTGCGATAAGACAAAACTTCAGAGTATACTTGAGTCTCGCGGATGCGACGGGCTATCAGCTCGGAATATTGGGAGCCGAAGTCCAAAATCACAATCAATTGCCGATTCAGCTGCCCAAAGTTTTCTAATGTTTGGGGAGCTTGTTCTGTTGGTAGAGACACCGCTGTATTCATGACGGGGAGAATTATGTCTGTGAAGGATAAATTGATGCCCTGGGATCTTTCTAGCTTGATGCTATTATTCAGCCTGGGCAGGCTGATAATGGTATAAGGAGCCTTGACAAACGCGTATTTATATGCGTTTATCTATTTCCTGAGTCGGAGATGGTATTAGAAGGATAAACTTACCCGAAAGTGATTACTTAAAAGATTATTTATGTGAATTGTTTACGATTATTCATAATAAGTTAACATAATTTTCCCATTAACAAACCAGCAGTTTTACTCTTCACGATAATTTTGCGATCGCGGTCGAAGAGTATAGAGCCACAGACTGTAACTTCTGTGCCCCTTTGGCTGTGGCTTTGGATGTATTCTTGGGAACGGACATCAATAGTTTCGGCGATCGCACCGTAAACTTGATTTACCCAATCCCTGCCTGTGGAAGTGTCTAGGGATCGTAAGTATTTTAATGCGGCTTCGGCGGTAGGGCTGTGAAATACAGCTTGGATATCTGATGATTGCAAACCAGCGATCGCGCAGTGGGCTGCTAAAATTTCCCGGCGTCCATCAGCTAGGTGGTGATGGGTGTGAAAAATCCCGCCTGCTAACTTCATCAGCTTCCCGTGATAGCCAAATAATAAGATTTCTTTTACACCTAGCGCATCAGCTTCTACTAGCATTGGCCCAAGCCAGTTGGCGGTTTTCACCAATTGTTCGGGATTAATCCCTAGCTGACGCGCTAAATCTAGCCCATTCTCGCCAATACAAAATACCAAACTCTCAAAACGACTGGCTTTATTTTCTAAATCGGCTCGAAAAGCTGCAAGTTGGTCGGGAGTACTCAAAGGTTGAGAAATGCCAGTGGTGCCTAAAAGGGAAAGTCCTTCAACCACACCAAAAGCAGAATTGGAAGTGCGAACAGCAAGCGATCGCCCTTCGGGTAAAATAATCGTCACCGTAATTTTTTCACCCGGTGCTAACATTCGTTGTAAATTTTCTTGCAACAGCCTTCGAGCATAGGCATAAATAGCCGGCTTATCGTCAGCATTGGCCTGTCTGCCAATTCCTTCCCCACCCTTAATAATTACCGCCTCTTCCACCGCAGACGAAAATAATAATTTCTCCGCGTCCCCGTGTCCCCGTGTCCCCGCGTCCTCTTTTCCTCGCCATTCCACCATTGCCCAAATCGGTGTATCTTTGGTCAGGTCAAGATTATCACCAGGATCGCTGCGGGTGATTGCCAAAGCGATATTTTCAGATAGTCCGGCTACCTGTTCGATTGGAATTTCTGCTATTTGGTTTGGTTCAATGAGATCTATCGATGCTAGAGTTAGGGCTTGGCGATCGCGTAACCAGTGTAAAGCAGCAACGGCCGCAGCACAGGCAAAGACTGGGAGTGTGTATCCAGAACGGGACATTTTTTAAATTTAAAAGTCAAAATAATTCTTCAAAAATAAAGACAGTTTTAGATAGTAATTTAGACCACAAATGTAGTTTACTTCCTTCAGGGTAGCGTTCCCGTTCACCTCCCGAACTCAACAAAGAAACTAAATACGGTCAGCGTGCAACAGGCTTGTTAGACTGTGTTTACTTTGCTGAGTTCGACGCGACCGTTTTCAAATACTTGCACCATTAGCTGATAACCCTCCATCAGGGACATCCCAACGAGTGGTTCTGAATCAGCCTCATCGACCGGGATTGTCAGAATATCTCCATCCCAAACTAAAACTGCTTCATAGACATTGAAAACACATTCACTCCCATCTCCGAGAATGGCTCGTCCTCGCCTCTTCCATCTTAGATTCAACTGAGCGATAAAATCTGGAGGCAATGAAAGCCAACCGTTAAAGCCTGTGTCTACGATCGCATCTTGTGTGTAAATTTTCCCACTTGAGCCACAGATTGAAATTGAAATAATCGGTTCCAAATCCGCGTTAACGATTCCGGCGATCGTACGGCTTTTTTCGTGCGTCCGCCGAATCGACGAACATAGCGAGAACCAATGCGGACAATCCAGATTTGCGCGTCTGGGTAACGGGCTTCGAGGCGATCGCAGGCTGCGATTTCACTTGCATCGACTTCAAAAGCTCCGGTTTCGATATCGATCGCCACAATCTTACCATGATTACCTGCTTCAACCTGTGAGCGCACCTGAGATTCATAAATCTCATCGCCACGTCGAGCGAATTCTTCTTTGCTGTAGCGGGGTTGGTGAACTGTCATACAAATAGCCTCGCTCTCACGCCTCTAATTTTTCTACTTTATGACTACAATTTAGACCTTATCTTTAATCAGATGGGTCAGATAACTGTTCGACTTGCGCCTACCAAGCTATCCGACCTGGTTTTATTTTCGGACAAAGTTATCTCTGTCGCCGGAACAGGTCTGGACTCTTCTGGGTACGCCCGAACAGTTCCCATTGTCCGTAGAAGAGTGCTGGAAAAACCGAACACACAACCCGAAAACCGGTATGCATAACTTTGCCGAAATCAATTGGAAGCATAAGCACGTAAAAACGGCAATCTTATGGTTCCACCGACAAGATAAGCTTTTGAGACAATCTTGCCCCTGGTGACAGCTTCGCTATATCTACGCCATGTAGTCAAGTGGATGCAATCACTAACAGAGTTTATTGCTATAATTTTTTTCTACTTACTACCTTGAGAAAAAATTATTTATGAAACAAACAATTGTAGCTTTTAGTACTCTGCTAACTGCAACCCTTGCAATGACTAATGTTGTTTATGCTGATGAGCAAGCTGATAAGCAATCAATTATTAAAGCTTATCGTACTATGAATGCAGCAGTTGAGCGTAAGGATATTAATCAAGCATATGCTAACCATGCACCTGAATATACCTTGATCAGGCAGAACGGAAAGTTAATAAATCTAGAACAATTGCGCCAAATGGCGCAGCAGAATTTTAAAACCATACGCCAAATTAACGTACACCATGAGATCCAACAAATCCAAATTAATGGGCAAACTGCGACAGTAATTAGTATTGCGTATACAAGCGCAATTATTTCAAACCCGAAAAATCCTCAAGTTCCTATACCTTTCTCATCAGTAAGTCAATATCAAGATATCTGGAAACGAACTCCGGGTGGATGGAAAGCTATAAGCACCAACGTTTTGCAGGAAAACGTTGCTAGAGGACAACAGTCATCTCAAGTAAACCGACAGAATTTTACTCCTGAACAACGGCAATTACTTGATCAACAACAAATGATGCTCTGGAACCAGAGGTTAAGAGATATGGAAATGCAAAGAAATATGTTCAACTGCATGAATGGTCTTGGTTACAATTGTGGGAATAGCATAATAACTCCATAAGTAAAATTCAAGAGAAACTCTCTCCAGAGGTAACTGTTCAAGTTTCTGCTGTGTAGAATAATGCGATCGCGCAGATTTTGGTCTACAAGCAGTTCTAAACAGATACCACAAATAACTTGTTCTTGCGATCGGCTTACGAATTACGAATTAGTTAAACACCCACTTCTAACAATAAAATTCCCATAGCTTCCCAAGAAAGTCCTTGTTGAATATAACGAGGTGCTTCTGGATTGTAAGGACTAGCCACTCGGTCAATATTGAGAATAATTGCCCCATCTGGCAGAACGGGCACATCTGGATCGAATGCTGTTGGATGCATTAAAGAACTAGAAAAACCTTTGAAAATAGCAATTGTATCTTGCTCGCCAGCAATTTCTACCGTTACCAGTAAAACTTCTTGGGGGCGTTTAGCGGTATATTGTTCCAGTCGCTTGCCAATGGAATCCATTTTTTGAATTTGAAATTTTCAATTTTGAATTGAAGCACAACGACGATTATTGAGGTGTAGCTGTGCGTCCTTGCTTGCCTAGCTTAACAAGGACAAAATAACTTAAATACAGCACATAAATGACTAAAGTGGTTATGCCAAGAAAGCCTAAAAACTCAGCTTTGCTATTAGCATGAAAATATTCTTTAAACATTAAAGGAGCCTCGAACCAAACCCGACAATAGGGTGTTTTGAGCGCACTGGCAGAAAAAGCACAATTTAAAAAAAGCGTAGAAGCTACTGCGCCTAAAAGACAATAAACAGTAATCGCCCAGCGCCAAGAAGTAAAAATAAACTTTAAAGATCCAGTGGTTTGATACTCAATTTCATCGTTGATATCCACCCAAAACCATAGCGAAATCGGGATCAAAATCTGAGCCATCAATGCAGAAATAAAGCTAACTGGATACTGGGCAATCATAAGATAAATAGTGATTGCTAGCAGGCTTGATACTCGCCAGTATATAGCTAATAACCGTTGTACGCCTTCTGCTTTTTGTACAAAAGCCCAAATTAGCAGAATCAGTGGAATAATTACCAGAAATAATACTGCAAGTCGGTAATCAATCCAGACAAAAGGGCGAAACCAAACATTAAAATCCATAGTTTTTCTCAACAAGATAATTGCAGGATGATTTAGAATTTAGAATTCAGATGACTTCTGTTTTGATAGACCATTTCTAATCAAAAGGGAAGAACCATAACTGATACAAATCTACGTTGTAAACCGTAATTTTCAGTTGAAGAGAGTAGGCAGTAGGGAGTATAAATATCTAAATTACGTAAATGACATATAAATTTGTATGAGAAATTTTTGTTCAAGTCAATCAACTCTGACATACTTCTAAGCTATTAACTATAGCAATTCTATCCTAGTTGTCAAAATTACTTTTTTAACAACCCACTAAGGATGTAAAGAAGCAAAAGACTTAGAAAGAGAATATTTCATTACCTCAAGGATAATCCTAGCTTGGATGCTATGGGTTGATTTGCATTAGTGCGATCGCTTCCCAACCTATGCGGCTGAAAGTTTTTACGTATAACACTATACAAACTGTACTATAAAATACATTTGTAGGGGCGCACAAATGCACGCCCCTACAAATAGTTGATTTGTTACAAAGATTTTTGCAATCCGTATTACAAAATCAAATCTTGTAACTTAGCTAATTGATTTTCGGGAATTTTTTATTTGCCAAAACAGCAAGCAACTCGAAAATTCTATATTTTGATTTTGCACCTACTTACATGTAGTAGTATCAGGCAAAGTTGGAAAACTCACCCAACACCTATACATTTGGTAGTTTTGCACAAAAACTCCGACTTTTTTAGGGTGTAAAATTTTACTTTCCAAATGAGACTACATAATTTTACCAATTCTCTACCTGTTGGCAAGGACAGTGAAAAGGCGAGAGTGCCATTTTAGAGGGGTAGCTATCTCAAGGCGCAAGATATCAGTAAATAGATCTTAGTTGCCTACTGACTAAACAAAAAATTCACTTGCCTCAATTTTTATTCGTCGTAAACTCGGCATTCAATTGCTTCTGGGTTATCATCACAATACTGTTCCAAAGAGTTTTTTGGCTTGCTTTGGCGTTGGTGAGAAGCTTCGGCTTGCAATTCTTCTACTGCATCCCAAGCAGCAGCACACTCTGGTGAGTTGCTACCGTTGATATCACAGACAGTACGCGCCTGTTCTACTTCTTGTTGGATTTGTTCTTGGATGCCGTTTTTTGCTGTTTCTTGAATGTTTGTCATTGTTTTAGTCTCGTTGTGTGTTGTTAGTACTAGTATAGAAAGACTTCAAAAATGGCAGTTTTTGGTTTTATTACTAACCATTTTAACCACTTAGCTGATAATTAAGTTAGCGTTTGAGTCTATTGATTTCTAATCAATACAGCAAAGTGTGACATTTATAATGTATCCATCTTTATTTTTTAAGATTTTTTGGAATCGGTACTATAGATAGATAATCATACAATATATTTAGATGCATGTATTAGGGAATGACAACCCTGGTTTGCTGGGATGGTGAATACAAACAACTGGGGTCAACTCTTCTAGGATGCAATTCTTCCCAAAATTAAAAATCAAAAACTACTAGCCTAAAAGCAAAAGAAGCCCAAAACTCATGGCAGACCAAATGCAGTGGGCAAACGCCCTATCAACCCATCATTCATTGGAAGCAGCAGTCGCAGATGTGGTACAACGAGCTGTCTCATCGTTAACAGCACCTGCGGATTTAGGGCTGGTATTCATTTCGTCTGCTTTTACGAGTGAGTATTCTCGACTATTACCTTTGTTGGCTGAGAAGCTTTCTGTGCCGGTGCTAATTGGCTGTAGTGGTGGTGGTGTAATTGGCACAACAGCTAACGGAGAAACCCAAGAATTAGAAGCTGAACCAGCTATCAGTCTGACTTTAGCGCACCTTCCAGGGGTGGAGGTTCAGGTATTTCATGTTGTTGCTGAAGAATTACCTGACTTGGACAGTTCTCCAGATGCTTGGCTTGATTTAGTTGGTGTACCACCCTACCCCACACCGCACTTCATTTTGCTTTCTAGTTCCTTCGCCTCTGGAATCAATGATTTGTTACAGGGGCTGGATTTTGCTTATCCAGGATCGGCAATAGTGGGGGGGCAAGCTAGTGGCGGAGGTATGGGCGGTCGTGTTGCCTTATTTTGTAAGGACGACTATGGCGATTTGGGTCAAAGCTTGTATCGTGAAGGAACTATTGGCATAGCTTTGACTGGAAATATTGTTTTGGAAACGATTGTCGCCCAAGGATGCAGGCCTATTGGCAAACCGTTGCAAGTCACCAAAGCCGATCGCAATATCATTCTAGAGTTAGATGAACAAGTGCCTTTAATAGTCTTACGAGATTTGATTGCCAGTCTCAGCGAACAGGAACGGACTTTAGCACAACACTCCTTGTTTGTGGGTGTGGCAATGGATGAATTTAAGCTAGCTTTACAACAGGGAGACTTTTTAATTCGCGGTATTCTTGGTGTCGATCCTACAGCAGGAGCGATCGCAATTGGCGATCGCGTTCGTCCCGGTCAAAGGCTGCAATTCCACCTCCGCGATGCCCAAGCCTCCGCCCAAGATTTAGAATTACTCCTCCAAAGCTATCAAGACCAACGCAACTGTGAACCCTCTGCCGCAGCTGCTTTGATGTTTGCCTGTCTCGGAAGAGGTGAAGGACTATATGGTAAACCCAATTTTGATTCGGAATTATTTAGGCGCTATATCAAAGATATTCCCGTAGGCGGCTTTTTCTGTGGCGGTGAAATCGGCCCTGTTGGCGGCAGAACCTTCTTACACGCCTATACTTCAGCATTTGGAATTTGTCGGCAAAATCAGTCGTAAGTTGGGAGTTGGGAGTTGGGAGTTGGGAGTTGGGAGTTGGGAGTTAGGAGTTGGGAGTTAGGAGTTAGGAGTTAGGAGTTGGGAGTTGGGAGTTGGGAGTTGGGAGTTGGAAGTTGAAATATCTAACTCTTCACTCGTGACTCCTGACTCCTCACTTCTTATTTTTAACTCCTCACTCCTCACTCCTCACTTTTAACTACTCATTCCTATCCAGCAAGAGCGTGCTGTTATTATCAATCATAGTGACGGTTCCACCTGTGGCGATGCTTGAGTTGGGCTGTGAAGCAGCGTAAGTTTGAATGTAGCGGCGCACTTCTAGGGGGAAATGCGGGTAGTCTAACACGGCATCACCATCGGCAATAGTCGCCCAGAAGTCACGCAAACTAGGAGCTAATTCTTTTGCCTGTGATAGTGGTAAGTTTAATGGAGAGTGAGTTAGTAGTTTGATTAAAAATGGGAAAGAGCGATCGCCCATCCACTGCCGTGATGACTGCTGCAAGTTGGGAAAATCAGGCACTGACTCTACTCTATGGGATAAAATTTGCAACCATTCTCTACCTTGGTTATCCCGACGAAATTCTAGCACCCGATAAGGATGAGGATAGCTAACTAAAGAGCCGGTGGTAATATCATATACCCCTTTATCGTAAGCAACATCCTGAACGTGCAAATGCCCAGTAAACACTAGCTTGACTCCGTAGCGGCTGAGTAACTGCAACAATTGGGCGGAATTGGCCAGCATATAGCGATTTGCTAGTGGGTGACGCGATTGATTGGGTAAATGCTCAACCACATTATGATGCACCATCACCAAAATTAATTCATCACCAGATGCCGCCAGCACTTCTTCTAACCAGCGTAGCTGTTTGCTATCCAAACATCCCACCTGTTCGCCTTGGTCGTTAAAAGAGTTAGAATTCAGTCCAATCAGTTTGACTCCAGGTAGCAACTCACGAATGTAGTAAATCTGTCGTGGATCTTCATAGCCACACTTGGTGTAATAGTAGGGAAAATCCGCAAAAGCAATTGATTGCTCATTGGCCGACACTACGGGAACGTCATGATTGCCAGGAACAACATAGACGGGAAAAGGTAGCTGCGCTAAGCGTTGTTGCAACCAAGCGTGATTTTCAGCCTCGCCGTGCTGGGTTAAATCTCCTGGCAACAACAGAAAATCTAAATCGAGTTGTGTCAAATGTTCTAGTACACTTTCAAATGCTGAAATACTGACTTCCACAAGATGAAACCGACTAGGATGATTCCAGATTGTGTGGGGAAGTGCTAGGTGTAAGTCACTGACGATCGCAAACCGAAAATTGAGAGTCATCGATTTAGGAAAATGTTAAAAGGAGGAGCTAAAACAAGTCTTTTCCAAAAAGTATAACCCTTACTCAATCTTCCTGCTCAGCAGTGGGTCTATTTAACATTTGTACACATTGAGCATCGATTACACGCTATAGTAACAATTGAATTCAAGGCTTATGAGATGCATTTAATCTGTAAAAATCAAAAAATTTGATTACTAAAAATTACGAATAAGGAGAAGAAATTTTGGCAGCAGTTCGAGTCCGCCAGCATGTTAATCCACTTGCCCAAAAGTATCAGACACCAGTAAGTCCTCTTGACTGGGAAAAAGTTTATGCAAAGCCAAATCAATCTCTACATTTAGATATTGGCTGTGCTAAAGGACTTTTTTTATTGAATATGGCCAAAATAGAACCAAACTGGAATTTTTTGGGCTTAGAAATTCGGGAACCGCTGGTGGTGGAGGCGAATAAGTTGCGTTCTAAGTTAGATTTAACAAATTTGCATTACTTATTTTGCAATGTCAATAATTCCTTGGAATCGCTTTTATCTTCCCTACCTCCAGGAAGTTTACAGCGGGTAACAATTCAATTTCCCGATCCTTGGTTTAAAACCCGCCATGCTAAACGTCGTGTAGTCCAACCAGAATTAGTAGCAGAATTAGCTAATTATCTGGCAGTTGGGGGAGTTGTATTTCTGCAATCAGATATGGAATTTATCGCAGTGGAAATGCGCGATCGCTTTGCTGCTCACCCAGCTTATCAGAAAGTTGGTACAGAAGAATGGCTAGCCGAAAACCCGCTACCAGTGCCCACAGAACGAGAAATATATACTCAAAACAAGGGTGAACCTGTTTATCGGGCTTTGTTTGTCAGGCGAGAAGTTGAGAATCGAGAAGAATGACACCGCCATCTCCAGACAAAAAAGTTTTCAGGGCATAAATGTTTTAGTTGCTGCTCAGAATTTGAATTGCTGCGATCGCTTTTGCTTTCATAGAGACAGCAATTTTCCCTTATCTCCCCATCTCCCCAGTCCCCTTGTCCTCTTCACTGGGACATAAAAGTTTTAGTTGTGTCGAAGGAAAAATTTTAACAATAGAGTCTACAATCTTCATTTTGCCTAAAATCGTAGAAGACAAAAGATTTCTTTTAGAGAAAACTGCACTCTTTAAGCTTAGTATTCATATTTGATAGCGTATGACATTTATATTGAACTCCAACAATGTTTTCGATTATTTAGTTGAGCGTGACTTATTGACTCAATCAGAGCAATCTCTCACGAATATTGAGGCGATACCTGCAAAAAATTTTAATTTATTACTCAGCCTGTCAGACAGTGGTAAGCTTCTTGTGAAGCAAGAACGGTGCGATCGCGATGGAAAAACAGCAGGTGAGTTTTTAGATGAGTGGCGAATTCAAGAGTTATTACAAAAATTTCCGGAACTAAATTACACAAAGCCATTTTTGCCCGAAGTACTTGATTTTGATAGAAAAAATTCAATTATTGTCTTTAAATACCTAGATAATTATCGCGATTTAAACGATTTCTATATGAAGGGCAATATGTTCCCTCCAACAATAGCAGCAGCTATTGGTAGTTGTATAGCAACAATCCATCGCGAAACCTTCAATTGCCAAAAATATCAAGATTTCTTCTCTCAGAATTCCGACAATATAAAATCCGATCTGGTATTGCTTTTGATTCGGAAATTGGAGCAGATCAGCCCTGAAATTTTTGGTTTAGTACCTGCTGATGGATTGAAATTTTTCGCCCTTTATCAGCGATATGATAGCTTGGGACAAGCACTTAGAGAACTGAGTACAGCTTTTGCGCCGCGATGCATAACACACAATGACCTCAAGCTCAATAACATTCTATTGCATCACGAATGGGAGCATTCATTCCCGCAAGCCGAAGTATCGGGAAACAGTATTGTACGACTGATTGATTGGGAGCGATCGTCTTGGGGAGATCCAGCTTTCGATCTAGGTTCAATTATCGCCAGTTATCTGCAAATTTGGCTCAATAGCTTAATTGTTAGTAAAGAGATGACTATCGATGAATCTCTGCGCCTAGCTACCACTCCCCTGGAATCCTTGCAACCTTCTATTTATGCTCTGACTAGCGCTTATTTGGAGTCGTTTCCGGAAATTTTGGTTCACTATCCTGATTTTATTCAGCGAGTTGTGCAATTTTCCGGTTTGGCATTGATTCAAGCAATTCAGTCCATAATTCAGTATCAAAAATCTTTCGGCAATATGGGTATTTCTATGCTTCAAGTTGCTAAAAGTTTGTTGTGCCGTCCAGAGCAATCTATCCCTACCGTTTTTGGTACCACAGCAGCAGAACTAACCCGCCTAACTAGCTCTCGTACTGAAGTATTATCTAACACAATTTGATAACTTGCAGCAGTTTGGTTTCTAGATTTGGTAATTGTGAAAACAGATAATTGCAGATAAATTATTATCTTTTATCAAGTTTCAGTAGATAACTAGTAAATTGCGTTATCTATCAAATAAGTTTTTGAGCATAAAAATCCTTGCAGCTTAGGTGAAATGACAGCCATGTTATTTCACCATTTTTTATATATAGCGGTTACCACATGGGTGAGGTACAGAAAAAAAATAGATCCTCGTAGGGGCGCACAGCTGTAAAGCCCCTACCCATGTACCTAATTCAAATGAGAATCACTATAGTTGTGTTGTATGTAAAAATGTGAAGCATCAGATTTATTTAACTAGCAAATTAGAAACAACTAAAGATGACAAAAAAGATGTATTAAAGGAATAAAAACTACTTGCTTATCTTAGCTAATCTATTAATTACTATGCCAACATTTAAGCATGAACTAAAAAGTTCATCATTCAATTGACTTTATTCAACTAGGAGAAATTTCATGGCTACTATCAAAATTCACGACTTAAGTCCCGCTGGTTCTGAACTGTTTCAAGATTCTGAAAGCTTTCTCAATGAGCTAACAGATGCAGAACTGGGAGTACATGGCGGTAGAGCAGCAGAATCAGTCACTGTTACTATTAGCGTTACTTTAACAGTTACTTACTCTTGGTCTTGGACTTGGTAATTTTTTACTTTTACTTTAAAGACAGCCATATTTAGTAAAACTGTCTTTTTTGTTCATAATTCACACATTATTTTTTGAGGATGAAAACTTATGGCTACTATCAAAATTCATGACTTAAGTCCCGCTGGTTCTGACCTATTTCAAGATTCTGAAAGCTTTCTTAATGAACTCACAGATGAAGAACTAGGAGTACATGGGGGTATGAGAGTAGCATCAGTGAGTATTAGTGTTACTGTAACAGTTACTTACTCTTGGACTTGGACTTGGGCTTTATAATTTTTGAGTTTTACTTAAAGACGGTTCTGCTTGGCGGAACTGTCTTTTTTTGTTCATACTTCACATAATATTTGAGGATGAAAACTTATGGCTACTATCAAAATTCATGACTTAAATCCCGCTGGCTCCGAACTATTTCAAGATTCTGAAAGCTTTCTCAATGAACTCACAGATGCAGAATTGGGAGTACAAGGAGGTTTTAGAACGCAATCATTCACTTATTGCTGGCCTGTGTCTTGGACTATTCCTTTGTAATCTTTTGTAGATAATTCACACAATAATTTTTTAGTTTTACCTAAAAGACAGTTCTGCATAGCGGAACTGTCTTTTGTCTATGTTTAGACAGAATTTGAGAATGATAACTGATATTTATGCATCACAACGAGCTAATTAATGCGGAACTGAGCAGACAAGAGAGATTAAACTTCTGTTTAGCCAGGAATTTTATGGTTAGATAACCTGACTTTTTCCGAAACTGATAATCTGCTTGGATGGCGCATTATCTCCAAGCAGTTTTTTTCGGTCTGGATAGGATAGCTAACAGAAATAAAACATGACATAAAGGTTTTAGTTGTGCCCGATAAAGCATTGTGTTTTTGTTGTTTTACTCAAATCAATATGTCAGTATTTAAACATGAACTAAAAAGTTCATAAGTTCATTTACTTTCATAAATTTAGGAGGTCAACTCATCATGGCTAACATAAAATTACACGACTTAAGTCCCGCTGGTTCCGAACTATTTCAAGATTCTGAAAGCTTCCTCAATGAATTAAATGCTGAAGAATTAAATAACGTAAATGGAGGATTGCTGGGAGCATCCCAATTTTGCAAAAATAAAGAAAGAAAAATTATTCGCGACGAATCGTCGCGAATAATAAGGGGGAACTTAATCTTGTGGATCTTCCTCCTCTTGCTCAGAACCAGAACTAATATCTAGTAGACAATTATCAAGGGTATCAATTATTTTCTGTAGCTCATCCCAAACATAACGTCTGAAAACAGACATAACAGCATCAATATGTTCAGTAGTACCAGCTTTGCCTAAATGCTTGTATTTACTCAGTTTTGAAGATGTCACTTGAGGTAAGCAAGGAGTAGAAGCTTGT
>LWTK01000041.1 GCA_003326205.1 Nostoc sp. ATCC 43529
GCTTTCCCAACAAAAAACTTTTCAAACAAATATAATGGCGCACTCACGAACCCTAATCCGTTTAAAATCATTGCTTTTACAACTTGACCTGCACTGATAATTTCTTGAGCGTGAGTTCCCAATAGCAGATTAATTTGTTCTACTAGATTCATCTCATCACAGATGCCTGCGACTATGCCGCAGTGGTCAATATCCTGTACCCTGATATCTAATGGTGATGCTGTCATGCTTCTAAAATGCAGCATTTAGGTCATTTTCAAAAATACAGCATTTACGAGCGCACCTGCGGAATCTGGGATGTATAGCAATGAATTGGGTTATACGTGAGGAAATTTTGGGCATTCTAGAAATAGCAATGGCTGATTGAAATCCTTTGCAATATAGCTAGCTGTAAATTAAACAATGAAACAGAAAGTATACCCCTCTAAAATTATTGCTACTGCTAAATCTATTAACGTAACTAAACTTTCCTGGACTTTATATATTGACAAAAAATCGCTTCCCACATACGGAGGTATTTATTTTGTAGGTACAGATCAAGAGCCTACAGCTTATATAGGTCAAGCCGGATGTTTAAAAACTCGTTTTTTTAAACATCATCGAAAAAATTCCTTTGACCAACTTATTGACGAATCTGGTGAACAAGGTGTCAAAATTCGCTATTGGCAAGCACCATTAATGCCTAAATCTGAGCTAGTACTTTTCCTGTCTCAACTCGAAAGTTATTTAATAGATAATTCAAAAACAAGGTACAATTACACGGCAAATTCCCTGCCTAAAACACCATTTCCATCTCATCATCGTACTTATTATGGTTTTATATTTGTCCAATTAAATAAATTAGGTGAATACTATGTGCCAAAGTCTTCGGATGGAACGGCAGGATTCTACTTCAGTCTTAAAAAGATCCACATGGCTGAAAAGGCTATAAAATATCGTTCTCCAACATTTATAATTTCCAGTGGTACTTGGCAAGATGCTTTATACGAATACGAGAATAATCTTGATCCAAAGTGGAAGCAATACTCAACACTATATTTCTTAGAAGTAAGGTTTCAGGCACGTTGGATTAACTATGTTGGTCAAGGTGGCATAGAAGATTATGTTCTCTCTGGGGATCAGGCTACTTTCTACCGTATTTTCTTAAACGAGTACCCAGGCTTTAAGGAATTCTCAATTAAGTATTTAACAACGGGATTAACTAATTGCAGTAAATCAGATTTTTGTGAAACTCTATTGAATTTAACTAGATAATGCTTTTCCACACTATTAAGCGTTCAATGATGCATTTAGATTATTAATCTAAGTTGTCAGTGGCAGTAGCCCAACACTACTTTGTAACAAACAAAATAAAAGTTGTCGGCTGGAGTTAAAGTCACAAAGCAATGCCTACGGCGGCAAGCTACGCTCAACACTTCTTTGCTTCAACCTAGCGTGTTGATGTTGCTTCCCCTTCACAAAAACTCCACACGTCCCACCATCTCTTCAGGTGTCATCACCTCATAAATTAAAACCAAAGTTTCAATGATTTCACCAATTGAACGAGTTCCTTTCTTACAGTAGGTAATACCAGGATGGTCGAATCTAGAACTTGCAATAATCAAAAAATCTGTATCTTGAGTAAACAGTATTCGCTGTGTTTCCTGAATAAACGCTAACTGGATTTCATCACTTTGAGTGCGTAATTCCACATCATTGGTTGTTGTGACATCAATTCCATAACGACGCAAGCCAAGCGCGATCGCCGGATCGACGTTCTCATCCAGATGAAAGCGAATTCGTTCACTCATTCCTCAACTGTCTAAGTTTCTCTTGCAGACGCGAGGGATTATTTTGCTTCAGTACATCAACTAACTCATCCTCTTGGGCTGTGCGGCGATCGATCTCGTCTCGGCGATCGAAGTAATAAGCCATCGCTGCATAAACAGATGCTAGTGACAGGTCATATTTACCAGCAATCTCTACCAAAGAATACCCTAGCTTTAGATGCATCACCGCCACATCTTCTACAGCAATGCGAGTACCGATAATGCAGGGTTTTCCACTCCGCACATCAGGAGCGATCGCAATATGCTCTCGACTTACTAATTGCATTAGCTAATCTTCCATATCTGTTCCATTATTTAATAATATAGAGTTTTCCTACTTCTTACAAAGTGTTATGAAAAATATTGAGTTGACGCAAGGAAAAATTAAACTTCCAGAAAGCACGACTCTAGAAGATTTCTTAAAACTTCCATATATTGAGGAGTCACCAGCTTGGGAATATATTAATGGAGAGGCAATTCAAAGACCAATGGCAGGAGGAAAACACAGCTTATTGCAAAAGCGTTTAGTTGCAGTAATTGATGTATTGGATAGTAATTACGAAGCCTTTCCAGAGTTGCGCTGTACCTGCGGTAATCGTTCAGTAGTTCCTGATGTAGTTATTATCTCCAGAAATCAACTACCAGTGGATGAAAACGGTGAAATTATTAGCAGTGGTATTAATTTTGCACCTGCTTGGATAATAGAAATTCTTTCCCCTGCTCAAAGTCAAACTAAAGTCACTGGCAATATTTTACATTGTTTGAGAAATGGCAGTCAGCTAGGATGGTTAATCGACCCAAGTGAACGCTGTGTTTTAGTTTATCAGCCAAATTGTTTGCCAGATTTGTTAGCAGGGCAAGATATATTACCAGTGTTAGAAGATATGAATTTGACACTCTCTGTTGATGAAGTTTTTGCTTGGTTACAGCGGAAAAATTGATAGTATTCAAAGATGTAATTTTCACGACTATTGGTGACATTGCGTAGCCGTAGCCCTTCGTAGATATCGCTTTTTTAGCAACATAAAATTACAATGCCATTGTCTCGCTGTTTTAATTTCACAAAAATCAGATAAGACTGATATATTTAAGGCAAATAACTATCATCCAATAATTGTGCAAGAGTGTAAGGACATTTTTCTGGAAAAGTTTTTAAATCGGTTTTAACTTGCACAAAATCAACTGCACTTTGATAAATATTCTCTAAATCATCCTGTAATTTATTCATTAAATTCGTGGTTAGATGATTATTTAAGTCATATCTGAAAGTTTTAATTTCTCCAAGCCAATGACGATAGTTTCTTTCATATTCTATCTGCCAATATTGTATTAATAATATATGAATAATGATTTGCCTTAACAGACTTTTTACTTTAGCTAAATCTCTTTTACCCAAATTGATTAATTCCTCAATTAAGTTTTCTAAATCAAGTTGGCTAAACTGTTTTTCTTTTAATAATTCAATAGTTTGTTCTAGCCATAAACTATCATCAGTTTCATAAAGTTTTTTTAAGTTGGTAGTAATTGTCATATTTTTACCTTCTACCTAACATTTCATAATTTAATCATATACAGTTATCCTGGCTCTTAGAAAGTTATAGATGGAGCCAGACAAGAATGCTTGCTAGACCAACCTGCGCGTAGACGTAGCCCGTCGTAGACATCGCTAAACGATTCACAAGCTTCTAAAAGACTGTGAATTTCGGGTGGTGTTGGGTTAAAAAAGAAACTATGAAAATCATCAAACCCATCACCAATTTCTTAGAAACCCGCGCCAGTGCCCCTGCATACGGCGGTTGGGTACTAGCGGCTACGGCTATTTGTTTTTTTGGCGCAGGTATCAATACGATGGCTGGTTGGCTGTACGCCATTAGCGGCATCAGTTTTGCCCTTTTAGCTGTAGCGGCCATCTTACCGCCACGATCGCTCACAAATCTATCCGTCACCCGCCGCCCCATTCAGCCTGTGTCAGCAGGTAATGAATTGACGATAGAGTTAGAAATCTGCAATCAGACACAGCAGCCTGTAAGCTTGTTGCAAGTCGAGGATACGCTGCCTTTCGTCTTGGGCAAACCAGTACAAAAGGCGATTGAGACAATTCCTAGTCAAGGTAACTACCGTTGGGTATATTATCACCCTACCGAGCGTCGGGGCGTTTATCGCTGGCACACAGTGGAACTTGGTTCTGGTGCGCCTTTGGGGTTGTTCTGGTGTCGTCGTCAGCGTGATTGTGCTGCTGTAGCGATCGTTTATCCGACAGTATTACCCTTAGCTACCTGCCCCCTAGTGGATGAAATGGGGCAAGAAGAAAGCAAAAGAAGCGATTCTCGTGGTAAACCTTTGCAGACAGCGACAACCGGACTAGTGCGATCGCTACGTCCTTACCGCGTCGGAGATCCTACCCGTCTGATTCACTGGCGGACTAGCGCCCGTTACGGAGAGTTACGGGTGCGGGAGTTAGAAATGGTGACTGGGGGACAAGAGATAGTTATTGCCCTTGACAGTGCTAGCAATTGGCAAGAAGAAGACTTTGAACAAGCAGTAATCGCCGCAGCCTCATTGTATTTTTATGCACAAAAACAGCAACTACAGGTGCAACTGTGGACAGCATCCACAGGTTTAATTAAAGGTGAGCGTTTTGTTTTAGAAACCCTAGCAGCAACGACTACCCAAGAAGATACCAGCACAGCAGTTCCCAAAAGCCATCCTTTGATTTGGTTGACTCAAAACTCCCACAGCCTTGCTACTTTGCCTCAAGGTAGTCGTTGGGTTTTGTGGCAGAATATTTCCTCGCCAGCAGAACCAGAAGTTATCAATTGGGAGCATCCTGGTATAGTTTTGCAAAGCGATCGCCCATTACAACCCCAACTGCAAAAAACATTAATTTGATTAGCTTAGAAGTTAAATTTCTTTGATTTCCCAGATTGTCTGCGATCGCAACACACCAGATATATCAGCCTTTAGCAAAAGTAAAACAATCTCAGCGGCTAAGGTTGGGGAAATACACCCAGTAATCCCCTACTGCGGCTGAGGTACAATGCAAAGAAATATTTAAATTATGAGCGCCCGATCAACATGATCACATCAGAAGTTAACACAAAATCCAGCGATAAAAGCCTAGAGGCAATGCGGCATTTTTCTGAACAATACGCCAAGCGTACTGGAACATACTTCTGTTCTGAACCTTCTGTTACCGCAGTGGTGATTGAAGGACTAGCCAAACATAAAGACGAGCTGGGTGCGCCTTTATGTCCCTGTCGCCATTACGAAGATAAAGAAGCTGAAGTTCACGCCACATATTGGAACTGTCCCTGCGTACCAATGAGAGAACGCAAAGAATGTCACTGCATGTTGTTCCTCACCCCTGACAATGAGTTTGCTGGAGACAAACAAGAAATCTCTCTGGAAACAATTAAAGAAGTGCGAGACAGTATGGGATGAGCGAAACCATGCCCCAAGAGTTTTGGCAAGGCATAGAACAATTCAATTCTGGTCAGTTTTACGCCTGCCATGACACTTTAGAGGCTTTGTGGATTGAAGCCAGCGAACCAGAAAAAAGCTTTTATCAAGGCATTCTGCAAATTGCTGTGGCACTGTATCATCTGGAAAATCGTAACTGGCGAGGTGCGGTAATTCTGCTGGGAGAAGGCAGCAATCGCCTGCGGCGTTACCCATCTAGTTACGGCGGTATTGATGTAGATGAACTATTGAGTCAAAGCGTAGCATTGTTGAAGACATTGCAACAAATAGGAGCAGATAAAATTAGCGCTGGCAACTTGGATGAAAATCAAGCCCTATCTTTACCTAGAATTGTGCTAGTTAGCGATTAATCAAATTTAAGCAACTGAAGAAAGACAAGGAAGATGGAAAAAAATTACTTTCTTGTCTTCCTTGTTTTTCTGCTGTTCTGTTTCATCCTTTTAGCTTTAATAAGGTATGTCAGCTAAGCGTTTGAGCTTAAGTTGACACCAATGCAACATTTTGTACCCCACCAAATAGATGACCACCCTGGATTACAAACAGCGAGATTGATTAAGTATTATTAACTGCTGGGCAGAACCAGTATATTTTTCACGGTAAATGAACCTTTGGGGCAGTTTAACTATTCCCTTACACTAGACACCACTTTGCGCGGCGTAAGGAAAGCAAGGACAATTGCCACTAATAACAATGCTGGAACATCACCAAAGAGGTGTCCACGTTCAGCAGGATCGATTACTGCGTGTACCGCCATAATTAGGCCGTGAACTAAACTTGACCAAACAGTGAACCAGATTAAACTGATGTTCGCTTCTGGTTGTCGAGAAGCCAACAGCAAAAAGACACCAAGCGTTGCATAAACACCAACGATCATTTGTTCATATTCGTACTGACCAGGTTGCCATAACCAGCCTGATGCCCAGATTTTCGTCAGCGGATAAATAAGTAAAAAGGCAATTCCCACAATAATCAGAGCGATTTGTAAGTAACGATGACGCTCATCCATTGCTCTAACCTCTGCTATTTTCTGGCGCAGTCTCTATCAAAAAACTGCTTAGTTTGTAATGGTATCGCCACTAGTGATACTTCAGTTTTGCAGTGTTAGAAATTTTAATGGTAAGTAGAAGGACTCAATTAAACTAAAGTTCGTAGTATGGACTTTAGTCCTTAAAACGTCTGTTAAGAGCGATAAATCGCTGACTACGAACAAAGCTCCAATCTTACATTTAATTATGTCTACCTACTTATATTCACTGCTTTAGCAGACGGTATGATAACCTCTTCCATACCTTACCCCTAGCTGGGAATATTACGAAATAGGTGCAAAATTACCCACAAAACGCGACATCCTGACACTTGGCTAGCAGCGATCGCCACCTTAGAAAAATCAGGTAACAGACACCATGCGTATTTTTCGTTTAATTCCAGTCTCAGCTTTTTTGTGCCCAAATCAAACCGTCGAACTCACGTTTATTACAGGTAACTGAACAGTCACAGTAGTTCCTGTTAATAGTTGAGAAGAGATTAATAGTTCCCCATTATGGGCATTTACTATACGTTTGGTAATAGCAAGCCCTAGTCCAGTGCCACAAGGTTTTGTAGAGAAAAATGGCGTAGCAAGCTTAGCAATAACTTCTGATGGAATTGGTTCGCCATTATTTTGGACATGAATACAAACTTTATCTGTTTGAGAAAAATCTACTGTCCATTTAATAACATCTCCTGATTCTACTGCCTCACAAGCATTACGAACAATATTAATAAATACTTGTTTAAGTTTATCTTTATCCCCCAAAATTTTTACCGTAGACGACGCTGGAATGAATTCAATTTGTCGTTCTACAGCTTCTGGCATTTCACGCATGGGTAAAAGTAACTCGCCAATGAATTCATTTACGTCCAATTCAAAAAGCTGTAAAACTTGGGGTTTAGCGTAGAGGAAAATTTTACTCAATAGACGTTCTAGACGACTAGCTTCGCTCAGTGCTAATGCTAATCTTTCTTGAGCAGCCTCAGTAAGAATCGTTTTTCGGAAATACTTTAATCCCATAAGCATTGTAGTCAAGGGATTACGAATTTCATGGACAATAATAGCAGTAAATTCACCAATAGCTGCCAGTCGTTCTTGTTCTACTAATTTGGCTTGGGCTCCTCGTAATTCTGCCGCGCGTTTTTCTACTTCAGCCTCCAAGATATGATTAAATTGACACTGTTGCTGATAGAGATAATAGTGGTCGATCGCTGTAGCTGCTCGTTCTGCAAATAATTCCACAATTTGGATTTCATCACCAGAAAACTCCCTTGGCTGACGATGAAAAGAACAAATAGTACCAAATACTTGCCCTTGGGAAGTTTGCAACGGTATCCCCAAATATGCTCGATAACCAGGCGCAGGTTTGCCATACTCTGGATTAGCCACAGCATCTTTAACTGCTAATGTACGCCCAATTTGCAAAACTGTCGCAATTAACCGACCATGCAAAGCATAAACACGCGGCGCATCTTCCGCCATTTCCAAACTACTGGCTAGAACAGTTTCAAATCCCTCTTGACAAAAAGTAACAACTGTCCAATCTACTCTAATTAATTCGCTGACTCCGCAAGCAATGTTATGCAAATAGCTTCCCAGTTCACCAGTTCGATAGTTTAAAGAAGACAAACGTGCTATGATTTGTCGCTCGCGCTGCCAAGTTTGATTATGTAAAAATGCTTCATCATCACTGGTTTTGCTCATGGATGCGTATTGCATGACTTAGAAAAAAAATTTAAAAAATAAGAATTCAGAATCTGAGGCATTTATCTAAAAATAACTGTAAGTAGCAACTCCCTAATTTAGGTTAAGATGAAAAGATTTTACTAAAAATTTATGTTATTTGTATACAACTAAATTATGAAATTTTACTTAAGTTAAATGTAAATTTATACAACAATTCTAGAGCTAAAACTAAATGATGTTATTAGCACTACAGTAAAACAATACCAAGGCTAGAATTGAAAACCACAGAACCCCAACTTTTCAAAAAAGTCGGGGTTATTGTTAATAAATAATTTAATTTTTGCAGGCGATTGCTTCTTAACTTACTTCACTTCATTAGGCTCGAACTTCGTCACCTTACCTTTCTTAAGGGCGACAATTACATCATAAGTTGAACAATAAGAAAATGTAACATCATTAGCTTTGTTGTAAAGATTAACTACATAGCCTGCTCCACCTGGTTGGATACCAATTGGCTCTAAATCACCAAAAAAGAAACGACGCAGTTGATCGCCACTACCAAATTGACCTTTACTCTTAGTAAGCAAGTCTAGTTTTTGTGAAATAGAGAATTCCTCGGCTGCTGATGCTTGAACTAATGAAGGATTGATCGCCTTTATTGGTACATCCCAAACTGTGAAAAAACCGGCTAAGGCTACACTTGTAAGTAGGGGGGCAAGTTTCAGTTTCATTTGTTGCTCCTGAGGTTTGATTTATCTAGAACAACCAAAGCATCCCAGTTGGGACTGAAGCCGAACTGAAACTAAAGCAGTATTTTCATGAATTTCTGACTGAAGAAAATTTAGTTAATTCTCAGCATTTTTTCAGGGAATAATGGTAGTCTTAAATCACAGCTTATTTAAGTATTTTTTCAGCAAAACCACATTCTGAACTTGAATCAAGCAAATTCCTGAACAATGCTTTGATTGCGGTGATGTTATTGTGACTAGACCCAAAAGACTACTTCGCCTCATCCCTAAAACAATTTCCGGACAAACATATCTCTGGCTAGCAATGCTAATTTTTGGAGCATCTAGCGCAGTCACCCGCAAGCTTACAGAAATTGGTGCCCAACATTTTATGGGCAATCGCAATCCGATTTCTTTGTGTAATGTTTTGTTCGTAGGCAACCTGTGTGCCTTGATACTTCTAATTGTAATTTATGGGCGACAGTGGAACAAAACGACTTTGAAGCAGCTTTCTAAGAAGGATTGGGTCAGTCTAACAGCAGTAGCTATCTTATCAGGAGCGCTCGCCCCTGGCTTAATTTTTCAAGCACTAGCACTGACGGGGGTGAACAATATTATCTTAGTTGGGCGCTTGGAACCACCGTTGACTCTGGTTTTATCGATTTGGTTATTGAGCGAACGGGTACATCTTTGGGAAATTGCAGGAGCGATCGCAGCCTTTGTTGGCGTTATCCTAACTATTATTCTCCAACCCCCACAAGAAGCGATGATGAATATGGGAGGTTTGAGTTTAGGTATAGGAGAACTTTTGGCAGTAGCAGGATCGGTAGCTATATCGGCTTCTACGATTATTGGTAAGAAATACCTTTCGCAAGTTCCTTTGGGAATCTATAGTATCTTTCGGACTGCACTAGGAACTGTAATCTTTTTCTTTCTTGCTTTAATACTTTATGGCAGGGATCATTTTGCTGATGTACTCTCGCCATTTCTTTGGCAGTGGATGTTTTTATATGGTGGATTGATTGTAGTGGTGGGTCAGTCATTCTGGATTAAAGGCCTAAAAACTTCCACCGTATCTATGGCTTCCTTAATTGGCTCATTTAGCCCAATTGCAGGCATCCTAGCAGCCTATCTAATTTTAGGCGAAGTACCCACCTTAGCTCAATATATTGGCGGTAGCTTGATTTTATTAGGCATATCCCTGAGCCAGCTTGGCATTAGGCGTAAAACTCATAGCAAACTGGCCTCCGCCAAAGTCAATTCCATGCAAACACAACAACAGGTAGAAACTAATATGGGGTTTAAAGGGATTTAAGGGCATGGGCATTGGGCATTGGAGGCAGAAGGCAGAAGGCAGAAGGCAGAAGGCAGAAGGCAAAAGTTCTTGAATTTTGAATTTTGAATTTTGAATTGATTTGTCTCCCCATCTCCCCACTCCCCACTCTTCACAGCTGCACTAGTATGTCAAAATGAAAATACCCGATATCTCAAGGTGAGCGATCGCTCAATCAAGCAAGATTAAAGGATTGACCTGAGTAATGGCAGAAGAACCCAATCACAATGAAGCGGGAGAGGTAGCTCCCAGCACTGTTGACAAGCAGGCTCCCAGTGTCGCTGAAGAAAATGCTCCTAGTACAAACTCACCCGAAGCGACAGACATCCCTACTGCCAACGCGCCAGATCCTAAAGCCGCAAACCCGGAAGATAACCCCAATGCTGCTAAACCTGCTGCGGCATCACCGAAGCGAGAAAAACCCGCCGCCGCAGGAGAAGAAAAACCTGCCGCCGCAAAAGCTAAGAAGGAAAAAGCCCCATCTGTTGAAGATAAACCATTTGTAGAGTTTATTGAGCAAGACTACTTGCCAGCTTTACAAAAAGCGATCGCTCAGCAAGGTGTCCAAGATTTAAAAGTGGCTTTTGCTAAGCAAAAAGTTCCAATCAAAGGCTTTGAATCCGCTGAAGAATCCTGGCAAGTTATCGGCAGTTTGCAAAACGGTCTGTACAATTTTAATTTGTATTTTCCTGAAGAAGATATTCAAGGGAAAAAGGGTTTTTCTTGTAATGAAGGCAAAAAACCCAGTACTCTTGAATCATTCTTAATTGATGAGCGCAAAATTACATTAGACCTATTGGTATATGGTCTAGTGCAGCGTTTAAACGGTCAAAAGTGGCTAGGTAGAAATTAGTCATTAGTCATTGGTCATTGGTCATTGGTCATTGGTCATTAGCATTTCAGACAAGTGACTAATGACAAAGGACAAAGGACAAATGACTAATGACAAAGAACAATTAAAGTTCGTGAAAATGATAAGTAACGGCTCCAGTAATGGGGTCGTTATCAATTTTTACATAACCTGATTTATACATTTCTTTGAGAGCTTTTTCTACTTCAGCGAAGCTAGCTCCCGTGCCTTTTACCCCTTGGGTGACAGTGAGACTACCACCCCTGCTTTCCGCCACTTCAATGAGTTTAATCATCAGTTGATTACCAGTTGGGGGGTGAACTTGAGTAGCGATCGCCGTAGGCTGATTTAAAGGTACACCAAATGGGGATACACCTGCTTTTAGTCTCAGGTTGCTCTCGTATTCGTCAACCATACTGGGGACAAGAAGCAAATCCACAGCCTGCCCTATGTAAAATAAACCAAAAGTACACAGCCATAACAATCCCGTCCCGATCTTGCCATTGTATAAGCGGTGTAGTCCCCCTAAGCCAAAAAATCCGACTCCACACAAGATGTAAGAAACAAGAAGTCGGTCTTTATGCTGATTATTTTCAGGATTCATCTTGTTGTCAACCCTTTGGATTTGCTCTTGTTGTCTAAAATCGATGTCTCATACTGTTTTATTTGAGAACAGTATGGATAGCTGAGTTAATATCTTGCACCAGTTATTTGATGAGAATTTTTCTAGTTTGGCACTGCTGAGTATCCGCTTAAACCCTGATTTTTATGTTATGGAAAGTGCCTTGTCTACAGTTATTAATAATGGTGCGAGCTACGGAGTAAAGTCATTAGAAGTATTTAGTAATCTTGCCAGTCATAGATTATTAATTTCAAGATGAGCAACTTATTGATAAGGCCGCTTTATTTATTGTAGTCAGAACGACAGAAAATGACTGCGATCGTACCAACCGACTCCAATCGCGTCACTTGTTTGCAGTCGAGAAACTGAACGCTAACACCCTGGACTATACCCAGAAAATCCACCTCCGTAGGTTTGAAATCGCTTGGCTTTGCAGAGCCAAAAAGAGTTTGTGTGCGGTATGAACGGCAATTTCTAATCTGGAGACTAGATGCAAGATCTTAGGTTGCCGATGTTAATTTGACTACCAATCGCCCATTGTCGATTCCGCAAAAGTTGAATTATTGTTGCAACTCTTAATGTTTTGCTTACTTGTTTCTCCCCCGCGCCTTGGTAGACTGAACTTTATACAAATGAATTATTTGTCGGCTGTTGAGTGTTACCAGAACATATAAAAAAGCGTCAGTAAAACCCATTCTCTTTTAGGATGGGATGAAAGACGCCCCGACACCGTTAACTTTTGACTGATGAGAGCCAGTTGCTTCTACTCTGGAAACCAGAGAAACGCACTAGCCCCTGTCAACAATCAACAGTCAACAGTCAACCGTTAACGTTGCCTTTCTGGTGTACTCAAGATAATAAAGACACTCATTGCGATCGAGACATGGTAGATTCCCTCAAAAAACCAGGCTTTGAAGAAATACGGCCAGGAATTAAAGTTCCCGCGAAAGAAACCCTGTTAACACCTCGGTTTTATACCACCGATTTTGATGAAATGGCGCGGATGGATATTTCCGTCAACGAAGACGAATTAATAGCCATTCTCGAAGAATTTCGCGCTGACTACAACCGCCATCACTTTGTTCGGGATGCCGAGTTTGAACAATCCTGGGATCATATTGATGGAGACACTCGTCGGTTGTTTGTTGAATTTCTAGAACGTTCCTGTACAGCAGAGTTTTCTGGATTTTTGCTGTATAAAGAACTCGGCCGTCGCTTGAAAGACAAAAGCCCCGTCTTGGCGGAGTGCTTTAACCTGATGTCACGGGATGAAGCACGTCACGCTGGCTTTTTGAATAAAGCCATGTCGGACTTTAATCTGTCCCTAGATTTAGGGTTTTTGACTAAGAGCCGCAATTATACCTTCTTTAAGCCAAAATTTATCTTCTACGCAACTTATCTTTCTGAGAAGATTGGTTACTGGCGCTATATCACCATTTATCGTCATTTAGAAGCACATCCCGAAGACCGGATTTATCCGATTTTCCGGTTCTTTGAAAACTGGTGTCAAGATGAAAACCGTCACGGTGATTTCTTCGATGCCATAATGAAATCCCAACCGCAAATGCTGAATGATTGGAAGGCAAGGCTTTGGAGTCGGTTCTTCTTGTTGTCAGTGTTTGCAACAATGTATCTCAATGACATCCAACGCAAGGACTTTTATGCCACCCTTGGGCTGGATGCGCGAGAATACGACATCTATGTAATTAAGAAGACAAATGAGACAGCAGGTAGAGTATTCCCACTGATGCTGGATGTCGAAAATCCAGAGTTTTATGAACGGTTGGACATTTGTGTAAACAATAACGATAAGCTGAGTGCGATCGCTAACTCTAATACTCCCAAATTCCTGCAATTCTTCCAAAAACTGCCAATTCTCGTCTCCACTGGCTGGCAGTTGTTACGGCTGTACTTGATGAAACCCATTGATGCTGCTTCTGCTCAAGGCGTAGCTCGTTAAGTTATCACAGTTTTGTGAAAGCTTTAGTGGTTCTGTTGATTGCAGAACCACTTTTTTTATTCTTACCTGTTTGTATTTAATCCTTCGCTGAGTTTATAGGGGATTAGCGTTGCGATCGCTCTTTTGCTAGCAGGCGAAAATCGGATTTGATTTTGCAGTAAATATTTTGAGTTATGCTGATTTTTCCATCCGGATTACATTTGTTGTAAATACTTGATGCTTAGCTGCTTCTGCTTCATAACATCTGAGAATCAGTGATGTAAGCTTCTCAAAATCATTGACTGACGAAATAATTACTTTTGATGCTGCATCTCCCAGTGAGGCAGTTACTTCCTGTACTTCAAAATTTGGAGCTAGACATTTAACTTCATCTACACTTAACCGAGTAATAAAACTTTTTTTCTGCGAAGACAAATACAATCGCAGAAACCACCAGGTACTTTTGCCAAGATTGATGCCAAAGTACGAAGCAGTATCCTTGTATTTAAGTTCAAAACTATAACTCTTTGAAGTTTGCGTAATTGATTTTATTTTTTCAAATGCTTCGATTTCTTCAGCCGTGGTTACTATCTTCGATTCTTGAGGATCTTGGGGTTGTTCCTCTTCTTCAATTTCTAGTTCTACTTCAACTTCGACGGGTTGAGCTATTTCTTGGCTCAAAGAACGGGTCATTAACTCTACTAAACTTTCCTGAATCGATTTTTTAACAATTGGTTTAAATTTATCAATTACTTTACCAGTAATTCGACCTTGAATTTCATAACTAGGAGCAACTGTACCTAGTTCAGTCAGTAAAAAGCGAACAAATTCTTCAGAAGGAGAACGTAAAAGATTTCCTACTAGATGAGTCATGCCTTTTACATAAACCATTTCTTCAGCATGGTTGGTAATAGCTGTCACCTCAAAATTATCACGGTGAAAAAATTTGAGGTTATCAATATCTTTGGAATCATATTCTAGGATATTAAAAGTAAAAAATGGCTCTTTGTCCATGACATTTTTATCACGCAGATCGGTGAAAAAACGGTACTCGATTCCATTAGTGACCACAGCTACTTTTGTTGTTACAAGAGCATTAAAATATTTTCTTAATTGCCCATCGTGTGCTTCAGCTTTTTGACCACGGGCTTTTGCTTCTACGAGCATAACTATATTATTGTTAATAGCTAAGGCGTAATCTACCTTTTCAAACTGTCCTGCTTTTTTAGTAGCAAAATCCGCTACATATTCGGGGATTACTTCACTAGGATCATAGACATCGTAGCCAATAGCACTCAAAAAAGGAACAATTAGTGCCATTTTAGTAGGCTCTTCGCCAACAACTTGGTCAGCTCGCTTACGCACTTGTTCAGACACCTTAGCAATATCTTCAGTGAATCCCATCTTGTTTGCTCCTGGTAGATTAGTGAGTATTGATACAATTTTTTTCGTAGAATGGGAGTGATTCTAAGGTCATGTAGTACATTTGAATTAAAAGTGTTAGCGCGATCGCCTTCCTTGTCACTCCTATAAATAAAAGTATTCCCAAATAAGTATTACGGTGTAACACTTATGACTTGCTCACAAGTGTCATAGCAACCATATTTGCCATTGCTACTGACATTTTGCTAATTTAATAGCTTTAATTTTGAATTTTGAATTGTTAATCCTGCACAGTCATTGGCAAACGAATAGTAAAAGTAGAACCAACTCCTGGCTGACTGTTGACAATAATTTCACCACCCATCATTTGGCAAAAGTGACGGCTAATTGCCAAACCCAGTCCTGTACCGCCGTATCTTTTTGTAGTTGATGTATCCCCTTGTGTAAAAGGTTGAAATAACTGCTGCTGTTGACGGTGAGACATACCTATGCCTGTATCAGTGACAGTAAAAGTAATGCTCCCTAAAGGAGCTTCTGGTCTAAAATCGTCCTTTTCTCTTTTGACTGTCAGAGTTACCTTGCCGTTTGTCGTGAATTTACCTGCATTACTAAGTAAATTTAATAACACTTGACGCATCCGAGTTTGATCGGCGTACATAGTGCCAAGTTGCTCATCCAAATCCACTTCTAAGGCATTGGCATTTTTTTCTATAGTTGGTTTAACTGTGAGGACGACGTTATGAATCAGCGTTGCAATCTCGAATGTCTCTGGGTAAAGAGTCATTTTCCCCGCTTCAATTTTTGACAAGTCGAGGATTTCATTAATCAAGTGCAGTAGATGTTTGCCAGCAGAGTTAATTGTTTCTAAGTCTGTGATAAAGTCAGCCGATAAACCAAGATCGGTTGCGTCGTCTTCTAGAAGTTGGCTCAAGCCAATCACAGCATTTAATGGTGTGCGTAACTCGTGGCTGACGTTTGCCAAAAATATGCTTTTTGCCTTGCTAGCAGCTTCAGCTAATTCTTTAGCTTGTTGTAATTCTCTAGTTCGCTCAGAAACTGCCTCAATCAAACGATTCAGAGATTTGGCGAGTAGGCCAATTTCATCTTCAGTGGTGATGGGAGCTCGCAAATCAAAATTAGATTTCCTCGCCACTTGTTCAGCCACTTGGGTGACAACAATTACCGGCTCAGCGATCGCTCGACTAGTCCGCCAAGCTACAATAACTGCGATCGCCACGGAAACCAGCATACTCGCAATCACTATAAATCGCTCAACTATTCTTGCCTGTTCAACTGATTTTTGCCGTTCTTGCTCTTGATATTCAGCAGTTTGCAAGATATTAGTCAAGTTTTGCGAAAGCTGATCTAGCCGTATGGCTGTATAACTACGCATAATAGCTAATAACTGCGATCGGGCCGAGGAAATTTCTTGAGCCTGTACTGGCTGGGAGTCAATTTTGTTTAAAACTGCTTCTATTTGGTCAACGTAAGCATTTAAATTAGTTTTATAATCCTGCAATAAAGTCTGTAAAGTAGAACTTGTTGCGGCTAGTCTGTGAGGTTTACTGTCGATAAATCCGTTAATTTCTGACTCTAGTTGCTTAGCTTTTTCAAAACTTTTGAGAAAATCAGCTTTTTTGCTTTGCAACCTTTGTGAATCTTCCAACACAGCAACTAAGTTGGAACTATGCAATTGTGCCCCGACTACTGCATCCTTATAATTACTCAGTAGTTGTCCTTGTTCGTGGGCTTGATTAAATTGCCTGACTTCCCTTCCACGGTAATAGTTGGCAATTACCAACCCAGTCAGCGAACCAAAAAAGCCAATTCCAATAGCTACAAAGTAGCCATAGCCAATTTTTTGATGGATGCGCCAAGAACTGGCTTTGAGTTTCCCTCGCGAGGGAAATTCTATGGTCGGGAGTTCGTCTGTTGATGGCTCTGACGCTGACACTTTTTTGTTTTCTGAACTGCTGTCGATAGGGGTTGGCTTTTGAGTCGGCATTTCTCAAACCTCCTTGCCTTCCCGCAAACATCACCAAATCAGTCTAGCTTGTACAAACACTTCAACTGGTGGTTAACATCTAGATTATCCTCTTTTATAGCAAGAGCAAATCATTAGTTACCAATTAATTAGGATAAGCTTATGCTGGGGACTGGGGACTAGGGACTAGGAAGATTTCCCAGTAACCAATAGCCAGTATCTAATCCTGAGTTCTTTTATCATAAAATCGTTTTAACGTCTAGTATATGCGAACACAGAAAAACTGATATTACGTATTAATATCAATACCAACACGTTTATTAACCATCCCGCCTTAAGATAGCTTTAATATCGGATAAAATCGGCTTTTAAGCTTATATAAATGAGAGGTGGATTATTTTTTGCATGATTTGTACCTAGATTTAGTACGATTATGGGCAAATGACACGAAATCGGATAATCTACAACCTGAGGATTTCAGTTGATGACAAAAAATACAACTCAGGAGGCTGATTATAATACATTATGCTGCCTTGTGAGTTATATGCTCCTACTGATTTTCTACCTTGTAGTTGATGCAGTCGATGTTACGGGCAATTATGGTTATAGGATACTAAAACCGTTTTCTGCTCTTGACCAAATTGTAGTAATGGACTCGTACATTACCTAATCAACAGGCTTTTGGTTGTAATTATCCAAATTAGAAAAACTCAACAGTCAAATTTATTGGGAGTGAAAATGCCAGAACAAGAATTTACGGAAACCACATCCAAAGAGGCTACAGTGCCAGAAATCAATAGCCAAACGGGAACCATTACCAAACTCCAGCCTCCCGCGCAACCCCAAGATGAATGGCTAAAATATGGAGAGCAAATTTCTAGCTTTTTAGCATCATTGCCTGAATATGTAGGAAACTTCTTTAACCAATATAAGCAGCCCTTGGTTAGCGTTGGTCTAATTGTGGGAGCAATTGTTGGGGTTAAAGTACTCTTGGCAGTATTAGATGCTCTAAATGATATTCCCTTGGTGGCTCCTACTTTTGAGTTGATTGGTATTGGCTATTCTGCTTGGTTTGTTTACCGCTATTTACTAAAAGCCTCAACTAGAAAAGAGTTAACTACTGAAATCACTACTCTTAAATCACAAGTTGTTGGTAAACAAGTTCCAGAAGCTTAATATCTGAACTATTGCTTCTCCTGCAAAGACGCTAGGCCAATGCTTTAATTCAAAATCACGCCTGATTAAGAGTATCCACCCATCCGTCGCGATTAGGCTTTGCGTAGCGTCTTTCATAGGAGAAGTTTTTATCTAATACCAATTTGAAAAAAGAATGCGACAAATACATTGGGTAGGGTAGTACTGCTGTCCTACCCTAAAAATCGTTAATGTGTTGCAAATATTGTTGGAATTAGTATAAGTAAAACTGAGCTTTTTGATTTCTCAAAAACGGGGATCGAATTTTTTCAAAATTCTGAATTATGACCGACAATGTAAAAGATACAAGCAACTGAATTTATGGGGATCATTAATTTTGAATTTTGAATTTTGAATTCGGAGCATTCGCGCAGCGTCTCGTAGAGAAGCGACGTGACTTCTGTTTATTGAGATGAACCGCCTGCTGATAAGTTAACCTTTGGCTTCTGTTTTGGAGTGCGTGATGGCTGTGGAGATATATTTGGCGAACGCACTATGTTTTCAGATGAAATTCCCTTTAATCTGCCTTGTTTGACTAAAGCTTGATGAATCATCGCCGCCACTTCACCACGAGTCGCTACTTTATTAGGAGCAAGGACTTCTGTGTTTGGATAGTTAACCACAAGTCCATTAGCTGTAGCAGCAGCTATTTTAGCCCTAGCATATGGCGGAATATCTTTAGCATCTTTATAAATACCTAAAATCTGATTCGCCGAAGTAGGTGTTTTCAAATTCAACCCACTAGCAAGGGCAACTAAAACCTGTACTCTTGAAATATTTTCTTGTGGCTTGAAGGTGTTTTTCGGGTAGCCTTTGAGAAATCCGCTACTGATGGCTTGGTTAATTGCTGGATTTGCCCAGAATGTTGCTGGTACATCTTGAAATGCGATCGCATTCTTAGACAATTCTTGATTAAAAGCTTTTTGCAAGATGGCAGCAAATTCAGCACGATTTACAGGCTGATTTGGTCTAAAAGAATAATCAGGAAATCCCTTAAGAATACCACGAGAAGAAAGAACATCTATAAAACGCCGACCCCAGAAGTTATTAGGCACATCATTAAATGCAATTGGCGGCGGAATAATTGATTTTGGTTTTGCTGGAGTTACTAAAGGCAAGGCTGCCGATCTAATTGATGACTCAAACCCTAATGAAGAGGATACAGGTATCTGTGGTTGTGGAGATATATTCGGCCTTACCTCAGCAGATGGTAACACTTCAGGGGAAGGAGTTGCGGTATTATTCGGCAATGAAGGTGTCTTGGGTTCAATAGCCGCAGGTGGAGATGAGTCGAATTTGGCGGCTGCATTTGGTTCGACTTTAGGAGTAGGAGAAGGCAATACTTGATTTGGTTGAACGCTACCAGAAGGAGTGGAAGAAGGTGAGAGCAAACTGTTGAAATTCCAACTAGAATCTCTGCGGGACAATGACCAAAAAAGAATTGCTCCAATAGTGGTGAAGGCAACCAGAATGGCTATAAATTCATCAAAGCCAAGGGCATTTCTTTGAGATGACTCAGGTTCGGAAGGAGGTCTATTTGTCATCGCGATCGCACCTGGTAGCAGTAAAATCTGTGCCTAAACAAATTAAGCCATAGATGATAATTTTACACCAGCCATTTTCGATTTATAATTCCTAGCAGAATATTATACTTCTTCTAGAGGTTCAGTTAACCGCCAGTAAATACCTAAGTCCTGACCGATGCAATATTGGCCATCAGGATGTAATTGTTTGAGGACAGGTGTAATCGAGTCAGTTAATAAGATACTTTGAGGATGCTCTTGCCAATTTTTGCCTTCGGCACGCTCCGCGAACACAAAACTACCGTCAGACTCAGGAAGCTGGGTATGGTCTGGGAAAGGGGTTAGGGCAGTGGATGGATCGGTTGCAGAGGTCATAAGGACTGCCTTTGCACTCTTTGTGAGGTTTGTTCTTTAGTTTAACAAGCACAGACGCATTTAGTGGAAAGGTGGGGAGATGAGGGAGATGAGGGAGCAGGGGGAGCAGGGAGAGAAATAACCAATGCCCCATGCCCCATGCCCAATGCCCTAATTTTACGATTCCCGTCCGGTAGCCCAGGTATCACGCCATTTAACAGTGCCTTCTTTGGCAATCACCCAGCGGCGGTTAACGAGATTTTCCCGCAGGGGTGATTGCCCTTCCCGCCACATGGCATATTTATAAGCAATCAGTTTGCCTGCACTCTCATTAAAGGGAATCTCCGCAAACCAAGTATTAGTATTGATGTATTCCAACGGATAGGCTTTGCTGATATCCCAGTTGCCTAACTCTGGACAGTCTCCAGTCACAACAATGATTTCACCAGGCTGAGTTTGCACGCCATTAAGTTGGACGCGGACTATGGTTTGTCCTTTAATCCGTTCTCCAACGTGGCTGAAAACAATTACTCCCCGTTCTTCAAGTACTAAGTCGTAGATTTTACCGTCTTTGACTTCATACTTATTGCGAGTCACTACACAAGTATGTTCGCCATCAGGTAATTCTGTTTCTACTTCTGGTAGGGTAACTTCTCCTCCACGGTTTAAAGCTACAAAACACAGGGAATCTCGATAGCGGCGGACGTAACAATAAACGTCGTTTGTTAAGTATTTTTGCCAGTGGCTACCCATTGATACTGCGGGATTGAGCCGCCGTAAACCGGACAATAATCTGATGTAACGATATATCTCTGTATCTGTATCCCAACTTTCCATCATCGGGCGATTATATGGATCGTTTCCGCCGTCAGTGTCGTCGTGTAGATACTGTTCTGTGCCGTAATATATACACGGTATACCGCGACATGTCATAATCAAGGCGATCGCCACCTTCAACATCGCTGGATCGGGGTTCAGCGATTGGAAGCGCGGCATATCGTGGTTATCGATAAAGGTGACTAACTCTGTAGCCCCACTGTAGCGATGATCTTGGTCAAAAATATATTGAATTGTATGGAATCCGTTTTCGGAACCTTGCGCTAGTGCTGCCCGAATGGCCACGCATAGCCCAAAGTCTAGCATGGACATGCCTGAGTGATTGGCAAATTCCACAGAGCGATCGTCACCAGGATGACTATAAATCCACTCACCAAAAATAAACACATCTGGTTTGTGATTGGTAATGTCGCCGGTGAATTCTTGCCAAAACCAAATCGGCATGTGTTTGACGGTATCCACCCGCAGTGCATCTACACCCCGGTCTAGCCATTGTTTGATTGCTGACTTAATATACTGTCGGTAATCACTATTGTTTTCATTAAAAGTTGCAAGACCCGCTAATTCACAGTTTTGCACTTGCCAATCGTCTTCCCAGTCTTGCACTTCGCCATAGTGGTGATACCAGTGATTGACATCATCATTAAAGTCGGCAATTTTGACGCCATCATCATACAATTCACCTTTGCTACCGCTGGTATCAGGACTGCTATGGTTGCAGACAATATCTAATATCAGCTTCATGTTGCGCTTGTGCAGTTCGGCAATTAAGCGATCGAAGGTCGTATTTTTTTCTTCTTGAGTAGCGTTTAAAGAAGGATTTTCTCCGTCAGCAATATACCGGGGATTAAGTCGCTTAAAGTCTTTTGTCCAATAACCGTGTAGCGCTGCATTACCGACAAATAACTCTTCCACCTGCTCAAACAGTGGAGTTAGCCAAAGGGCGGTAACTCCCATATTTTTGAGATAATCCAGTTTGTCAATCACACCTTGTAAATCGCCACCCCAATACTTACCCCAATCTTGCCTGGTTGGATCGTAAAGTTCTGAGTTTGCACCTTCGCTATTATCTGGATCGCCATCGTGAAAGCGATCGACTACCAGAAAGTAGATTGTCTCCTGACGAAATTCAATATCCCTGGTGTACAGAAAGTCTAGATCGATCTCAGTATCTGATGGAGGCGCTTGTATTAAAGCTTCTACTTTTTCCGTTGCAGAATCAACTTTGTATTGTTCTGGTGAAAATTGGGACGGAGGTGTTTTTACCATAAAAGACTCAAAATTTCCGGTAATTTACGTTTGTATACTCAACAGTAAGTATTTTTGATATCTTGTGTAACTGCAAACGTCGGTATTGTGACATCCCGCCCACGGTGTAGGTATCTATCGCTAGCTAGTTTATAATTCTATCCATAGATATAATTCATCTGCTAGAGGATAAAAACAAAAAAATATAGCAGTTATTAACGGCAATTGATTTTTAACAAAAATTAATAATATCAATAGGATAGTGAAAAACTTACGGTAAATACTGCCACTAGCTTGTGTTTGACTAAAGTAGACACATTCTATTGCAGGCTTGTTGAGATTAACACATAAATTGAGTCAATTTAATTGTTTAAAAAATAACTAATTATCTTCGATATTTTTCAATAAAGTAATAAAGTAAATAAGATTAATCAAAAATATATAATTTGGGCTGTGTGGGAATTATGGCAAGACTAATTATTTAGTGGAAACAGCTAGGTCACGATCGCTAGAAACATCCAAGTTTTACTATCGAAATGGTAATCATGTATGACAGATAAACAAAACAGAGTGAGATTGCTCAAAGGTCGTACAGCATTTTTATTTATCCACGGTATTGGCGAACAAAACCCTTTGGAAACTGTAGACTTTTTCACACATAATTTTCTTAAATATTTCGATAAGCAAAGTTTAGCTTTCGATCTAGAACATCTAATCGCTAAACGCAGACTATCAACCGGGTCTCTTTGGACAGAAAGCTTTGTAAGGTTGAAACCAACTGACAGCAATGAAGATTGGCTAATTGATATTCACGAATACTACTGGTCAGCTTATACAGAAAAGAAAATCACTGTACCTGAGATATTGCAATGGGCAGAACAAACTCTAGATGGTACAATTAAGTTTTATAACCGTAAAGAAAACCAACCTCTGTTAGATAAACTATTGGCCAATAGAAATAGAAAAACTTTTTTTACATATCGACTGCGATCGCTAACTATATTACTGCGGATATTTAACTTTTTATATCCAGTATTACGAATGGCAGTTTGGTTAATTCTATTTTTAACAGGGCCATTTCTTCAAGGTCGTTTTCTCCAGTCAGCTTGGCAGTTAAGTAAACAAATTGTAACTCCACCATTGGTTGATTTTATTGGTGATATCACTATCTACAGTACCACCGATCAAAAATCGCCCTATAAAATAATTCGTCAGCAAATACTGAGGGAATCCTTAACATTATTGAAAGCAATTCTTAAAGATAAACAAGCAAATTACGACCAAGTAATAATAGCTGGACATTCTCTTGGTAGTTGTATAGCTTACGACACACTAAACCTTCTGTGTATTGAAGCCAGTCTTTCTCAAGACAAGAATAAAAATCTTTCATTGGATAAAATTAAAGGGTTAATTACCTTTGGTTCGCCACTAGATAAAATTGCCTTTTTCTTCCGAGAGGTAGCACAGGAGGGACAGTATATTAGGCAGCGGATTTTAGAACACCTCAACTCCTTTCGTGTCAAACCAGAATTTGCACAGAAAAATCAATACTCAATCAAAAGTCCAGTTGAATGCAAACTCGATCGAGTTCGTTGGGTCAATTACTACCATCTCAAAGATCCAATTAGCGGTCATCTAGATTACTATGAAAATCTGGATAACGTTGAAATGAAATATCAAGCATCATGGGGTGACCAAGGGCACCAAGGTTACTGGTTTGATACAGATTTTTACGAAGATATTGCCGAACGCTTCCTATATATCACACATCGGGATGAGGAATAAAAAAGACAGTGGAGAATGGGTAGAGACGTGATTAACCCTTGTGTGTACGGGAGTAGGGGAGGAAAAAATATCTTTATCCTTGGTAGTGGGGTTTTGTTGCGTTCGCTTTGTAGAAATTTCACTCAACAGCTTTTTGTTAAAGACTTTTAATTGCAAATCTCATATTCTACATTGTTGTAATCCGCGTATTACTGAAGTTTTTCTTTTGGAGATTCACTCCATTGCTAAACTGACCATTGTCACTTTCAAACTGTTATTACTATAAAGCAATTGATCCTGGTAACAATTATGAGCAAATATGACAAGATTTTTAACTCATCCGAGACATCAGAGGAATCGCTAAGTCCAGAGGAAGCCGTAGCGGCCATCGCAACTGTAACAGCGATCGCTGATTTATCCATAGAAGATGTCGATGCAGAAAGTTTAGCAGGTATCCTTTGGGAATTCGAGGTTTTTGAAGAATACTCAGAAGATGAAATTGTCGAAATCGTAGATCGACTCATAGGTATTGCAGAAGACGAAGGACTTGGTGCCTTATTTAATACTGCTAAAATTTCTCTCTCCGATGAATTAGTACTTGATGGTTTCGCCGCCGGGGTGATAGTGCTTTTAGACGATGAACTTGCCATTCCCAAACAGAAACAAAGCTACCTCAAAAAGCTACAAACAGCCTTGGAACTTGAAGATGAAGAAGCAGAGGAAATTATTAAAGAGGTAATTGCAGCCTTTGAAGAAGCTGAAGAGGAAGAATATGCAGATGACGAAGATGAAACAGTAATTATAGATGAATATACTCAACAGACCTATAAATCACCTTTAGGTAATTTTACACTAACCGTTCCAGTCGATCCTGAAAACGGCGGTAGAATTCAAAGTCAGGAAGGAGTAGTGGGTTTTTCCGATGACATCGGTACTTTGCTGAGAATTGATTATTATCCTTTCCCTGTGGAAGAGTTAGAGGAACTGGAATCCCTGGGACAAGAAAAATATTTACAATCAATCTTAGTAGACAAGTACGTGCCCCAAGCAATTTTAGCAAACGTACCAGATGCCACTGTAGAATATACTGAATACTTAGAAGATACTTTTTCAGGGTCTTACTATGTATTAGTCAATATGCCCAAAGGTTCGACGATTTCCAAGCAAGAAAATAATGGGACTGCCGTCAGACTAGATGCGTATCGAGGACTACTGACTTTTACTAGTGGTGAATTTTTGTATATAATTAGCAGCCAACACAGCTTTCTCAATGGCGAAACACCCGATTCCATCGAAGAAGAAGCCGAATATATCAAGGAAAATATTTTAGGGTTTGTTGAGACTATCGAGTTTGCATAATTGGGCATGGGGCATGGGGCATAGGGCAAACAGGGAGTGCTGACTGTTGACTGTTAAGCTGAGCCGGAGACTTTAAAACTTCGGTGAGAAGTTAAAATTATTCTCCTTGTCCTCTTCCGATGCCCAATGCCCAATCCCCTAAATTTAGCGAATATGCTAACCTAGTATGGTTGACTAATCTCGCACATCTAAGAATTCGGGTGTTTTCCAATTGGAAAATACGCTTGGATGGAGGTTTAACCCGAATCGGAGTTAAAAATATATGCCAGTTGTTTCATTGGCTCAAATGATGGAGTCAGGGGTTCACTTTGGGCATCAGACCCGGCGTTGGAACCCAAAAATGTCCCCTTATATTTACACCTCCCGTAATGGTGTACATATTATCGACTTGGTGCAGACTGCCCAGTTGATGGAAGACGCTTATAGTTATATGCGATCGCAGGCAGAGCAAGGAAAGAAATTTCTTTTCGTCGGCACAAAGCGGCAAGCTGCTGGAATTATTGCCCAAGAAGCCAGCCGTTGCGGTTCCCACTACATTAACCAGCGCTGGTTGGGCGGAATGCTCACCAACTGGGCAACCATTAAAACACGGGTAGACCGCCTCAAAGATTTGGAACGGCGGGAAGAAAGCGGCGCATTAGATTTATTGCCCAAAAAAGAAGCGTCGATGCTGCGTCGGGAAATGGCGAAGCTGCAAAAATATTTGGGCGGCATTAAAACAATGCGAAAAGTGCCCGATATCGTGGTGATTGTAGACCAGCGTCGGGAATACAACGCTGTTCAAGAGTGCCAAAAACTCAACATTCCCATTGTGTCCATGCTGGATACAAACTGCGACCCGGATGTAGTTGACATCCCCATCCCCGCAAACGACGATGCGATCAGATCCATTAAGCTGATAGTCGGAAAATTGGCAGATGCCATTTATGAAGGTCGTCACGGTCAACTCGATGCCGAAGAAGATTACGACGATTACGACGGCGCTGAGTATGACGAAGAATACGAGGAAAGCGACTACACTGACACCTTGATTCCGGATGACGACGAAGAAGAAGAATAGTATTTGATAGTTAGGCTAAACTGCTGAGTAAGATAGAGATACTCAGCAAATTGAATAGTGCTGAGTCTTGATAACTTATATCAATTTTGGATTTTGGATTTTGGATTAAAAGCCTTTGCTACAAAGTTTTTCCAAAAATTTCAAAAATACTTCCTATGCCAATTTGGTATGAAAATTCAAAACTCAGCACTCAGCACTAAATTTCGGTGAGCGATTACAATTCGAGGTCAAGTTTAGGAATTGAGGGAACATGGCGGAAATATCTGCAAAACTCGTCCAAGAGCTACGCCAAAAAACTGGTGCTGGCATGATGGACTGCAAAAAGGCGCTGAAAGAAACTGATGGCAATATAGAAGAAGCCGCAGACTGGCTACGGAAAAAAGGCATCACTTCGGCGGGTAAAAAAAGCGATCGCATTGCAGCTGAAGGTCTAGTAGAAACCTACATTCAACCTGGTGGACGGGTGGGTGTACTCATAGAAGTCAACTGCCAAACTGATTTTGTGGCTCGTAACGAAGCTTTTAAAGCTTTAGTCAGGAACCTCGCAAAGCAAGCAGTGACAGCTGATAGTGTTGAGTCTTTGCTAGCTCAACCCTATATTGAAAATGAAAGCGTGACTGTAGATGAATTCATCAAGCAAACTATTGCCACCCTTGGCGAAAACATCCAACTGCGTCGGTTTGTCACTTTTGCCCTAGCAGAAGGCGCACAAGGTATCGTGGACAGCTACATTCACACTGGCGGTCGAGTTGGTGTATTAGTAGAGTTGGGTTCCCAAACAGATTCAGCTGCTGCTAAAGAAGAATTCCAAAGCTTGGCGCGGAACGCAGCTATGCAAGTTGCAGCCTGCCCCAATGTCGAGTATGTCAGCGTAGCTCAAATTCCTGCCGAAGTCGCCCAAAAAGAAAAAGATATTGAAATGGGCAAGGATGATTTGGCAAACAAGCCAGATAACATCAAAGAAAAGATTGTTCAGGGACGGATTGACAAACGCCTCAAAGAATTGACTTTGCTAGATCAACCTTATATTCGCGATCAAAGTATTTCTGTAGAAGAATTGTTGAAGCAAGTCAAAGGGCAAGTAGGCGAAGACATCCAAGTAAATCGCTTTGTCCGCTATGTACTAGGCGAAGGCATTGAAAAGCAAGAAAGTAACTTTGCTGAAGAAGTCGCCGCACAAATGGGCGCTAAGTAATATTTAGTTAGGAGTTAGGAGTTAGGAGTTAAGAGTTTGGAGTTTGGAGTTGGGTTAATAATTCATAACTCATAATTCATAATTCCTAACTTCTCTAAGGACAGGTCAAGCCAATAGCCTGACCTGTATTTTATTAATACAGCGAAATTTCGCATATAATTCAATATTTAAAATCCTTGGGAAAGTTATCCTAAAATAAATACGTACATTAGTACTATTTGATGGTTGATATGGGTAAGAGCGAGAAGTTATGGCAAGAGCAATCGAGCGAATTGAGCGGGATATTGCGGCACTCAAAGAAGCGATTGGAGCGATCGCGCTACAACTACAAACCGCTTATGCTAGTTATCTAGCCACCTTGGGAGTAAGTTTACAAAAACAGTTGATTCTAGCTACTTATCACCTTTGTACTCAAGGGTATCCCGAAAACTTCCTGCATTTGTCATTAAATCAACGCCAACAATTGCAACAAGCCATCCGCAAGTTAGCTCAAGTAGCAGCCGAGCAGCTGGTTACTTTTATAAAGAGCGAAGAAACTGGCGTAGATGAGGAAGATGAGGAAGTAGGGGGAGATGAGGAAGCAGCGAGAAATGAGGAAGAAAATACTTCTTTATCTCCCTTGTCTCCCTTGTCCCCCTCATCCTCTTCATCTCCAGACACTTCTAGTCCTATAGAATTGGCAAAATGGCAACAGAACTTAGAGGAGGTTACTCAAGAAATACTGAAAAAAGTTTCCCATGATGCTAATGTTTTATTACAAAAAGCCGCGATATTACCTAAAAAATTACCAGAACCGATTTTAGCAGCTGCGGCTGCGGCTGCATCAGAAGCATCTGCTGAGGTAATGCCAGGGCCGCCCAACTTATTAAACTTAATAATTGAAATTGAAAATGAGCAGCAGTCAGAAGATTCTAATCTGACGCAGATTATGGCTATTAATTTGCGACTAGGGGAAATTGAATTTGCTGACCCTACACTCTCATCTGAACGCAGACAGATCCGCGGTATCTTAGTTCAGCTAAACAAGCTAGAACGAGAGTATCAAAAGAAACTTCGAGAAAGAGCAGTTGCTGAAGCTGAAGCTGCCTGGCGTGCTAGTTGGTTTGAAAATTAGTCATTAGTCATTAGTCATTAGTCATTAATACAATGCCCAATGCCCCATGCCCAATGCCCAATGCCCCATGCCCCATGCTCAATGCCCAATAACCAATGAGTGAAAAACCAGATTGGATAAGATTGCATAAAGCCTTGGCAGTAGAAGCCGAACATGGTTTTACAGATTTAATGGGCAGACAATACCGCTTCAGCGAATTTCTGAGCCTGACTTTGGGAAAATTTCCCGCAGGCTTACCCCAAAGCGAACGCCGCCGTTGGCAAGGGCTAGCGGTGCAATTTGCTAGTTATCCACATTTAGCAGTGGAAGAAAGGCAACACTTGGTAGCAGAGACTCGTAGGTATCTTCACCAGCTACAGCAGGAGGATGAGGAAGGGGAGCAGAGGAGCAGGGGAGCAGGGGACAAGGGGAAAATTTATCAATCCAAAACTCAAAATCCAACATCTCCAATTGTTGCTGAGGTCAGTAGGAGGCTTGCTCCGAAAATTGAGCAAAAGCTGAGTGATTTACCGGAAATAGGCTTTAAAAGAGCTGATAACTTAGCGCGTCTTGGTTTGTATACCGTCCGCGATTTACTTTTTTATTATCCCCGCGACCACATTGACTATGCGCGTCAAGTGAATATCCGTGAGTTACAGGCGGGTCAAACGGTGACAATAGTGGCGACGGTGAAGCGTTGCAACTGCTTTACTAGCCCCAAAAATCAGAAATTATCAATTTTAGAACTATTAGTAAAAGATAACAGCGGTCAAATCAAAATTGGGCGTTTTTACGCAGGTACGCGTTATGGTAGTCGCGGTTGGCAAGAAAGTTTAAAACGCCGTTATCCCGTAGGTAGTATTGTTGCGGCGTGCGGGTTGGTGAAAGAAAGTAAATACGGGCTGACGCTGGATAATCCAGAATTAGAGGTTTTGGCAAATCCAGGAGATCCCATTGAGTCGTTAAATATTGGACGCGTGGTGCCAATTTATGCATTGACTGAGGGAGTGGTGGCGAATGCCGTGCGACAAGCGGTAATTGCTGCTTTGCCGGCTGCGACTCAGTTGAAAGACCCTTTACCAAGTGGTTTGCGGCAGAAATATGCTTTGATGGAATTGAAAGATGCGATCGCCAATATCCACTTTCCCAAGGATGGCGAAACTCTGCAAGTCGCTCGGCGTCGCCTAGTGTTTGACGAATTTTTCTACCTGCAACTCGGTTTACTGCAACGTCAACAACAAGCAAAGGCAATTCAAAAGGCCGCCATCCTTGCACCACGCGGTCAACTGATAGAGAAATTCTACGAAATTCTGCCTTTTAAACTCACTGGGGCACAGCAACGAGTCATCAACGATATCCTCAACGACTTGCAAAAACCTGCGGCAATGAATCGTTTGGTGCAAGGCGATGTCGGTTCCGGTAAAACTGTGGTTGCGGTGTTGGCTATCCTTGCAGCAATTCAATCTGGCTACCAAGCGGCGTTGATGGCTCCCACAGAAGTTTTGGCAGAACAGCATTATCGCAAGTTAGTTAGTTGGTTTAACTTGCTGCATTTACCAGTGGAATTACTGACGGGTTCTACTAAGGTTGCTAAACGCAGACAAATACATTCTCAGTTAGAAACAGGTGAATTACCGCTGTTAGTGGGAACTCATGCTTTGATTCAAGACCCCGTGAATTTCCAGCGTTTGGGATTAGTGGTGATTGACGAACAGCACCGCTTTGGGGTGGAACAACGGGCGCGTTTACAGCAAAAAGGCCAGCAACCTCATGTGTTAACTATGACAGCGACTCCGATTCCGCGAACTTTAGCACTGACGATACACGGCGATTTAGACGTTAGCCAAATTGATGAGTTACCACCAGGACGGCAAAAGATACAAACAACAGTGCTATCAGGCCAGCAACGTAACCATGCTTACGACCTGATGCGTCGAGAAATTGCCCAAGGAAGACAAGTTTATGTAGTCTTGCCGTTGGTGGAAGAATCAGAAAAATTAGATTTGCGATCGGCTGTTGATGAGCATCAAAAGTTACAGGAAAGCGTTTTTCCAGATTTTCAGGTGGGGCTGCTGCACGGTCGCATGAGTTCAGCCGAAAAGGACGAAGCGATTACTAAATTTCGCGATAACGAAACACAAATCTTAGTTTCGACTACTGTTGTTGAGGTAGGTGTAGATGTACCGAATGCTACGGTTATGCTCATTGAAAATGCAGAGCGATTTGGGTTATCGCAACTGCACCAATTACGGGGGCGTGTTGGTCGTGGCGCGGCTCAGTCTTATTGTTTGTTGATGAGCAGTTCTAGGAATCCTGATGCACAACAAAGATTGAGGGTTTTGGAACAGTCTCAGGATGGCTTTTTCATCTCGGAAATGGATATGCGTTTTCGCGGGCCGGGGCAAGTACTGGGGACTCGTCAATCTGGAGTGCCGGATTTTACATTGGCGAGTTTGGTTGAAGATGAAGAAGTTTTACTTTTAGCACGCCAAGCAGCTGAAAAAATTATAGAGATGGATGTTACTTTAGAGCGTTGGTATTTGATGAAAGAAGAGTTGAAATATCGGTATGAGCGGTTGATGGGTGGAGCGATTTTGACATAAAAAAACCGTAATTAATTCAAAATTTGTGCTAAATATAATACAAATCCAGATAGGACATCCTTTCCTGATCTAGTAGGCGATGTCTGCGACGGGCTACGCCTACGCAGAATATCAACATCCTGTCCTAGACGGTAAATTTCTACCTGTTGGTTGTGGGGGTCGATTAGCCAACCCAAACGCACACCATTGTTAATATATTCCCGCATATTTTATTGCACAGTTTTTAAGCTGTCTGAAGCAGAGCTTAAATTCCACCGCAAAATTGGGAGCCATTGCTAGGAATCTGTCGGCGTCTGGATTTAGGGCTTCTAATCGCTGGCGACTCACCCAAGACGTATCAAAAGACCGATTTGCACCATTAGGAAGTTTGAAACTGGTTGAAGAGTAAAAAGCCAGTCCTGCACCATCAGCTTCAGCCCAATAGCGTTTCTGGAAACAAGCGATGTTTTATATTTCCTCCTCATGGTCTTGAACTGAGCCAAGGCTTATGCAAAACTTGAGATCCTTCGCTCCCAGCCGACTTTTAAGGAATTGATCAATGGCGCGTCTAGCACTGCTGAGTGTATCTAATAAAACTGGTTTGATTGACCTAGCCCGTAGCTTGGTTGAAGAATTTGACTTTGATTTAATCAGCAGTGGGGGAACAGCCCAAGCACTCAAAGATGCTGGACTCCCAGTTACCAAGGTTGCTGATTATACAGGTTCGCCAGAAATTTTAGGCGGTCGAGTTAAAACACTGCATCCCCGAATTCACGGCGGAATTTTGGCACGGCGAGATGTACCGCAAGATATTACAGATTTAGAAAATAACCAAATTCGCGCGATTGATTTAGTAGTAGTGAATCTTTATCCTTTTGAGGAAACTATTGCTAAACCGGGGGTGACATTAGCTGAAGCTGTGGAACAGATTGATATCGGTGGCCCGGCAATGTTGCGGGCATCATCGAAAAACTTCGGCCATTTGACAGTATTATGCGACCCGGCACAATATAACGAGTATTTAGAGGAATTGCGGCAAAATAACGGCGAAGCATCTCTAGAATTTCGCCAAAAGGCTGCTTTAAAAGGATTTTTGCATACTGCTAGTTATGATCGCGCGATCGCATCTTATCTCGCAGACACACAAAACTACAATCTTAGCGGCACACAATTACAATCTCTGCGTTACGGCGAAAATCCCCACCAACCCGCCGCTTGGTATCAAACTGGTACTACCCCAACAGGATGGGCAGCCGCTACGAAACTCCAAGGCAAAGAACTCAGTTACAATAACTTGGTTGATTTGGAAGCTGCACGCCGAATTATTGCCGAATTCACTGATTCACCAGCAGCAACGATTATTAAACATACAAATCCCTGTGGTACGGCGCTGGGAAGTACGATTTCAGAAGCCTATCAAAAAGCTTTCAATGCTGATTCTACCTCTGCCTTTGGTGGAATTGTGGCACTCAACCGTCCCATAGATGCGGCTACAGCCAGCGAGTTAACTAAAACATTTTTAGAATGTGTGGTTGCACCAGGTTGTGAAGCGGAAGCTCAAGAAATCTTAGGCAAGAAATCTAACGTGCGAGTTTTGATTTTACCAGATTTGAATGCAGGACCTAAAGAAACAGTAAAAGCGATCGCAGGTGGTTTTCTTGTCCAAACTAGCGATGACATCATTGCTGATACTAGTCAATGGCAAGTCGTCACCGAACGTCAACCTACCGCCGACGAGTTGGCAGAATTGCTATTTGCGTGGAAGGTTTGCAAACATGTCAAATCTAATGCGATCGTTGTGACAAGCGATCGCACTACACTAGGAGTAGGTGCTGGTCAAATGAACCGCGTCGGCTCAGTGAAAATTGCCCTAGAACAAGCCGGAGAAAAAGCCAAAGGCGCAACTCTCGCCAGCGATGGATTCTTCCCCTTCGATGATTCAGTCAAAACAGCCGCAGCAGCAGGAATTACAGCCATTGTCCAACCAGGCGGAAGTTTGCGCGATAAAGATTCCATCAAAGCTGCTAACGACTTGGGTTTAGTAATGGTCTTAACTGGTGTACGTCACTTTTTACACTAACTTTTTGGCTATAATCTAGTGCAGTTTTAAAAGTGTCACTCAAAATACTTGCTCTTTGATAGAAGCAGTGATATCTTTTAGTTGTGTGTGAGGAGCAAGTTAAAAATAAAAAGCGTTTGGGGTGGAAACACGGCAACACTCCCAGACGCTTTTTAATTTGTGTATAAAAAATTTCATTGGTCATAAAACCTTAAAAAATTGTTATTCAATATACTTGCCTTTTCATAGAAGTAGTGGTATTATTCTCTTGTGTGTGAGGAGCAAGTTAAGAATAAAAAGCGTTTGGGGTGGAAACACGGCAACACTCCCAGACGCTTTTTAATTTGTGTATAAGAATTGGATTGTGGTGCAGTTTTCAAAGTGTCACTTACTACACTCGCGTTTTGGTTGCACAGTGATATCTTTTAGTTGTGTGTGAGGAGCAAGTTAAGAATAAAAAGCGTCTGGGGTGGAAACACGGCAACACTCCTGGACGCTTTTTAATTGGTACAAAACCTAGATGGTGTGCCTTACTTTGCTTGAAATCTTCTGTATGTCAGCGTTTGTGTAAAATCGTGATCCCGATAGAAGATGACAAAAGTAACGCTAATAACAGCAAAATTTTTAATTTTTTTAATAACCGAATTTTGAAATCGATGTTTGAGTATAAATCTTGGTATTCCAAGTTTTTAGCTTAAAATTCCGAGTTCTGAACTTGTCTGGTTCCCATTGATGTGGTCTCAAGCTAAAGACTTACCATTAAGACCGCACAAGGGCAGACGCAAAGACGGTTTCCTGAGTTTTGCACAGGTGTAAGCTATGGCGAAAAAGCCTAAGACCGTTATATTAAGCTGTAGTGGATTTTATAGCAGTTGTCAGCTAGCTTAGGACATCAACTGATAATAAAACCCTTACATAAAAAGACTTTCAAGCCTGTTGCCTGTTACCTATTGCCTGCTAAGTAGAAGGACTCAATTAAACTAAAGTTCGTAGTATGGGCTTTAGCCATTAAAACGTCTGTTAAGAGCGATAAATCGCTTAGTACGAACAAAGCTCCAATCTTACATTTCATTATGTCTACCTACTTATATATAAAGTTTTCTGAAACCTTGAGGTTGGGGGTAGCGTCACTATTTCAGCCATTAGTTATCGCGATCGCTCCAGATTATACGTTTCATTTCTGGATAAAGTACTTGAGATAATTAAAACACAAGCCCAAATTCTCAACCCCAAATTGCAATGATGCCCTGCTATAAATTGCCCATATCCCAGATACGTCGTGTTGGATTAGCTTTATTGATGCCAGCTTTTCTTTTAGGAAGTTTTGCTGTCCCGAACCAACTGCAAACCGCTACTGCACAAACATCAGGAGAAAATCGCCCTCTGACTATCCGTGCTGATGTGCAAGAATATGACGCCAAAACCCAAGTAATCACGGCTCGTGGGAATGTGCAAATGTTCTATCCTTCTCGCCAGCTTCAGGCAACGGCCGCCCAAGCACAGTACTTTAGTAAAGAACGCCGCATTGACTTTAGTGGCAACGTCTATATTTTGCAACAGGGAGGTAACAGTATTCGAGCAGAGAAGGTAACGTATTTAATTGATGAGGGACGATTTGTCGCCTTACCCCAAACCAACCGTCAGGTAGAGTCCATCTACATGGTGCAGGAATCAGATAACGCTGGACAAACTGCGACACCTGCGCCACAAACACCAGAATTTAAGCGTTCTAATTAGCATCTACCACTAAGAAAGGCTGCAACAATGAAAATTGTTTTAGAGAATATTCACAAATCTTACAACAAGCGAGTAATTGTCAATCGCGTCAACCTTTCTGTTGCTCAAGGCGAAGTCGTTGGTTTATTAGGCCCCAATGGGGCTGGTAAAACGACGACTTTTTACATTGCTACAGGTTTAGAAAAACCCAATCAAGGAAAAGTCTGGCTAGGTAATCTCGACATTACAGGAATGCCAATGCATAAAAGGGCACGATTGGGTATTGGCTATTTAGCACAAGAACCAAGTGTTTTTCGCCAGCTCTCGGTACAAGATAATATTCTATTAGTGCTAGAGCAAACTAATGTGCCACGATGGGAGTGGTCAAGGCGATTAACAACTTTACTGCGGGAGTTTCGGTTGGAAAAATTAGCTAATAGCAAGGGAATTCAACTTTCTGGTGGCGAACGACGCCGCACGGAATTAGCAAGGTCTTTGGCTGCTGGACGAGAAGGACCAAAGTTTTTATTTTTGGACGAACCATTTGCGGGAGTCGATCCGATAGCAGTGTCGGAAATTCAGCAAATTGTAGCTCAATTGCGCGATCGCGGTATGGGTATTTTAATTACAGATCATAATGTCCGCGAAACCCTCGCCATCACCGATCGCGGTTATATTATGCGTGAGGGACAAATTCTCGCTTTTGGGACTTCTGACGAACTCTACCACAACCCCCTAGTGCGCCAATATTACTTAGGCGATAGCTTTCAAGTCTAAAGTTAAAAGTTAGGAGTTAGGAGTTAAAAGTTAGGAGTTAGGAGTTAAAAGTTAGGAGTTAGGAGTTAAAAGTTAGGAGTTAGGAGTTAAAAGTTAGGGGTGAAAAAAGTTTTATATTTAGCTTCAGGCTAAGGTGCTATAGATAATTTAATCACAAAGTACTGTATTTAGTTAATAATTTAAAAGAATAGTTTCATGGATTATTTTGAAAGATGAATTTATTAGTTAATTTTTAGCTATTGAGAATTGGTTTTTGATACTAAAAATAGTAGACACAGTTAAGTGAGCTACAGATTTAGACTTTCAAGCCAGATATGAAACCTATTTTTCTCCTAACTCCCAACTTCAAACTCTCAACTCCCAACTCCTAACTCTCAACTCCTAACTCCTAACTCTCAACTCCTAACTCTCAACTCCCAACTCCCAACTCCCAACTCCTCTTGTATACTTTGCTTTACCAGGGTTGCCAATATTTAACTTTTGAAGTTGCTTATGATATCAAAGAAACTCACATCGTTCTACAGCCTACATTCGCTGCTGCCTTTTACGATTATGGATCGTTATCTTGCCAGCGAATTGTTGCCACCGTTTTTCTTTGGTGTCGGAGCTTTCTCTTCAATCGGCGTTACCATTGATGCTGTATTCGATCTAGTTAGAAAAGTCGTCGAGTCTGGATTGCCTGTAGGCATTGCCATTCAAGTTTTTTTATTAAAGTTTCCCAACTTTATCGTTTTAGCCTTCCCCATGTCCACACTGCTGGCTACTTTGATGACCTACAGTCGTCTTTCCAGCGAGAGCGAACTAATAGCCTTGCGTGGTTGTGGGGTGAGTGTCTATCGTATGGTGCTAACTGGTGTGATGTTAAGTCTTTTGGTCACAGGGATGACATTTGTGTTTAACGAACAAATCGCACCAGCAGCAAATTATCAAGCGGCTATGACTTTAGATCGAGCGCTTAAATCAGATAAGCCAACTTTTAAACAGCAAAATATTTTTTATCCTGAATACCAGGATGTTTTACAGCCGGATGGTTCCAGAATTAGGATGTTGACACGCTTGTTTTACGCCGACCAATTTGATGGTAAACGTATGACAGGTTTGACAATTATAGATCGTTCAACCAAAGGTCTGAATCAAATTGTGGTATCAGAATCGGCCCAATGGAATGCTTCTCAAAATGTCTGGGATTTTTATAACGGCACAATCTATTTTGTTGCTGCCGATCGCTCTTATCGCAACATTGTCAGATTTGAACAACAACAACTGCAACTACCACGCACGCCATTAAGTTTGGCAGAAAAAAGCCGGGACTATGACGAAATGAATATTGCCGAAGGCTTCGATCAATTAGAAGTCGAACGTCTCGGTGGCGATCGCCAAAAAATTCGCAAACTCGAAGTTAGGATTCAACAAAAAATCTCCTTGCCCTTTGTGTGCGTAGTTTTTGGTTTAGTCGGCGCCGCAATGGGAAGCATACCCCAGCGCACCGGCAGAGGTACCAGTTTTGGAATTAGCGTTATAGTTATTTTTTCCTACTACTTACTTTTCTTTATAAGTGGTGCGATCGCACAAGCAGGCGTCCTCTCTCCCTTTATGGGCGCTTGGTTACCCAACTTCGTTTTTTTAGGAATAGGTATGTTTTTATTGATGCGAGTCGCTAAACGGTAAATTCTGAAATACGGGGACGCACAGACGCGGGGACACGGAGACACAGGGACGCACAGACACGGGGACGCGGGGACGCACAGACACGGGGACGCGGGGACACGGAGAACACACAGAGGATATTTGATAATTTCTCCGTATGTCTCTGTTGATTTCTTCTTGCTCCCCGCGTCCCCGCGTCTCCCACTGCCCGTGTCCTCTTCTTTCCCCACCTCAATCACGGATGATAATTTCGACATTCTGGTGCATTTGGATTTTCCTGACAATATTTCTCAAAACTAACTTTAGCTGACACCATACCCTCAGCTTTTTGATGAGCTGCTTCTGCTTGGAGTTCTTCAACCTCATCCCAAGCAGCTGCACAGGCCTTAGAATAAGCACCTTGTTCAGTACAAATAGCACGAGCCTGTTCAATAGCTTTTTGAATTCTCTCCTCTAAAAGTAGCACTTTTGGCGCTTCCACAAAATCGCTTTTCGTCAAAATGTCGGTAATCGAGATAATCCCCAACAGCTTACCTTGAATTACAGGCGCTCTATGAATACCAGTGTTAGCAAATAACCTTGCTACATATTCCACACCCAAATCGGGGTTTACCACAATACAAGGCTTACTCATAATTTCGTAAACCCGCACTTCCTTTGGATCTTTACCGTAAGCTATTACCTTATAGACAACATCTGTTTCTGTGACAATACCATAGGCATCATTGTCATAGCGACGATCCACAACCAGCGCCCGCAATCTTTTTTCTTTCATCAACCGCACCGCTTCAGCAACAGTCGCCGAACCGCGAATGGTAACTACATTTTTGGTCATGATATCTTCAGCTTTCATCATTGCTGTAGTCTCCTGGAAAATAGTACAGTGCGGCAAAGTGCCCTCAGAAGCGTATCGAAGCATTGCAGCGCACAGTTTGTTAACTAGAAAGTGAAAAGCTTGAATTTTTGCCCAGCTACAACAATAAACTTAGAGCAATTGTCAATTCCTGATGTTATCGAATGTGACCAATGCCTAAAAACTCAGCATTAATTATGATAATATTCTGTCAATTACGATCTTGCAGTGTTCTCAATAACTCTAATTATCCAAAAATCAGAATTTGAGCTTTAGTTGACCGAGGCATAGAATACTACGGTCTATTTTTTACCCCATGCCAAACGGCAACTATGAGGAATCAAATATTCATTATTATTTTTAAATTCAGAAACAAGATTGGACAAGTGTTCTTTTACTCCTAGTTGCTCGTCAATTGATAACGAGCCAAGCTGTACATTATACAATCCTGAATTCTCAACTAATTTCCAAATTTCTTGAAAGCTCGAAAATTTCATCTCAAAAGTAAACAGTTCTGTTGCAATTTCATTTGCACCGTACTCTTGAAGGATATTAGGTAATACACTTGACCCTGCAAGTCTGCTAGGAAGTTCGAGATTGAGTTGAAACTGCGCCGGAACCCTTTGGTTAAATGCTTGGGCACAGGAAAAAAAGAGGGTATTCATCTGAATTTCATCCCACACAGCCACGGCATAATGTCCGCCTACTTTAAGAACACGCAACATTTCAAAACAGCCAGCCTTGGGATTTTCCAACAACATCAAGCCAAATCGAGATAGCACGCCGTCAAAAGAATCGTTAGGCCAGCTAAGTCTCTGTGCTTCCATCACGAAGAATTCAATATTATTTAAACCTTCACTAACGGCTTTTGAGCTTGCTACTAACACCATTGCTGTAGACGAATCAACCCCGACTACTGTAACTCCTCTCAAGCATTGTCGAGCAAGGGTCAGTCCGGGTTCGCCCGTTCCACAAGCAATATCAAGTATGCGATTATTTGAACAAACTAGTAGACGCTCCAGCAGGGCTTCACTTACCGGAGACAAATGAGGTATCCACATATCTAACCGACCAGCAATTTGTTCGTAATTGGGAAGCGATGCTTTGTTAGGCATAATGTTCAAGAAATTTTAGTCACATCGTAGTACTGCCCAGTAGTTTGAGTTAGGCTATTATCTGTGTCAACAGACAAGCAGTCAAACTCCTAATATTAATCGTAAAGACTTTGGCTATCCTGCGTCCTTTTGTCGATCGCGTTGTTGATCTCCCTGCCTTACAAAATCTTGCCCAACTCTATCCTGAGCTAGATGTGGCATCTGTTGAAGCGTGTCTAGCATTTTTGCGAGCCACGGCAGATGTTCAAGCCGCTTTAGAAACTCATTTTGCTCGCTATGGGCTGTCAATGGGCAAATTTACCCTATTGATGCAACTCTCACAGGCAAATGAACAAGGATTAACCCCCTCTGAATGTGCAGAGCGTTCAGGTGTAACCCGCGCCACAATCACAGGACTACTCGATGGGCTAGAGAAAGATGAATTAGTAGAACGAAAGCCGTTTCCTAACGATCGCCGGATGTTAAGTGTTCACCTCACAGAAAAAGGACGCAGCCTTATGGCTAAAATGCTTCCTGATCATTTTTGTCGCACAACAAGTTTGATGGCACATCTAGCTACCGACGAAAAGAAAACTCTAATTGAGCTTCTACAAAAATTGCAAGCAGGTATCCCAGCGATGCTTCTACCATAACCACCAATCTGTGTATTTACAGTTCGGGCTATTTTGTGATATTAATTAGGAGCCTAATTATTTAGTACCTAATTAATACTAGATTGGAATGTTAGGGAAAGCCTATGAAGAAATTGAGTGTCAAAGCAAAGAACTGGTTGTTATCTGTACATGTTGCTTCTAGTGGGATTTGGCTAGGTACAGCATTGTGTCTTGTGGCGATCGCCATTATCAAACGAGATACAGGCAATGGAGACGAACTCTACGGCATCAACTCGGTACTGAAATTCATGGACGATTGGGTGATTATTCCGACTGCCATGTTGTCATTGCTCACTGGCGGATTTCTCTGCTGGCTAACCATTTGGGGATTTACAAAACACTACTGGGTGATTGTGAAATGGGTAGCAACCATTACTTTGATAACCATCGGAACAATCTGGCTAGGCCCCTGGCTCAATGAAATGACTGCTATCTCCCAAGCAGAACGACTGCAAGCCGTAAGTAATCCTCTATACTTATTCCATCGCCAAGGTGTAATTGTTGGTGGTTTGATTCAAATCAGTTGTCTGTTAGCCATCATTGCAATCTCAGTACTCAAACCTTGGGGAAGACAGTTGAGCAAACAACCAAAGGAAATGGAAGAAGTTATTTAATCTGATTTGCACAAGACTTATTTTAAATGTGCGAGAACATTGATATGCTAAAGGCCTAGACTAGCGATTATTGAAACCATGCCTGCGCCTACTATCAACCCTAGTATCACTGCCTTTCCCTTAACAGCCGTAGTCGGTCAAGAAGCGATTAAATTAGCCTTGCTGTTAGCAGCCGTCGATCCGGGGTTGGGGGGAGTGGCGATCGCAGGTCGTCGCGGTACGGCAAAATCTGTAATGGCTCGTGCTATCCACGCACTAGTACCACCCATCGAAGTAGTTAAAGGTTCCATCAGCAATTGCGACCCCAATCACCCAGAAGAATGGGACGATCTACTTTTGCTAGAGTATGCAGATAAAGACATTCAAGATGTCCCCACTGAAATCATCCCTGCCCCATTTGTGCAAATTCCTTTGGGCGTAACAGAAGACCGACTTCTCGGTTCTGTGGATGTAGAACAGTCAGTAAAGCAAGGTGATACAATTTTTCAGCCCGGTTTACTTGCCAGTGCAAATCGCGGCGTCTTGTATATCGATGAAATCAATTTATTAGATGACCAAATATCAAATCAGCTACTAACAGTATTATCCGAGGGACGCAACCAAATTGAGCGCGAGGGAATTAGTTTTCAGCATCCTTGCAAACCGCTGTTTATTGCCACCTACAACCCAGAAGAGGGAGCATTAAGGGAACATTTACTAGATAGAATTGCGATCGCTCTTTCTGCTGACGGTGTACTGGGCTTAGATCAAAGAGTAGCAGCAGTAGAGCAAGCGATCGCCTACTCCCAATCTCCCAAAGACTTTCTTTTGCAGTACAGCGAAGACTTAGACGCCCTGAAAACCCAAATTATTCTGGCGCGGGAATGGCTTAAGGATGTCTGCATTACCCACGAACAAATTGCCTACTTGGTGAATGAAGCAATTCGCGGTGGAGTTCAGGGACATCGCGCCGAATTGTTTGCTGTGCGAGTTGCCAAGGCGGCCGCAGCTTTGGAGGGACGCAACGCAGTAAATGCCGAAGATTTGCGTCGTGCCGTGGAGTTGGTAATCGTACCACGGGCAACAGTGGTGCAGACACCGCCACCAGAACAAGCACCACCACCGCCACCACCGCCACCCGCACCTGAAAATCAAGAAGAACCAGACGAGTCAGAACAGGAAGAACAAGAAGAACAGGAAGAAAATCAACAGCAAGAACCTCCTAGTATCCCCGAAGAATTCATCTTCGACCCAGAAGGGGTAATTTTGGATGACAGCGTGCTTTATTTTACCCAAATGGCCAAGCGGCAAGGGAAATCTGGTAGCCGCAGCATCATCTTTTCCGATGACCGGGGACGCTACATTAAGCCAATGTTGCCGAAAGGCAAAGTGCGACGCATTGCCGTAGATGCCACTCTCAGAGCAGCTGCACCGTATCAAAAAGCACGTCGAGAACGACACCCAGACAGAAAAGTGGTTGTCGAACAGGGTGACATTCGCTCGAAACGTTTGGTACGTAAAGCTGGGGCGTTAGTAGTGTTTGTGGTAGATGCTTCTGGCTCAATGGCCTTAAATCGGATGCAGTCGGCGAAAGGCGCAGTGATGCAACTTTTGACAGAAGCTTATCAAAACCGCGACCAAATAGCCTTAATTCCCTTCCGGGGAGAACAAGCGGAAGTATTATTACCGCCAACACGTTCCATTGCCTTGGCGCGTAACCGCTTGGAAAGATTACCCTGTGGTGGGGGTTCACCCTTAGCGCATGGTTTAACCCAAGCTGTGCGCGTCGGCTTAAATGCCCAGATGAGTGGAGATATTGGGCAAGTAGTACTTGTAGCAATCACCGACGGGCGGGGTAATATTCCCTTAGCGCGTTCTTTAGGCGAACAGTTAGAACCAGGAGAAAAGCCAGATATCAAAGGGGAATTGATAGAAATTGCTGCGAGAATTCGTGGTTTGGGGATGCAACTCTTAGTGATTGATACGGAGAGTAAGTTTGTTTCCACTGGGTTTGCTAAGGAATTAGCGCAAACAGCAGCAGGTAAGTATTATCATTTACCCAAAGCTACAGATAAAGCTATTGCTGCCATGACTAAAGGTGCGATCGCTGATTTAAAATCTCGATAATTAGTCATTAGTCATTAGTCATTTGTCAGTTGCTTTTCTACTAATATCAATCTAAAAAATTAATGGGACAGATGGATTCACGAAACTCTTTAAGAGAAATAAATTATCAATCCAAAATCCCAAATGGTATAACGACTGACTATTGACTAATGGCTACGACCCAGTGGGCATAACTTGTGGTTGTAAATAGCAAATTAAATCTTGAATTCCCTTTTGTAGATACCGGGTTACTGTCATCGGACTAGTGCCGATATTCTTAGCAGCATCCTTGCGAGAAAGTTCCTTCAAAAATACCATTTCAACTGCCATCCTGGGCTTTTCTTCTAACATATTGATTGCCCCTTGGAGTTGTTGCCGTTCTTCGTCTAGTTGTTGTTGGGCAGTAGAACGAGGGCAAGGAAGTGCTTCACCCAAGGTGATTTGGCAATCAACATAGTTAACTGCGGTCGCATCTAAACTTAAAGGCAAACGGTTTTGAGCAGCTAACTTGGTTTCTTGCCATTCTTGCAGAGATACCCGGAGTTCTTTGGCAATTTCAGCATCTTTAGGGGCACGGCCTAAAGACATGGCCAATTCTTTGCGAACCTTTTGTCCTTCGTTGTAGAGTTCTTGCCAACGACGAGGAATCTTTAATAGAGTACTGCGATCGCGTAGAAAATGCAGCATCTCGCCACGAATATATGGCACTGCAAAAGAACTAAAAGCATATCCTTGACTGGGGTCAAAACGTTCAATTGCTCTAATTAAACCAAAATAACCAATTTGTTCTAAATCTTCATAAGGTTCATTACATTGATGGCTAAATTTATGAGCCATCTTACGCACTAAGCCAGTATGTAATTGTACAAGTTTATTACGAAGTTTAATAGATGGATTCTGGTGGTACAAGTGTAATAATTCTATACCATCAGTTCGTAGAGAGGACTCACTTGCTGCCATATAAATTCCTTTGTTGTAACTCCTATTTCTAATAAAATGGAGTTGCGTATATCTTATTCAAGGCTGTAATTATTTTCGTTAGCCAAGGCTCAATAAGCCATCGTCGTTTCACTGAACTTATCAGGGGTCTCACTGCACAATTCAGTAGATGTACGCATGATTTTGCTCCTCTATCTCTGGCTGCTGATTTTTATTTGCCAGGTAACAATTGAATCGTCAGTAATCCTTAGCTTTTGTTAAAAAACTAGCTATTTATGCTGAAAGATGCATCAGCGACGCAATATTCATCTGTCATACTGAGTACAACGCGGATCGGTACTAGATTAATCCTGAAAGAAACTGGGCAATCTAATTTTTTTAGTTGCGTATGGATGGATCTTGTCAATCAATAAACGAATTAATTTGTCTGGTATTTGTGCAGATTTCTATTTTTTTACCAGTCTGATTCAAGCTTTTGGCAAGACACTTGACGCTGATACAACCTTCAGAATTGCAGAACTGTGACGGAAACGCGTAAGTAGTAAAAAATGAAAACTTTGGAAACTTAATGGAAACATAGAAACATCTGATTGACATGCAAGTTTCTTGGGTGTCACACTTCTGCTAAACAGGAGGGTGAACAATGAGAATCACTAAGCACCGACAAAAAATTCTCGATGCACTTGAGGGATGGTTTCGCATTCATAAACAGGGGCCAACTTTGGAAGAGTTGTGTCAAGAACTCGGAATGCAACCACGTCAGAAAGCAACTGTTCAGAAGTGGTTGCAGACTATGCGCGGTATAGATGTTGAATGGGATGACCACAGCGCCCGCAGTCTTCGGCTGCTGACATCTGAACCTGAAAAAGTCTCTTCACAGTTATCTGTAACTGATACTCTGCGGTATCTGGCTACTGGTGTAGCGCAGTGGGAAAAACTGGAACTAGAAAAGCGAAGTCAAGTACCAGAAGCCCTTCGCATTGGAATGTCGCGTATGTACTTAACTTCCTTGCTGCGGGGAGAACAAGCCCCAGAGAACCTACCCCAATTTTTTGACTGGGCGGAAACATCAATTACTTCTTGGAAACTTGCCCAAGAGATTAAATATCTTTCACCAGATGTCAACCTCATAGAAGACGGAGTAGTTTCTGACTTTGCTAGAGAATGGCAAGTTTCAGGTGATGATGTGGTGGCGCAAGTACAAGAGTCAGTATTGAAAGATGTATTGGAATATTGTCGAGGACACCAATTAGAAGATGCTTATCGTGCCTTTCGACAAATGATTATCATCAAACCCACTCTTCATTACTCTGAATATCGGCAACAGTTACGTTTACCCGAACTTAAACCACTGCGTGAGTTATTGTCGCAGCTAGAAATTTATATCGATATGGATAAGTTAGCCGAAAACAGCACTTATCATTTATGTCCTCGCTGCAAGTATGTTCAACGCCAACGCTCTGATGGTACTTACACTTGCCGTAACCCTTGGTGTGAAAGGCTTTGTGCAAATAGTAACCTCCAACCATTGCCATCTATTCTTAAAGAAAAAGCAGAAGAATGGAAAGCCGTTACTCCTGGCGTACATTTGTACGGTACGCTACCAGGAATTTGGGAAATTCAACTTAAAGAAGAACTCACAAAATTGGGTTTGCGCGTAACTCTTTGGCCTTTTGTTGATGAATTTGACTTACTCGTAGAGTTCCCGCGTAAAGTTCGCTGGGCAATTGATTTCAAAGATTGGGCATCTGTAGATGAAGAACGTTTGCAAAAGGTGCAGTATCGGCGTGATGCAACGGAAACCTTTCTAGTTTTTCCAGATGAACGCGAAGACTCTTTGCGGATCAAAGTTGTGCGCGAACAACTAGAACCCAAACTTGAGGGGGTGCGCTTGCGTTTATTTAGCGAAATTATTACTCAAGCCCAAGCAATTTTAGGAAAAAAAAATAATGCGTGAGACTATTAAATGGCGTAGAAATCTATGCAAAAAACTCTGCAACTCAGACGAATTACAACAGTATGTAGTATCTAGTTTAGTTAACGCAGATGCTCAAGTACAGCAGCGTCAAATTAAGCGTTTTGCCCAACTTATTGCTGATGTGGAATTAGGATTAACTTTACTTCAGGAAGTAGCACCAGAAGAACCTGCAACTTCTGTGGAAGCTTTGCTGAAAGGGTATCGCTTTCCAGTACAACAACTACAAAGCGATCGCAACTGGCAACTTATACAAAATGCCCGTTTCTATTTGATTCAACGCAAAGGTAGGCAGTGGCTGCGAGTGCTTCAAGAATACATCAATTTACCTGAGATTATTAGAATTTATAGTCTTGAGGAGGTAAGAAATGTTCCTCAACTTATTCCATCCAGTATCTACCCAAATCGTTTAGAGAAGATATATCTTCCAACTTTATTAAAAACCCCACAGCACAAACTACGAGAAGTTAAGTTAGCAACTGAAGGATGTTGGTATGCAAAATTTTCTCAAAAAGGTAACTCTCCTGTAGAAGTTCCTATTGATATTCCCCAAGAAGTTGCTAATATTGCCACCAAATCTTTAGTTTCCCTTCATCACACACGTACTCAGCAAAATCCATCGTGTAGCGTCACCCATGAGGAATTAATACTAGCTGCTCAAGAAATGGACGATAAATTGTCTCAGTTTGGGCAACAAGAAAATTATCGTAACCGCTTAAAAAACATTCTTTTTCAGATATATGATGCGGAATCAGATAATTTCCATCAAGGTAATCAACTGAATTTTGAAGGAATTATCCACATTGTTGGACTTTTAAATGTCGGCAAATCTACGTTGTTGGAAATTCTGATTTACCACTTCGCTAGACAGGGATATCGCTGTGGGTTGATGGTGAATGATGTAGCTACAGCGGTACGTCTCGCCTCTTTGTTCTGCCACAAATTAGAAATTCCTGCTGCACCAGTGCTAGGTAGTAACCGCCAAGAACAACTGACAAAAGTCTACGAACCAATTCTTAAAAATGAGGGGAAGGAAGTTACTCAGGGAGGAATGCACCCTGCATGGCGTTGGTTTAGTCCAGTCTGTCCACTTTTGGCTTTGGTGCAATCACAAGAAAAATGGGAATTTGGTAATGAACCTTGTCACAAACTTTATCAAAAAGTTCCTGGAGTTGAAAATGATGATTCCGATGATGAAGACTTGCAGGAAAGTAATGAAAAATATACTTGTCCTTTTTATTACAAATGTCCACGTCACCATTTAGAACAAGATATTGCTACGGCCTTAGTCTGGGTTTTCACTCCTGCTAGTTTCATTCATACTCGTGTACCTCGCCAAGGGTTTGAACAAGACTTGACTTTTGCTGAGGCAGTTTATCGAGAATGTAAGTTTTTATTTGCTGACGAAGCCGATCGCGTGCAGATTCAGTTTGACGAAGAGTTCGCACCCGATGAAGTTTTAGTTGATGCTTCTGGAAACTCATTTTTAAATAAACTCGGATTGAATCTTGCCACGATTTACAATTCGGATCGCGGTGATATGGCAGGCGATCGCTTTGTTGCTTGGACAAGCGCACATTACCATACGCAAAATGCAACGAACCGTATCTATCACTTACTCCTCACTCACTCTAAACTTGTTGAGTGGTTGGGGCCTCTTCCTTTTACAGGTCGTTCCCTATTTGCGCGTATTATCCGCGATCTTGTCGATCCTCCCAACACTACTGTTTCACCGAAACCGAAGCTAACTCGCCAACAACTCATGGAAGAACGGCGTAAACGCATCATTGAAGCAGACTTGGCTCCCACAGAACAACGTCGCCGCCGCAAACAAATGATGGACGAACTAGACGGATTTTTGCAATATCCGCTTAATCACCGTCGTGCTGGCGAACTCTCAGATTTGGCGTTGACAATACTGACTGCCGAAAATGACCGTCAAGCATTAACTGAAATTGCTCCTTGGTGTGAAAGATGGCTGGAAACTCACAATATTTCCTTACCAGATGAAGCTCAATTTGAAGAACTAATCCGAAATCTCCAATTTGCAATTTTAGTTACTGTACTCGACAACCGACTTGGTTTTTTAGTTGATAATCTGAACGACCTTGGTCGAGTAATGAACCTACACGACTTGAATCAAGACCTCTTGCACCGTCCTCCGCGCGATTTTCTCCCCGTTCTACCAGAATCGCCAGTGGGAAATATTCTAGGTTTTTTATATAAGACAGAACGTAGTCATAAAAAAGTTGGCAAACTGGACTATTTCCGCTATGTAGGTGTAGGCCGTGCAATACTCTTAAATTTCCCAAAATTGTTTGCAGTAGATGGCTGGGAAGGCCCGCATACTGTTCTGATATCAGGTACTAGCTACGCTCCTGGTTCGCCAGCTTATCACATCAGTATAAAACCCACCGTGTTGCTGCAACCCAGAACTGGTGAGGCAGGTATAGCTGAGAGTCAATTTTTCTTTAGTCCCCAACAGAATCGAGAAGCGAACTATATTGCTTTATCAGGATTGCCACCTGCAAGACGCAAACTAACTGCTAAAGAAATGGTCGAGGCTATGTGCCACTCAGCAAGACATGCAGAGAGTTTTCTCGATCGCGTATTTCAGGATTTAGAACAGCGAAAACAAGAGCAACCCCAATGGTGGAACGATCGCGATCGCATCTTGATTGTCGTGGGTAGCTACGAGGAATCGGAGTGGATAGCCTCTATCTTACAATCGCGCTATCGCTTGCAAATTATGGACGACGATGGTATTGCTACTCTCCGTTGTGACAATGCTCCTACTCATCTTCATGGTATTCCTCGAAGCGAAATTCGGAATTTACAACATTTACCCACCCAAATTGTAGTTGCTCCTTTGATGGCTCTAGAGCGTGGTCACAACATCTTGAATGCTCAAGGTAAAGCTGCATTCGGTGCAGTATTGTTCCTCAATAGACCTATGCCAATACCTGATAACTGGCAATCTACTGTTCAGCAACTCAATGCTTGGGCGCTAAAGCACGAAAAAGACTCCACCCTTTACGAAGCAGCTCAATCAACTTTGGGAAACTTAACCCTAACTCAGGTTGCAGATATCTTCTATCAGAATGCTGTTGCGGAGATGGTCAACCTGAATAATACGGCGTGGTCTTTCAAACAATTAACAAAAGATGAGCGATCGGTACTTTGCTGGACTCAATTAGTTAGTATCTGGCAAATCATTGGACGTTTGGTGCGTGGTGGCGTACCGGCAGTAGTCCATTTTATAGATGTGAAATTTGCCCCAAATTCAGCCATTGGCGAACAAGACAGCGAAAGTACTTCACTTTTGGTTGCCACTATCAAGGTGTTGGAACCCTATATCGAAAGTGAGGATGTGTTGGCGCGATCGCTTTATGGCGCTTTTTTGAATGCACTTCAACAAATGCAACAAACAAACTTAAACTATGACTAAAATTATTCTTCCTGGTGCTTGGGAACTTACTGCAACAAATCCAACATGCGAACTCTCTGCAATCTATGTTCCTACTGCGTGGCGACAAGTCGCCAACAACCTTGCTCAACAGCGTGCCAGATTCAGAGGTCAAGGTTATCGAGCCGTACCAGTTTATTCTCTTGACCCCTTGATAGTTGGTAGCTTTCCTCAAATTATCAAGACTATGCGTAATGGCTGGCAAAGAGGCAATGTACCTTGGTTGTTAGCAACAGAAACCACAGACCTTTCTGACTTGGGTAACTATATCAAAGATTGGTTGATTGAAGAATTCAGTTCTTTAGAAGATGTTGAGTCACAAGTTGCAAATTTGAATAATGATGATTGGCGCTGGGAAGAGCCAAAAATTTATGATTTACTCCATCCTCAAGATAAGGTCGAAACAAGCAACCTTTACCAAGCCATTCCAGATTATCTTGCCAAAGAGTTTCTCCAAAACCCAACAGTTTCCTTTGGTGTTGATGAGCAGTATCAACTGACATTTTATCGAGTAGTTAGCCTCCAAGGCGCTGAATTGATGTCATGGCCTCCCACTGAAGTTACGGTCATTAAAGGAAAGGAAACAATAGAAACAGCCTATATCTCGTTTGTCGTCAGCTTTGTGTTGCAAACAGTTCCTTGGCGCGAAAAACCCATTATTTATCATCATCTGTCGATTCGACGCTGGCTGACTCAACCTGTGAGATATGTACCATACCCAGGAGTTAAAGTTCACATCGGTGATAACCGTCGGTGGTTAGATGGTCAACGCCAACCTTTTTCCTTTATTACAGTGATGATGAATCGTTATGGAACTGAACGGAGTTGGCCTCAAGCCATTAGCAATCTTCTTTCTTTGAATGATTCTCAACTTCCTGACACAAACGATCTCGCGTCTAACCCTAGTTACAACTGGTCAGGTGTCAATACAATTCCTAGTGGCATACAAGCTGCGATCGCCTACACTTCTAAATTAGGTGAACCACCCTGCTTTGCTGGTGTCAGTCCACAGGATTTGGCAAGTTTAGATCGAGCGATTGCAGCACATTTGCCCGTCCAGCGAGTGGGTGAAGCCAAAAATGAGTCAGGTAAAGTTTTTATTTTCTGGCCTTCAGAGAAACCCAAAAAGAAAATTCTGCCTCTGCTTGCTGGCAAAAATAACCAATCTCCCAAGCCTAAAAAAGCCAATAAATCTGAAGACCCAAATCATTCAGCTACGCCAATGCTGCGACTAAAATTAGCAGCACCAGCAGTATTTCGTAAACTTGAAAATCCCCTTCACACCATACTGATTTTATGGGAAACTCGCCAATGTCGTGATGTACTAATTGATGAAATTTCCAAGTTATTGTATTTATCATCTACAAACATAGGCAATATTTATGAAGGAGCATACGGTTCGCTGTGCATCAAGACTCAACACGTTGGCGACCTCACACAAAACCTAGAAATTAAAAGTTTTTCTGAAGCGAGGAGAACTTATCAACAGCAACGTCCTGATTTATTAGCAGAACGTATTAACAAGATTACTGCATTTCTACCTAAAACCAAAGAACTAAGCGGAGCCTTAATTGAAATCAGACCTAAACCTCGTATATCTGAAGCCGATCCCAAGCTAGCTTGGCGAATTGGGGCAGTGAAAGCAGGCTATCTGAATCAGCACATCCTCCGAATAACCACCATAACAGACCCGAATAAGCTGAAAAAAGATGGTTTGGAAAGAGTGAAACGAGCAGTGTCAGACTTACTAAGACAATTCGGAATTTTACCTGATACTCCTTTAATTGATTCCCAAAAAGATGGCATTGATATTGATGTCTGGTTAACGTGCTTTTATGTTCTACGTCGCACCCGCAAAACCAATGCTGAAAACATTCCTAAAACTGTAGTTTTGATAATCAGAGTTAATCCACTAACAGCAAAAGTAGAATTAACAACTCCTGATTTATTTAAAGAACAGGGCTGGGTATCATATCCTGTCGGACTTGCACACCTTTCGGATGAAGACTGGGATTCTAACTCTGACGATGAAAGTAATGCAGAACTTGATGATGAACAAAAACGCAAAGAGCAAACGAAAGAACAAAGACTAATCAATAAATTCGTTGCTGAATGTTTACAAGATTGCTTAAATACTCCAATTAGTGAGAATAAATTACCGCGTGTGCTGTTCATGGCAGAGACACAAAATGCGCGCAAAATGCTGAACTGGCTACAAAACCAAAATCTACTAACTCATGACCCACTACAAGCATTAAAACAGTGCCTTTCATCAGAAGAAATCAATCGCCTGTGGATTGTGCGCTTGCGAGTTGCAGATAATGGTGAAGTTCCAGTTGCTATTGTTAAAGATTCTCCTGGTAGTCGAACCAGTGGTGTTTATCGATGGCAGAATGTGTGTGAAGATGGGGAGCGATCGCTCTACCTCAGCGTTAAAAAAGCTTTAAATACTGAACAGGATATATTACGCACATGGCAGTCTCGCCTTGATAGTGGCAGTAGACAAGCTGGAAGAGCCAGAATTTTAGAAATAGCCCTGATTCATCACCCACAAATCAAGGGCGACAAGCTAGCTCATTTTGTTCATTGTCTAAGAAGTCGCTGGCCTTATTTTGCAAATGACGTTGTTCTCCCATTGCCTTTTCCCTTTGCTATCAAGGCTAAAGAGTATGCCGTAAGTATTAGAGATACTATAGAACCCTCAGAAGCTGATGACTCAGACTTTTAGCAACAAAGCCGCCTTTCAGATTTTGCAGCTAGATTAAATCACTAGCTGTTAAACGCTAAGCTTGGTAAAAATGGGAATAAATAGGACGTTTATCTGAATAAAGCTACTATCGAGATATGAGCAATACCAGCAACTTTCGTCAAGCTTTTCGTGAAGCTAAAACTCAAGCCCTTATCGGTCCAAATGTAATTGCCAAAGCCCTTCCTTACGTGGGTGGTGGTCTTGTGCTAACCGCATTGGGGACTTATGGCGGTCTGGGAGTTATCCGTACTAACCCCCAACTGTTTTTTCCCACCTTCATAGGTGCAGTGATTGTAGAGTTAATTCTGTTCTTTGTTGCCCAAAATGTTGCCGAAAAAGGTAACAAGGGGCTTGCATTGCCCTTGTTGGCAACCTACAGCCTCTTATCTGGGTATACCCTCAGTGGCTTGGTGTTTGTCGCTTTGGGACAAAGAGGTGTTGGCATTCAAGGCATTGGTTTGGCTGCACTCAGTTGTGGCATCACATTTATTGCCGCCCGTCAAATAGGTTCAAATCTATCTGAACAAGACGGTATGGCTTTAACGAAAACCATCAATATTGGCGTTATCGCCTTGGTGGTTGTATGCTTTGCCCAATTCGGACTTGCCATGTTTGGTGTTTACACGCCAAATTGGTTAGAAATCGCTATTTCCGGTTTAGGAGTGTTCCTTTTTGTTGGGGCATCTGTTGTCGATTTCTACATCTTGCCGCGTGCTTATAGCGATGACCAGTATCTGCCTGTAGCTTTGTCGATGTACCTTACTTACATCAATTTGTTTGTCTTTATCCTGCGGTTGCTAATTGCCATAAATGGCCGCGATTAAGCACTCGTAAGTAGAAAAACTTAACAAATTCTCAACCGTGGTCAAGCATTAGCAGCCACGGTTTTTTCTGGGGTGAGAAACTAGAGCAACTTTAGTAATACAATATGTAAGATGTTACGCAAATAAGATTGCACATCAACTGGTGAGGTTGTCCTAAGTCAATTGTCCTTTGTCCTTGGTAAACACAAATGACTAATGACTAATGACTAATGACGGTCTACACGGAGTTTGTGCAATATGTAGGCGCGTTAGCTTACTAAGTTTTCAACCACAGTGAGTAAACTCATGCTGGAACTTTTAAACATCAAACGCGAAGTAGAAAGGTTATCTAATATCTTGACGAAGGCTGAAGGCTGTCTTTGACCTGCGAGAACTGAGTCCAAGAATTGAAGATTTGAATCAATTAATTTTTCAACCTACTTTCTGGAATAATTCTGTCACTTTCTATCAAACACTTCAAGAAATTGAATCACTCAATGCTACAAAGAAACAATATCAGCGATCGCACTTCATTCTATACGAGATCGAGGCTGCACTAGAACTACTAGAATTATCTGCTGATGAGGAATTGTTGCGAGAGACACAAACTAACCTTACCCAACTCCAGCAAGAACTCGAAACACTAGAAATACAACAATTACTGTCTGGCATCTACGACCAAAAAGGCGCATTCTTGGCAATTACGGCTGAGGTTGGAGGTATAGATGCCCAAGACTGGGCAGCTATTTTATTGCGGCTATACCATCGTTGGGCAGTAAATCATAATCACAAAGTGTATCTAGTAGAAGAGTCAGAGGGTGATTTAGGAGGGGTCAAACATGCGACCCTAGAAATTACAGGGCGTTATGCCTATGGCTGACTAAAATCGGAACAAGGAACTCATGCAAAAATAGTGCGGATTTCTCCTCTTCATGGCAATGGCAAGGGGCATACTTGCCTAGCCAGTGTGGAAGTCAGCCCTATTTTAGATGAGTCTATCGATTTTGAGATTCCACAGAAGGATTTAGAAATTACTTACCGCCGCTATCAGGGGAATGTTAACCGCACAGAAACATGGGTGCAAGTAATTCATATTCCTACTGGAATTGCTGTGATTTCTAATAATGAACGCAGTCAAATGCAAAACAAAGAGAAAGCCTTGGCTATTCTCAAGAGTAAACTGTTGGCGATGTCTACGACGGGCTACGCCTACGCTCTAGCTCAAGGTGTCGAGCTTCACGAAATTCAACCCCGACAAATACAATCTTTATCCAAAAAGCTCATCCGGGAATATATTTTACATCCTTACCAAAAAGTAAAGGATCTACGTACCAAACTTGAAACAACTGCTGTGACAGATGTTTTGGAGGGTGAGATCGATTTGTTTCTCAAAGCCTCCATACAACAGCAAAAAACCTGTGGTTAATTTCAAGTAAATTTTGTCACTTATATTCAGCCGTGCCAAGAGAATTTGCCCAACTACAGCTAAAATCAATAAAGATGAGTAAAATAAAGAGCAATTTCCAAATCCAAAGCGCTCTATTCGTAGATTCAGCAAGCACTATGGAAGTTTTAGAACTCAAACGCGAAATCGAAACGTTGTCTAGCCGCCTGGGTAAAACCCAGGACTATCTTTGACGTACCTGCACTGACAGCTAAAATTCAAGACCTAGAACAAATATCTGCCCAACCAGAATTTTGGGATAACCAAACCGAAGCCCAAAAAACTCTGCAAGAACTCAACGACTTAAAAACCCACCTTCAGCAATACGAACAGTGGCACGCTAATCTGGAAGATACTAAGGCAGTTGTTGAGTTATTGGAGTTAGAAACCGACGAAGCACTTTTGCAAGAAGCGGAATCTACCATCACTAAACTTAATCGCGACCTTGACCAGTGGGAGTTACAACAGTTACTTTCCGGGCCATACGATGCCGAAGGTGCTGTACTGACGATTACTGCTGGTGCTGGTGGCACAGATGCCCAAGACTGGGCATTTATGTTGATGCGGATGTACACCCGTTGGGGCGAAGCTCACGGCTACAAGGTAACTTTAGCTGAAGAGTCGGAGGGTGATGAAGCCGGAATTAAATCGGCAACCTTAGAAATTACTGGTCGCTATGCTTATGGTTACTTGCGTTCAGAAATGGGTACACATCGCTTAGTGCGAATTTCCCCCTTCAATGCCAACGGCAAGCGACAAACCAGTTTTGCGGGGGTGGAAGTCATGCCCCAGATCGATAATTCTGTACAGTTGGATATTCCAGAGAAGGATTTGGAAATCACTACAACTCGTTCTGGTGGTAAAGGCGGGCAAAACGTCAACAAAGTAGAAACAGCTGTACGAGTTGTTCACCTTCCGACCGGAATTGCCGTGCGTTGTACAGAAGAAAGATCGCAGCTGCAAAATAAAGAAAAAGCCCTCGCTCGACTCAAGGCAAAGCTACTCGTCATTGCCCAAGAACAACGCGCCCAAGAAATTGCCCAGATTCGTGGCGATATGGTGGAAGCCTCCTGGGGAAACCAAATCCGTAACTATGTGTTTCATCCTTACCAAATGGTGAAAGATTTACGCACAAATACGGAAACAACAGGGATTACAGATGTGATGAATGGCGAACTTGATACATTCATCCAAGCTTATCTGCGCCAAGAAAATAAACTAGTAGAAAATACTCCTGCATAAATGATTGGGTATTAGTTATAGGTATTAAGTAATTATTTTTACTATTACTTAGTACCTATTATTTTTTTAGTATTTGAGATTGGAGCGATGGGCTACGCCCCGCCTTTGGCGATCGCAATCCCAGAGCAGACCCAACTGTTACAGTTATAGAAGAATCAGCGATCAAACTAACTATGAGTAATCCTTCATCAGAACCTCAACCCAGCTACGTAAAACTCGCTATGCGAAATATGGTGCGTAAGGGTGGAACTTCCCTGAAACATTTTGCGTTAACAACTATAGGACTTTTAGCCGTCCTCATTGGTCTTGCCTATCTAACTCACTAACAAAAAACCGCGAACTCATACTAGGAGACTGTGTGGCTCTAGGAGTTGAATTGTATGTAGAAGATTATTTTTACGAGTTGTCCCTGACAAACTCGGTAAATCTTGGCGAAACGTATGCCCGAATTAGTCCTGAAACTTGGGAAAACTGGTTTAATAGCTGGTTAGAAATACTTCAACCTGATATTCCACCAGCACCAGGTTATGAGATTGGGCTGCGCTTGACAGATGACTCGCAAATTCAAGAACTCAATGCCCAATATCGTCAACAAAATAAGCCCACAGATGTTTTAGCTTTTGCTGCTTTGGAGGTAGATTTTCCTCACAGCCAAGAAATGCTTGCCTCTGTACCACTATATTTAGGCGATATTATTGTGTCTGTGGATACCGCACAACGTCAAGCCCAACAGCAGGAACATAGTTTAACAACCGAGATGGCCTGGTTAACTGCTCACGGTTTATTGCATCTGTTGGGATGGGATCATCCTGACGAAGAAAGTTTGGAACGAATGTTAGAACAGCAAGTAAAATTGCTGAATGCGATAGGTATTGCTATTGACAAAGAATAGCAAAATTAGTAACGGCTTAGTGTTAATTTTGGGCAATACTTTTATAATACCTCTATGGAAAATTGCTGAAATATGGACTCAAAGTTAATTACGCTATAAATATCGACCAAAATTCCCACTGTAGTAACTGTGTTTTTATATATTTAAGTCTATGTCCCAAAAAGTTTCTCCACCACCAACGTCTACCTCGTTACAAAACATTGTGACCAACGAACGGGAATTTTCGTGGAAGGTTGCTTCTAATTTATTTGTTAGTTTTAAATATGCCTGGGCTGGAATTACTTATAGTTTTCAAACTCAACGTAATTTTCGGATTCACACCAGTGTTTGTGCAATGGCGATCGCTTTAAGCGTATATTTACATCTGCGACCAGTAGAAATAGCAGTTATTGGTATTACTAGTGGTTTAGTTTTGGCATTAGAGTTACTCAATACAGCGATCGAGTCCATTGTAGACTTAACAGTTAAGCAGACTTACCACGAGCTGGCAAAAGTCGCCAAAGATTGCGCCGCCGGTGCAGTTCTAGTTTCAGCTTTGGTAGCGGTGCTGGTAGCTGCTACATTGTTGCTTCCTCCTCTGGTAGCGTTAATTATATCGAGTTTGTAGATGTGATTTGCGTAGGCTAGGAAACACCGCAGCCATCGCCAAGTGATTCTTAAGGATTCAAAATTCCAAATTCAACAATGGGATTATGACAAGCATCTTAGTAACTAGCTAGATGCTTTCTAAAGTAGCTGCTCAACCGTCTACCCCTCTGAACTATGACAGTTTTATATCTGTCACCTGCAAGCTGTAATTTTTTCCCTAATTATGTTATTAGTCATCGATAATTACGATAGTTTTACATATAATTTGGTGCAGTATCTGGGAGAATTGGCAGCAGAGTTCCCAGTGGCAGCCGATATTAGAGTTTTTCGTAACGACAAAATATCTATAGATGAAATTCGGGCATTGAAGCCCCAAGCCTTGGTTATTTCTCCTGGGCCTGGCCGCCCAGAAGATGCCGGTATTTCCCTAGAATTGATTGAACAACTAGGACAAGAGTTACCAATTTTGGGTGTCTGTTTAGGCCATCAAAGTATCGGTCAAGTCTTCGGTGGTAAAATAGTTTCTGCTCCAGAATTGATGCATGGTAAAACTTCTCTGGTGACTCACACTGGGGTAGGAGTTTTCCAAGGATTAGAAAATCCGCTCACCGCCACCAGGTATCATAGTTTAGTCATCGATCGCGAGACTTGCCCTGATGTGCTGGAAATCACCGCTTGGGTTGAAGATGGCACAATTATGGGAGTACGACACCGGAACTATCCTCAGATTCAGGGCGTCCAGTTTCACCCAGAGAGTGTCCTGACATCATCAGGAAAACAATTATTGCGAAACTTTCTCCAACAGTTACAGTCGAGAGCTTAATTAATGAAACGACGACAGTTGATGGGTTATGCTGGGGCGGGATTGGTCACAGCTTCAGTTACCACCTTGGGTTCCCACCTGCGAGCTAACGCACAATCTAGCGGTTTATCAGTTAAGTGGTTGGGTCATACTTGCTTTCTTTTTGAAGGTAGCAGTGCAAAAATTCTCGTCAATCCATTTCGCGCGATCGGCTGTACTGCTGGGTATCGTGCGCCAAAAGTTGCAGCCGATTTAGTACTGATTAGCAGCCAACTACTGGATGAAGGTGCTGTAGATACACTCCCAGCCAATGCAAAACTGATCTATGAACCAGGAGTTTACGAATTCAAAGGCATTAAGTTCCAAGGAATCGCTACAGACCACGATCGCAAAGGTGGTAAACAGTTTGGCTCAAATACCGCTTGGAGTTGGAAACAAGGCGGAATTAATATCCTCCACTTAGGTGGAGCTGCTGCACCCATTTCCATCGAGCAAAAAATTCTCATGGGTCGTCCCGACGTGCTATTTATTCCAGTGGGCGGCAGCGCAAAAGCCTACAATGCTCAAGAAGCAAAGCAGGCCGTTGAAGTATTAAATCCCAAGTTAGTGGTTCCCACCCATTACCGGACACAAGCCGCCGATCCTGCTACCTGTGAGATTTCGCCACTCGATGATTTTCTGGCCTTAATGCAAGGAGTAACAGTGCGACGTAGCAGTGGAGATACTATTTCCATTAATCCTAAAGATTTGCCGGAAAGTAGCGTGGTTCAGGTTTTGAGTTACAAATTTTGATGAGCAGGGATTGGGGACTGGGGAGATGAGGGGGAGAAATAACTCCTAACTCCTAATTCTTGTACAGACGCGATTAATCGCGTCTCTACTCCTGAATTCTGAATTCAGAATTCAGAATTCTAATTTTAGAACGTATACCACTCTGGGCCGAGCTTATCTGCGTCACCTATAGGAGTTTCAACGGCGGTTGTGCCATCGATAGTCCAAATGTTGTCTGCACTTGTTGTCTGATCGCGCCAGTAGATATCAGTCTTGCCATCACCGTTGTAATCGCCAAGGGATGGTGTTAGAGATGCGCTATTGCTCGGTAGGAAGGCTTGAGTTGCAATGTTTGTGCCATCCATCAGCCAAGCTGTGTTCTCACCTGTGGTTCCATTCCGCCAGAAGATATCGGTCTTACCATCACCGTTGAAATCACCAATTTGAGAAGTCCAAGATGAGTCAAATGTTCCCAAGGCACCTTCTGTAACTAAGATGCCTCTCATCAGCCAAACTTTACTTTCACCCGTTTGAGTGTTTCTCCACAGCAAGTCTGTGGTTAAGTCGCCGTTGAAATCGCCAACTTGATAAGTCCAGGCTGGATCTTGTGATTGCAGGCTAAACTCAGTCTTTTGGACACTATCCATAAACCAAACCTTGTTCTCGCCAGTTGTCTGATTACGCCAGAAGATATCACTCTTGCCGTTGGCATCGAAATCAACAATGGTAGCGGTTAAGGCTGGGTCAGTGGTGTCTAATACAGCTGCATTCACAACAGTTGTGCCATCCATTTCCCAAATAGCGTTCTCGCCGGTTTGGCTATTGTGCCAGAAGATATCAGTTTTGCGATCGCCATTGAAATCGCCAATTTGAGAAGTCCATGCTGGGTTAACGTTGGTTAGAGAAGCCGCATTAGCAACTCTTGTTCCGTCCATTAACACAATGCTGTTCTCGCCGGTTGCCTTATTGCGTAATAAGAAGTCGGTTTTGTTATCAGCATTAAAATCAGCAATTTTGTAATCATAGGCTGATAGATCGAATTGGCCCAAAGAACCCTGTTCAACAATTCTTGTTCCATCCATTAGGCGAATAATAATTTCACCAGTTTGAGTATTGACCCAAACTTTGTCTGTTTTGCCATCAGCGTTGAAATCAGGAACGATCGCCGCACTGGTCAAGTAAGGATTAGGATTGGGATTTACTGACACCACCGCAGATTCTTGTGGTTGTGAAGAACTGCTACTGCCAAAAAATGAACCAGAATTTAGAATATTTGAATTATCAAGACCAGATGCTAATAATGCTTGCGATTTTTGGAAAGATTCTGATGCCAATTGAGATGTATTCAAAGACAAGTCTGAGGAATTTTTTCCAAACATGGTGTTTTTTTATCATTGGTTGTTATCTGTTTTTAACTTTTTTAATCAATACCTTTCTGTAATCAAAGAACATTTACCGGGCTTTCAAGATTTCTTTATAACTATTTTTTTTTGCTTAATGTCAGTCTTTAAAAACAAATTTTTATTGGTTTTAAATCATTTATTCAAAAAAATCAAGTGCTATACAAACAGTTAGGAAATCAATTTTGTATGTGATGATTTATAGACAAAATCATGTGATGTTTTGCTAATAATTGCTCTGGACTGTTAACAGTTAAAAGTCAACACTGATATTTTTCAAAACTCAAATAGATTGCCATATAGCTTATTGATTTTTTCGCTGATTCAGCTTGGGTATCAAAATCTTCTCAATTTTGAATTTTGAATGCTTATGTTTTATAACTGAGTGGAAACAAATATTGGCTAGAATAACTAAGATTAGCAACTAGCGAAAAGCATCATCTGTGCATCCTCTAGTGGCTAAAAGTGTAAAATAATACGATAATTTCCAGATACATAAACTATGCAAATAGAATATAGGCAACGTCGCGAGCAGTTAATGGCAAAAATTGGTAATGGCACAGCCATTTTTCGTAGTGCGCCAATGGCAGTCATGCACAACGATGTTGAGTATGTTTATCGTCAGGATAGTGATTTTTTCTACTTGACTGGATTTAACGAACCACAGGCCGTTGCAGTGTTAGCACCCCATCACGCAGAACATCGGTTTGTGCTGTTTGTCCAACCCAAAGATCGGGAAAAAGAAGTATGGAGTGGTTATCGCTGTGGGATAGATGCAGCGAAGGAAATTTATGGTGCTGATGAAGCGTACCCAATTCACGAATTAGATGAAAAATTGCCGCAGTATTTGGAAAAAGCCGATCGCATTTATTATCACTTAGGACGCGATCGCGCTTTTAATGACACAATCTTAGGGCATTACCAACGGTTACTACAAACTTATCCCAAACGCGGTACGGGGCCTGTGGCCATTGAAGATACCGGGACTATTATCCACAGCATGAGGCTAATCAAAAGCCAAGCCGAGTTAGAGTTAATGCGCCAAGCAGCAGCGATCGCTATTGAAGCACACAATCACGCCCAAGAAATCACAGCACCCGGACGTTATGAGTACGAAATTCAGGCGGAAATCGAACGCATCTTTCGAGTGCGGGGTGGAATGGGCCCGGCTTATCCTTCCATTGTGGCTTCCGGTGTGAATGCTTGCGTATTGCACTACATTGAGAATGAACGGCAAATGCAGGATGGAGAATTACTGTTAATTGATGCCGGTTGTGCTTATGGTTATTACAACTCCGATATTACGCGCACATTTCCAGTGGGAGGGAAATTTACACCAGAACAAAAGACATTATATGAGATTGTTTTGGAAGCACAAAAACAAGCGATCGCTCAAGTGCAACCAGGTAATTCTTTCAAATCAGTTCATGATACAGCAGTGCGCGTTTTGACTGAAGGTTTAGTTGAACTTGGCATTCTCCAAGGCGAAATTGACAAGTTAATTGAAGAAGATAAATACAAACCGTATTATATGCACCGCACCAGCCATTGGTTAGGTTTGGATGTCCATGATGTGGGAGTTTATCAGCATGGTGAAGATAAACCACAGATTTTGCAACCAGGTCAAATTTTGACAGTGGAACCAGGACTTTATATTGTCCCAGATACCAAACTAGCAGAAGACCAACCAGAGACTCATCCGCGCTGGGTTGGTATTGGTATTCGCATTGAAGATGATGTGTTAGTTACACCTAATGGACATGAGGTCTTAACTGCGGGAGTTCCCAAGGAAGTGGATGAAGTGGAAAGATAACAAGGAGTCAGAATTCAGGAGTCAGGAGTTAGAAGATCTGAAAAATCAATAATTGTATACCTGCTTGATTTTGTTCAAATTATCAAGTTTGGCTATCTAATATTGATTAATTCTGGCTTCTAAATTTTGAATTCTGAATTCTTATCCCAAAACTAAAATTTGGGGGACTCCATTAGAGTCGTTGTTAAAATTCCTAAGATTTTCTCTATTTCTTTTAATTTATCGAACCGCCAAGACACCTTTGCGTAATACCATTTCACGAAATATTTGATACAAATGATTAGTCTCTAATTCTTTCCCCCTGCTCCCTACTCCACTGCTGCCTATTTGTATCAATTTTAAGATGAAACGGTATAAGCCCTGAATCTCTCAAATCAACTACATCCCTCTACAAATTCAACCTCTGGTAGTTTACCTGAGCGAATCTCAGTAACCCGCTTACCATCAGTCTCAAATACTACACGATAATTTTGGTCAGATTGGTCTTTTGGTACAAATGTCAGGTAGTGGCCGCCTTGGACATAGTGATGAGGACTGACTTTAATTTGTCCTGGATAGAGGGATTTAATCCGTGCTTCCGTGTCACCAATTTTTGCACCTTTTAAGGTAGTAATTTTGCTATCTCTCCAAACATCCACTCTAGAAATACGACCTTCTGTTACCATGAACCCAACATTTTTAGGGCCCCTTTCTGGCTTTACATAGTAGCAATATTTATTTGGTGGATCGCCAACTAGCCGAGTACCAACAGCTTTGCTCGCCTGAGATACCGTCATTCCAACTCGTACCTGTCCAATACCATTGGTGAATAATTTCGATTGATTGGTCAGTTTTGTCTGTGCGATGACTGTTCCCACAGTCAAAGATGAAAGAGCAAAAGTTAAGGTGGCAAGAGTCAATAATTTAGCTTTACTATTCATTTGCTGCAAATCAAAATGGGTAGATATTTACATACAATACCTATGTTGCTAATTTCGGATTTTTATCTGGTTAATTAGTAAAACTAGGCTAAATATTACTACTTCATTCAAGTGGGTGAGGCTAACAGAATTTTTAATTGATATAGTTTACTTTTTTACTCGATGGTCACTCTTTTTTATGTTGTGAGCAAGCTTAGGTAAAAAGTAACCCTGACCAACAGCCAAATCCAAATCTGAGCCGTCCAACTTCAACCAATAAAAATCAAAAGCTATAGATTTTTTGTTAATACTTGAATGCATTTCCCAATGTCGCCAAGTTGATAGTGTAGGCTCAGTCAATTCCAAATGATAAACGTAGCGTTCTTGAATTTACTCACGATAAGGAGCCATGTCATATTGATAAATACCCAATAGCTCAATAAGACAAACATAAAAAATGAGGATAGTCAGCACCATCCCCATTTTATCTTTTGTTCTTTTACTCATTTCCAGGCATTAGCCCAGAAATCAATTATTACAGTTGTGGTACGTACTGTTGTTTCTCTGGCACTTCAGCATACTCAGCCACAATCTGACGGAATTCTTCGCCGTCAATGGTTTCTTTTTCGATGAGCAAATCTACTAAGCGATCGGTGACTGTGCGATGGTCGCGGATGATTTTCTTAGCAGTTTCATAGCAATCTTCAACGATCGCTCGAACTTGAGCATCAATGCGAGAAGCGATAGATTCAGAATAATCAGATCTGGTCATCCAGTCACGACCCAAGAACACTTCGCCTTGTTGGCTTTCCAGCGACAAGGGGCCTAAATCAGACATACCAAACCGGGTTACCATTTGCCGTGCCATTCCTGACAACTGCTGCAAATCTCCACCAGCACCGGTAGTTACTTCCGCAGCGCCAAAAATCACTTCTTCAGCAGCGCGACCACCCAAAGCACCAGTAATTCTGGCTTTTAACTGGGAACGAGAAATTAATCCTTGTTCTTCGTTGGGAGTAAACCAGGTTAAACCTTGTGCTTGTCCGCGTGGAATCAAAGTAACTTTCTGCACAGGGTCGTGGTCTTTTAACAAAGTCCCCACCAAAGCGTGTCCAATTTCATGGTAGGCAATTAAGCGCTTGCTCTTGCTGTCTACCAATGGAGTACCTTCCATCCCCGCAACGACCCGATCCACTGCATCATCAATTTCGCGGAGGGTGATAGCTTCTTTACGTCTTCTGGCGGTGAGAATTGCTGCTTCGTTAAGTAAGTTCGCTAAATCAGCACCAGTGAATCCGGGAGTACGGCGAGCGATCGCTTCTAAGGATACGCTAGGATCTAGTTTCTTGTTCCGCGCGTGGACTTGTAAGATTTCCAAACGCCCTTTGATATCGGGTGCATCTACTGTTACTTGGCGGTCAAAACGACCGGGACGCAACAATGCAGCGTCTAATACGTCGGGACGGTTGGTAGCAGCAATAATAATGATGCCTGTGTTACCTTCAAACCCATCCATCTCAGTCAGCAATTGGTTGAGAGTTTGTTCTCTTTCATCATTACCGCCACCGATACCAGCACCCCGTTGTCTACCTACAGCGTCGATTTCATCGATGAAGATGATACAGGGGGCATTGTCTTTAGCTTTCTTAAACAAATCGCGGACGCGGGATGCACCCACACCAACGAACATTTCCACGAATTCCGAACCAGAAATGCTAAAGAAAGGTACGCCTGCTTCCCCTGCGATCGCTTTTGCTAGTAAAGTTTTACCAGTTCCAGGAGGCCCGACTAACAGCACTCCCTTAGGAATGCGTGCGCCCACAGCAGTAAATCTTTCTGGCTGTTTGAGGAAGGTGACAACTTCTTGCAATTCTTCCTTAGCTTCTTCAATCCCGGCTACATCGTCAAATTTGACTCCGGTTTTTGCCTCCATTTGGAAGCGGGCGCGGGATTTGCCGAAGTTCATTGCTTGACCTGGCCCGCCTGGAAGGTTGCTAGAACGCCGGAACAAAAAGAATAATCCAGTAATCAATAAAACTGGAAACACCAAATTGCCCAACAATCCCCAAATTGCGCCATCATTCCGCATGGGGTGAGCATCAAAACTAATTCCCTTTTCTTTAAGTTTGCTAATTAACTCAGGAGCGTTAACAGGCAGATCCACCCGCCACCTTTGGATGTGATTTTCCAGATCTGGATCGCGGGCTTCTAAAATTGCCGTTCTACCACCTTCGTACAGATCGACACTGGTGACGCGATCGGCATCCAAATATTCTAGGAAGCGACCATAGGTCATCCGGGTGTTGGCTGCATTTTTAGTCATATCCGCAGGCGCACCTGCGAAAGCTCCTTGCCAGAAGAAAAAGCCAATTACCAAAGCTGGCAACGTCCAGAGAACCAGGACTTTCCAGGAGAATTTCATGTTAATTTGCCTCTAGTTGCCTATACAATTCATCAGCCTTAGCAACCGAATGGTCTATCACTCTGTCACTTTGAGCCGTTAAACGGATGTTCATAAATCCATTTTGTTTAATTTGATTTCTTATATGCACTGCCATAGAAGCATTAAACCATTATGGCTATGCCAACAAGAATCTTAATTAAAGTTAACTTAATTTTAATACAATATCGCACGAGAAAAGAAACAGAAAGGGGATTGGGGACAAAGGGACTAGGGACTGGTGACTGGGGACTAGGAAATAAATATATTAGAAATATTTTCTTAGTACCTAATACCCAATACCCAATCCCCAGTCCCCAGTCCCCTATTTGACTTCTGTAATTTGTAGAGTATAAGGAAGATACTTGCCTTGGTCGTAGGAACCAAGCCAAATTTGGTAAGTTCCAGCCAGCCATTCACCAACAATGCCAGCATTTTTACCATCAAAATCGTCATTGCACCAACTACCACCGGGTCCCTTAACAATCATGGTGGTGTCCTGAGGACTTTGGACTTGTAGCTTTAGGTAATCAAATTTACTTGTTAATACTAATGTGTGGTCTGGTGTTTCATCAACAAATCCAGTACAAGGGCCAGTGGCTGTTTCAGTTCTACCAGCTACTTGATTTCCAGATATTGAGCCACCACTCATCCCGCGAACTGTCAATGGGTCTGGGGAAAACTGTGGCCCAATGGTGAGATCTCCAAATATCGTTGGCGCTTCTTGGGCATCAGCTATGACATTAGCTGAAGTGATGAAGAGCGTAACTATCATTAACGATAATCTCATCCCTCTATTGAGCGCTTTTGTCGGCATTGTAATTAGGTTTGCTTCTAAGTGCTTTTGAAGACATGAATTTTACATACCAAGTTCCCAATATGAGGAGAATTGACTACAAAAGCGAATGGGGCATAGGGTATAGAGTATGGGGAGTTAGGAGTTAGGAGTTAGGAGTTAGGAGTTAGGAGTTATTGTCTCCCTTATCTCTCACCCTGAGGGAAGCTAAAGCTACATCTTCCCCATCTTCTCGCTTCCTACTCCCCCTACTCCCTACTCCCTACTTTCAGTTATTGCTCTAGTTAAGCGGGGTCGATCTAAACCAATCTGATTGAGGAGTAACCAAGATTGGATGAGGTCGGGGCCGTGAACGTCTCCAGTTAAAGATGCTCTGAGCGATCGCATTACTAAGCCTTTTTTGACTTTTTGCTCTTTGACCACTTGTTTAATAATGTCTTGGGCAGATTCTTCCGAGAGTTGTGGCTGATTTTGCAAAGCTGTGACAATCCCCTCTAGGACAGCAGCAGAACCTTCTTGCTTGAGTTGTGCATTCCCTTCGTCGCTAAATTCAACTGTGTCGCTGAAAAACACTTGACTCATAGCTACAGCATCTACCAGTCGAGTCAAGCTTTGGCTAATTAAAGTTACTAGCTGTTCTAACCAAGGGCGATCGCGTCCACCGTCAAATTTATACCCAGTTTCTTCCCAATAAGGTATGAGTAAATCTGTAAGTTTATCTACAGGCATATTGTGGATATACTGACTGTTCAACCAATCGAGCTTGTCCCAGTCAAATTTTGCACCTGCTTTATTAACCCGCTCAAAGCCAAATTCCTTGGCTGCTGCTTCTAAAGTAAATATTTCTTGGGTTGAGTCTGGGGGTGACCAACCAAGTAATGTCATGTAATTCACCAAGCCTTCAGCGGTAAAGCCCATTTTCTGAAAGTCAGAAATAGAAGTTACTCCATCCCGCTTGGAAAGCTTACGCCCTTCTTTGTTTAAAATCAGTGGCGCGTGGGCAAACTCTGGAATTTTTGCTCCGAAAGCTTCATACAGCAGAATTTGTTTGGCTGTGTTGGCGATGTGGTCTTCTCCGCGAATGACGTGGGTGATTTGCATATCGATGTCATCCACTACAACTACGAAGTTGTATAAAGGTTGACCGCTACCCTCTTCTGAGGCGCGGGCGATGACCATATCACCACCTAAATCGCTACCTCGCCAAGACATTTTTCCCCTGACTAGATCGTTCCAGACAATTTCGCGATCGTCTTCGATTTTGAAGCGAATCACAGAAGAACGACCATTCGCTTCAAAAGCGGCGCGTTGTTCTGGGGTGAGGTTGCGGTGACGGTTGTCATAGCGGGGAGCTTCGCCTCTGGCTTTTTGGGCTTCTCGCAAAGCCTCTAGTTCTTCGGGGGTGGTGTAGCAGCGATAGGCTAAGCCTCGATCTAGCAGTTGTTGTACTGCTTGTTTATAAAGATCCAAGCGTTGGGATTGAAAAAATGGCCCTTCATCCCAGTTCAGCCCTAGCCAACGCAGTCCTTGAAGGATATTTTCAGTGTATTCAGGACGCGATCGCTCTAGGTCTGTGTCTTCTATTCTCAGAATAAACTTCCCGCCGTGGTGGCGGGCAAATAACCAGTTAAATACACCAGTTCTCGCTGTACCAATATGTAAACTTCCAGTCGGGCTGGGCGCAAGACGTACTCTGACAGTCACAGTTAATTCTCTCTTTTGCAAAGCATGAATAAATGTACCTTATATTTAAACTCTAAGCCCTGAGTCCATAAAGATACGATTTCTTGGCTCTGTACTGAGTCTGGTAATACCAGGTAACTAAGTCACATTCCTTTGATATTCGGACTCAACAGTTACTAGTTATGATTGTAGAACGGGACTGACGGGGCTCGAACCCGCAACTTCCGCCGTGACAGGGCGGTGCTCTAACCAATTGAACTACAGTCCCTTGATTTGCAACTTTCTTATTGTCGCTATTTTTTTTCTATTTGTCAAGTGTTTTTGAGTTGGAAATTAAAAATTTTTGTGGTCATTGGAAGTGTTGACTGTTGAGTTAAGAATTATTCTCCCGACACCTCCCACACTCCCCAGTCTAAATAGAGCCTGATAATACAACCTGGGGCTTTGATTCTAAGTGCTGCAATATACGTGATTGCATTTGTTTATACTGCTGCTTTAATAGCTTTTTACTCAAGTGAGGTTGAGAAGTGAGTGGTAGGTTCTGACTCTGTTCTACCCAAGTTTTTAACATTTGGCGCTGAGTTGGGTCAATACGACTGCTGAGAACATTAGCACAGGAATGTGGTGCTTCCAAAGTAAAGAAAATCAATGGGTAACGTTCATTTTCAGCCAGGAAACTAACCAGCTTACGATTTTGGGGATTTTGCATATCTAGGTAGCAGGGTAGCCACTTAGGGGCTAGTTCCCGATGATAGAGTACAGTCACCCATAACAGCATTGGGTGAGGAGATGTCATGAAAACAAATTGATTGTATCGCGTAGAAAGAGCATAGTTTTTGATTTCTTGTTGAGGCAACATTAACCACAGTGCTGCTACAGATTTTTGTTCGGTGTCTACAAGCTGGGGAAAAACAATTTCTTGAATTGGTTTGTTCTCAGGCCAGGAAAGTTGCCGACAGGTTTGTTCTAATGGGATTGTTAAGCCAGAATCTAAGGGACGGCTAAGGATGGATCTAGAAGCTAAAGTTGTAGGTAAAGTAGGGCAATTAGATTGTTCTAAGCTGTTGAGAACTTGCAAAATTTGAGCAATATTTTGTGGGCGATCGCTTGCTTTTTTAGCAAGACAAGCCATGATTAAATTATTGAGTTTTTGAGGTAATTTTAAATTGGGTTTTAGATCTGCGATCGCCCTTGGCATTTCAAAGTGATGTGCTTTATACCAAGCACCAAAGAAATCAGTTTCTGGTTCCCAAGGTTTTTTGCCTGTGAGCATTTCAAACATCATTACACCCAGGCTATAAATATCTGACCGACCATCTAATTTTTCCCCATCTAGTTGTTCTGGAGAACAATAGGGCAAAGTTCCATTAAAACCTGTACTTGTACTAGCTGTTGATGCATAATTTAGAAATTTAGCTATACCAAAATCTAAAATTTTAACTAAGTGACCCAATATTGGATCGGGGATAACTAATATATTTGCAGGTTTGATATCTCTATGAACTAACGGACAAATTTTGCCGTCAATATTAATACCTTGATGGGCACACTGTAAACCCAAACAAATTTGTCGGGAAATAGTTAAAAACATCGGTAGGGATAGCGGAATTAAATCTTTTAAACTTTTCCCAAATAAATATTCCATGACGTAGTAGGGTTTTCCTTTTTCACTAACGCCATAATCATACGCCCGCACGATATGTACGCTTTTTTGACTTAAAGCTGCACTCATTAAAGCTTCACGAGCAAAGTCTTGTTGCATTTTGCTATCGACAACAGTCTGAGTCAAAAATTTGATGGCAACTGGTGTTCCTCCTAACAAAATATCATTTGCTAAAAAAACTTCCCCCATACCACCGCTGCCAATTAATTGCTTGAGTTGATAACGATTGGCAAGCAAGCCCTTACTACTTGTAGATGCAAATGGGCTTTGATTCACTTTAATAACCTCTGCTCTTTAGTCTATTTACAGTTCGTAATACCAAAAGAGAAATTTTGTTAGCTAATGTTGAGAATATAGTGATATTTTAACGAATGGATAAAAATTTAAAAATCATTTCCCAAAACTTAGCTAATCTATTTTTTAAATTTTCTTTTTCAGTTTTTTGTTCTGCTACTAACTTGCGTAAAATGTCTAATTTAAGTTTTTCATATTCTATCTTTAAAAGATTTTTTGCTTCTTGAGGTAAGATTGATTCATTTAATTCTTGATTTATATTTAACGAATCTATCATTTGCTGACGTTGGTTAGCTGTGAGAGTTAAAGTTGTGACATGAGAGCAACGATTGGGATCTTCTAAAGGAAAAAATAGTAGATGATAATAACCTACTTCTGCTAAGCTACGTGCTATATTTTGTCCTTTGCTATCTTTCAAATCCAAAAAATAAGGTAGCCATTTGGTAAGAGAAGGTTCGGCATCGTACAGCACTGTTACCCATAACAACATTGGGTATACATTCATTTTAGTAATAAATTCTGTACTATGTACTTTATCCAAAAATTTTACAATCTCTTGTTTTGGCAACATCGCCCAAAAGGTTGGTATAGGTCTTTGAAGAGTATGTAATAGATGCGGAAATCCAATTGGTGCAACTGGTTTATTTTTAGGCCAATTTTTCTGCAAACATTCTTTTTCGGATAATAATGTTGCGGGAACTAATTGCATATCTGATGGGATTTCAACATTATTTCGATTAGTATGAATAGCATGTTCAAGCTGATTATTTACCTTGGCTAATTCATCTACAATTTTGTTGATATTTTGAGGGCGATCGCTGACTTCTTTCGCTAAACAACTCATTAATATTTTTTGTAATCCCTGGGGTATTTTTACTTTGGGATTTACTTCTTCAACTGTAGGCGGTATTTGAAAACGATGTGCTTGATACCAACTACCAAAGGAGTTACTTTTTGTGTGAAATGGATGTTTACCTGTCAACATTTCAAACATTAATACTCCCAAACTATAAATATCAGAGCGTACATCTAACAGTTTGCGTCCTTCCATATGTTCTGGAGAACAATAAGGCAAACTACCGATAAAAGAATCTGTCAGAGTCATCCCACTTCGCTCTGTTAAAAATTTGGCGATACCAAAATCGAGGATTTTGACAATTTCTCCTTGTTTAGTATCTTGACTTAGAAATATATTTTCTGGTTTGATATCTCTGTGAACAATGGGATAAATTTCTCCTTTGAGGCTAATGCCTTGGTGAGCGCATTGTAAACCTAAACAAATTTGAGTAGAAATCTCTAAAAACTGCGATATTGTTAAAGGCTGAACTTTGAGAATTTGTTTGAGATTTTTACCTTGGAGATATTCCATTACATAAAAGGGAATTTTGTCCTCGGTTACACCGTAACTTAAAATCCGAACAATATGTTTACTTTTACGACCTAATTGAGCACCAATAAAAATCTCTCTGGCAAACCGTTGAGACATGTGCTGGTTGGATAGACTAAGTGATAAAATTTTGATGGCGATCGCCATCCCACCTTTAGCAGTATCTTCTGCTAGGTAAACTCTACCCATTCCTCCTTTACCAATCAAATCTCTGATTAAATACCGATTATTTAAAAATTGTCCAATGTAATTGTCTAATTCTACTTTTTGCCCTACCATATTCTCAATTTTGTTTTGTGTCATAAAAATCAATTATGAAAAATATTGTTGGCAAAATACTTTAATAAGTTGAGTGAATTATTAATTCTTATTATTAAAAACAAATTCAGGCTTTTTACAGTAATAGAACGATATATTTTCAAAAAGGGACTCTAAGAAAAATTTATTTTCTTAAACATCCATGCCTCTCTGCAAAAGCTCTTATACATTATGTAACATATTTATTAAGGAATACGGTTGAGAAATTACACTGAAAGTGCGACTAAACTAGCTAAATTTAGCTGGTAGATTCCGTGAATACACAGTAACAATCAGAAAAAAGTAAATATAGCAATTCTATTTGATTTATGAAAATTTACGGTGTCCAGATACCCGACTTCTTTAAAAAGTCGGGTATCTAACTTTTAACCAATGATTTATGGTTACTATACCAGTAAAAGCGATTGCTCAAATTATCTACCGTTAACGATTGATATTTGGCAATAAACGGCGTAGTAATCTCATTAGTGGTGTTTCAATTTTGATTTTAAAAGCTAGGATTTTGGTACGTTGTAAAGAGTTAAAATTGTTGTCGCTGATGAGAATTAATGAGCGCTGTCCATCAGGTAACTTAGGGCCAAGAGTTAGACCTTCAATGTTGTCTAAGACTACATCTAGAGTTCTCAAATCAAACAACAGTTTTTTCTGAACTGGTTTAATATTCTTGGAATCAACTGCTAAAAGACTATCAATATTATGAATATCATCGGCTCCTTCTAAAGAAACCTGAAACAGAGAAACAGCAAATCCTAAACCTGTAAAAGACCGTTCTAAACTTAAAAAGTGCCCTTGGTTATCGAGAGCAAATAAATCGGGTAATCCACTAGCGAACTTTCCCGTCAAATTCAAAAACGGTGCTACTGGTTGAGTTGGGTAAAGAAATTCCTGTTCTGCTTGGTTGGTAAGCAAGTTATATTGCAAAATCCGACAAGGAGTGCCGATTTTAGGTTGAGCTGCTGAACCATCTTGAATTAAAGCATTTTCTGTAGCTGTAAATAGATATTTTTCATCAGGTGTAATGGTCAAGCTTTCAAAAGCCAAATTGTTGCGGATGCCTTGTTGACCTTTTTTATCTGGCAAAAATTTATTTGGTATGGGAAGTGATGTAATTTCTCTACCAGAAGATAGTGAGAATTCTTTAATAAAAGGATTAATTAATTTGCCAACATCGCCTTCTGAAGAAATAAATACAGTACCTTTATTAGTTAGAGCAATGCCTTCTGTATCAGTTTCACTAGGAGTAAATTTTTCACCGCTTTCATTTAATAAGTCCGTAACATTAACAACGGTAACTCCATTTTTTTGTAAGGAACCCTTGCTTAAATCGATTTTCAAAGTATAGAAACGGGTATTACCTTTTTGTCCACGGTCGTCAGAAATCGCGTAATAAAGGTTATTTTTGGCATCATAAGTAATTCCAGATAAACCTCCAACTTCAGTTTTTTGCAAAGTTAAATTTTTCGGTAAAGTAACTTCTCCGATAAATTTTATGCTACTGATTTCACTAGCCCTTAGCGGTAAGTTTGTAAAGAAGAGGCTGATAATTAGAATCGTTATGAAAAAGTAAATAACTCGTGGGAATACGAAGATTTTTTTAATTAACCGCATGGAAAGCTATTACTAAACTGTAAAAGGGACTGGGTAATCAGATCCTAAATTATGTCTGATGCTATTACCCACAGACAGATTTTGTCATAATTTCACAGTATTTAGTACTTTTAGGACTTTAAGCAAGTTGCCAAGCATATTCATCCTCGAAAAACTGAACGAGCCAGTCCTTAACTAGGCGGGTGGCGCGACAGTCATCTTCGTTGTAGCTTTGGATACTTTCTAATATAGTCCGATCGCCTGTTTTTAACCATTCCTCATACCAGTAAATACACTTAGCTCCGCTAGCTTCTTTATTACGCCACTCAAATCCTAACCAACGAGCGATCGCTTTCAGGGCATAGCTTTCTACAGGTAATGCTACACTTTGGGTTAATTGTTCATATATATCGACAAATCGATTCAGTACAGGACGCACGGAGGAGTACGGAGTATTGTAAAGCTTCGTCAGTCGTTGGACTGTATCAAATTCATACGCACAAAAATGATAAATTGGCGCTTGGGGATATTGCCAAACCAAATTCAAAAATTGCTGCCAAACTAATTCTTCGTCTTCTGGTTTATCTGCTAAAAAAGAATAAAATTGTTCTGTGTTGGCAAGTCTATCTACGACTAAAACTCCCAACAAATAATTTAAATCTAAGTCTGGTTGTGCCTCAATATCAAAATAAAGCTCTATAGCCGCCGTGAATGTAATATTTTCCTTTGGTAGTGAGTACGGTAAAATTAAAGGCCGTTTTTGGAGTACAGATTGAGCTTGCACTACTAACTTCGGCGCTACTTGGCTGTCAAAACCAACTAGGTTTTCGAGAATAGCTGGACTGGTGTTGGCGAGAGATTCCAGTGTAGTTATGTCTAAGGTTTGGAGTTGAGTGTAGCGAATGGGTGTTACACCTGGTAATAACGAGAGATGTTGCTGAGTTTGAGCGATGGCATAACATTGACTATACCAATGGCAAAGATTACACTTCTGTCGAGAAATAAACACCTCTGGCGGATTTGGTAACTCTAAAACTTGAATAAATTCCTCCAGAATTTGCTGCATTTGTGGCGTCCATTTAAACAAATCCACGGCATAACTAGTGTTTTTAGTTCGCAAAATCAACAAAGCTGTTTCGGGTACAACTCGTTGGACTGTTGCCAACACTTGGGCATGAAACGCGGCCACAACTTGATATTCTTGTTTAGGACGCTTACCGAGTTCAATACTAGCCGGCACATACATCCAATCTCCAAAATGAGATTGTCCTGGCTGTTTCACGAGTAAATCTGGACGACTCAGTAAGGTGTATGCTTCAGAATAAGTTGCTGACAACACTCCTTTATAGATGTACTCAACCCCTGTTTCCATCAGTTGTAAAGTTGCCTTTTCTCCCGTTTTCCAATTTCCAGATGGATAATTAGGCTGCTGGTAAGTCAACTGTGCCAAATTACTCACTTGATGAGCAATTTTGTCCTGTTGTAGTTTCCCTAGCAGTTCATTGGGAGCATCACGCTGACCTTTATCACCGTGGATATCTAAAAAAGATCGGCGTTTACAGCGTTGGTATTGTAGTAGGAGTTCAGCATTAATCAGCATTTCTTTAAGTTAACAACAATTAGCACTCTCTGGGGGTGACTCAGACAATTAATAATGGAATGGGAGTTGACTGTTGAGAGCCAGTTACTAAAAAAGCCGATTCCGCTTTAGAGGTACAACGGGGGGAACCCCACGCTAGTTTGCTCAAGTCGGGAGACCCGCCCACGCAACTGGCGGGAACAACGCACTGGCTCCTGTTGACTGTTAACAAATGACCAATGACCAATCTAAAATCCGTCTTGGAAATTTCTGAGCGGTGGCGAAAGCCGCTCAGGCTTTCCGCAAAATCTAAAATCCAAAATTAATATGGCCACTAGTTCTGTTGCACAAACCAGATTGCATCGCCATCGAGAGCAGTTTCCGGCTTTAGCTAATAAGACTTATTTTAATTATGGGGGACAAGGGCCGATGCCTGTTGGGGCGATGGATGCGATCGCTCAAACTCAAGCTCATATTCAGCACATAGGCCCTTTTGGGAATGAGGCATATAGCTGGCTCAGACCACAAGTGCAAGCTGCTAGAGCTGCGATCGCTTCCGAGTTCCAGATCCCTACTGATACAATAACCCTGACTCAGAATGTCACTGTTGGCTGTAATATCGCCATGTGGGGTATAGAATGGCGGGCTGGCGACCATATACTACTCTCAGATTGCGAACACCCAGGCGTGATTGCCACAGCCCAAGAAATTAGCAGGCGATTCTCTGTAGAAGTTACTACCTGTCCTCTAAAAGCAACTTTAAATGAAGGCGACCCCGTAAAAGTCATTAGCCAACATTTGCGCCCCAATACCCGCCTAGTAATACTGAGTCATGTTTTCTGGAATACAGGTCAGGTTTTACCTCTGGATAAAATTGCCGAACTATGCAGAAATAATCATTCTGCACTTTTAATAGACGCTGCCCAATCTGCTGGTTTGTTACCTTTAAACTTGACTGAATTGGGGGTAGATTTTTATGCTTTCACTGGTCACAAATGGTTATGTGGTCCTGCTGGTGCAGGCGGTTTGTACGTGCGACCAGAAGCGCGAGAAAGCCTTAAACCTACATTTATTGGCTTGAATGGCATTGTTGTCGATAGTCAATCTCAGCCTGTGGATTGGCTTCCAGATGGACGACGATATGAAGTCTCTACAGTAGCTTATCCTTTGTATGTCGGTTTACGCGAGGCGATCGCTATCCATCAGCAATGGGGAACCTCACAAGAACGTTACGAACAAATTTGTCGTAACAGTGAGTACCTCTGGCGAAAGTTAGCAGCGTTAACTGATGTTAAATGTCTGCGAACTTCTCCACCTCAAAGCGGCATCCTCTCTTTTCAACTGACAAATAATCAGGCTCAAGCTCATCTCAAATTAGTGGAATTTTTAGACTCACAAAAAATATTAACTCGCACAATTGCCGACCCTAGCTGTATCCGCATCACTGTCCATTACTTTACTTTAGAATCGGAAATTGACCAATTAATTGAGGCGGTTCAAAGTTTTTGTAAAAGTAATTAAGAGTTAGGAGTTGGGAGTTAAGAATTCCCAACTCCCAACTCCTAACTCCTAACTCCTAACTTTCAACTCCAACTCTCAACTCCTAACTCATAACTCCCAACTCTTAACTTTCAACTCCAACTCTCAACTCCTAACTCATAACTCCCAACTCTTAACTTTCAAATGGAACGCCCAATTTTATATTTAGCCATTACTAACCACGGATTTGGTCATGCCACCCGCATGGCTTCTGTAGCTGCAACAATTCAAAACTTATGTCCAGAAGTTCTGTTAATTATGGTGACGACTGCGCCGCGTTGGTTGTTAGAGTGTTACATAGAAGGCGATTTTATCTATCGTCCCCGTGCATTTGATTTGGGTGTGGTGCAAGCAGACAGTTTGACAATGGATAAAGCAGCGACTTTAGAAAAGTTACTCGATATTAAAAAGCATCAAAATTCGTTAATTGCCTCAGAAGTCAATTTTATTCGTCAAAATCGCGTGAATCTTATCTTGGCAGATATTCCCTTTCTTGCTTCTGGGTTTGCGAATGCTGCAAACATTCCCTGCTGGATGATTAGTAACTTTGGCTGGGATTTGATTTACCGAGATTGGGGAGGTGAATTTTTAGCAATTGCAGATTGGATTAGTGATTGGTATTCAAAGTGCGATCGCCTGTTTCGTCTCCCTTTCCACGAACCAATGGAAGCTTTTAACAATATCACAGATATTGGCTTAACAGGCGGTTCTCCTCGTTATTCTCTTGATGATTTACGTTCTCTTTGGGGAATAACTACACCAGTCGAAAAAACAATTTTGCTGACTTTTGGTGGCTTGGGTTTACAGGAAATTCCTTATCATAATTTGCAACAATTTCCAGATTGGCAATTCATTGTTTTTGATGGTTCTGCCCCTCATTTACCAAATTTAGTCAAAATAAATGATCGCAAATACCGTCCTGTAGATTTTATGCCCATTTGTGGCCGAGTCTTTTCCAAACCTGGTTACGGTACTTTTGCTGAAGCCACAAAATTACAAGTACCGTTAGTTACTCTTGTGCGTGAAGACTTTGCTGAAGCCAGTTATTTAATAGAAGGCATAACTAACTACAACCAACATCAAATTGTTACCGCTGCTGAGTTTTTTGAAGGAACTTGGGATTTTCTGCGTGAGTTACCCCAACCACCAAAGCAATCCCAGCCAATTGCTAAGGATGGTAATGAAGCGATCGCTCAGGCTGTGATTAATTATTTTCAGTCAAGTTAAAATCAATAATGGAAAGCTTTTATTTTCATCAATATTATTGTTTCAAATGAGTCACTATCAAAAGTTATTAAGAATTACCACCACTGGCAAATCTTTTTACAATATCACTAATAAAATAGAAGCGATCGTTGCAGAGTCGGGTGTTGAAACTGGTCTTTGCACTTTATTTTTACGCCACACTTCAGCCAGCTTAGTTATCCAAGAAAACGCCGATCCTGATGTTCTTGTCGATCTAGCTAATTTTATGGCAAAACTAGTACCAGAATCAGCTAAATATATTCACGATGCAGAAGGCGCCGATGACATGCCAGCACATATCCGTACAGCCCTCACCCACACTTCTGAACATATCCCCATCAATCGTGGTCATCTAGTGCTGGGAACTTGGCAGGGAATTTATATTTGGGAACACCGCCAGCGCAGTCATTCAAGAGAATTAGTTGTCCACATTTCTGGATAGCAATTTCTCAAATTTAATTTATTGAAGGTGTAGCTTTTTAGAGTTTAAATACTCTGTTTTTACAGCCTACCGTTTGGATAGAATATTGTAAACCTTCCTATAACGCTTTTTGGGCGAAAAATCTTCATGAGCAATAAAACATATACATACTGAAAAAGTTGTATGTATCAGTTTGTAAACTAAAAATTAAGTTTGTTTATATTTTTTTAATATTTTGTTTATTTCAATATAAACTAATACTTAATGTCAGATGGGTGGGCTATTTCAATTACTATGAAGCAAGAACTAACACCGACTCATACTTTCCAACTTATTGATAAAATACTTGCCCAGCACTCTGTTAATCTTTTGTCACTGAATCCCCAAAAAAAAATAATTACCAGTTTTGCAGAATTGGGGAATTTGATTGCTGAAGAAAACACTGACATCCAAATCATCACTACTCTTCAGGAAACTTTGGAATGTATAGTTGATAGCCAGTTGCAAAACTTTCCAGAAAACATATTTTGGGATTTTGATTTTCTAGTAAGTAGTATGTTGAGACAGGCTTTAGTCGCAGACGAAGGTGCTGTTTCTTTTTTAAAGACTTTTGGTGAAAAGATGGTTTCCCTGACAGAAATGTTCGGAATTAACACAGAAATTCGCTTTCGCTACGTCCACGACTTTCTATATGGATTTGATTGGGCAAGATGGGTACAAAAAGATCCTGAAGCTCGTGCAAATATAGAGCCTTTTAGCTTAGTTTTTTTTGATTATTTACTCACCAAAGGTAAGGAACTGATACAACGTATTAGTCACGGACAAATCACTTCTTATAAACTCTGTGACACAGGTTACCGCAATCCATTCTCTTTTTCTCGCGAACCAGAAGATGAATATCGTCTGTTAACTTATCTTGCTCAGAAACAACTGATTCCCGTAGCAGTATGGAACTGGAATGCTAGCCCTGTGTGGAATAAACCTTTCCAAGAAATGCGTCAGCAAATAGCATTAAAATTAGATATTCAACTACAGAAACACTAATTAGCAATCAGAAATTACAACTGAAAAATTAATCATGAAAATTGCTGATTTAATTACTTGGTTTGAAGCATGGGCAAATCCCGCTTGGTGCGAAAGTTGGGATAATTGTGGCTGGCAGATTGAGCCTGGAGTCTTGGAGGAAAGAGTACGAGTATTGGTGTGTTTGACACCAACTCTGGCGGTGATGCACGAAGCGATCGCCTTAAATGCTAATCTAATTTTTGCCCATCATCCTCTGATTTTTACACCTCCCAAGTCCTTATGCAAAGGTTCGGCGATCGCAGAAATGGCACGCTTGGCTTTTACCCACAATATTGGTATTTACAGCGCCCACACGAATTTTGACCAAGTAGAGGATGGCACTGCTGATGTCTTGGCTCAAATTTTACAACTTCAACAAGTTACTCCCATATTACCCACACAGCCTGGATTAGGATATGGTCGTGTTGGTTTGCTAGAGCCATCGATGACACTACAGGAATTACTAGCAAATATTCAAACCAGACTTGCTCCTCCAAATTTAATTTTTTCCCCAACAGCTAATTTACAGCAAAAAATTTCACGAGTTGCCGTTTTGGGCGGTTCGGGAGCTAGTTTCATTTCAGCAGTTAGCAAAACTGGCGCTCAAGCTTACCTAACTTCTGATTGCAAATTTCATCAATTTCAAGAAAGCCGCGATCGCAATCTCATTTTAATCGACGCTGGACATTATGCTACCGAACGTCCTGCTTGCGATCGCTTGGCGGAAAAATTTCAGTCCTTGAACCTAGACTGGGTGCAATTGAGTCAAAAAGATGAGGATTTCCGCCAATTCTTTGCTTGATTCTTTTTACCTGAACTATTATTTTGGATGCTTGCCTAAAAGCTTTACTATATTTTAATATTCTTAAATGACAAATGTTACTTGATAGCACACAGCCAAGGTACTGAAAATTATTGTATTCATCTATGCCAGTAAAATACATAGTAAATGCAGCAGAAACTGATATTTTTAATCACTTTTGTGATACAAATCACTAAATACGTGTAACGATAATCACGTATTATTAATGTTCCATATCAATCAGCAGCAGAGGGAAATAATCCACACTGGACGTTATAAATCGCTCACTCTGCCCTAATCAAGATGATTCGCACAATTGTTGAATCTGCTTTCCAAACTGGATATCTTAGTGTTGAATCTGAAGGTTTACTCCATCAAGTGCTGGCTACTAAATGCTACAAGTCAGAGGATTTATCAGCCCTGGCAGCTCTATACGATGCAGTTCGCACAGGTCAAATTAAACGAGAAGCATCCTCCTCCAATGTGCTAATGGAATTACCCCTACCGTATAAATCTTTTTAATACTTCCATTTAGAGAGACTTGAGATAGGGGGATGGGGGGATCGAGAGAAAGAGGACATGGAGACACAAACACAAGTCTCAGTGTCGGTTTCCAGCGCTCAAAACTTCTCCTCAGGGAATAAGCTCTTGCTAGCTTGCTTCCCAAAGGGTACGGGGGATGCGCGGACACGGAGATAGTATGCGATCGTTTGTTTGTCACTTTGTCGCCCCCATCTTTCCATCTCGCTATTTTCCTATCTCCCCGCACCTCATGTGCAAGCAAAAACCTGAAAAACTCAAAACTCTTTGTGTGTTGTTTTTGAAAATCATCAAGGTCAGCAAGAGAATGAGTTAAGATCAAATACACAGGGGTAAAAGTAAAGCCAAGTCCCCGGACTTCTTATAATGCCAATGACTACAAGTAGGCAAATTAAACAACCGCAATCAACGCTTGTTTCTCAGTATTTTTTATTACATAATGGTAGAAAGGACTCACCAGCAAATATTAACCTTGCGAGGAGAAATCCCGACTTGTTCGACTTCTATGAAGCAAACATTCCCTAAAATTCAGCCCGAAAGAGATTGATTTCACTGGTAAGGCAACCATTGGTTGATGACCCAAAATCTCCTAGATTCTGACAACTACAAGCAAATCTTGAGATTGGGTTATGAGGCGTACTTGTCCTCAACCGTGAAATTAACCTCCTAAAGGTGTAATCTAATGGGGTCAAACCCAGATTTTGACAGGTTTAACTACGTTGTTTAAAAAGGCAGAAGCAGTACATGCTACACCGCAAGATTTATCAACTGTGTTGCGACGGGCGGGAGGTATGTGTTTTCTTGCGGGATCAGCAACGCTGGATTGAGCGTGCCCGCATCATAGACATAGAGGGAGATTTAGTAACCCTGCGCTATGAAACAGAAGAAGAGGACGAAACTTGTTCTTGGGAAGAAATGGTTCGTCTTGAGAGCATCGGTGCTGTAACGCAAAAATTGGCTTCAGTACCACGCGGAAATGTGGAACCTCTCCTAACAGAGGATTGTCCCGAAGCCGAACGCATCCGCAATCGTTACACTGACTCCAATCCTGAATAATTAGTCATTAGTCATTGGTCATTAGTCATTAGTCATTGGTCATTTATTATTTGCAAATACAAATGAGGAAAGACAAATGACGAAGGATAAATGGAAAATGACTATTGACTATCATTTAACCGCTCAAAAGCAGGACAGTAACCTTCTAAAGTTACCTTAAAGTTATATAATGGGGAAGCTGGATTCCAACACCGCTGCCCCCTTTGATGTCGGCAAGTACCACAACAGTCTACATCTGTCCATGTATAGCGATCGCTATTTTGATTGAGCAGTTCTCGCTGAGACAATCCCCGTAATACTAGTTCCTCCCCCTGCCAACGAGCCTCGATTAAGCCAGTATCAGCAAAATGTTGCCAGCGAGGATCGGCTGTGATGGCATCAGGGAGGGTAATTGTAACTACTGTTCCTAACTCCGTCAGTTCGCCCTCGTAATTCGTCTCTGGGGCTGCGGGTTGTAAAAACGTATCGCCAATGGGCAATTCCACCAAAGTCTCAGCCGCTGGAGAATGTATGTGATACCGGTTTTGTAACTCCTCTAAGCTTGTGAGGTCGGCTAAGTAGGCAGGAGAACCGTGGACAAAAATCACGTGCTGGGGTCGCAAATTATGAATTAACTGCGTAGTCCCAGGACCATCACTATGCTGAGCGAGAAGGTAACTTTCGACAGTGGTGGGTGCTAGATATTTTTTATTAAGTTTGATATCAATTTTTTCCGGTACGAGGATTAGCCAAGGGCCGGTATTAGCCTGGCAGTGTTCGCGCAAATCAGCTGTCGAGTCAGTCAGGACAATACAAGGTGACTTGCCGACGGTGGCACGTTCTTCGGGGTGCAAACGACGCACCCGCGGACGCACCCGTTCGTCCCAAAACAAAGGTTGATGGCGGGCAAAGTTCTGTACTGATGGGGGGAGGTGGGGCAGCAGTTCTAGGTACGCGTCGCAGCCAGTGGCGACGGCACCATCCACCCAGATATCTAAATCTCGTCCTGTGAAGTGGTGATGAGAGCGCAAAAGCATTAACAGTTCTTGACCCAGCCCTAAAGCGGGGGTGGGGAGAATTACAGAACAATGGTCAGCGATCGCTCGATTAATTCGCTCTGCTAATTGATTTTCTTGGTTACGGCGATGGGGATGGCGAGATGTGCCATAAGTGCCTTCAATAATTAGCACATCCAAGTCTAAGCCGCGTAGTTCCTCTAAACGCAAACCTTCTACTAGGCGGGAGTTGGATAAGAAAAAGTCGCCTGTGTACAGTAGTTTGTAACTACGGTGTTGGGTGGTGTAGGTCAGGAGAATTGCCACTGCCCCTGGTAGATGCCCTGCGGGAAATAATTCTGCCACCAGACCGTCTTGGAATTCCACTGGCGATCGCAATGGCAAAGCATGACAAAATTGAGAGATTTTTTCGGGGTCTTGGTCTTGCCAATTCAGTGGCAGTAACTTGCTGGTTACTTCGCTGCCATAAATGGGTAACTTAGGAAAAGCTTTGTGCAGTGTCAGTAAGCCTCTGGCGTGATCTGGGTGCGCGTGGCTAACTAAAACTAAATCTGCTGGTAGGGGCGGACTCGCTCCACGTACCGACTTGCCAAGCCCCTTGGCCAGTGATGAGATGTCCTCCAAACCACAGTCCAACAGGATGCGGTGTGGCCCCATCTTCACTAATAAACACACGCCCTCATCATGATGCTGAACACTATAGGGCAAACATTCTAATTCACTACCCGCTTCCCCAGCATCTACGCGAGAGGATGCCGACAGATTATCCCTCATGCTCTCCTCCCCTCAAACCTCATCGTCATGGACATATCCCAAAACCCAAAAATTGCACAAATTTCGGTTTTGTGACTTAGGGGTAAGTTTTATCATGCGCCCCTACACCCTGAGAATACGGATTTTTGATTGGGGAGGACGCCTCTACCGAACCCGCACGAGTTCGGAAAAGTTGGATAACGAGAGAGCTATCAAACTACTAGCTCAAGGAGCCTTGCCTCTTGCCTGTTTTCCCTGTGAAAGTTATGAGCGCTCTTAGCCAACTTACCCTACGGAAAGTTGCCCCAGCGTCTACAAATTTCTCTTAATGCGCCGAACCATTGCCGTGATAGTTATCTGAGTCATAGAATCCGTTTTTCGTGCCAAAAAATAAACACGAAATCGTAAATATAACTGTTAAACCAGCTAGAATCAGCTTGACATCCATTTGTTTGCTGTCCTTTATTCAAGACTTTCCTATATTAATTTAGTGCTTCCACAATCAAATGGAATCACTAGAAAATCTTTACTATGCATATATGGATTGGGCAATAGGTAAAATTACCGCAATCAGTTCAAATTGTAGAACTTTTCGGTCAACCTGTCCATCCTTTAGACGTAAACCTACAGTCCGTAAAAATCTTCATCTAGAATTTGGTCGATGGAAAAAGGGCAGACTGTGGGATATTCACTTTCTTGGAGTATCCGAACTTCAAAGTTAGCTAGCTTAGCTTCCTTAATGGCTAGCTTGCGAGCATCTGGGTAGGCTTTTTCCACCGCTTCTACTAAAAAACTTTTTAAAGAAGGAGTATCTGCCAAATTATTGAGAACTCGTTGCCGATGTTCAAGTATTGAGGTATGGTAGCTGGCTTTCATTGTATCGGGTACATCATACTGAACCCGTAAGTTGAGTAAATGCGCCAATAAATATGAATTATGAATTATGAATTATGAATTATTTGGTCAACACTCCTTATGGCCGCTGTGGTTTCTTGCCGAAGCCATAGCGCAGTGTATCCATAATCCAAGTTTGGAAGTTGTCAATGTAGCTAAATATCACTGGCACCACCAAGAGTGTCAACAGGGTGGAAGTTGTGAAACCGCCCATAATGGCAATTCCCATTGGTTGACGAACTTCGGAACCTGTGCCAATTCCTAATGCTAGAGGCAAAGTACCTGCGATGGTTGCTAGAGAGGTCATCATAATCGGGCGCAAACGTGACACGCCAGCTTCTACTAAGGCTTGACGTTGGCTTTTGCCTTCCTGCATGTTGATGATTGTGTAATCTACTAAGAGAATCGAGTTTTTGGTGACAATTCCTAACAGCAAGACGACACCAATTAAGGCATATAATCCCAAAGGTTTTTGGGCAACCATCAATGCTACCAATGTGCCGCCTAAACAAAAGGGCAAGGCTGCCATAATCGATAATGGATGGAGAAAGTTGTTATACAGCAGCACCAGAATCGCATAGATAGACATTAATGCTAATCCCAAGGCGCTGCCAAAACGACCGAAAATGTCTTGCATAATTTTGGCGCTACCTGAAGGTTGCTGTACTACTCCTGGCGGTAAGTTTTGCATCGCAGGTAGTTTGTTGATTGTTTCTACTGCTTGTCCTAAAGAAATACCTTGTAGGTTCGCTTCGACAGCAACTTGGCGGGCGCGATCGTAGCGGTTGATGGTAGCAGGGCCGCTACCAAAGCGAATATCTGCCACTGCTACGAGGGGGACTAGTTTACCATTTTGGGTGGGGACTTGGAGATTTGTAATTGTATTGATGTCAGCCCGTGCTTCGGGGTCGATTTGCACGCGAATGGGGATTTGCCGATCGCTCAAATTAAATTTTGCTAAATTGGCATCGTTATCGCCAATGGTACCAAGGGAAGCAGTCCGGGCGATCGCTTGCACTGTTACCCCCAAATCTGCCGCCCGTTGCGGGTTAGGAATTACTAAAATCTCTGGTTTCACTAAACTCGCACTGGAGGACACTTCTACCAATCCCGATATCGTTCGCATCTGCTTTTCTAAAGCATCAGCAGCTTGATTTAATGCTTGGGGATTTTCACTTCTGAGGACAATTGATAAACCTTTGCGACTGTCACCGGGTGACTGACTTTGAAAACTAATTCTCGCTCCTGGTATTTGCGAAAATTTAGGGCGTACTTGTTCCTCAAACTGTTTTTGGGAAATATCCCTTTCTTCTCTGGGTTTGAGATTAATAGTCAGAGTTGCAGAATTTATTTCTTGTGTTGCTAGTACGCCTTCAACTACTGGGCTTTGGCGGATGAGGTCAGTGGCTTGTGTTGCTACCTTGTTAACATCTGCCAAAGTCGAACCAGGAGGTAGTTCTATAGTGACGTTGGAAATTCCAAAGTCACCATCATCAACGAAACCCTTGGGAATCAAAGGAACTAGCATCACACTGGCAACGAAAAAAGCTAAGGCGATCGCCATTGTTGTCAATCTATGCCTTAACGCCCACTGGAGGACGGATCTATAAGGTTGAAAGCGCCGGGGTTTTACTGTTGTGACTTTTTTGCTACCTGGAAGTGTAAATTTAAAATTAAAGAATTTTATTACTCCCCTACTCCCTACTCGCTGCTCCCTATCCCGTTTCTCCTGTAACAGATATGCCCCCATCATCGGCGTAATCATCCGCGCTACAAGAGTTGAGAAAATTGTGGAAACGGCAACTGTGACACCGAATGGTTGAAAAAATTGCCCTGGAATTCCACCCATAAAAGCAACGGGCAAAAACACAGCAATAATCGTCGCCGCACTTGCGATTACCGCCAATCCGACTTCATCAGAGGAATCAAAAGCTGCTTCCCAAGCTGATTTGCCCATTGCCATGTGTCGTTCCATGTTTTCAATTTCCACCACGGCATCATCAACTAAATTGCCCACCGCCAAGGCTAATGCCAACAAAGTCATGTTGTTGAGGGTATAACCAAGAGCCTGCTGCACAGCAAAGGTAGGAATCATTGATAAAGGTAAGGCAACGGCAGTAATTAATGTTGCTCGCCAGTCACGTAAAAATACTAAAATAACGACGACAGCCAGCACCGAAGCTTGAATTAATTCATCAATGGTGCTTTGGTAAGATTGACGGACAACATCGGCTCTCGTAAAAATTAAATCCAGTTTGACATCTGGAGGGAGTGTTTTTTCCAGTTCTTTAACTGCTGCTTTTACTCCTTGTTCCACAGTCACCAGGACGCTGCCAGTACTACGCAGCACCTGAAAAGCTACTACGGGTTGATTGTTTAAATAGGCGGCTTGACGAATATCTCCAAACTTATCTTCTACGGTTCCCAAGCTGGATAAGGGTACGGAACCACCTGCTGGTAAGATGATTTCGTAGGTTTTGAGAATATCTACATTGGCAGCACTTCCGAGGGTGCGAATACTTTGTTCGCTACCACCGACTTCGGCACGTCCGCCAGGTAAGTTAATATTTAAAGCGCGGATTTGGTCGTTTACCTGAGTAGCAGTGATACCTAGAGATTGTAAGCGGTCTGGATTGAGGTTAACGCGAATTTCTCGGTCAACTCCACCGATACGCTGAATTTGTGCTACACCAGTAACTCCCAATAAGGTGCGGCTAATGGTTTGGTCTACGAGGTTGCTTAATTCTTCTACGGAACGGCGGTCTGATTTCACGGCGTAGGTAACGATCGGGCCGCCGGAAAATTCTAGGCGTTCGACAATTGGGTCGTTAATGTCTTGGGGTAAATCTTGGCGAATTTGAGCGATCGCATTGCGGACATCATTAGTGGCGCGATCGCTATCTGTACCCAAAACAAAATTGATTGTCGTCTGAGAACTACCATCGCTGACCTTGGAAATCATATTATCGATATTCCCCAAGCCAGCAACAGCATCTTCAATTTTTTTCGTCACTTGGGATTCTAATTCCGTCGGCCCTGCACCCGGTTGGGTGACTTTTACCACAACTGCCGGCACATCAATATTTGGGTTCGTATCAATCCCCAAGGACATGAAGGAAAACCAACCCAATATCGTCAAAATTAAAAATAAAACTATCGTCGGAACAGGTTTTTTGATCGACCAAGCAGAGATATTAAAAGACATTGGGAAATTTAAGATTTAGTTATTAGTTATTAGTCATTAGTCATTTGTCATTTGTCATTTGTCATTAGTTTTTCTCCGCGTCCCCGCGTCTCCCCATCTCCCCAGCCCCTAATTTACAATTCGCACTTTGTCGCCATCTTTAAGATATGGCGCACCATCAACTATTACACGTTCACCTAACTGCAAGCCACTTTTGATTTCTACTTTGTCACCGTTAGCAGGATCTCCTAACTCTACTTTTTGGCTGCGGACTGTATCCTCAGCCGATAGGGTAAATACGATTACACTTGAGTCTGCTTGGGACTGCACTGCTTTTTGTGGTACTACCATACTGATGGTTGAACTGGTAGTAATTGCAGCACGGGCAAACATTCCTGGTTTGAGGGAAGTTGTTGGTGGCAAGTCAATTTTTACTATAGCCTCACGTCTTTGATCGTTGACGAGTGGTTGTATTTCCCTGATTCGTCCTTGCGATCGCACGCGGCGATCGATATCAGAAGTAATTTGCACCGATGCACCAACTTTTACCTGCGTGAGTTGAGTTTCGGGCACTTTCGCTTGAAGTTCTAGTTTTTCATCCCGAATAATTGAAAATAGCTTTTGTGTACCACCAACCACAGTTCCCACTTGGGTTTGTGGTGGCACCCCAGTAACATCACCAACCCTAGCAAGTTTCTCGGCGATGACTCCAGAAACCGGCGCACGCACTACAGTTTGTCCCAATTGAGTTTGGAGTTGTTGCAACCTAGCAGCACTGCTTTTGACATCGGCTTTGGCTTTGTTGATGCTGGCTTGGGCGTTGGCAATGTTCGACTGGGCACTTTTAACGCTGGCTTGGGCACTACGGACATTTTGTTGGCCGAGATTCACAACTTCTATGGCAGTTTTCACAGCGTAGGAACGAGTGTCGAGTTCTTGTTTGCTAATGGTTCCAGAGTCGGCAAGTTGTTGATATCGCTGATAATTCTTGCCTGCTTCCTCTAACTTCGCCTGGGCTTGGGCTAAATCTGCTTGTTTTTGCTGGACTATTGCCTGACTTGATGCCAAATCTGCTTGTCTGGATGCCAGATCTGCTTGTCGGGATTTGACATCTGCTTGTTTTGATTCCACATCTGCTTTTGCTTGGCTAATTTGGTTTTGGAGTACGGAATCATCCAATATGGCTAACACTTGACCATTTTTGACAAAAGCTCCTTCTTTGACATTTTCAGGGATGCTTTTGATTTGTAGTCCGTTTGTCTGGGGTAGCACCGGAATTAAATCGCTGGCTGTTACAGTACCAGTTGTTTTCAGGGTACGCATAACACGGGCGTTTTCCACTGTGGCGATGGTGACTGTCATTGCTGGGTTAACTTTTTGATCCGCGATCGCCCCTTGTTGACGTGATGGCAGACGACTGAATATAGCCATACCACCAAAGGCGATCGCTATCCCTAAACCTGTACCCAAGAATAATGGCTTCAACCATGTTCTGGTTTGTTTTTGCTCCGATTTGTTTGGCAAGGTAGCATCTTCAGAGGTTACAGGTTCTTCCACCTCAACTTCTGAAAGGCTTTCATCGCTCACAGTGCCACCTCCAATTCCTGTGTATGTTTACCAGTGTTAGTACTTTCTTAAGAAAACTTGAAATTTATTTACTTTATATCAAAAACGGCGCATTTTTCAGTCAATGTGTTTTGGGTATATCGGTATATAACATAACCAGAGCATAATTCTTCATCAGAATAGTTACTACTAAAATACATAAAAAATTAATGTAAATTAAATTACAAACTAATGTAATTTCATCTATTAACTGTAATATTCTGGCAAGACAAATTTCCAAAGTTGAAAATTCTCCCTTGTCAGGCTATCTCCACATCTTTGTGTCAGTCTTAACCTATTGCTTTTCACTTGGTCGAGTATTACGTCACAGAGGATATGTATTTAGATCACTGTCGATCGCAAGTGAAAAATGAAAAATTAATAGATAAAGCTAATCTAGATTTATCTAATTAAAATTCAAAACGTTAATGTACTTTGCTATACTAGCTGGTTATTTTACTACGCAATCCATAATCCCTCTGAAACGTTTGTATTGCTAAAAATCCAAAGCTTATCCTGGAATGTATTACAGGTCAAGGTAGCGTCTACATCTACACCTGAGTTAAAAAAGAGCAAACTGCATTGTCCGAAATTACACCAAGGGTATTGGGCATGGGGCATGGGGCAAAGGGCAAGGGGCAAAGGGCAAGGGGCAAAGAGCAAAGGGGAAAAGAAAGATCCCTCCTTTTCCCTTTAACCTTTCCCCTTTTCCCAAGGCGTTGCCATCTCCCTATTCCCCACTCCCCAGTCCCTGAATAAAAAATTACATACCAAAGCAAACAGATATGTTCAATGCCACTGAAATTTTAATTGATGCCTTTGTAAATCAAATTCGAGAAGGCTACCGTCGCACCTATGGCTGCTTTAAAAATGACTATCAGGACATCATCGCCTGGGCTGGTAGCATGGCTTTGGAAAATATTGCCAATAGTGACGCCCTTTACCATAACGTTGAACACACCGTCTTAGTTACCCTGGTGGGGCAAGAAATTTTGCGTGGCAAACACATCAGAGAAGGTGGTGTTTCCAGTGAAGATTGGCTGCATTTCATCATCTCCCTAGTCAGCCATGATATTGGCTACGTTAAAGGGGTTTGCCGACAAGACCGAGAAACAGCAGGCTTATATGCCACAGGTAAAAATGGCAGAATGATTTCTTTGGCTCCTGGGGCTTCTGATGCCAGCCTCACGCCATATCATGTCGATAGAGCAAAGCTGTTTATTGATGAGCGTTTTGGGGGTCACAAGTTAATAGATGCGGATGCGATTAAAAGCAATATTGAATTAACTCGATTTCCAGTGCCTGCGGCAGAGGATCAGCAAGATACAAAGTGCTTTGCAGGATTAGTACGTGCTGCTGATTTGATTGGGCAATTAAGCGACCCACGTTACTTAAAGAAAATTAATTCTTTATTCTACGAGTTTGAAGAAACTGGCATGAATAAAGTCTTGGGCTATAAAACTCCTGCCGATTTACGTAAGAACTACGCGAAATTTTACTGGAATGGGGTATATCCCTATATCCAGGAAGGACTGCATTATCTGTCACTGACACAACAAGGAAAACAAATTCTGGCTAATCTCTACTCCAATGTGTTTGTTGTAGAACACGAAAGACAACAAGAAGAACAACAGCGGTATTTAGAGGAGTTAAGAGTTAAGAGTTAGAAGTACAGACGCGATTAATCGCGTCTGTACAAGAGTTACGCGATTAATGAGCCAGCGCGTTGCGGGGGTTCCCCCCGTTGTAGCGACTGGCGTCGCGTCTGTACAAGAGTTAAGAATTATTAACCATGAATTATGATAAACATGAAAGTTTGATAAATCAGAACTCAGAACTTTTAACTCCTAACTCATAACTTCTAACTACTATGGATTGGTGGCGACGACTGAAGAAAAATCCTTTGGCACGATTTGGGGCAATTTTGCTGTTAATTTTCTACATAGCGGTAATTGCAGCCGATTTCATTGCCCCTTATGACCCCTATGCCTCACAGCCTAATGGTTCATTGCTGCCACCAACTAAGGTACATTGGTTTTCTCAATCAGGGCAGTTTATCGGGCCTCATGTTTATCCGACGACTCAGGGAGAGACGAATTTAGAAACAGGCGATCGCGAACTGATTGTAGACTTTAAAAAGCCCTCACCCTTGCGTCTATTTGTCTCTGGTGCAGAATACCGATTGTTGCAGCTAAGTTTGCCACTACCCCCAAAATGGGATGAGGTGACGATTTTTCCCGGTATTCCCTTGAATTGGCATTTATTTGGCACAACAAATGGCGTAAAATTTAACGTTTTAGGTACTGATGACCAAGGCCGCGACCAACTCAGTCGCTTGTTGTATGGCGGCCGCATCAGTATGTTTATCGGCATTTTTGGCGTTGCTATTTCCTTTCCTCTCGGTTTGCTGATAGGTGGAATTTCCGGCTACTTCGGAGGTTGGACGGATAGCATCATCATGCGCTTGGCAGAAGTGCTAATGACTTTCCCTAGTATTTATCTTTTGGTCACCTTGGGGGCAGTTTTGCCACCTGGGTTAAGCAGTACCCAGCGGTTTTTGTTAATTGTGGTAATTACTTCGGTTATTGGCTGGGCTGGTTTAGCACGGGTAATTCGCGGACAGGTACTATCAATTAAAGAGCGAGAATTTGTGCAAGCCTCACGGGCAATGGGCGGTAACCCACTTTATATTATTGTCCGCCATGTTTTACCGCAAACGGCTACCTATGTAATTATCTCTGCTACTCTGGCAGTTCCCAGCTTTATTGGTGCAGAAGCGATATTGAGTCTGATTGGTTTGGGTATTCAACAACCAGACCCCTCATGGGGCAATATGCTTTCTCTGGCTAGTAATGCTTCAATTATGGTTTTGCAACCTTGGTTAATTTGGCCGCCAGCTGTGTTGATTATTCTCACAGTGCTAGCATTCAACTTACTCGGTGACGGCTTGCGAGATGCACTCGACCCGCGCAGTTTACGGAGATAGGTTGTTAGGATAGTTTTTGCTGACGTTGAAATAATAAATGGTGTCACCTGAATAGCAAATGTAGTCGCTGAAATAATAAATGTAGTCGTTGAAATAGTTTTTGCGATGCCAAAATAGTTTTTGCGAACGCTGAAATAGTTTTTGCGATGCCAAAATAGTTTTTGCGATACCAAAATAGTTTTTGCGAACGCCAAAATAGTTTTTGCGATACCAAAATAGTTTTTGCGAACGCTGAAATAAAAAATGCTGTCGCCGAAACCATTTCTAAAAATCTTTGTAACAAATGAATCGTCTGTAGGGGCACACAGCTGTACATTGGTGTCAACTTAAGGTAAAGCCCGCTTTGTGACAAGGTTTTGCCCTCACCCCCAGCCCCTCTCCCTTTGGGAGAGGGGAGCTAGAGATTAATTCCCCTTCTCCTGTGGGAGAAGGGGTTAGGGGATGAGGGCGTGAGGGATTTGCAAAACGCCTGTCCGATATAGCTCAATACAGTTCAGTTAAGCATTTCTTTCTTCTCTTTGCGTCCTTTGCGTCCTTTGCGGTTCGTAAAAAAAATTGCATTTGACCAAGAGTTTTAGCCTTAACTGAACCGTATTGCGATATAGCTTTGGGCTTAAGTTGACACCGATGACAGCTGTTTTGCCCCTACCGTAAAACCCAGCGGCGAAACAGTATTTAGCTCACGCAGAGAGTAAGAGTTGAGAAGAGTTGATTTTTGAATTTCATATTCAAATTCAGCAAGCCCAAATTTATTTATGGCGTTCTTACTTTTGACTTTTGACTTCCCCCAAGGGGCTGACGCTTTAGCACTCCTACTGTACCTAAAGCCCCCAGCGCCAAGATTCCTAAAGCTGGGGAAGATTCTGGAACTGCTACTAATGCGGCTCCTGCTAAAATGCTGTGAGTGTATGCTGTGGGATGCAGCTGATCCCAGAATAAATATTGATTGGGGTTAGGACAGGTAGTGAAGCTCGTTGGGCTGGTTATTGTCAAGCAAGCATCAGTAACATTTGTAAGACCGAATTCTTCGGGAGATGCAAGCCCTCTACTAAATAAGGAATTAACATCAAAAAGGGTGACATAAAGATCTTCTTGCTTATTCAAAGTATTGACACCGACAGCCAAGCCGGAGTTATGGGCGTTAGTTAAAGCAGTTAGTCCAGCAGAAACCGTTGGATTGTCATTGATGCTAGGAAGCGCACCTAAATTAGGTAAATTTACTACAAGAAAATTTTCAGCACCAAGACTAGCAAGTGATTTTACCGCATTTATTAAATTATTGACTGGTTCAAGAGGGTTTGTTACGCCATTACGGTAATCATTTGCACCAGCCCAGATTACGTATAGCGCCTTGTCGTCAGCTTGAGGATTAGCTGTACTAAAGTTTGTTATCTGCTGAGCTAATCCTGGTAAATTTGCATTAACGGTGTTCAAAGTACCTGTGGTAGCACCACCAAAGGCAAAGTTAGTTAGTGTTATTCCCAAACTAGAAGATAAACCTTCTACCCAAACTGGGCCATTGGTAAAGCGTCCCTGAAAATAGGGTGGACTGGGAGGAAATTCATCTCCTGTAGCCGCTTTAATGAAATTGTAAGTATTGTCAGTATCAACCAGGCTGTCACCAAAGGCGTAAATTTGACTAAAACTGGCGGCGGATGCTTTGAGTGAAAATATAAAAGAAGAAGATAATATAAATCCTGCGGCTAAAACTTGTTTTTTCATGCTGATTACTTTTTTAGTAAATAGTTTAGAAATCTTGCAAAGTTATTTTTTGGCATGTATAACTGTCGGTTAGCTCATTTTGAGGAATAAAAGAAAATCTAAGTAGGTTGGCACGAAATCAAGGAAGTTATGTAAACATAAATACGCACAAAATATCTACCGAAATGACCAAAAATATGGATGCTCATTTCAGTGAATTGATGATTAATTAGTATTTACCTTCCGCCTAAAGTTTCGATTTAATTACGAATTCAGTCATTTATTTTGGACAACTTTCTTTGGCTTGTTGTGGGGGTTGGTAATTAGGTTTGAGCTTCAAAGCTTCATCGAAGGCAGCGATCGCTTTTTCGTTTTGCTGGAATTTACACAGGCTCAGCCCTAAATAATACCAGACTTCAGCTTTCTGAGCATCACTTAATTTGTGACGATCTAGAAGATAATAAAATTGCGCGATCGCTCGATCGTCTTGCTTTAGCGCTTGTAGCGCCATCCCTTTACCCCGTAAAGCCACAAAGTATTGAGGATTGTATTTCAATGCCTGTTCATAGGCTTTTAGAGAACCTTCGTATTCTTGTTTTCGGAATAATACCTTACCTTGATAGCTAAAAGCAATGGCTAATTCTTTAGCATTTGTATTTTTATGTTCAACTTCCGAAATTTCTTTTAAAAGTTCAATTGCTTGATTAATACTAGTAAGTGCTACATCAGGTTTGTTGATTGCTAGTAGCGCTTCAGTTTTATTAATCCAGAATACAGGATCTTTGGAATTGAGTTTAATGGCTTTATCAAAAGCGGAGATTGCCCGATCGTATTGTTTGAGGTTAAATAGTGCTTCTCCTTTGCAATTCCAAGCATAAACAGCTTCTGGATTAATGATAGTTGCTGTGGTGCATGATTCTAGCATCTGGTTGTAGTCTTTGAGTCCAGCTAGTGCATAGCCTCGGTTAGTCCAAGATTGGTAGTAGTTGCTATCAAATTTTAAAAGGTTGTTGTATTTGGCGATCGCTTGTTGATATTCTCCTTGCTGTAACAAACCATTACCTTGTTTGAAAATGGTTTCTACTTTTATCCATCTAAATACACTCAACCCAAAAATAATCAAGCCAGAACCACAGACCATTAAACCAGCTATTCCTAGCAATGCCAAAAATCGTTTATTTAAAGTAGATTTAGGTGCAGTAATAGGATTGCTGATATTCCAATTATTATCTGGTGAAATAGTTGTTTTTGCCGATGAAACAGCAAGTATTTTCTCTAACTCCAGGTTTACCCAATTGCAATTAAAAACTCCTTGGTAAATGCGGTTTGCAACTTTTAGCTTACCTTCTTGTTGAACTATCAATCCTATATGCAACAGTTCTGCCTGTTCTGGACTATTGTTGATTGGTAATTCGCCCTCTTGCCAAATTTCTCGGTACAGTTTCAACAAAGATAAGGGATCGCATTGCTGATTGTAGATTATACTTTCACGTATGCTTTGCAAATACTCAGCAGTGATTTGAGTTTTCCAATTGTTAATGAAGTTCTTATGTACTACTTGTTGGACTATTACTGCTTCTGCTCCTGCGGCAATATTATCCGGCCATTCCACAAGTAATTGACAAATTTGTTCAGTCAAATTCGGTTGTCCATTTGTCCAGATTTGGACTTCTGCCAGCAAAGCTTCCAGACAACTAGCTTTTTCTTCTAATTTTTTGAATAATTCTAGAGTACTAGGGCTAAACAGTGTTAATGTTGCTGATTCCTGCTCTGCCGAATTGAAAGCAAAAGCTGAATGTTCAATGGGGTTAGAGATTTTCAAATTGTTCTGGTGTGGCACTACGATTTTCAAATGCAATTGTTTTGTTTGGGTTGAGTTTTGATTATTTGAAACTTCTTTTTGCTGGAATTGAGATTCTAAAGCCAAATGCTCTAGAAAAAAATTAACTGTAGTCGGTTTTAACCAACCTTTAAGTACTGCTAATTCCCCAAAGCGAAGTTTTTTGTATGGTTGTTCGGCAAGGATAGTTCTAATTTGCTGTTCATTTAATAGTCCAGCTTCTTTTAAATATTTGCCCAAAGGCTGTTTTGGTTTTTGTACCAGTAATACTGGCCACTTGTCAGAGAAAAAATCAGCCGTTTCTTGTTTAAGCCATCCATGCCGGACTAGAATTTCACCAAGCTTCAACGCAGTAACTTTGGTCTGCTCTTGAAGAGCAATTTCTATCTGCTCAGATGAAATTAGATCGGCCTGTTGTAAAACTTTACCAAGTGGCTTCATAATCAAAAAAAATATATTTAGTTATGAAGGTAGCAAAACAAATTATTTTTTTGAGTTATCAAAGGTCAATTTTCTTATTCATGTAATAATTTTGACTAATGCCATAAATATTTCTAAGTAAATAGGTGCAAATAAACAAAGCTAACTGGTGAAGACTGAAGTTTGTCTTTTATAACAAATTTAAGCCACTCCTCGACTAGCATCTGACGGTTCTTTCAGCGGCGTCTGATCCTTGCAAATTTCTCTTGCGTTGAGCGTTCGCGAGAGACTTCGCACTTTGTTATTAGTCAGCGTTTCAAGTTTAGTTATGTTTATTTTCACCAACTTACTTAGATGATTAGTTGTGTTAGTATTTTATAGTAGGACTTACAACTATATAGATATATACTTAATTTACTTAATTTTTATTAAAAAAATTAACAGTAATTTTACTTTCTAAGTCAAGTCTGGCAACAGTTATAGTTTTAATTGATAGTTTTAATAGAAATTAAATATGATTAATTGGAGTTTTGCATCATTTACTTACTAAACACAGCTTACCTCCCAAATTTAATAGACTCGCCACCGCAGTGCATATCAACTCCAAAAACGTTAATAAGATTTAATTAGAGAAATTTCTTAACTCGCTAACTTTTGGCGATCGCTATAGCGGTTCCCAATCACATGAGGTACATAAATTTGTAGGGGCGCCAAGCTTAGCGCCCCTACCTTGTACCTCACGCTTATCGACAAATGCCATATCATCTAGCCAACACCTATACAGCCCGATTGTTACCATTTTATAAAACTTAAAATGGCCACCAAAAAGGTTTGGTGTTAGTGTAAGTACGGCTAAGAGTCCGGGCATCGGAAGGCTTTGCTTGCTTAAAATCGCTACCCAGCATTTCGTATAAAGCTTGAGAGGGGTTATCAACTGGTTTGAGAAAAAATAAAACTTTAGCGCTGTAATGATTGCAACCGATACCTCTGCGTTCCACTGCACACACAACAGATTGCTCGTTCAGGCGATCGGCGGTTAAATATTCAGAACGACCTGTATCATAAATACTTTGTAAATTTTTAGCTGTGTTTTGGCAATTTTGCACGCCATTCACAGCAGAAAAATATTTCGGAAGGAAATTTAACATGATGTAATCTTTAGCACTTCCTTCTTTTTCCAAACTCAAAATTACTTTTGGTGTACTGGCGTTAGTCTTGCAAGTTACTTGTACGCTATTGGCTCTACTGGGCACAGAGACTGCTAATATAGCACCCAGAGCTAATATTGGGGCTGTCGCCATAGTTGTCCAAGACTGCCAGTTGTTCATATTACTTAAACACCTTTCTTGACCACAATTTAGGCTCGAATATAGACTCAATAATATCATTTTTAGTTAAATGTACTTAAATTCAGCTAAATAAGTTTAAGTAATTTCTTCTTTTTTGGTAATTTGTCCTGTGTAAAATGAAACAATTTTTTTGCCAGATTTTAATTACTAGTAGTGCTTATATCTGTTATCTAATTACGAGCTTTCCTGTTTTAGCACAAATTTCTTCAGACAACACACTTGGTGATGGACAAAGCGTAGTTTCACCAGGGACGACCCCAGGGCTGGATTTTATAATTACAGGCGGAACACAAGTCGGTAACAATCTCTTTCATAGCTTTCGAGAATTTTCTGTTCCCACTGGTGGCGAGGCTTTTTTCAACAACACTGCTCCTTTTAGTAACATTACTAACATCATTAGCAGAGTTACAGGTGCTTCAGTTTCCAATATTGATGGCTTAATTAGAGAAAATTACGGTGCGAATTTCATACTGATAAATCCTAGTGGTATTAACTTGGGTGCCAACGCTCAACTTAATATTGGCGGCTCGTTTTTGGCGAGTACAGCAGATAGCTTGAAATTTGCTGATGGTGCAGAATTTAGCGCTACGGATTCAACTTCCCCTGGGCTAACCATTAGTGTGCCAGTAGGCTTGCAATTTGGGCAGAATCCGCAAGCGATTCGCGTCCAAGGTCAAGGGCATAACATCAGTCTAGAAAGCCCGCTCTTCTCGCCCTTCACTAGGGGAGAAACCGCCGGACTAAAGGTGCAGCCAGGTAATACCCTAGCTTTGGTGGGAGGGGGAATTATTTTAGAGGGAGGAACGCTGACAGCCGAGGGCGGCCGCATTGATTTAGGTAGCGTGGCTGGAGGTCTAGTAAGTCTCAATCCCAGCCCTCAAGGTTGGAATTTAGGCTATCAAGGGGCGACAAACTTTCAAGATATTGCTTTATCTCAAAAAGCATTAGCAGACACCAGCGGCCTTGGTAGTGGCTCGATTCAGTTGCAAGGGCGAAATATTTCCATCCGCGATGGCTCAATGGTTTTGATTCAAACCCAAGGAACGGAATCAGCAGGAGGAATTAACGCCAATGCTTCTGAATCCTTATCCCTAGTGGGTACTACAGCAGATGGGCGGATTTCCAGCGCCTTATTTACAGAAACTATCGGTGGTGGCAAAAGTGGAGATATTAGCGTTAATACCCCCCGCTTAGTCCTTCAAGATGGAGCAGCCATAGCTGCGGCTACTTACAGCCCTGCTACTGGTGGGAATGTTGATATTAAAGCCGATGATTCCTTGCTAGTGTCAGGATTTTCACCATTTAATCCCACTCGTTTCAGTAATATTACGGCAGGGAGTTTTGGGGCTGGGAATGCGGGAACTCTTACAATCACAACCCAGCAATTAACTGTGGTTGCAGGAGGGAATATTGCCTCTGTAACTGCTGGTACTGGCTCTGGTGGGAACGTAACTGTAAATGCCTCGAAGTCAGTAGAATTGCTAGGAGTAACACCATTTGTTTTCACTCCTAGCCAAATAACTGCTGGTACTGGCGGCCCCGGAAAAGCTGGTAGTGTGGTAATTAATACTCAACGCTTGGCAATCAAAGATGGTGGTAGAGTTGATGCTTCCACCTTAGCCAGCGGCCCTGCTGGTAGCGTTACTATTAACGCTCAAGAAAGTGTAGAGGTAAGTGGCAAAGTTCCAGGCTCGGTAAATCCTAGTTTGATTATTTCCTCAGCTAATGTAGTCGATCCGCTCTTACAACTACTATTAAGAGTGCCTCCTATACCCAGTGGAGCTTCTGGAGATGTGACAATTAATACTGGGCAATTAGTTGTTAAAGATGGGGCACAGGTGACAGCGAGGAATGATGGCACTGGCGATGCAGGGACGCTGCGGGTAAACGCTGGCTCTATTTTGGTGGAAAATCAAGGTGGAATCACGGCCGCTACCAAAGGCGGTCAAGGTGGCAACATTGATTTACGAGTCCAAAATTCCTTACAGGTGTCTGGTAATAGTCAGATATCTAGCGACAATTTTGGTACGGGAGCAGGTGGAAGATTGACAATTGAAGCTAGTCAGTTGACACTCGACGATCGCTCCTTGTTATCTGCTGCCACCACATCAGGCGAAGGTGGTAACATATCTCTGCAAACGAATGCTTTATTGATGCGTCGTAACAGTCAGATATCTGCTACTGCTGGCGGAAGTGGTGACGGAGGCAATATTAATATTGCTGGCTTTAATCCGGCCAACTTTGTAACCCTGTTAGAAGGCAGTAAGATTACCGCCGATGCCTTTGAGGGGATGGGAGGAAATATCAGTATCAATACCAGAGGATTCTTTGTGTGTCCGACTTGTCAGATTACTGCTAGTTCAGAACTGGGAGTTGCCGGAGAAATCAGTGTTATTACACCAGAGGCCCAAAGTAATTTTGAAATTATCGATGTACCGCAAGAAGTGGCGAAACCAGAAGAAGTGGTAGCTCAGGCTTGTCGAGGAACAACAAATCAAAATAGAAGCGAATTTACTATCACCGGACGTGGAGGATTGCCACCTCGACCGAGCGAACAACTAAGTAGTGGAGCTTTAATTAGTTTTGAGCCAGCTGATGCCAGTGCTGCTACTAAGGTGAATAATACTTCCCAACTACCACCTCCAGCCAGAGGTTGGTATGTTAACGCCCAAGGTGTCCTAGTTCTCGCCAGCCAAGTGCCTAATCCTACTCCCTATGCTTTTGGGTTAACTTCATCTAATTGTCAATGAACTGGGGACTGGGGACTGGGGAGACAAGGAGAATAATTCATAACCAATGACTAATGACTAATGACTAATGACCAATGACTAATGACTAATGACTTATCCAAAATGGTATTAAGTGTTTGGCTGCGGAGATTTTTTTTGTCTCCTTGTGTTGCCTTTATACTGCTGGTGTATCATACAAATTCTGCTTGCGCCCAGCCGATTAATCCTGTAACGCCGAAGCCGCCGGAACAGCCCCCAACTAATCCCCTACCACCAACAAACGTACCGATCCAAATACCCCCCACAGTACCACCAACGCCGGAAGAAGCCGTAGATATTCCGGGGAGTATTATTGTGCAAAAGTTCGAGTTTGTTGGTAATACCGCTTTTAGCCAAGAAGAATTAAACTCTGCGATCGCCAATTTTACACGCCAACCAATTACCTTTGCCGAACTCCTCAAAGCTGCCAATCAAATTACCGAACTGTATGTGCAAAAGGGTTACATTACCTCCGGTGCTTACATTCCCAGTCAAGAATTTCGTTCGGGTATCATCAAAATTCAGGTAGTAGAAGGCAGCTTAGAAGATATTCAAGTCAATGTCATTAAAGGAAGGTTGAACTCAGATTATGTCCGCAGTCGTGTTGCGATCGCTACTACCAAACCGCTGAATATCAACCGCCTCAAAGAAGCTTTACAACTGCTGCAACTCAATCCCCTAATTGAAAGGTTAGATGCCGAACTCACCGCTGGTACTAGACCGGGTGTCAATTCCCTAGCGGTAATCGTCAAGGGAGCGAGAACTTTTAATACGCAACTCAGTATTAATAATAACCGCAACCCCAGCATTGGCAGTTTTGAGCGTGGTATCGCTTTATCAGAAGGCAATCTTCTGGGAATTGGCGATCGCTTGAGTTTTGCCTACAAAAATACCGATGGTAGCAATAGTTATGAAGGTGGTTATACCTTGCCAGTGAATCCCCGGAATGGCACCGTTGGCTTCAACTATCGGATTACCGACAACCAAATTATTGAACCTGATTTTAAGAATTTGGATATCGAAGTTAATTCCCGTGAGTTTGAATTATCTTTTCGTCAACCAGTTCTGCAAAGAGCCACCCCAGAAATTAACCAAGAACTCACCCTGAGTTTAACCGCAGCTAGGCGGGAAAGTAATTCTTCGATTCGAGGAGTGGATTTTCCCTTGTTTGCTGGCGCCGATCCTCAAGGAGAAACGCGAATATCTGAATTGAGTTTCGCCCAAGAATGGCTACACCGCAGTCGCAAAGAAGTCTTAGCTGCTCGTTCCGAGTTTAATTTGGGGATTGGAGCTTTTGACGCCACGATTAATGACAGCGAACCAGATAGCCGATATTTCCTTTGGCGGGGACAAATGATTTATTTGCGTCTCCTCGGTCAACCAAAAGCACAAACAATGGCTCCGACTTTGTTGTTGCGTTCTAATATCCAATTGACCACTAGCTCTCTACTTTCTCTTGAGCAGTTTAGCTTGGGAGGTCAAGGAACAGTCCGGGGTTATCGCCAAGATGTTTTACTCAACGATAATGGCATTTTTGCTTCCGCAGAATTGCGATTACCCATCGCTCGTTTCCCAGAACTGCGAGGTACTTTACAGGTTGCACCATTTATCGATTTTGGTACTGTCTGGAACACAGACAGAGAAAATCCTGACCCTAACACTTTATTAGGCTCAGGATTAGGACTACTTTGGCAAATGGGGGATAAATTCACAGCCCGCCTAGATTGGGGTATTCCTTTAATAGATATTGATAACAGCAAGCGCACATGGCAAGAAAATGGTGTGTATTTTCAAATGGAGTATAGAGCGTTTTAAAGTTGTTGACTGATGACCGTTGCTCGATCTAAAAACTTTAGACCTCTTGCATAAATATTTTTTTATTTCACGCAGAGGCGCAGAGGCGCAGAGAAGAGAACGGAGAGAAAGACTTTTGCAAGAGGTCTATTGAATACCAATCAAGTAAAACTACTAAATATAATCCTTGGCGTTTTTGGCGGTTCGTTTAATAAAAATTAAGTACATTTTCATAGAAAATTGGCATGAAAACAATGATTTATAAAAAGTACCGTCGTTTATTAATATTTATCTTTTCAGCTTTATTGGGGCTGTTATCTAGTTTCACTCTCCCAGCTTGGTCAAATCTTCCCAACTTACATACTAATGCTGCTAGTCCTTTAGAATTAGCAAGGGAAGGCGAACAACGGTACAATGGCGGAGAATTAGAAGCAGCAGCAAGGTTATGGGAAGCGGCGGCTGAGGCTTATGAAAAAGTGGGCGATCGCGACGGCATGACTAAGAGTCTAATTAACAAATCCCAGGCTTTGCAAGATTTAGGATTGTATCCCAAAGCTTGCAATAGTTTACTCCAAGCTTTTGCGATTCAAAACCCCAACTGTAGCCAAACCCAAATCGAGCAACTCCAAAAAAACCTAGCTCAAAAGGGTGATTCTCTGACTTTAACTCAAGCGATTGGTTTGCACAGTCTCGGTGATGTCCTACGCAGACAAGGGTTATTACAAAAGTCGCAAGAAATCTTGCAATTAAGTCTTTCTTCGATTGGCGAATCGGCTGAAAAAAGCGCCGTGCTAGTGAGTTTAGGCAACACCAAACGGATTTTAGGCAACCAAATCCGCGATCGCTGGGACTATGATGTAGTGACGGACATTATCGATCGCAAATCTGTCGTCGATGCTCTAGCGCCCTATAATCAAGCTGTTAATTACTATATCGAAGCAACAAAGTTTGCATCAGCGCCACCAATGCCTAAAATTCAGGCACAACTCAATCAATTCCAGCTATTACTGGAGATGAAAAGATGGTGGAGCGAACAAACACAACGCCGGATTGCTTCTTGGGCGAGATTTTCTGAATCTAAATTAATTCAACGGGCTAAAGATTTCCTCTCTGGGTTGGAGTTGCAGTTGAGCCAAGATGCTCAAGCATTGCAAAATCAAATTCTACCTAACTTAGCTACTCTTGCTCCCAGTCGTGCTGCTATTTATGCCCAAATTAACTTTGCTGATTCTTTGATGCAAAGCGGACAAATAAATCAGGTTGAACCTTTATTAGAGAATGCACTGCAACAGTCACGGACTCTACAGGATAGACGAACCCAAACCTATGTTCTAGGGTATTTGGGCAAACTTTACGACAAACAAGGACAGTTAAATCGGGCAACCAAGCTGACACAGCAAGCACTGATGTTAGCCCAAGAACAAGATATCAGTGGTGATGCTAGAGAAATTACTTATCTTTGGCAATCTCAATTAGGAAGTTTACTACGAAAACAGGGAGATCCAAAAGGAGCGATCGCAGCTTACACCGCCGCATTTAATATTCTGCAATCCCTACGCAGCGATTTAAACGCTAACAATCAAGATGTCCAATTTGACTTTCTCCAAGAAGTCAAACCAGTCTATCTAGAATTAGCAGATTTGCTGTTGAAATCAAATTTGACTGACAACGAATTAAATTCGTTAATAGTTTCTAAGTCTACCATTAATCGGGAAAAATCAGAAACCAAAAATTCTCAAAAACGTCTAGAATTAGCTCGCCAAGTGATAGAATCTCTGCAATTAGCAGAACTAGATAACTTTTTTCAAGACCCCTGTTCTGAAACAGGAAATGTGGCATTGCAAATTGATAATATTGATACCAATGCAGCTGTAATATATCCGATTGTTTTGCCAGAACGCTTAGAAGTTATCCTTTCCGTGCCGGGAAAACCCTTGCAGCAAGTAGTAGCTCCTATTAGCGAACAAGAAGTTAATGAAACTCTAGATCGGCTTTACGATAATTTAGACAACCTTAGTATCAATAACTCTGCACGAAATATTCTCTCTACTTCTAACCCAAATCCCCAAGAATTCAAGGAAAATCTGCAAACACTTTTACCAATTTTTGGAGAAGTTTATAATTGGTTAATTAAACCTTTTGAGAGAGAGTTAGATCCCAAGCAAATCAAGAATTTAGTATTTGTATTAAATGGAAGATTGCAGAGAGTTCCAATAGCTGCGCTCTACGATGGGAAAAACTACCTAATTGAAAAATATGGCATTGCCCTGGTTCCTAGCCTACAACTGCTAGCTCCTCAACAATTAGAAAAAAAACAACTTAAGGTTTTAGCTGCTGGAGTTAGCGAACAAATTAAGGTACAAGGAGAATTTTTTGCCGCACTGGTTAATGTTCCAAAGGAATTAGACCAAATTAAACAAACTTTTCCTGCTTCCGAAAAACTCCTCAATCAAGAGTTTACTGTCAAAACTATTCAAAAACAGTTGAAATCAAATTTCCCTGTTATTCACTTAGCTACTCATGGGCTATTTAGTTCTAATCCCCAAAAGAATTTTATTATTACAGGAGACGGTCAAAGTATTAGTATTAATGAGTTGAGTGCTTTGCTAAAAGAACCAGGTACAACCATAGAATTATTGGTGCTGAGTGCCTGTGAAACTGCTACTGGCGATGAACGAGCTGTGTTAGGTTTGGCAGGGATGGCTGTTCGTTCGGGCGCACGCAGTACGCTTGCTACTCTCTGGCCTGTAGGGGATGCTTCCACCGCCCAATTTATGGGTCAATTTTACCAAGACTTGAAAAAGCCAGAAGCAAAACAAGCAGATGCTTTGAGGAAAGCTCAACTATCGCTGTTAGAATCCTTGAAGCTTAATCCACCTTTTGAAGAATTGCAGAATTTACCACCTCATCCTTATTATTGGGCATCTTATGTGTTAGTTGGAAATTGGCAATAGTAGTCTTTGACCTTAATTTGTTTTTTTTGTCTCACGCAGAGGCGCAGAGGCGCAGAGAAGAGAACGCAAAGAAAGACTTGTGCAAGAAGTCTAATGCTCTCAATCAAGCTTTTATTCTCTATAAACATGCGCCTAATTATTTTGGGATATAGCAAATTCTCTTTATCAAACCTCAGCGTACCCATGCGTTGAAAAAACCTAATATTTGGCGCAGCCTCATAAAAAAGAGTCAGAATTCAGAATATTTTAATTAATACCGAATTCGTGGGTCTACATAAGCATTTAAAATGTCAATTAAAATGCTGGCACTAACAACGATCGCTCCAAAAAATACTAATACTCCTTGGACTGTGGGATAATCGCGATCGCTGATGGCTTGATATAGCCGATTGGCTAACCCAGGCCAAGAAAACGTTACCTCTGTCAAAATCGCTCCACCCAACAAAGACGCAAAGGTTAATCCCAAAACTGTAATTACTGGAATTAAGGCATTTTTCAACGCATGGGAGACTAAAATCTTATTTTCTGCAATTCCTCTGGCTCTAGCTGCTTCTACATAATCTGCTTGTAGGGTTTGCTTTAAATTCACTCGCACAATTCTCTCAAAAATCCCACTCAGCAAAAGTCCCAAAGTCAAACTCGGTAAGGCAAGATGATGCAAAGATGTAAAAAACTGAGTGAAGTTCCCAGCTAGTAAGCTGTCAATTGTATACAATCCTGTGATGGGTGTGGGGGCGGCAAGGTTGGGCGGAAAACGATTAGAGTTGGGAAACCAACCAAGTTGTACTGAAAAAATTAATTGGAAAATCATTCCCGCCCAAAACATAGGAAGTGCGTAGGTGACGATACCAAACAACCGCCCACCCAAGTCAAAAGATGTTCCAGGACGGGAAGCCGAAAGAGTACCAACTAAAATCCCTACAATGAGTGCAACAGCCATACTACATACAGCTAACTCCACCGTCGCTGGAAAATATTGTGCAATGATATTCCAAACATTTTCTCCCCGACTCAACAAAGAAGTTCCTAAATCAAAGCGCAACACATTTCCTAAATAATTTAGATACTGTAGCCATAAAGGCAAATCTAAACCGAGTTGTTTTCGTAATTCTTCTTTAGCTGCTTCTGGCGCACGTCCACCAAGAATTGCATCTGCGGGATCTCCTGGTGTTGCTCTGAGTAAGAGAAATACAATAGTGATGATAGTTAATAGTTGAAGTGGCGCTAACAGCAACCGGGAAACAATGTAATATTGTAAAGCTTTAGAACGAGACATAAATTTAGTTATTAGTCATTTGTTATTTGTTATTTGTCATTAGTCATTGGTCATTGGTTATTTCTCCTTCATTGCCCAATGCCCAATGCCCAATGCCCCATGCCCAATATTTACTTTTTAATTGTCTGATAAACCAAAATTTGGGTTGGATTAAGTTTTACGTTATTAACCCCATTTCGGGCAAATACATAGTCTTTGTTTTGCCATAGGGGAACGTAAGGTACATCTGTAATTACTTGATTTTGAATTTCGGTAAAAATTTTCTGCCGCGCTTCGGGGTTTTGTTCTTGACGTTGCCGATCGATTAGCTTATTAACGGTTTCGTTATAGTAAAATGAACCCTGAGTTTGACTGCCTCCATCTTCACATCCTTTAGCCGCTGAACCTTTTTCACAATATAAAAATGGCTGGACGTAATTATCTGGATCTAAAAAATCTGGATACCAATCAAGTAAAGCTGCTGGATATAATCCTCTAGAAATGTCTTTAAAGAAAGCAGGGCCTTCGGCAATGGCGACTTCAAATTGCAGGATTCCATCCATTTTTGCATCGACAAGCGATTTAAGTGTCTGCGCTGCCAAACTCCGAGTAGGCGAACTAGAAGGATACCAAACTTGAATTTTTGCAGGATTTTCTTTAGAAAAACCAGCGGTAGTTAATAATTGTTTGGCTCGATCGAAATTAGCATCACCATATTTATCTTTAAATAATGGTACAGATACATTAAATGTGGTGGGAATCATGCTATAAAGCGGATTTGCTTGACCGAGTAAGACTCGTTCGTTGATTAGTGGACGGTCAACTATTGAAGCGATCGCAGCTCTTACTTCTGCCTTATCTAAAGGCTTTTGATTCCGGTTTAACACCATATAACTGACTACACTACCTTCAGCAGCGATCGCTTGCCAATCCCCTTTTTTACCACCTTCTTCCAAACTCCGAGTTTGGTCTGGTTGTAGGGATAAATAAGCTACATCAATTGCACCTGTGCGGAAGGCATTAAACAAGTTAACTGGACTAGTCTGAATTTGGACGTTAACACCGTTGTTAGCTGGTTTTTCGCCCCAATACTTATCAAACACATCAAATCGCAGCGAATCAGTACCATACTGGGCTAATTTGTAAGGGCCAGTCCCCACAAAAATATTCGGCTTGAATTTACCCGCGCCGACTTCATAAGCTTTGGGTGAAACTGCACACACCCCAGGAAACGCCAGCAGTGAGGGAAAGGCTGCAAAGGGCTTTTTCAACTTAATGCTTAATTCATATTCCCCTGTGGCTTTCACGGAATCTACTATATCGCCTAGTAAGAAAGAGGGTTTTCCTTTATTCTCAATAAAGCGCTGGATGGTAAACGCCATTGCTTGGGCGTTGAAGGGAGTTCCATCGTGAAAAACTACTCCCTGGCGTAAAGGGATGGTATAAGTTAAGCCATCTTGGCTGACTTTCGGTAATGCTGTGGCGAGTTGGGGTTTAATTTCTGTGCTTCCTGGTTCGTAAGTATAAAGGCGATCGCTCATATTAAACAATAAACCCAGGGCTGCCAATTCATAAGCATCAGCCGGGTCGAGGGTTCTCGGCTTGGCTGTTGTACCTATAGTAATGCGCCCATCACCTGTAGGACTATTTACAGAACCCGATGGCGGCGTAGTTGTTTGTGGACGAGGAGTGCAACTCACAACTAAAAATAAACATACACAGAACAAAGATAGGAATTGTATAATTCGACTCCAGCGTTTCACGGACAAGGAAAACCATGTCATAGCAATAAAATTTTAGATATCAGCGGTCAGATATTTTACTACATTTGCGGCTATTATGCCTTAATTTTTACAAATAATTTTGGCAATGGTTGTAGCTAAGTATATACGTACAAATTAGTTATTAGTCATTAGTCATTAGTCATTGGTCAAATGACAAAGGACGAAGTACAAAAGACGAATGAGACTTACTTAAAATAAGGAAAAATTTTTATTTAATTAAGATTTTAAACATTGACGAAATTTGTCGTAAATTCATAGTAACTAGGGAAGTAAGTTTGTTAAGCTCTGACAGTAACCCAAGTAGCGTACATTAAAACTTAGCCTGTTGCTGCTTGGTTACATATACCGTGGAGCAGTTTCTATAGAGAACAGCTGCATGGTTTTGCTGACAAATCTAGTGTTTATACATCAGCGAAAAAAGCGATCGCGATATCACTAACAGCAGATTTAAAGTCTAATAGCGAGACTAAGACCGTGAAGTATTTCTTTCTATCTGAGGGATGGACAGTTGCTAGAGTATGGGCATCTGACGGACTCTGGCAAATCACTGCATGGCGACGCCAACCAGATATTCAGCGAATGAATATTTGTTTAGTGGAAGAAAACGAATTGCTATGGCTTTATCGAGTTGAAGAAGCCATTTTAACTGTAGAAGTGAAGCCAATAACTTCTGTAAACGCCAGTCAGACCATCGGTCAAGTAGTACTCAAGCGTTTGATGAGTGCCGAACAAGTAATCGAACGCCTGGGTAGCGCCCAAACGAAGTGTCACCTGCAAAATATCCAGCTGGTGGTTCAGTAAAAATTGGTCATAGGGCATGGGGCATAGGGCATGGGCTAGAGGGGCAGACAAAGAATAATAACTCTTAACTCCTCACTCCTCACTCCTCACTCCTAATGCCCCATGCCCAATGCCCCATTCCGTAAAGAAAAGATAAGCAAATTTAATCCCTAACAGGATTGGTAGCGAAAAAACTTGGACATGCTACGCGATCGCATTAATTTACACGCTTGCAAACAGTTCCATCAATAGTTACACTTTTTAAAACATTCTCATTTTTGCTTGGCGATGGCTACCCTAAGGGGTAAATCTCCCGAAGCGAGTAAGCATTGCCAAACCACCACATTGTCTGACTTAATAAGACTAAGTTGTGGTCAAACTCTGGCTCTGGCAATAACAAAAACAAAAGAGAGTTTTCTGAGTAGCGGTTTTCGTTTCTCAGAACCTCAGTAAGAAAATTGCTTTGTAAACTAACTCATCGAGGAGGAGCGTAGTCGATGGGACTACCCTGGTACCGAGTACACACAGTCGTTCTGAACGATCCAGGGCGACTGATTTCTGTACACCTGATGCATACTGCCTTAGTAGCAGGCTGGGCTGGTTCAATGGCACTGTACGAACTAGCTACTTTTGACTCAAGCGATCCGGTTCTCAACCCGATGTGGCGTCAAGGAATGTTCGTCCTACCCTTTATGGCACGTTTGGGCGTTACCCAATCTTGGGGTGGTTGGAGTGTTACCAGCGCTTCAACAGGCGATCCTGGCTTCTGGTCATTTGAAGGCGTTGCTGCGGCTCACATCGTTCTTTCCGGTCTGTTATTCCTAGCCGCCGTTTGGCACTGGGTTTACTGGGATTTGGAACTTTTTAGAGATCCCCGTACAGGTGAACCCGCTTTAGACTTGCCAAAAATGTTTGGCATTCACCTGTTCTTATCTGGTCTACTTTGCTTTGGCTTTGGTGCTTTCCACCTCACCGGACTATTTGGCCCGGGGATGTGGGTTTCTGACGCCTACGGTATAACTGGCAGCATCCAGCCAGTAGCGCCAGAATGGGGACCAGATGGTTTTAACCCGTATAACCCTGGGGGCATTGTGGCTCACCACATTGCTGCTGGTGTTGTTGGTATTATTGCAGGCTTATTCCACCTCACAGTCCGACCCCCCGAAAGGCTCTACAAAGCTCTACGGATGGGGAACATTGAAACAGTACTTTCTAGCAGTATCGCAGCAGTATTCTTCGCTGCTTTCGTGGTAGCTGGTACTATGTGGTACGGTAACGCTACCACCCCCATTGAACTGTTTGGCCCTACCCGTTACCAATGGGATCAAGGCTACTTCCGTCAAGAAATTCAACGTCGCGTCCAAAACAGCGTTGGTCAAGGTGCAACCCTTGAGCAAGCTTGGTCGGCGATTCCAGAAAAACTAGCTTTCTACGATTATGTCGGCAATAGCCCTGCTAAAGGCGGTCTATTCCGTACAGGGCCAATGGTTAAGGGTGATGGCATTGCTCAATCTTGGCAAGGTCACGCTGTATTCAAAGATTCTGAAGGACGGGAATTGACCGTGCGTCGTCTCCCCAACTTCTTTGAAACCTTCCCAGTGGTCTTGACCGATGCAGATGGAATTGTCCGCGCTGACATTCCCTTCCGTCGGGCAGAATCGAAGTATAGCTTCGAGCAATCTGGTGTTACCGTTAGTTTCTACGGTGGTGACCTCAATGGTCAGACCTTTACAGACCCAGCCGATGTGAAGAAATATGCTCGTAAGGCTCAAGGCGGTGAAATCTTTGATTTTGACCGGGAAACCTTGAACTCTGATGGTGTATTCCGCACCAGTCCTAGAGGTTGGTTTACCTTTGGACACGCTGTGTTTGCTCTCTTATTCTTCTTCGGTCACCTATGGCATGGCGCTCGTACAATCTACAGAGACGTATTTGCCGGTGTTGAAGCGGATCTAGAAGAACAAGTTGAATGGGGTCTATTCCAGAAAGTGGGTGACAAGACAACCCGCCGGAAGGAAGCCCTCTAAGGAGCTAGGGACTGGGGACTGGGGACTGGCGACTAGGCAAAAAGTATTTAGGAATACTTTGTTAGTACCAATACCCAATCCCCAATACCAAATACCTAATCCCTCATTACTAGCTGGATAGGCAGGAACTCATAAAATGGAAAGCGTTGCATACATCTTAATTTTTACCCTTTCTATAGGCGTTCTCTTTTTTGCGATCGCATTTCGCGAACCCCCCCGCTTTGAGAAAAAAGAGAAGTAAGTCGCTATTACCACAACTTTAAGTGCATTCAATGTTAGTATCCGTTGCTACTAAATATTGTAGTAACGGATATTATTGTGTTTGTCATTAGTCATTGGTTATTGGTTATTGGTCATTGGTCATTAGTCATTAGTCATTAGTTTTTTTGTGCATCCCCGCGTCTTTGCGTCCCCGCATCTCCCCATCTCCCAATCCTTTTAATATTGTGATATAATTTCCAATCTTGGGAGTTGATATGTGTTAACACTAGCTTTTCTGCGCTAGGATGAAAAAGGATGTTAAGTGCGGACTGCATTAAAGACAGTTGCATGTACATCGCGTTTGTCGCACAACCTTTACGGAGACTAGAACCAGGAACTAAATCAGCATGGTCAATCAGAATTTAACCGCTACAGAAATTGGATTCACTCACGAAGATTTCGCTGCTCTACTTGACAAATACGACTATCATTTTAGCCCTGGAGATATTGTACCAGGAACCGTTTTCAGTATAGAGCCGCGCGGCGCTCTGATTGACATTGGTGCTAAAACAGCAGCATACATACCCATACAGGAAATGTCTATTAACCGGGTCGATGCCCCGGAAGAAGTCTTACAGTCAAACGAAACACGCGAATTTTTCATCCTCACCGATGAAAATGAAGATGGTCAGTTAACTCTTTCCATTCGCCGTATTGAATACATGCGGGCTTGGGAACGCGTGCGACAACTGCAAGCAGAAGACGCTACCGTTCGTTCTGGCGTATTTGCTACCAATCGTGGTGGTGCATTGGTAAGAATTGAAGGATTACGTGGTTTTATCCCCGGTTCCCACATCAGCACCCGCAAACCTAAAGAAGAATTGGTAGGCGAAGAACTACCGCTGAAATTCCTAGAGGTGGACGAAGAACGCAACCGCCTAGTTCTATCTCACCGTCGCGCGTTAGTTGAACGCAAGATGAACCGCCTAGAAGTTGGCGAAGTAGTAATTGGTACAGTTCGTGGTATCAAACCCTACGGTGCTTTCATTGACATCGGCGGCGTTAGCGGTCTACTACACATTTCTGAGATTTCTCACGAACATATTGATACACCTCATAGCGTGTTCAATGTCAATGATGAAGTGAAAGTTATGATCATTGATTTAGACGCAGAAAGAGGTCGGATTTCTCTATCTACCAAGCAATTAGAACCAGAACCTGGTGATATGATTAAAAACCGGGATTTGGTCTATGATAAAGCAGAAGAAATGGCTGCTAAGTATCGCGAACAGCTGTTAGCTAAGCAGCAAGGTAATACTGCTGCGCCTGCTGGAGTTCTGGAAGTTGTAGCAGATGAAGAAATTCCATCAGCAGTGGAAGTTGAAGACGAAATTCCCCCAGCTATTGAAGACGAGATTCCCGCAGCCACAGAAACTGAGGACGAGATTCCCGCAGCTATCGAAGAGTAATACATTTATAGTTTTACTGTCTTTAATGAAGAGTATTAAAGCATTGTTGAAAGAGGGTTTTTCCCTCTTTTTTTATGTATTTAATCATTGGTCATTAGTAGAGACGCGATTATACTCTTACGAGAAGCCGCTCTTCGAGCGTCTACGTGTCTCTACAATAGTCATTGGTCAAAGGGCAAATAACTAAATAAGTGGGGTGAAATATTTTGGTCACCATAAAATGTAAGAACGTCACTTTTTATAATGTTCAAGCAATTTTGTTTGACAAGAATGGTACTCTAGAAGATTCAGAAACGTTCTTGCGATCGCTCGCACAAAAGGCAGCGAGATTGATAGACGCTCAAGTTCCCGGTGTTGGGGAACCTCTATTAATGGCATTTGGCGTCAATGGCAATATCCTCGACCCAGCAGGTATAGTATCAGTCTCGAGTCGCCGCGAAACAGAAATTGCTGCTGCGGCTTACATTGCCGAAACTGGAAGAGGATGGTTTGAATGCTTAAAAATAGCTCGTCAAGCTTTGGATGAAGCGGAAAAATATGTTGGACTAACTCCTTCACCGTTGTTTGTGGGCAGTTTGGAAATATTGAAATATCTACACGAAGCTGGTGTAAAACTCGGTATCCTCTCAGCAGCGACAAGTGATGAAGTAAAACAGTTTGTATCCCATCACCAATTAGATGATTATATCCAGTTAGAAATGGGAGTGGATGAGGGGCCGAGTAAACCAGACCCAGTGCTATTTTTGCAAGCTTGCCAAGCCTTGGGAGTCGAACCCAGCGCTACCTTAATGGTGGGTGATTCCGTTGGTGATATGCAAATGGCGCGTGATGCTAAAGCCGCAGGTTGTATTGGAATCACTTGGGTGGGTAATTTGGATAATGTTAAAGGTGCAGATGTGGTGATTAATCAACTTGATGAAATTCAGATTTTAGAAGAGTAAGAATTTAGAATTCACAATTGAGAAGATTTTTATACCCAAGTTAATGACGCTATAATTTACGAAAAAAACTTTTCAAACTCTTATTCCTCTGTTTCCTGTGCGTCTTCTGTGGTTCGATTTATGGATGAAGTATTCTGTATTCTGACTACTGTACAATCACCATAATATTATTATTTTGTCAAGTTAAAAATGCTAATATACTAATTACTCTTCACAGTTGCAAAACAAGCTATGCAGAATACAGAACCAACGTTGAAACTTCGCTTGTGGACAGTTGAAGAATACCACCGGATGGCTGAGGCTGGGATTTTTGGTGCAGATGAACGCGTGGAACTCCTGGAAGGAAAGATAATTTGGATGATTGCGAAAGGAACAGCTCATCGGTCAGCAGTGAATAGAACAGATAGATTGCTGCAAAATAGTTTAAGGAATCGGGCTTTTATATGTGTTCAAGACCCAGTAAAGTTAAATGAAAGGTCTGAACCAGAACCAGATATTGCTGTTGTGAAAGTAGATCCGCTAGACTACGCAGACCATCATCCCACCCCAACAGAAGTTTATCTGATTATTGAAGTAGCAGATAGCAGCCTGAAACTAGACTGTGAAACCAAAGCTAAAGCATATTCTCAAGCCGGAATTACAGATTATTGGGTGCTAGATGTGGTTAGCCGTCAATTGCACGTTTTTCGAGAACCAACTCAAGATGGCTATCAAAGTGAAGTTATTTTAGTAGAAAATGCGACTATTTCACCTTTAAAATTTCCTGATTTAAGCATTGCAGTTTTGGAAATGTTACCCCCTATAGCTGGATAAGTGAATTATCAATTACGAATTAAGAATTATGAATTTTGATTAACTAAACCCCAGACTAATAACTGTGGAATTCAGCTATAAATCTGGGGTTTTGAGCGTTATGGCAGTTGAAATAAAGTTTAGGACATAAACTGTTCGTAAAATCCCAACACTAAGAGACTTTCTTTGCCTGTTCCCTGCTATAACAAACTGGCAAAATTCTAAATTGAATAAGACACTGGGAAGGACTTAGCATCCTTTGGCTTTACATATACCCGCTGTTTTGGTTCTAACTCTAATTGATTATAGCGATCGCGTGTTAAATGCGCCGTCACTACTTGCCCATCATCGCAAGTTAATTCTACCTGAATTTCCCAACCCAAATGTATCAAACGACTGACTATAGCAGGTGTAGTAGCACCGTTAGCAGTAGTTTCTAAAATCACGTCTTGGGGACGCAAAAAGACTTGGGGATGGGGTGTATCAAATCCAGTACTTTGAAAAATTCTCGAACTGCTAGGCAATACGTTCACCGGGCCGATGAAACTCATCACAAATGCAGTGGCAGGATTATCATAAATTTCTGCTGGTGTTCCTACCTGTTCCACTCGCCCTTTATTCATTACCACAACTTCATCGGAGACTTCCATTGCTTCCTCTTGGTCGTGGGTCACGAAAACCGTGGTAACGTGTACTTCGTCATGGAGGTTGCGTAACCATGCCCGTAGATCTTTGCGGACTTTAGCGTCAAGTGCGCCGAAGGGTTCATCTAACAATAAAACTTCGGGTTCTACCGCCAGTGACCTTGCTAATGCTACCCGTTGTCTTTGACCACCAGAAAGTTGTGATGGATAGCGATCGCCTAATCCACTCAATTGCACCAATTCTAGCAACTGTTCTACACGTCCTTTAATCTTCTTTGGGTTTGCCTTGCGAATTTCTAAGCCAAAAGCAATATTCTGCCTCACAGTCAAATGCTTGAATAAAGCATAATGCTGAAACACAAATCCAATATTTCGTTCTTGCACAGTTTGATATGTCGCATCCTTGCCGGTCAGCAGAATTTTGCCACTATCTGGCATTTCTAAGCCTGCTATTAAACGCAGCAGAGTAGATTTACCAGAACCCGATGGCCCAAGCAACGCAACTAGCGAACCACTCTTAATTTCCAAGCTGACCTGATCTACTGCCTTGAAACTCCCGAATTGTTTGGAGACGTTCTCAACTACAATGCCCACTGCTGCTGTACCTCTGCAAATAAATCTACAGTTCCTTGCTAGGAATACTGTGTCTTACATATACCATACTAATTATTTTTGGATGAATAAGATTCAGGTAATTCTGACTTCTAGCGCAGTAGAGTATGAAATTTTAGTTGACCCAGGAGGCTAATCTTTTTTCCAAGACTTAACATGTAAACTTCATAATCTCCTGATTCTGCGAACTTACAGGATATTTCAGTTTCTGTGCTTTCGTTCCATTGACTCTCGCATTTTTTGATATCTTGTAGTTTTCGTTGGGTCTGTTGATTGTCTTCTAGCAAATTTACAGATCCTGGCAACTCCCAAAATGAAGACTCAGATTTTTGTACTTTAGTATAGAGGGCAACAATTTTTTTCCGGTAATTTGGAGAACTATTAATTTTAATTACAGCACGTTTTTCAACATTTGTTTTATATTCAGTTGGGGAAATTAGTGTTAAGTCTTCGATGAAAAATTGAGGGGTTAGAAGTGGCTTATTTTCAAAAGTATTGTAATCTTCACGGCGAGGTAAGAGTTGCCAATCTAATTGGTCAGGAAAATGACTAATACTCATTATTTGCGGAGGAAGGGTGAGATACTCTGTACTATAGGATGAAAATCGAATTTCGCTAGAATCCCGATCGTCCCAGGTCGTATCAACTAATTGCCAATTATCTAAAATTTTGACTGCATTCCAAGCATGATTTGTCCAATCATAATCGGAATTGACTAGTCTCACCACCTTAGGAATTAACTCCACAGGCGCTAAGTCTCGACGAATTTTACCTCTTATATAAACAACATCCGCACCTATAGCTCGTCCCAATGCCATGAAGAGATTAGCATAGCCTTCACAAACCCCTTTGTGAGTTAAAAAAACAGTTTTAGCATCTTGAGCAGGTCGTATACCCGTTTTCAGCACGTCTAAATCATAGGTTACTCGACTAATAACATAGTCATGTATCGCTTTAATTCGTAAGTAAGGGTCTGATTGATGTTGAGCAATATATTTTGCAACAGATTCAATACTTGTTTCTACATCTGATGGCATGTTGGCAATAATTGGGTCAATCCTTGTATTATCTTGCCAAGGCCAAGGTGAATTTAATACGGGAGGTGTAGGTTTATATACTATACTATTAACTAAATCATTAACTGTATTGGTAAATAGATACGGATTTGTTTGATAAATTAAGGCTAGTATTAGTAATGTATAGCCTAATAAATATTTAGGTTTAATCCATTTAAAATTATTATTTTGCCACAACAAGAAAGATTGTGTATTGGATTGGTAACGAAGTAAAAATATTTTCTTCTTAAAAATAAAAACGATTAAAATGAGTGCGAAAATGCTAAATATCAGTGTTGTATTACTGATAGCTAAATTGCCTTGAAAAAACAAATATACACAGGCACTCACCATAGCCACAACTAGCAAAAGCACCCCAATCCGAACCATGCGTTTTCTCTTTTTCTGCTTCAGCTTACGAACTTCTTCGAGAAAACGGTTTTCAAGACTTTCAGGCATAAAAGACCTTTGTGAAAAATAATCTATGTAATGGTTAAAGCTGGTATTTCATTTGTGTTACAAAAAAATTATACTAGTAAATTCTGCTGAACCAAAATTTTGCCTTAGCAATTTCGCTTTTTGTTTCAAAAAGTTAAGGAATATTGCATTTCAGTCAAAACCTGGAGGTAAAGCGCCAAATCAGCCGAAAGACCGTGGTAGTATGCTCTCGGTAAATGTGAAGATTGGGAGAAAGACCTTTGACACTACGGGTTGCTGTTATTGGGTCAGGCCCTGCTGGTTCCTCTGCCGCTGAAACACTGGCAAAAGCTGGGATTGAAACCTACCTGTTTGAGCGCAAGCTAGACAACGCAAAGCCTTGCGGGGGCGCTATTCCCCTATGTATGGTGGGTGAATTTGACTTACCACCAGAGATTATCGATCGCCGCGTGCGGAAGATGAAAATGATTTCGCCTTCCAACCGCGAGGTTGATATCAATTTAGTAAATGAAGAAGAATATATAGGAATGTGCCGCCGGGAAGTCCTAGATGGCTTTTTGCGGAATCGTGCGGCAAAACTGGGTGCAAATTTAATTAATGCCACTGTTCATAAACTCGATATACCAGCAAACAATACCGAACCCTACACCATCCATTATGTTGACCATACAGAAACTGGTGCAGAAGGTGTTGCCAAAACCCTGAAAGTGGATGTCATTATTGGGGCTGATGGGGCAAATTCGCGGGTTGCCAAAGAAATGGATGCTGGGGATTATAATTATGCGATCGCTTTTCAAGAGCGGATTCGCTTACCCGAAGACAAAATGGCATACTACAACGACCTTGCTGAAATGTATGTCGGCAATGACGTTTCCACAGACTTCTACGCCTGGGTTTTCCCCAAATACGACCACGTAGCTGTCGGTACAGGCACAATGCACGTTAACAAAGCCAGCATCAAACAACTACAAGCTGGCATCCGCGCCCGTGCTTCTGAGAAACTGGCAGGCGGTAAAATCATCAAAGTAGAAGCCCACCCCATTCCCGAACATCCCCGTCCCCGTCGTGTTGTCGGTCGCATCGCTTTAGTGGGAGATGCTGCTGGTTACGTTACCAAGTCTTCTGGCGAAGGTATTTATTTTGCTGCCAAATCTGGGCGGATGTGTGCCGAAACCATTGTCGAAGCATCTAATAATGGTAACCGCATTCCCACAGAAGATGACCTCAAGATTTACTTGAAGCGTTGGGATAAAAAATACGGACTCACTTACAAAGTCCTGGACATTCTGCAAACCGTCTTCTATCGTTCCGACGCCACCCGCGAAGCCTTTGTGGAAATGTGCGACGACCTCGATGTACAGCGGCTAACATTCGATAGCTATCTGTATAAGACCGTTGTTCCAGCTAATCCCATCACCCAATTAAAAATTACTGCCAAAACAATTGCTAGCTTACTTCGCGGTAATGCCCTTGCACCCTAAGTGAATTCAGAATTTAGAATTCCAACATCAGGAGCAGAGAATTCATAATCTGGAATTATGAATTCTCTGCTCCTCTGCTATTATTTTATCAAATAGCAACTTGATATTAAATTGACAAGTGTTAAGATAGTCAATTTGGTTGCTGGTTATAAGGTTTGTAAGAAAAATTACAAAATTCATCAATGTTTGCAAAATCCATAAAATAGGTTTAATAAATATAAATTACTCAATAAGATTTAAAAAAATACATATAAATACTTCATGAAAACTACAAAAAGATGTTGGCACATTTTGCGTAAATTTACTACGGTAGACTGGAGACTTACTAAAGAGAAGCTCCAGGGTGAGAATTGAAACCTAAGTTTATGAAGCAAAGTTTAGTTGTTGCAACTGCCTTATCTAGTTTTTTTGTGACTGCGACCACAGCATTTGGCTTCTCTGGTCAAGCACAAGCTTTTTCTTTTTCTGGTATCTCCAGTGGTACATGGGGAGTACCCACTCCAGGAAGCCTTGATACCAACCCCACATTTACAGGTGTAGGAACCAACACATTTACTTGGGGTGAACCTTCTGCACCATCAACACTTCCAAATAAACTTATTTTTGATGGAAGTTCCTTTTCAGTAAACACCGACTCTGTATTTAAAATAGGTGAATTGAGGTACTTTAACGAAACAGTACTTAAAGGCACAAGCGTTGAATTTGTACCTTTAAATCTTAATCTATCCCTCAACTCCCCCGTTGGAATCAACCAAGCTTTTGACTTCGACTTCCGTTTGGTGAATACAGCGAATACCGCAACAAATCCGCCAGAACAAAATGCAGATTTTGTATTCATAGACACAAACTTGAGCGATAAGACTTTTACCTTTGCAGGTAATAAATACACACTTGAGCTAACAGGCTTTAATCCAACTGTTCCTCAGTTCAGTATTCAAGCACTTGAAGGAGGCACAACTACAACATCTGTTTATGCCAAAATTAAAACAATACCAGAACCTGCAACAATAGCAGGTTTATCCTTGCTAGGAATATACTTCTTATCTCGGAAAAAATCCTTGCAAAAAAATTAACTCTAGGAATCATATTTGATTTTTGAAATTATCTACTTACGCAGGGAATGGGTATTAGGGAATCAGGCTTTGAATCTATACATTTTTTAAAAAATCAAATCATAATCCTGCAAACAACAGATTTAGTAAATTATCCAAGTCAGAATTCAATACAGTTCAGATAAGACCAAAACACTTGTAGAGACGGCGATTTATCGCGTCTGTTAAACCCACAATTTTGTACAATTAGCCTGAACTGTATTGAGTCAGAATTGGGATGCAATTCATAAAAAAAGTCCCTCAGAATCTGAGGGAAGTTGAAGAGAGAATATTGTTTTTGAGAAGACTATGCAGGGTTAGGTTGGGTTTGGCTTTGCAACAGTCGGATAATTGCAGCTTTTTCTAAGATTCCCACCAGCACACCATTATCACGAATTACAGGAAGCACAGAGACCTTTTGTTGTTCTAATAATTGGATAACTTCTAGTAGAGGTTGGTCTGATTGGACTGTGGTTGATTCTGCAATTGGTCGCATAACTTGTTTAACCAAAGTTTCTGACCACAATGCTGTAGGAATTGTTCGTAAGTTATCAGTAGCGATCGCACCTACTAATTGTCCATCATCATCAGTCACTAAATACCGATGCCAATTCTGTCCGCTTACAACTTGTTCGTCAGCAAATTCTCTCAGGGTCACATTGGCAGATACAATTGGGCTATTAGCAGTTACAGCATCTTCGGCTGTTAAACCCGTTAGTTTTTCTTGTACTCTGGCAAATTGAGCCGCATTACCAGCATTTTGCAACAAGAAGAAGCCAACTAACAAGTTCCAGAAGTTACCGAAGCTGCCAAATAATAGTAGGGGAAGTATACCAGAAAGAACTGCCACCCAACCAAAGATTTGTCCAACTGCACTAGCAAAACTTACACCTTTATAAGGATTGCCTGTAATTTTCCAAACGATTGCTTTAAGTATATTTCCGCCATCTAAAGGCAAGCCGGGAATCAGGTTGAACAGTGCTAATGCCAAGTTAACGGCAGCCAAGACACCGAGAATTGCAGCTAGGGGACCGGATACAGGTGTAGTAACACCAATGGCTGTAACGATGCTAAACAGTAGTAAACTAACTAGGGGACCGGCGATCGCTACCCAAAAAGCTTCACCAGGAGTTTTCGATTCTTTTTCTAAGCTTGCCAAACCACCAAAAATAAACAGTGTGATGGATTTGACATCGATTCCCTGACGGATAGCAACAAAACTGTGTCCTAACTCGTGGGCGACGACAGAGGCGAACAACATCAGCGCTGTCATCAATCCCAATAGCAAAGCTAATCCCCCAGACAACTGGGGAAATTGCGCCGCGAGTCCACTGCTATAGCTCCAAGTTACCAAACCTAGAACTAAAAACCACGACGGATGGATGTAGAAGGGAATCCCGAACAGATTTCCAACGCGAATTGTGCCATTCATGTCGTTCACCTTTGATTTCAACTGCGAGAGGTTTGCTTTTGTTCCTCTCAATGTCTTTAGTGTAACGAAATGTTAAGGCGTTTTAATCTTTGCAGTAGTAGTGTTGTCCGTCCGTAAAGGTGCGGTTATTGATAATATTTGGGAATAATACGAATTGAAAAAGCGATCGCAATACATATCAGCGATCGTTTCCAAGGCTTCAAGTTATGATTTTATCGAACTTGTTGCGATCGCTCGATCGGTCTCTATCGCCCGTTTTACTTCTGCTTTAGAAATTTCTAGCATTTTTTTGGACTTTGCCTACAAAACACCTTTAAAGTAAAGAATCAATCAAGTTCAAAAGTTCTGGCAATTTATTTTCAACAACATCCCATATCACATCAAAATCAAGCTGATCGTAATCATGGACAATCACATCTCGCATTCCTGCCATTTGTCGCCAGGGAATTTCTTGATGTTGCTAACGGAACGACTGAGAAAGCCGTTTGGTGGCTTCGCCAATAATTGTAATTTGGTAGAGGATTGCAGACAATTTCTCGTCATTGGTTTCCAGTTCCGATTTGCTAATCCCATCTGCATAGCGTAAGCTACGCCTGATAGCATTGGCGATGTCGATTAGAGATTCTTGGTCACGCGGCATAGATGACTTGTGCGGATTCCAAAATATTTTTACGTCTGAGCCAGTTTTCACTGCGCTCAATGGCGGCTTTTACAATCAGATCTACAGGTCGGTTAAAAATAACTTGCAGTTCATCACGCATTTGCAGAGTTTCGGTTAAGCCGCGTTTCGCAGTTGGAGAAAAGGCGATCAACACATCAATATCGCTTTCGGGGCGAAAGTCATCGCGTAAGACGGAGCCGAACAGGGCAAATTCGGTAACTTGCCACTTGTGACAAAACTCACGAATCCGATCCATTGGTAAATCTATTGCAGTAATCGTCATGGCATTTGTAACTCCAAAGCTTCAAGTTGCTGGTTTATTCAAGTCGTTGCCGTTGCTTAATCAGTTTCAATCAGTTGTTCTACTTATGTTTTACCCATTCAACTCAAACGTTTGAAAAGTCGATATTTTCGTAAAGTTCTGCAATTTGAATTTGCACCTCAAAGGTACTCAAAGAAAGGGTGACATTTGGATCGTCGTATTCTGAAAATAGCCACTGATGAGGGCCTGTTTTGACATGATGCTCAACGTGTATGCGATATTGATCGATCAGCAGGTATTCTTGGAAGGTGGGGATTGTGCGATAGGCAACAAATTTATCGCCGCGGTCATAGTTTTGGGTGGACTTAGATAACACTTCAGCGATAAAGCAGGGGTTCACCACAGTATCTTTGCGTCCAGTTTGAAGTTCTAAGGGTTTGGGCAGAACCATCACATCAGGGTAAGTATAAAGATTTGCATCGGGAATCCAGAGTCGCTGATCCAGGATAAATACACGGTAAGGCTTTCCCCGCAATGCTGCTTTAAGGATAGCCACAAGGTTGCTGGCAATATCATTATGGTCTGGGGTTCCACCCGTCATAGGGACAATTTCTCCATCGCAATATTCGCTGCGTGTTTCTGAGGCGATTTCGAGTTCTAAATATTGATCAATTGTGTAGTGTTTTGTCTCAGTTTGAGAAATCATGACAGGTTTACCTCTAAGGCTTCAAGTTGCTGGTTTATCCAAGTCGTTGCTGTCGCTTCATCAGTTTCTATTGCCCGTTCTACTCCTGTTTTAGCAATTTCTAGCAGTTGTTTGGATTGCTCCCGCGCTTTGCGAGATGCTTTGACTTTTTCTGTGATTTTCTGGCGAGTTGATTCTTTCGGTAGCGAGATCGGAATATTTAACAAATCCTCAGTGGAAATTGCCGGATACATACTGGCAGTTGTATGAAGATCAAGTATTTCGCAGACAATAGGCGATCGCAAATAAACCAGTAAAACTTCTGGCTCAATTTTGGTTGGTTTTAAAACAGCAAAACCAGATGAACAAATGTAATTATTTTGCTCTGGTTCAATCAGGACTGAGAGTCTGCGAATGGGGCGAACGGTTGACGTAATTACATCGTTAGTTTTGACAATCCACTGCGCTCGACTGGGGGCTTCTTCCATTGCTACTACTTCACTATTAGCAAAACCTTCTCCACTAAGATTGCCAATTTCAATGTAATTAAACGTGCCTTGTTTTTCAGGCTGAAATTTGCGCTTTGCAAGTGAGATAACATTGCCAATACAAAGACCAGATTGATGCATGATTGCCATGACTTTTTGCTGTTTTGGCTGGTAATATTCTGCGTCGAAGCGGCCAGAGGACAGGAACGACTCAGCAAAACTCTTGACGGCAATGGTTTCTTCCGTGGGCTGCCAGTCGTTCAAGCCAAGCTCCAACAACAGCAAATCTTCAGCTTGTTGATAAAAGCCTTTTGAAGAATCCAATAAAGCTTTGGACGATTTAACTATTCTTTCTATATTTTCTTGAAAATCCAATTCTAGTCTGGGAACTTTGATTTCTTTGATTTTATAGATAAAGAGATGTAATTGAACATTCCCAGTTGATTCTCTCTCAGACTGAAATCGTCCATATTTACTTACCAAGAAAGTCGATAAAAATCTAGGTTTCAAAGATATATCTTGAATTCTAATAATTCCGACATCTCGATCACTATTTGCAGGCAAAATAGACTTGTCAACTACTGCACAGTTTCCAATCGTTCCCACAGTAGAAATAATTACGTCATCTTCTTGAAACTGAGTTCTTGGATTGAAATTATGCTGACGCTCAGAAATCTTTTTGATTTCAGTCAGATCAAAATAATTCTCTTTTGGATGTTTTGCAGAAAATGAAAATATATGGCTGTTTTCATCAAAATCAATTGATTCATGAATGCCATCTGTAACGTAAGCAAAGTCGTTAATTTTGCGATAGCTTCGCTTTTCAACTTTTTTGAGACAAGCAAGATAATATTTACCGAAATATTCACTATCGATTCTCAATGGTAGGTTATCTCTTAGAACCTGATTGAAGCTCACTTCAACCGCTTCAAGCCCATCCATTAACGTCTGATACCTTACAGCATCAAACGGTGCAACAGATGGGCTAAGTTCAAAAAAACTCAGATTCTCCTTTTTGGCAAACTCAATAAATGCTTCCGCAATGCCGTCTTCCGTCAGCCCTTCGTGGTTATACAGGTCATGATCCACTACTAGATGTTCATGATTATCTCGTAAAAAATCGCTCTCTACCCCAACGACTCGTTGCACCGGAGAAGGCGGCATCAAGTCGCTGATTTCCTCATTGCTTGGTGAAGCCTTAGACGATAAAATCTTGCGCCAAATCTTGTCTCCAGAGTTATCTTTCCCCGACTTTCGCATGGTGGCAAAAAAGATGTTGTAGTCATCCTGTCGGGGGCAAAGTGCCCCTGCTTTGGGGTCGTCGTTCCATTTCTGCACAAACAGCACTGAGGTTTTTGTGCCTGTGTGCGGCTTAAAGGTGTTGCCATGTAGCCCCACCACTGCCAAAATTCGGCAGCGTTCCGCAATAAAATCTCGAATGTTTTTATCGGATGAGTTGTTGAACCGTCCCTGGGGAAGCACGATCGCCATTCTCCCCCCTGGTTTCAAAAAATCCAAGTTGCGCTCAATAAACAAAATGTCGCGCCCCACTTTACTTTGCCACTTGCCATCGGGCTTTTTCGCTAGGTCATAGCGGGCAATCATCCGCGGTTCTTTGATATCCCCGGCAAAAGGCGGATTCGCCATCAGCACATCAAACTGAAACTCTCGATAATCCTTGCTGGCTTTCGGCCGCAGCTTTTTGAGTCGCCTGAACCCCTCATGGTAAATGTTATCCCATTCCTCTTGCTCGGTGACTTCATCCCACAGTTCATAATCCAGGGTGTTCAGGTGCAATACATTCGTCTGCCCATCCCCTGCAATCAGGTTTAGCGTCCGTGCTACCTGCACCGCCTTTTCATCAAAGTCGATCGCAAAAACCTTGTCTTCCACATATTCTTTGCAGCGGGGCGGCTTATCTTCCAACGAAAACAAATGGCTTGCTTCCAATCCCTCATCCTCTAAAATCTGCCGCCACACATGAAAAATTGTATGCACTGGAAACCCCGATGACCCCGCAGCCGTATCAATCATGTACTCATCCTCTTGCGGGTTGAGCATTTTCACACACATATCAATTACATAGCGCGGCGTAAAAAACTGTCCCTTTTCGCCCTTGCTGCTCTGGTTGATCAAATACTCAAAGGCTTCATCGATCACATCCAAGTTGGAGTTAAACAGCTTGACATTTTCCAACGACGACACACAGACCGACAGATGAGACGGCGTGAGGCTAATTTTGGCATCCTCGCTAAACACCCCTTCCCATTTCTTCTTGGCTTTGTCAAACAGATCCTGAATCTTAGTTTTCAGCGCGGCTTCCGTCTGTCCCGTATTGCGAAATTCTAGAGAACGGGTCGATCGCCTGTTGCCTTGCCCAGAATACCACTCATCATAAAGCTTGGTGAAAATTAGCTTAAACAGTTCCTCAAATACATCTACCCCAGCATTCGTCATTGTAGTCACTGCCCGATCAATTTTCTTAATTCTTTAATGGCGATCGCTTGTTAAAAAGCCTTCTCTAGTATCTTGTGCTATTAATTCTGCAACAAATTATTCTAGCTTTTTAGCAAAAAGAGCCGATTTGTAACTTGCTCTAAAACTTTTAATGCTGTTAACGAACCTCGAATTAGGCGAGTAGCAGCTATGGGTTGGCGAATCATTGCCATAGCTAAAGGAAAAGGACGCAGGGAACCATCAGAGTCGATCGCTCTTGTGAGGTCAGGGATATCGTGCTGAGAATCGTCGCTGACTACTCGCAACATTGCCACCGCTACCCCAGCTGCATTAAAAAACTCTAAGGCAGTAAATCCTTCCATATCAACAACATCAGCCGCTAAAGTCTCAGCCAGACGGCGTTTTTCAGCCGCAGACCAAATGACGCGATCGCTCGTCAAGGCGTTGACTAAAGTGACTGGGGACTGGGGGAGATGGCTTCGCCTTGGGGAAAGGTAAAAGGTAAAAGGGAAAAGGAGGGATCTTTGTTTTCCCCCTTGCCTTTTGCCCTTTGCCCCTTGCCCTATGCCCAGTAACTCTGCTGTGAAAGAACGATCGCATTGTTGTTGTTGTCCTTGATAAAGACAATTTTGATACAGCACAACATCACCAACAGTGTAGCGATCGCTCAAGCTGCCACATAAACCTAAAATTAGTACTCTCGATTTTGCAGCCAGAAATTGTCCGCTTGCTGCGGATTTTTGCAGGTATTGAAGTAATGGCTGCATCCCAACAGGTATGGGTAATACCGTTGGGATGCAGCCAGTAAGATTGCGTAATCCACGACACACGGCTTGATATTCTGCTCCTTGAGGCACAAGAATTATGTCGTGGGGTAAAAAGTTAGGCACTAGCGCTCTCGATATTCTGGAGTTTGCGTTTGGGTATTAACTGGAGGATGCTTAGGGCGAAATTGGCCAGTTTCGGCAATAATTGGGGTTGCAGTAACCGGGGATCGTACTTGCTCATGCGCCGCTGATTTTCTAGCAAGCAAATTTCTAGAAATTTTTCTAGTGTCAGGTCTTTAGTAAAAATGTTCGTGCCGGTGGCAGCAAAACCAGTTCTACTGGCGTCATCATTGCCAAAGACGGCAATCAGATTGCTGAGTGCCTTGCCGTAGTGCCAGAGAGTTTTGATACTCCGCAGTGGGGTAAATCCCTGGCCGCGTTGAATTTGTGTATAGGTGAACCAGTTGACAAAAAAGACAATATGGCGTGTTTCTTCGTCTATGATGGGATCGAAGATAGTGAAAATTGACTCTGGAAAGACATTAGCTTCACGGGCGATCGCAAATAGCCCATAGGCAAAGAAAGTATCCAGACATTCTTCAAAGCCAAAGCGCGTAAATATTGGCTCAATATTTTGGGGAACTTCAACGGGGGGACGTTCTGGCATTTCGATGCTGTAACGGTCAATTAATGTTTTCAACAAACGAGCGTGACGTAATTCTTCTTGACCTTGGAGAGCGATGGTAGTTTGCAATACGGGATCGCTTACCTTTTGTGCGTAAGCACTGATTATAGCTCCGGCTTGCCGCTCTGTATCTAAAGCTTTCTCCCAAAAGGGAATACTACGTAGAAAACTCAAAGCTGCATCGTCCAAATCTGGCCACGGAAGATACTCAGGCTCATATTCGGTGTAGCTTTCGGTAAAGCTGCGACAGTATAATTCCTTATGCTCGACAGAACCAAGTTTCATTGTTACAGTTCCATGCTGTGTTCAAAGAGAATTCAGAACTCATAATTCAGAATTCATAATTCAGAATTCTTTCTTGTTATAAACTTTGTCATAATTTGAGCGACAATAAGTAATATTGCCATTTGGTGGTGACCAAAACTCGCAAACCGAAGGCGATTGCTGTAGCATGACTAAATGATTGTGTCACCTGCACGATAATTTTCCAAGATGGTAAAGCTTTCTAGCTCAAAATCCGCACGAGAATTCTTCAATATCTCGAAAGTAGCGATTAAATTTTCGTGGCTGACGGTGAGTTTTTGGATTGCCGTCACGGTAGCTGGTATTCTTGCTTTCAGTTCCCTGAAGTATGCATTATTTCCAGATATTACCTTCCCAGTAGTGGTTGTGAATGCTACAGCCCCCCTGACGACTGCGCTGGATACAGAGGCCAAGCTCACCAAACCCCTAGAAGAACGCCTGCGTTCCTTGGAAGGACTGGAGAATATCCGCTCATCTACCTATCCCGGTCAAACAGCCGTTGCTTTGTCTTTTGCAGTTGGTACGAATCTCGAAACATCAACCAAAGAAGTTGAAACTGCCCTCAAGCAGGTGACTTTACCTCAGGGAGCAACTTCTAAAATTATTCCCTTAAACTTGAACGAGTCGGCCGCCATTAGCTATGCCATTGAGAGTCCGACACTGAATCTTCAAGATTTGACTAAGTTGGCGAAAGATGAGATTGTAAGTGCGATCGCTAAAATACCAGGAGTCCTCAGAGTCTCACTCTTGGGCGATGCCACTACAACTCCTTTCGATCCATCAAAGCTCAGTGCAGCCACTCTTACTCAACAAGGATCTACCTTAGTCCGGTTTAATGGCCAAGATGCACTTGCATTTCAGGTAATCAAACGCGGCAATGCTAACACCTTAGAAGTAGTAAGTCTAGTTGAAAAAGAAGTCCAAAGGCTGCGTTCTACACTCAAAGATGTCAACCTCACCTTAGCCGCCACCCAAGCAAAATATATCCGCCAAGCTACCCAATCAACAATCGATGCTTTAATAGAAGCCGTCGTCTTGTCGATAGTGGTAATTTTTCCTTTCTTATGGAATTGGCGGGCAACTCTCATCTCTGCTTTGGCGATTCCGACATCTTTGCTGGCAACGTTTATCGTCATGGCAATTTTTGGCTTCAACCTTGAAACCATTACCTTGCTGGCTTTGGCCTTAGTTATTGGCAGTGTGATTGATGATGCCATTATCGATGTCGAAAACATCATGCGGCACATCGATGAAGGAGAAACTCCTCGCCAAGCTGCATACTCAGCTACAGATGAAATTGGCTTAACAGTCATCGCCACCACTGCTACTGCTGTAGCGGTTTTCTTACCCATTGGTTTGATGGGTGGAGTAATCGGCCAATTCTTCAAGCCATTTGGGATTACGGTTTCAGCAGCCATGATTGCTTCCACACTAGTAGCTCGTACACTCTCACCAGCCTTGGCTACCTACTGGCTAAAACCTGCTAATCCAAATTCCCGACGACGCCAACAAACAAATATCTGGTTGAATTTTACCCAATTTTACAGAAACTTACTTAACTGGTCTTTAAAACATCGTAAAACAGTCATCGCTTTAGCCATCCTCAGTTTTGTTGCAGGTATGGCACTCAGTCTACTAATTCCCAAAGGATTTATTCCTAAATTAGATCGCGGTGAATTCAATATCACCTACACCGCACCCTTGCCCAAAATCCCTGAGCAATTTTCACAGGCACAAGCAGCACAAGCACAGGGAACAAATCCTAATCCCCAGTCCCCAGTCCCCAATCCCCCATTCCCCATCCCCAACCCCTTAAACGATTCTCTTGAGGTTGCGAAAAAACTTGAAGATGTGGTGAGAAAATCCCCAGCAGTGGAAACAGTTTTTACTACTGTTGGTTCCCGTGAGGGTGAGCCAAATAAAGGTAATCTTTATGTGAAGCTCAAGGATGACCGCAACATCAAAACTGCGGAAGTACAAGACCAATTACGCTCCTCTTTGCCTAATCTCCCTGGTGTAACTACTAGTGTGGAAGATATTCAATTTGTTGATACTGGCGGACAAAAACCCCTACAGGTATCACTAAGAGGCGATAACCTCCAAACCCTTAATAAAGCAGCCCAGGCAATTAAAGAGCGCATCGAAAAGCTACCGGGATTTGCTGATGTGACCGTAACAAGCGACACCAATTCCCAAGGTGCGGTTTTTCAAATTGAGCGGCTGAACAATCAAAGAGTAGCCTACATCAGTGCTAACTTGGGCAAAGATTTGTCTTTAGGTAAGGCTACAGACCAAATAGTAGCAGAAGCCAAAGCGGTGTTACCTGCTGATGTGACTTTGGATTTGGGAGGAGATTCTGCCCGCCAAGGTGAAGTATTTGCAAGTTTTGGCAGTACTTTGGTATTATCAGCACTCTGCATTGTTGTGGTACTGATTTTGCTGTTCAAAAGCTGGATAGACCCATTAGTAATTGGTGTTTCTTTGCCCTTGTCAATTGTGGGAGCGATGCTGGCCTTACTATTTACCAAAAGCGACTTTGGCATGATCTCGCTGATTGGGTTTGTATTTTTGTTGGGGCTAGCAAACAAAAATGCGATTTTATTGGTAGATTACATCAATCAACTCCGCCAATCCGGCTTAGACCGCACAGAGGCAATTCTCAAAGCAGGGCCAGTACGCCTGAGACCAATTATGATGACCACCGCTTCCACACTTTTAGGGATGCTACCCATCGCCTTAGGTCTTGGTGCTGGTTCCGAATTGCGATCGCCAATGGCCGTCGCGATCGCTGGCGGACTCATAACTTCAACTATCCTCAGCTTAATTGTTGTGCCAGTGGTATACAGCATTTTGGATGATTGGTTTCCCCGCAAGAAATTTCAGATTTGAGATTATTTCTGTATCCAAAATTGAAAATAGGGGAATTCCAAATTGAGCAATCCAAAATCCAAAAAGGTTTTTGTCACGGGGGGTACGGGTTTTATTGGTGCCCACTTGGTGCGATTGCTGCTGCAACAAGGATACAAAGTTAAAGCACTGGTACGCTCTAGCAGCAATCTGCAAAATCTACGCGGTTTGGAGGTGGAAATTGTCAAAGGCGATTTGAACGATGCAAATATCTGGCAACAAATGAGCGATTGTCAATACTTGTTTCATGTGGCAGCTCATTATTCTCTGTGGCAAGCAGACCAAGAGTTACTTCACCGTCACAACGTTGTCGGTACTAGCAATGTGCTAGCAGCAGCCCAAAAAGCAGGGATTGAGCGCACCGTTTATACCAGTTCCGTGGCGGCCATTGGGGTGGGATCGCCTGGTGAAGTCGTTGATGAAACACATCAGAGTCCCTTAGAAAAGTTGGTGGGTAACTACAAAAAGTCTAAATATCTGGCCGAACAAGAAGCTATACAAGCTGCTGCTAAAGGCCAGGAGGTAGTTATAGTCAATCCCAGCAGCCCCATTGGCTCGTTGGATATTAAACCTACTCCGACAGGTGATATAATACTGCGGTTTTTGCGGAGGCAAATGCCTTTTTACTTGGATACGGGTTTGAATTTTATCGATGTGCGGGATGTGGCATGGGGGCATTTACTGGCCTTACAAAGGGGTAAATCTGGCGATCGCTATATCTTGGGTCATCAAAACCTCAGTCTCAAACAACTACTCGAACAACTCGCCGAGATTACAGGTTTGCCAGCACCCCAACGAAGTTTACCGACTTGGTTACCCTTGAGTGTTGCTTGGGTTGATGAAAAAATTCTCGCACCACTGGGGAAATTGCCTTCAGTGCCCATAGATGGCGTTCGCATGGCCAAACAACCTATGTATTACAACGCCGCCAAGGCAGTGCGAGAGTTGGGTTTACCCCAATCTCCTATTAATGGCGCACTCCAGGATGCTGTGGATTGGTTTGTAGCTCAGGGTTACGTTAATGAGAATTTGTAGGGGCGCATCCCTACAGTGGTGTTTCTATATCTTAAAGAGGAGCGATCGCAATTATGGCAGTTAACCTACAACAAGCTATAGATATTGGAAAGTATCTCGTGACTCAACGTCTGTTGGGGCGCAAACGCTTTCCTTTAGTATTAATGTTGGAGCCTCTTTTTCGGTGTAATCTAGCGTGTACCGGTTGTGGTAAAATCCAACATCCAAAGGAAATATTAAAGCAGAACCTCACCCCAGAACAGTGCTTCGCCGCAGTGGAAGAATGTGGTGCACCAGTTGTATCGATTCCTGGGGGAGAACCTCTACTACATCCCCAAATTGATGAAATTGTGCGGGGATTAGTCGATCGCAAAAAGTACATTTACTTGTGTACCAATGGTTTATTGTTAGAAAAGAGCCTAGATAAGTTCCAACCTTCCCCTTATCTGACTTTCAGCGTGCATCTAGATGGAATGCGCGAATTGCACGATCGCAGCGTCGATCGCAAAGGTGTTTTTGATATTGCAGTCCAAGCCATTCGCGCCGCTAAAGCCAGAGGTTTTCGCGTCACTACTAACACCACTATCTTTGAGGGAACTGAACCCAAAGATATGCAAGAGTTCTTTGATTTTCTGGAAACACTTAATACCGACGGGATGATGATTTCTCCTGGCTACAGTTATGAGTGGGCACCAGATCAAGATCATTTTCTCCAGCGAGAACAAACACGCGCCCTTTTCCGAGAAATTCTTGCTCCATACAAAACCGGTGCAAAAAACTGGAACTTCAATCACAATCCCCTGTTCCTAGATTTTCTCATCGGTGAGAAAGACTACGAATGCACGCCTTGGGGTAGTCCAAGTTATAGCGTTCTTGGTTGGCAAAAACCCTGCTATCTGCTGAACGAAGGTTATTACTCTAGTTTCCAAGAATTACTAGCTCAAACCGACTGGAGTAAATACGGCCGTAAGAGTGGTAATCCTAAGTGTGCCGATTGCATGGTTCACTGCGGCTACGAACCCACCGCTGCGATGGATGCGATGCAACCGCAAAATATGGCGCGTGCGCTGACTAGTGTGTTTGGTAGGAATTAAAAGAGAATTCAGAATTCAGAATTCAGAAGTCAGAATGGAATTTCTAGTAGGGGCACGACACAAGTACAATTATTGAAATGAAAGATTATGCTTGGTGTGCCCCTACAATTCGTCGCTTGATTAATATTATTTTCTTATGAGAGTGATGAAAAAACGCTAAATTAGTGGGTAAAACTAAGTCTGCTGTAACCTAAAATGTCTCTTACTGTAGCAACCGATCCTATACCTTTATCACCTGATTCTGATGGCATTGTTCGTGTTGGTAACACTCGTGTAACCCTTGATACTGTAATTACCGCCTTCTTGGAGGGCGCGACAGCAGAAGAAATTGTCGAACAATATCCATCTGTTGAACTTGCAGATGTGTACTCAGTAATTGGCTATTACCTCCGGCGCAAAACTGAAGTTGATGCTTATCTAAAAATTCGACAAGAACGTGCTGCCCAAGTTCGTCAAGAAAATGAGCGTCGTTTCAATCCAATTGGAATACGCTCACGCTTGATGGCAAGACTTACTCATCAAGGGCAGAGTTAAAATGCTGCGCCTTTTGGCAGACGAGAACTTTAACAACCAAATTGTTCGGGGTATTCTTCGGCGAAAACCTGAGATTGATATTGTTAGAGTTCAGGATGTGGGCTTATCTAAAACGGACGATCGAGTAATTCTGGAATGGGCAGCACAACAACGTCGGGTTTTATTAACTCATGATGTAGAAACAATAACTCGATATGCTTACGAGCGCGTACAGGCAGGATTAGAAATGCCAGGGGTATTTGAGATTAATCGCAGCGTCTCAGTGGGGTTAGCAATTGAAGAGATATTATTGATCGCAGAGGCAAGTTTTGAAGGCGAATGGGAAGGACAAGTGCAATATCTCCCTCTACGTTAAAGTCCCATTGAGATGTAAGAATACCAAGATTTTTTAGGCTTGTTGATGAAGTTGGCGATCGCCATAAAATTAAAACGCTAAATTTAGAGCATTATTGAGACATTGCAGGGCTTCTTTCTTCAGTAGTGTTTCGCCTTAGTTTAAACTGAAATATATTATGCTGACCGAACAAAATAAAGCGATCGTTCTCCAGTTTTACAAAGCCTTCGACGATCGCAAAATAGATAGAGCCTTACAACTTCTTGCTCCAAATTTTGTTGCTCATCTAGCAGGTATGTCTGAACCATTGGATGGAGAGCAATTCAAGCAGTTTGGAATGTCTTTTTATTTGGCATTTAGCGAGGGTCAACATATCTTTGATGAGGTTTTGGTTGCAGGCGATAAAGTTGTGACGTGCGGAACATTTACAGCTACGCACCTTGGAGAATTTCAAGGTCTTCCGCCAACAGGCAAGCGGATCGAATTGTCAATCATGCACATCGATCGAGTCGAAGACGGAAAAATCGTAGAGCATTGGGGACAAGGTGATGCACTCGGATTAATGAAACAGCTAGGAATTGTCTTCTTGCCGGGGCCAAAACTATTGCCACACATTTTTAAAGGTGTTGTATCGAAACTGTTTAATAAAACATAGCGATTCTAAATTAAAAAGTGAAATATTGCATAAAGGTTTGTTGACTGTTGATTGTTAATTGTTAACCGTTAATAATCAACAGCCATAACGGATATTTTTCACGACTGAAATATGATTTCTATTTTAAATAATTTGTTTAACAACACTAAGAAATCGTTCCATATCAGCTTGAGTAATAGCTCCCATTGTCGATACTCGAAAGATAGATTGAGCTAAATTTCCCTGTCCAGAATAAATTACAAAATCCTGTGCTTTGAGTTGGTCGTGAAATTCTTCATAGCTGAAATTATCTGGTAAATAATAAGCATTCAAAACTACAGATGAACTTCCTTCAGGAAGTAAAGGTTTAATTCCTATTGAAATTAAACCGTCTCTGACTAAGTTTGCAAGTTGGCTGTAATAGCTATGTCTAGCACGCCATCCTCCTGCTTCTGCCATTTCTTGCAAGGCTTCTGCTAAAGCATAAAATGTCTGCACTGATTGAGTAAAAGGTGTACCGCCTTTATCTTGCTGTTGGCAATAGGTTGCTAAATCTAAATATAAGGTGCGGGGGATTGTATTTGATGACGGCAATGCATCCCGCCGCACAATGACAAAAGATGTTCCAGGGACACCATGCAGACATTTATTGGCTGTTGCAGCACAAGCAGTGATTCCCCAATCTTCAAAATTCAGTTCCTCAGCACCAAAACTGCTGACTGCATCTACTAATATTTGAATACGGCGTTGTTGGCAAATTGGAGCAATTTCTACCAAATTATTCAGGCGACCAGTAGTAGTTTCGTGATGGACAACAGCGAGATGGGTGATATCAACGTTTTCATCCAAGAGTTTAATTAAACCTTTGATATCTATTTCTGCATCCCAAGCATGGGAAAGTGTGATGTAATTAATGTCATGAATTTTGGCAATTTTAGATATTCTTTCGCCATATACGCCATTTTCAATTACTAGCAATTTCCCATTTCTGGGTACTAAACTGCTAACCATAGCTTCCATCGCTGCTGTACCAGAACCGGTGAGTAAAACTGCTGCCCAGCGGTCGCCTGCAAGATCGTAAACTTGAAGTAATTGCTCTCGGATTCTACTTTGCAGCTGCGAAAACTCCACTTCCCGATGACACAAATCGGGATTTAACAGCGCATTTCTCACGCGTTCGCTCAAATTAACAGGGCCAGGATTTAGTAAAATCATCTTGTTATTAGTCATTAGTCATTTGTCATTAGTCATTTGTCATTTGTCATTTGTCATTTGTCATTGGTATTCCCCGCGTCCCCGCGTCCCCGTGTCCCGCCATCTCCCACTCCCTCAATATGTTTCACGAAGCGTTGCAAAACTGCTTCCGGGGTAAGGTTCGGTCTGGGTAGCTTTTCTAGAGTTCCGGGACGGATTTTGAGATGGGCGAATTTCGGTCTAGGTTTGGTATCTGCGGTAAATAAAGCATCTAAAAGCGCGGGGTCGTCTCCGGCTACTGTGACGCCGTAACCGCAGGCTTCGGCAATTTTGGCAAAGGAAACACCAAAAGAGACTGTGGCTTGTGCGCCTGTGGAATCGTGGACTTCATTATCTAAGAGAATATGGATTAAATTAGCACCTCCATAAGTACCGATAGTCGCAAAATTACCCATTCGCATTAATGCTGCACCATCACCATCAATCACCACTACCTTGAGATCTGGACGTGCTAAGGAAAGCCCCAATCCCATAGAAGAAGCGCAGCCCATCGACCCGACCATATAAAGATGATTCGCACTGTATTTACTGGCGAACAGTTCGCGCCCAGTATATCCGGTAGTCGCAATTATTACAGTGTTTTCAGGGGTGATGAGTTCCACAATTCGAGCTAAAGCTTGGTTGCGGGAAATCCGTTGTTCTTGGTTACCGTTAAAAAAGCTTTGCTGAATATGAGCGTCATTATTATCTTCGCGTTTAGGGATAGAAGAACGGGTGAGTGCATGGGGCGCAATTGTTCCCTTACGCATAATTAGAGCATAAGGACGACGCTCTTGTTTCATGTAAGCTGTGGCTCTTTGCAAGACTGGTTCTATTTCTGCTGCGTCTGTGGGGAAAAATTCCCAAGGTACAGTCATGGTTTCCAGCAATTTATCTGTGATTTGCCCCATTAATTCGTGTTGGGGTTCATCTTGCAAATTCTTATCGCCTCTTAGGGTACAAATAACTAGTACTGGAATCCGAAAAATATAATTCAAGGAAGTCAGCGGGTTAACTGCATTCCCCAAACCAGAATTTTGCATCATCACCACTGGATGTTTACCAGCAATTGTAGCTCCAGATGCGATCGCCACAGCATCTCCCTCATTAGCTGCGGAAATATAAGTCAGTTGAGCATCGTTAATAACGTAGTTAATAAACGGCGTCAGAAAAGAACAAGGTACGCCAGTATACCAATCAAAACCAAAATTACGAGCAGCTTCGACAAATTCTTCTGCTTCAATCATAAATAATTTATTTGTAAATGGGCATGGGGCATTGGAAGTTATAACAAATAACGCCACTTGTTACTCTACAAGAAGCCCCTTTGCCTCTACAAGTCGGCAACGCTGCCTGAAATATTGGGGTGGGTTAGTTTTTGCAGGTCGATGCAACAAAGGTGCAGGTCGATGCAACAAAGGTGCAGGTCGATGCAACAAAGGTGCAGGTCGATGCAACAAAGGTGCGGGGCGATGCAACAAAGGTGCAGGGCGATGCAACAAAGGTGCAGGGCGATGCAACAAAGGTGCGGGGCGATGCAACAAAGGTGCAGGGCGATGCAACCAGAAAATTATTTCTATACCCAATGCCCAATGCCCAATGCCCCATTCCTATTGTTTTAATTGAAACGCCAAATCAAGGTCATCTAAAGAATTAACATCTAACCAGTTACCGCGAATGTAAAGCACCTTAATCGGTTTGCCTTGCTCGATTAAATAATTGCATAATTCTGGTAAACCCAAACTATTAAATTCCGGCCGTTTTTGCAATTCCTTGAGTGCTTCACTTACCCATTGTCTACCTTGACTTCGTAAGCGCAACATTCCAATCCAGCGTCCGCAGGAATTTCCCAATTGGGTTTCGGTGGCTTTGGAAATGTGCAACAGGTTAACATCTTGTCCGAAGATGGAAAGGTCATCTGGAACTGAACAATAAGCATAGTCAGGGGAACCGCTAACTGATTTAGAGTTGATTACAGAATCAACCACAGCTACAATTTCTCCAGGACATTCTAATAAATCTCGCAAGATATAGCTTCTAAATAATAAATCGCCATAAAGTACGAGCATTTCGTCAGCAAAGCTGGCTTGAGCGCAGGCTAAGGATGCTAATTCTCCAGTTGTTTCATAATCTGGATTACGAATGACTTTTGTCCCCGTAACGTTAATAGTTTCTGCTTTATAACCTGCGACAACGGTGATATCGTTGATGGCAAGTTTCTTAAATTTATCTACTAAAAGTCTGAGTAAAGGTTTACCTCCAAGAGGTAACATGACTTTTGGTTTATCTAAAGTCAATCCTGCTAATTCTTGTCCTCTGCTAGCAGCTAAAACGATCGCTTGAGTATGATGGCGTCCACTACTAAAGTAGCGTTTTTCGGCTTCTAGGAGTTCGTCAGCTCCTTGTAGACGGAAAATTTCCTTTACTGGCGCGATGTCATCTTCAATGTTGATTAAAGTTTCGCTGGCTTGAACTTCGCGGGCGATCGCTTGCATACTAGCAACAGCAGCTCGAATCATGTGGTTTGCCCAAATGACTAAATTAACTTCAGCTTTGCGAAACACATCGGTAGCAGTGCTGTAATATTTGGTCGGTATAATTACTAATGGAGAGCGTCCCGCCCATTCTTTGGCAAAGGCTAGCACTTGGTCGGGACGGGATGATTTGCTGTGAATCAGGATAGCGTCTGCTCCCGCTGCATGGTAAGCTTCAGCTCGTCGCAATGCTTCTGAGAGATCCCAACCGGCAATTAAAGCTTCGAGTCGAGCGATAATGCAGAAATCGGTATGTGTTTGGCTATCTTTGCCTGCTTTAATTTTGCCGCAGAATTCATCAATATCGGCTAGGGCTTGGCGACTACCATTAATAAAGCTATTGGTTTTGGGAAAGAGTTTATCTTCAATACAAACTCCAGCAATACCTCGCTGTTCTAATTTCCTAACCAAGCGACGCATATTATTAAAGTTGCCATAACCTGTATCGCCATCTAACAAAATGGGGATGTTGGTAACATCAGACATGAACTCTAGCATTTCTACAACTTGAGTCCAACTGGCTTCGTTATTGTCTCGAACGCCATATTGAGCCGAAAGAGCTAATCCACTCGCCCAAATTCCTTTAAATCCAGCCTCTTCCACAATGCGGGCGCTAATTCCATTGTGAGCTTCCATAATAAATTCAAGTTGAGGCGATTCCAATAATTCCCGCAGTTGAGAACACTTACTTAATGACATTTGGGATTTTGAATTTTCGATTTCTGAATGTGAATTATTTAGCGAATATACTTTTTGAATATCCATTTTGCGTAATTATTTTTCAATTTATATGGTTTTTGAGACGCAATGAATCGCCGTCTCAATAAGACGCGATGAATCGCCGTCTCTACAAGGTTTTGGTTTTTATGTGAACTATATTGGGCTTTAAATTTTCCCTTTTCGTACTAGGTAAGGAGGTTAGGTTTAGCTTTGGTTTTACAAATTAGATGTCAGCATTAACAATGAGTACTAAAGATTTGTTCTATCTATTTTGCAATAGATTAATCTTGTCTGTTTAGCTCGGTCTGATAGCCATGAATCAAACCTCTTTTACTTCCCAATTCATAATTCATATTCTGCCATTTCAATTTTAGGTAAAATTTCGTTTTCGGCACGTTGAATATCTTCGGGAAAATCGATTTCAATCCAAGGTAAACCAGTGATGTCTTCGTAACCAAATACTTCTGGAGTTTCTAATAGCAAATCCCGAATTACTTCTTCATAAGGTTGGTCGTGCAGTCCGTCAGCAATATATTTTTCTGTGCGGCGGGCGAGACGACGAGCGATCGCATTTTCAAAACGAAAGAATCCCACTGATTCACCGGCAAAATCATACAGGGTAAGAGCTACTTGTTTGCGAAACTCCACTAGATAATTGTCTTTAACACAAAGTTTCACGGGTTCATCCCCCGGTTCAAAATCTCGATCCAACAAGAAGCAATTGGAGATATTTGTTTTTACTAATCGTTCGATGATGTGGCGATGGTACAAAACATCTGCATCCATTAACAATAAATCATCACCTGCGGCAAGATGTTGACGCAAAGTCCACAAGCTGATAACACTACCTTTGGTATAGTCAGGATTGTAAACTGTAGTAACCCAGTTTTCGGCTGCTAATGCTTTGATTTCATCCTGAATTTTTTCTGCCTGGTAACCCACGGCAATTACTACTTCGTCTATTTGATAATGACGAAGATAGTTCAAATGGCGCTCTAATAAAGATTTACCGTTAAACTTCAGTAAGCATTTGGGTTGGTTTTGCCCATCTTTACCCAAGCGTTGTCCAACACCAGCAGCTAATACAATTGCTTTCATCGTCAAGTTACTAACAGAGCTACGATACTAAAAAACTGGGAAATTTTTAGGATTTTCCCAGTATTTTATAATGACTGCATTTTGCTCAATTAAACGTTTATTAACTAATTCTTAACATACAAGAAATAGTAACTCGCGATCGCCGATTTCAACCCACAGGACTCAAATCAGCTAACTCCTACAGAGACGTTTGCCACAGCGCCATTATTGAGGATAGGCTGGCGGGTTTTGAGGTCAAATTTGAAACCGTGTGGCAAAATATGTAGCTTAGCTCCACAAATTGCCAACGGCTCATCCTTCAAAATTTCGCCCACATTGTTATATGTAGCCTCTGATTCATCAACAATTGTGACTGCACCTTCACCAATCACTTCAATTTGACTATCTGTCACAACCATTGCGGTATTCTCATCAATACCGAATCCCAAAACAGCAGGCTCTAGTACTAAAGCCGAAATTAAGCGTCCTAATCTTCCACGCTGAGAGAAATGTTGATCGATTACCACTCCTGGGAGAAATCCCATACCGGGGCCCATTTCTACAGTTTCGATCCGCGGGTTGGTTTGAGAATCGCCTTCGACGATCATTTTATCAGGCATTACAGCCGCTCCGGCGCTGGTACCTGCGATAACTGCGCCTTCACCATAGCGTTTGTGAATCGCCGCATCGATTTCAGTGTCCTTGAGGATGCTGGTGATGCGAGCTTGGTCTCCCCCGGTAAAAAATATCCCAGTTGCTTTATCAATAGCTTGCAATGCTGTAGAGGAAGACGCATCATCGCGAGTTTCTGTGTCAATGATGCGGACATTCTCGGCTCCTAATCGCTCAAACACTCTAATATAATTTTCTCCCACCTCTCTCGGTAGTTCTGTCGCCGCTGTCATAATCACAATGTTAGCTTTTGTACCACCAGCGCGGCGTACAAATTCCCGCAAAATTTGGGAATCTCCGTCTTTGTCTTCAGCTCCGCCAATAATTACTAATTGTCTTTTAGGATTACTTTCTACCATGATGACCCCTGATTTGATTAGATAAATTTCAATAAACCATGACAATTGAGATTATAATATCTTCCTTTTGGGAGATTACTTGAGAAAGTTAGTATGAAAAATGGCGATCGCAATTAGACCAAAGGATTTTTTAAATTACATAAACTGGTTGTTTAATAATTAAAATTACCTACTGCGTCAACAGCCCCTAGAGATATTTTCTAGAGGCATGATTGATGATATTAGAGTTGGCGATCGGAGATTTTTTGTGCAGCTTGAGTAGTGAATTTTAATCTAGCAAGAGAATTCCTATTTGATTATGTCAAAAAATTAGCCCCCTATCGGAATTCAGAATTAAATTTCTCGTAAGGTTCAATTCAAAATCCAAAACTTGTACTGAGCCTATCTAAGTATCCCAAATTTAAAATTGCCTGATGAATGATTTAATGAATCCCGCTTCTGTAAAGCAAATTACTCAAGAAAAAACGTGCTTGTTCTAGTGGGAGATGTCTGGGTTTGCCTTGATAGACAATTTGATATTCTTTGATGTCTGGCCCATCTCCATGCCCAGAAATTAGCCTCCGGTGAAAAGCTTCCTCAGCCAGTAACCTAACTTCATCTCTTAGAGCAGCTTGTGTGCCATTCATACTTTGCTGTTTCCTTAATACCTTATACTTTGATACCGTATATAGATTTATACAAATTATTTTCAGGTATTGCACCTTTCAAAGGTCGTATATTTGATTATTCATCAGGATGAATTGAATGTGATTTGATTTTTAATGATGAATAAGCATTTAATTATGCCTTGAGATAGTTGAAGACGCTTCGTAATATCGTTAGGGTAGGTTCGGTTCAATTCCATGACAAATCCATAACTCCCCAAAATTAAGTGAATCAATTGTTAGAGTTCAGTATTCAGGAGGAAGCAGGGCGATGATATCTGTAAGTATTCTGACTCGTGAATTCTAACAATCAATAAGTCTGAGTAATCAAACTCAGCGTATCAATTTCAGGGTGTTTAGCCAAAGGTTCATAATCAATGGTTCAACAAAAAAGCAGCGATTTAGTCCGCATTAATGCTAGAAGAACGGATGTATTCGATATCTTCAACTTCAAGCATTACATTGGAACTAACCCTTATTTAGATAGAGGGGCACTAGTCTTTGATTTTGCTCTAGTTGAGTCGAGAGAGCCTTTGCCTATTGAGGATTATATTTCGAGGATTGGCGATCGCTATCCCCATCTGCGCGACCAAAGCTACGAATCCTATGCCCATCTATTCGCCCAAGTGGCCTCACAAGTCGGAAAATTGGACATGGATTTGCACCTCAATCATTGGAGTGTCAAGCCATCTCTAAAATCCACGCGAATTAGTATCGAATCCCTACACGAACGCACAACCAGAGAAGTAGCTTACTTTGTTTGGGATTGGTTTGAAGCCATTACCCAAGACGAAGACTTCGACTTTGAAGATCAGCTAGTCAGGCTGCAAAATAGATTCCGCGCATCTGTTTATGGCGGGCCTACAGTCTACGCCCTATTGCGAACAGCCCAGGAAAAAGGTATTCCCGGATTTTATCTGTGGGAAGAAGGATTGATGCAATATGGTATGGGAAAAAAACATGTCCGGGGGGTAGCAACAACATTTAACTGTGATAGCCATCTAGATTCGGAATTTACCACCCGCAAAGACGACTGTAAGGCATTTTTGAAAACTCTGGGCTTTCCAGTACCTGAAGGCGATATCGTCTTTTCCGAAAAGGAAGCTTTAGCAGCAGCTAGACAAATTGGCTACCCAGTAGCAGTTAAGCCAGTGGTAGGTCATAAAGGAATTGGCGTTACGGCTGACGTGCAAGACTCAAAAGAACTGGAAGCTGCTTATAGTCGCGCACTAGCAGCGATTCCGGAAGACCAGCTACCCAGAATCATAGTAGAGAAAAGCATTTCCGGATCGGATTTTCGTATGTTGTGTGTCGATGGTAAATTCGTCGCCGCCACAGAACGCCGCCCAGCATCGGTTGTTGGTGATGGCTACCTAACCATCGCCGAATTAATTCGTCAAGAGAACCGCAAACCTGCACGTTTAGATTCACCCACCTCCCCCATGAGTAAAATTCTCGTGGACGATGCGATGGAACTCTACCTAGACGAACAGCGTTTGTCATTGGATAGTGTGATTGAGAAAGGGCGCACCGTCTACCTACGTAAAGTCGCCAATCTTTCCGCAGGGGGTATGAGCATCAATGCAACACATACCGTTCATGATGACAATATTATCCTCGCCCAAGATATTGCCCAACACTTTCAACTGACTTGTTTGGGTATTGATGTCATTACCAAAAGTCTTGCAGAATCTTGGAAATCGAGTAACTTCGCTATCTTGGAAATTAACGCTGCACCAGGAATTTTAATGCATTTGAAACCTTCTGAAGGTGAAAGCGTTGATGTACCTTCTCATATTTTAGAAACGTTTTTTGAGTCTGGTACAGATGCCAGGATACCGATTATTACCTTTAATAAAATCTCAGTTGAAGAACTGCAAACAACAATTGACCATATTCTTTTGCAACATCCCGACTGGACAATTGGCGCTGTTTGTCGTGATGCAGTTTTTGTAAATCGCTCGAAAAAAGTATTAAGCACAACTTACAACAGCAACGTCCAAACTTTACTGCGTCATCCCAAACTTGATGTGTTGATTGCTGAGTATGGGGAAGACATATTAGAGCAAGAGGGTATGTTTTACCAACGTAGTAATCTCGTAGTTTTGGATAATCCCACCGAAACTGAGATGATATTGGCGCGGGATGTTTTTGACAGTTCTACTGTGGTGATTAGAAAAGGCAACGACATTTCTATTCGTCGCAAGGGGTTAATTGAGGACTACACTTTGGGGCAAGATGAACCATTTACACGAGTTTATTTGAAAGAAACTGGAGTGATTTTGTAAGTTAAGTGCTATCCCCGACTTATTTATAAGTCGGGGATAGGCTGGTTAATTGCAATTTTGGTAAATGGCTGAGATAGCTAAGTGCAGCTTGGCGTAAAATCGTGGGGAATTGAGGGTTGAAATTTAAACGCAAAGGAACGCAGAGGTAAGCGCAAAGGGACGCAGAGAATTCGCTATGAGTGAATGAAATGTTGTACTAAGTTAGTTTTTGTTTGAATTCCTAATAGGGATTTTGATTAATTGCAATCTTCTGGACTTATCCACTTTTTTCCATTACGAGTTTCAATCCCTGGCGTTGCATAATTGCGGGATTATTTATCTCACGCAGAGGCGCAGAGGCGCAGAGAGAATAAGGAGTTTAAGATTTCAATAGATCGGGTTTTATCCCATGATTCAGCAACGCCCAATCCCTAATAGGGATTTTGATTAATTGCAATTAACTAAACAAGTTAATCAAACAATTGAAATTTCTGTTTCAATCCCTAATAGGGATTTTGATTAATTGCAATCATAGGCAGACAAAATGTATACGGGGTGCTGTATCCAGTTTCAATCCCTAATAGGGATTTTGATTAATTGCAATCATACTCTTTAATTCGTCTTGCACCATGCAAGTTTTTGTTTCAATCCCTAATAGGGATTTTGATTAATTGCAATCATATTTTGATAACTGTGTAACACCAGCGAATGAGCCAACAATCCCTAATAGGGATTTTGATTAATTGCAATCATCGCTGGTATTTGAAAGCTTTGTATTATTTGGTTTTCAAGGTTCGGTTGCGCGAATGCAAGAATCATAACACGACGGTTTGTAATTTGGCTAGATGTAAATCGCTGAAAGCCAGTCTAGATAAGGTGCGCGGTTGGTTTACTGATACTCGAATCGTCAAATGCTTACATATAAGGCAATACAGGCATTTTCGTAGCCATTCTCTGGCCAACACCTACCCATCCGCGCATTTGGTAAAAACTAGTTTGATTAGTCGCGCTGTTGACAAAATATGCAGCTACAGAGGCGAAATGTAAAAATTCAGCATTTCTGACGGAATAGTTCGATCTTAGCAATTGACTACTCCCGACTCCTGTAAATTGCTAGAGTGAATCCCCAATGAGTTAAATTGGGGTTTTGATTTTTTGTAAATGAAATTCTCTGTGTTTGACTATAGTGCTGGATGTGCATCCACGCTTCTAACCCTTAAGTATGGATTGCTGGCGTCTGCTGTTTATCTGGCAGTTTATTTTCTTCTCAAGTTTGTGGTGGTTGGACGCTCAAGTAAGCGTGAGCGAGTGCAACAACTAGTAGATGAAATGGACAAAATACAAAGGAAGAGACGCACTCGTGAATAAAATTCAGACAATATTATTTTTCAGACTAATAGAGAAGCGCTATTACAAATTAATGAGAACGTTGATTTTTTATGAGGTACTCTCTAGAGAAGATGAAATTCTAGAGAGCATGAATAAAGTAGTATCCGAACAATGGATGTGACCTAACTGTGATCGCGTTCGTACTCCTGCGCGGTTTCGTATTCACGCTGAAACTGTTCTAGCTCTTGAACCCGCCGGAATAACTGGTCACGTTGGGAAGTGTTGACAGTTTCTAGCTCGTTGATTTTGGTAGCTAATTGCTTAATCATCAAAAACAATACGTTTTTGTCCAGATTATCAAGTGTCTTACTGTCTACCAACAGACTGTTTAAAGTTTCACTTGTGGATGTAGTGCATTCTAGAAAATTACCAATAACCTTAAAATCCCAAGTTTCACCATCGACATCTTGAGGATGAATGTAAAAGCTATACTGATTGTTTTGGTGTTTTTGGACTCTAAGCCTGAAGTCTATTGCTTTTCCATCGTGTAACTGAAAATAATTTTCTAGTGTAAATTTACTAATCATGCTCAACCTTGAAAAGTTAATAAAAGAGTTAGAACAAATTCTAGAATACTTGCTATCTCTACCTTCAACGTTTATAGCCTATTACGATGATTTGTATGGCTATCCTTGGGGACGCATGAAGCTAATAGGAATGCTATGTTTGGGCTTTGGATTTTACTTTGGGTTGTTCAGTCTAATTTTTAGTCTAGAATGAATCCCCAGTGAGTTATTCATCCTGCTGAGTCGTTTCTTCGTACTCGCGCATTTTGAAGTTAGTATCCTTCTGTAGGAATCGCTGCACGTCCCTGGTGTAAAAGAGAAGCCGTTTAAACTTATGATTAATTTTTTGGTCTAACTGCCCTAAAAGCATTTGTACTACATCTTTTCGATTTATATATTCTTGAATATGTAAATCAAAAGCTTTTTCTAGTTGGCGAATTTTTTCAGCATTTGCAGATTGCTCTTTGAGGGCTATTTCAATTTGGCTAATAGAAGCAGAAATGCTGTTCATCTTGCTGATAATTCTGATGGCTACACCAGCTAGAGCCGAAACGCTCACCAGTATGCCAAGAAATACGCCAGTGCTTTCTAGAGTTAATGTAATTCCTGGCGTGTTTGTAGAGCTGCTAACAGCTATTGTTGATTGTGTCGTAGTCATTTATATACCGAGCGACGTTTTTATCGCATTAACATCATCTTGCAATGTTGTTGTATCTATTCCTTCGTATTGATAAATCGCAGTAGTAGCGCTGATAAACCATTTAGGAACTTGGATAGATAAAAAATAATTAATATTTAAATCCTCGAAAACTATTAAATTAAACTTACCTAAAAACAATTGCTTAGGTTCACCAACAAAAGTTGCACCTAATCCAGTTGTTAGGCTACGACGTAAATATCCTGCATATTTCCAAATCTTACCAACAGGAATAGTAGTATTAATAGAAATAGCAATGATGGGCTTATCAAACACTACAGGTACATTTATTTCAGTTATTCTTTGATAAATTGGCTTTCCTGCTGAGTCGTTTAAGTAACTTACAGCAGGGAAAGAATTGCTGTATTGCAAAGACCAATTACTTTCTGTCCCTAGCTGTAAAATTCGACTCATCTCATTAATAAAGCCATGTGGTCTTCGACTTCACCGACAAAGCCATAAGGGTCGATGCCAAAGTGGTCTAGTAACTCGAAGTAGGTACAGTCATCCATTTCGCCAGATAACCACTTGGACGCTGCACCATTGATGACTAACATCCCTTGGACGGTAAAATCATCAGCTTGCCCATCCACAGATACAGTGAGTAAGTCGCTAATGTCTGGCGGAACCCAAATTAAACCGTTATCAGAAGCGATAGACATTTTTATTTACGCGCCTTCAGGAACAAAACGATAACGGCTGGCAGTGGCGTTAGCACTACCTTGGAACAGTGCAGTAAAAGCGGGCTTTTCTGAAATAGCATCCATTACAGCGCTGTAAGTACTGCTGGCTAGCTTTTTGCCAAAGTGAGCCGTTACAGAATCATTCTCATGTCTGTAATATTCGCGCCCGGTAATCCGAGAAGCTGATTTAGCTGTAGCAGTTGTTACCCGTTGCGTAACCGTCAGTTTGGCAAATTTAAAGTTACGCACACCCTCAAGAACGTTAGGTGTAGTTAATGCTGCCACTTCAGTAGTGCTGAAGGTGAATTCATCAACTAATCCTTTAAGTACAAGCGCTAGGTCAGAACCTCTACCTGATTGAGATGGACTAATTAATTTAGCGGGAACGTAAACAAGCTCCGTGCCACTTGAATCAAATGGAACAATGAACCCAGGAACTCGCGCAGTTTTTACCGTTTTGGTAGGGTCGTTGACAGCTGCGAAAGCTTGTTGCCTCGCTTGGGTGTCCTTATTAAGCCATAACATATACTTCTCGTGGTCTTTAGCCAAGCGAACACCACGACTAATGTCTTTATAAGCCATCTTATTTACTGAGTTGTTTTGTTACTCTGTCCACCCTAGCCGCAATTTTCTTAAATTCGCTGGCCCGGACAGGTTAAACCCTTCCGGCAAATTCTGGCGCGATCATGTCTCAAGAATTGGGCTGTATCTGCTTCCCGTTCGGTCGTAAAGACATCGCCAATTTTTTAATCCCGGTATCTTATACATTCCTTCCTTGAACCTAACTTCACAAATCGGACGATCGCGCGAATCTTTTACTGGCTTCCCTAAAATTGTTTTAGTTGCAGGAATTGTGGGGTATCTTTCTGTCGGTTCTGCATTTTCTTCAATATTTAAGTATTTCCAATCTGGGGTATGGTTTTGAATATCTAAAACCTTTTCCACCAAATTTTTAGCATCAGTTATATTTCTGCAAAGTAGCTGTAATTGATATCCCTTTTCCCAATCCGAGTAACTGTACATTATTTTTCCTTTCTTCCAGATGTACCCGTTACCAATTGCAAATATATTCTTGATTTTATTTGCATAAGTCAGTAAATTAGCCTTAGTAATTGTCTCGGCAGTTTCATTCATTAATCGAAAAGTAACAGTACCATCCAATCGGCTGTAACCTGTGTCTACATCTGCAATATCTTCTAAGAAGTAAAGCTTAATTTGTGGTTTATATCGCCTTAAACGAGTGGGAACATATTTTTCTGTATCGTTGCTACCAATCTCAGCTTCAAAGTTACCCATTGAAAAGTAAAAACACAGTAACCGAGCAACAGTTAAAGTTATAGGGTCTTTGTCTTTATGAAGACTAACCATCTTAGCAACCTGCCGAGAGTTGGCGGTTGAAAGTTCTTCATCTAAAACACTATTTAAATCGCTAAAATGTTCGCGTACAGCTTTATTAACAAAGCGCAAGCAGAATTGTTGGATTAGCTCTACATCATTTGGGGGATTAGTCATTGTTGTACTTCATCAATCACTTTTTTGAACATCAGATCTATTGATGGGCTGGTTGACCTGAGCCGCAGCTTTTTCACCTGTAACTAGTTGTGTCACTGCGGTTTCACCTGCTGCTTTACTTGCAAAAAATTCATCCCGTTGATTTTTTAGCTCGTTGAAATTATCACCAATACTGACAATTTCTCCTGTTACTTGGCTAAAAGCACTTACAACATTTTCGACAGGTTGAATGTTTTGCAAGGCTGCATCCCATTTGGCTTGTTGAGCAGTTCGAGCCGTAATAACTTCGGTCATGTCTGGGAATGCATCTTCAAATAAAGCACCGCCTCGCTTGAGTGCATTTCCTATCTTGCCAGTGTAAGAAGCTGCGAGTTCTCCAATGCTCCTAAGAGAATCGAACATTCCTTGAATATTCCAAAGGGCATTAGTAACACTTTGATAAGTTCTGTTAGCAGCATTCCATGTTGTATTGATATTTTGAAGTGTTGTAGCTCCAAATATTGATTCAAAAAAGTTACCAGTCCATTCGCTGATAATGCCACTAAAACCGACTTCATTACCTTCTTCGTTTTTCCACTTGAAGCCAACAGCTTGTCCTAAGTTATCAATTCCACTAAACAGAGTTTGAATAATATTGTTAGACAACATTGCTGCATTGTGGAATGTGGTTATTAAAACTAAAATATTTAGAATTCTATCTACCTGGAGAGTTTGCCACAATCGCCCAAATGTACCGGACAAGCCACCAGGAAGCTGATTCCCTAATCTTTGTAAAATTGTTTGTTGACCCATTAACAAGGCTGTATTTGCACCAGTATTAACAACATCCAGAGCATTGATTCTATTGTTTGTATTTTGGTTAATGTTGGCGATACTGTCATCTAAAGCTCTTCTCATGCATCCACCCGGCTGAGTGGTTCGACATGTGCCTGTAGCCGCTGCATTTTCAATCTGTGGAATTGTGGGGATATCTGGCCTGATTGCCGCTGCTGCTAATGCCAGAATGAAAGGAAGTTTATCAAGTATCTGGTCTAACTTTGGTAGCGCCTGCTCATTCACTTTTGTTTGTTCCTTGAGTTTAGTATCAATTTTTGTAATGTCTGCTTTAGTAGTATCAATCTCCCGGTCAAGCTGTTGTAAATCCCCTTTCAACAAACCCAGTGAGCGTTTATTTTCGCGGTCAAATTCCTCAAAACGTTGGTCGGACGTTAGCTCACTTTGACGTTTAAAATCAGCGAATCTTTGGTTAAAGTCTTGAGATAATTTTGATTGCTCAAGTCCAAGGGTTCCTAAAGCTTTGTCGTTCTGCTTCTGAAATTCCTGAAATCTCTGCTCGGAAGATAAATTATTTAATCGATTGAAATCCGCTAATTTTTTATCAAAATCTTTGCTGAGATTGGATATTTCCAAATCTTGAATACCAAGAGCTTTGTTATTATCCGCGACAAACCGATTAAATTTATCGTCTAATTGTTGCTGAATTGGAGCAAGGTTTGGTACGCCTTTACTGCGTGCCTCATTCATTGCGGCATCGGCTTTGTTGTCTACAGCATTAATGGTTTTACCCAGATTACTTACAAAATTAGCTAATACTGGGATTTGTGCAGTCTGAGACTGAAGTCCATTAATGATATTATTTGTATTTGCTATTTGTGATTGCAATGGAGCAACTACAGATTTAGCCACTGCGATGGCATTAGCTGTGATGCTATTTGTATCAATATTCTGTGGCTTAATTGCGGATACTTGGGCTTTTGTGGCTGCAAAGTCAGATTGCAGTTTTGATATTGTGGCATTTACAGACTTTTGGAAAGTATCTGAGACGCTGTTATTGAATTTTGAAATAGTCGCATTGATAGATTGAATTTTAGCGTCAAAGCTTATTCGTTGCTCTGTTATCTTGGCGTCAACAGCTATTTTGTTTTGGCGGAATTCATACAAAGTATCGTTAGCTAACTTTCGGGCTGATTCTGCTAACCCAGTAACTATTTTTCTACCTTCTCTAGCTTCATATAAAGCATCATTCGCTTGTTTCTTGGTTTCTAGTATGTTCTTACCAAAAGATTCTTGCTGCTTATTCAGTCGATAATAATCTTTAGCGTTGGCATCTAATTCTCTCTCAATTTTTTGCAGCTTGGTGTCAAAATTTTTAAGCTTTAATCCATTCTGAACTGCTGTGGTATTAATTTTTGTAAGTTCAATATTGAAAGTATCAAGATTCTCAAAGACTTTATCACTAACAAATTCTTGTAGCTTGGTAAGTGCTACAACACCGATCGCTGATAAAATTCCAAGAATACCACCAACTCTAGAAGCTTTATCTAGTACATCACTACCAAGGATTTTTTGAAATAAAAAGTCTTGTGCTTTTTTTAAGTTATCAGAAACTTTTTTGGTTGTAGCAGTGGTTTCTTTAAGAGCTTTCATCCTTTTCGCAGCTTCTTTCGCACCATTCTTAGACATAAATTGAGAAGTCGCTCTTTTAACTTTTCTGGCTTCTAATAATAACTTACCTGGCTGACCATTGGGATATTTTGAAAGCTTATAAGCCCTCAATGCACTAGGGGAGCATCCCAATTTTGCAAGAAGAGAGTGAGAGTGAAAATATATTCGCGATGAATACTCGCGAATAAAGGGGGGCTATACTTCCACAGCCTAATTCGAGAGAATTAAGGATGGAAAGAAATCTTCAAGAAGCCGAAGCCAATGACACCAGAAGACAAAAAACTTTTAGATACTCACGTAAAAGAAATTGCTAAGATTTTGTATAAAAACACGCCATCGTCAAAAATTGAAACTTTTGAAGGTATAGAAACAGCTGTTCGTGACCAAATTCTGGAACACGTCAGTCCGAAAATCGC
>LWTK01000042.1 GCA_003326205.1 Nostoc sp. ATCC 43529
GCGATTTTCGGACTGACGTGTTCCAGAATTTGGTCACGAACAGCTGTTTCTATACCTTCAAAAGTTTCAATTTTTGACGATGGCGTGTTTTTATACAAAATCTTAGCAATTTCTTTTACGTGAGTATCTAAAAGTTTTTTGTCTTCTGGTGTCATTGGCTTCGGCTTCTTGAAGATTTCTTTCCATCCTTAATTCTCTCGAATTAGGCTGTGGAAGTATAGCCCCCCTTTATTCGCGAGTATTCATCGCGAATATATTTTCACTCTCACTCTCTTCTTGCAAAATTGGGATGCTCCCCTTTTTTGTAAGCTTCCCATGCCTCGACTTGATGAGAGTATAGTTGCGTAATTCCTGACTGACTCAGGGCATATTTAACTAGAGGGTGAATATCATCTGGTATCGGACAAAGTTTAGCTTCTTGAGCCGGAATTATATCACAACTTTGTAGTTTTCCTGAGCCATCAAGAATAGCGGCTATCTCTTGGTAAAGAATACTTTTACCTGTTGGTGCTTGATTAAGAGGTAATAAATTACCGCTATTTACCTCATGCTCCCAGTCAAAAATAATTTGATTTACACTTCCCTTTTTGAAGTAAAGATTTTTCTCGATGATGGCGGCGATATGGATAACACCATGTTCTTTAGAATAAACCTGTTTATTTGCTTGTAACCATTCAAGCTGGGTCATAAAAAGTTACCTACTTGCTGTTTTAGCAGGTAGGCGTTAGTCAAAAGTAGTGGTTTTTGTTATTGCCATAACTGACTAATTAACCACAGATACTTCTCACAATTTGTAGAAACTCCTGTAAAACAGGTGTCATATCCTCTTGTCGCCACACTACAGCCGTTTCTACTAATGGTGTTTTTTCTTCTAAAGTGCGATAAACTACACTAGCCCTTTGAAGATTTTGCAAAGAAGACGGTACGATCGCAATCCCCATTCCTGCTGACACTAGCCCGATAATTGTCTGCATTTGGATTGCTTCTTGAGTCACTTTTGGGCTGAAATTTCCTTGCTGACAAAGACTCAGGATTTGATCGTAAAGTCCGGGGCCCAAATGGCGAGGGAACATAATAAAATTTTCGTCTCTTAGCTCGCGCACTGAAATATTTTCTTGTCTAGCTAAGAAATGAGTTACGAGCATTGCTACAACTAGTCCTTCTTGCTGAATACATTCTTGATTGAAAGTGTTGTCTTCTAAAGGTGGATGGGCAAAACCTACATGGATGCGGCGATTGAATAGCGCTTGTTCTTGCTGAGTTGTGGTTAATTCTTGCAACACTAACTCCACCTCTAGAAACTGTTCTCGAAACCGCCGCAAAATCACAGGCAGCAAATCGTAAGTTACCAAGCTGGTGAAACCTACTCGTAGTTGTCCTTTCTCACCCCTACCTGTCCGTTGAGTCAGATCAATTGCCTTGGACAGTTGAGCGAACAATTGATAAGCTTCTTGCAAAAATACTTGTCCGGCTTCCGTTAGCTGCACCTGTCGTTTGGTTTTGCGCTGAAAAAGTTCTACCCCTAGTTCTGTTTCTAGCTGCTGAATTTGCTGGCTTAAGGGCGGTTGAGCGATGTGAAGTCGCTCTGCGGCTTTACTAAAGTGTAGTTCTTCAGCTACAGCAATGAAGTAGCGCAGGTGTCGCAGTTCCATAGTTTTGATATTTTATAAGTCTCAATTATTCATAAATATATATTGGACATATCAAAAATTGCTACTTATCATACTCATACACGCAAGTCAGAGGATGATGTAATTATGTCGGAGAATTTGAGAAGCCAAGTTGTGACGCAAGGAGTACAGCGATCGCCTAATCGAGCTATGCTGCGGGCAGTTGGTTTTAAAGATGAAGATTTCAATAAAGCCATTGTCGGTATAGCCAACGGTTACAGCACCATCACTCCCTGCAATATGGGAATCAATCAACTGGCACTCAGAGCAGAAGTTGGGATTAAATCTGCCGGGGCGATGCCGCAAGTATTCGGCACGATTACCATTAGCGATGGGATTTCAATGGGAACCGAAGGGATGAAATATTCCCTCGTGTCGCGGGAAGTCATCGCCGATTCCATTGAAACCGCCTGTACTGGGCAAAGTATGGATGGTGTACTAGCCATTGGTGGCTGTGATAAAAATATGCCAGGGGCAATGCTAGCGATCGCGCGGATGAATATTCCTGCTATTTTCGTTTATGGTGGTACAATTAAACCCGGTCACTACAACGGACGTGATTTAACTGTTGTCAGTTCTTTTGAAGCTGTTGGTCAATACAGTGCTGGAAAAATTGACGAAAAAGAATTATTAGAAGTTGAAAGTCGTGCTTGTCCTGGTGCTGGTTCCTGTGGGGGAATGTTCACAGCTAACACCATGTCTTCAGCATTTGAAGCAATGGGAATGAGTTTGCCTTATTCTTCGACAATGGCAGCCGAAGATGCTGAAAAAGCCGACAGCACTGAAAAATCAGCATTTGTGTTAGTCGAAGCCATTCGTAAACAAATCTTGCCTCGTCAAATAATTACCCGCAAATCAATAGAAAATGCCATCTCTGTGATTATGGCGGTGGGTGGTTCGACCAATGCAGTATTACATTTTTTAGCGATCGCTCGCGCTGCTAATGTAGAGTTAACCCTGGATGACTTTGAAACAATCCGCGCCCGTGTTCCTGTTTTGTGTGATTTAAAACCAAGCGGTAAATATGTAGCTACAGACTTGCACAAAGCTGGCGGCATTCCGCAAGTAATGAAGATGTTACTCGCACATGGCTTATTGCATGGTGATAGCCTCACCATTAGCGGACAAACCATTGCAGAGATATTAGCAGACATCCCCGAAGAACCATCTGCCAATCAAGATGTGATTCGGACTTGGAATAACCCGATGTATGCTCAAGGACATTTAGCCATCCTCAGAGGTAATTTGGCAACGGAAGGGGCTGTTGCCAAAATTACCGGGGTGAAAAAACCAGTCATTACTGGGCCTGCACGAGTATTTGAATCGGAAGAAGCCTCTTTAGATGCAATTTTGGCGGGTAAAATTCAAGCTGGTGATATTTTGGTTATCCGCTACGAAGGCCCCAAGGGTGGCCCTGGAATGCGAGAAATGTTGGCTCCCACTTCGGCAATTATCGGCGCTGGTTTGGGTGATGCGGTGGGATTAATTACCGATGGGCGCTTTTCTGGTGGTACTTATGGCATGGTAGTTGGTCATGTGGCTCCAGAAGCAGCAGTTGGTGGTGCGATCGCTCTTGTAGAAGAAGGCGATAGTATTACTATTGATGCACCCGCTCGTTTATTGCAGTTGAATATATCTGAAGACGAATTAGCCCATCGTCGTGCCAACTGGCAACCCCCCGCCCCGCGTTACACTAAAGGCGTGTTGGCGAAATATGCCAAATTGGTATCTTCTAGCAGTCTTGGGGCTGTGACAGATTTGGACTTGTTCAATAACTAGTTAAGCCAATAGCCATTTAAGTTTCACTTTTAAAGTTTTGAGGAGTCAGGAGCCAGAATAAAGATGCCTCCTGACTCTCTACTTCAGGGTAGATTCAGCCCTGTTGACAAGCTTCTTTAAATCTAAAGAAGGGCAAATGCTTTTGGCGTTAATGAGATTTTTCCTTTAGTAATATAAGTGTTTACAAGCTGCTCTAAGGGTTCAACAGAATTGTCCTGAAGGATGAAATAGTTTGCTTGGTTACTGACAATCAGCGATAGCTCAGTTGCCCATTGCTCATAGTTGGAACTACCAATAATACCAATAGAAGACTGAATATAGTTAACAAGAATGCTGTTATTGAGACCAAAGCCACCTTCACCCCAGATGCAAGCACATTGCAGCAAATACTCGTAGTCCGCGAATACTTGAAACTGGGGGTTCCATCTAGGAGCATTGCTTCGGTAGTGGACGAAACCATTGCTGTCGAATATCTCTTGTTGCCATAGAAGCTGCTGTAAGGAGCAGCAATTGCTAGGCGAAACAAACGATTTACCTTGGCGAACAACACTACCATTGCGGATGACATCGCGGCGGCGCTGCTGTCTTGCCATGCTGTATCGGATATTGGGATATTGTTCAAAATACTGCCGCATTGAGGCAACAAATTCAGGAGCTATGCTGTTGTCATCGTCCAGGTATGAAACAATGTCACCACCAGCTGCATCTAGTCCCAGGTTACGAGCGTAGCACAAGCCAAAGCCACTGCTCGGTTCAGGGTGTTCCATTTCAATGTAACTGATGGGGAAATCAGATATTGCCTTAATGCTGTTGATGATATCTTTGGTATCAGGATTAGCGCCATCATTGATGACAATCCACTCGAAATTGCGGTCAGTTTGACTTTGAATGCTTGGCAGTGCAGTAGATGCAAGCTGCATAGGTCTATTGTAGGTTGCAGTGATAATTGATAGTTTCAAAGCTCTAGGGACTTCCAGAAAATAAACTATTCCATCACCAATAATGATAATCATTTTAAAGGGGAATGAAGGGGCTGCCGACGGCAGCCCCTTCATTCCCCTTTTATAGTAATTTAAATAATGACCCTTGTTTTTGAGTGTGGTAACTGATGGCCATAGTATTAACTGATTCTCTCAAAAAGTTGTTGATTGAAACTGCATTTGAATTAAAAGGTGCAGCAAAACGCAAATTTATGGCACAGACAGTTCGGGGCTTAGGTTTAGGAGGGCAAAGGGTTGCACAATCAGAATTAGGATGGAATCGAGATACTATTAGGAAAGGAATGAGAGAATTAGAAAGTGGTATTACTTGCATTGATAACATGAGTGGCAAAGGGCGTTATAAAGCAGAAGAACACCTGCCAAATCTTTTAGAAGATATAAAAAATATAGTAGATTCACAAAGTCAAACTGATCCTAGTTTTAAAAGTCAAAGACTATATAGCAGACTCAGTGCAGCCGAAGTTAGAAAGCAATTAATTGAAAAATATGGTTATAGTGATGAAAATTTACATACATCAGAAACAATTCGAGTCAAATTAAATAATTTAGGTTACAAGCTCAGAAGGGTAAAAAAAGTTCAACCTCAAAAAAAATACCGCAAACTGATGCCATCTTTGAGCAATTAAACTTAGTTAATATTGATGCTTCGGAAGATAAAAGTATTTTACGTCTAAGCATGGACGCAAAAGCTCGTGTTAAGATTGGCTCATTTGATCGAGGGGGTAAAAGCAGGGATGGAGCGAAAGCTGATGACCATGATTATAATCCAAAAACAACTGTAACTCCTTATGGTATATTTCTTCCAGAGCTTGATGAGCTATTTTTGTACTTTACAGAATCAAAAGTTACCAGTGATTTTATTGTTGATGTTTTAGAAGATTTCTGGTCTTGTGAAAAGCATCGTTTTTCGCAAATTAAAACATTACTTTTCAATCAAGATAATGGGCCGCAGAATAGTTCACGGCGTACCCAATTTATGAAACGTATAGTAGAGTTTGCTCACAAGTATCAACTAAATATACGTTTAGCTTACTACCCTCCATATCATAGTAAATATAATCCAATAGAAAGGACATGGGCAATACTAGAGAATCATTGGAATGGCAGCATTCTAGATGAAGTGGAGACAGCTTTAAACTTTGCTAGTACTATGAAATGGAAAGGTTCTCATCCAGTAGTTAAGCTAGTACACGAAACTTATGAGAATGGGGTAAAGCTTACAAAAAAAGCTATGGCTCAAATTGAAAAACAGATTGAGCGGCTAACCGATTCTAATCATGAAGTTTTCCCAAATTTAGGTAATTGGTTTATTGATATTTGTTGTAGTAAGACAAAAGTTATTTGATTTTAATAAACAGCATTTATTTAGCTACAAAACATACTATTTTTACACTGTTTAACTTCAAAGCAGACGACAAGTGTATAGATTCTTCATGCATAGATGAGGGGGAGAAAAGGGGTTGCCCTCGGCAACCCCTTTTCTCCCCCCTTAAAATGATTATCATTCTTGAGAAAACCTGTCTCTTGTTTTTCTTGGAATAATTTATTCTTTGGAAGTCCCCTATACCTCTATCAGTTGATTGCGTTATTGTTGAATCGATCGCAGTTTGAATTTGCTGCCATCTTGCTATATCCTCGTTTGTTATACCCCTGGCGGTTTCAATTTGATTACTTGCAAGAGTTAGTCGAATTAGCGTTAGCTTTTCATTGGTTCTGGCAACAGTTAAACTTTGCGTGGTGCTATTGAAGCTGATCTGGTAGTTACTACCTTCCAAGACAAATAGGTTTTCTTTTTCTGTGCGAATGGATTGAGGATACGCAGTTGCTTGCTGTGCGAAGAACACTCTAGCTATGGGGGCAATTATAGTAGCGCGTTGCATCTGTTCTTGCTGTAATTGCTGATAGTCCCATTTCCCAAGTTCTATGCCCAAATCCATTTTTACCAAACGTTCTGCTAAAATTGCCATTTCTATTGGGCCAACACCTCCAGGGACGGGCGTAATGTTCTGGGGGATTCTGTAAGCACTGCGGTCTACATCGCCAGCAGCACCAGAAGCAGTAGGTATAAAGCCACCATCGACAACCAAGCGATGAGAGGGGAGTACATAGTCCGTGAAAATTCCTCGTCTTCCGGTGACTGATACTACAATGTCAGCTTCTTGAGTTCTAGTCAGGTCATCGCCGTCTTCCAAACAGAAACAGCTGATTCTACTTGCTTCTAAATATTTGATGACACCATTGCCCACAAAGCCACCTCCGCCGACAACTGCAACATTGGAATCTCTTTGTGCGTAGGATTCAACAATTCTGGCGATTCCTTCAGCAGTAGCACAACTTTCAAAGAAATTGTTGCTTTGTCTGCGGACGATATCTATATCTTTTTGTGGCTCTAATAGCCCAATTGAGCTTGTAAACTTAGCTGGAATTGGATATTGAACAATAGCAGCAGTGACTTGGGTGTTTTCGTTAATGGATTGAACAATGCCATCAAATTGCTCTACTGCGATATTGGGTGATAGCACAATATAATTGGGAGTAATGCCAATAGCGTTGAAAATAGCTACTTTTTGTTCTGCTGAGATTCTGGCTGCTTCATATCTAGCTCTTAATTCATTGCTGGCATTTTCTGAAGACTCAAATCTGATGATTGCTACTTCTTTTTGAGATGCTTGAAATATGGATTTGTATTTTTGACATTCTTGCTTTACGTGTTCTCGTATTAACTGTCCGTCTATGAGCGTCATTTAATATGGCGTTAAATTTGATGAAGAAAATTGTCTGGTACAAACAATTTTCTGAATTTCTAATAGGATTTGTTGGAATTAGGTAGGGCGTTTGGTGATTTCACCAACTTCTTGACCGTTGCACGAAACCCAGTTAGTGACATAGCGTTCAGTGTCATGGAAGCCACTAAATTCAATACTGTTATCAGAACACTTCTCTTGGAACCATTGTTGTGCTTCTTGTTCTGTATTGAATGTTCTAGCGGCGACTTCTTCTACTGGAATCTTCCAGTTTGTATTGCCATACAAATCGCAAACATAATGTGTCATATCTGTTACTCCTTTAACAATATCTAAAAACTACTATGACAATTTTAAATCAACAACAGCAGGCTGAATTAATTATCCAACAAGCTTGCAAGGAAAATTTTACTGATAGCGAGAAAGCTATTTACGATGACTTTATTCTGGAAGCGGGGGTAAAAAACCCAGCCAAGATGACTGAGGCTACTGCTGATGCTTTAATTAGATACCTTAATGGCTGTGAAGCATCTAACGAGTTTGTTGCTAATGTAGTAAATCGCCTCGCGCAAGTTGCCCCTGCTCATATCATGACTAAGGTTCTCAAGAGTGATAATGACGGCGATGGTGTGCCTTTATACGAGGAATTAAAACTTGGAACAAAGGCTACCGAATTTGATACCTCTTTTGAAATAGCGGCTGCAAAACAAAAACAATATCAATTTTCTCCAACTCGGAATTGCGATATGGAGTTATAAGTATAATTCATCACTAAATAATAATCTGTAGTGGATATGAGATCGTTATTCTCTAAAATGACTGAAAATAGAGATTAACCAGTTGCTACACAGGGGTAGACACTTACTCTTAGCTCGAAGTAAGTGTCTTAGAGGCTTTTCTCAAATATCGCCATCTTTCCCATACTCAAAATTAACCTTCGATATACTGGGTGTAAAAAATGCGCTTACGATTAACAGTAGCGCATTCCCGATCATGTACAGCGATCGCAATACTCCCAGCCCAAATAATCAGGCGATTCCCCTGTAAGTTTAACTTTGGAAAATTACGCCAGTATCCTGATCTTCATCCCAAAACCACCAACCTTGGGATAGTTCAGAAAGAACGCGCATTAGTGCTAACTGTTGCTGTGTGATTTCCCCACCGCCGTAGCTGACGTTGCTAGTGCCATCCCATGATTTAAGAATTAATTCTAAATTGTATCCATTGCCCATAATCCAACTGGCGTAGAAACAGTCTTTGGATATTTCTTCCATGATGGCTAGCAGTTCGAGTGCGGCATCAGGATTGGGTGATTTTAGGGCTTCGAGTGCAAGGCGGAGGTTTTCTTCCCTGTCTGCAAGAAACTCCGAAAAAGCTGCTCTATTTGATGGTAAATTCTCCTTTTCAAGTGTAATTAATTTTCCATTTACAATCTTGACTGGAGTTATATTTGAGTAATCAGTTCGGTCATCTTCACTTGCCTTTGCTTTTATAGCTAAAGGATGCCAATGGATGCGTTCAATTTTATTGGTCTGAGGATTTGTCCATGTCCAGAATAGTTTGTGAGATGCAGCACCCTTAACTGTCAGATAAGTTCTTTTATGTCGAATGGGATAGTCTACACCTTCTTCTTTTTTGGCTTGCAAAAAGGCTTCTATTGATAGACATTCTTCATTGAGGTATGCCATTTTACGTGGTGCTGTCGCAGATGTATAACCCGATAGGCTGCTGCTATCACCATCTTTCAAGACTACCAAATTCCATTTGTCGTTTATTGGATTCTGTATCCAAAACTCAACTGATATTGTTTGTACAAACTGATCTAAAATTTGGACTACACAAGGATAGTAAAGTGTGAGTTGTTGCTTGCTATTAGTCATTACTATTCCATCCATTCGATTGGGGATATGGTTTCCTTTTTGGCGGGAAGTATTTTTACTTCGTAGCCATAAAGAATTAATTCATACAGAGTTTCTAATAGTTGCTTGGGTGATATACTGTCCCATTGCTTGCACTCTAAGATATGTTTCAATACTTGCTCTGGAGCATTAATTACCCAAAGGCTGTGAACTTTTCTGTTTCTAAATCCCGCACATAATTGAACAATTGGTTGTAGCTCAACTATTGTTTTTGGTATGTGAATAATTGCTGAACTTACAGGGATTGTTGGTTTTACTTCTAGATTTTTGGGTGATAAAAAATTGGGGTCACTGTACCACTGTCCGTCGATTTGGTATGCAATCATTAGGTATGGCAATGCTTTAATCGCACTTATAGTTCCCCATCTTGCAGTTTGTCCTGCGTGAAACCAGATGTAAGAGCCGTTGTGTATTATCATGTACAATTTTTATGATTTTGACTTGAGGTTTTGCTTGCCTAGCTAGTTGATAATTTCGTCTGTGGTAGAAAATCTAGCTACTTTTTCTACCTAAAGAATGATTCGTATTTGTATGAACACTTAGTTAAAAATCGCCATTATTTAGCCATGTGCAGTCAACTTCATGCTCAGATAAAATCCAAAGTATTTTATTGATTGCTGAATTACTCCTAATAACTACCTTTACAAGGTGTGTAATAACTGTGGTGATTAATTTATGAACAGATTAATTTTTATTTAAAATATTCAATGAGCTATTGAAAATAAAAAGTGCGCCATTATAATTGATGATGCACTTTTATTAAAAATAAATTTATTATTTAAGCGTGGTGAAGGATAATATTTATTGCGTCTTGAGTGCTAATTTGATATTGTGTAGCAAGTTTATTCATATTGGCTTCACCATTTGCATGAGCTTTGACAATTGCGCGAATAATATTTGGTGAAACATTTATCTCACAATTTGTAACAACTGGTTTGGGTAAAGTTTGAGAAATGAACAATTCTTTTCTTCTTAAGAAATGTATTTGACGGTAATGCTCTTTTCTGGGTATCCATTGACAATTTCCGGGAGCAAAGTCACTCTCTAGGTCAATACGTGCTATGACTGTTCCTTCGGGTGCTACTCCCATATCTTTTAAGAACTGGGTAAAGTTATCGCGCCAGGATGCATCGACTTCAATTCCGCACCCGCCATGATACTTGTACTGATGGTGGTTCTTGTTATAGCAGATGCGCTTGATGTGTAACCAGGAGTTATACTCGTGGCTTTTGCAGTGTCCGTGGACAGTTTTATCGCTCTTGAGGGTTTCGCGCTGCAAGCATCCGCAGCTTTGTGTAAGCCCTCTTTTTAAGCTATTTTTACTGATATACTTTTGGGTTCCGCAGCTGCATAGGGTAAGGAGTAGTAATTCACCCCTTTTCCCCTTAACTTCTACATCGGATATAACTTTTAGTCTCCCAAAGTTTGCCCCAACTGGGATGGATTCTTTTCTTTTTTTACAACCGCAATTAGTTGACCGACCATTGGTAAGGGTGTGACTGTAGACAAGTTTTTGGGTTCCACAATCACACTGGCATAATACTTGCTTTCCTTGTTTATTTAGTACAATCCAGCTGCCGAATTTTTCACTTATATTAATTACTCGTTTTGTAGTCTCCATAAATTATTTTGGTGCTATTACTGCTGGGTTATATATCTAAAACAAGCTGTTTTTCTTGCTCCAGTTCCTTCTTTATCCAGGCAAGTTGCTGTCCAATGGCTAGGTGCTGCATTGGTACTTTTGTCTCATATCCCTTTGCTTTTAAAATGGGCGTTACCTCCTGTCTGTAAAGCTTGCCCGTCAAGAATACAAACTCTATTTCCGGGGACGCAACTTGTATGAGGTTTTCTGCTACTTGTTGCGCCCATAGTATACGTTCCTGATGTGATAAGGAATAGGGGGATTTGTCGTAGGGTTTGATGATTGCTTCTGGGTTAATAACTTGATGTAAAGGTGAGAGGATATACCATCTTGACTCTTGTTCTTCTACGTAGCGACGGCACGCTTGAAAGTGCTGGGAATAATATAAGTCTTTGGCGGCAGCAGGGTAGGTAAGCTGCTTGCCACATCCAGCAACCAGGTAGACTTTTTCCTTGGGAGTGAACTTTCTGTAGGTGCTGATCACCAGATTGAGGTTGTGGGCGATTCTTCCCATAGTATGCGTCCGTCCTTTGTTTGTCAGCCGAGGGTCAATCCTATGTCGGTTGAGAACCCTGCAAACATGACAGTTGCACTTTGGCGCATAGTGGGTTGGTATCCGAATTAATTTTTCCTCGTGGCTGACGAACATCCCACCGCCTAGTCCTTCCCGGATAAAAGTTGAACCATCAAAGGATAGTCCCATCTGAATAAAAGCTTTGGCATACTGGGGCGAGCATAATCCAAAAACGTGCAGGTGAGCATTTGGCTCGTGCAATGGTGCGATGGCTACGCCCGCCGCAGGCATCGCACCCGCTTTCGGCAATACTCGTTCCGAGTTAATTAGCGATCTCACAACTTGAGTGATTGTTTTGATAATGTGTAAGTTAATCGAATACTCTCTCGCCTGGGAAACAAGCCCACCGATGCCGAGATGACGGTATCCCAGTCCCAAAAGATATTTTGCTACTTCAAGGCGTTCACTGAGAGACTGCCCGTGGATGACTGCTAGGGGTATTCTGTTGGGAAGATAACTTTTAGCAAGTTGGATAAATGTTTCTGCTTGTTTAAGGTTGTATTCTTGCCGTTCCCTGATATTTTCTCCAACAAGTAAATGGTCGGGACAAACAATAATATCGCCGACCTTTGAGCGTTCTCGATATCTATGAATAGACCAGTGGGCATCAACATATTTACCGTTTAGAGTGGGGATATCTTGCTCACGGTAGTTAAATGATCCACAGTCATGAATAATGGGACTATCTGGAACAATTTCTGCCTTGATTGCGAGTGAGTATAGCCACCCCACAGGCTGATACTCAAGCAACTGCCAGATTGGAATTTTTTCACCCTTGCTTCTAACAAAATCGCTCTTACCCAATACTGGATAGAAACCTAATTTCATAGTATTTAAACGAGCAGAAGTTGATTTACATTCGTTAAGTTAACCCTCTGCTTGGAAAGGGCTAACTAGTAGATATCTGTATTTATTTGCAATATTCAGAAGATACTGCCGCCAACGGTTAGATACTCTTGTAGCAAGAGTGCTAATATCACTTGCTGGAATTTCTTCTGCTTCAGTTTCAAAAGCATATCAAAGTGAATCTTGGCGTGATACTTCATACCATCGAAGTGGATATTGAAACTAGGATTGAGTTGAAAGTCTTGAATCATATTTTTATCCTTACTGGGGAAGATATAAACACTTATTTTGTTCTGCTAACCTATTTGTGTGATAGTTATCAAGAATCATTTTCTTAAATTCTTCTCTTGTTGCTTGCAAGTCGCGGAATATTTTGTCAGTAGGATAGAAGAATACCGACTGTTGGCGGCTGTAAAACCAGACCAGTTGATTGATAGTATAGGTATCATTGCTATCAAGCAGGACGTAACTAATTTGTTGGTAAAAATTCTCTAGAGAGAAAGGACGCTTTTTGGCAGTTGTTCGTACATCGATGAGAGTATTTCCAGCAATTATCTGGCAATCAGCACCTCCAAGATATTCACTTAAAGGATATGAAGCATTGCAGGTAATATTTCCACTTACTTGATTAGCTACTGTTTGCCAGGTACGGGGTACAATACCGATGATTTGAGATGTATCTTGGATACTAGGAAGCCATTTTTTGAAGTATTCTGCTTCAAGCTGAAGAGATTTTTCTCCTTGTAGAAAAGGTTGAATAATCTCATGAATATTACGGCTACGAGCATAATTTTCTAATGCACCCAGTAGCATACACTTTAGAGCTTCTTCTTCAAGTGAATTTGAATTTGTAATGGAATAATCGAAGGCATATTCTATTTTGAGAGCTTTTGCTCCAACCTGAGCAAGACAATTAGTAAACCATGTTTGGTCTTCATAGATGTTTCCTAAGTACTTGGCAAGTGCTTTGGCGATCGCATTTCCTACTAAGGGAAAATCTACCCCATTAATCGGTCTGATAATTTCTTGATTTTCTAATAGCTGGTTATGGTTAGTAATCATCTTGATGACTGTCTTGTTGAGTCTAGAGTCAAACCATCTCCTGATAGGTGAGTTTCTATTTTTTAATTCGGATGTTAAGCTCACTTTTTAGTTTTTTATTTGAGATACTACATTGAGTATCTGCGTGAGCTTTACGTAGTAATTTTTGTTTTAATCGCGTTACTAGTTTAAGTAAAGAGACTAATCATTCAAAATCAGTTAAAAGCTTATAAGGTAAGCTTTTTAAATTTCGTAACTCGTACAAATTTGGATAAATTCTCAACCAAAGTTTTTATATTGTCAATGCGACTTTGTAAACTTGGTGCTAGACAATTTGGTAATAGCTAGTTTACAACTCAACCTCTCTAGACTTGGTATTAGACAACTTGGTGATAGTTAGTTTACAATTCAACTTCTCTCGACTTGGTTTTAGATGCAGCCGCAACAGTTTGCCGTTGAAGGGAGGGTATGTGTTCAGTTGGGGTATATTGCTGCCGAATTTCTTCTCCTCGCCATTGTTGTAAGTCGCTCATAATGTCTTTGAGGGGAACAAAATCGACGACTGTTTCTCCTTTCTTTTCAGCTTCATTTGTCTTATGGTTTAAAATCTTGAAGTACATCTCCCTCTGGTCGGCAATTGGTAACTTGCCGTCATTCTCATTTATCCGTTGAAGAATCTCTTCATTACCCTGGTTCATTGCCTTTCCCCAGTCAGGGCTACCATGCTTGACCATGTTCGCCCATTCCTCAGCGATATAGGGGTGAACTTTCACAGGCATATCACCAGCTGCTTGTATGACTCGTTCTTTGGGTGCGGCTGCGGGGGTAGATTGTTCATTACCGAAGATTTGTTCCAAGTTGAGTTTGCTGGCGTTCTGGGCAATAAACTTGACTTGGTTGATGTCGTAGTCAGAGATATTTATCTTACTGACCTCTTTAGTAATCCCAGCTTCGGTTTTAGTCAAGTCAAACCGGACAAGTTCTTGAGTACCTTTCTCTTCAGTAGTTTTAAATAATTGCAGGCTGGCTCGATTATTTTCGGGTTCACGAGTACGCTTGATGGTAAATTCACCTACTGTAAGTTCTTCCTTATCAGCCTGGATGAGGACATTATTGAGGGTATGCAACATCTCGTTTTGTTTAAAGACTTCCAGGGTTTTAATCGTGCCAGCGGGTGCAAGACTTCCCAAGCTATTTGCTACATCACGGATATCGGCATTGTTGAGGTCAGGGAGCTTGTCATTGTCGCCCAAGTACTCTGCCACTATCAGAAACTCCTGACGCTCAACAGGTAACATCTCAGTAGGTTTTTTCGTTATTTTGGTTTCCTCTTTTTTATTGAGTTTAAAATCCATCAAGGAGTTTTCCCACCCAAAGAGTTCATCACTGCGGCGGTGAATGCTAACAGTGTCTCCCTCTTGGCGAATCACAAATGTATCGCTACGGTAAATACGCGACCCATCTTGTTCAAGGATGCCGTATTTTTTTAACATTGCCGTCGCGGTTTCAGCAATGTCTTTATTTTCCCCGTTGTAGCGTTCCTCCCGCGCTTGTTTATTATTAATTTGATAGATAGGTACTTCAACTTGACGCGCCCACTGCTGCGCTGCTGACTCTACACCTTGGGAGTTAGCTACTTCTTGATAGCTAAATTCAGGTGCATATTTGTTTCGATTATTAGTTTCTAGCTCCTCTGGCTCTTGTGCAAAAAACTGATTGGGAGTTGCATTTTCGTTTACCTCTCCTTCAGTTTTATCTTGAGGTTGGTAGTTACTAACAACTATCTCTCTGATTTGAAGAGTTTCTTTGGACTGTGCGATTTCTTCTTGAAGATTATTGACCACATCATCTCCAAAATTTTCATCTGCTTCTATTTCAACAGATGAGTTTATTTCTTGAGTTATGAGCGAACTATTTTCGCTGTTTTCATCTTGTAGTAACTTATTTATAGTCAGATGACTATCATCTAACAGTGGATTTACTTCTATAGCAGTGAAATTTTCATTATCAGATAATAACTCTTTTGTATCTTCAGAATTTTCAATAATTTCAGCAGATGGAGGTAGTAGCTTAATCAGTGGTTCACTTGCTACATCTATTATTTCATCTGGGGTAAGTATTTCAGTGACGAGATTAATTGTACATTTACCTTCGCTATCTTGTTCATAGATAACGATTTGTTTTTCTGAACCCTCTGACTCCAGATAAGCTGTAATTTTCAGAGCGATCTCACCTGTTTGCTGATAATCACTATTTAAATTGGGTATATCTTCTAATAATCTGGCAGCAATTCTTTGTGCTTGATAGTCTGTAAAAGGTTCAGTTTCTATTGTGTATTGACCTTCTATTAATAGATCGGGCATGAACACAATATTAGTTTCTTGATTGTTTTTTATACTTTGGCTGGTTAAATCTACTTTTTCCCATTTATATGCACCAGGGGTAGATTCATCAGATACAAGATTGTAAATATCTTTGCCAACTTCAACTGCAATTTTACTTGCTTCTTGAGCTTCTTTGAGTTTTTCGAGAATTACTTTAGTTATCTTAGTAAGTGCATTGATGAGGGTTTTACTTAATTCCCGACTTGTTTTAATTGCAGTATCAGCTGTATTTAAATATGATTCATTAATTTGAGTTTGTCTGGGGTCAAACATATCTTACTTTAAAATGGGTAATTTTTTATGGAATCGAACTGAAGCTGAGGTAGTTTTATTAAATAAAAAATTTAACCTCTTCAAGTGATAGAGAGGTTGAATTTACATTTTGATGTTTGTTTTGACTTAGTTCTATTTGGCTATTTTTGAAATTTTGATTTATTTCGCTTAGTTGTTCGCTTTGGTTAGCAATAATTTTTAACATTGCTTCTAGCTTGTCATCTAGTCTGGATATTTTAACTTCCATTAATGTTAGTTTTTCTTTTGCTATAAATATTTCTTGATTGATTTGTTGGTGCTGTACATTAATATCCTCACAAGTTTTATGCCATTTTTCTAAGAATTTGGTTAATTCTATTAATAGCGTTGTCGAGTTGTAGGTCGTAGTTTGTGACTTTTTCAGAATATTCAATAAGTCGTCTAACTTTCCGTTCAATATCTCTTCTATACTCAAGTTGTTGTTTTTCTGCTCTGTAATATTCATTGATAATTGCCTCGTAAGAGAGTTTAACTTTATATTCTGAATTCCACATACTATATTGAGGGAAACTAATGTCAATTAAGTTTCCTTGGCTTCCTGTGGCACGGTTGAAAATAATATGTATGTTTACTCTTGGATAAGGAAGTAGATATGCAACATATTGTTGTTGTTCAAAACCAATTAAATTTACATGATGTTTGATTAATTCACCATAGTTGTTAGCATTTATTTCAATTTCAATTTTATCGATTACGATCTGTCTATGTAGCCCATGAAGTTTCACTCTTGGTCGGAGGATAAACTGTTCCTCAAAAGAGCTAATAATTGAATGTGCATTCTTGCTATTTACTTGATGTGAACTAATTAATTGACCTTTTTGGTGATAATTATTTATTAACTTAATTATTTTTGTCTGAGTGATATTTTCGTCTTTGACGCTACATTGTATCATTTTTAGAAAAAGCTCTTGTATGCATCAACAGGTAACGGTGCATTGCCTGCTTGTATGGGTGCTTGTGGGATAGGAAACTTCCGATCTACTTCCTTGACTCGCAAATCTAAATCTTCTTGTGTGGGTTTTTTCTGGGTACTTTTCCTAGCAAGCTCCTTAATGACTTTATCCCACTTAGTATCGTTTTCTTGTTCGAGTCCGATAATATATTTCGGAATTTTGATATTTTTTAATATTGGTACTGAACCCTCATTTTTATTACTGTAAGCAGGGTTAATAAGTAGACATTTACCAGGTGGTAATTTGAGGAATTGGGCAGGCTCGAACAGCTTCCGAGTCCGTTCTTGCTCACTGATAGACGTGCTAGCCCTACCCCCTCCAGTTGAGCGAGATTTTTGTTTATATTTAATTTCCTCTTCACCTAAATATGCAGAAAATAGTCGTGCTGATTCTTCTTCACCAGGATTAAAAACAAATTTTGTGCCGCACGCACCGAGGATGGCTTTAGAGATTTCCCTACCATAAATCTTTTCAAGCTGACCCATGTTTTGCCAACCCAGGATACCGCAGAATCCTTCGGAACGAGATTCGTTAAGCCATTTAAATAAATCTGGAAGGAAGATACTTGGCAACTCGTCAAGACATACTACTAATGGGCCATCTTCCTTGCGTTTTTTGGCGATACTGCGGGAAACTACCATGTGGAGAATGCTGGTCATCAGGGGGCTGACAGCATCGCGGCGTTCGCGGTCTAACCCGAAGATAATCATCTGTTTGCGTTTTACCTCCAGGGGGAGGGTTGTTTTACCGACAAAGCATCCCAATGTACCCCTTGCCATGAACCGGGTGAACATCAATGAAGCGCTACCAGCGATACCCGCCACGGTTTTTTCGGAGCCAGCTGAGCTAAATAATTGACCAAAAGCTATCTTAATCCAGGGGTTTAGTGCTGCTGCCATCAAGCGTTCGACCATCTTCTCGCTGGAAAGTATTGCCGCAGCCGTCATAATATCAGCGCGTTCGCCAAACTCTTTAGTTAGCATTAAAATAGCCTGCGTCAACTGGTCGCCCGCAGGGCCAAAGAATGCGTCCTCAGACGCATTACCCAACAGGCGGAAGTTCTTGTTAATAACCGTAGCTAACTGCCGTGCAGTCTCAGCATCAGAGGAATCGCGCAAGAAATCGATGGGATTACATACCTCCGATTCGGGAAATCCCGGTGCGAAGATGTGTACGTCATACCCCTTTGATTTGGCATAACTGGCGATTTTGGCAAGACTTGCATACTTGAAGTCGTATAGTACTATACCAAAGCCTTGGTCAATTGCTGAGTAAATCATCGGGTTGATAGCCGAGAATGATTTACCGCTACCAGGTGCGCCAATTACAGCAGTTCCGCGTTGGACATCGGGTACATAAACTGGAACTCCCCCACTCCCCTTGGGTGATTTTTGACCCTTGTATTTGTGTACTCCAATATATAAACTGGCACTATCACATTTAGGAGCGACGATTTGCTTCAAGGCTTTTTTCTTAGCTTGGGCGGTTTCCTTTGCTCCACCCCAATAGCTAGTAGCAAGCTTGCCTTTTTTACCATTACTAAAAAGCTGTAAAAGCAACAATAAGCCAATTCCACCCGCAAGTGCCAAACCTTGAGGTGACATGAGCTTATCTGTATATTTACTAAAGTCAGGATTGCTATTTTTATGAGTAGCTTTTACTTCTTTAACTGTCTTAGTTTTAGCAGTTACAAACAGATAATTATTCATATTAATCTGTGCTAATTTTGCAATGAGGAAATCGAAGAAATATGCGATGAAGTGAAGTTGCATATTTCTTCATTAGTTATCTGGTATGTCCTCTCCAAGTCAAAAATTAAAGAGGATAAATTCTTCTATGATTGCCTTTTTACTTTTTAGGAACTGTGAGAGGTGTACCAAGAATAATTGGGTCTATTTCGCGGTAGGTGAAGAAGGGAACAGGACCAATGAAGTAGGGCGAGCAGCCCAAGTCAACCCATCCCCGCTTGCAAATACGGAAGAACATCGCGGTGGTGATACTGCCGTCAGCTTCGTTAATATCCCAGATGACTTGTTTAAATGATTTTCCAAAGGGATGACGACCTGTGGGTTCTTTCCCACCGTTGAGGCTGCCCAAGATGCCGAATCCGCCTTTAACGTTTTGGTCTTTACCAGACATCCATTGTGCGCCAACGATAGTCTCACTACCCGAAACTTCGATGTGACCGCACTTTTTCTCACACGGGACATTAAATCCAGCTTGATAGCTACCGCTTATTGACTTCCAGCGTCCGCTTTCAAGCGAACCGAGGGGTAAGTCTACTTTGCCGATAAAGCTAACATCGGGGATGGGAACACTGGGGAACTGATCAAACGGTACATCAGCTAATCCCGGAACCTTACTAATTGTTGTGTTTTGCCAGTTAGTGAAGTCCTTTAGCTGTGCATCCTGAATACCGGGGATGCTGGTTAGTTTATACTTATCAAGTTTGACATACTTGCCAAGTTCCACTTCTCCCAGTTCGGGATAATTGTCTAGCACTTCACCAACAGTTTGGTAGCTTGCGGTGCTGCCTGTAACTTTGGTCACTAGTTCTTGAATTGGTGGGATGGCTCCAACTTCTGAATCTTCAAGCTTGGGAATTGCTTCGGCGAGGTCTTCGAGTGTTTGCCACTCTAGTGTCTCAAAATCTGACAGGTTGAGATTTTTGAGGTTAATTCCTGTGATGCTGGCGATATCTTCAAGCGTAAAATCTTCAATATTGAACTCAGTTGCTTCAAAATCGCCCAGTTCCATGACTTCGGCAAGGCTTTGTCTAGTACTCCAGGTGCGTGTCTCTTTCATACCAGGGTTTTTAATATTAGGGAATTCGACGCTGCCAGCACCGCCGAATTTCATATTTTTGAACGTGATACTGCTCCAGTCAGGAGTAGGCGCACCGTTGACGTATTTAGTTGCGACGGGCTGTGGCTGTTTGGTTTGTTTTGTTTTATTTATCGAAGTGTTCAAATTTGAATACTTCGATGGAACTGTTTGAGCTACTGCTTTCTCACCGAATAGGAGACTGCCGATATTGTAGCTACCTCCAAACCGGATTAACCCGTGTAGGGCAAGTCCTGCAATAAGTCCTGCTACCATCAGGTAGCGTAAGTTATTAAATTTTTCCATCCGATACTCAAGCGCTCGGTTGGTTTTTTTGTGAGTGGTTTCCTGACTTGCAGCTCTCACTGGTACAATCGCAGTTACCTCGGTTGTGATATCTAAAATTTGGTTGTTGGAGGTCAAATTTTCGTTATACATCACTGGTTATTTAAAAATTATTGATTCAAGAGAAAGTTTGTTTTACCTGTATTTGGTGTTATGGGAGTGTTATTGGGCTGTGGCGGTATTTCTAAGAAGCGCTTTCCACCTAGCACCATGAGTTTTTCAACCAACTGCATTGATACTCCGGTAGTGCTGGCGGCGACAACAAGTTCCTCTCCTTGCGATCGCAACTCCACAAGTTGGTTCAGACGCTTCCAAAGCTTGCTATCTGTAGTAACCCACTGATTTTTAAGGGCAACTTGCATTCCTTTAGCGATATGTCTGCTATCAGATAATGCGGTGTAACTAACCTTTGGTTTTACTTCTTCAGGTTTGCTGGGAGTATCGCTAATAATTTCAATTTGGCTGTACTCTGGTGTGCCACTGCCCGCTACAATCCGAAAGTGATAGCTTTTCCTTGTTGACCCAGATTCGGTAATTACTGTCATGTGCCCCCCGTAAGAAGCTTGTGGTAAACCGGGGATTTTGACTGTCTCTATGCGGCGAATGTGAATTAGTCCTGCGCCCGTACTGTTGCTAGAACACTTACCCAAGCCTTCAAGACATCCGTCTACATCAAAAACAAACCTAGATGGGTCATCCAGCCAGATTTTCTTGATGACTTCTCGGGTGTTGTAGAACGATATTGATACCCCATGTCCGGGCCAGACCTTAACTGTCTGCAATTGGGCATTTTCCCCTGACACCTGGGACGCTGCAACTTGACGGATAGTATTTGCTAGTACAAGTTGGTTTGGTGCAAACACGGAGGCAATGGTGAGGCATCCGCCAAAGGCGATCGCGCAGGGCATCATTAAACTAAAGTCGGCTATATATCTGAGTTTCACAGCTTGATTGACCTATCGACTTTGATTGTAATTTTGGTGTCTTTAGGCACATACCAGACATTGGGACGGCGGTTGATTTCGTCGGTGGCACGTTCTGTCCGCTTGCTGACTGTTTCGCCAAGTTTGCCAAAGGCACCTTCAAGGAAAGCAGCTCCCAGGTTGCGGTTGTTATTGCGGCTGCGGGTTCTTGTCCCACCTAAAGGCAAATCTTCTGTGACTTCTTCATCCGGCTGGTTGATAATTTCCCCTACCTTGGCAAGACCAGCTATTGTCCCCAAAGTGGCATCATACTTAGCAATTTCAGATCCCTTGTCGTCGTAGGGTCTGGCGGCTAGGGGGGAACCTGCCTCTCCCAGGACTGATATCGTTCCGGGTGATATGGAGTATTCAGTTCCATCTTTAAGAATAGCCGTGACTTCGGCACGCACGCCTGATGTGCTATCAACCGAAATCATGGCGATAGTTACCTGTGTTCCTGCTGGAATGGCTATTTCGCCAGTATTGCTGTAAAGCGGCTCGTTCAACTGGGCGACAAACCGTAACGTATTTGTCTGCTCCTGGGAACGACCGTTATTGCTGATTTGGGGCATAACGAGCGGAGTTACGAGAGTTGCACTTGCAAACGAACCGACAACTAGATACTGTGGTTGTGTTTCTTGAAGTATCTGTGCTTCTTCTGGCAAGTAGTTATTTGCAAGTCGTTCGACTTGCTGAGTGGGGTTGTTTTCTTTATTACCAGCAAAACTGGATTCTAAGGTTTTTTCTTTGCCAAGTTCTGAGCTAGTTTGTGGTTCTTTTACCAAGAAGCTATAAATAACTGGTACGGCTTGATTGTCCTCTTTGTCACCAGTATTGCTATACTCTGGAGTACTGTCGTTTGTGGTTACAGGTTCCCAGCGCGGGCGCAGTTCTTCAATTTGACTGGGAGTGTTAGTAACTGTTTCGGTATTCTCGCTGCGGCGGTTACGGCGGCGACGGGAACGACTGGTATTTTGTTCTGCTGGGCGTAATGTTTCTTCAGTTTTAGCTGTAACTTCTTCTGCTGTTGTGCTTGTAGGTTCACTTACAGTGGTACTGGCTAACATATAATCAACCCGACCAACCGAACCCAGGCTACGCAGGCGTTCGAGTTCGGCTATTGGGTCTTTGGCGACACTCTGGTTGCTGGCAACTATTTGTTTGGCAAATTTTGGCAGAGGAGCGCTAGGACGCAGGGGTGCTATTGGCTGTGAGGCGACTTCTCTACGTCTTGGTCTAACAGTTTCGGGTGCTTCTTCTCGGTATACACGTCTTCTAGAAGTAGGAGGAGTTCCTTGAGCGACTACCCTTCGTTGTGGAATAGAGCGTGTTTTCTCTTTGTTTTTAGATTGTTCTTCTTCAGTACTTTCCTTTTTCTCTTCTTTATCTTCCGTCTTGCCTTTACCATTTAGTGCATCAAGTTCTTCCTGTTGCTTGGCAAGGGCAAGCTTGGCATAAACATCCCCATCTTTTTTCTCAGATGCGGCAACCGTGGGAGTGGGGGTAGGGGTTACTTCTGGTTTTTTGGCATTTTTACCACCCCCATTCATCATGCCGTTGAGGACAACAAATATAACTAGGAACCCAGCACCGAATGCACCACCAATAATTCCTAATCTTGACCAGGGGGATGTGACAAAATCGTGTTTAGTTTGTATTAATGCGGGGTCTTCTACTTCCAGTTCATCTTCTTCAGCTACCTCATATTGTGAACCCTCCAGTTCATTTTCTACAGGTTTTATATCTTTACTCTCAATTGGTAAAAGACTATCTACGGAAGATAATTCATGCTTATTTGAAGCCTCATCTTGTAGCTGTAACATATTTTGGGATCTAATTACTAATTATTTTCTTTTTTGCCGAGATTATAATCAACAATTTGAGTAATTTCTAAACCTGGCTCTCGTACTAAATAAATTTTTTTATCAAGTTCAGTTGGCTTGGCTGGTAACTTGGGAGTATCGATAGCTTCGACAGTAATTGTTTTGTTAAAGGCGATTCCTTTACCTTGATTTTCATTTCTATCAAAGCTTACAAGCGTGCCGATATAATCAACCTCCCACTTTCCATCCTTGATTTTTCTGGGTTCAGAGATATGGCGGGTGACGAGTGAGACTTGAACTTCACCGTTAAATACACCATTTGGGACAATTTCTGCTAATTTTTTGAGGAAGTTTGCCCGAAAATCTTGATTTTCAGATAGTGCAAATGCAGCTTCCCAAGCTCTAGTCGGAATTCTTTTTCTACTATTTTTTGTTGTTTGAACATCTATTCCTTTATCGGGTTTGGTAACGTTTTCGCCATTCTCTGTTGCTTCGATTATTCCGTTCCAACCAAACATTTTAATCATGCTATCTGAGATAAAGCGTTTGATAGTTTCGTCTTCGCGTTCGTTGGGAGCAGCAAATTTACCAGGTGAAATAGAGCCATCTTGGAGTTGAACAACCGTCATGCCTTTGACATGACGATTTGTACTAGAACTCATACCAATATTTACAATTTGCAATAGGATAGATAAGATAGTTCCTCCTGCTGTTATGGTGATTGCCATTGCAATAGGTGTAGAGGTAGATTGACCGTAACTGAGAAGGCGGGCTGGTTGAGATTTAGACTTAGGTTTAAGCATATATTTCCGATTTAGGGAACTTACTGATAAATTGATATACTAATAAAACAAACTGATGTGCTTTTTGCCAAACTATCAAATCTTGAAATGTCTTAGCTGACTCCTGAATTCTGACTCCTGAATTCTGACTAATTACTTTTTAACTTTAATTTTGGAACTAAAAAATTTGGTGGCATTGACAGCAACCGTAGCAGTTGTACTTGCTCCACCAGTAGCGATTCCTGCTGCAATTTCAGATCCAAATGCTACTGTTTTACCTAATCCTGTCCAAACAGCTATTCCACCACCTGCGGCTAATGCAGATGAAAGGATAGGAGAAACCAATCCGACAAAAAGGAGAAATATCATCGGTTGGTTTTGTTCGGAATTAGCAATAAGTTGTCCGCACAAACCAATAATCATGTTGAAGCAAAGTTTTGCCATTCCAACGGTGAAATAACCAGTTAGCCAAGCGAAAATAGGTTTTGCGCCAAAGGGGAGTAGTGAACCGCCTATTGCCAATGGCCCAAGCAGGGCAGTTAACAGCATCGTGAATTCGATACCCCACTGGTAAGCGTTATTTAGGGCGAGGAGGATGACTGCAACAAATCCGGTGATCATTGAGCCGATTGTACTGGTGATAGAATTACCAATCTTTTCGGCAATTTGACCGGGGGAGAGGTCGTCGAGCGCATCTTTGGCATCAGATAAAGCCTGAAGTGGGTTAAACTCCCAACTACCGCTATCGGGGGCTTCTCCTTTGAATAGATCGGGCGCAGAGGTTTTGAGTTCTGCTTCTGCTTGTTGCAAGCAGGTGATTGAATCTTGCGTGTTACCAGGGATTGAGCGGCATCTTTCCATTGCTGCCCCTACTTGCTGCTGGAGGGCAATATTGCCGACTGCGCGGTTGAATGCTACTTCTAGGTTGGCTCCGGCAGCAGTAAATTCAAGAATGTCACTATTGACAGTATTAATGTATCCTCGTATGGCGAGTGTTCCACTTCTGAGCAAAGTGCCATTGTTAGCTAGTAGCCCGATAACCAGGATGGGCCATATCCAACTGGAGAGAGCTTTCATATCTTCTTGATTTATCCAGTTTTTGCCTAACTCAACCATAAAAAGGGTAAGTGTGGCGATCGCAAAAAACTGACCAACTTTGCACATTGAGCCATACAAGCTACCGTTGAGGGTTTCTTGCCAAAGTTCATTGAAACCTTCAGCTACTAATTGCGCTCCAGCGGCGGCATTTTCTAAGATGTCTTGTCCAAAAAATGGGTCGGTTGCAATTATGAGGTGTTCTAACATAGCACTTGGTTAACAGGCGTGAAGGTTTGGCCATCTCAATTGCAGAGATGACCAACTAATTAGGGTGAATTATTGCCCAGCAGTAGTTTTGAGACTGCTAAATCCGCTGATTTCGATGTACTGGGCGCTGATACCGTCCATCATCAGGTTTTGACGACGGCGATCGCTTGCCACCTGTTCGGCAAGTTGACTTAGCATCAGGTTAGTTTGCTGGACATCGTGCCGTGCTTGCAGTCCGTCGGTGCGAGATTGCCCCAACATTGAGACAATTTGCGAGTTTTGGGCAGCAATTACCTTGAGAATGTTTTGTGAAGCATCCATTGATTGTGCAGATTCCGCGAGTTCTTTGGCCTCGGCTACAGTTTGTTCAGTTGCTTCTATTTCATTTTTGGTACGTTCCTGACCAAGTTCCCCTAAGACGCTTTCGATTGTGGCGCGGGTGGTTTCTCTCTCCAGTTCGTTAGCTGCACCTACAGCACCTTCAACTGTGTTACTTTCATTCCAGTTACCCTTTTCCTTGAGTTGCTCTTTGAGCTTTTCGGCTGAATTTACTGGGTCTGGCATATCCATACTGCCAGTCTGAATAGCAGTTTTAGCTTCGCCTTTCATCCCACCCCATTCATTAGCTGCTGCGGTGAGTTCGTTTTTGGTTTCCTCAAAATAGTTATTGAATTTGCCTAAAACCTTGAAAAAATCGTCAATTGAAAAGGCATAACTGGGTGCTGTACCGAGTAAAGTAACCAGACCAATGATTGACCCGATTATTACCCCTTTCTTAGTAAACTTGAACTTTTGCTTCATACTTTTTGTGGATAAAATAACCAATGTGGCAATTAAAGTTAAGCCACTTTTTTATGATTTATTTATTCTTCTTTTTCCCAGTCCAGATTATTTGTTAGTTTGTCTTATATAATTTATGCTGACTTTAATTGCTTATTGTTATTGTTATCCAGTAATTGTTGTGCTTCTTGGCTTAACTCATCTCCCCGAAGCATTTGTATGTATGCCTCAGAAAATCTCACCATACCCAGCATTGGGTTATCGGCATATTTATTGAGAAATAGAGTGCGTAATTCTTGCTCATTCGGGTTATTTGCTACAGCTGCAAGTAAGCAATAAGCAGGATAATACCTACAGAAAGTAAGTTTGCCATTATCGTCAAGTAACCACTGTGAATAAATATTTTCGCGTTTTGGAAAGAATGCTTCGGTACTATTACGCGAAATAATTTCATAAGGATATTTAAACCTGTTAACAAATGGGTCAACAGCTGATGTTTGAATACGCCCGATAAGGCGGGTTGTGATGTTAGCAAATATTTTGGAGGCAGACTTACTTTGGAAAATACTTTCTGGTTCTTGGGCAGATAAAATTACACGTATACCTGCTTTTGCTCCGTTGGCACAGAGTCTACCAATTAACTCGGCTATGCTGTCAAAACTGAATAAAATCGGCGCTTCGTCTAAGAAAAATATTGATACTTTGGATGATAAAGCTCTACGTAATGCTGCGGAATAGGCGCTAAGGGCAAGGACTGCTGCATCAGCTTCACTCCCAAGCGATCGCAGTGCGAATACCAGTAGTCGCGCATCAGTTTTAAAGCTAGATGGATTGGCGATTGATTGTCCAACTCGTGAGTTCAGCCAAAACTTTAATCGCAATCTGATTTGGTCAAGAGCATCAAGAATTTCTTTACTATTATTGGTGATGGAATCAAGTTTGATAAACCCAGGCGAACAATAATTATAGAAATCTTTAAGTGTTGGAATATCTGCCCATTCAGGTGTTCCTAATCCATTTTCTAGTGCAAGTTTATATCGAAGTTTGATATCTTCATCGTTGTAGAAAGTTTCAATTGTGATTGTAATGATACTTTCGATATTTGATATCATTGTCGGACTTACCCCGACAGGATTTGTCCCAAGTACCATTATCATTAATGTGGATTTCAAGAATTCCTTGAAATCAGTCATCCTTTCCTTAATAAGTTCCGGCTCATACCCCCTTAAATCAGGTAATTCAAATAGATTATTGGATTCTTTACTAATATCAAAATATGCCCCTTCTTCTCCCATAAATTTGGTATAGTCGGTAAACGTACTAGTACCATCGGGTTTGGGATAATCAAGTGCAATTACGGGAATGTCTTGAGCCAAGGCAGGTGTTAATAGACCTGCTACTAAGACAGATTTACCTGCACGGGTAGTACCGAAAATGGCGAGATTTTTGTGCTGCTTGTACAAGTCGAGATGTACTGGAGTTCCTCCCTCTTCAGCGATTAGCTCAAACCCAGATTTATCTCCCGTAGCCGTTCTAACTATCGGCATGAGTCCGGGAACTTCTGATGAGAAATAGGGGAGGCGACGGTTAAAGGGTCTTGTAAGTAGGTTTTCCCAGACAATAGGTACACATTGTAACCATGTTTTCCAGGCATACTCGATTTCTCTATCAACTACGGCAGGTCGTAAGAAACAGCTAGAAAGGTATTGGCAAGCCTCATCAAGTTTTTGACGACTGTGACGATGAACACAAAAAACAACGGCAGTATGGATCGGGAGACTGCCTCTGAGGATAGTTTCTTGTGCCTTAACTGCCTCCTCGATGTTCATATTGGCTTTTACGTCAATTGATCCCTTCTCAGAAGACATCGCGCTGGAGGTAATTGACTGTTTGGTAATTCGTTGAAGGGCAGTTTTGGCAAGTCCCTGGTTAGCTTTAGATAGCTGGCAGATAATCTCAGTGTCAGAGATTTTTTCTTTGGATATTACCTCCCAGAGGTATCGAAGCTGGGCGTATTCGTCTACCCAGCCTTGGGGCTTTTCGCTAAACTGGAGAACGCCGATATACTTGTCTTGCAGTCTTACCCAACTGCGATCGAGAAAAGGGACAGATTTCTCATTCTCCAGCATCAGGTGGCGAATATGGAAATCGCTGGTTTGAACTTCTCGAAGCCCCTCTTCATCTAATATGAGGGGATTGGGAACTTTGGGTGCATCGCTACGGTTAAACTGACTCCAAAGAATTGACCATACTTCCTCACTTGTGACTGCTCGTACTGAAAGCCCCATTGAGTTAGTAAAAAGTTGTTCCCACCGTTGAAACCCAGAAGTAAAACTATCCCGTAAAATTGTTTCGATTCGTTCTTGCCGAACACCGTGGATTTGTCCAGTAAATTGGAACCAGGCGTTCTGCAACTGTTTGATAGTTTTTTCAATCGCATCATTTGAGCGACTGTCTTCAGAAGCTAGGACACTATAGGTACACCAGAAGCGTAAGAACTTGTTTTTACGGGTTCCTGCTTCAGTGAGTTCTCTTGCTCGTAGACGTTCCGATCGCACTAATAAAGTTAATTGCTCTAGATCGCATTTATCCTCTATCTTTTTTAGTTCCTGCTGCCGGAGAAAGTCATCAGTGAACGAACCAAGATGAATTGTCAAGGTTTCTCGTTCGGGAAGTTCTTTGAGTCCGCCCTCAATATTTTCAAAAATGGGGATAATCTGTTCTTCGGGTAAAGACGGGTGAATTCCCTGTACGTCGAAGCAAAACTTGATTTGAATGTCTTCTTTTTTCTGGAGGATGAGTGCGCCGATATCTCTACGACCAGCAAGCGAGATACTTGCAATCCCGGCTAAATGGGTAATATCTTCAAAGGGTGTCAGGTTTTTGACAACACCTAATTGTTCGGTATCGAGAGATTTTTTACCAATTTTGTGCTTTATTTTCGTTGAGGTGGTCGAACTCATAGCCTGTAGTTTTGTTCGCTGGTATTAATTCAGAAGCTTTATCTGCGTTTTTTCAGCTTGCGCTTTTTCTTGGGTTGAGGTTGTAGAGGATTAACGAGGGAGACAAAAGGTTTGTAACCACGGGTGATGCGGGGCGTGCCGACAAACTTACCGAAAAAGGCTTTGTTGGAACTTACTGTCCACCAGGTTGCCCATCCCCAGGCGGTTACAATTCCGGTTGCAAGCCAAGAAGCTTGCATAAAACCCTTGACTACCATGTAGGAGATGAGAGCGATCGCACTCCAGGGAACAATTTGGTCGGCGGGGAATGGCCCGAGACGTGGTTGGTCTCCTAATACACGGTTGACTGTACGAAATTCCCGAACTCTTGTCATTATTACGAAAGGCAAAAGTCAGCTTTTGAAATCTTGATGAGTGGCACAATTCCACAAGTGCCACTCGTGGTGGCTTTTTTGAAGACTTGGTATCAGCCTGTTACCAGTCCTGCAAGCAAGTCTCCGACTACAACTGTGAGGGCAACGATAATTGGTGTACGGGCGATTGTTTGCCAATCCTCGTCGTTTCTGGCTGATTGAACGACCCGGATTAGACCAATACCAAGGTAAATTAAGAACAAACCGCGCAGTACTGCGAATACGTATTTGATGATGTCTGCGTCAACACCTGTAAAATACTCTGTGAAAAAGTCCTCTGCGTTTTGCATGAACTGCGCGTTTGCGGGTGCAGCGGCCATATCCAACATAAATATTACACCTACTAAGCAGAACAAGACGGTATAGATATTGATGCCATACTTGCGCTGCCATTTCTCGAAGTTGGAAAGTAGCAAGTTTGCTTCCTTGGGTAGTAACGCTACAATACCAGTTCCAAAAGCCAGCGATGCCATTACCATGTGATGAATGGAGATATCTGCAATCATCAAGCCAGTACCAACTGCCATTAGTCCGGCGATGCTGGCGTTTTCTTTCCAATTGCGACGGCGACGGGTGGGAGCGGGGTATCCGTATTCTTCGTAGGAAGGAATGCGGTCATTGCTAAAATTAGATTCGTAGTCTGTTCTCATAAAAAAAGTAGATGATTTCGTAAATTACTGGATGAAACTTTGTAGGGGTAATTACGACTGAATTACTGCTTTATTCCGTTGGCGGAGTCTGCTCCTAGTACATAGTTTGGATTGGAGCAAATCTCTGCTCCAACTTCTCGCTTGTAAACCTATTTTATGAGACTAATATCCGTAAAAGCATCTAAGAATTTTCCATTTTTAAACACTATGATTTTCAGTAAATCATTAGTAAAAAATTAGAAAAATTGCATTGACAACTTTCAACATTTAAATCAGTGGTTTATTTCATAATGTTTGACCCCCGATATAGTCTATATCGGGGGTCAGTAATTGATATATGAGGTAGTGTAATTACGGTGTTTACCGTTAATTTACCGAGTGAAATAAATTGTCCGTCAACTAATTCTGCGTTTGATTTGGGTTGAAGTCGAGATGGATCTTTTTACCCACTTTGAGGTTGAGGGTTTTGGTACTGTTAGCAGGTAGTTCGATAACTTGGTTAACAGGATAGATGGAATCGTACTTAGGACAGGTTTTTGTTTTGCAGGGAGGAGCCGCCTCTACGATTGATTTTATAACTCCGTCTTGGAGAAATATCATATCTAAAGGAATATACGTATCCTGCATCCAAAGTTTAACTTTTTCAGGTTTTTTGAGGACAAATAGCATTCCGTGATTTTCGGGAATCGAGTCACGGAATTTGAGTCCGTGGGCATATTCTTTTCTATCGTCTGCTAGTTCAAGTTGAACTGTCTGATTATTACTGGTAAAGGTTGCACCAATAGGTAGATACTGGGGCTGGCGAGTCCAAAAGTATAGTGGTAGGGGTGAGAGAGCAGCAGTAAAACCAGCAATTGGCCCAACGATATTGAGAATTTTGAAAAACAGGCTTTTTTCTGGATTTTGTGCTTGTTTAGTTTGAATGTTGGTTTGAGCGGTTTGTCTTGTGACTTCCATAATCTTAGATAAATAAAGTAGTAGAGTGGTTAGAAATGGCAGGCATTATGAACTTTTGAAATGTTTTGGCTACATTTGCTTTCGTTCAAACATGGTGAAACTTTGAATTTATTTATGATGTTTTCAAAGAAGTAGTCGTAACTCAGGAGTCAGAATTCAGGAGAAAGCTTGCGTAAGGCTTGAGGACTTTGTACGAATGACTCTTAACTGTTGGTTTAAAGCCTCATCAGAGTTGTTAAGCAAAACAAAAAAGTTTTTAACCACCAGCGCGAAACTCCTTCCTTTATGGCTGGAGTTCTTCTGACTCCTTTCATTAGCTAAAAATCTCAATGTTACCAACAGCAAACTTGCTTTCATCGAGGGGACTACTAGGTAAAGCTTGTTGGTCAGCTTTGTTACGCATCGACTCGACTTTATCGGCTTCGCGGATGGCAAGCGGGTTAATCTGGCGGCGTTCTTCTAGTAATGCCTCGATTGTTAGTTCGAGTGCGGGGAGTTTGCTTGATGCGTAGGTATCTTCTATTACTGTTTCGCAGAATATGGTACTAGCGGCGCGTTCTACAATTGTCTGGATTTCTGCACCTACACACCGATTGGTGGCTTTAAGAATTCTGCGCCACTGTTCCTCGCTCCAGGGGTCGCCGCCATTGCGAAAACGTTCGTCAAATCGGGCAGCGTGCAGTTTGAAGATACTATATCTTTCCCCATTATTGGGCAGGTCTACCTTAAATAAATAGTCAAACCGTCCGGCACGGGTGAGTTCGGGTGGCAGCCATTCCATGCGGTTGACTGAGGCGATGACCAGTACATCTGACGTGCGCTCTTGCATCCATGTCAACAGCTGACCAGCAAGCCGTTTGGCGAGGTCATCATCCCCGGCGAAGCCTTTATCGAAGTCGTCGAAGTACAAAATTACTTGATTGAGCCTATCTGCCAGTTGCAACAAGCGTTTAAGTTTCATTTCTGCTTGGTTGCCAAAACTTCTAAAGTTGCCCCAATCGACCATGATCAGGGGAATACCCATATTCTGGGAACAGGCTTTTGCTGAGTGTGATTTTCCTGTCCCCGGTGGCCCCACAAGCATAATCCCTTTGGGTACACGCAGATTATATTGTTTAGCACGCGGGGTAAGCAATCGCTTGAACTTTTTGAATGACTGCTGCATGAGTTCCAACCCACCAAGCTGGACTTTTGGCGGAGGTAAGAATTCAATGTCATACAAGCGGTTGAGCAGTTGAATTTTTTTTGATAGCAGAAGCTTGGCTATCTCACTGGAATTTCCTAAATCATGATTTTTACTAATATCGTTTAGGCAATACATAATATCAGAAATATACAAACCAGCACTAGCGTTAGCAATTTCTAAATAGTCTTGTTCCGTATATGTGAAAGAAAATTTTTTGCTTTTAATTAAACTGTCAATAATTTCTTGTGCATCTGGTAGTTCTTGACTCCATAGGGGAATTTCTGCCGCTATTTCGCTTGCTATCTCAGCGTTGGCTCCTAGTAAGATAGTAGTTTTACCACTATCTTTGGTATGAAATTTGAGATTGATTAACGACGATTTAATCCATTCTGATATAATAAAATCGGTTTCTTTATGTGTATTTTCTTTTATCAAAGGGAAGATATTCTCAACGATTAATACTCCAGTGCCAGAATAAACCTTCCAGAAATTGAGTACTTGAAAATAGTCTTCTTTATTTTGTTTTATCGAAGGTTTATAGTCGTCAAACTCTCGAAGAACGAGATTTTCTTCGGCGCTGACGGCTAGTTCTTTAATACTATCCTCGCTGAGATTCCAGATGTAGGCTTTTTTGCCTGCTTGCTGACAGTAAGTAATGATCTGGGTGAGGAAGCGGTGACGTTCTTGGAGGGGAGATTCGCAGGCGATGATTGGATAGTTGTCCGCAAGAAGGTCTTCTAGATAGTCAAAGCTAGACTTCATCTCAGTTGCTTGTAGCGTACTCAGAAGTAATCTTATCCAGAAGAGATACTGTACGAGAACTGATAATTTTCTAATTCTTGCGTCCATAAATTAGAAAAAAGTTGATTTACTTTCAGTATTTTGTTGATTGTGTAATCGCGTTGTGAATTTAGATAATTGCAGTATGAAGAGTTAGTGCAAGTATGGCAAAGACACCAGAATATCCAATTGTTGTTATCCCAGAGTTAGTTAAAGAAAAAAAACAGTTTACCCCTTTAGTTTTTCCTTCTGGACAGGGAGATGCAGCAATCGGGGCAAGTGAGGGGCTGTTTGAAAATGTTCTCAAACACTATTTTGGTGAAATTGTTTCTCCCCAGCAGGTGATGCTTCCTCCAGGGCATCGACTACCATTTACGGCTGATTTTCTTATTATTGAACCAAATACTGGCTTACACATAGATTTGGAGGTTGATGAGCCAATTTCGTTTGCAACTCTTAAGCCTACCCACTGTATCGGCGAGGATGATTACCGAAACAAGTGTTTTGTCGATGCCAACTGGCTAGTCATCCGGTTTGCAGAAGAACAAGTCTCGTCTCAGCCAGAACGCTGCGCTCGATTTATTGCTGGTGCGATCGCTCAACTAACGGGCAATGATACTTATCGCCAGAAGCTACTTCATGTAGAAAAAGTTACTCCTATGCGTCAGTGGTCTGCACGTCAAGCTTCCAAATTAAAGAAGAGTGATTACCGCCAAGGCTATCTTGTCCAAAGGAAGAACTAAGGATGTGATATTCGATACAACAATACTAGTGAGAGCGATTAGAACTTAATAGTATTTTTTATACATAATTTTTACCAGAAATACTGTTTGTAGTTGTAACATCTAAAATTAGATTGAAATTTTGCGTAAAATCTTGCTTATTCTAGAGAAAAATAGATAAATGCATTCGTTTCACATCTACATTTAGAGGTAGTTGAGACAATGACTGAGCTTGAGTCGCGTTCTGGGTATGAACTGCTCAGAGAGATATAGAGCATCCTAAAAAGGGTAAAAGATAAGATGAATACACAAGAGTTAGTTGATTTACTCAAGGAGTATCAAAATACTTCACCTGAAAGAGAGGAAAAAAAACATATAAAAATTCAAATTATTGCACATTTATCTTCATGCTATTGGTGGCATTCTCAATATATTATCAATCTTTTTTCTGAAGAGATTAAGCAAATAAAAGAAAATTTACAACAAGAACTAGGAGATACATTTCAACTTCATATAAACAAAAAAAATAACTCTAAAGAATTAGCAGATTTTTTGCTAAAAGAAGCTTTAATTATCCAAAAAAAATATCAAAGAAAGTTAATTACAGATAAATTTATCAATACTTTAGCAATAGAAATTAAAAAAACTCAAGCGAATAGCTTTCAAAGAAAACAAGCCGTGCAATGCCTGATTAAGGCTATGGAAATAAAAAATACATATAAGAAACAAGGACTTGGGTCAACTTTACAATTATCTCCACAAGATTATGAAGATGCTTTTCTAGAAGCTAAAGGAGAGTCTATTCGCTATGTTTTAGATAAAATTGACCGATATGATGAAACAATTGGAGATTTTATGGCTCTGATAAATCACTGGATTTCTATAAAATTTTCAGATGCAGCTGGCAGAATATTAGGATTCAAAAAAAGTCAATCTAAGAAACAAGAAGAAGACAAAATCAGCATTTCTCCCGTAGACATCAATTTAATGAGAGAATATCTTTTTGAGAATGCTGAACAAGAATTTGCTTACTATCAACAATCCGAAGAAATTAAAAATCTCATCCATGAAGATCCTAACAATAAACTTGGCAAACCAATTAGAAAGGACAGAACAGATATTACATTTAAAGATGTATTAATTGCTATCAATTGGGAAGGAGAAACATTTAAAAATCTCTCAAATAAATGGAACATACCATACACTACTATCAAAAGCTTTTACGAACGAGAATTTGAAAAAGTAAAAGCTGATTTAGCAGAATATTTACAATAAATAATTAGGGATTATAAGTCATGAATACTTGGGAACTAACTGAAACTTTTATCTTCACGGTTAATCTAAAATCGGTTCACAGAGAAATAGCCAAACAGTTGAGCCGAAAAAAATTAACTACAGTTAAAGCAAAAGAGTTCTATTATAATGTTTTGGCTTTATGTACTGTGAAGGATTATTTAGAATCTCTGGGATATGAAACTGATTGGAATAACAGCGACTTTAACAATCCTGTAATGTCCACCTTTGCTGATGTAGCAGATTTAGAAGTTAAAAATTACGGTAAGTTAGAATGTCGTGCAGTTTATGGTGATGGCGATATTCATGTTCCAGAAGATGCTTGGTCAAGTCGTATTGGTTATATATTTGTACATATAGATGAATCGTTACAAGAAGCAAATCTTCTTGGTTTTGTATCCTCAGTAGAAGAAACAGAAGGAGTTGTAGCTTTTAATCAATTACGTTCTTTGGAATATTTGCCTGAATATCTTAGCCAAAAAGAACAGTCCGAAATAACTGTTAAACAAACTCTTGGTGAATCAATCAAAGAAAAAGTCGTAATACTCAGACATTGGTTTAAAGAAACTAAAGAAAATATTGGACGAGAATGGCAAAATGCGGAAGAGTTGTTAATGAGACAACCACAAAATCTCAGTTATATGACTAGAAATAGTTCTGAAGCTATTAATAAAGCTAAATTAATTGACTTAAAAATGAATTTAGCTAGTCAAGCAGTAATGTTGCTGATGACTGTGACACCGCAAGCAGAACAAAAGCTAAAAATTCGCGCTCGCTTATGTCCAGTTTCTGGAGAAAAATATTTACCATTAGGGTTGAAATTAGAGGTACTTTCTCAATTAGAAGAAACTCTCAAAGAAGTCAAATCTGAATTTAGAGATTATTTTATTCAGTTACCAGAGTTTACTAGTGAATCAGGAGATAAGTTTAAGCTGAGAATAAGTCTTGGTGATGCTAACATAACTGAAGAATTTATCGTTTAGTTTTTAGAGCGTGACGAACAATAATGAAGAAAATTATTTCTTTGCGATTGGGAGAGGGAAATTTTAAAATCGGGTTTTCTCAGATTTTATTGAAGCTGTATGCAGGAGAACAATTACTTGAAGAAATAGATACTGGGAGCCTACCACCTAACCAAGAAATTGAAGAAAATTATCAAAAATGGCAGTGTCTATATGAGGCTTTCATTAGTACTGGAGGTAGTTTTTTATATGGAGATTTTGACAGTCAAAGTATTGGTTTTAAACCGAGAGTATTAGAATTTGCTGAAGATAATATAGAGCGAGGAAGTCAAGAAAGTGCAACAGAAGTAACTGCTTATATGATTAAGATAATTAATCAATGGCTGAACTCGCCAGAATTTCAATTAATAGACCAAGCTTTACGCACTAACATAAATACGAAAGATGAAGTTGTTTTAGTAATTCAAACTAATAACGATATATTAAGAAAATTACCGTGGCATGAATGGAATTTCTTCAAGAAGTACACAAAAGCAGAAGTGGCTTTAAGTGCGCCTAAATTTTCTTTAAAACTAAAACAAAAGTCGTCAACTGTTGGAAAAGTACGCATATTAGCAATTATTGGAGATTCTACTAATATCGATCCAGAAGCAGATTTGAATACTCTCAGAAATAATCAGGAAGTAGAGTTAGAAATTATCTCTCAGCCTACTCGTAAGCAAATTTGCGATCGCCTTAGAGAAAAATCAGGCTGGGATATCTTATTTTATGCTGGACATAGTAAGTCTAATGCACAGAAAGGATGGATCAGTATCAACGCGAAAACCAAGCTAGAAATATCCGAGTTAAATTCAGCATTAGAAGTAGCAATAGAAAATGGGTTACAACTAGCCATATTCAATTCCTGTCAAGGTTTAGGATTAGTACCTCAACTTGAAGAGTTAGGAATTCCTCAGATTATTGTGATGCGAGAGCAAGTTCAAAATCAAGTAGCTCAAGAATTTTTAGCGGAGTTTATTGCTAGCTTTTCTAGCGGTAAATCTTTCTATCTAGCTATACGAGAAGCTAGAGGTAGACTTAAAGATATAGAAGATAAATATTACTGTGCAAGTTGGCTACCTGTAGTCTGTCAACATTGGTCTGTTAAACCACCTACTTGGGAAGAATTACGTGACCCTGCATTACCATCTCCTCCAAACCTACTATTTCGTCAAGGAGGAGTAATTTTATCTGGTTTATTGGTAGCGATGATGGTAATAGGAGTGCGGTCTTTTGGTTTATTACAATCCTTAGAATTTCAAGCTTTCGACTGGTTGATGAGAATGCGTCCCCAGGAAGAGGTAGATTCTCGGTTGTTAATAGTTGAAGCTACAGAAAAGGATATCAATCGCTTGGGTTATCCTATATCTGATGGTAAACTAGCTGAAACTATCGAGCGCATAAAACACTATAAACCTAGCACAATCGGTTTATTAATATTCCGCGATCGCCCGATAGAACCAGGTCATCAAGAATTACTTAAGCTTTTACAAAATGATGATGATTTAATTGCTTTATGTAGTGTTAAATTGACTGATAATGACCATAATCAACCTGGTATTTCATCACTGTCTAGAGTTACAGAAAACCGTTTAGGGTTTAGCAATGTAGAGCGAGACAAGTTTGATGGGATTCTGCGTCGTCATCTACTGTTCATGAATCCCGATTTTAATAATCCCTGTCCTACCAGCTTTTCCTTTAGCTTTCAATTAGCATCGCAATACTTAAACTCAAAAGGAATCAAACCTGAAGAAATAGATAGCGATCGCATCAAAATTGGTGAGACGATAATTAACCGTTTAAGACCAGATAGTGGTGCATATCATCAACTAGATAATCGTGGTTTTCAACTCTTACTTAATTATCGCACCTCCGATAAGATTGCTAATACAGTTTCTTTGACTGATGTATTAGAAAATAAGTTAGATCCCGAATTAATAAAGGGGCGTATTGTCATTATTGGTGTAGTTGCTCCCATATCTAATCCTACAGATTACTTTTCTACTCCTTATAGTAAAGGTGTATTGCCTCAGATGTCTGGAGTTGATATTCAGGCGCAAATGACAAGTCAAATCCTCAGTGCGGTTTTAGATAAACGACCTTTATTGTGGAGTTGGTCTGAAATAGGAGAAGGATTTTGGGTTGTAATCTGGTCTTTAACAGGAAGTGGAATTGCGATCACCTCCTTAAATCATCGTAATTCTTTTTTACTGATTATATATGCTGGAACATCTATATTTACTCTGTGTCTAATTTGCTTTGTCTTTTTACTACAAGGGGGATGGATACCATTGTTACCAGCTGCAATCTCTTTCGCTGTCAGTAGCTTTGCTGGACGGTTTTTACTAAAACATTGGGATCGAATACCTAGTTTAAAGTTTTTGCAAAGTAGAAATAATACGTAAGAATGGTGATAACGTTATATGTAGGTAATACGGAGAAAGCTTATTTACCTCTATATAATTAGTTACAAATATTATTAATGAGCAAAATAATAGCTTATATTTCCCTTTTAACTTTAACTTTATTCTTAGGCGATCGCTATTTGATTTACCCAGTAGCTGGTCAAAATCTTCCAACCAAAGAACCGCTTCAGTTTAAACCTCCTAACAATGGCGCACCAGGAGGGAATCGCTCTGGATCTTCTGGTAACACAGGAAGTCGTCCTATTTGTCCTACTGTAGAAAAAGATATCACTGCTTTAATACCGAAAACAAATTGGGCAAATACCCTTGCTGAACGTCCTACTTTTTGGTTTTACATTCCTTACGAACGGGGTCGTTTAAAGCTAATTCTTAAAGATGAAGGCAAAAGTACTATTGTAGCTCGCGTGAATTATGAAGTTAATAAAGGTGGAGGTATCATGGGTTTCCCAATACCTAAAACTTCACCTGCTTTAGAAGTAAATCGTGCTTATCGTTGGCAAGTTTCCTTTAGTTGCGAACCCAATATTGAACCTTCATTCACAGGAGTACAGGGAGTAGTGGAACGAGTAGCGAAAAACGAAGCTTTTAAAACTAAATTGACATCAACCACTACTATCCAAGGACAAATTAATTTATATGCCAATCAAGGTTTATGGCATGAAACTATTTCTACATTAATTCAATTACGTCGATCTAAACCGACAGAGCAAGAATTAAAACAAGATTGGTCAGATTTATTATCCAATACCCATGTAGAATTAGCAGGATTCATTTCCGAGCCTTTAGTTGAATGTTGTAATCCTATTCCTGAATAATTTACATAAAATATGAAAAAACAACATAAAAACATCAAAATATTCTTGACATTTTTGGCATTATTTAGTGTGATTTTCACCTCTAGCTTGAGTTTGTTATCTTTTCAATTGCCTGTGGCGATCGCTCAAAATAATACTAAAGCAGAAGCCGATAGATTAAGGCAGCAGGGAGAAAAACAATTAGAAGCAGGACAATATGTAATAGGTACAAATACTCTCGAACAGGCAATGAGGATTTATCAGCAAATTGGAGATAAAAAAATTGCTAATGAGGTTAGAGATAGACTTATTCGTATTTATGGGTTACGAGGAGTATACGATAAATATGAGCAGTTAACTGCTGAGAAAGCTGAAGAAAATCTTGAAGAAGGAGAACAAAAACCTAAATATGAATTTCAATTAAGTCCCCAAGTCGGAAAATTAATTTCTCAAGGCTTAAATCGGCAAAACCAACAAGATTCTGTTAGAGCAAAAGAATATTTTCAGCAAGCATTATCTCAAGCCAAAACGATTGGGAGAGAACAAGACAAAGTTACAGCTTTCGCAACACTAGGAGCATTTTATCTCTACCAAGAAGATTACGTTAATGCTCTAGCTAATTTACAGCCAGCCGAGCGATTATCAGCAGCTATATATAGAGCTAGAAAACCAGGCGATTCTGATTATGAGCAAGAAATTTCAATAAATCGCATTCCTATTTTATTACTAATAGCTGAAACCTATTTACAGAAACAACAACCTAATCAAGCATTACTGTATATTAAAGAAGTTGACGCAATAACACCCACACCAGACAATTGGAACGACATCTCACTTCGCTATCTTTTCCATTTCATAGATTTTAGAGATCCTTCGCTTTACTTCAGTCGAGTACACTATAGTTTAGGAAATTACAATGAAGCCCTGACTTATGCTCGAAAAGCTATAGAAAGAGGTAAAATTTTTCAAAATTATTATGAGATACATGGCAATGGCAATGGCGACATACCCAGGATTGATCGTGAAGGTGACTTAGGTAGTGGACACGGCCATGTTTTAGCTGGAATTGCTTTAGAAAAATTAGGACAGCTAGAACAGGCAGAGGAAGAATTACGAAAAGCTACTCAATTATTTGAATATATTAGGACAAAATCTAGATTTCAAGGACATACTCGACACATTTTTAAACTATTTAACAATCAAGTTCGTGCTACTTCTTTTTTACAGCGAGTTCTCTTAGCTCAAAACAAACCAGAAGAAGCCTTAGCTGCTTCTGAATGGGGACGTGCGCGATTATCGTTAGAAGCGGCAACTGCACCTAGCAATCTGACCTTAAAAGAAAAAGTGGATGCTTTAGTAGATATTGTTTACACTCCTGAAATTATTTGTAAGCAAATTTCTCAAGATATTCAATATTCTCTAGATTCATATCGTAGAATCGGAGTTGACCGTATATATAATAGCGAAGGCAAAGCGTTCTTATTGTCAGATTTAGCAAAATTTGATTGCGATAAGGAAGCAGAAGCACAAATCCGGCAAATAAAAGAAACCTGGTTAAAAAGTGCAACATCAAATCCAGCAAATCTTGATGAACTAGTAACTCTTGCCAATAAATCTCCATCAACTATTAAACCTCCAGCTATAGAACAACTAAAACAAATTGCACGGTTTAATCAGGCAACCCTTGTACAATATTCAATTATTTCTGAAACTACATTTTTCCATCCAGCCAATCTTCCTTATGATCATAATGATGCCCATTGGAACGCATTTGCTGGAGAAGAACAGAAATTAGTTATTTGGGTAATCAAACCCACAGGACAAATCAAATCCCGTCAAATCGATTTGAAAAATCAAAAAATTACCCTCAGCAACTTAGTAACTAATACCCGTAAAACTATGGGATTAGATCGCAGTGTTGGAGTATTCCTTAAACCAGATGCAGAATTACCCGATGGTTCTACTCGCAATCCTTCTGAAGTTCAAGCCAAAGAAAAACTTAAACAACTCCATGAATTACTCATAGAACCCATTGCTGATTTACTACCAAGCAACCCAGAAGCCAAAGTAGTTTTTGTTCCTCATAAAGAACTATTTCTTGTTCCTTTTGCAGCTTTAATCGACTCGAAAGATAAGTATCTCATCGAAAAACACACCATTATCACTGCACCTTCAATTCAAGCCTTAGATGTTACCCGACAAAAACGGCAGAAACAAACTGGAAAGAGTAAACTTGCAGTAGTAGTAGGCAATCCCACAATGCCTACAATTAAGCGACCTAATAACCAATCTCCCACACAACTAAATAATTTACCTGGTGCAGAACGAGAAGGAAAAGAAGTTGCTCAACTGCTGAATGCTGAGTTTTTAACAGGAAATCAAGCAACTAAAGCCGAGGTGTTAAAACAGTTACCCAATGCACGCTATATTCATTTAGCAACTCATGGACTATTAGAAGATTTTGCGAGTTTTGGTATCCCAGGAGCAGTTGCTCTAGCACCTTCTAATCAAGATAATGGCTTTTTAACTTCTAGTGAAATTCAAGAGTTGAATTTACAAGCCGAATTAGCCGTTCTCAGTGCTTGTGACACAGGCGGAGGCGATATTACCGGAGATGGAGTTGTCGGTTTATCTAGAGCCTTAATCGTTGCTGGAGTTCCTAGTATTGTGGTTTCTTTATGGTCTATTCCTGATGCAGAGACAGCCGAACTAATGGTGGAATTTTACCGTAATTTTCAAGAGCGTAAGTTAGACAAAGCTCAAGCGTTGCGTCAGGCGATGTTGGAGATCATGAAAACTCATCCTAACCTTGTTGATTGGGCTGGTTTTACTTTAATTGGACAATCAAAATAGATTAGTAATTCGTCGCATTAATTTTGATGAGTTTGTAGTAAGCACTTCAGTGCTTAAAAATCCAGGACTAAAGTCCTTACTACAAACTTATTCACCCCTCGGAAGTAATGCGACAGTTCACTAAATTGACATTATTAGAAGAGATTTTAGCAATATTTAAAAATTCATTTTGAATGATGAATACTGAATTATTTTTTGTTAAAGATTACGAATTAATTATTAGTTAACTATGTCTCATTTCAAACGCCGCCAATTTCTGCAATTCGCTACTTCTGCTTTAACAACTTTGGGATTAAATCAGTTAGATATCAAAAATCCAAGCTTACGCTATGCTCAAGCTATTGCCTCTTCTAGTCCTCGGAAATTAGCGTTGTTAGTAGGAATCAACAATTATCAAAACGTTGATAACCTCAAAGGTGCAATTACTGATACTTATCTGCAAAGAGAACTATTAATTCATCGTTTTGGCTTTAATCCTCAAGATATATTAATAGTTAGCGATGAAAGTGAAATTAAGCCGACTCGCCAAGGAATTTTACAAGCCTTTGAAGAACATCTCATTAAACAGGCAAAACCAGGGGACATTGTAGTTTATCACTTTTCAGGACATGGTTCTCAAGTATTCGACCGAGAGAGTGCTTTGGAAGACAAACTTAATAGTACTTTTGTACCTAGCGATCGCACTACTTCTCTAGCCGATAATCAAAAGCAAGTTTCTGACATTACGGGTAAGACTTTGTTCTTATTAATGTCACAAATAAAAACCGAAAATCTCACTGTTGTTTTAGATAGTTGTTATTCAGGAGGAGGGAAACGGGGAAATCTAACTATTAGGTCAATTGAAGGCGGAAAAGGATACATTTCTAGCGACATCGAACGAGAATATCAACAAAAATTGCTGTTTGATTTAGGTATATCTCCCGAAGAACTAGAACAACGCCGAAAACAGGGTATTGCTAAAGGAGTAGTAATTGCTTCAGCCAGAAAAAACCAAGTCGCTTCCGAAGCATACTTGGATAATTTTGTCACAGGAGCATTTACTTATTTGATGACTCAATACCTGTGGCAAGAAAATAGTAACACTCCACTTGAGAATGTCATTACTAATATCTCTCGCAGCATCAACAGTACTTTTACCTCTAATCAAATACCAGAACTTGAAGCCAAAAACAATAGTAATAATGAAACAAAACCAACATATTTTATTTCTAGACCAGTCCCCACTGCGGAAGCAGTAATTACTCAAGTTAGGGGGAATAATGTTAATCTTTGGTTAGGAGGAATAGCACCTCAAGCTCTTGCAGCTTTCAACCAAAATCCCATCTTTGAGCTAGTAGACAACCAAGGAGTTAAGCGAGGCAGAATACAATTACAATCTCGCAAGGGGTTGACGGGTGAAGGCAAAATTTTAGAACTGCAAAAACCAGAATTGTTAAAACCAGGAGCATTATTACAAGAAGGAGTTAGAGTGATTCCCTCTAATTATAAATTGCGGATTGGATTAGACGATTCTTTAGGTAAAGATATCGCTGTAGCCAGAAATGAAATCGCCGAAATTGAGCGACTCCAGCCAGTTGTCTTACAAACAGGGGAAGTTCATTATATTTTTGGTCGGATAACAGAAGTACAACAAACAGAATTAAGAAACAAACAAGCTACCTATATTCCTCCTCTCCATAGTTTGGGTTTATATACAGAAGGACTCGATTTAATTCCTGGTTCTTTTGGTAATGCGAAAGAAACCATAAATGATGCCTTAACTCGACTCAAACCTAAATTTCGTTCTCTTTTGGCAGCGAGAATCATCAAATTAACTTTAAATGCCAACTCATCGCGTCTCAACGTATTGGCTTCCTTAAATATTTTACGTCCAAAAGAATTAGATGTAACCGTTGCTGCTCAAACATTTACTTCTCGTTCACCAAGCAAAATCGATCAAAATTCATTCACACCCGCCACAAATACTAATATTAATTATCAAAATGGCATTCCTCAAATTCCTTTAAAAACACAAATTCAATTTCAAGTTAAAAATCAGGAAAATAGCGACCTCTACATTACAGTATTAGCGATTAACCCCGAAGGAAAGATTGATGTTATCTTTCCTAACACTTGGTCATCTGCCGAGGATGCCACCTTAGTTAAAGCGGGAGAAACTCTGGCAATACCCAAGGCACAGGATACTTGGGTATTAGGAATTATTGAACCTCTAGGATTAACAGAAATATTAGTCGTTGCTAGCAAATCACCTTTAAGAAAGAGTTTGCAGAGTTTACAAACTATTGCTCAAAAACAAGGAAGAGGAGATGTACCTGTCACCTTAGCAGATAATCCCACCAATATTATCGACCTCTTATTAGAAGATATTGATAGTAGCACTCTTCCAGAAAACCGTAGTAGAAATAATTCCAACTCTTCTGAGATTACTTCTAGACAAAAAGCTCTTTTGAGTGATACTACTCAATTAGCAGCCATGTCCATTACCTATCAAGCTGTGAAATAACCAGCAACCAGATAGTTATGCTTAAAAAAGTTTTGAGAGTTTGCGTATTTGTTGAAACTTTGATGCGAAAAATTTAGTGAATCGGCTTTTGATCTTTTTGCTTGATTAAAGCAATAAAACCTAATTTACAAATTACCACACATGCACCTTCTATCCAACATCATCCCCCAAAGTAACGCGCCTTTGAGATATTTAACTCAAAAACTGGCAATATTAGCTTTATCTACTGTATCTCCCCTATTCTTATCTGTCGAAAAGGCAGCAGCAAGTACTAGCTGGCAACCTGAGACTTTACGAGAAATATTGCAATTGCAAGTCCAGGTAGCAAAAAAATACTGCCCAGTTGGAATAAATGCGGAAAATTTAAAATTAGGTATCGAGACTTATCTCAGACGTAACGATATCCCTATTACTAAAACTAACACAGTTGGCAGCATCCCTTATATACACATTTCCATTGCATGTAAAACGCGCGAACCTTTGGCTTTCCTGATTTCTTTGGAAGTTATTCAATATGTAGAACTGAATGGAAGAAAGATAAAGGCTTCTACATACAGTATTCCCGAAACTTATGGAACAGGTAATATATCTGGATATTCTAATAGCGAGCAGCAGTTCATAGTGACTATGCTTAAGGAATTTATATCTGATTGGAAATCGGTTAGATAATTAGATAATAATTACTTTTTATCTTTTATCAACCAATACGCTTGGGTTAAGACTAACAACCCAACCTACAATTTTCCTTAACTGAACCGTATTGTTTTATAAACAATAGACTTATTGCAAAAATCTGAATTATAAAAAAACCACAGATGTAACCGTTTAGAGATGGTTTCATAGAGACCATTGTCGATAAGTGAGCGTATTTGTGAACCCGCCCCTACTTCTGACTGTTTTTCACTATGGTGAAAAATAAACAATTAACCATTTATTCAAAAAATACAATAAATTTTGCTAGTTTGCGTAATTTTTTAGACTTAGATGCGAAATATTAATAAATCAGCCAACCAATATATTTTGATATTTTGCTGTATTTGCAGTTCAAGGAGCTAAACCATGAAGCAAATGATAACTGTTGCCGGAGGGGTATTCTTTTCTGTTGGAATTATGTTTCTACTTTTGGGAGGTTGGACTTTTTGGGAGAAAATTAAATTTGAAAATGAATTTAAAAGTCGAGGTCAGTTTAATACAACAATTAGTAAATTGTCGGGCTGGGAAGAGTTAAACAAACAAGAATTAGAACGGAAGCAAAATTTAGTATTTACCTTTCTTGTGATTGCTGGAATCTCTGGTTCTATGGGCGTTGGTCTTGCTATTGCCGGAAAAAATCAGCCTACACAATAAGAAGTGATACCGTTTTTTTCAACGCAAAGGTACGCAGAGGTTTTTACCGGAATAATTAGGCGCATCTTCATAGAAAATTGGTGCGAATTTAATTGCAGCATACTTTTTAACTGACTGCACAGCACATCTTATGAAAACTTTTATTTCACCTTCAAGTCTTTCGCCAATTGATTATACCAGAATTGCAAGAGGAAATAACAAAATGAAGAAATTACTTGCAGGAATCTCAGCATTAGGTTTATCGATTACTTCTCCAGGTATTGCCAATGCACAGGAGTTTACTAATTTTGAGCATCAAGATAATAAATATTACTATGAAACACTAAATTCTCAAGGTCTTGCTTACTATAGATATAAAGTTCCTGCCTATACTTTTGGGATTTTTACACTCAAAAATCACAGTCGCAGTTCAAATGTCGATATTTACGTGCATGACTATTCTGGAGACTGGAAGCTATTGGTTAAAGGAAACAACCAGGGGACGGAAACAGAGTTAGTTGTCACGCCAATGTTTTCGGAAGATAAATATGCGTATATCACGATAGTTAATGATGGTTCACAACCATCTGAATATCATTTGTATGCAAATTATGTCAGTCCTGCTAATAGGTTTGCTATTGCATTGGCTGAAACTTCTTTAATATGTAGTCTTGAAAAAGAAAATATTCCCAATGAAACATCTTCTAGAGTAGTTACAGGGCTTTCTTCAATACTTCAAGGCAATAATTTGGCGGGTGTAACTCAAGACCTTTTAATTAATGAATTCACCAACGCAATGAGGAATCAATTTGGTTATGGATGTACGGGTGATTTTGTAGTCAATTGGGGAGTTTCGATGTTCAGAGGTGTTTACAGAAACTATTAGTTATTTGCAGTCACTGAATCTTGTCTTCGCGCTAATGTGCAAAACTATCTACATCCAGTACCACAAAGCGCGATCGCCACATACCAGATATAGTAATAAATTATTAAAGTAAGGTTGGTACTGTCCACCAACCTTACTACTACTCCTTAATAAGCTGTCCCAGTTTTAGAAATTCTCCGATGTTCCATAGATTCTATAATATCAAGTTCGGGTGATTACTTATAATAAAATCTATCAATGTAGGTTGGGTTGAACGGCAGTGAAACCCAACATGAATAAGGATAAAATGTTGGGTTTCGTTCCTCAACCCAACCTACAGATATTATAAGTGTTTAACCGAACCTGATATAATTTCCACCTACAAGTACTAGTATCCAGGCCGCACATTACAATTAGGATCGTAGTATGAATGGTTGAGACACCAGAAATTAGGCTCTTCGTCTTGTTTAGAGCCACCATTGCCACTGAAGAACGATCTTAAAAGTAACTCTCCCATAAACAAACCTGCTTCTACTTGCTTTTGTCTAAGTGCCTGTTGCTCTTTGATATAAGCTTGTTTTTCTTCTGGAGACAAACTCTCAAAATACTGTCTTCTTCTTTCAGCTTCCTGAATTTGCTTTTCTGTAGCTGCTTTACGAGCTGCATCGAGTTCTGCTTGTTGTCTTTTCCTTTCTTCCTCACGTGCTTGACGTTCTTGTATTGCTTGCTCCTGTTGTTTTCGTTGCAGTTCACGCTGCTCTATATTATGTCGTGTTTCATCTATTTGCTCAACAGTCTTTCGGATCTCATCAAACAATCCGGCAACTATGGTGTTGTTTGGGTTTTGATGATAGTCTAATTTTTGAGTTGATAAATCTGCATTCGCTTCTTTGGATGCAGCCATGACAGGATTTATATTTGCTAGGACAATTACCACAAGTGCGATTTGGGAAAATTTTTTATTCATAGCTCTAAATGGAATGAATGAAGATTGTGATTGTTGAGAGGCTAATACAGGACTTGCAGTATTCAGTATGAGTCCGGATAAGGTCGCACTGAAAAATGGTCTTGCGTTTTTCACGGTAATTAACGACTACGGTAATTAACGACTGTAGTTTGTCAATCTATAAATAGTTTCTACTGAAAAGTCGTGAATTTACGCAAATTATTCAAAAAGTTTTAGTGTGCGATTCTTGACGTAATACCTTGCTTGGAGAAAAAATTCGGTAGTTTGCGTAATTTATTAGATTTGACTGCGAAATACCTACTAGAGTTATCACGTTTACCGATATTAAAGACACACACTGAAAATCATGGAAATTATTACAGGTAGCGGCAACGACACTGTTATCAGACCAGTTTTTGTCAACGGCACAGTATTTCGTAGCAACGACACCATCATAACTGGTGCAGGCAACGACACCATTAACCCAGGACTGGGTAAGTATGAGTATGTTGATGGTGGTGAAGGCTTTGACCACCTGATTTTGGATTACTCCGTTGGTGATACAGGCGGGGGTATGGATTTTTATAGCAACTACGCCAGTTCAGGCACAGGCTCTGCTTATCGATCTAGCGGTGTTCCAAACACCCTAGATTTAGATGATCTCCAATTCCAAAATATTGAGAAGTTCACCATCACAGGTACTAGCAAAAATGACACCATCACAACTTACTTTGGAAACAACGTGATTAACGCAGGTGCTGGTAATGACAGTGTTACTGCTGTTGCTGGCACTTTAGATGGTGGTTCAGGCTTAGACTACCTTACTCTTGATCTCTCCACACAAACATCTAACCTAAATCTTTCTAATCTCGCAAATATCAATGTTTCTGGTGTTGTCACTGCGATCAATTTTGAGGGATTTTCGATTACTACTGGCAGTGGTAACGACATTGTTACTCATACTGGAATTGTTAACGGTGCTGTTCTGCGGACTAATGACTTAATCATCACTGGTGCTGGCAACGACACCATTAACGCAGGACTGGGTGGTGGAAGTATCAATGATGGTGATACCGTCTATGGTGGTGATGGTATTGACCGTCTGATTGTGGACTATTCCGTTGGTGATACGGGCACTGGTATGCGTTTTGTTGGTAGTAGCACTTACGGCTTTGCCATACGAGAAGTCAGCAGCACCAACAGCACTCGCTTGGATTTGATTGGTTTCCAAGACATTGAGGAGTTCACTGTCATAGGTACTAGCAAAGATGACACCATCAATACTGTTGCTGGAAACGACATTATCAATACTGGTGCTGGAAACGACACTATCAATACTGCCGCAGGAAATGACATTATCAATGGCGGTGCGGGAAACGACACCATTGATGGGGGTGCTGGCAATGATCGGATGACTGGCGGCACTGGCAACGACACCTACATTGTTGACAGTACCGGAGATATCGTCACCGAAACATCAACACTCAGCACCGAAATTGACACGGTTCAAGCCTCCATTACTTACACCCTGGGAGCAAACCTAGAAAACTTGATTCTTACAGGTTTTGGAGCAATTAATGGGACTGGGAATAGCCTGAACAATAACCTGACTGGCAACCGGGGTGACAATATTTTGAACGGGGGTATAGGTAATGACACCCTTGATGGCGACACAGGTAATGACACCCTTGATGGCGGCGCAGGTAATGACACCCTGATTGCCAGTTCAGGCAATGATGTGATGAGGGGTGGCAGTGGTAACGACACTTACATTGTCAGTGGTTTAAATGATGACATTATTATCGAGAATGCAGGCGAAGGAATTGATACCGTTCAAGCCCCCTATACTTCTGCCCAGGGATACACTTTGGGTGCTAACATAGAAAACCTGATTTTGATAACAGGAGGAACTAATGGGACTGGCAACTCCCTCGACAACATTCTGACGGGTAACACAAGCAATAATATTCTCAGTGGAGAAGGTGGCAAGGATACCCTGATTGGGGGAAGTGGTAATGATACTCTGATTGGGGGGGCTGGTGATGACATCCTAACCGGTGGTAGTGGCAGCGATTTCTTCCTTTACAACACCAATGCTGCCTTTAACAGTACAGCGATCGCCATTGATCGGATTACAGATTTCCAAAAAGCGAGTGATAAAATCATCCTAGATAAAACCACATTTACAGCCTTACAAAGCTCGGCTGGTAATGGATTTAGCCTGAATAATGAATTTGCGATCGTTACTAGTGACGCTGCTGCGGCAATCAGTGGAGCCAAAATTGTTTACAACCAAAGCAGAGGGGCACTCTTCTACAATCAAAATGGACTTGTGGCTGGCTTCGGAACTGGAGCAGAGTTTGCCAATCTCACCAGCAACCTGTCCTTGACTGCATCAGACTTTGTAATCCAAACTTGATGAGGATTTAGAAAGTCTTTCTAGCAAACTGCTAACTTTCTCTACCAGACGCAAGCGTAGGCGCAGCCCGCCGTAGGCATCGCAGATGTCGTGCCATGTTAACCATCCTCGTCATCGTACCTGGATGCTAACTTGAGTATGACAGCGATCACCTAACTTCTTGTCAATAAACATAACTTTATGTGACTTTTTTGTGCTTTATTGACAATTTGGGTATGAAACAGCAGTCAATAAGACTGCTGATTGATTTACTAATTTCCCAACTTTTGATAAGTGTTTGTAACCCAGTTTTACATAAACTGATAGTAGAATAAATTACTATCAGTTTATATTTTATTATGCTGACTGTTTAATCTGGGTTAAGGCTATTAACATTTCTTCTCGGTTGAGATGTCGTTTCTTACCTGTTTTGGATTCTTGGATAGCGTAACTCCATTTTATTCCAGCTTGTGAGCATCTTTTTCTTAAGTGTTGAACAGTCATGTGTTTGGTTGTAGATACTTGATTTTTGTTTTTGTTAGATATCTGAGTTTTGGATTTTTCGGTTAAGCTCTCGGTTTGAATTACACTGTGTTTTGTAGATGTAGTGCAGTTACAGTGTTTTTCAAAAGCGATAGATATATCTAGCAAGAATTGGAAAATAAAGAGAGTAGAAAATCCGTAAATAATAACGTAGAGAAGTCCTGTTAGGATATACTGTGCTAATTCCATTATTTTAACTCCTGTTGATATAACTAGTAACTGGCTATTTTATGAAGTGATTTGCCAGATTTCTATTTATATCAAGGCGTTAGCCTGTGTGATTTCAACTTTGAGTTTACCGCAACGGCAAGGTTATGGTTGAAAAGGTGGTAAAGTGAAAGTTGAAATAATATACTACTCTATTGGCTTTGATGTTATCTCAAGACCAGAAATCTTGAATATTGGTCAGTGAATTTGAAGTATTTAAGTGGTCTGTAGTAGATTGTCTGGAGTCTTGATAACTTTCCCGTTAACCAAAGGTTCAGCATCAAGCTAAGTTTTGATACTTTGTGTATCAAACTGATGCAGGAATAATGATAGGATAACTTTTGAGTTTGGTTTGGTTAGATGAACAGGTTCATCTATATGTGCTTAATAACTGTTCTGATATTATCTACTAACTGTAATATCATACCCAAAATAGCTTTCCAGCCAAGTATTATCCCCCAAAAACCGCTACCAAATAGACCAAATACTGACTTGAGGAAGATAACTCCCCTGTAATTTATCTCGATATTTGATTCAGCTTTGGCATAGATAAAACCATCCCCAATTTTATTTTCCAACTTCCTCATTTTTCGTTCTTCTTCTCTATCTCTTCTTTCTTCTTGTACCTTCCAACCCCAAGGGGCAAATCCCAAAATAATCGAAATTGGAAGATAGAATGGCCAACTATATATATAGCCAAGGGAAGCATAGATGATAAAAAAGGTTAGCCCCAAACCAGTGCGCCAAACTAAACACCAGAGGATAAACAAACTGTTGATAATAGCGTTACGGATAACTATACTTCGGTTTTTGTTATATGACATTTTAAGGCTGCTCCCGATGCCTAATATTTAAGTTTTTATTTAGGGTGATTGCATCCCTTCAGATTAAACTTAAACTTAGCAGTAGTTTGAATTATCATATTGATAGTTGAAAATAGAAACTACCTAATCAATTGCAATTACCTATTTAGCCACACTAAATAAGGTTAAATATACCAACCTATTGTAACGATGTTTGTACCTAGCCCGACATAGTTACTGTTGCTTTCATTGATATCTACAATTTCATCGATTATATCTTCACGGAGTTTAAATTCAGGCAAAGTTTTGATGATTTTTTGAAGAAGTTTAAAATTGAGCTATAGTTTTAAAAAAAATAAAAATGATTAAGATTTGACCCTTAACCATTTGATGATATTTTTGTAAAATGATGGGATATACCTGTGTTTGATTCACATGCTTGGGGCGTATGCCATTAGTTGTGGTTTTTCTTGTTGCGAGACTTACTACCTGATTGCACCTTAAACCGCACCTGCTTCCCGATAGTTACCTCGGCAACATTGCTAATATCTTTACCAGATTTATAGGCTTCAATAATTGCCTTGTTATTAGCTTGGTACTTAATAACTCTAAATTCATCAGGAAAATCTTCATCATCTAATTCTACTAGTAAGTTAGCGACTTTTGGTGGGTTATCCCTGATTTCAATTACCCTTTCCTTACCGATGTTTTTGTCATTGATTAATCCAATCTCGTGTAGGTGGATGAGGGTGCGCTTGATTTGTTCAAGTTGAGTTTTGCGACGTGAAATTACCCGATCGTGGAGTTCAGCTACTCGCGCTTTTCTTTCCTCCCAGGTTTCAAGGTCAAGATTTAACTGGTCTACTACCCAGGCGATCGCATCGATTTTGGTTTCGATACCATCCTGAATAGTCATAAGTTCTTGTACGAGTTGTTCTACCTTACCCTCTTCTTTTAACTCGCTTGCTTCTTCTATCTGTGACCAAAGTTTAGCAGCATCTAGGCTTAATTCTTTGAGAGTGAGTTGGTTGATTTCGCGTTCAATTGCTTGAGTCATAATTTACTTCTTATATGAAAAACGAGTAGCAAGTAACTGCTACTCGTTGTTGACTAAAAAGAGTTGATGCTTGAAGGGAGATTGAATTTAGTATCCGTACCGCAAGTGATAGTAGTCTGATTTCTCTTGTGCTAATTCTGCTTCATAGTTGTAGTAATCTGCCTCGCTTATGAAGGTGCTTGTTTGTTGAATTTGCTGTGCAGATTTTACTAATTGTTTGTTAGCTTTTGGGTTATAACTCGTAGTAGTTTTCATGTCTATACAACTTCAATTTTTCAATGAAGTTGTTGCGTCAGCAAATGTTGTGATGTTGACTTATAAAGAGAATATTTCTCTTTTACCTTATTAATATACTTAATGAGAGTTATCATACCAGATAGATTTAGTTCTCATGGATGTGGCTAAGAGCGATGTAGAGTAACCTCTGCTCCTGCGTTCGCCCCTTTGATGAATTTGCTTGAATTTGACGCGATATTATTGTGATTATATTTACGCAGAAAGTTTTCCGGAAAAATTCGCCTGTGACATAACTTGTGTGCGTATTGAATTAGCAGCCTTCTCTGCAATTTCTTCTCTATCAGCATCAGTAAGAACTACTGCAAGTAGCGATTTGAGAGCTTCGCGGTTAGATATAAACTCTTCACCGTATAAATCATCTTGCAACAAAGTAGCTTCCAAGTGAGGTATTAACTCAGGCGTAGGAGATAGCAACCGCTCTTTAATGCGTGTCCTTGCAGTCTCTGTTGCAGAAGTTGTACCTATACCTAAATCCCATGTTTCAATTATTAGCCTGACTTCGCGGTTGAGAGATACACGCAGCGTTGATAGGCGACCAAATAAAGGAAGGTTGAGCATTAAAGGTGGTAATGCATTACCCCAATCCAAACCAGCGCCAATAGTGCAATTTGCTTCATCTTCGATGCAAACAGCCTCTTCGAGCCATCCTTCACCAAAAAGTAAATCTATAGCTTCTTGGGTTGTTATTGACTCGTTTGCCTCAGAATTATCCTTTTGCTGTTGATGATTCATAAATTTTTACCCGCTCGAACTTTATCTTCGTCTCAATACACCATACTCAAAATAGACTAAATTATCATATTCTTCTTCCGAACCGCAGTTCAACATGTTTTGTTTTTCGTAAAATCCTTCAGACCTTGGTAAGGAATGCAACCCAATTCTACCTTCATACCCTAACTCAACACTTCTAATTCTTGCGAAATTTAATAGTGCTTGACCAACACCTTTGAATTGAGGCGGACGCTGAATTTCCATTCGGTTAGTAGGGGCAGTGGCAATACCATCAACATAAACTAGCCTCTTACCAACATTTAACCGAGAACCGTGCATTTGTGTTTCTATTATCATTAATCCTTGAGTTTTGTTTTCGCACTCAATTGCGTAACCTTCAAGATTTTCTTGATTGTCAATATATCTTAATTTGAAGATCCAATCCCAGTATTTATCTTCTTGACTAAATAACCTTAAGCTTTCTACCCAATAATTGACATAATCATCAACATGTCTTTGGACTAAATCTACCAAATAGGCTTCAACAGATGTATTGTCAACACCTCTTTTTAACTCGATTTTTCGCTGCACCTAAAGCTCCTAATTGTTAACTGATTATTAAAGCTTGTGACTGCTATTTGACTGGTAGATAAAAGAGTAAAGTCTAATGCGTATATCAATAGCTTTATGCCAACCAGCAAGCACAGCATCATCTGAAATGTCTCCAAGAACTACCAAACCATCTTCTTTATCCATATAGTAAGGTAAAGGTTCAGCGCTCAACCAACCATAAACAATGGCTTCTTTGTCTCGCTCAAAAATTAAAACTTCTAAACTTTGCTCATATGTTGAATAGTAGTAAGGTAAATAGCAGGCTGGATACTCTCTTAGAGATTCACGATTAACTGTGTATGATTGCCAACGCAGTTGCTCTCCCTTGATTTCTTTATGATTAGCTTCTAGCCAATCATAGAGCTTTTTAGCTTGCCGCAATGCGTGGTCTTTTCCTTTAAAAACAATGCTGGGAAGAAAAATATCGCCGTCAAAATGCACTGCAACTTCAAATAAATCTTCATCTTCTGCTTCTGTTACCTCAATGATTCCAGCCTTATATAGTTCGGTCATTTCCCTACATTGCTAGCTCTACCCCTACATGGTTAAAATTTTAGCTTTCAGTTACAGAATAATCAGAACACTCTGTTGGTTCTAGCCCACCTATGAAACTAATCAACGCAAAGGGACACTAGAATTTCAACCAAATTATGAGGTGATGTCTTAAGTTCACTTCTTAAACTGGGACAATCTCTTTCGGATAGTGCGCTTATGTATCGGCACTAGGGAGTAATGAGTATATGGACAGCGAGGGGAAGTGCGTCAACGCTACCTTTGAAGGTCAACACGCCAGGTCTAAATAGCAAGTGCTATGGCGTAACCGCCCGCTGGAAGCGATCGCCTCGCAGATGTAAGCATATAAAAAAGTTCAACAATTCTAGTCTCTCAAAGCATTGATTTAGAGTGGTTGGGTGCAAGCCCCGTAAAAATAAGTTGAACAATTTGGGGCTGGAAAAGGGATTACTACACAACTTTTTCAACACAGAGACACCAAGCTCAAATAAAAAAGTTGAACAATTAGGAGAGTGATGTTAAGAGAATGTGGGTGCGATCAGCTACGCCCCGCCTTAAGAGCAATGGCGTAACCGCCATGAGCCGATGGCGATCGCTCTAGTAACAACGTAGCGCGGGCGCGATGTACAGGCAAGCGAGCGATTTATGGACGGATGCTTGGAGCGGGGTAAAGCACCTAACAGAAATTGTTGGACTTTATTATTTATTGTTGAACTTTTTTATTCCTCTACAGCAGATTGTGTCTAAATGTAACAATCTTTAAAATCTGGACACAATTAATACTCAGTAAATTATAGCTTTGCGCCAAACCTTTTACAATCAATATGTCGATATCAAAAATGATATCAAATGCCTGACCAAAAGTCCCCACCAAGCGAGATGATTCGTGTGCCCGTTCCACTAATTAAGGTGGTTCGGCGACTATCAAAACTACACAGGCAGGGTCATACAATTGCCTTGCTGCAAGCCTTAGAGGAATTACTAATAAAATTTGATATCAATAATGATATCGATGTAACGGCAGGCAGTAAATCAGTCAAACAGCTAGAGAAAAAGCTGGAGAAACTGGAATCCCATCTTGCCGTTCAAGGCTCCTCGGTGGAAACAAAACTTGAAGCTATCACCAAAAAGCTGGAGCTAATCGAACGGGCAATCGCCTCTGGGAGATTGGGCAACAACAAACCGCGAAGACAAGTGCACCCGTACCAACAAACACAAGTTGAATTACAACCCAGGACAAATGAAAGTCTTGCCCCAAGACTCGGTGTTAACCCCCAAAGCCTGATTGCTGAAAGAGAAAAACTCAGCGCCAAAGAATTTTTGAGTTGGTCACGTAACCGCGATCCAATGAGCGTGGGTTGGGAATGGAATGCTCTTGACGAACTGTATCATCCGCTCAGGTGACGCAAGCATTCACATTTCTGGGGTAGTGGCTCAATGGGCTACGTGGCGATCGCCGCTAATTTCTAATCGGGGCATATCTCACAAAGCCTCAGCGATATCGTTTGAGGTTAAGAGAGCTAGCTTCATCTTCACCCACGTGTAAATAGTTGTCTATCGTGATTTTCCCTGACGAGTGGCCCAGCGTTTTAGTGATGATGTGAATAGGCGTGTTTTTAGCAGCATGGGTAGCGTGGCTGTGCCGTAACCAGTGTGGGGAGGGGATGCGACTTAACCCTGCTACTTCGGCAATGGATTTGATGATGCGGCGGATGTGGCGATCGCAAATGGGTTCACCCGTTTTTTGGCTTGTGAAAAGCGGCTCGGTTTTGTCTTTAGTATGTTGTCGATTAGCCAAAAGGTATTGGTAAAGTTCTATCGGTATGGGAACATCGCGCTCCTTGTCTCCTTTGCCTACCACTTTAATGTAAGGTAGCCCGGACTGATTTGAATGCATGGTAGCCCAGGTTAAACCACTCTCACCTACCCGAATAGCACCGTAGTAAAAAAGCTCCAGAATTAGTTGGTTGCGTTGCGCTTGTATCTTTTTGTGAGGAGTGGGGGCTTGTTCTACAACTTGTGCAGCTGCATCGAATAGGATTTCAATCTCAGTCTCAGTCAGGGTGCGCTCCTTAATCTTTTTGCGCTCCGGAGGTACTTTCAACAACATTGCAGGGTTGGCCCGCAAGTAGCCTACATCGCAAGCGTAGCGCAGAAAGCTTTTAAGGGAAGCAAGGCGACGGCGGACGGAAGCACGAGCAATTTCCCCTGTTTTCTCTTTTTTAAGTAGGTGGGCTTTGTAATTGTCCACATCTTCTTTGGTGGTGGTGTGCAGGTTTAAATTATCTAAGTCTGGATAGTCAATGCCTAGTCGCCACTGAACAAAGTGCATCACGTCATTTCGGTATGCTCGCACAGTTTGCTCTGACTCCCTACTGGTGAGCCAACTAGAAAACAGTTCGCTGGTAGTTTCCGCCCCAGTGATTTTGGGTGTGCCAGTTGCCTGTACCACCGCTTCGACTGTTGCTTTGATCACCGCTAGTTGTTCCGGTGATAACTGAGCGATCGCCACCCCTAATTCTTCTGTATCTACACCTGCGTCTGTACGTGATAACGTCATCACACAGCCTCAAAATAATACGCGGGATAAAGCGGGTTTATCCGCCCGAAAAAAATGTCCGATAACGTTTGTTCCCAGACATTTTTAGTCTCATTCTACTCCCCCTTGCTACTCTACTCACTACTAACAAAAAGGGTTTTGCCAAATTAATTGAAATGTTAACTTGTGTGAACGCACGAGTCGGTTTTCTGATACTCCTTTGCAAGGGCCTTCATCAGGCTTAGTATCCAAAACTACTCAAGTCATAGACATCCTGAAATTAATTCACCGCCCGTGTTTGTTCCGGAAGCTGATGCTGTCGATGGCGTAACCGCCCGCCGTAGGCGATGACCTCCGGTCGGTCGGAGACCATCGCACCAATAAAGTGCAGATAATTCTCGTGAAAGCGCAATTTACCTACCTTGGTACGCCGTAAAATCCATCGTGTCAAGTCTAATTTGTTATTGAAATTCGGAAATCCTTTTCTAGTAAAGGCTACAGGTTTTAGGGGTAGACGGTAATTGCCAACCCACCCACAGAACCTGTATTTTGAAAATCCCTTGCGCTGCGATGGCACAAAGCGCCTACGGTGGGCGATCGCAGCACAATTAGGCTTTGCCTAGAGACTGGCATTCCAGAAAATGCCTATAATGTCTTCCTAGATGACAATTAATTGTTAAGTGGACATTTTAGCTTGGTGTCAGCGTTAATTCTTCATGCTTGCTGGAGTTGACAATTTTCACCAAGTGCTGATTGAGATAACTTTGGGCCGAAATGTACAGACTTTCCCAAATCTCTTGATTGCGACAAATTTTAGTCCCCACTGTATTTCCTGCTGTTTTCTCCGATATCAAGTATTTACGGTAATAGTTAACCCACAGGTGTTGGAGAAAGTTTTCGGCGAATTCATCAAAAGGAATAATCCAGTTATAGTCTTGGTCTAGGAATACCCGATAGGATGCAATTATGGGTAGTGCGAGGTCAGTTGGCGCACCAAACCCAAACGAGTACTTGCTATCGGGGAGAAGGGTAGTTTTGCGTGTATCAATTGATGCTAAATCGTTGACACCCTTTCTTCTGGGGTTGCTGATATGTTCTTGGATGATTTCGTACAGTCTTTGCTCTATCCACAGAGCTTTGGGAAGTAGAGGCAGTAGAAGAGTTAATCTTTCCCTCTCAGTGTCTGTGATTTGGCTTGGGGTGTTCGTACCTGTAGGGTGCTTGCTTCGTTTATTGCCGTCGGGATTGTATCTATTTCTGTCGAGGCAGTTGATCAGCTTGAACAAGTGGTTAACATTACACTGGGCATTTCTAGGAGCGCCGCTTTGGTTTTGGTAATAGGCTATTCTAAATTTTCTATCTTCTGCTCTTTCTAACTGGGCTAAATACTGCTTGATAAATTTGTAATCTCCCCTGGCGTTGACTTTGGAGCGAGAATCCACTGGCGATGTGGTATTGGATGCGAGAGCGATATCTTTAGCCTCCTCTTCCTGGAGTCCGATGTGGATGGTAACTTTGACTCTGGCAAGGCTGAGGTCATATTTGTAATTTTTAGCTTGCTCAAATGCTAAAACTGTGTGACCTCCATTGATAATGCCATCGCTACCCCCCTCGTTAGCTTCTAAAACTTCTAGTTCCAGTTCGGTTTTGTTTTTGCTAGGTTTAACTTTATTCGCTGACAGAACGATTCCACTGTGACGAGAGAAGAATTTTTCTGGTTGAGTCGTCACAGAGTCAAAGATTTGTCGGTATGTCGCACTTTTGCGGTTAGGTTCTCGGATGTTGGGTTCTAGGGGTAGGTCTGTCGGGAAGCCGTCCACATGGGCGGTGGCGATGATGCAATTGGGGTTTGCATGGAAATAGTTGTCTACTTTAATAATCCAGTTTTTCGGCATGGGTGGTTTCTGCATCAAAGCGATACATTCTCAATTATTCTTCTGGTGGGAAGAAGCTCGCGCTTAAAGATTATATTTTGTAATTTATGTCTAAAATTGTTGCAATTGAGGTTACAGTGCCAAAACGGGTTGCATTGTACGCTAAGGGTGAAAAGCAGATTAGATAGGGCTTTGGGAGTTCAAATCTGATTTGAATTATGAGTAGCTTAGTATCAAACTACAATTAAGCTTATTTGTAAACCGTAGTTTTTATTGGCATCTAACTAAATTTGACAATATTTTTCACTAATTTACCCAAATTTAAAAATACGGGTTATAATAGTTTCAGTAGATAGCCCATGCGAATTTGAGTGCAGATAACCGAAAGGTTAAGGACTCGCTTTTGCGTGGGCTATTTGCTGTTTACCTATACTGAAGTCTATTTTTACTCCTTGTTTAAGTTGGAGTTACTAACTAAACTACAACGGACAAGAATATGATTACCCAACAATTCCGCCCAAGACGCACCAGCCAAAAAGCTGCTAGCAACGCTGGTAAAGTTCTACGTGACCCTAACTCTACTCCAGAGCAAAGGTCGGCGGCTGGATCTGCGCTAGTTCAACGGAGGTGGTCTTAATTCCCTTTCCGCCTGACCGCACAATCTTTTAATCTTTTGTGTTATTTTTGACTTGAAGGGGTCTGTACACCAGTGGGTTTAGAGCCACATTGTACGCAACCAATAAAAATAGAAAATGCCCCAATCAAACGCTTGCGTCAACCTCTGGCTATTGCTTTACTAGCTTCAATTAATTACTAGTTTGAATTTTTTACATCCATATAGTCGATACAAGTAACTCTTAACCAGAATATCAAGTCTAAAATAAGCTCAATTGGATATATTCTGGGGCTTGCTCAGTTAAAGATTCATCTAACAAATCATCCTCAAAATCATCGAAGTCTTCCTCCACATTTGATCGTGATATATATTCAGAAATTTGATGACCTGAATGAACTGGTTGTGGCAATAAAGTTACTATCTCTGCATCGATAAATGGAGAGGCTTCTCGCAGTCTATGTATTATTAATGTCCATTCTTCTGGCTTATCTTCTGATTGGAGAGATAACCAAGAAATTTCTAGCGCAGATTGGTTCCATCCTGGTTTTGATACTCTATCACGTTGCCTTGAATTTGCGGGTCTTTTTGCAGATTGAGGGGAACGACCTATTGAGTAAAAGGCAGAGCTAAAATCCGGGTTATGATAAATGCCACTATACCTGTTAAACCCAGATATAGGACAAACGTGAGCTACCAAACCATCACTGGAATATCGTAGTCTAGCTACACGCAGAAGTTGCGGATTTTGGCAAGAAAGAAGTTTGTTTTGATGCCAAAGATTATTTGGGTCTTTCGCCTCGTCTCCTGACACAAGTTTTAAAAGTGAAGGAAGGTCTTGGCGGAGATTTTGGTCATCTAATAATAGTAGAGTTGGATTTTTTATTTCTAAATCTGCAAAAGCTCGGCCCACAAAGTTTTTTATCTGCTCTGAGGTATAGTTTGAGTTATACTTCTGCTCAAACATGGCTACCGTGAATAAACTTTCATCATATGGCATCCAAGTCGGCCCATAATCCCCTGGTAAACACACCTGCATTTGAGATGAATTATTTTCTGAAGGGATTTTGATAAGTATAGGGATAACTACCTTTGTTTCTCCTTTATTTCGAGCGTTGAGGCGAATTATTTTGATAGCAATTATATCTAAATTATGAGGCAGTGATGTTTGATAAAACCCCGTATAAAAGGGTATACCTAAAGGAAAATTTAACTGACGCATTAAATCTAAAATTGCATTTAAGCACCTTGCTTTGTAAGCTTTTTTTTGTGTATTTAACTTGTTTTTTTTACTTTCATAGTTTTTAACTTGTTTTTCGTCATTAGAATCTATAGGAGCAAAGTCTTCTGGATTGATATATTCCGTTTCTGGTTGTAAAAATTGACTTACCCAACTTGCATAAGCGTGTCCCCAACGAATTGCTGCTTTTGGGTCAGTTAACCTCCTTTGCTTGTCGAATTTCCGGTAATCAACTAACTCGATAAGAATACCTCGTTTTTCGTTACTAGGTTTAGGCTGCGTTACCAGTTGGCGTTCGATTAGTCTAGCTCTGTTTTTGCTGGCGGCTGCTTTGGCTTGACCAGAATAAGAACCACCTAAAGATAAAGGAGAAAGCCATTCATTAGGCAAGGGAGTTTTGTCTACTTTCAATAAATAACTTTCTCCTAAACAGTTGGTAAATTTGTAAGTTTCATTGTCTATTTCTTGAACAGTTCCTTGTACTTGTTTGCTTTCTAAAAATTCTCTAAACACCTCTAACAAAGTGTTTACTGAATTAGACGAAATCCTAATGCGGTAGACTTGCTCACTGATGGTAAATGTTTCTTTAGGTTTAGAAAGTCGCCGTTTTCTGCAATGACTAAAGTCTATTTTATTGATGATTGGCGCTGCCACTACTCCAGGCGGTAAAGCTGTTGTTAATCTTTCAAATAACTCAAATCTATCAGCTGGTTCTAGCCCAACTCCTACTGGGTGAGAACCTAGTCGCGTTCTGTGTGATAGTAAATATTGTGGTGCATATTTTGCGGGGTCGCTTAAAAACTGCATTGGTTCTGGAATATCGATATGAGGAGCTATCATCGTCAAAATTTTGTCAATTCTAGCTTTCCAAATAACCGAGTCATGTCGCATTAACTTGAGGTTGATTAGAGTAGTTTCTCGTTCTACACTTGGATCTGAATTTGGCTTGAGCCATCCTAAATTTTCCATTGCTACATAAACGCTGCTGTCTTCTCCTTTCGGCAGGAATATTTTTTGTCTGGCACCGGGAAGTGGTTGATTTCCCGGATTGTCCCAAGCAGTCATAGGTTTAGAAATATAGCGTCTAATACCTGCTTGAAATAGCAACAAGTAGGGAGTTTTGCCGTTAGGAGGAGCGATATAAAACTTTAAGTAATATGAATACCTAGCTACTTGTTCAGCATTATTGGAAGGTGAATAGTTGATAGGAGGCCAGGTAACTAGATAAGCCTCTTTGCCAGTAGATGGAGACACCACTAAAGGCCAATATTCTTCATGACCATTAGCATTCCTTAAACCTAACTGAAATCCCTTTCTAGTTAACCAGCGTGCTATGAGTTCAGGCAAGACCACTTCTAGAACATCAAAGGGAGCATTTTTTAAATTTATGAGTTCCCAATTTAATTTGGCACGGCCTGACTCTATCTCAGCTAGGACGGATTTGACTACTTTCAGGTCATAGTTGACTGACAACCAATTTTGTATAATTGCCCAAAATTGGTTTAAATCAATTAAACCACTATAAGCATGAACAATTATCCAATACTCTGGTCTAATTTCTGGAACGCGAGAAAAGGAGTTAGGAAAAATGTAGAGAATGTCAGAGGCACAACCTCTTAAAGCTGCATAGAGACTCAGTATGGGAGGAGTATGGTCTACATCTGCTAGACCTTTTATAATGTCTATCCAAGTTACCGGCAGTCTTAATCCATACACTTCTCCCATGACTAAAGGGTCAAAATTATTATTGAATAACCAAGCTAAAGTCTGTAGCCTGTCAATGGGAGGTAATTGTTCTTGTGCTTGAGTCATTTTATTTACCGTCCGTTGCTATTATGTTCTAAATGTTCTACCAGAGCTTTTAGACGGTCATAAATTGACCCATATAAAATTCTGGCTAATTGTTGTTCTACCTGGGGTTTATTGCTATTAGGAGAAAGGTACTCTCCAAAAATTTCTACCCATCCTTTCAGGAGACTACGTTCTGCACCTTGTGGATAAAATGCTGAGTCACAGAAGAAGACTCTTGTAGGAACATTTCCTCTGGTAGCTCTGCCCAAAGCTTGTACTATAGAAACAGCTTGATCCCAAAGAAGTTCATGCCAAAAATCAACATCAATGGAAGCCGAGCCATGATGTGAAGCTCTGAGTCGTCGATGCCAGTTTTTGTAAGACAGGCTTCGCAATTTAGCGATCGCTTCTGCTGCCGTTTCTCCTAAGCTAGACGGTAAAATATTACTTCCTTGTAAAATATCATCAAATACCAAACGGTTTATCGCTCTAATTTGCCTACCGAAATCTGTTGGCACTGGGTAAGGGCGTACTAAAAAAAATACACTGCCCAAGTAGGCTTTGTTGGTTATTGGTGACAAAATGTTATATCCGCGTTGTACGGCTCCCAAAGGTGCTACCAATAAATCACGCCCTCTTGTTGAAAATTGTTCAACTTGTCCTCTTCGTAGGAGCCATTCAGCAATTTTTTCGTCTCTGTCTGATTGAAGACAATCTACCCGATTTCTCCACCTGCTAGATTCTTGCAATTCCTTAGCGACTAACTGTGCTTCTGGGTAACTGCCTGTAATTAGAATGACAGCTCTTGGTGTGCCAAGAGAATCCCAGTACTCTAACTCTTGTGTTATCCGGTCTTTACCACCACTGCCAAAAGCTAGATACTGAGTAAGTTGCAGTAGACTATCTTTTCGTCCTCTCCCAGAGCGTCCGCTAACTATTATTGCTTCTCCTGTACGATCTGGAACTCGGATGAATTCAAAATGGCTGTTAGACAGCGCTTCCACTGCTTCAGGGGGTGGAGATAGAATTGCACGGGGTTTAATCCCAATATTGAATTGGGGACTTCCAGGCGACCAAGAGGTGGCACTAGTTATTAGTGTGTGAGGCCCATAGTCGCCAGTTAAATTTACATACAAGTATGGAAACTTCAATAGCAAATAACGCCCCAAACCGAAGCAAGCTAAATATCTTAGTAAGCCCTTTGGAGTTTTCTCCTCTGTTTGGTCTACAAATTGATATCCTAACAGATGACCGAGAGGTGATTCTACATTTAAATCTATGTACTCATCTGGAGGATTTTGGCTTAAAGAAAGTCCTTTGCCTAGTTCCGCTGTCGCTAAGAGCCAGTAACGAACCAGTTCGTTTACCTGTCGATCCATTGCTGTTAGCAACACACTAAATTCTAATCTTTCTAATATCTGTTGTGTTTGTACTGATTGAGGAAGGTGCCAAGGTAAACGTTGTTGTAGCCAAATTCTCAGTTTTTTAATTAAATTTTCCCCTTTATCATTTCGGACATCGCTGACTAACTTTTCTAAATCATTTTCGCTGATTTCACTATCCTCTAACCCATTTGATGAAGGGCGGAGTAGATAGTACTTTTTAAATTCATCTTCTAAAAAGGATAAAATTCCTGATAATTCTGCTTCAGGGAAATCAGCCGGTGCTAATGAGCGTATATTATCAATTAACTGATAGTAAATTAAAGAATTATAAAGAGGCCACTCTCCTATCCATTTCCGTAAATGTATTTTTTCAAATAGCCGGACAAATATTGCGTCTGATAATCGCGAGGCTTCCCTAGCAACTCCTCTGAGTTCGTGGTAACGAGGGTCATTAAGTTGTGTTCTTCCTGAATAAAAAGCTTTCTCAGCTAAAGTATGTTCGATGAAATCAAGTATGGCTGTTTGAGAACCAGCTAAATCGTTAGAGGGAGCAAAGTCGTCTTCTATTGATACTTGTACTCTATCTACTTCGTCTACAATTAGTAAGGAGCAGTAATGATAGGCAGCTTCTAGTACCCGCATTTCAGTTCCTACTAATTCCGGAGGCATTGCCGTGTAAATAAAAGCAGCAGAAGTAGCCACCCAGACAGAGGCATTGATTAAATCACGGTTTGCTTGGTGAACCGGACAGATGGGAAGAAATGGGCAACTATGATATGTAACTTTGTCTGAGGAATTTTTTTCTTGTTTTTTGATGTCTTCTGGGCTTACTAAACTATGGCAGGGTTCTTGACCTGCCGGAATGGAACCCTCACCCAGTAGTCCGGAAAGGATACATTTTCCTGTTAGCCAAGGAAGAGCAGGATTGTCTAATAATTCTGCATTCTGAGTGTCTTCTACTGGATCATAGGGTTGGTATAAATCTTCTGGTTGTAGCTTGTTGGCGTGAGCCATTCCATATTGATACTGATGAGAACCTCTGGCTTTTCCCAATATTGGAGCAGCTGATAAGCCCATCTTTACGAAATCAGCTGCCATATTGATGGCATCAGTCACCGTATTAACAATAATGCAGATACGGAAATTTTTGTCGGATATTGCATATTTTTCACACAAATCATGTACCGACAAATAGATAATAGTACTTTTGCCAGAACCCGTAGGTCCTAATAAGTGAAAAATTCCATTTATTGTTAATTCATCAGTAGGCTCTAAGTTTTCTCCTATTAAAGATAGAGATGAATTTAACTGCTCCCATCTTTCAAGCCATTTTCGTCCTGGTAGTTTTTCTTCAAGTTTTATTGCTGATTCCCTTAAATCGCATAATCTTATTGTCAAAGGAGATAAAGGAGATGGGCGTCTTGGTTGCTCACTAACTGGTATTGCAGTGGTGCTAATGTTAGATAAGCACTCCTTAATTCCTTCAATTAGTTTAGTGGGAATAACTACTGAAACTGCTTGTGAATTAATATAAAAGCAATATTCTTTTTCTGATTTCGCCCAATTTCGCGATATGGGCTTATGCTCGGCTGGTTCATTTAATGCCTTGTTGATAGTTTCTACACGCAGCGGAACATAATTAACTACAGGTTGCCTGGTGTATGTTCCTGACTCTAAAGATACGTCAAAGAGCCTGATGCTTAGAGGTTGTTGACTATACCACAGAAGGGATTTGTTCCAAGCTGTTGCTGTGCGAATATACCGGACTCTATGACGTACTCTGGTGCAAGCTTCTATCAGCTTCTGGTTGTTCATTAATTCGGTCGGAATGAAGTTTGTTAATAAACTCCAGGCTTCTTTAATATTACTGTTGCTTGCACTTTGATAAATTTCGGCGTGGAGAGTTATTACTAATTCAACCTCAAAGAATCTTTTACTTTCTGTTTTGGTAAAGGTAACAGGAATTAAATCATCTTGTCCTAATCGGAGGAGTTCTTTACTAATCTCTTTTAACCAATCTTGCCAATCTCTCATTTTTGCTCCTCAGAGAATTTAAAATTTTTAACTTGACCAAGAAACTGTTTCAGCGAGAAAATACCTATATCTCTGAGAGCAGAGTTTTCTTGACATCTCACATCCCAAACAGCTTGAAATACTTTTTTATATTTACCTTTGTATCTGTAATCCGGAAAAATATAAAAAGCTTTATTCCATGCAGGAAATTGTTTGAAAGGTTTTAAAGAACAAGCCAGTTGTCTAGCATTTGCTTGGTCTTTCATATCTACTGCCCAAACTTTCCCATCTGGAAATTTAATCATTAAATCATAATTATCTACACTGGGCCAAAGGGAGCAATCTATGCCTAGATTGACTAGAGTATCTCTTAATTGGATTAATGACCGTTCTGGAGCCACTACAGAAGCCTGGATACCGCGAATAGTTCGCATTGATTCTGGACGGTATGGAATCCACTTTTCGGGAGCGTTTAGATTAACAAGTCGGGAACACAAATCGCTGTAACAAACTGCACGACGACGTGAAGAGCCTTGCCACTCCAAAGTCCATCCACATCTTGGACATAGTGCTATCTGTTCAACCCCATTTTGTTTAACCCGACAAGTTAGGGGGATACGTTCATAAGTGGCACATAATAAGGAGCGAATTTCAGGTTCCCAATCTAAATCGCTGTTAATAATTTTGGTTCCCCACTCTAAATGAGGATTTTGTACTAGAAATAGCCTAGCTTTTATGTATTGCTCATCTAACTTATTTTCAGAACAGTATTCCAGAATTTCTTTGAAAGGAATGTCTTGAATTTCTATGTCAGGATTGCCTGAGCGTATTCTTTCACTTAACTCGTAAGCTAAATCTGTAGGTTGTCCCAGAAATAAAAGTGAGCCGAAAAGATTAGCATCAGCCATTAATTCCCCGACTCCAGACCAATCTTCTACAGGTTGGTGTAGCCAATTTACTACCTCTTTATGATGCAAAGGTGGCATGGTTTTGTAGCTGATGCACAAGACAGATAATTGTTCAAGTCCAGATTTAATATGTTCGTTAGGACTAGTGATAGGAGGGACACTTTTTTTAGTGATTTGTTCTTGTTGTTCTACTAGTCCTACTGCTATGCAAGTAAGAATTTTTTTCGCTTGTATTGTTTTATCTGTCTCTATATTTGATGATTTGAACATAATTATCAGTGGGCTAAATGTACATTAATTTATAATCTGAATTTAACTAACAAAAGGTTAATATTCTTTTTTAAAAAAGGTAATAGAATGACTGGGTTACATCTCTAAAATTATCGCAATGAGTCTTACATATCATTTTGGCAATAGTAAATACTTAAAAGCATTTTGTATCCGCATTATTCAGTACATAAAGCTCGAAAAAGTAAGATAGTTTTCCAGCATCCATGTAGTTGATTAGCAGGTAAATCTTGAGTTACAGTGAATAATCCATTAACGCGCCTACTCGCAAAACGTAACCAAGTAAGGAAAAGTTTGTCCAGTAGAATATTTAGGGAGCGGCTTGTCCTGCGTGGATCGTTTGGTCTTATAGCAAGTTTGAGAGCAATTTCTAAGACATTGGCATAAATCCCATCATCTACCTGTTCTATCTTTTCTTGAATATTAATTAAACTGGCTATCTGAATTAAGTCTTGTTCTAATCGTGAGCATAAACTTTTGTTTCCAGTATTGACTGCATGATCTGACGCTACAATCAGGGCAAACATTGCAGTAGATGGTTCGTTCTTATAAATTTCAACTACATTGAGATTTGTCACTAGACTGTTAAGTTTATCTGTTAAATCTTTGTAGATTGGTAAGTCTAGAATTATTCCAATAATCAATAACCATTCATTTTTAGATAGAGGCTCACTAGAAAGAGTATCAATAGCATTTTCTACCAATGCTTTTAAATTATTAGATGCAACTTGATGTCCTAAGTCTGTTCCAAGTAAAGGAGTTAAGTAGTCGCTGCGTTCTCCGCCTAGTAGAGATCCCAAGTTATTTTGAGCCAGAGATGAGTCATCATGAAATAATTTTGTAGCAAGGTATTGCTGACCTTCAACAGTTTTAACAGCAAAGGCAGCTATCTTTGCTGGAACTTCTACTGCTTTGAGAAACTCTGAATCATGCTCTACTAAGATTGCTGCCAGTCCATGAACTACCAGATTCATCCTGCTAAGTCGCCGAGGGTGGAGAACATCATTCCAGAATTCTGGATTGCGATCAAGAATGTCGGCACTCATTGGGAGAAACCTAGTATTCCTTTCTAAGACTTGAGTCAACTCTTCTAATTGCATTGTGGGATGGTAGAGCAGATTATGCAGTTTACTTGCATGTGCCCAAATCATTGCTAGTTGAATAGACGATACCCATTCTCTCGTCTCACTCCAGTAACTAAACTCACTACCCAAGAGATTAAGAATCGCTTTAAATAATCGGAAGTGAATTTCACCCAGTTCATCAAAAAGTTCGTCAAGGATATTTTGAACTAAGCCAGCTGAGTCGGGACAAAGCAGTGCTAAATCAATCAGATGTAGTTTGCATACCGGAGATGCTAGTTGAGGTACAAGCCTATGTAGCAAAGCTTGTCTCTCGGTTGATGGTAACTGGCTAAATGCTTCTCTTACTTGCATAGGAAGTTTCACCGGAAGACAAGCAAGACGTTCTAGGCAAATCTCAAGTCCTTCGGTAAGCAATAAGGATTCTGCTGCCCTGTTTAATTTTTCATGAAAGTTCAAATTTTCTGCTGCACATAGTTCAAGATGAAAATGTCGTAGCAGACCAGCACCTGATGAAGGGATTAACTCATCAATTCTAAAGGTATGAGCGTGACGTAATTTCTGCTCAAATGATAAGTAAAAAACTGCTGCTGATTGATTACGCCATACATTTGCTTGGTCAATACGTCTGCGGAGGTCTGTGGTGGATAGAATTTCGCCAATCACCTTTTCAAACCTAGAATTATCACAGTCAAACCAGAAATGATGCGATCGCAAAACTTGTTCGCGTACATTAGGATTATCTGATGCCAGAAGCATTACATCGTCTTGCCACACATAAATTATTGAGTCTGCTTCATTGATAAAGCGGAGTTGAATGGAAGAATTACTCTGAACTGCCTGAATTTTAAAAGCTGTTTGTGGCTGTAATGCTGTAATTATAGTATCTTGGTCATTAATCGCTGTTGCGATCGCTGGTAAAAATTCTAATACCGGAAATACGAGAGAACTGGGCGAACCTGGCAATGTGAGATTGATAGATTCAACCATTTGAATCTGAAGATAAGCCATCAATTCAGGATCGGTATTGAGTTCATCCTTTAGGATTTCTGGAAGCTCCCGGTAAAACTGCTGCAACATTATTTGGTTCAAGTCTTGCAGTGATTCATCACCTTCTTGCTCTCGCCCCAGATAAAGAATAATGTTCTTGATTAATTGCGCCACAGAAATACTTAACTCTGGGTTGGCTTTAAAACGTCTGTCTATTATTCGTAGCTCAAGCCACTCAAAATATTTCTGCCAACGATTGGGAGTCTCATTGATAGCGTTAATTTCGATTTCCCAAAATTTAAGACCTTGAAAATACAAAGTGCTAATGTCTTGGCTGATAAAATCAAGCCCATCACTATTTAGATCAATATTGGGCAATAAATGTCGAACACCAAAAATACCAGTATATAAATTTTCTAAAATCCAATCAGAGTAAGCAATGGCTATTTCTTCTGAAAAATTGGTATCTACCCAAATTTCGCCGATTGAATCTTGTGTTGCGCGTAAGCACTCAAAGATAAACATCATTTCACCGTCAGGGCTAGGTGAGCCTTCAGGTAGCGGAGGACGCTGAAGTCTATGCAAATCTAATAAACAAGAGGCGACGTAGCGACGAATGACTGTTAGTTCTTCCGTTTCCCGAATTCTTCCATTCTCTATTTGTGCTTGCTTCAAATGATAAATAATTTCTTTACTGTTGATGGGAATGTACCGAATGTTACTAGTGCGGAGTTGTAAAATTTTCTTGTAGTAACTTGTTTCATTTAGATCCCCTTTTACCCGTAATGCCTCCAAAATATCTAACACACCAATGATTGGCACAATGTTATCTCGATTCGGGTATTTGCTGAAGAAGCGATCGTCAATCCAAATAACATCTCCTGGCTGAGGCGTATATCTAAATAAGTCGTATACTGTTAATCCATTCTCTTTCCATGAATGCAGCAACTCAAGCTCTTGTTCGGAGTCAGGATTTGCAACTGCGATCGCTTCATATTTTCCTTGCTCTAATCCAGTTGAAACACGCTGAATAAGCCCTCTCTGCCATCTTATAACTTCAGATGAATGCTCATAGGCATTGATTGCTGCCTGTCCTTCACGAATACAGTCATGTGTTACAAAAACTCGAAAATGGCGACAGACTCTTGCCAGTAAATCTGACCCAGCCAAGAGATTAGCTAACTCAGAGTTAACAAATATCAAGTCATTCCGTGCTGGTAACTTTGGTGGCAAATCTTGATACCTTTGATCCCCAAGATCATTCAATGCCGTTTCATATGAGTTACTGGATAAAATGCCTTCTTGTTTCAACACTTCGACCAACGCACGACAGTTGATCATTCGTTGCTGATCTGCTTCATCAAGCGTAACGGGCTGTTTTACATCGTTGTTATCTAGTCGTGCTAACGGCAAGAACTCAACCACAAAACCGTTTTCTGCACGAGCTTGCTCCAGCAAAATAGTTGATTGTTCACCCAATTGTTCGATTAATTCATTAAATTCTGGTGTTGGAGACTGAGATAGTTCTCGTAATTGTCCTGATTGATACAGTCGTATGATTTCGCGGTGATTTGCTAGCCGAGAAGGTTGATGCTGTAGGAAGTACTCACACTCTTGCAAAAGAGCAATTGGTAGTGTTGCAGAAATCCGAATTGGACTAAATCGTCGTTCCACTACATCCAAAATACCAAGGTGAGCAGCTAGCAAAAAGGCTGATATGTCTAGGTGCAGTCGCCATTGATTGCTGGAGTCTGCAAATTCTTCTGGAAAGGGACGGGCCCCATAGCGTATCAATACTGCTGGCTGAATATGGGGATTAGGTTTGTTAGCATTTTCATTGAGAAGAACTCGGAAAATGCTAGTGAGTGCCAATCTACGCGCTTGGGCAATTAAATGGATCGGAGCTTCAGCATTGTCATATTTGCGATTCATTGAAGCCGCATTTTCTGCCCATTCTCTTTGTAGTTCAAGAAGTTCATGCACTTCTACAGCATGAAATGGGCCTTCTCCGCTTATAGCAAGAATCCTTGCCCGTTGTGCAAAAGGTTGGACTTCACGATCTAATCCCAAGTTGTATCCTAATGTAATCACTTCCCCTAAAATTTCGGGTTCAATTGTTGCAGTAATTGCCTGCTGCCATAACTGACGTGACAATTCAGGATCTTCTGATAATAACCACCTTGCTACCTGCAACAGGGCATTTGGGTGAACATTTTCATGCCTTAATAGTCGGGAAGCTGTAATCGCTACTCCTCGAAGATTTCCTTGATCTCGCTGAAGTCCTATCAAGGTTACTAAGTTTTCAACCGTCTCTTGCGATCGCACTAAATCCTCTGCCTCAGCGACAGCTTGTGAAATCAACCCTAGTTTGGCTTGACAATAGGCTCTGAAGCGACGCAAATATGGAGGTAAGTTCCCACCAGGGAAAAGCCGTTGATGCTTATTCAAAAGTTGAAAGCATTGCTCATAGCGACCAGCCTGTGAAGCAGATTGTGCTGCCAGACCCAGAGCATCTGCTGTTCCTACTGTGTTTACTAAATCATCTGCCTTATCGGCTACATAAGCCCAGTTTTGTAAACTAGCTTGCAACTGACAAGATTCCCATAAATATTGACCATTACGGCTTTCCTGCCAGCTTTTATCTAGATATTCAGCAAATTCCTGCCATTCACCGCTCATCCGCGCTTTTTCTCTACGGATACCTTCTTGAATACTGCGACGAAAACTGAGATTGCTACAGCTTTCGGCTTCTTGAAACGCAGTATCAAACTCTCCGTTTATTGCTAAAGCTTGAATATGCCAAAAAAGCCATAATTCTTGGTTTCCAGTTTGCTCAAATTTCTCTCTGTTACGATTTAGTAACTCTAAGGCTTGCTTAGTAATCCCAAAATAAATATATATTCCAAACAGAGCCGCAATACGCTCAATATCGTTGCCTGACTTTTCCACAAATACTTCCAATACTTGCTGACTGGCAACTAAATCAATTTCATAATTGCGAACAGTTCCCCAAACAATTGCTTGTGGATTAGTTGGGTCTTCAGCAAGAAGGGTACGGCATAAGTCTTGAGCTTCTGACTGACGGTCTGGGTCGTTAGCTAAACAAGCTAAATACCACACTTGCCAATACTGGCGTTCTTTCTCTCCTCGCTCAGTTTGAGATGCCAAGTGGTTAAACTTATCTGCTGCCATGCGTAGACGTTTTAAACTTTCGTCGTCTCGCTTAATTAATGACCAGTCAACAGGCTGAGGGTAGTTGATTAAACGCTTAGGGACAGCAGGTGAGAGTACACTGTAGTAATTGATCGTAGCCTCAGATATCTGAATCTTTTCCCAATTTGGTTTTTCATAACAAGCTTGCTGAATCTTTACTTGAGCAGCAGTAATATCCCCTATGTCTAAAAATGCTAAAGCGTGTATGCGGTTAGTTTCTGCATCCGGTTCCAAAGCAGGAGGAAGGTTTTCCAGCATTGTAATAACCTCATCTGTGCGTTGTATTTCTAGCAACAACCCAAGTTTGAGATTAAAAATATCTATACTGGACGTGCTATCAATCTGCTTCAATGCAGCTTCTGCATCCTCTGTGTGATAAATAATCAAACTTTGTAGAAGAGAATTATCTGCTTCTGGATCAATGTTGCGTGCCTCTACCGCTAATGTTTTAGCTTTCTCAATATTCTGCTCTACACTAAGAAAATACCCTGACATGGACTGTAAAATCTGCGCCTGCAAGGGTTTATCGAATACATCCCAGCTTTCATCGCCTCGAAGGGCTTCAAGGCAAGTGTAAGCTTGTTGTAAGCGTCCTTGCCGATAAAGTTCCCGGTACTCTTCTAGTTGTTTGGCTTTTGTCTTAGATAATTCAGAAGATAAACGTTCAAGTTTTGAACTAATAACCCCAAACGTTAACTCTGTAGCTCTAGAGTTCTCAGCAAGTTGAGGGTATGGTCGAGGTGCACGACCACAAATTTTTTCTACCCATTCCTGCGATCGCAGGTAACGAAGAACAATTTCAGGGTGAGGTGCTAACTTTTGGCGTATTGTGCTTGCTGACCAAACCTCGTACTGAATGTTAAAACAGGCAAAGCGCTGCTTTTCAATCTCAATTTGTTTTTGTCGCTGAGTTTGACTGAGATCGCAGCCAACAAATAGAATAAATCGCCGAACCTTTTTGTTTAGCCAGTAGTCGATGTATTGAAAAAATTCATCTGACGCATCAATAATCTTCCGAGGTGGAAAATCTTTATAACATTTACACTGTCCCACTTCAGTGTAAATTCCATCATCACAATGTGCTAAAAGGTCAATTCCATCTTGCTGTTGTCCTCGTGTGCCATAAACATCACAAGTAGCGATTCTAGGTTGTTCTGAGAGCAGATCACAGCACAAGTCCTGAAAGGTGTACTCATCAAGCTCATAAAAGTTGGGAGGCAAGTTTGGATTAACTCTAGGAAATACCATTACTACTTCTACTATTTAAAATTTATTGAATAAACTTAGAACATTTAACAGAGGGTAGTGTAACAATCAATACTCGTTATCCTGTGACAGCATAATTATTGCTGACTATCAGTTGTTGCTAATTAGGCATTCTCCTGCTACCTTCGCAACTCATTTCTGACTAAGAAACTACATATTAATTCCTTTTTTTCGACATTTGCACCTGATAAATGTTAAAAATAAATAACAAAAATACTTTGTTTTCCGCCAACTATCTGTCGCTATTTGTCATGTAATCCAGAAACATAACAGTCTACTAGTAAGTAACCATATTAAGATTTCCTACAGATATTACCGAGCAGACGAGTCGAACCGCTTGCCTACTAGCGTTATTCTTCCATTGAAGGGGACGGAGATTTGATAATACATCACTACCACCCAAAGCAACAGGTGTTATATGGTCTACTTCCCAGCCATAAGGGGAGTTTCTATTGCCATATTCGTATCTATTAATCCAAGCACCGCATTGGTCTTTACGCCAAACACGAGGGTCGTAATGAGGCACAACCATAGCTTGGCACCAGACAATCTCAACAGTATTTGTAGTAATGGCCATAACTGTTTATTTGTCAAAAATTTAACTCAGTCTAACACAATATAACATTTAAACATCATAAATCGTCAAATTGCAAATGGAAAATGTTAACTCAATTCGTATTTATAGAGAGCAAACAGGATTTTCCCAGGAACAACTGGGAGAACAGATAGGCGTAACTCGGCAAACAATCGCAGCATGGGAACGAGGCGAACGCGAACCATCACTGCTACAAATTTCTAAAATTGCTAGAGTCTTAGGAGTATCGCTAGAACTTCTACTTGATCAACCAACAGACTCTCTAAAGGGGATTGGGCAACTAGAAGTTAACTTGCTTTTCCGAGCTGATGAACCATCTGCGCTTACCCCCTATGTGCGAGACCATTTAACCCAAAAAGCTGTTGACTATGCTGAAGTAGAAGCGTTGCTAGGAGAGGTTCCTGCAATACCTGCACTCCGTCCCCTAGAAGGTTATGACGAAATACTTGTAGAAGAGTTAGCAACAGAGGTAAGAGACTGGTTAGGAGTAGGAGAATTAACACCTATTGGTGACGTATTAGCTTTATTAGAATCAAAAGGTCTTAAAGTTATCCCATACTTGCTACCAGCAAAAGTTTCTGGTTTCTCCGCCTATACTGAGGCTTGGGGTGCGGTAATTTTTGTCAATGAAGACCATCCCACAGAAAGAAAATTTTTTACTGCCCTTCATGAAGTGGCACACTTAATTTTTCATCGTCGTGAATACAAAGTACCCCAAACCCGTTCTCGTCCAACTGAACCACGAGAAAAAGCTGCTAATCATTTAGCAGGTGCAGTACTGATGCCTAGAGGTGCTGTCTTACGAGAGCTTCATGCCTACCGTAATCGCTGGCTTCCTGAACCGCTCTTAAAAGATATCAAGCGACGTTACGGCATCAGTCTTCGCACAATATTGTATCGAGCAGAACAAGCTGAATTAATTACAAAGCAGCAAAAGGGTCAACAGTTAGGCGTACTCAACAAGAAATATGGTCCAGAAGATGAGCCAGAGAAACTACCATTACCAGAAAGGCTGAATCGTTTGGAACGCTTGGTTTATACGGCATTAATAGAAAAGAAACTTACTGTATCTCGATCTGCCGAAATTTTAGGAGAACATGTTTTAACTGTACGGGAAAAACTCTCTGAATGGTTAAAACAAGGTGAGGAGGATACAATGTGATTGTTCTATTAGATACTATTGCTCTGATTGAGTTACAACAAGCTTATCGCCACTCAGCATTTATCCAACTAACTTCTGTTGAAGTTCTTGATGTAGTGATTTCGGAGTTTCAGCATCCAAATTATACCGATTTTATAAAAATAATCAATAACTTTGGATTTCAAACTATTCAAACTGAATCTACTTGGTTTAATGCTGCTCGAAAATATCGTGACGGCACACTCAGCGTTCAAGATGCTCTAAACCTCCACTACGCCAAAACCTTCGAGAGAATCTTGGTTACTGATGAAAAGCCATTACAGATCAAATGTCAGCAAGAAAAAATTAGTAATCAACAAATATCATGGTTAATTAAACAATTAACTCGTTAGTTAAATATCAATAGGATAATATAACATGACTGTAATTGGCATTTTGACCTATAAAATTCCAGTTTTAGTTTAGTGTTACTGGGTATTTGTAATTATTCATTCAGTAACAATTCTAGGTACACCTCCAGTCTTTGCATCTTTAATAAAGATTACAACAGTTTTTAGCCTGCCAGATATGGCAGGCTATAGTAGATTTAAGTGATAGCTGATTTAACTAGCAACTGACGCTATTTCCGGTGAGAATAATTTGTGATTTTCAATGGCATATTTATAGCTAAACAATCCATTGTTTTACAAGAAAAATTTTTATTCACTACCCGATATCTTGAGTACTGTGATAACACATGGTGGTTGAATATTGTTATTGCGAATGAATTTCCTTGCAGTTGTGCAGGTTTTTTCTTGATGGTTATGTTGATAGCAAATCAAGCTTGTAACCTTTGATAGCAAAACTTTTCCGCGTAATCTGCGTCTTAAATTGTATCTACCTAGTTTTTGTGGAATTCGTTTTGACATTTTGCACTCTCCTTAATAATTGTGCGTGGTTTTTATATCGTTTGAGTTGAATTTCAAGCTGACGGGCTTCTTGTTTACTTGAAGTCTTCCACACGTGGACAATTTTGAATTCGATGCCGCGTTTTATCGCAGCACGAGTAAATGCTGCTCCAGATACTTGTAGATGCTGCTGAAATCTTTTCTTGAGGTTCGCGCATGAACCTAAGTAATAACGAGCTTGATGTTTCTCATTTCCAAGTGGACGAGATAGCTCAATCATGTAGCAGCAAGGAATTGAGGGTATTTTTCCTGACAATTCCATTTATGCTTTTTTTAGGATTATTTTGAAACCTGAGGCGTTAGCTGATTGTGGTGGTTTACGTAGTTACGCAGTTGAGTTTTTCTTGTTCTTGTACCCAACTAATTACATTTGATTTACTAATGCTTACAGGCTTATCTTCACCTGCAATAAATACTTGAAGCCAGCCATTTTCCAACTCATAGTAGTCAATAATTAAACCTGCTTCTCTGGCTGTTGTTAGAGCTAATACTTCCTGGGACTGCTCTTTTTCTTGGGATTTGATTTTGGCGTGATAATCTGCGATCGCTTCACGGAGAATTTGTTGGGGAAGTAGCCCATATCCATCAATTAATTCCTGTCTGAGTACCCTTGTTTGGTGGTCTTCTTGCCCAGAGTGACGCACACAATTCGCGGTTAAAATAATCATTTATTATCTCGTCAGACCTACAGACAAGTAACAAATTTTGCTTTCTTTTAGCCAGACGTGGAGGCGATCGCTCTTTGCTGATTTTACTTAACCCGCTTAAAGACAGCATTTCATTGACAAAAACCGATATATTCTTAAAATTGCAAGAAATTGGTAAAAATAGGCAGTTTTGCCAATTTTGGCAATTAATCTGATAACTGGTATTACATTCTAGATGTTCTCTAACTTGCATTCCCACAGCATATGCAAGCAATGGGGGTACCGAATTTCCGATTTCTCTTTGGGCGTGGAGTATTGCCTCACTAAAATTAAACCAATCAGGATAACTGTGTAAGCGAGCAGCTTCTCTAACTGAGATAACTCGTGGCTGTTCTGGATGAAGGGGACGTAATGCGGTGCGGTTGCCACTCCCCGCTCTTAACGTCACGCAGAATCCATCCCATTGCAGCTTTTTTGATTTAGATTTAGCTTCTCTCGCACCTGGGGGAGTGTTGATGAATTGCTGAATTACTTCTGGTGTATGTGTTGTCGCTGTGAATCCCGTTCTAATGTTAGTTACTATACCAAGATTTGGGAATATTTTTTCAAGATACTTAGCATATTCTCCCTTCACCCAATCTGGATGCCATTCTTGAGTGTTTTGCTTGGGGAGTAGGGGGACTGGCAACAAGTCCGCGATCGCATCTCTAACTGTATGTTGAGGTTGATGCTTTGGCGGTATAATTTCTCCAAACTTAGATGCAACAAAAAACACCCTTTTTCTAGCTTGCGGAACCCCGTAATCTGAAGCGTTCAGGTTCCATTTGCTAAGGAAATAATGTTCTTCTAGCACTGCTTGGAGGTTAGCAGTAATGCAGCCAAACTTCTGATTTTCAATCCCCGGCACATTCTCCATGATTGCAGCTAGAGGATTGAGTTCCAACACTAGCCGAACAAACTCCCCTACCAACGAGTTTCTCTCATCCTCAACATTTTGCAGTCCGGCAACACTAAATCCTTGGCATGGTGGGCCACCAAAAACGGCATGAATTTCCCCGTCCCAATTGATGTACTTCGCCTGAATATGGGCGCGTATTTCTTCCCCTGTCACTTCCCGAATGTTTTTGCACAAGACTGTGGCATGCGGGAAATTATGTTGGTATGTTGCTAAGGCGATGGGATTGTTATCAATAGCGATCGCGATTTCAAATCCTGCTGCTTTAAATCCCAAGTCAAATCCACCCACCCCGGAGAATAGGCTAACAGCTATTTTTTTGTTTGCTGCTGTTGAGTTCATTGAGATTCTAATTAATGTTAATTTTTTGCACTTGGCTTTTAACACATGTCAATTACAATCGGAGTTATGCCTGACTTTCAAATCTGCCAGCCATCTGTCTAACCGACTATTACTAACTGTTTCTTCTATTAGTGGGTAATCTGTAGTAAAGACTTTATATACTCCTCCTGACTCCATCTCATAAAAGTTGACAATCAACCCTTCACGCTTGGCATTACTAAGCTTTTTGATTGCTTCTGGAAGCATCTGCCATACAAATTTCCTTTCCGAATCCGAGAGGATCTTCCAAGCTTCTTCTTTAGCTTGTTGATATTGCCATAGCCCCCAGCGCACTGAGGAATAATCTGAAGCTTTCCGCAATATGTCTGCGAGGACTTCTGCATCAGTTGCTGGGACTTCATTTGTACCGAACATCCCAGCCAATGTACTTTCTACTGCCTGAATCTCATCTTCTTCAAAGTCAATGTTTGACTCTTCAGGTTCTTCCAGGTATTCTTCGCAGTCATATTCTTCTGTATCCCTTTGCCACAAGGTTTCAAGTTCTCGCTGCATTACCTCAAGGTTTGTTGGGTTGACGATATTTTCATCGTTGACAGCAATCAATTCTTCTATGGTGTCAGTGAGTTGTTCACAAGGGATTAGTTCTTCAAAAGAGCCGATTTCATTCTTGGCTATCTCAGCTTGATGCTTTTCATATAAATCAGCGATCGCCTTTCTGACAATTCGCTGCGGTGACAATCCCAATTCCTCTATTAACTTCTCGGTAAACACTCCTGTTTGGTGGTCATCCTCCATAATTTTGCCGAAGGTATAGTATCTATTTCCATCTGGTGTTGCTCGCCAGTTGCCATCTTTTCTTTCTTGATTCATGGCTTTGAGAAACAATCTTCTTTTCTCAATCAGTTTTAACACTAATCCACAAGTCAATCCACCAATAGAAATATCTTTCAATTCATCAATTAGGATTTTGTAGTTCACAGAACATAACCGAAGTAGTAGCGATATTGGTAAAACCGCCAAGTGTTCCGGGCAACTGATAAATGCTTGAAAATTCTCGGCAATTCGGAGCGATCGCCTTTCCTCACCACTGCCCTTATCCCAACCGTACTCTTCTAACAGTGCGCGATATTCTTTTTTGGTGTAAGTCTGCTTGTACTCGTAGAGTAAGAAAGCCATATGGAGGTACTCTAGGGTACTTTGCTCTATGTGGGTGGTAGGATTGGAGTCTACCTGATGCTGCTCGATGTATGAATTATTTGCAAAAGTTGTTGTAGTCATGATGTTGTTCATGCACTAATATGCGCGGTCTTATCTTTAAGACCAAGTTTGCTAATTCGACTAGTTAAATAAGTCAAGCTGCTTTCTGCAAGTTTTTTGATGATGATTTGGAGATAGCAGCCAAGGCGTAGCCCAAGGTGTGTTTATGAATTTTGGGCATTTTGTGAAACGACATATCCTGACCCCAATCTTGGACTGACTTGGTGCCAATATGTAATACTTGCGTGAGAGTTTTGACACACGTTGCGCGAAAATTGGCGTGAGAGACAGTTTGTAGTACTTGTTGTTCAGTTAACCCTTGAAGGAGTATTTTTTCTAGAAATGTTTGAGCATTTACTTCCGGTGCGTTGTATTCTCCTCTCAAGATGCTCTTTAGCTGCTTTGGCACGATTTCGGCAGCGTGAATGTAAGCAAGTGAAACTTTGGAGTAGTTGGGTATCCCATCAAAGTTGAGATCACTTCCCCACTTGCGAACTGTTGGTCTTTGTACACCTAAGACTGCACATAGTACAGTGATACATTTTTTGCGGTATTGTGAGTCGGTTTCTTCTTCGAGCAGTTCTCTGGGAGTGAGTTCAGCGATATCAAAACAGTGGCGTAGAAATTGTCTGGGTTTTAGTCCTTGTTTTGGTAGTACTTCTAGTATTTTGTAGTTCTTTGGCATCTTTATTAGCTCTTGCACGATTTTTACCGAGTTAGCTCGATTTATCTCAAGCCCTTCTTTTGTGCTTTTTAGGTAAAGTTTACCGATTTGCCGAGTTAGTGATGCATTAAATTAATATTATTTAACATTTAGTGATGTACTAATTAGATTTAGTGCATCACTAAAATTACAAGGTTTATTGATGGTGAGGTGTTTATTTGTTCTAGCGATATAGGTTTTGATATAAAACTTAAGGTTTGTAACTAAAACCCCTGTTGTTTCTATAAACTGAAGAGAAACCTCGATAAACCAAGTTCAAAAAACGTGTGTCAAATCAGCGCGAACGCTTTTCTGGAGGGGATACTGACCGAGTATCTTTTACCCTTGCGCCCGGTGTGCGGCAAAAGGTAGATGATTTACTGCCGATATTGGGTGGCACTTTGGCGAAAGCTTTAAGGCGTTTAGTTGATTTGGGTTTAGATTTAGTTGACCTAGCTCAAAAAAGTGGTAAGCCGGTTCCTCAACCGGGTAGTTTGGAGCAGATGTTTTCTGGTTATACCTCTTTGGGCATAGAACTGATATTTGCGTGTGAATCCTTGGGTTTATCAGTACCAGAAGTGGGCCAGGTAGGGGTTTGGTTTGTAGATAATCTCTCCCTTGGCTTGGGTGATATTGAGGGTATCAAGAAAGACAATGATTTTCAGGCATCACGTATATTTCGCTTAAGTCGAGAAATTCAAAAGTTTTTTCAGCAGCAGCTTAATGTCTTATCGGAAGACGAGTATGCTGCATTTCTGAAAAATTTGCATAGGGAAGCTGTTATTGGACAAGAGTTTGTAGCTGCTTGCCAGACGCTGGGTTGGCAACTGCCAGAGACAGGAAAGCTACAAGAGTGGTTGCAGGATTTGGTGGTGCGTTCGCACAGCGTCTCCGCAGTAGAATCGCAATTATCAAACGAGTTATTAGAAGAATGCGATCGACTGGGGATAGAGCCGCCAAAACCTGGTGAGGTTGTAGCGTGGCTACAAAATACCCGCCCTGCGGTATTTGAGCAGTCAATGCACGAACATAGGTTACCTTTTACGGATGATGGTTTGCCTTTAGGGGGGTCGCAACCTTTTTTGGAGCATTTACTTACACTAAATGCACCGCCAACTGAAGATGAGGAGTATGACATTGCTCATAGGTTTGGTGTAGACCCAGCGCATCTTAAGGATTTGATATCCCGCATGAGGTTTGACAAAAACGGACAGACCAATAATTGTCATTAATAAGCTTGGGGCATAAATGCATGGATGCCATTGAAGATTCTTCTGCGTTATGGGCTTTACTATGCAAGCCTGGATGGGAAATTAAACCCAACCCAGTAAAGCATCTACTCAAAATTAAAGCTCCTGACTACCAGGAAGCATTAATGCTTTATACCAACTATCGAAAATTTCTAGCAATGTGGGCGGCATCCCTCGATTGTACCTGTGCTTTGATAGGAATTCAGGGGATGCGTGGGTCTGCATTCAAAATTATTGCAGCAACGCCAGCATCGCAGCAGAAGTTATACGAAGACTTGATTTTTGCGAGCTTACGAAAGTCGGTTAGTTGTGATTCAGAAAGACTAGTTGATCGGGAATTTGAGAATGATATCAGCAAGTATTCAGGGTTTTACATTGCCGAAACTTGTTTGCACCCTGAGCTTATACCAATTGTTGATGAAATATTTTCAAACCCAGACAAGAAACTTGCTTTAACGCGAATGTCTGACAATTTGCAATTAATCGTGTCCGCATCAGCAGCACGGGCGATGAGTTCTGACTCACAAGATGTGGTGCGTCGCCGAACGACTGATTTTTGGCACGCTAGAGACTACGAATGTTTTTTGCAGATGTTCAAGCAAGATGGGGGAGCGGGGTTTGAAATTACTTACCAAGCAACAACCAATCTCCCAAAAATTAATCCTTTGGCACCGTGGGCGCGGTTTACTACAAGCTATCGGTTTTTTGAAATTGATGTTGGCGATCGCACAGAAGTGTACCGTTTGGGCGAAGGTAAAGATATCACCCTAATCAGTCGTCCCAAGGTTGTTTCATAATATAGCGAGGTTTTATGGCAGTAAGATTCCTAGAAAACAAGGGCAGTGGCAATATTCTAGAGATTAGTCGAGCTAGACTTTTGGAGCTTACCCCCAATGTTTATCCCCTGACTTGGGAAGCGATTCTTTCAGGTAACGGTGATAGTGCAGCTATCTTGGGTGCAGGTTTTGCCGAACGTGAAGTTTTTTTTGGTTTTGAGGGAGTTGACTTGACGCGCTACCAACTTCCGACAATCGACTGTTACGACATTGCTACTGAGCCGCCAGAAAAGTTTTTAGCTTTACGCAGCCAATACCCAAACCTACAGTTAAATTATTTTTGCGATCGCAATCTAGCAGAACTAGAATTGACAAAACTTTACGCTCCAAATAGCCTGCGGCTAGTTTCGGTTCATGGAGTATTAGATTACTTACAACCACATACGGTTACAACAACATTACTTGATATCGTGAAGGTGCAGCCAGAAGCAATATCGATAAGGCTATTTTTAATGGGCAACCCGTGGTCGCGGAATTTTGCGAGTATAGAGCAACTAGCGATGGAATTAAATTCAATAGAAATTACTACAAGTGGCTTAATCGAGTCGATTGATTTTGATATATTTTGTCGTACAGGTGTTGTGCAATTAAATATTTTAGACCAGGATAAAATTGAACATAATTTGTTACCAAGTTACGGCGCATCTCATGTCATGCCTGATAAACTAGTTGGTTATTTCAATACTCAAGGATATCAGCTTGTTGCAACTGATGTGTACTCACTTTCAAGTCAAGATTTGCAAGGGGATGAATCGCAAAATCACAATAGTAATAAAGATGTATTTTTAGATAACCCACATGGAATGTTGTTATTTTTTCAACGATAGAATACTCATTTGAATCGAGTTAATCAACGAATCTGCGTTAGCGACGAAGCTCCTCCCTTTGAGAGGCTCGCATAAATTCCCGCCTTACGATTCAGATTTTCAAATCAGCACTCCATCACCAGAAGCTATATCTTTTAGATAGCAGAGGATTTAAATATATCTGCAAAATTTTTGTAAATAATTCTACTTGCAGTTAACAAAATTAGGACTAGCCCTTTCAAGGTGTGTTATTTTCCAGTTTTTTCTGGTTTAGAATCTTAAAAGTTGAGACATGAGGTCGATTCTTGAGATAAGTCCGCTTTGGTTGAGGTTTTTTAAGACCTCGCGGATGACGACGAAAAGCCCTCAGCTTGACATGGCCTGCCAGATGTTTGAGAAGTTGCGATAATTCTATGAAGGTGATGTTCTGAAAAACACACCATTTTTCAGGGGGAATCGCTATCAACATTGCATTTGCAACCTCAGACGGCAGATTTGTCAGAATTAAAATTTCTCTGTCCCCGTCACGATTAGGCTGCTTCAAACAGACCTTAATTCGTCGTGCTTTTAACAGTTGACCATCATCGGCACTCAAGACGATGTTTTGCTCAAATACAGTACCACTATCGCTTTGACCTACTAACCAGAAATCATCAGTTGCTTGCCAAGGCATACTTTGATGCTGTCGAATAATAAAGTAGCCTTTGTGAGCGGCAACACCGAATAAGAACTTGAGTGTGCAAAAATTACGATCTGCAATCCAAACATCATCTTCTTCAACAGTTGGTAGTACCTCATCAAATAAAGAACGCTCCTGAGCATGGCCGTTTTGCAAGCGATCGCCATCATTGAACTAGCGAAGAAAGGCTGGGTCGAATCTATACCGAATCAGACACGCGCATGGGCCGTACTTGTACATCAGCTACTAGCACTTACTCTCCAATTTGGTGGCATTAGCCCAGAACGCTGCTGGGGGCAACTCTCAGTAGTTCCTGATTTTTCAGGCATAACCCACTCAGAATTTGAAATACTGATCAAACACATGATTCAGACAGAAGTTCAATCAAGCATCCAATTAGAAACAGATCGGGCGCTGTGGTGGACTTTCGCAGGTGGACAAGTTAATCACACCCTTAAATACGGTCTGCAATTTCACCATGATTGGAAGATTATCTCTGACAACTTCAAGTTAAAAATTGAAGGCGATAGTGTTGGTTATGCAACTTTAAGTTTAGCGATCGCTCAGATGAGTACTCCTACCTTTTGGGAAGCTCCAGCTACCCAGCGCTTCATCCTTTCGCAATTACCAGAATATCGTCTAAGTAAGTTTCAGAGGGCGTTGCCAGAAGTGTATTCTCTAGAGATGGTTAGCAATTATTTGCTAGATATACCAGGAGTAATTAAATTTTTGAATTTAAATAAACTTGAATAATTTTATCTCAGTAACAAAGCCACTTTGAGCCAGATACCTTAGATGGAACTAAAATCAAGTCAAAGTTAAAAAGACTGTGGGTTGGGATCATCATCACCTACGCTTGTTATCAAAATTCCCTGTCTGCAAAAAATCCTTTCCAGTTTGATTTTGGGAATCAATGGTTCCTATGAAGCTAAAGAGTGCCCAAAACATCTGTGTAAAATATTGTGGCATCTGCACGAAAAAGAAATTTGTATCGAAAAAGATAAATTCCTCAGCAAGGGACTCGTATTTTCCATAGATTTGCTGTATCTTGTTTATTTCGTGCAATTATTAACACCCAATTTCTCACAACTTTGCTGTCATCCAGATTTTCAGCCAATGCCTTTGGGGAGCAGTGAATGAAAACTTTTAATAGAATAGACATGAAGATCATCAAAAAATCCGACAAGCTGACTCTGAAGAAAATGATGGAAATCCAACACGCTGAAGACCAAAATCTTCAAGCTGATACCGTCAATTCTTCAGCCCCTGTGGTTGATGAGCAACCAGCAGCAATTCCAGTGGCTAGAGTTCCTGACTATATTCCATTCTTTGACAATCCTCCAGTACAGTCTGTTGGCAACTCTGGCTGGCAGATTTCTGACATTTGGCGGGATATCCGGGTGGATGATTTTTGTGGGTGATACTCCTGATAAACATAGGCAAAAAATAATACGTTACTCTTGTAGTGTACGTACTGTCACAAACAGGAGTTGCTCTTTGGTAAAGAAGCCTACCAAATAATCAACGATAGCATTAAAGTTGAGTGCGTAGACGTTTAGGCGGCAAGGCGATAGACATTGCAATGGCTCAATGGGTAAACGAAAGAGAAAACATTACAATACATCCTTCCCTTGGATGGTAGAAGAAGAAAATCTGTTCATTGCAAAGACTGGTAACGAAATAGTTACAGATGCTGGATGGGAGAAAATTTCATTTGAAGAAGCGAGAAAACTATTTAGTCCCGAAACATTTCAAGAATGGTACGAACTGTTTCTAGAAAATACAGATATCTCGGAAATACTTTCAGAATCTAACGTAGATATAGATTTAGATGATGAATCAGCAATAGATAAATTTTTACAAAGGAGCAACTGGACACCAAAACAAGTCAATTTAGTTGTAGCGAAGGCTATCTATAAAAATCATGCCTGGGTGAGAGCATTGCTGATTTCTACACCTGATGTTGAAGAACCCTACTTTCAAAATTATGAAATGGAGGCAATTCGTTTAGGAGTCCAATTGCGGAAATACATCAAAGAAGATATTCCAGTAATTAATGACTGCAAGAATGCTGTCAGACATTTACATGGGAGATATGCCCTCATTGGCTGGCAACCAAGAAATTGTGTGACAGCAGCTCACAACCTAAAAATATCTCAAGCTACTAAGGTTTACAATGAACTTCTCTGGGATGAAGATTGGATAGATGAAGAAGACTGTTCAGGAGATTGACAGCTTTGATGATATCGTTGAAGTGACTTGGCTTTTGCTAGACAATGATTGCGTCTAGAAGCGATGCCTACGGCGGGCTACGCCTACGCACTTAGGTGCGGTTTGCTTAAGTAATCAACGATAATAAATGTACTCCCGGCTCCTGCTCATCGCCCCACTAATTCTGTTAAAATCGCGTCTTCCAGCACGTAAATTTTGAGGCAGTGCCATGTGTGCAAAGGGATTTGGGCAATCTCAACCTACTAAAATCGATAAACTTATTGAATCTGCGGTGCGTTATTGCCACAAGCGACACCCAGAAGCCTTAGACAGCATCTTTGATTATCTACCTGTCAACCTCAACCAACGAGTAGTAACGGGTATTTTGGCAGCATTGCAGAAAGATATTGACACTTTGAGTTGGTTTTGCGGTTACATGGCATCAGAAATAAACCGCAGTGAGGACAACCAAAAGCCTCATCATCCCATCGCGGAACTTAGCAAAACTCTGATTACATCGGGGATGGAACCCTTTACTGATTTTATGCCTTACCTAGGTTGCCGCATCGTTATACTCAATTCGGAAAAATTTGAATCATTGCCAGAGTCAGTTCAAGCTGTGGTGCAGCAGGCTTTTGACATCAAGGAAAGTACTGGGAAAGAGGCACAAAGGATAAATGATACCTTGCTGCAAGAGTTGGTGGTTCAGGAATAAAAAATTGAATAACAGGAATTGTGGTAAGCGCCAGCTATATCGCTCTTCATTGAAGCGAACGCGAGTAGCGTCTCGTAGAGACGAAAAAAGAGCGATCGCACCTACAAATGATTAACTGTGATGCATAAGTTGTTAGATTATTTCAGTTAAATATATATATTCAATAACCAACACAGAATCACCTATGAAACTCGCTAACCCGCTCAATTTTGCAAATCTTGTTGGTTCTATTTTACTACCTAGAATCGCTAACAATCAAACAGCTACTTATAACAAAAGTGAAACATCAATTACTTTACCCAGTAATCCCATAAATATCAATTCCCTGCAACCCTTTGGTACTGCTATTATTGCTTATTACATGATGGGTATTGGCAACTTTGAATAAAGCATAGTTTCAGTACAGACTTTGAAAAACTACTTTACCTCTCCAACCTTGCAGGGGCTTTTAATTGGTGCATTAATTATTAAAATCAACATTATATTAATCCAGAAAATAGAGACATATTGGAAAAGTTAAAGCACACTAGTAAGAGCAACTTTAACTATTCAGTAATGGTGTGGCAATGTGGCTAAAATATGGTGTAAATGAAGAAGGTATCTTGATATGTATTGAAGATATCAACAGGGGCAAGACTTCACTTAAGTGTCCTTACTGTAATAGCAGTCTAACTGCTAAAAAAGGCAAGGTGAAGGAGCATCATTTTGCTCATAATGAAGAAACCTGCCGCCCCATAGCTAACCGAGAATTCCCTACTCTGCCACTCTATGACAATTTCAACGTTCAATTATCTGGCAAAGATTTGGCACAGTTAAAGCTGCTTTGGCAGGAGTACGGAGCCAAAAATTACCCTATTAGTTCCTACTTAATTACTTCTGGTTTACTCAAAGCAGGAGTGTTAAGAAAAAACCTATACTTAACCCCACCTGAGTATGAATTTAGTGATTTAGGTAAAATTCCCGTTGGAGCGCTAGAGTTTGCGCGGTTCAATGATGTACAGGAGCCACTATTACTTAAAAAACTGCTGAAACTTGAGCTAGCTTTTAAACACGCCGAATACAAAAATGCTCCAGATTTAGCATATCGATTTACTGATTTGAAGCTGTATCGCGCTCAACTTCAACGTATTCTATCTTCTAGTCTGTATTTTTTAGAGATTGAAACTAATATTGAAATTATCTACAAAATAGGAGTAACCACTAGACCCGTTCTCAAGCGAGTAGCAGAAGTAAAAATTAATTTGCTTGCTCATTATTCGAGTGCTGCTATTAAAGTATTAGGAACTTGGGAACACAGGGGAAATATTGAATTATATTTCAAACACCGTTATCAAAGCTTTAATCATCCCATAGGGAGTTTAACTGAGTACTATAAATTTAATGCTGAGGATACCGAAATGGTACTGCGTGACCTACAGCAAATGCAACCTAAAATACTATCTCAAGATGAAAAAAATATTCTTGAGGAGAATTCTAGCTGGGAGCAAATTGCTGTGTAGTATTCTCATAATCTCGTAGCAAAATCTAATTAATTACCAAATAAAAATAATTATTTTATTGCTATATCTCTAAATACTCTACCACTGATGATAAGGCGAATGCCGACTCTTGATACAGCAGTATTTACCGAGGAGCGATGGCGTAACCGCCCAGCGTAGCTGATCGCAGTGGTCAAGTGGTCAAGTGCATTACTTGAGACTATGCACTCATAGATTCAGAAGCTAGCAAACCCGACATCTCCAATACTCGCTGTGACCAAGTAGACGCAACAGATGCAATATCTGTAATTTCCATTGATTTGTCCCAAACATTAATCCAGTTTTGTAATAAGTCTTGGAGTTGATTTAATTCAACATTATTTATTTCACTTTTTTGTTGTATTAAAGACACGTACAACAAACTTTCTGACAACAATATTGGAACTAATTCACGAATTGCACTCTTTTGTGACCAAGAGTTAAGGCGTGCCAAACTAGCTGCCAATTCTCCTAATTGTTGCGCGTGGGGTTGACGTAAAAAACTCGCTTCAATTGCACTCCAGTTAGGCATTACAATCCTCCTAGCAATTGCTTGGTAATTTGGCTAACTTGTTCTCGAATTTGGTTAGACTGTATTATCATACTACGGTTATTCTGGCTTGGGCGAATGTTGATGATTGACTCAAACACGATTTCTTGAGTCAAAGGAGACCAATCCACACCCCAAATATCTCGTTGTCTGCTACCGTCTTTGAGTAACTCTTGTTCGCATTCGTAATGGCGAACGCCACCACCTGCAAGAATTTTGCGTTCGATGTCTACTGCTATTTTAATGAATACATCCCAAGTTTTCACCATTTCGTCTATTTCTTCACGACTAGCAGGCTCACGGATTATTAAAATCAATTGAATTTAGTCCCAAGCGGCAATTAACAAGATCATTCCATAGATTAGTGAATCACGCTAAACAATTGAACATCCCCAACTGAGTAATTTTATCTGTGGTGTTGTGGCAAGACATGGAGAATACACTCTTGAAATCGACTTAAGTTACTAAAGTACTTTGTAGTAACTTTGTGGGCGTTTTTATCTTTCGCTTATATCCCCCAAATTTAGCAAAGCGCATTCGGGGGCTTTACGCATCACCCATCGTAAAGCTATTTGCTTCGATAAAGGATAAAAATGATAGAGGCTGACTCATATTAGCAGCAAAGCCCAGAATTCCTGGATCTCGATGAGAGTAAAGTAACTGGCCTTTGCTATCAAACAAAAAAGTTCCACCACGCTGAGTTAAGTAGGCAGAATTTGGTACATAAGTGTACCAATTGCTCAGAACTTCCACCATATTACGTAGCCGTAGAGTTGCTAATTCAAAGGGACGTTGAAAACCATTTGGGCCAGCTAATCGGAAAAACGAGCCTTTAAAAGCAGGTAGAGGAGTACCTTGAATAATTTCATCATCTTCAATGAGTTGAGGCGCTTGACGATCTCCCCTGTATCCCCGAAAAACTTCTCTTAGCGTTCCTGGACTTCCAAACCCTGCACACATTAACATTAGATTTAGCCAAGCTTGATGAGACACAGAAAGTCCAGGTAGAGTCAGATTCAGACCTGAATAAAGTTTAAGTTGGTGATGTAGTTCTGCATTGGGTTCAACAAATAAATTTTCGGGTGGAAATCCTGTATATTGACAGAATCTTGTTCCAGAGGTGCGTGAGCCAATTCCCACTGCACGAATAGCGAGTTTTTCAGGAGGCAATTTTTTAGCTTTGCGCTGTAACCACCATGCATATTCAAGGCTATCAAAATCCCCAAGTTGTGGCCAGACTAAAATCAGGATATGTGAGGCAGTCTCGCAATTTTCTAGTAAGGGTCGGGTAATGCCATCACTAACACACTGAAGTTCAGTCTGATTAAGGATCTTGTAGGGATTCATTAAAAATGATTAGCTGCTATTGAGCTATCCAATTTTAATTTATAAGAAGTAAGTTGATCAATATAAATTTGTGTATGAGAGCCAAATGTTAAAAGAACTTCACCTCCAACAAGTTGGTCCAGCTGCCCATTTTGATGTCGCATTTGCCGATAGGCTCAATATATTTACAGGTGATAATGGTTTAGGTAAAAGTTTTTTACTTGATATTGCATGGTGGGTGATGACTACAAATTGGGCAGAGCAACCAGCGTACCCACAGCGAGTCAGAGGTGAAAATCCGCAAATTACAGCCGTAGTTAGCAATAAAAAAAATATAAGAGAATATCAGAGCCACTTTGATTTTTCTGAACAGCAATGGCGTAATTTACAAATGCCTCCTTTATTAAAAGAGGTAGTTATTTATGTGCGGGTTGATGGTAGTTTTTCTGTTTTTGACCCAGCTCGCCAACGCGATATTGCTTATAATTTTAATCCAAATACACTTTGGAATGGATTAAAGTCAAAAGATAAAGTTATTTGTAATGGTCTAATTCAAGATTGGGTTACATGGCAGAATCAACCGAATAAATATCCATTTGAACTCTTTTCTAATGTCATTAAAAAACTTGCACCTCACCCTTCCGAATGGATAGAAGTGGGAGAAACAACGCGAGTTTCTATTGAAGACGTGCGCGATATTCCTACAGTTAACCTACCTTACGGGAATGTTCCTGTTACTCAAACATCAGCCGGAATGAAGCGTATTCTGGGACTAGCTTATTTACTAGTGTGGACTTGGTACGAACATAAAAAAGCTTCGGAATTGCGACAACAAAAGCCAGTAAATCAGATAGTTTTACTAGTTGATGAAATTGAATCTCATTTACATCCTCGTTGGCAGAGGGTGATTTTACCAGCTATTTTGTCTGTGGTGACAGAATTACAACCCAGGATGAAGATGCAGGCTTTAGTAACTACTCATTCTCCACTTGTTCTTGCTTCATTAGAACCAAATTTTAATGAGCAAGAAGATCAACTATTTTTATTTAAATTACAAGATAGAGAGGTTAGCCTTGACGAAGTACCTTGGTCAAAACAAGGGGACATAGTTGGATGGTTAACCTCAGACATTTTTGGACTCAAACAAGCCCGTTCCAAAGAAGCAGAAATCGCAATTGAAGCAGCAGAGGCTTGGATGCGTGATGATGATATGAATACGTTTCCAGAAAATCTGAGAATACCAACACAAATTCATCAGGAACTTCAAAGAGTTTTACCAGGACATGACCCATTTTGGCCCCGTTGGATAGTTACAACGGAGAAAAGAAATTCTGGATTATCAGGGGTATAACACAGATGATGCCATTTAATCCTCCTCCAGAACCACCTGATTTTGATAAAAAAGTGCGACAAACAGGAAATGCTTGGTTGGCAAAAAATCCAAACCCTAAAAAAGGAACCAGAGATTATTGGTCGCCTTTCAAAAGTGATTTAGCTGATGGATTTAATAATCTGTGTGGCTATAGCGTTATGTATGAACCAGTTGGTACAGTAGACCATTATCGCAGCCGTGAAAATTATCGCAATTTAGCTTACGAATGGAGCAATTTACGCTTTGCTTCTGCTTGGATTAATAGTAGTAAAGGTACACTTGATGACCAGGTACTTGACCCTTTTGATTTGGGAGAAGATTGGTTTGAAATTTTGCTTCCTTCTCTACAATTAGTACTAACAGATAAAGTTCCTCCGCAACAACGTCAAAAGGCAGAATTTACTTTGGAACGGTTGCGGTTACGGGATGATGAAAGAGTCTTGCGCCAGCGTCAACAATGGTATCAACTTTATTTGGATGGGGATTTGACTCTACAAGGATTAGAAAAAAAAGCTCCTCTGATAGCGCGCGCGGTAAAGAAACAGCAGCAGGCTATTTCTCAAGAAGAATAAGCTTTGCAGTCATCAGATTGTGAAGTCAAGTATTTTCATTTTTTCTATGCCTTCAAGGTCTGTCAGCTTACTTTTGTTTACTTCTTCATACAACAGTATTGCCAATTCTTTTAAGCAGGCTTTGATCCGTTCCTGTTTATCCTGGCTCATAGTTAGGTATGCACACTATTTTATCTGTTCTTATATTCTCCCAGATTTTGTATATCTTCCAAAAGTGGATGCTCCCTTTTCATAACACGATACGGCAAGATAAATGGGTAAAAGTTCAATGAACTTGTCACAGACTATTAAGTAGCACATCACGTTATATATTTCTGTTAGAGCAGTTTCTTACCAAAAGAGTTATTTTTCTATTTTTTTACTCATATATACAAACGTGCTTGCATTATCAATAGGCAGTATGTAACTTGGCTATTGTGCAGTTTATTAGGACATGAACTGAAATTGAGTTTTATTTGAGTTGAGCTATACCTGTACTAAACTGACATGATTTGTAAATTATTTTTTAATCTACAAACAGTTTTGCAAGGTGCTAGTTTAATTCGCTTTCAATTGATGAAGTCTTTCAGTTGGAATAGAGTTTGATGATATGTGAGAACGTTATCTACACCCAGAAAACACTTGCCGAAAGATACGGGATTTCCATTGCCGCTTTACAACGGTGGTATCCCTATGCCGGTATAGTCAAACCCCGAAAGCGGGGAGGATATTTTGATGCAACAACAGTCGAGATTGCGGATGTTTTCTACGTTGCTATCAAAATTCGGCGGTTGACTTGTGAAGAATACTTACAGCAGGTAATTCCTGCTGGTGGCTTAGATGCTTATTTACAAAAAGTCAATGACGTAAGCCTTTATGACTTTTTGACTAAGCATATATCTGATGAAGAAAAAAATAACCCAATTGTGCAAGCAGTAATTAGGAGAATTGAGCGAAATGAAGCATATCAACAAAGTGGCAGAGACTTTGCAGGTGTCGCCTGATGTAGTACGTACCTGCTGTCGGTTGTTAGATTTAGCTTTGCAGCCAAATGATACGCTTGATGAAACAATTGAACAGCAATTAGTTCAACTTAAAGAGACAGCCTCTGGTGAAGGTATGTCCCTTGAAGAAGCTGCCCAGCACTTGATTGCAATGCGCGATCGCAAATCAGAAGTAGGCGAACATAAGTTCGACAAACGCGAGTATATCAAACAGCGATTTGGCATAGACCCAGAACAAGCTTCGCCCGACAGCTTTGTAGGAATACTTTACCGAGATGCAGATAGGGGTATTCAGTTAGGGGAATTACGCCATAAGGTGGTGCTTGAATCTTCGACACTTGCTCTAGAAGAATTTGTTTTTCATGGGAGCAGTTCGCCTGCTGAAGGTGATACTTCCGTTCCGCCTGGTTACGATGAAGCGCAAGAGCGAATTAACTCGCGCATTAATAACGATTTTTTCGGCAAAGTGAACTGGGGGGAAGAGACTCATCCACTGTTGGTCGGTACATCGACACAGCAGCCGAGACAGTTGAAGTCCTCGCAGCCGAAAACCGGGCAATCTCCGAAGAAATAGTAGCTCAAATGCTACCCATCTGCTATCAAATACGGGATGAGAGTTTACTCAACTTGAGAAAGACATCTACCCAGGCAGTTGGTATAAATTTACTTTCGGTAGTAGCTGGTACTGTTATTGGGACGTGGGTAGCAGTCCCCCCAACTCAAGAGAGACAAGAAATTCCGAGTATTCAGCCAATTTTGATTGGTGTGGGTATAGGCGAATTAGTTGGCTTGATTCTGGCACTAGTAATAATTTGGTTTACCAGGGACGAACAAAAAACCTAATCAACTTTTCTCTCATCAAGGGAATTACTGATTTTAGTCGCATTATTGCCAGGGAGCAGTTATGAGTGCAGCATTTGACTTTTTGGTTAACACAGCAGGCGGTTTATTGATGAACCTGGGTGTTTCTGGGATGGTGGGACAATTATTGGGAGTGGGGGCGACCCTTGCCTTGCATCCTCTGTTGCTACTTACTGGAATAGTTGTCGGTGGTGCGGGAATTGCGATCGCGCGAGAGTTAAACAAGCGCCCTCAATTGCAGTTGGTTGTTGATAATACGTAAGGGGTGGACGATGTTTACTCCTACACCTGTGCGAAATAAACAGCCAAGTCGCAGAAAGAAAAAGGTAAATGTTACCCTGTGGACGGTTTGTTCAACTGTTAGTGCGCTGTCTGTTATAGGGGCGGTTGCATTGATGGTTGGATGGAAGCAACAGGTTCCAGGTAATCAAATATCGGAGGTACAACAGGTAAAAGCGCAAGTTTCCCAAATTCGGGAAGTGTACTTAGAAAAGCTTTCCCGTACTGACTACAATATAGACCATCTTTCCAGTTACTCCTCAGTAGAAGGTGCGCCTACTCTTACAGGCTGGCGACAGTTGGCGGCAGCATTGTGGGGACAGCAATTACGGAGTGAAATATCCAGGATGCAGGCTAATGATAAATCTGGGTTTTACCGCCTTCACTATATGCCGGCACTGGAGATAGTTAAATTCAACTCGCTGGATGTTTTACTAGAAGCGGCTTCTGGAAATAATACTTTTTACTGGGGGTACCGCAAAACCGATGGTACGAAAGTTGAGGAGAAGATACCAACTGGGGCGGCTGCTGTTTTGATTTTGGGTAAATTAGAGGCAATTGATTACGCCCAAAACTTAGAATCTCAACCATCGGTTGATCTGAATCAAATGCTAATTCAGATTAAGAATGCTCAAGAACCATATTCTCTTGCACAGGCACAGCTGTTACGAGCGCGGGGGTATTTAGATCCAGTAGAGCAGATGGCACAGGTGGCAGACATCCGCGAGAGAATACACCAACGGGAGGAGCAAAGGCGGATGTATATCCAACAAATGAAGAAGCAATTACCTCAGCCAGTTCCTAATAAACAGCCTGTTAATAAATCAGGGGGGTGATGTTATGTATGCCAAGTTTGCTGCTGCGATAATTTGCATAGCTTTGTGTTCGCTCAATGTTGTAGCGGCAGTCAAACGTACCCCTATTCGTACTACCCTTGAAGGTTCAACTCGCACGACCGTCGAGATGATGCCATCTCCCAATTCAGGAGTGCATTGGATAAGTGCAGTTATATTTCTGGCTGGATTTGCTTGTTTTTTGGGCTGGGGAATTTCTGACTATAACAATGCAATTGAAGAAAGAGATGAACTGTCTGATAACTTGGCTAATCCTGGCAATCGACAACTTCATGTTGGTGCTTCTGATACTGATATTCAGCCTTCTTTAATGCCCCCAGTATCACCTTCTTCTGGGATGAGATTAAATAGCGAATTCTCTGCCAAGAATGTAGTTCAATTTTCTCCTCGTTCTAGTGTTTCTGGCTTAGGGCGAGTACATAGTAGCCAATTTGTTGAAGATGGAGTGCAAAATCAACCTAGAATGTTATCTCCAGAAGAGTTTTATGCCCAACTTCAGGATGAAGATTTTTGGGAAGATACTAACTCCCAGGTAAATGATAAACCCGCCAGCTAGTTACTTAATTTGAGGTCATATTATGAGCAGAAATCAGCGCCGCAACTTTGATGTTGATTATTCTGAAGGTGGAGCAATTGTGCCTGTAAACCGCTTGCAAAATATGTTGCAGCAGGTACAGCAACAAGGAGGAATAGTAAATCAGCAACCTAACGTTTCTCCCATGACTACTTATGAGACTCAGCCAGTAGAAGTTAGATATATCAATGCACCTACTGCCTATAAGCCGAGGGTTCCTCAGATAGAGATTCCCTACATTGAGATTTGGAAAGCACATCGGCTCCATCCGCAAAATCCCTGGAGATTTGGCTGGTATCCAGTATATTTTTTATCAGATGTAATTAAATCTCCTGTGGGTGTAGCTGGTGTGGGAGTGTGGTTGTTAATAATGCTGTTGAATTTTTTCCTAAATGGCAGTTACACCGGGCCGGGGTATGCGTCTGGGAAGAAGATTGAAGTTGTACCCAAGGAAGTTCCCTCTTTTGCCCTGCCTGTGGTTAAGCAGTTGGATTAATGTGGGTAAAGGCAATTTTTTGGTTCGTACTGCTGGTATGGATTGCAGATATTTTACAACCGGGATATTTGCAGTTTTATAACTGGCGTAATGCTGTGGCATTGGTACAAAAGCTTCAGTTTTCATCGTCGGCTGTTGTACGCACTGCTGCACCTGGCGTGAATATATCTTCTACTCCTGTTCCTAAACGCTATTCTCCTCAACTAAGGGAACCTGCAACATCTGGGGATGGCCTAAATTCTCCTGATTGCCGTGTGGCTAGGAATGATTTTGAGGAAGTATTGAGTACTGTAAAGATTGGTTGTTGGCAGGTTTCTCCTGCTAATGCGAAAAGGCGTTGAGGGAATGCGAATAATCTTTGAAACTGACGGTGACAAGGAGGTTAGTAATTCGACTGTAACTAGTTTGAATGAGACGGTCGATACTAGTTCGAGTGCAAATTGGAGATATGCGATCGCAACCTCAGTTTTAATTGCAGCTATGGTCATTCCCCAGGTTTCTGGATGGATTGAATCTCAACTGTTAGTTAAATCTCTCCAAGGTCTAATACTACCAAAAACTATTCGTAGTAATCAGGTTTTAAATAATCGTCGAATTGTCTTTCCAACTGCTGCTGGTACTCCTATTACCTCAGAGTTTGGTTGGCGGATACACCCAATTACAGGCGATCGCAAGTTTCACGCGGGGATTGATTTTGGTGCAGCCAAGGGTACGCCAATTTATGCGATTGATGCTGGTCGAGTGGTTTTTGCAGGCGACAAGGGTGGTTATGGCAAAGCGGCTGTTATTCAGCATCAGGGAAGTTTATCTACTCTGTACGGTCATGCCAGTCAGCTGTATGTACAGCAGGGACAACAAGTTGTGCGTGGACAGATGATTGCGGCAGTAGGTAGTACGGGCTTTTCGACGGGGCCGCATTTGCATTTTGAAATTCGCTCTTATGGTGTAGCGCAGAACCCCCGTCCTTATTTACACGAATATTTAGCTAACCGTTAAAGATTATTTAGCTATTGGCAAAAGAAATGCAAATTGTACCGATTTTTATATCAGGTGTAGTTGGTGCAGCCTGCTCTGTTGCATTTTCTTATGGAGTAGCTTCACTGCCATGTGGATTGGTATCAAAGGGTGCGGATACTATTTGTCAGGTACGTAGCTTTGGTAAGGCACTTGATAGTTGGAAATTTGGGTTTATTGTTGGTGGTTTGGTTGGGTTTATTTTGAGTCCTCGCCATCAATTTATATCCCGTTTTAAACCCATTCATCTGTCAACTGCTTCCTTAATTACTTTGGGTATTTATTTCTCAATTTCTCAAAGTACTGGTGTTTCTTCAGGGTCGTCAAATAGTTTAACAGGAAGAGTTAGTACAGGTTCTTACTCACCACATCCTTATTCACCACGTTTGAGTGCTTTTTTAGCGACAATTCGTTGGGCAGAAACAGGAACTAGTGACACAGAAAGTTATCGCAAGTTAGTATTTAATGGAACTTTTAATAATTTTTCTACACACCCGTTAAAGAAACAGTGCGCTCCTATTAATGGTAAAAATGTTTGTTCAACTGCGGCTGGTGCTTATCAAATGTTGGATAAAAGTTGGTATGACCTTCAGCCAAAGTTAAACTTAAAGGATTTTAGTCCAGCTTCTCAGGACAAGATGGCAATTGAATATATTCGTCGTAATAATGCCTTAAGTGATGTTGAAGCAGGAAGGTTTGATACTGCGATATGTAAAGTAGGTAGGGTATGGGCCAGTCTTATTTGTAACTCGTATAATCAAAATCCAAAATCTTTAGCGCAGTTGAGAATTTATTATCAGCAGCAATTACAAAGAAATGAAATTTCTAGGAGGTGAATATTTACTAATGTTAGTACCCCACAACGATAAGATAGAATCTCAAAAACAACAAGTTTTGGCTGCAATTATGCAAGCAAAGCAAGATGGTTTAAGCAATGAAGAGATTATGGAGAATGTACGAGAAGCTTTACCTTCCTCAATGGTTTCTTATACTGAAACTGTTCTACAACAAATTGATTTTAGAGCAAAATTATCACGTCCGCTTAGAGAATTTAATTTAGAATTTTTATTTCAGGTAATATACGAATCAGTAATTGCAGGTACAAATGATGAAGAAATATTATCAATATGTGCAGAACACTGTACTTTAAACCAGTACGAGTTTGCACGTTATGCACTTGAATATATTCATCTCAATCGGATGCCATCGCAGTGGGAGCAAAATAACGTATATCATCAGATAATTGAGATAGTTAATATATCACCTATTGAATCTTTATTTGAATACATTGAATCAATCAAAAATATTTATCTTAAGCAGATTGGATATGAAGTAGTTCAAGAGAATCTTTATAATTTATTTTTAAGCAATAAACAAACTAGTTATTTTACTGATTTAGCTAATAAATCTAGAGATAAATTCATTAAAAACTATTGCTGCCGAACGGCAGTGCTTGTTGCGCGTGCCACGGGTAAACCATTAGATTTAAAGCTGACAGAAGATGGCTCAGTGATTTTAAAAGAGCCTAAATCTTTAGATAGAAATACTGGTGCAAATGAGATTGTTGCTTCACAGATTTTAACTATGGTACAGGCAGGGAAACTATTAGTCGATACTCTCGAAGAATTTAGTATTAATGCCAAATATGTTGATGCTAAAACGGGACCAACATTCAACCGCATTAAGGTAAAACTGGGACGAGGTGTAAGTTATAAAAAAGTAGAAGATATTGGCAATGACTTAGTGCAGCAGCTTGGTGAAGAGTTAAACTTAAAAGTTGCACCAATGGTGAGTGTAGTGCCTGGAGGAGTTGTATTTGACATACCCCGATTAGACAGACAATTTGCTTATTTCCGTGATTATTTTACTTTTGACGGCGAACCTGACATTCATTCGGTGTCTATCCCCGGTGGCGTTGATGTTGATGGCACCTATGTGGAAATTCCGCTTTATAGCGACAACGTGACTCATATCCTGGGTGGTGGGCGGACGCGGGGTGGTAAGTCGCAGTTTGAGAAAGCAGCAATTTTGTATTTGGTGAGACGATATGCACCTTCTGTTGTTCGGTTGGCACTTTCGGATGTCAAACGCGTGACCTTTGGTAAATTTGATGGGCTACCCCATCTTGTTGCCCCAGTTGCGCGTGATGCAGAGTCTACCGCTAACTTGCTTGATTACTTGGTAGAAGAAATGGAATTGCGCTACCAAGAATTTGAGTGCCACAGCAGTATTGAAACGATCACACAGTACAACTCACGGTTTGCACCTGATTTTGTCATGCCGCGAGTCATTTGTCTGATTGACGAGTGTTTTGATTTACTTTCTGATGATAACTACTGCGATCGCATTGAGACTGCGCTGATGAAGTTGCTTGCAAAAGCGGGTGGTGCAGGGATTCACGTACTTTTGTACACCCAGCGACCTGATAAAAACGTGATTGATCCGTTGATTCGCTCAAACTTTCCAGCCAAGACAGCCTTTGTTACGACTCGCCCTGAAGACAGTTGTATTATCCTTGGGGACGATAAAGACAAACGTGCAGTTTATTTACTGGGATACGGAGATTTCTTGTACAAAACGACTGAGGTGGTGCGACTCCAGGCGTTTTATGTAGCTGACGATGAAGACCCTGAATACTTCCAGCAATTACTCCTAGAAGCTAAAAATCAAAACGACCCCTATACTGCATGGAAATCTGGGTTAGACTTTGATGAATTTGTCGCTAGTTTGTATGGTGAGAGCAATAGTAAGGACATAGGTAAATCTAAAGCTACTGCTGTTACTAAAACTAAACAGTCCAAGACCGATTTTGAGGGCAGTTTTAACTTTAAGGTACAGCTTGATGAGGAAGCAAGAAACTCAATTTTGAATTTGCATCAAAAAGGCTATCAACTTGATGAAATTGTCAAAGCGGTATTCAATTTATCCCGTCAAGATGGTAGATCGTACAAGAAATTTAGAAATGTTGTTGAGGATTTTTTAAATAGCTTGAAAGGGGGTGAAGAAGATGATATTTGAATTAACGATGCCTTTACCTCCTAGTATGAACGAGATTATTAACCAGGCACGGTCAGGTTGGCAAGCCAGCGCTGGACTTAAGAAGTACTGGACAAACTTAATTGGTGAATTTGTTCGAGAATGTGAATTTTGTTTAGATGGTGCAGTTTGGATTGAATTTCATTGGTATCTCAAAAATTTTGGACGAGATAGCGATAACGTAGCTGCTGCCGCCAAATTTATCATGGATGGTCTGGTTACAGGACAAGCAATCCGTAACGATAACTTGACAGTTATCCAATCACCTGTAGTTCATTATTATCATCGTAGTAGTGGTGATGATGGTGTGCTGTTGAGACTTTCACAATCACCTGACTTTCTGTTAGATAATTTTATTGTATCTAACCAATTTTCCCGAAACAGCTTAGAAAAGCATAGCCAAAAAATCACATATTTAGTGTCAATTTAACTTATAGATATATTGGATTTAAAGGATGACGATAATGTTACGTTATAAAGACTACCGTCAGTTAATCGATCGGGTAAATGCAGGCAAGAATATTAACCTATGGGGCAAGCCAAATATTGGTAAGACTCTTACTGTTAAAAACTGTTTACTCAAGGATATTAACTTAGAGTCTGTTTACCTCAATCTTGAATATCCTTTTAGTGTGGATCATCTATTCAACGCTATTCCTATTAGCTTCAGTTTTTACTACCAGCAGGATTGGCAAAATATCATAAGCGAATTATCTGATGGTTATAATAGGCTGCTGGTGATAGATAATTTTGATAGATTGCATTTTGTTAGCAATACTTTTAGCCACGACTTATTCCGATTACAACAGTTAGCTCAACTAGAAAATTTTTCTTTACTGTTAATATCTCGTATGCCGCTAGAATATTTCCATTTTCCAGATTTTGCTAACTATTTTGAAAAATTGGAATTGAACGAAACTAATACTTGGACTTTTGGACAGTAGATATATTGTTTGTAAATATCGTTTTTGGTGATATTTTACTCCGGGTGGAGTGTTGTTTTAAGCAACAAAGCAAGTTCGACTCTTGCTATCACCATTGGGAATGAAACTACTACTGAGACTGAAAATTAACAAGTACATATCTATTAAATAGTTTTGGAGTTGTTAATAGAGTAAGGGGTAGGTTAGTAGTGTAGTTCTCAGCAAATCCCAATTCATGCCGGGGCAAGAGTAATTAAAAACCTTGTAACCTGCATTTTGGAGGGATGAATTATGTTGAAGAAGTTTGCGTTTAATTGCTTGAGGAACTTTAATGCTGCTTTTGGAATGGTGTCTTTGACTGCTATTGGTTTGGGCGCTATAGCAACTTTTTCTGGTTTGGGTTTATTGTACTTAGCTAGGGGCGGATTTCCAATTGTTGAGGAAGAACGCTCTGAACAAATTGCCTCTATCGGCACTGGTGCTATTGTATTGGGCTTTACCGGAATTATTTTTGCTTCCTTGGGCGGTGCTTTCTTAAGTGTTGTTGAAGAATTGGGGGAAACTAATTCGAGTAGAGAAACTGCAAAAATAGCTGACACGAAACCGCTTGTATTAACCAAACCTGAGAGCTTTGAAAAATCTGATTGTCTGCCTTCAATTTACACTTACACGGTGATGAATTTTGAGGGGTATTCTGATTTAAAGGGCTTGGTTGTTTGCAGATTTGAGGAAGAACTGTATCGGAAATTGGTACTTTACGAGGAATTACGTTCTCACCACATTGACGACTTGACAGTAATCTGTGATGAAATTGATCCAGACAAATTAATTGGACAAACCTTTTCCTCATATAAGCCTTTACCTTGTGAAGCTTTAGAGGAACATTTAGATATACACCGACGCTATGTTAATGCAGTTAATAGCGAAGAATTTACTTCTTGCTATTTGCAAGTGTGTGCTGGGTGTAAGTTACTGTATGGTGCCAATAATATTGTTTGTGGCATTCATCCATACGGATGGTTTGAAGATGGTTGCTGTCCAGATAAGCAATGGGATGAACGTAAGGCATTGTTTCCATTTGAAGATGATGCTGTTGTCGAAAGCTTAAATAGAGAAATATCGTCCAATCAGGCGAATATTTGCAAGTTTTACGGCGACCTTATTTTGTGGGATGAATACGCTAATCGTAGGTTTTCTTTTTCTTATTCCGGTATCTTGCTGAAACATTCTGATAGACTGCTTGAGCTTGGTACGGAAGCGAGACTTCTTTCCTACATCCAGTATTTCCGCACTCGAAATATAGTGGTCTTTGACTACGTAGCATCAGGGCGAGTTTCGGAGTTTACGAAGGAACTTAAGGGCATAGCTAAAATCGAGGTTGATGGTGATGAGATATCTATCTTTTTTGATATATATGCGCCTTGTCACCGCTTTCGCCGTGATGGTGTAGCGCTGCATCCTTACTCAACTTTTGTTCCTCAAGAACTCAAATATAACTACAACTTGGTTAGTTACGTCAACTACCTTAAGAGTAAAAAATCTGGAGTGCTGGGATGAATAAGGAAGTTTCTAAAAGCTGCGGGTGCAAGTCGGAAAAATCGCATTTTTGCAATTTCTGTATCTTGGATTGGTAATTTCTAAAATTCAACAGCTACAAATTTTGGAAAACTTGGTTCGTCTAATTGCTTAAAGGCAATTTACCCTCCTTCCTCCTGCTGGTAGATGGGATAGGTGTAAAAGCTTTCACTCAGTACGGGGGTTTCCCCCCGCTACTGGGTGGCAAGCCGCTACAACGCCGCCCATCAGTAATTCATGGAGGAATCACATTATGTCTGCTTTTGCAATATCACCTTTTGTGCAATCTGTTAACGATGTTTTGTTTCCAATCGAGTTGTTTTTGATTATCTTCCCAATCTTGTACGTGATTTTTATCCCTGCTCAATCAGCATCACTTCAAGTTAGTAATAGCGCTGCGGTGATTTCTGAAGAGTCGCCAGTTTTGGAAACTCAGGGGGATTTGACTGTTGTTGGTGCTGTTTCTAATGAGAAAGAATTTTCTGAACCAGAATCTTCGATTATTGAAACTGCACCGCCACTTGTTGAAACTAGGTTTACGGATGAAGCCAGACAACTTGTGCTAGTAGACGTTACCGAAGAGAGGAAGAAGCTTTTAGATTTAGGTGCGCGGAAGCTGCGACAGTTCTGCAAGGAACGCCAGATTCAAGGCTATTCTACCGTCTATAACCGTAAAAAACTCGATGGACTCGTTGACTTTCTGATCGCACAACAAGTGACTTCTGCTCAAGTGGTCGAGTTTGTGGAAATGCTTGCTTAGAGTTTGATGAAAAGCCTCGGTAAAAACTGGGATTTCAAAACTACTTCCTTGAGATAGGATGGTGTTTGCTTGATAATTCTTTCTATTGAGGTTGAGCTTCCAAGATGCGTCCTATACTTCTTGGCGATAATGTCGGTAATCCCCTCCGAGTAGCTTCCTCAGCTACCTGCGTATGGTAATGGTGCTTTGAACGACTGGGTTTTCGGTTCTTGCTCCATTCGCTGATTTCAACGATTTTGCTCGCCTCTGTACTTTTGCACTTCTTAGGTCTACCGACGTTGACACCTAAAACCTCGTTAGCTTTTGCGATCGCCCCCTCCTGGGTTTCTGACAAGATGGTACTTGATGTCCATCTTTTTTTCCACTTTGCTATTGAGTTTTCGGTTACGCCAATCTCTTGGGCTAAAGCTACATATTTTTTGCCTTCGTTTAGTCCCAGCAGAATTTTCGCTCTTTTGCTAACTTCATCGCTGCTGGTCGCTGCTATGTGCTCTAGTGCTTGCTTTTCAATAGAATTTAGTATTTGAAGACGAGGCATCTAAAAATTTACCCCTCTTTACTGTACAATTTTGCCAAATGGAATGAAGCCTGATATACTTTTTTTGTAGAGTCCATTTTTCCTAAAGATTCACTCAAAGCCCTGGTGCAAACAGAGCTTTGAGAAAAAAACAAACCCACCTGTTACTAAGACAGGACGGAATTTTGTTTTGTCAATTTAGTTATCTAGAGACATCATATCATGAGTTTACACAGTTTTACAAATCTTTCTTCGGATAGATGCTTTTTGTGCCAATATCAGTGCCTTAAATATCTCTTCAGTTGTATTAGTTGTCAATGGGTTGAGAATAATAGTTACTGCGGGAGAAAATCTCTCAAAGAGAATCTTCTGGTAGGTAATTTTTGGTATTTACAAGAATTAATTATTTTTTAAAATAATCAATTTTCCCAAGAGATAGAAGCGCTGCAAATGTTGCTGTATAGGCTTTTCCTGCTTTATTTTTGGGATTTTCACTTCTTAAAATTATCTTTTGACTGACAATTTGTGAACCGGAGTATAAATATGTCTCTTGTGCAGAATCCGGCAATCGTATATATTTCGCCTACGGAGTTGGTTGTTCATCCGAAGCTGATAGAAATATATGGTGAGAATGAGGAACGTCCCGCTTTAGAAAAAAGTATCTCGGAAAAAGGGATTCTTGAATCTTTAAAGGTATCTGCACGTACTGGTGTGAATGTGGTATTGGCAGGTAAGTGTCGCTTGCAGATAGCTCGCAAGCTCTTAATTTCCTCTGTGAAAGTGGAATTTGTTGAGTCTGGTTCGCCTGAAGAAGATTTGAAACTAGTGCTTGACTTTAATCTCCACCGGGAAGGTGGGAAGACTCATTACCAGAAATTTCACGAGGGGCAGTACTGGGAGAGCGTACTTCGTCCCCAAGCGAAAGAAAGACAAAGGGAGAGTGCTCGTCGTTTGAATGAATCGAAGTGTTCAAATTTGAATCATTCGATAAATGAGAGTAAGTCTCAATTAAAGAAGGGTAAACCCGTGATTCGGGAGGTCTCGGAGAATCTAAATATAAGTGTTGGTAGTTATCACAAGGGCAAGAAAGTTTTTGAATTAATTTCTCAATTACGAGAACTGGAAAAATTTAAGGCAGTTGTTGCACTGGAGATGGAGTTTAACCGAAGTATTGATGCAGCGTACAAATTTGTTTGCAATCAAGATATCTGTTACCAGGTAATAGACCTGATTGAAGCAGATGAGATAGGTAGTATAGGCGATGGTATTGCTTGGATGCTGAATGGCGATCGCAATCCGTTTCGGCGTTTCCAGCTTGACCAAGTATATCAATTCAAAAAGAGACTGCGGCCCGAATTGGAAATTGTGGGACGGGTTATTGATATAACTAATGAGTTTGTTGTGTTTGGATTGAGGAATTTAGTGAATATGAGCTTAGAAATTGTGAATCTACGTCCGCGACAAATTGATGCAGAATTGCAGGATGAACCATCTGCGTCACAAAGGAAGAGAATATTTCACTTAATGCAAAAGTTTAGTGATGTTTTCCCAGTTCAGGTGTCTTTAGCGGAGTTATTGAAACTACCAAATTTAACTGAGAAAGAGGAGGTTCTGTTGCGGATGTATGAGTCTGACGTATTTGAAAAAACTTGGGAGGATTATAAGACCCAAATGAAAGGAATGGAAGTATCTACAAATAGAAAAAAGGATAAAATTCGTGCTGCATAGGTAGCTGTGGGCTGCTAATTTAGTAGATAATTTGTCCCACAATTTAACATTACTTACTAGATTAGCATCTCAATACTGATTACAGTACAAGTTAACTTTTTTGAGTGCTGAACTCCTATAAAGATATTTGACTGTTTTTTGTTTTTTAACTCGGTGGTGGAGTATGAGTAATTTCATCTTCACCAGTTGTACTAACAAGAGCCAATATGGGGTGACACTTGTGGGTGTTACTAGCTTTGCATTGTCATCCCAAAACTCTTTTGTCGATTTAGTGACAACTTCGCTAGAACTGCCTCATTTAAATAATTACCAAAAAAAAGTTGGGTAGTCGCATTGTTGTTGGTGAAGCGTGTTGGACTAAATCTTAGCCTAAGCTTACGTATGTCTAAGCCTAAACAAGTATAAACCTTTGTTTGCTTTCAACCACGAGACGATTACCAGTCGTCTCCAACAAGCGGATAACCAACCGCTTAAACATAAAAATTTCAAATTTAGGCTAACACATTTTGACCAACAGCGAGGCTACCTGATGCACAAAAATCATCAGGACAGTCACTCATGTTCCAAGAAAATTTCTCTTCAGATGTCGAGAACAAGCCCCAATTAAGTCTTTCACAGCCTTCAAAAAAGAAAATCAAACCCCACCTGCCCGCCGAATCCGTGGGCAAACGCTACGTAGAACGCTTTTGGCATCCATTTGGGGCGATAGTTGCACCTTCTTTAGTAGAAGGTGCAAAACCAGCATGGCGCACTATCGATTATTATCTCCAACCCTCCCAACTGTGGAACCTGCACCAAGACAAGTCGAAACTAGTAGGTCTGCGCTTTAACGACACAACTCGTTACGCCACAATCGATTTAGACTTAGAAGGCGACTACCATAACATTGAATCCATAAATCGCATCAAAGCAGCGTTAGAGGACATCGGCATAGTCGATATCATCATCCTCCAGTCCAGCTTTAGTGGCGGATATCACCTGATCCTAACCTTTGCTTCCTCCCTGCCCACTTTTGCCCTAGCCTGCGCCCTAGAGATTACCTTGAGAAGTGCAGGCTTTATACTGCGTCAAGGACACCTAGAAATCTTCCCCAATACCAAACCATATAGTGGCAAACAAATAACTAACTACAAAGCCATCCGTTGCCCCATGCAACCGGGTAGCGGGTCATTTTTACTTAATGATGACCTACAACCAATTAGCGACTCAGTTTCTATCTTCCTCGACTATTGCGATCGCGCCGCAAGTCGGCAAGATTTAACCAAACTCAAACGGGTAGCGAACAAAGCCAAAAAACAAATTTCACGGGAGAGATATCACAAGCAAGAATCTGCTAACATTGTACAGTGGCGTGCCAACTGGGAAGAAATCATCAGCACAGGCTGGACAGGAAAAGGACAAACAAACACCCTCCTACAAATCTTCGTAGGGTACGGAATCGTCTTTTTAGACTTAGAGAGTGATAAATTAGTCGAATTTTGCCTTACTACCGCAATTAACGCCCCTGGCTACAGCCAATATTGCCGACACCAACACGAAATCGAAGCTAGAGTGCGGCATTGGGTAGAATCCACAATTAGCAACAAATGGTACAGCGCCTACATTAGTTATCCCGAAAGGTTGTTGGGTACATTCGCCAACACCTTTGCAGAAGCCATCGCAGGCATTAGCAGCATCCATAAACCCAAAGACAACGTAATCCCATTTGACCGTCGTAAGCAACAGAACTGGGAACGCAGCCAACAAGCCCAACAACGCATCCAGATAGTAGTAAGGGCAATAGAGTGGGATAGAGGCTTACCAGCAGGGCCTACTGAACGAGGAAAAGCGATACGTGCTGAGTACAAGCGCCGCTTTCACAAAACTATCTCACAAGAGACACTACAAAAACATTTGCATTTGTGGCATCCTACGCGCTACATCTTAGATCCGTGGGCAGAAAATAGCTCAAACCCTTATCAATCAAGCAATGACGGGCAATTTAATAGTTTTCAAAACTCATTTGCAAAACAAGGTGCTGAAAACCGTTATCAAATCGGGAATTACGGTCATTTTTTCTATATGAAGGTTTTTTGTAATTGCTTACCGCCTGCTGCCGATGCCCCTACAGGGCAGCAGGCGGTAGCAAGTTTTGAAGAAGTTGCTGTGTCTGTAGGGGAATTGTTTGTACCACAGGTACAAGATGAATCTGAGGAAATTAATACTAATTTCAAAGAATTGAATTTATTACAACCAGAAGATTTGTCTTTAACTTCAGGTGCCAATAATTCTGATAATTCATCAGTTTCTTCAAATATTATACAATTAGCTGAAAACGTTAATCAAAGTACTTCAGATAAGGATTTTAAATACCTTTCTAACCCCAGCGCGGCTGAAAATTACAATAACAAAAACTTATTGATCAATTCTGCCAGTATTCTGTTTACTGCATCTACAGCTGCAATTGTGCCGTCTGAAATCTCACAAAAAGCCGAAGTTAGCGAGCAAAGTACACCTTCAGGCGACTCAGCAGCCGCTCTCGCTTTGGCAGAACTGAAGAAACTGACTAAGTTGCGACTCCAAGCAGCATCCCACGCCAAACGTGTAGCTAGAGAGTATTGCCTAATTGCGCGACGCTTGATAGGAGGCAGGGAACGCGAAAGACTGGAGCAGAGTGCCAAAATGCAATTCTATCTCGATTCAGGTAACAAAACCCTAATTGCAGAAGCCAACGAGTGGGCAGCTGCTAATCCTGGGTGCCTACCGTTTTCGTTGGAGTTAGCGTTTCAAGAAGGTGAGACGTAATGGCTGAATTTCACAGGTGAGAGTGATTTGGATGCCTATACGGGTACATGGGATTGAAAACAGTTTGCCGCAATGGAATGTATTCTGTATTAACAGTATTTTGAAAACAGAAATATCCGCCATTTAATTCTATTACAACTGATTTATTAAGTCTGAGTAGTTTCTCCCAGTCCTTTTGACATTCTTTGATATGTACTCATTTCTTTTAATACGAATTCGTGCAGTTGTAGTAACAGCAATTTAGTGACTATGGCGATGGTGAATATCTCTCTTGTGAGGATGGTTGTGATAGATAATCATCGTGTGTTCGTGAAGATGGTTGTGAGGTTCGCCTATAGCTATCCCCTCATCGTGGTTATGCTGATGGTATTCATCGTGGATGTGTTTATGTTCATGCACACTAGGATAGTGGAGATGTTCGTGTTCATGGAGAGCGATTTTTTTCGGGGGAGATGGGCAAGAATTAATCAAGGGGTTTAAACATTAATCATCCCAAAGCCCCTGAAACTTGGTAGATGCAAGTTCGGTGTAACGAACAGTATGCTGAATATTTTTATGCCCCAAATAACTCTGAATTGTTCGGGTATCAATCCCTCGATTCGCCAGATAATAACCTGTTCCATGCCGCAGCATATGAGCATGAATAGGGAAAGGCAAACCAGCTAATTCACCAGCCTGCTCAACAATGCCGGCGATCGTATCATGTGCCAACGGGCCAAGTCGAGAAGACTGGAAAATATAGGGACTAGCAGGATAATCTCGTTGCAGATGACGGAGAGAGCGAATCTCCAAACCGGAAAGTGGTTGAACCGAGGGTGTTCCTTTTTTGACTCGCTTCACGTAAATTGTGCCACCATTCCAATCTATTTGCTCCCATCGCAAAGATGCCACCTCTGCCACTCGCAATCCGTGACGGTAGATCAACAGAATTAGGGTTGAATCTCGGTGAGCGTGGCGACCCTTGAATTTTTTGATAGCTGACCGCATTGCAGAGACTTCTTCTGGTAACAAATACTCCCTAGTTCTGACCTCGGAATATTTGCGAAAGTTAGGCGATTGACGCTCTTGTTTTTCGGTTTTACCAACTTTCGATGGTTGGACGGTTTGTGCTGTCATAACTCAACCCCCTGAAAACCTTGGGGTATATGAGCTAATTTTACCAACTTACGCTCTAAAGTTGGATTTGCACATAGACATAAAAACAGACCAGCATTTTACAGAGAATTGTCACTTAAAAGTAATTTAAATTACTTTTTATACTGAGAATTTAAGCGACATGAGGTATTTCTTGGGAAGGCTTGCTATCTACTCTAAAACCAGGATACCATTGCTGGAATTTGCTCTCTAACTCTTCATTGAGAAGCAAAATTCTGACCTGGAGCAGAAGATGAACACCTTTAGGAGTCCACCGCATCTGCTGTTTTTTGACAAACCGCTTGCTAATGACTTGATTAACCGTCGATTCCACGAATCCAGTAGCAATGGCTTCGCCGTTTCGCCAACGTTCTCCATAATTGGGAATATAAGACCCATTGTTTGAAATATAGCTCTCAAACTCCCGCACCATTTTAAACAGTTTTTTTACCTCTAGCGGGCTATTGCCATCAAAAATTACGATTTCTAGGTCGTCCACAAGGTCTTTTACCAGTTGCAATGCTCTGAACACATTTCCATGCCACAGATACCACTTAATCCGTTCTAGCTCCTTGGGTATGTCTGTATCTAATTCGGTATCTTTTTTGCTAAGTCCTTTTGCTGTTTGAGTCATCACTGTCAGCCGCATAGTGATGTGAAACCAATCCAGTAAATATTCTGCGTTGGGATTGAGATAAAACTGTAGTTCGCGTATCTTCTCATCACCGTCTGACAAGAAAGTTACCTGCTGATTCATCTGCATTCCAAGAGAAGTCAACACCTCGAAGATCCGACGTTGGGGTTTGGTATCGTAGCAATAAACTCCCCCAAACCGCTTAGATGTACCATCTGCTTTTATACTCTTACCCACAATAACTTCAAAGTTACCTTTAGAGAGCGATTTTTTGTCGTAGGAACGAACATATCCGCCATCCATTCCCAGCACCAAGGGTAAATCAGGTCGGGGCAATTCTTCCCAATCTCTTGGACAGCCTTTAATGTATCCTCCTTTTTCTTCACCCAACTCGTCTTCTAAGCGTTGACCAATTGTGTGTAAGTTATTCCGTATTGCTGTAGTATTTATTTCACCTTCTATTGGTAGTACTTCCTGCAATAGTTTCACAGAGAGTCCGTAAGACATCAAAGACCCAAACTTGGATTCCAGATACAATAGTTCTCTGGAAGTGCGTTCTGGTAGTAAGTTGGCTACTGGGTTAAAGCTACGGGTTGCTTGTTTCTGGCACGGGCAGTGAAATAGTCGATGGGATTGGAGATGCAACTTGCCAAACAATGTGCGGTATACAATTGTACGTTTGTCTTTATGCAACAGTTTCTTGGTACAGTGCAAACATAACTCCTGTTGTTGAGAATACTCTGCTACTTGTTGCTCGGCTAGGGTGTGTTGGAGGTTTTGTAGTAATGTTTTGGCTTCCGCTAGTTTTAGTCCCAAGTTTTCTGGCTGTAAAGCACCGCGTTCAATCTGCATAATTTCTTGCACAACTTGGGAATCTCCATTATCTGACTCCACGACTATTTGGATTTTGACTTTCACACTATTTCCTGTTCAAATAACATCTCTTTATCCCCAGCCGCGTATTGCTGTAAACGTTGGTTAACTTTTTGGTGGTCAAAATGGTTAACCATTAACCATTGGCGTAGTTCGTACATCTCTTCAATATTGCCAGGGATATCACCTTCTTCCAGAATTTCACTGCACCGAGAAGCTATGTATCTTAATGAGTATTCCTGCTTTTGTGCCATGAACTCCCACGGGCCACCACAGTCTTCTGGAGGGCAAGCGCGTTTACCACTAATGCACACTGGATAAAAGCAATTTGATTCTGGAGTGAGAATTGCTTCGACTCTAATTTGATGTTGCCAGTTATCACCGAAATCATATTCGTATAAAAAACGCTCTCTACCTCGCCAGCCAAAATCTGATAGTTTGACAACTTTAGGATCGTCAGAAAACCACATTCCCCCAATTTGAGCAATCCCGTAATGCTTACCGTGGATTATGAAACGATGTAAGTGGGAATCAGTCCATCCCATTACTATCTGGATGATGTAGTGCAAATCGGCGATCGTGCTGTCGCTGCGGATTTTGACTCTACGCCAAATCATGGGGCTGATGCCCAGGATAAAAATATGAAGCTGGTAGATGACAAGTTGCTCAGAATCTGACATTGCGTCATCTTACCGTATTGCCAGTCCCATCTCCCCCGAAAAAAATCGCTCTCCTTCATGCTCCTGAGGTGAGAGGGTAATTTGTACTACTAGCAGCATGAAGCCAATTAAACTACCGTAAAGAAACTCACGTTCAGCAAAGTTACTTCCCAACCAACCGGCAAGAGGGTAGGAGATTGCCCACCAAAGATGACTCCAGGCAAAGTGTGCGCCATAAACTCGTCCTTGTACACCAGCTGGGATGCGGTCTGCAATTAATGTCTGGGTGGGTAAGTTTACTAAACTTTGCCCTGCACCCGCCACAAACCATAACAGCATCAGTGGTGCTAAATTTGCGTAGTTAGCGGGCAACAAAGCCAATGTGATCAAAATTGCACCAATCAAAACAAACGTTGTACGTGGCAAACTTCTATTGAACGTACCAACCGCAACTGCACACAGGGTTGCACCAATCCCAAAAGCCGCCATCACCCATCCATACTGCACTTCTCCCAATTTGAGTGTACCTTGAACATAGCCAACAGTATTTACTAATATCTGCGCTCCGGCAATTGATGCGACTAACTGCATCCCTAGCGCGTAACGGATAGGTGCATCTGTAAGCAGGCGAGTTGTACCGTCTTTAATGTCTCCCCATGTTCGGCGTGTTGTCCTGGAAGGCTGTTGATTTTGTGCAACGACGAGCTGACCTGGTAGGGTGAAGATTAAGACTGCCGCGATCGCAAAGCTGAGAGCATCCAAAAAGAAAACTTGTCTCGCACCAATGAAGGCGGCGACACTCCCAGCGATACCAGGGCCAAGTACACCAAGTAATTGAAAAGTAGCAGCCGAAAGAGCAATCGCGCCTGCATAGTCATTCTCACTCGTGACTAATGGAATCGTGGCTTGGTAAGTTGGGGTGAAGAAAGCATTAAAGACGTTGAGTGCAAATATTAATACGTAAACTTGCCAAATCTGCGTCACAAAAGGCAACATACCCACAATTAACATTCTGAATATGTGGGTAACAACCATGATTTTCTTGCGGTCGAGTCGGTCTGCGATCGCACCTGCAAGGGGAGACAGCAATACAAAAGCAGTGACACGCAGAGTCAAAGCTACTGAAAGCACAACCGCAGCATTTTTTCCAGCTAACTCAAAGGCCAGAAGGGCTAAACCCACCCAAGTAAGTGCATCGCCCAATAAACTAGTGGTCTGAGCAGTGTACAGCCTTGCAAATACCGGATTTCTCAAGCTGCGGAAAAATGTCAAGGTATTCATTTATCAGGGGGCATAGTTACACAAGTCTTTTATATCAAGATTTTAACAGAAATGGGGGGAGGGGGCATATTTCTCAAAGCTAGAAAATTGCCTTGCCAAGACCATTTTCATCACTCTGCTGTTTTCTTGAAGGAGTGTAGTGTTTATTAGTTATAGCTGTGATGTTCCTGTAGCAACCATCATTGCTCAAAAACTGCTTTTGGTACTTTGCCATTTAAAACTGAGAAACTAGCTTTCTTTGACATCCAGAATTCTCAATTGCGTCGGCAAACTTTGCACCCGTTTATCAATATACATTGAAACTTGAAACTACTTGTTATACCAAGCTTTGCGCCACTGTTTCATTTGGTTAATCTCGGTTTCTTGGGCTTTGATAATGGCTTGAGCCAAGTTCTTAATTTCTGGACGTTGAGACTTTTGCAAGGCATCTTTCGCCATAACTACAGCTGATTCATGGTGAGGAATCATCGCGTTAATAAAGCGCAGGTCAAATTCTGCATCAGCTGCACCCAAATCCATGTTCATCATCATGGACTGCATTTGCTCAGGTGACATCTCCATCATGTGACCCATTTTGGTATCATAAGCCATTGGTTTATCTCCCGCTTTTGGATACCAAGCTTTACGCCACTGTTTCATCTGCGTAATTTCTTGGTTTTGTGATTTGATAATTTCGTCTGCTAACTTTTTGATCTCAGGGCGTTGCGATTTCTGCTGTGCAACATTCGCCATTACCGTTGCTCCCTGATGATGCGGAATCATCGCATCAATAAAGCGCAAATCGTAGTTAGCATCGGCAGGGCCTAAATCCATTGCCATGCTGTGGTTCATCATGCCACTACCCTGATTCATCATGCCGTCATGGTTCATCGGTTGCTTATCGCTAGTATCGATAGCAGTGTTAGTAGGGTTTGGTGCTTGGCTTTGGTTTTGGGAAGTGGGCGTAGAACAGGCTGTCAAAACGCTGCTGGAAAAAGAAGCGATCGCTACTAAACCAAATGTCAAAAAGCTGTTTTTCAGAGTAAGGAGTTGCATAGGGATGATCTAAGATAATTTCCTGATTCAATTCTAAAATCTCTAGCTAGCTGGAGAATTAATCATTTAGGTGATCTATCTTTTGCTTGGGTAATAAAGTTGTCCAGATAGCTAGTTATTCACAAAGCGACTGCGGCACTTACTATATAGTTTGACAGCCAAATATGAAATCAGGATGAAATCAAGGGTTAGTGCTAGTTGTAGAAATGTAAGAGTGCATATCAATATGAAATCTGCATGAAATCCCTATACCTCAGTAGGTAGAAATATTTATTACCTCATTGGAATGACGCAATCGCACCCGCAAATCTTTAAGGTGAGTCCAAAGGCAATAACGCCTTTAGTAAATCCAAAAAATTTCAAGAGGGTGAAGAAATGGCTATACAAGAACTCACCTTGAGTCAAGTGAACGAACAGATGCAACAGTGTATTCAAAATTGCTTAGACTGCCACAGTATCTGTTTAAATACCGTTACCTACTGCCTACAAAAGGGTGGTCATCACGCCGAGCCTGCTCATATTCGGCTACTACTAGACTGCGCTGAAATTTGCAACACAAGTGCTAATTTCATGCTTCGAGCTTCTGACTTACATTCTCGTACCTGCGGCGTTTGTGCTGAATTGTGTCAACGGTGTGCAGATGAGTGCGATGGCATGGGTGATGATGCTCAAATGAAAGCCTGCGCTCAAATGTGCCGTCGCTGCGCGGATTCTTGTCGGCAAATGGCAATGGCAACTGCATAAGTCATTGCAATATCTGGCTGCCGTGTAGATATTATTGTCACAAAGTGGCTTGGAAATGCGGCAGTCAGCTGGTTCCATTAGTATTTGCCTTTATTTCGCTGCTGGTATTGATAGCAATTTGAGCCACATATTCACCATCTACATCTCTAAGTGTAAGCATTGATAATGCTGCATCAATATGCGCTTAAAAAAAAATTTCAGCACGACTCTTGACTCTCCAGTGTAGTGGAGCATTCAAGATGAAATTAGTTAGCGCCATTTAGTCATTGGAGTAGTCAGATGGAGAATACCACACTCAAACTGCGCGGCATGAGTTGTGCCTCTTGTGCCAACAGCATTGAAGATGCGATTAATTCTGTCCCCGGTGTCAATGAATGTATAGTGAATTTTGGAGCAGAACAGGCAACAGTTAAATATGACCCTAGACGAACTGATTTAGAAGCTATTCAAGAGGCGGTAGATGTAGCAGGTTATTCCGCCTACCCGCTCCAAGAACAAAACCTAATGGCGGGAGAAGATGATGCTGAAAAAAGACATCGCTTAAGAGAATCCCGCGATTTAATGCGAAAGGTGGCGGTAGGAGGCATTATTAGCACTGTGTTGGTCATAGGTTCACTGCCCATGATGACAGGGTTGCACTTACCCTTTATCCCTATATGGTTGCACAATCCTTGGGTACAGCTAATTCTAACTACCCCAGTACAGTTTTGGTGTGGTTACTCCTTCTACATCAATGGTTGGAAAGCTTTAAAACGCCATGCTGCCACAATGGATACCCTAATTGCTTTGGGTACAAGTGCAGCGTATTTTTATTCGCTATTTCCCACCTTATTCCCCAGCTTTTTCATTAATCAGGGGTTAATGCCAGATGTATATTATGAAACTGCTGCTGTCGTCATTACCCTGATTTTGCTAGGAAGACTATTTGAAAATCGCGCTAAAGGACAAACTTCAGAAGCTATCCGTAAGCTAATTGGGTTACAAGCTAAAACAGCGCGTTTGATTCGCAATGGACGAGAAGTAGATGTCCCAATTGAAGAAGTAATTATTGGAGATGTGATACTGGTTCGCCCTGGCGAGAAAATTCCTGTTGACGGGGAAGTGATTGAGGGAGCATCCACAATTGATGAAGGGATGGTGACAGGAGAAAGTGTGGCTGTCAAAAAGCAACCAGGCGATGAAGTGATTGGAGCTACCATTAACAAAACTGGGAGTTTCAAGTTTCGGGCGACACGAGTCGGAAGTGATACTGTGCTGGCGCAGATTGTCCAATTAGTGCAGCAAGCACAGGGTTCCAAAGCCCCAATTCAGAGATTAGCAGACCAAGTAACTGGATGGTTTGTACCTGCGGTGATTGCGATCGCTCTACTCACTTTCATTATTTGGTTTAATTTTACAGGCAACGTTACTTTAGCGCTGATTACCACTGTTGGGGTACTAATTATCGCCTGTCCTTGTGCGCTGGGTTTAGCTACACCAACATCTGTAATGGTAGGAACGGGTAAAGGTGCAGAAAATGGCATTTTGATTAAAGGTGCCGAAAGCTTGGAACTAGCACATAAAATCCAAACAATCGTGCTAGATAAAACTGGAACAATCACTCAGGGTAAACCAACAGTCACCGATTTTGTCACCGTCAATGGTACTGCTAATAGTAACGAAATCAGGTTGGTGCAACTTACGGCATCTGTGGAACGCAATTCCGAACATCCATTGGCAGAAGCGGTTGTGAGATACGCCCAATCTCAAGAAGTGGCGTTAGCAGATATCAGAGAGTTTGAAGCGATCGCAGGCAGTGGTGTACAAGGTATAGTTTCTGGTCATCTTGTGCAAATTGGTACGCAACGCTGGATGTCAGAATTAGGCATCAACACCCAAGCCTTACAACAAGATAAAGAGCGTTTGGAATATCTAGGCAAAACTGCGATTTGGATTGCAGTTGACGGGCAAATTCAGGGATTAATGGGGATTTCTGATGCCATCAAACCTACCTCCATACAGGCAGTTCGCGCTTTGCAAAAACTAGGTTTAGAGGTGGTGATGCTCACAGGTGATAATCGTCGCACCGCAGAAACCATTGCCCGTGAAGTTGGTATCAAGCGTGTTTTGGCAGAAGTTCGCCCTGACCAAAAAGCCGCTACAGTGCAGAAACTACAATCAGAAGGAAAGATTGTGGCTATGGTTGGTGATGGTATTAATGATGCACCAGCCCTAGCCCAAGCCGATGTAGGAATGGCAATTGGCACTGGTACAGATGTAGCGATCGCAGCTAGTGACATCACACTCATCTCCGGTGACTTGCGAAGCATTGTCACTGCCATTCAACTCAGCCGCGCTACGATTCGTAACATCCAGCAAAACTTATTTTTTGCTTTCATTTACAACGTTGCTGGCATTCCAATCGCCGCTGGTATTCTCTTCCCTATCTTCGGTTGGTTGCTTAACCCCATCATTGCCGGTGCAGCAATGGCATTTAGTTCGGTTTCAGTTGTGACAAATGCCCTACGTCTGCGGAAATTTCAAGCTAAAGCAGTAGTATAAGGAGGTAGCAAATGTTGAGTAAAGTAATTATTGGCAGTATAGCAAGCTTGGGATTGGCATTCAGTGTTGCTTCAGATCAAGTAGTTGCACAGATGAATCATGAAATGCCAACTACCGAGCGATCAAAGACAACTCAGTTCCGCCGTATTGAGCAACCATTCTCGGTAAAAGGTGCAGTTACAACAGTCGGCTTGGGGTTAATCGGATTAGAAATTTGGTGGTTTCTCCTAAGTAAATCAAAGTCCCAAAAAGCTGAAGCCCATGATGGTATTCAAGAAATTGATATTACTGTAGATGGAGGCTACGAACCTAGTCGAATTCTAGTCAATGCAGGTCAAAGAGTTCGCCTTAACTTCCTACGCCGTGACCCTAGTAGTTGTCTTGAAGAAATACGGCTACCTGATTTCCATATCGCCAAAAACCTACCACTCAACGAGGTTACATCAATTGGGTTCACGCCAGACAAACCAGGTATTTATACCTTCACCTGTGGTATGAATATGTTCCGAGGAGTTATAGAAGTTCAACCTACTGACTCGACTGTAAAAGCAACCCCAGTAACTACTTCTCAATCTACTCACCAGATCCAACCAGAGCTTTCTTTGCCTACAGAGTCAGCAACAAAGGCAGTGAAAACACCAGAAGGTACTCAAGAAGCGATTGTTACGGTTGAAAAGGGTTACAAACCGGAACGAGTAATTGTAGAGGCGGGACAACCGGTAAGATTGGACTTCCAACGTCACAATCTGAGCAAGTGCTTTGATAAATTGCTTATACCGGACTTTGACTTAGCCGTTGACCTTGCTCCTAACCAAACCACTTCAGTGGAATTTACTCCTAAGTATCCTGGTGAATATCAGTTCACCTGCGGTATGAAAATGTATCGTGGTGTTATGGAAGTAAAGCCTGCCACATAATCAAGTAGCAAATAATTAGCAAGATGATTCTGTTCCCACTTGACTCTCCAGTTGACTGGAGAGTTTAAGATAAGGTAAATAAATTTATCTAGCATGAAAGCAGCTAAGTATGTTAGTCCAAGAAGCGCCAAAACTCATTGGTAATGTTGCCAAGTCTAGCGGTGTACCAATTAAAACTATTCGCTATTATGAGGAGCTAGGCCTACTCAGATCATTAGGGAGAACCGAGGGTGGATTTAGATTATTTAACTCTGATGTTTTGGCTCGCTTGCACTTTATCAAACGTGCCCAAAGTCTGGGATTGACCTTATCAGAAATTAAGGATTTTTTGAATGTTCACGACGGAGGTGAATTACCCTGCGTACATATAAAAGCTAAACTGCAAGATAAGATAACAGCTATTGATGAACAAATTCAGCAATTACTCATTCTGAGGCAAGAATTATCAGGACTAGTTTCTGGTTGGGAAACAATACCTGAAAATCCTGAACAAACAATTTGTCCTATTATTGAAAAAAATTAAACAATCAAGCTGTTTATTTAATTTTTTATCAGCACATCAACGGATGAACTTAATGTGCTGATTTTTACTAATTAAATTAGTCATTTATAAATAAATTAGTTATTTTTTGATTTTACCTATTGACTCTCCCGTAAGCTGGAGAACTTAAACTAATTTTAGTTGAGTAGATTAATCGTATATTTACTCAATGGTTTTCAGAAAATTAGTTATTCCTAATAAGGAATTTAACACTATGACACTGCAACTAACGGTTCCCAAACTGGCTTGTTCTGCTTGCGCGAATACTATTACCAAAGCAATTCAATCAATTGATTCTACAGCCATAGTGCAAGCAGATCCAAACACAAAACTTGTCAGTATAGAAACTCAAACATCTAAAACAAAAATTAAAGAACTAATAGCTGCTATCGGCTATCCATCTGTTTAGGCTTTTGAGTTTTTTATACTATCAGCAATTAGTCAAATGCTAATTGCTGATAGTATAATATTCATTTCAGAAAAGTCCTTCTGCTTTGAGCAAGAGATGTGACTTATATGGGCTTGCTTTTTCTGTTCCCACTAACGATTGGTCTAGGAGTTAGTTATCTCTTGAAAAATTCTACTGACGATATGGCGGAACTAACAAGTTTATTTACAGTTGGTTGCCTAATTGTCAGTTTAATCTTAGCACCTTGGCAAATAAAGATTGTGGTTTTAATGTTTGCCATCTTGACTCACCAGATGAATTGAGACTTTTGAATAACTTCAATTATTAAAAAATAGAGCAAAATCAATGAATCGATTTATGAATGCAATTGCTATAACTACTACTTTGATACTGGCTCAAAGTTGCTCCTTATTACCTAGAGACGAAGGGAAACCAATATCTGCTACCACACATCAGCATGAGGAGCGTTCAATGAGTGGGAGCCATCACAGAGAACATTCAACAAGTGGCGCGGGTGATAAGAAGAAAGCATTTGCTCAGGCAAAACTCAAAGTTACCAGTAACATTACCTCTAATAAAAATATTCCAATAGTGATTGGCGTTCAAGATTCCGATGGGAAAGCGATCGCTAACTTTGACACTTTCCAAGAAAAGCTAATGCACCTCATTCTTGTCAGCGATGATCTTCAGTTTTTTAGTCATCTTCATCCCACATATAAAGAAAATGGGCAGTTTGAAGTTGCAGCCCGTTTTCCGCAAGCAGGCAATTACACATTTTTTAGTGACTATAAACCTGCTGGTCAAACAGAACAAGTCTCAGTATTGAAAACACAAGTTTCTGGAAACAGTATTGCTGCTCCAGAAATTGACCTAAATCGCAGTAAAACGTTCAATGATATTAAAGTCAATCTTGCTGTTTCTGAACCTACTGTGAAAGCGGGTAAAGAAGTCAGTTTAATGTTTGAATTACAAGATGCTTCTAACAATCAACCGCTTACAGACTTGCAGCCATACTTAGGAGAAAGAGGACATTTAGTTATCCTGCGACAGTCAACCTCATTAACAGCAGCAGATTACATTCATGCTCACGCACTAAAAGATGCTCCTGCTGGACAGGTTCATTTTATGACTAGCTTTCCTCAACCAGGAAAGTATAAGCTCTGGGGTCAGTTTAATCGCAATGGCAAAATCGTCACAGCTGATTTTTGGATAAATGCTGTTTAATTTAGCTGATGTTTTATTAGTAAAACGAGAAGTGCCGAACTCCCGTGCTTCTAACTTTGTATATGCACAGTATGCTATGCGAATTTACCACCCATTTGGGTGGTAAATTCCTCCTTCTTACTACTTCTAATTTAGGGGTTGACCTACACCAACTGCTCGCAACTGTTCTAGATTCGGTTTACCAGTTAAGACAAGTTTTCCATTGATTGCGATCGCTGGCACTGCATTTACTCCATACTGCTGGGCTTTCTCCTGCTCATGTCGCAGGTTATAGACCGATACTTCACAGTCAGGACAAGTCAGTTCTTGCACCATTTGCACTGTCTCATCACAAAGAGGACAGTCAGCCGTAAAAATCTCAATTTGACGTTTTGTCATGGTGTCCACCAAAATTCTTTTGACTCATTCATTCTGAATCCTCTAGCCGGCTATAGAGTCAACCCCATAGGTAAATATTATTTTCCAAATAACCTCAATTCAAATCATTTGGACATATCATCTCCTCAAATTTGTAACCCTGGCTCATCAAGTTTTAAGCTAATATTTTTGCCCACAAGTATTGTAATTAAACTTTACACAAAAATTGACAATTATCACTTGACTCTCTAGCCGACTATAGACTTTAAAGTTATAACAACACATAGTAGTAAATAACTATGATTGCTGTCGTGAAACAAGTTTGCTGTGAAGTATCATCCCCAAAAAAGCTGCTGAAAATTGGTGAGCTGGCGAAGCAAACTGATGTGGCAGTGGGAACAATTCGGTATTACGAAGGCTTAGGCTTGATAAAACCAGTTGAAAGAAGTGAAAGTGGCTACCGTTATTACGACTGCGAGGCAATCAACAGGCTGCAATTTATCAAAAAAGCCCAATCTTTACAGTTTTCCCTGTCTGAAATTCAACAAGTGCTAGGCATTCGTTCCCAAGGCGACCCTGCTTGTCCCCTAGTTCGGGACTTACTCAAACAGAAAATTGCTCATCTTGAGGAGCAGATTTATCGCATGAAAGAACTGAAGGATGAGCTAGAGGCATATCAACAGCGTTGGGAAAACCGACCTTTGGATAATCCCTGTAATAAAGAGCTTTGTAGCTTGATCGAGGAAGTTGCTTGCTCTGATATACCTGTTCACAATTTCCGAGACTAGTAAATTTATGACTTGACTCTATACCCGAATAGAGACTTTAGAATGGCCTTAGTTTCTCAAAAACTACTAAATTAACAGAATAATGGAGAGTACAAAATGAACATTAGTACAGGCGTTAAGACAGTATTGAGCGGAGCCGTAGCTAGTTTTGCATTGCTTACGTTAACCACTACTGCTTCCTTTGCCAACACTCCCAAGGGAACTGTGACACCGAATCAATCCGCCAGGGCTATAAACGAAGCAAAACTAATTCAAGTGCTGACCAGTCAAAGAACAGCCCCAACGAATCAAACGCCACAGCAGCCAAACCAAACGGGATGTAAGTGTTGCCAAGCAATGATGAATAAGATGCCAGGAATGATGAACAATATGCCGGGAATGATGAATAACCAAAACAGTCCGTCAAAATAGGGCTTGATAAATCCCTCAGCGAGAAACACATTTGAATTTGAAATGTCAGAAAAAACTAGAAATATTTAGAGAAGTCTGGCCGAAAAAGGCTAATGAACTCATTGCTAAGGAAGCCATCTTATGGTTTGGCTAAGGAACTTAAGCTAAACCAGGATGGCTATCGGACTCGTTCCTTTTATCCAGAAGCTCAAATCGCACTTGCTTTTGCGTTTCATCATAGGTCAACAGCTTTACTACAGCAGAAAACTTACTCAGGAGAAACACAATTATGAGTCAGCCTGACTCAAAAGACCACAACATGATGAAATGGATGGGAATTGCTATGGTGGCTTGCTGTGCTTTGCCCATAGGAGTTTCCTTCTTTTTGGGCGGAGGCTTGGGGGTGTGGTTCGGTCGTTCTATCAAGCCACCTACTAGCAATCAGTCAACCAACCAGCCACTCTCTGCCAACCAATCAACCAATCAATCTCAACTAAAGGCTGTAAATGTTTCCCTAGAGAAAGCGGGCAATTGGCAAGCAAATAATCACGTTCATGGTTTGACTGTGAATCGAGATAATCCCAACATTATTTATGTTGCAAGTCATAACGGACTGTTGCAACGTTCTGAAACTGGGGAATGGTTTTGGATGGGAAAAGAGCGAGCTGATTATATGGGCTTTACTGCCGATCCAATTAACAGCGCTCGCTTTTATTCCAGCGGACATCCACACACAGGAGGTAATCTAGGATTCCAGATAAGTGAGAATCAAGGGCAAGATTGGAAACAGATTTCCATGCCTGGGGTAGATTTTCATGCAATAGCGATCGCACCGAGTAACCCCAACGTTTTTTATGGATGGCCTGCTTCTGGGGCGCAAGGGCTGCATACTTCTACTGATGGTGGCAAAACTTGGGTCAAAGTCCGCATGACTGGATTAGGCGATACTCCTTTTAACCTTGTGGTTGAACCCCGTAACCCTGAGCATTTGTTTGCAACTACCCGTTCGGGAATGTATGAAAGCACTAACAGCGGCAATGACTGGACGTTAGTAGCTAATACACAGGAAGCTCCTATTGCCAGTCTAGCTCTGCAAAAAGAGGGTAACAGCACTGTAATGTATGGGTATCGTTTTCTCAAGTCAGCACCCGGTGTTTATCGCAGTAGTGATGGTGGTAAAACGTGGGAGAAACTTTGGACTGAAACTAATGGTGTAGTTGTGAAACTAGCGATCGCTCCCAACACTCCCCACATATTATATGCAGTGAATGAGAACAATACTGTCTTTCAATCGCAGAATGAAGGCAATAGCTGGAAAGAGTTAAATTAACTGTCTGTTGTCTACGTAATATCTTACGGTTGTGATGTAGCTGTAGAAAAACTAGCACTAACAGCACGTTGCAAATTAGCTAAAGCACGATTGTAATCCAAAATAGCCGTAACCCGATTACCCTCAGCCCTTGTAAGCTCAGTTTCAGAAACAATAACATCTGTTTGAGTACCTACACCAGCTTGAAACCTCAGCCTTGCTAAACGTAAAGCCTCTTGAGCCTGTTCTAGAGCAACGGTAGCAGTCTGAACATTACTTAAATTAGATTGCAAACTAGTATAAGCCTGTTCCACCTGAAAGCGAATCTGATTGCGTTGCTCTGCAAAACGAGTTTCGGCAATAGCAATGTTGGCTTTCTGTTGAGCAGCCCTAGCCTTAGCTGCTCCACCATCAAATAAATTCCAGTTGGCTCTAACTCCCAGTGAATAGCCATCTGTAATGCCAACACTATCATTAAAAGCGTCCAACAAGTTGTAACTAGCAACCAAACTAACTTGGGGACGAACCTCAGAAAGCGCCAAACGTCGCTGTTGTTCACTAATATTGCGTTGTACTAACTGTTGTTGAAGTTCTGCACGATTTTGAAAAGCAAGCACAATACTTTCTTCTTGTGTCTGATTCCACAAACCCGCCAATTTCACGGAGTCTGCTGCACTGATGTTTACAGATTGTGGTAAATTCAACCGCGTCGCCAACCGCCTTGCAGCAATTTGCTGTTGACTAATAGCATTAGTTAGCTCTTGTTGAGCATTTGCTAAGTTTACCTGAGAACGAAGAACATCAAATCTCGTACCAACTCCAGCCCTTTCTAATGCTTGAGCATCCTTTAAACTTCGTTGGGCATTTTCTACAGCAGCACGATTAATTCGTACTTGTTCATCTGTTTGTTGTAAATTGTAATATTCAGTGGCAACATTCAGCCGAATTTCCTGTGACAAACGCTCTACATCCAACTCATCAAAACGTAATTGTTCCTCAGTTGCTCTGATGCGAGCCGACCTGGAGCCAGAGGTGTAAATGTTATAACTCAGTTGTGCCGCTCCAGAAAAGTTTGTACTTGGAGCTTGTTCTGTAGAAGGTATCCCACTTCTAGAACGCAGTTCAGTAGAAAGCTGACCGCTAGCAGATTGTTGACGAGAAATGTCAGTGTTTAAACTAACATTGGGATACAAAGCAGCTTGTGCTTCACGTAGAGATGCACGACTTCGTTCTGAAGTCAGTATTGATACTTGTAGCTCCCGATTATTCCGCCGTGCCAGTTCCAAAGCTTGTTGCAGAGTGATTGGCTGAGTTATCTGAATTTTGACATCTTCTGGTTTGGTAGGAAACTGGAGAGAATTGGGATTAGGGTTGAGGTTATCGAGTAAAGTCGGAGTGGGAGATGCAGACTGAGCAGTTGGTGATGAGTCAGCTTGAGAAGGAACTTTTTCTGTTTGACTACTCTGAGGCTGAGTCAAAGCACGTACAGGTTGAGCTGAACTAGCAGCAAAATTACTTAAGGTAAATACACAACCGATACCTGCAACTACTAGATAACGATACTTTGACATATATTATTTAAACTCCTATAACTCACATCACACAGCAAAAAATGACTACACTCTAAAAGCAGGGGTAGTAACAAAAGATAGAAAACCTATAGGTTAAATACGAAATCTTTTATTTAGATTGGCGTAAGCGGCGAAACAGCGATTTAAATGGCGAAAAAGAGCGATCGCTATTTAGGTGGATAACATTAAACGGTAGTTCGATAGTAAAAGTACTACCTTTACCTAATTCGCTTTGCACATTCAAACTACCGTGGTGTACCTGAACAATTGCAGAGGCGATCGCCAATCCTAATCCAGAACCGCCAGTGCTGCGAGAGCGATCGCTATTCACGCGATAAAAGCGATCGTAAATTCGCGGAAGTTCCTTCTCTGGGATACCAATACCCGTATCATGAACCCTAACCACAGCATGATGGTCGCTACAACCCAGGCAAACCGTAACTTCCCCTCCTTTGGGTGTATACTGAATTGCATTGACAATTAAATTAGAAACCAAACGATAAAGCTGGTCGTTATCACCGACAATATTTACTGGCTTATTTACCTTGATGCTAGATTGCAGCATTACGCCTGCCGCGGCTGCCATTGCTTCAAATTCCTCGACTAAATCGCTGACAATATCATTTAGACAACATTGTTCTAGTTGTACTGGCAAGTGTTGCCTATCTAAACGAGCCAATAATAATAAATCTACAACCAAAGTAATAAGTCGCTGATTCTGACGGTGGATAGTTCGCAGAATGTCCCGCGTTTCTTCTTCATCCAGTTGCGACATTAAAAGCGCTGATTCCACCGTTGCGCCTGTTGCAGCTAAAGGCGTTCGCAATTCGTGTGCTGCATCTGCTGTAAACTGTTGAATTTGTCGATAAGATTGATAAATTGGCTGCATAGCTAATCCTGATAGCCACCAACTAGCAACTGCAACCATACCCATTGCGATCGGCAATCCCAAACCTAAACTTAATTTCACACTATCCAGATAACGATTAAATTCTTCAAGACTTCGCCCCACTTGCATATAGCCCCAATCCCGATTATCTTGGGTGTGTAGTATTAAAGAATTTTGATGATAATCATTGCCTTTGCTGTCTTTGAGAAATAACCATTTTTCATTGCTGAAGACAGTAGATAGCCCTTCTGGATAATTGCCAGTAGTAGCAATCAAGCGTCCTGAAATATCAAAAAAACGCACATAGTAGTGATCTTTGTTAACTACACCAAGAAAATGGCGTTTAGTATCTGACTGCTGTTGAGTACAGCCGGCTTCAACTCTACATAGATTTATATTTGGGAATAGCTGCTGTATAACAGGTTCCAAACTCCCAGGTTGCCTGAGCTTAAATTCAATAGTGTCATGGAGTGTTCCGGCTACAGACTCAATTTCACTGTCCAAGGCTACCACATGGGCACGGAAAACAGCTCTGTAGACACCGAAAGCACAAACGCTTAAAATTGAACCCATGACGAGGGCATACCACAGAGCTAAACGAACACGAGTTCCTCGAAACAGTTTATTTTGATTCATTAGTCACATTAAGACGATATCCCATACCGTGCAAAGTTTCAATCGGGTTGGTGCAGTCGAAGCAGGCTAGTTTGCGACGCAACAAACGTACTTGTGCTGCTACCACATTGCTAGCAGGTTCTGCACTCACTTCCCAAAGCTGATTGCGAATCTGTTCGGTGGTAACAATTTGATTGGGGTGCTTCATCAAATATTCCACCAGTTGGAATTCTTTATTAGTTAAAGAAATTTCCTGTTTTTCCCCCGTCGTATTTTGACCGACAACTGTACTATTGCTGTAATCTAAAGTAAAGTTACCAACGGTTAATTGTTGAGGTTGTAAGTGGGGATAACGCCGCTGCAATGCCCGCAACCTTGCCAGTAATTCTGCCATTCCAAAAGGCTTCACCAAGTAATCATCAGCACCCGCATCTAAGCCAGCAACTTTATCTTCCATGCTATCTCTAGCTGTGAGCATCAAGACAGGTAAAGAATTTCCTTTTAAACGCAGCTTTTTACACAATTCCAAACCAGTAAATCCTGGGAGCATCCAATCTAAAATCGCCACTGTATATTGTGCCGAACTATTTTCTAAATATGCCCATGCTTCATTACCATCCATTACCCAGTCAACTAAATATTTTTGTTGCTTCAGCGTTCGCTTAATAGCAGCGCCCAAATCTGACTCATCTTCGACTAGCAGTACCCGCATATCAAATTGAAAAGTTAGAGGTTCGTGGCAATTTTGTAAAATCAGCATAGTTAATAACAGGGTAATCCCTTAGAAATAGATTGACAGAAGTTGATGAAATTCTGAGTTATTCAATCATGTATACAAGCAAGTTATCTAAGATCATAAACAGATGCTACGCCTTGGCAGTAGATAATCTATAAGAAAAACTCAGTACATCCCATTGCTCAATTGGTGTGAGTGATACTCAGTTAGAGAAGTTAACAAATCTAACTAATTGCAAGAGATATACCGAGTTATTTTTTATTCTGACAGGTAAAGATGAAATCAAGATGAAATATTAAGTCAGCTTAGAAAATCTCTAATTGCACTTAACCCCAACCACAATACACAAATAAAAAGCTAGGGTTTTGACTTCGTTCATGTACTAACAAATAAGTATTAGTTTTGATATACCACCCTAGACAAAACAACCCTTATTTATATCAAATTATAAATCTCAATAAATTGCTCATTTTTCCATATAAAAGCCCGCCCGCAGGCGAGCTAAGATTTTTCCAAATGAGAATACCTAATAGCTAATAGCTAAGAAATATTAACCATTATCTGTTAGCCGTTTTAGAAAGCAAAAGTGGTACGCAGTGTACCAACGTAGATGGTGTCATTGTTATTATTATGCTCTGGATTAAAGATAACCAATAAACCAGGAGTGACGGAAATATTATCGTTGATCTGTAGGCGGTACAGAGCCTCTAGGTGGTAAGAGGTGTCGTTATCTTCACGCCTAGTAGTTCTTGCGGCGGAAGTGAATGCATCATTATCACTTACTTTAGGTGGTTGACCAAAGATCAGGCCAAGCAAGTTGCCTTCTTTACCAAAGTCTTTGAAGGCTAGGGTTGCAGCCCAGTAGTTCATTGATGCTTCATCACCTTGATTTACACCCGTACCACTTCCCTTGGCTTCAGCGTTGCTGTAACCGTACCAACCACCAATAGTCAACTTGGAACTGGGTTTGAAGGTAGCTTCTATACCGTAATGGTTGGCAGTAGTAGCAACTCCATTGAAGGGATTACCTGCGTATACACTACCTGTACCCTCAAACATGTTTACACTGGATAAACTATTTTGATAGCTGTGAGCGTAGGTAAGACCAATATTAAATGCATCACTAGGCCTGAAAGCTACCTGACCAAGGGCTGTATAGGCACCATTTGTCAGACCTCCATTTGAACCAGGATTGCTAGCTGTGCGAGCTATGTAAGCCGCAGATGCAGTGAAAGCTCCTGTAGGATTCAAAGTTATGGTTGCACCTGCACCACCGAAACCAGTGCGATAGATGGGGCTAAATCGACCATAGCGAGACAAAGCGCCCCTACCATCACTGGCAAGATCAGGGTTGAAGTTGTTGATGTTGTCGTATATGTTACCGCCTGCCGCATCAATTTTTACCCGCACTGCATTACTCAGGTTGAAAGCATAGTTAATTTTATCGATGACAGTCTCATTGTTCTGATTTCCGTCAAAACCGAGGCGGGTCATGTTAGTACCCGTCACATTTGTGTCATAGGGAGTGATGTTCCGGGATTGCAAGCGGATTTGCAACAGGTCTGTACCAACAAAACTTGATTCCAATCTCAGACGAACCCGGTCAGTTAGAATAGTATTAGAATCTAGGTCAGGAGCAGTACTTGGATCTACACCAGAAGGAACTGCCCTTTGATCGCTACCAAAAACATTAGATACGTTAAAAATTGCTTCCCCAATTAACTTGGTGGTAGTCGAGAACTGATTGGCTTCCAACTCAGCAGTGCGTACTTCTAAAGCATCTACGCGACCACGCAGGGTAGCTAGTTCCGCAGAAAATTCTTCTTGCAGACGCTGTAGGGTAGCCAAATCCTCTTTTGTTACTAAGTCAGCAGTAGCAGTAGCAATCAGTTCATTAACTCTATCTAAACAAGCATTCAAACCAGCAGCAAATTCATAACGAGTTAAAGCACGATTACCTCGGTAAGTGGCATTGGGATAACCAGCAATACAACCGTAACGTTCAACTAGTGATTGTAAAGCTTGGAATGCCCAATCTGTTGGTTGTACGTCAGAAAACTGCGAAACGGATGTGACTTGGCCAATCTCACCACTGTATTGTTGAATTTGGCTTAAAGAAGAATCTTTTGGAAGAGAGTTTGCTTCTTGTTTAACTTCAGTCGGAACAGGAATTTCAGCAGCTATTGTTGCTCCTGAAAAAACTAAGTTGGCTAATAAAACTCCAGGACTAATTAGTAGGCATTTCCAAAATAACTTAGACATGACTGTTTGCTCTTCACACCAAAAAGTAATAAGTAATGATAGGGCATACCCCTATAACTAGATTCTCAGAGGAAGATGAAATTAAGATGAAATTTCAAATTTTGAATAAAACAAACTTAGCAAGTATATTGAGCATTGTATTAGATAGTTGTCAAGTCAATTTTTCAGAAAAATCAAAGCATAGTATGATGAAATTAGGATGAAATTACAACTTACTTAATCAAATAAATTTAACGAGTAAAAACCACTTGAGAAACAAGTTTCCCAGTTCAATCTAAACAAACATCAAAACACTAAATTATACACAGTGGCTAACTCTAGTGGACTCAGCCACTGGGGATTAAAAAAATCGCGTATTGGAGCAACGTAGATCGGCATTAGCTTTAAAAATGTGGTTGGAGAGGTAACAGCAAGTACATGGGAATTAGATAAAGGATTGAACTGTAAAGCTAATTGTGTATTGAAGCGAATGCCAGCGCATGAACGGCGGCGATGTTGTTCATTTACCGCTATTAAAGAAAAACAGACCCAAACTAGGAGCCTGCTCATAGTTATCTCCTCTAGCAAGACATGCCGAGAGAATAAATTTACAGGCTCACATACTATCTATTTAGATAGAATGGTGGTTTGCGGCGAAATTTCCTCATAGCATCGTTGCAAGGCTTGGAGTCTTGCTGAAGTTGCTCCGCCAGTAGGTTCTGCTGGTAGGATATTTGCACAGGCTCCTGTTTTACTGGATTGTTGTACTGTGCCTTGCGGAAGCCCTTTATAGCATTTTTGTAAAGCTTGTAGTCTTGCTAAACTAGCTCCACCAGTGGGTCTTGCTGGGGGAATGTTTTCACAAACTCCTGTTTTTGAGGTATCTGCATTTCCATAAGCAGCAGAACCCAACGATACGTGAAGTAAAGCTATTCCCAAGGGAATTGCCAAAATAGATGCAGTTCGGATGACAGGTATCTTCATAGCTAAAATCCTCAAACAATAAGCAATTTATGCTACTAATGGATGAAATAATCTTAGGAAGCCAAGTTTGAGTACCTAACGACCGTAAGTTTGAATTCGAGCTGTACCAAGAGGAATTTGTGCTGTTAGATTAGGCATTTTGCCGTACACTCGGTACAACCAAACGTGGTTACGAAATGATGTATTAACACCTTGCACCTTAACTAAGAGCGTTGTCTGCGGTTCCACAGATTGGGAGAAAATCACTGTAGCTGTTTGGTTATTTACAGAAACTTGAGCATCAATTTTCTTACCAGATTGATTTTGAATCTCAATTCCCTTGTTAATGCTTACACCATCGGGTAAATCAATAGCCAGTTCTGATAGAGATTGTCCCTGAACATGAACCTGAAACTCATGCGTTGCACCTGAAAACCCAACAGTGCTAGGAAATGCTACGCCATTACCAATATAGGAGACTTTGAAATTGTCCTTGTTTTCGCTTCCCCAAGCAGATGGAAATGAAGAAGTTACTATTAGAAAAAATGCTGCACCCGCATAAATTGACTTTTTCATAACTAACTCCGGCAAGATTATGTAGGGTAAGGAAGATCCACCATCCCACCCTATAGCTACCGATTAATTTAGTTAACAGCCACAGCTAAAATTAACAGCAGTTATTCAGCCTAGCCACCGTAAGTCTGAATCCGGGCTAAACCAAGTGGAATTTCTTCTTTCATATCAACCTTTTTGACAGATACTGGATAATGCCAAGTTTCCTCATAACCTGGAGTATTAACTCCTTTCATACGAATTGATATGCTTGTACCAGGGGCTACTGGTTCCGAAAAAGCTACTGTAGCTTTTCTGTTGTTAATGGAAACCGTTGTCGGAATTTTTTGACCTAATTTATTTTGGACTTCAATTCCTTTATCAATACTTACCCCCTCTGGTAAATCAATCGCCAATTCTGAAAGAGCTTTACCTTGGACATGAACATCAAACTTATGAGTAGCATCTATGGTACGGGCATCATTAGGAACAGCAGCACTATTTCCGAGATGGGAAAATTTAGCATCGTTTGGATTTTTCGCCCAAGCAGTAGGAACTGAAGATGCAATAACTAAGGTAAAAGCAAATGTGTAAATCAGCTTTTTCATCAATATTCTCCTTGTTTTGTTAATCGGTTAATTACCTCTATATCTATAATTGTGAAAGGTATTGATGAAATAGAGATGAAATATTTTTATGTTAAGTAAAATTTAAAATATAGTTATTAGATGCAACAATTAAAATTATTAATGATTAATAATATTTAAAAAAATGGGGTTAAAAAATCACAAAAGCTCCTGAAATTTAACTTAGAGATAAGTTAAATTTCAGGAGCTTTATTGATTGAATAGCGCTAAGTTTAAGGATTTATACGAAATCTAGCTACACCTATAGGTATTTCTGCATTAGTGCCAACAAGATTAGCAGATAGATGGTAGACGGGGCCATTACCAAGAAATGGTTGTTTGACATTCTTGATATCAATCTTTAGCTTAGTATTAGGAACAATTGGTTCAGCAAAAGCTAGTAATATAGTTTTGCCATTTACAGAAACATTAGTGTTAATTTTTCTGCCATTATCTTCGTTTATAACAACATCATTAGTATTATCACTCCACCTGATAGTATTTGGAACTTCAATTTTTAACTGCGAAACACTCTTGCTATTTTTGGGAACGTGTACTCGCAAAGTATGTCTAACACGCGACCAGCGAGTCTGAGGAAATTGAGAGTTACCATCAATATGAGGAACATTACCATCTTCTTCATTAGCACTTGCATAGTTGGCAGGAATTAAAAGTGCAGCAGCTAAAGTAGATATAGCAACATAAACTAACACTTTCTTCATGTTTACTCCTCACTTAATCATTAATGTCAGCAAATCAAAATGAACCTGTGATAAATCAATACGTAACAATCTGGTAAAACTAAATTTAACTACTTTCTACGTTTCTTACTTTTCACAATGTGAAAAAAAGATTAGGTGTAAAGGTTTTAAGTTTTTACACTTTTACACCTCGGAATACCAACATTTTCAAAAATTTCCATGAAAAGTCAGTCTACGCTTACACGTTAATTAAAGGAAGTTAGAAATATTACCGTTGACTTGTTTACCGTTTGAAGTTCAAAAGGTATACTACCTTTATTGATCAGTTTGACAGGTCGGAATGAAATCAAGATGAAATTTTTGATGAATTTCAAAACTTAAGGATTAAAATGTAGGGAATTGAGCTACACCAACGGGAATCTCTACCTCACTACCAACAACCTTAGCTGAAAAGCGGTATACAGAAGCTGGGCCTGTCACTGGTTGTTGAACTTGATTAAAATTAACTAAGAGTTTAGTGTTAGAAATAACCTTTTCAGGGAAATCTATAATAATCTGTTTGCCATTGACGGAAATATTAGTATTAATTTTCTGACCATTCGCATCGAAGACATCAATGTTATTACTCACTGCTACAGTAGATGGAGTTTCAATAATAAGTTGGGAAAGAGGGTTGTTATTTTGAGGGATGTTTAACCGAAAAGTATGTTTGACAAGCCGCCAACTATTAGCAGGATATTGCAAATCATTATCAATATTAGTCTCCTTAGCACTTGCATGACTAAGGGAAATGAAAGCTGTAGTGGCAAGAGCAAACACTGTACTTGTGTAAATCAATGTTTTCTTCATCTGGAATTTATAAGTAATTTTTATGTAAAATAAGCTACATATTTTTGCTTATTGAACGAACCTTTACATTATGAGTTTGACAGGTCACGATGAAATCAAGATGAAATTTTGGCTGGTTTGGGAAAATTATTCATTCATGCTATGGTAGGTAGCCACGGCTGAAGGAAAACTGCGGTTGACGTAGCGAAAAATCCAATATTTGAAAATTGTATCCATGACAACTGGGACAATAGCAATGAATAGTGAAATCAGACTTTTGTTTTCTGGAAGACCAAAATGCTTTGAGGTGTTTTCTAAAATTATTTCCCAACCATAGGTAGAGTGATAGCCGACAAAGATATCAGTAGCAAGAATAATGAAAAAAGCTTTCGCGGAATCGCTTAAGCCATACATTAAGTCGGCACTAAAAAATTGAATAGTGGTAAGCTGCTGCTTACCAAATACACATAATATAATAAATGACAATAATGAAAGTATATCAGCAAAGATATTAGCAACTGCATCAATACTTTCAGTTTTATATTTTTGGGATAACGCAATAGCCTGAACTTTGACCTTCTGTTCTACAATATTTGAAGAAAGTTCTGGAGCTTTTCCTAGCAGTGCTTCAAATTGAATTTTTCGCTCAAATCTTTTCAATTCACTTAAGGCTCTTTCTTCCTGAGAAGAATTTAAGAAAATTTCTGATGCTTCTTGGCTCCAGTATTTATAAATCAAAGGTTGAATTACAAATGTTTTAAACAGATTATTCACTAATAATGGAACAATAAATAGAATTAACAAATAACGGAGAGAACTAATTGTTCTCTGACGAGAAGCGCGAAACTCTTCAACAACCTTATGCTCTGCATTTGGCTCTAGTGCTTGTTTTAGCTTTTCCAGAGTTTGTATTATCGACCGAGGAACAAAGCTAGCTTTTTGATATTTTGGATTAGGTTTCATTCTCATTTGTTCGATAAAGTCAGGCTAGTAGTATTACCGTTGTGGCTGAACTAAAAAGCCTGAAAATAGTGTGGAGCAAAGCCAAGGAATAAGCTCCTAAAATTTACTATATATAATCAAGATGAAATTAGGATGAAATAAATCATCGAAAACTAAATATTCAATAATAAAAAATCAAACTTTTGGTCATAACTAGTTACTGTATGACCAAAAGTCTGATTAAGCTTTAAAAATAAGGAGCATGAAACTAAAATCTAGTATAGACAATTTAATTACATTGATATGCAATAGATTCAAATTTTCGGCTCTCCTAGAGTGGTTATGATAAAATACTATAAATAAAATAGATAACTGCCCATATTTTTATCATAAAAAACATCTCAAAGCGAGTCTGGGGTAGATATACAAAAATAATTAGAACTAGAAAATATAAAAAAGGTTGAAATAAAATTAGTAATTTAATAAATATGCCATCTAATCCCTTACTGCACTTTATTACTAAAGTTATTAATCTTGAAGATATCAAGGTTATTAATTATGACTTTATCACTGAGGATGAAATAGTTATAGAAGTCGAAAATAAGCTAAAAGTTGGTCAATGTCCACAGTGTGGACATACAACTGATAAAATCCATCAAAATCATTGGTATACAGTTAGAGATATACCTCTGAGTGATTATCAAGTATTGTTAAAGGTAAATCGTCGGCAATTGAGATGCACAAAATGTCGCAAAGTCTTCAGTGAGTCACTAGATTTTATAAAAACTAGAAGAACCTATACAAAAAGACTAGCGATGAAAGTAATTAAGGAAGTATTAGAAACGAATGTAGAGAGTGCAGCCATCAGAAATAGAATGACAGCATCGGAGGTAGAAACCTTATTAAAAGAACAAGAAGCTGATTTACTCAAAGAAAAACCTCTTCAGCTAAAAAAGTTAGGTATAGATGAAATAACCCAGCTAAAAGGAGGAAAAAACTATGCGGCTGTATTAGTAGATTTAGAAACAAGAAAACCAATAACGTTGTTGGAGAAAAGAAATAAAACCGTCATAGCAGAATACTTGTCAAGCCTGGGTTCGGAGGTATTAAATCAAATAGAAGAAGTCAGTATAGACTTATGGATACCCTATAAAAGTTTAATCCAAGAAATGCTACCAAATGCTCAAGTAGTAGCCGATAGATTCCATGTAATGAAACAAATAAATCAGGAGTTAGATGAAAGAAGAAAGCAGGAAAAACGGGCAGCAGTCAAAATTAAAAATCGGCAAGAGAGAGAGGAGAAATTAGCAGGGTTAACTCACAGTAAATACCCTTTATTAAAGAAAAAAGAAAGCCTCAATGATGAGGAAAAAGTCAAGATAAATTCCCTGCAAAAACTCGCTCCAGAATTAGGAGAAATGTATCGAAATAAAGAAGCAATTAGAGATATATTTGAAAGTCACATAACCAGTGATGAAGCATTATATAAATTCCTGGAATGGACAGAAAAGGCTTATAAATTTTTCCCAAAAAGTTGTCGAACCATTAGTAGATGGATAGATGAGATTCTCGCTTATTTTGATCACAGAACTACTCAAGGTATTGTTGAGGGGATTAATCAGAAAATTAAGCTCATTAAAAGAAGGGCTTATGGCTTAACTAACTTTAATAATTTTAGAAGAAGGATTTTACTCAATTGGTATTTCTGTTGTTAATTTAACATATCTAGTCTGGGAGAGCCAAATTTTCTTCTATTAAGTAGATTGCTTGGCTTAAGTTTTACTACAAAATTATGAAATTGACATGAAATTTTTAGAGGATTTGAGATAAAAAACTTACTCCTGTAGACAGAAGTTAATGCTGGGATAAATTCCTAAATTTAAATCTTATAACGGGAGAGCAAGTCAGGTTAAGCTATAAGATTGAATTTTCCATAAAAACCTGGATAGAGTCAAAATATTTGGGAGTTTTAATAATTAGTGAAACTTTTTTATTGATAAATATGCATTATTATTTTTTTCCAAATTCAGGAATAATTATCATTTTCCATGAGGAGATATAACTACTAAATTTGCTTGACTCAAAGTTAAAACTTTGATATAAACTAAAGGTTCAATTATTGATAATAGGGCACTTTATCTGCTTTAAACCACCCCAATATACTCAGAGGGTTGGGGTCAGTTATGGCGAGGAACAGGACTCTATGCTGAATTTGAGAAATGTATTACCAAGTTTGCCAGATAAGTAGATTATCCGAAAAAAACAGTCAATTTTAATAAGTTATCTGTGTGCCGCAAAGATTATCAAGGCGTAAACGTTTAAAGAAATTGCTAGCTTTGGTATTCAACCCTTGAGGTTGGATTCCTACGCGTAAATGATGGAGTTAGACATCCATCCAAAAAGGTTGGCAATTTTCCAAACGATTGTAACTCGTCTGTGTGGGTGGCACAGCCCTTTAAAGGCATTTCAGTTGGTTGGCTGTTTTTTTATGTCCACGTACCTACAACTAAAAAAATGGCAATCAGAGACATCTTTGACAAACGATTCATCACCGACGACCTATTGGCATCTATAGTTGTATTTCTTGTCGCACTGCCTCTGTGCATGGGGATTGCGATCGCTTCGGGAGTGCCTCCAGCTCGTGGCTTAGTGACAGGAATGGTAGGCGGAATTATTGTTGGCGCGATCGCAGGTTCCCCACTACAAGTCAGCGGCCCAGCTGCTGGACTGGCTGTCATTGTCGCAGAACTGATCCGCGATTACGGCATTGAAATGCTCGGGCCTATTCTTCTGCTGGCAGGATTAATCCAATTGCTGGCGGGAGTATTCAAGCTGGGTCAGGTGTTCCGCGCCATATCTCCGGCAGTGATCTATGCAATGCTTGCAGGTATAGGCGTACTGATCTTCGCTTCTCAATTCCACGTAATGGTCGATGACTTGCCACGCGCGAGCGGAATTGAGAACCTAATTTCTATTCCCAACGCCATCTACAAGGGTATCTTTTTCAGCGACGCCAACAATCATCAAATTGCTGGAACCAGCCATCAAATTGCTGCGCTTATAGGTCTGGTTAGCATCTTCACCCTCGTAGTTTGGGATAAGTTTAAGCCTCGAAGATTGAACTTGCTACCTGGTGTTCTGATTGCTGTGGTGGTAGCAACTGCGATCGCCGCCATCATGAAGCTGCCAATTAAATACATCGATGTGCCTGCTAATCTTGCTTCTGCAATTCAATTGCCAACGCCTGGTTCCTTAATGCGCCTGCTTCAGGCACCACTGCTTATGGAAGCAATAGCGATCGCCTTAATCGCCAGTGCAGAAAGCCTACTCTCAGCCGCCGCAGTAGACCGACTGCACCAGGGACAAAAAACGGATTTTGATCGCGAACTGGCCGCGCAAGGTTTTGGTAACATGATTTGTGGAGTGCTGGGGGCGCTACCAATGACAGGGGTGATTGTCCGCAGTTCCGTTAACGTGGAAGCAGGGGGTAAAACGAGACTTGCCACGATGTTTCACGGCGTGTGGCTACTGGCTCTGGTGATTGCTGCACCGGATGTTCTAAAGCTAATTCCTACTTCCAGTCTGGCAGCGATTCTAGTTTACACGGGCTACAAGCTGGTGGAAGTAGAGAAAATCCGCAAGCTAAAGCAGTACGGGCGCTTTCCTCTGGCGATTTACTTTGCCACCTTAATCGGTATTGTCGTTACCGATTTGCTTACTGGCGTGCTAATCGGCATTGTACTGTCAGCGGTCAAGCTGATCTACAAAGTATCTCATCTGAAAATTCACTTTGAAAAAGATGAAAAAAATCAACGGATTGATATGTACTTAGAAGGGGCGGCAACATTTATTCGGTTGCCAATGCTTGCAAAAGCCCTAGAACAGGTTCCACCAAGAACTGCACTGCATCTGCACCTAGAAAAGCTATCTTACATTGACCACTCTTGCCTCGACTTGTTCTCAATGTGGGAGAAGCAACAGAAGCAGACGGGAAGCACCCTCGTTGTGCAGTGGGATGGTTTGGTGGAGCGCTACCGCCAACCGTTTGTCATTGGGCGATCGCAAAGAGCGACGTAGAAATCTTCGCTGTCTGCTTATTCCGGAGAGTGGTGCTAGACAGCATCAGATTCCAAGCATGGTTAAGATTGGGACATAGTATAATCTAGAAAATGCGGTTAGGAATAGATTGTTCAATATTGCTGTTCGATATCTAAAGCGTATTTATTGTTTTCTTCAAAGACTTAATCAAGACATCTCAACATGAGTTTGACTGAAAAACTCCAATCTGTATTTGTCATCATTGCTATCTTAATTGGGCTGATACTGGGACAAATCAAATGGGTTGAGGAAAATGCTGTATCTTTGATTGTTCCATCCTTGATGACCATGCTTTATGGGGTGTTTCTAAATATTCCACTTAATCGTTTAGGTCAGGCATTTCAAAACTACAAAATGACCGGACTTATTTTGGGGATGAACTTCCTTTGGACACCTGTTTTTGTTTGGGGATTGGGAGCTATTTTCCTACGGGACTCTCCCGATCTTTGGGTTGGGCTAATTATGCTGATGGTCACACCTTGTACTGACTGGTATCTCATTTTTACAGGGATTGCCAAAGGAAATGTTGCTTTAGCTACAACCTTACTTCCTTGGAACATGATTTTGCAAGTGGTTCTCCTGCCCCTCTATCTGTTAGTTTTTGTTGGAAAAATGGTACAGAAGATTGATACAGCAATTTTTCTCGAAAGCATTGTGCTGGTTTTAGCTGTTCCTATGCTTTTAGCGTTTATCGCTAAGTGGCTAATACCAAAGGTAAACGGGTTTTGGCGTGAAATTCCACTGAAAATAGCAGCAGGGCAAACGCTATTTCTGTGTTTGGCAATTACAGCGGTATTTGCCTCGCAGGGGCAAACCCTAATTCAGCGTCCAGATGTGCTGCTAAAAATGTTACCACCTATCCTTATTTTCTATGGAATTACCTTTTTGCTGACTCAAGTGATTGCACGGCTCGGCAACTTTAGTTATGAGGACTTTGCTTGCTTCAGTTGCACAACACTTGCACGTAATTCACCCCTTGCATTGGCGATCGCTACATCTGTTTTTCCTGAGCGTCCTTTGATTATCCTTGTTTTGGCTATTGAACCACTTATCGAACTGCCTGTCATGGTGCTAGTCTCCCAGTTGTTGCTCTTTCTGCGTCGTAAAGGGCAGTATTCTCAGATGGAGAGATAGCTAAATTGGCGTTATAATCTCCCTACCTGACCCAGTTATGATTTTGTTCAGCCCACATCGTTCGTAAAAGATTGACAGTTAGAGTGTTGCATAAAAAGAGGAATTAGCGTCCATGACGTTATAGTTTGCAGTTCCTTGCACCAACAGTTGCAACACATTCATCGAGATTAGAACAGTTGCAGTTCACCATAACTAGTAGATGTAGCTAAGAGTGTAGAAGAGTGTACCCGTTACTAAATACCCAACAATTGAATTAAACTAGGTTATCAGGAGCAAAAGGACATTGGTAACTCGGATCGCCTATTTCCACCTGAATGGTTGGGTGTTCAATGCTGAAATTGTCGTGAAGCTCACGGACTACCCGTGCTAAAAAAGTATCACCGGGATAACCTGCTGGGATGACAAGGTGAACAGTGAGTGCTGTTTCTGTGGTACTCATTGCCCAAATATGCAAGTCGTGAACTTGAGCCACGCCAGGGAGTTCGGTTAAATAAGTACGGACAGCCAAAGGTTCTATTCCTGCTGGTACAGCATCTGTAATCAAATTCAAGGATTCCTGTAAAAGTCCCCAAGTGCCAGCTACAATCACCACAGTAACAATCAAACTCACCGCTGGATCAAACCACAGCCAACCTGTAGCAATAATTGCAATACCAGCTAGTACAACCCCTACAGATACCGCAGCATCTGCAACTAGATGCAAAAATGCGCCTCTGATGTTCAAGTCACTTTTACGCCCCGACAAGAACATTAAAGCACTTACTGTATTAATGAAAACTCCTATAGCTGCTACTGTAATTACTATTCCTCCTGCTACCGGAGCAGGTTCACGAAACCGTTGAATTGCTTCCCAGCCAATACCGCCAGAAACAACTAGGAGAAAAGCAGCGTTTAAAAGCGCAGCCAAAATTGAAGAACGACGCAGCCCGTAGGTGCGACGTGATGTCGGGCGACGACGGACGAGGATGCTTGCGCCCCAAGCAAGTAGTAAACCCAGAACATCACTCAAATTGTGACCCGCATCAGCAAGCAAGGCAAGGGAGTTAGCAACAATGCCATAGGTTGCCTCAATGACGACAAATCCTGTGTTGAGGGCAACACTGATAACAAAGGCACGGTTGTAATTACTGCCACCGTGGTCGTGTCCATGACTATGATTATGGGACATGACTACCTTTCACGCTCCAGTAGAGAAAACTTCTATGGTTTGACAAGTAACAAACTTGTCTTTAAGCAGATGTTTGACTAAGGAAAAAAATTCGGTTATTGCAGTTTCACTATCAATAACCGTAACGAGAAGCGGTAGTGCAGAGGACTCAGTAGAAGGGTCTAGCTCATTTTGAGTACGAAAAACGCCATGTTTGCCATATCCAGAAATTGCCCGCACTACCGTTACCCCTGTTAATCCTTGTCTGCGAGCCATTCCGAGCAGAACTTGATGAAGGGGTTGATGTTCCCAACAATCCAACTCGCTAACATAAATTGTTAATTGTTTCCATGTTGTCATATAGCTTTTCCTATACTGGTGAGACGCTTTGCGAACACTACGTGACGCAAGCACGAACAATCAGTGGCGGGTTTGAATCCCCCACTGATAGCTTCTCTACGAGACGCTGCGCGAACGCTTAGAGCGAGTCTGCGTACTTCTGCCGAGAAGCAAGCTACGGGCAGTGATCGCACCAGAGCGTCAAGATTGCTGAATTCTGTTAGCGCAGCGGGGCGTAGCCCATTCTGAATTCTGCATTCTTCTTCAATTGCTCGGATTATCGTTTAAAGGTAAAGCGGCCATTAAATTTTTCACCTTTTACATCCGTTTGAATAACAACTTTATACTCTCCCGTTGCAGTTGCAGGCAGCTTTGCTGTGTATTGCTTTTCCTCGGTATTATAAGGAACTTGTAGGGTTTTGTTACTGCCATCTGGTAGCTGAACTTGAGCCGTGAGCTTGGCATCAGTAATTGCTTGATCCTGCTCTCCGTGTACGCTTATATCTAAATGAGTAGAATCTTGTTCTATATCTGGTGTGAACTCTAAATGATATTTGCCCGAATTTACAACTTGACTGCTACGCTTCTCTCCACTATTGGAGTGACCACCTTTTTCATCATGGCCATGACCGTCGTTTTCATTATGCGCTTCCCCAGTTTTAGCAACGGGTTCAGTTTTGGCAGCTGTTTCTGTAGTTGCAGTCTTGGTAGCACTTTCCGAGTTAGCAGCTTGATTCCCAGCATTACAAGCACCCAAAAAGATTAATCCGACACTGCTAACAATTACTAAACTGGTCTTCAGAAATTTCATTAATTCAAACTCCTTGATGTTTTGTAAATTAAAAACTAGTGCATCGGCGCGGAAATAAACCTACCATCTGGGATTTGTAAAAAGCTTGTGGTATGACTATTATTTCTTTTGACTTTTGCCTTGTTGTGCTAGGCTCTGGCTTCTCCTGCAATTTCTGGCTGAATAATTGGTTCAGCCTTTCTTGGCACCAAAAATCTACCAAACTGTACATACAAAGCCGGAAGCACTAACAGGGTTAAAGCGGTTGAGGTAAACAATCCACCTAACACTACAACGGCTAGTGGCTGGAGGATTTCTTTTCCAGCTCCACTACCAATTACCAAGGGCCCCATACCCAGAGCAGATGTTAGCGCCGTCATTAAGATAGCAGCCAACCTTTCTACCGACCCTTCCATCAAAGCCTGCCGCAGAGGCTGTCCTTCTGCCATCCTAGAATTGTAGTTCTCAACCAGTAATAGCCCATTCCGTGTAGCAACGCCGAATAAGGTAATAAATCCTACCATCGAAGCTACAGAGAGAATACCGCCAGCTAAGGCGATGGAAATGACTCCACCCACTAATGCTAAAGGCAAGTTTAGCAAGATCATGATGGTGGCAGGAATCGACTTGACAGCAAAGTAAATCAGGACTGCGATCGCAACAAAAGCTAATCCACCAGCCGAAAGTAAAGTTTTTGTCGCTCCTTCTTGTGCTTCAAATTGACCACCGTATTCAATAAAATATCCAGAGGGTAATTGCACCTGTTGCTTAACTCTCTCCCGAATATCCTTAATTACAGAACCTAAATCTCGTCCAGCCACATTGCTGGATACGACAATATAGCGGGAGACATTTTCGCGGTTGATGGTATTGGGGCCTGTACCATAATTGATTTTTGCGACTTGAGCTAAGGGAATTTTTTGTCCGTTGGGTGTATCAACTAGCAAATTACCGATAATTTCAATATTGTTACGGTATTTTTCTTCCAACCAAACCACCATATCAAAGGTCTGTTGTTCCTCCAATACTTGGGAAACGACTCGCCCATTCAGTGCAGTTTCTACTACCTCTGACAATTCGCCAATAGTTAAACCATAGCGGGCTGCTGCATCGCGGTCGAATTGAATTTGTACCTGTTTAATTGGTACTTGCGGTTCAAGTTGCAAATCTACTAGACCCGAAACCTGGCCCATAGCTGATTGTACTTGTTGACCAAGGGTGCGGAGTTGTTCCAAATCGGGGCCAAAAATTTTCACAGCGATCGCACTCCGTACACCTGAGAGTACCTCATCCATCCGATGCGAAATAAACCCGCCGATATTGGGAACGACTCCGGGAATTTTATCAAATTCTTGACGAATCATTTCAATTGTTTTTTCTCGATCTTTTGCCCCCTCCTCGCTGAGTTGAACATCTATTTCCGCCCCGTTTACACCAGCTACCTCAGTATCCCCCACAGCCCGTCCAGAGCGCAGTTGAGCTGTTTCAACCGCAGGATTGTTTTTCAGGGCTTCTTCGATCGCTAACCCTACTTGATTAGTGGCATTCAGAGATTGACCAGGCATTAAAACTGCGGCGATCACCAAAGAGCGGTCTTGGAATTCTGGTAAAAAAACTTGCCCTAAGGAGAGTAATATCATGACTGAAGCCACAAAACTAGCGATTGCACCTGTCAAAATAATCTTGGGGCGACGTAGAGAAAATTTCAAAAACGGGCGATACAGACGGTGAGAAAATCGTTCAACCCAAGTTTCTGTACTTGGTAAACGCCGATTTACTAGCAAAAGGGCACACAGTGCTGGAGTCAATGTCAGTGCTACTAAGGTAGAAGCGCCAATTGACAGCAAATAAGCTATACCCATTGGTGTAAAAATCCGACCTTCCACCCCAGAAAGCGCAAAGATTGGTGCAAAGACGACTGCAATAATAATTGTCGAAAATAACACGCTCACCCGCACCTCCACTGAGCCATTAAAAACAACTTGCAGTGGTGGCACAGGATTGCCTGCTGTCTGGTTTTCTCGCAAACGGCGGTAGACGTTCTCCATATCGACAATTGCATCATCCACCACCGAACCAATCGCAACAACCAGCCCGCCCAAAGTCATCGTATTGATGCCTTGTCCCGTCCAATTCAGGATCAACATTCCCAACAATAAAGACACGGGAATCGCGCTCAAGGTAATGATCACCGTGCGCCAATTTATCAGAAATAAAATCAAGATGACACAAACGATGATTGTGCCATCACGCAGAGCTTCTTCAACGTTTTTGAGCGAGGCTTCGATAAAATCTTCCTGACGGAAAGTAGTTGTAATTTTGACATCTTTAGGCAGACCAGCTTGAATTTCCTCCATTGCTGTCTCAGCCGCCTTCGTCACTTTTGGCGTATCTGCTGTTGGCTGTTTGTTGATTGTCAAAATTACCGCTTTTTTACCCGCAAAACTGCCATCGCCGCGTTTGAGTGCTGCACCGATTTGTACATCCGCCACTTGTTCCAACAATACTGGCGTGCCATTTTTGGCTTTAATTACTGATTTCTTCAGCTGTTCAATAGATTCAATCCGCCCTACCCCTCGCACCAAAGTTTCTTGGTCGGGAGTAATTAAAAATCCCCCTGGTGCATTAGCGTTGGCTGCTTGTGCTGCTTTGGTGACATCATCAAGAGAAACATTAAACGCCTTCAGTTTATCGGGGTTTACCAGTACTTGATACTGACGCTCATCCCCACCAAATATGACGACATTACTTACACCAGGGACAGCAAGCAGGCGGTTTTTCACTTGCCAGTTGACAATCCGCCAGACCTCCATCATCGGAGTGGTTTCAGAAGTAAAGGCATATTTGACAGTCCATCCCAAGGGGGAACTAACCGGCAGAACCTCTGGGTTGTCTACACCTTGCGGTAGTTGACTGCGTGCTTGTTGCAACCGTTCTGTCACCAATTGACGAGCGCGATAAATTTCTGTGTCCACGCTAAAAGTCGCTCTCACAGCCGAAAGACCTACAGCTGAGGAAGAACGCAATGCTTCTAGTCCGGGAGTGCCATTAATCAAACTTTCTATCGGTCGAGTAACTAGGGATTCAACCTCCTCTGGGGCAAGTCCTGGGGCTTCGGTCATAATTTCCACTTGGGGTGGAGCAAAGTTGGGAAATACATCCAGTGGCATTTGCGTAAGGCCGAGAAAGCCCCAAACAGATATGAGGATGGAAGCAATAACTACTAGCCAGCGTTGAGCAATCGACCATTTAACAATAGAATTAAGCATTTTTAAATGTTTTAAGGGATGTCTGCTTGCTGTGCAGCTAAGTAAGTTTAAAGATCAAGTACTTTACCTACTCTCCCAAATGAAGATGAAATTGAGATGAAATTTTTAGCTTAAACTTCAAGTTGCCTCACGTCTGTCCCTTCAGGAAGCGTGGGATGAATTTTTGAGCATTGTTACTAAACCATCAACAGTCAATCTAATTCGCAATTGGTAATTCCAATGGGAACCCGGCAGAAGGTTGCAATCACGACTTGGAAGGTAATTTTGGAAGCCTTATGGAACAAGGGCTTTAGAGCCTATACCTGACGCTTGTTTCTACGGAGAAACAGGTTTTCGGGGTGTTTTGAGGACTTAACCCTCCAAATCGTGAACTTATCTCGTTAGCCGTTGCTGGAGAACGTTGCAATATATATTGGGCATAGTTTTTAACCTATTCTCTCTATCTTTGCCGCATATCATATTCCCAAAAAGGATCTTTTTGAAGGGCGGTTAAGAGAATTGATAACTTGCATAATAAAATAGTTAAAAAATATGAATTTATTGCCAATATATTCAGTGCAACCGTACACAATCCGATATTGTCTGAATGCTACATCGGTTCTGGAGGAGTTAGTTACCAGCGTTAACAGGGAGACTTTAATGTTAAACGACTATCACGCTCTGGTTGCTGAGTCACGATGTTTATTGATCTATTTAAACTCTAATATTGGGAGATACACAGTGTTAAAAATCCAGCTTGTTGCTAACTACAAACAAAAATCATCAACGGTAACTTCAACAAAGTTTTACTTAGGAATTGCCTTCTTAACTTGCATAGGACTTTTAAGTGCTGCTCATCCAGCTTTAGCACATCATGCCATTGGTGGTAAAACACCGTCTAATTTCTTTGAAGGGTTTTTGTCTGGGTTAGCCCACCCCGTTATTGGTCTTGACCATTTTGCCTTTGTGGTTGCTATTGGTTTACTTAGTGCTAGACAACAAAATGGATTGTTAATTCCAGTAGCTTTCGTTTTGACAGCTATGGCTGGAACTGGAATTCATATACTGAAATTCGATTTACCCTTAAGTGAGATCGTCATCGCTAGTTCGGTGATTGCTTTTGGTGCAATGTTACTGCTATCGAAAAAACCTAATTGGTTTGTGCTAGCTTTGTTAGGAGCAGTTGCTGGTTTATTTCATGGTTATGCTTACGGTGAGTCCATTGTCGGCGCACAAATGACACCGCTAGTAGCTTACCTAGCAGGCTTCACTTTAATACAATATGGGATTGCTATCGGTGCGTTACTAATTGGTAAAGTTGTAAGCGAAAAATTTGCCAATCAATTCTTAAAGATACTGCAATTTATTGGTTTGGCTATTTGTTCAATAGGAGTTGTTTTCTTGACCACTTCTCTCGTTGGTTAAGAGCAAAGGCTTTAATTAAAATTTTGCAGATTGGTGGGTTATGAATCACGCTAACCCACCTCAATAGATTATAAAAGTTGTGAATTTTTTATAGTATTACTACTTAAAATCTTGATGCCAAACTCAGCAGACACATAACAAATAGAATACACCTAACTTTCCTTACAATCAAAATACTAGTAAACCATTGGTGCTTGACCGCGCAGGACGCGTAGACAATTCATACAATATGGGCAGTCGCAACCAAATAGCTGCATTGCTTTCTTCTTCGGTAAAGTCTAGCATTGCAATTTTCTTATTACATGACTGTGCCGAGTTAACTGTCGATATAGGTGTAGAACGGCGAAACATTAAATCCTTAATTGAATAACCCAACTATTCCGTAAGGTTTGTTGAAAAGTTGGGTTTGACAATTATTTTGAATTACTTAGGGCTTGCTGAAAAAAAAAGAAAAGGTTGCAGTATCTAGATTATCAGACCAAAGAAGTATATTCCGGTGCAAGATTTGAAGGTAAAATAGCCCAAAATCCTTGCATGACTGTGGTCAGACGAGATAAGCGTGTATCCGATGTAACCATGTACCGAAAAGAAGAATCAACTCCAATTCCACCAGAAAATTTTGAACTTCCATTTGAGGGAAAGTTATCATCAGATAATCGTTGGGTACTTATGGCAAATTTCATACCCTGGACAGAATTTGAGTCGGAATATTCTTCCGGGTTCTCC
>LWTK01000043.1 GCA_003326205.1 Nostoc sp. ATCC 43529
TTACAAGCTTCTACTCCTTGCTTACCTCAAGTGACATCTTCAAAACTGAGTAAATACAAGCATTTAGGCAAAGCTGGTACTACTGAACATATTGATGCTGTTATGTCTGTTTTCAGACGTTATGTTTGGGATGAGCTACAGAAAATAATTGATACCCTTGATAATTGTCTACTAGATATTAGTTCTGGTTCTGAGCAAGAGGAGGAAGATCCACAAGATTAAGTTCCCCCTTATTATTCGCGACGATTCGTCGCGAATAATTTTTCTTTCTTTATTTTTGCAAAATTGGGATGCTCCCGTTTGAGTCTGACAGCCAGTTGGAATTTTCACGATAAAAACAAAGAATTTATCTTTATAATTTTTTTAGCTAAACCTATTGCATTAATTTAGCCATTTTACTATTTTATGTTTAACTGCATCAAAAATTATTAGTCTTAATTGTTATTATTGATAATTAGTTTTTATAAATTTATGCTTCATAAATGCATTATAAATTTTCCTTCTTATTGGAAGTTGTAATTTTGTCAAAATATTATAATTATCCGCTAAATAATTAATTTTATTTATTCTACAGCAAATCCTGATAGTTTACGCATCTTTGGTGTATGAAAACCAATCACAATATCTTGTTTGGGCACACCCATTTCCATCAATTCTAAAGCAATATCAACTTCAGTTGTATTTTGCTGAATCCAGATTTTCTCATTTTTGATATCAAGATGTATTATTGGCCCATAAATTCGCTTTTGATTATTCCATCCGACACTAATAATTTGGTAACGGTCGTGTTCAGTATCAAAAATCTGTTCGACTTCAACATCACCATAGCTCGGTTTATACTGGAGATATTTACTTAATATTTGTTTAACTTTTTTCCGATATTCATTTAATTTATCCATTGCTCTATTTCCTCAGTCTCTACGTTATAAATAATCAATTTCAGAAAGTTCTCAGTGACTACAGTTTGAATAAAACGTAAGTTAAAGAAGTCATTATAAATTGCTAATGGTACTGCTAAGTATAAAATTCTATTTGGTTCTTCAACACGTAAGGCAGTACGATAATTAATGAACTGTCCTAAGTTTCACAGAAAGGTACTATAACCTGAATATTTGTCAATATTACAGTAGTGTAAAAACTAGTAAATCACTTAAACACAAATTTCCAGTTGCTATTGACTCCTGCTTACATTATGTATTTAAGTACATTATAAAAGACTTCCAGCGATTAGCCTGAAAATCGACAGCAAGATTTTGATAATTGCACAAAAATCAGATAGCTGGGTATTGGGTGATTTATTTAAGCTGGAATTGTCACTGAGCAAAAAGAACTATGACACATCTATTGCATATTGATTCTAGTCCTCGTGGTGAGCGATCGCACTCTCGCAGACTTACAAAAGAATTCGTTGCAGCTTGGAAACAATCTCATCCAACAGATACCATTACCTACCGAGATATTGGACGAAATCCAGTTCCCCATGTAGATGAACCCTGGATTGCTGCTGCTTTTACACCACCAGAACAACACACACCTCAATTAAAAGAAGCGATTCACATCAGCGATTTGCTAGTGGATGAATTTTTAGCTGCCGATTTCTACGTCATTGGCGTTCCTATGTACAATTTCAGCATTCCCAGTACCCTCAAGGCGTATATCGATCAAATTGTGCGGATCGGACGAACTGTTGCCTATGAACCAGAAGATACTGAGAACCCTTACAAGCCTCTGGTATTGAATAAGAAAATGTGGATTATTACCGCACGTGGCGCTTCTGGTTTTGAACCTGGCGAACGTTACGGAATGATGAATCATCAAGACCCTTATTTAAGGACGGTTTTTGGTTTTATAGGCATCACCGATATCAGCTTTATCCATGTTGAAAATGACGAGTTAGGCGGTACAAGTTTGGCTGAATCCATCACAAAAGCTCGTGCGAAAATCACAGAATTGGTTGCAGCATAGTTTCATTGTAGAGAAATGGGGAGAGGGAGATTGTAAAAAAGCTTCCTACACTTTCCACAGTCCCAATCTCCAGTCCCCAGTCCCTCTGAACTCACGTTACAAGATTGAGAATTCGGCCGGGAACATAAACAACACGGGAAATTTCCTGATTTTCGAGATAACGTTGAACAGATTGTGTTTGTTTGGCAATGGCGATCGCCTCTTGTTGAGATGCACTGGGTGAAAGAAGAATGGTTGCTCTCTTGCGTCCATTGATTTGTACTGTGATTGTCACCTGTTCTTGGGTAAGAAATTCTGGATTGGCTTGAGGAAAGGTCTGTTGATGAATCGAGGATGATTCACCAATTTGATGCCAGAGTTCTTCTGTGAGGTGGGGTGCAAAGGGAGCCAACATCAACAAATATGACTTCAATTCCACCTCACAAAGGCTGGGTTTGAGTTGAAGCGCATTAAGATACTCCATCAATGCAGCGATCGCCGTATTGTACTTGAGCGCTTGTATATCTTCTGAGACTTTGTTGATTGTCTGGTGTAGACGACGCCGAGAGTCCAAATCTGGCGAACTGGATTCAAGGCAATGCCGATGCTTGCTCACAAGTTGCCACACCCGATTTAAAAATCGTCGCATTCCGACAATGCCGCGATCGGAAAAATCACCTCCCTGATGATACGGGCCCAAAAACATCAAATATGTACGTAAGGTATCTGCCCCATATTCCTCGATGTATTCATCGGGGTTCACCACATTACCTTTCGATTTGCTCATTTTGGCTCCATCTTTGGTGAGCAATCCATGAGCGCGGAAGCATTCAAAGGGTTCTTCAAATTCGATATAACCCAAATCATGCAACACCATTGTGATGAAGCGGCTATACAAAAGATGTAACACCGAATGTTCTGCCCCACCGATGTACATATTCACCGGCAACCATTTGGCAGTGATTTGTGCATCGAAAGGAACATCATTATATTTACTCGAAGGATAGCGAAGAAAATACCAAGCAGAATCGAGAAAGTTGTCTGACACATCCGTTTCTCGATGAGCAGCACCACCACAGCAAGGACAAATAGTATTGACAAAGGAATCTATTTGTGCGAGAGGAGATGTTCCTGTTCCTCTGGGCAACCAATCCTCGGTTTCGGGTAAATGAACGGGCAATTTTTCCTCTGGCACTGGTACGATACCGCAGATGCCGCAGTAGACGATAGGAATCGGTGGTCCCCAATACCGCTGTCGTGAAATTAACCAATCTCGCAAGCGAAATTGTACGGTGCGATCGCCTAAATTCTGCTGCTCAAACCATTGGATAATCTGCTGTATGGCATCTTTTGAGGCAAGTCCAGTAAACCTTCCAGACTCAATCAAGGTTCCATGATCTGTAAATGCAGTATCGAGTTCAGGCGGTGCTGTAGATGACGCACTGATAGGAATCACTACCTGTCGAATTGGTAGCCCCATCGTTTTGGCAAACTGAAAATCGCGATCGTCATGGGCGGGTACTGCCATTACAGCGCCAGTGCCATAACTCGACAATACATAATCGGCAATCCAAATCGGGATGCGTTCTTGGGTAAGGGGATGAATCGCATAAGCGCCCGTGAACACTCCGGTTTTACTCTGGTGAGTGGTGCGGGCAAACTCAGATTGACGGGATGCGTGTTCTTTGTAAGTAGCGATGGCCTGGCAATATTCCTCTGTGACAATGCGATCTACCAGAGGATGTTCTGGAGCAAGCACCACATAAGTCATGCCAAAAATTGTGTCTGGACGAGTTGTGAAGACTGCGATTTGCAATTCAGATTCAGCTAAGTGCAAGTTAAATTGCAAGCCCTCTGAACGCCCAATCCAGTTACGTTGAGCGGCTTTGACTTTTTCTGACCAGTCCAAGCGATCGAGATTGTCTAACAAACGTTGAGCGTAATTAGCAATCTTGAAAAACCACTGCTCTAATTCCCGTTGAGTAACCAGCGTGCTGCACCGTTCGCACTCACCTGCAATTACCTGCTCGTCTGCAAGTACTGTTTTGCAACTAGGACACCAGTTCACCTGGGCTTTTTTACGAACTGCTAACCCCGCTTTGAACAACTGCAAAAAAATCCATTGTGTCCACTTGTAGTATGAGGGGTCGGTAGTTTGGACTTCATAATTCCAGCAGAAGCGATTTCCAATTCGTTTTAACTGTGTTTCTCGAAATCGTTCAACATTCTGTGCAGTCAATAAGCCAGGATGAATGCCCTTCTTGATGGCAAAATTTTCGCTGTGAATACCAAAGGCATCAAATCCCATTGGTTCAAAAACGGCTCTACCTTGCATGGCCATGAAGCGACCATAGATATCTGCTCCAGTGAAAGCGTAGACATTGCCGACATGCAACCCTTCTGCGGATGGATAGGGAAACATCATCAAATTGTAGAAAGGATGAGCAGCTGCCGCTAAATCCACTTCGTAGGTTTGGCTTTGCTGCCAAACGTTTTGCCAATGGGCTTCAACAGAAAGATGATTGTAAACGTTTGCCGGATCTGGTTGACCCGGCTTTACAGGTCCCAGTGGTTCATATCAAAGTCCTCTTTTTGTAGTGTTATTGTAACATTGACGGATACTTTGTCAATATTCACATTGTAAAAGGGACTGGGGTTCTTCGGGTTTAACAAGTAATCAAGCGGACACGATAAAAGCCGGGTTTTTAGATAATTGTGAATTTATCTTTGGGCAGTACAACAGGGCAATAGTGGCTTATTTACAACATCTTTAATGTCTACAGAATTTAACAAATCTTCCCAGTATTTCTGAACTTCAGGATCGTTAGGACGCTGGCGGCGTAAATTAGCTAAAGTTCTTAAAGAGTCTTCCCAAAATCCAGCTGTGGCAAATAAAACTGCACGATCCAAGTCTGTGTTTGGTTCTTTGAGTTGCAGAGATAGATTTTCATCCTGCGATCGCACTATTTTACCTTCTGTATACGAATCTTTATCGCGGTTAGCAACATCGCAAATCATTGAAAAAGTCCAACTATATTCTTTGCCAATTTGTAGAGATGATTTATTAGCAGGTACAGTTACACTCACAATACCGTTTTGTTCAACAGGCTTGAAAGTTTCTTTATACAATGGGTCAATGCTGTTATCATCCTGCAAAACAAATTCTAGTGCTTCTAGTTTTGTAGAAGTTTGAGGAATATAGAAATAGAATGTAGGATGTTCTGCTGTAGTTCGTTGAGCTTCTTTATCTGTTGGTGTCAGAGGAATGATAGATTGTCCAATTTCAACGCAACTTCCTCGCGTTCCTGCTGACCTGACTCTACCGGGTTTACCTGGAACAAAAGCAATACGATTTCTAGCACTGCCACGTTGAATATAACTCGTAACATTTCTAATTGCCGCAGTAGCATATTTATCTCCAGGACGTAGGCGTTCTGCTTGTTGAAAATATCCTAAAGCTTTTCGATAATTTCTTCGTTTGGTTTCGCTATAACCAAGTTGCATATATTGGGTATAAGCAGCTCTGTTTTGTGCCAGTTGGTAAACTGAATCTGTTGCTAAAACCTGAGTCATGCTAAGAGGTTCTAAGGGCAGAAAGGCTAGAGCAGCAAGCATACAATTTTCCAAAAATTTATGTTTCATAATATCCATGTCCATTTGTAATACATTCTTATTTCTTGTATAATACGCTAGCTGAAACTTGACAGTGATAAAACTTTATCTGTGCTACTTTGTAGTTAGGTTAAAGTAGCTTTGCGAAGCAATTTAAAATTGCTAATAATTGAGAATCCAGAATACACAAGTCAGAATTAATCAGGTTTTCAGGCTTAAGGTTAATAATGTGAATAAAACTCCGAAGCCATAGCATATTGATTTTTATAGCAGTTTAACCATAGTTTATAAAATAACCCGCTTGTAAAACTCTGACAATAATAGACTTTCAAATCTGTTTCATGTTCCCTGTTCTGCGTTCCCTGCTATAAATAATTATGGATTCTGACCAATGGTTTTTTGATGGGGATTTATCTGTGGGAGCAATTGAAAATACTTTCATCCAAAATCTAAAATCCCAAATTGTGTGAGTGGTGAATTGTTACGTTATATTTCCTTAACGGTAGCATTGAGAGTATCGATGATATTGAAGAAGGCAGAGGTAGAGGGCTTTTATGTTTTGTTCAGAAGGGGATACATACCCCACCTGAACAAGAGCCACCTTTCTTGAAATTTGGTGTTCTTGTCTTAAACCCTTACTCCCTTCTGGAGCGAGACGCGCAAGGGACGGTCGTAGCAAAGGGCAGGAATCAGAATTCCATAAAAGCCAACTGAGCCTCCTGCCCTCTGCCTTTCCCGATAAATATTAGTTTAAAACCTTGCCCCTAGTGGTTAAAGACAGAGCCAGGTGGATATTTGCAAATCCGTTGGTGGTAATATTTAGAGATTCTTTGAAAAGTTTTTCGCTGTGATTTTAGGCACGTTTAGATCCCGCCTAACCCCCCTTAAAAAGCTACGGTGTATACACAAGTATGAATTGCATAGGTTTCAACTCTTCTATTAGTTTCGTAGGGTGCGTTATGGACGCAAGTCCTAACGCACCGTCAATGATTTTCGGTTCGTTACGCTGGGATTTTAGGTGCGTTACGCTGGCGCGATAACGCACCCTACGAAACTCTTTCTTTGTTGTGCTAATGGTTTTTTTCGACTTGTGTATACACGTTAGCCTTAAAAAGGGGGAAGAATCAAAGTCCCCCAATTTATCGGGGGATTTAGGGGGATCTAAAAATTTTGATACCAACAAAAGGACTTTTCAAACATCCTCTAAGGGGCGATCGATTTTAGGTCTAGTATAGCTGAGTGATTAAGGCAGCTAAAGATCGCCCGTCCACCTTAAACAAAGTTGTATTAGTTTAACGAATTTGAATTGATGCTCTTACCTGTAGCTTATTTAATGTTCAGCCTGGACTTGAGCTAAACGTGATCGCGCTACAATCACTTTTGCTCTAGCATTTTTCACAATGGCTCGATACTGGTTAAAGTTGTCCATAATTGCGATGACTTGGCCGACTTTAACGCGATCGCCTTCTTTAACACGCAGTTGTGCCAAACGCTGATTCGATACTGGAGCAGATAAGTGAATGATATCTCCTTCGGGTTCCAAACGCCCCAAAGCTGTTACATGACTTATAGTCTGTTGATTACTGGAGATTTCCTGGAGGTTATTTTGTTTGGTGCTGAAATATCTATGTGAATTCAGAGCAAAAATAGTAGAAATACCAGCAACACCAAGAGATAAAAGCAAAGCGATCGCTTTCATGTTTAGTATAGATTTAACTTGCCCTGGTACTTATTTTGCCCATTATGTTTAGAGAAGATAAAGCCAAGCATGAAAAACTCCACGCCACTTTCTCTGGAGGATTTTTTGGGCATGGGGCATGGGGAGATGAGGGAGATGCGGAGAATAATATAGCGCTTCTCGTTTGCGTGAGGTACACCCTTCAGGGCACGGCACTGCCGTGCCCCTACACCCCGCAATGTCATGTTGTATCGCACCGAACTGAGAACCGCCATAACTCCTCAGTTAACAGTCATCAGTCATCCATCCAAATTTTGTAAACCCATCGCAATTTTACTGTGTTTCTCAATTTGCCCCATAACTTGTTTTGCTCGTTGAATTACTACCGTCGGTAAACCCGCTAATCTTCCTGCTTCAATTCCATAAGATTTATCAGCGCCTCCTGGTTGGACTTGGTGCAAAAAGATAATTTGGTCTGGTAATTCTTTGACTGTCACTTGATAGTTAGCCACATTCGGCAAAATGCTAGCTAGTTCATTTAACTCATGGTAATGAGTAGCAAAAATCGTTCGCGCCCGAATTTCCATTGCGATATATTCTGCCACCGCCCAAGCAATAGAAAGACCATCAAATGTTGCTGTTCCCCGGCCAATTTCATCTAATAAAACTAATGACCGAGATGTGGCATGATTGAGAATATTTGCGGTTTCATTCATTTCCACCATAAATGTCGATTGACCAGTTGCTAAATCATCCACAGCACCAACACGAGTGAAAATGCGATCGCATATTCCCAACTTAGCAAACCTAGCTGGTACAAAACTCCCAATTTGCGCCATTAACTGAATCAATCCCACCTGACGCAAATAACAACTTTTGCCGCTGGCGTTTGGCCCGGTGAGGATAATTAAATCGGGATTGTTATTTGTCATTTGTCCTTGGTCATTTGTTATTTGTCCTTGGTCATTTGTTGTTTGTTTTTGGTCTTCTGCTAATGACAAATGACTAATAACTGATGACTCTTGACCCAATTGCGTCGAATTCGGCACGAAGAACCCCGCAGGTAAAGACTGTTCCACCACAGGATGACGACCATCAACAATGTTGATTTCTCTTCCTGGTAACATTTCTGGACGACAGTAACCTTGCTGCACCGCCAATTCAGCTAAACCACACAACACATCTGCGGCGGCTACTGCACGGGAAAGATTGCGAATTACTTCCGCCTGTTCTGCAACTTCTTCCCGCAATGCCGTAAAAATTTCATATTCCAATTGATTTAAATCATCCCGCGCTGTCAGAATTCGCGCTTCCCGTTCCTTCAAATCTGGGGTGATGTAGCGTTCCTCGTTGGTCAGGGTTTGCTTGCGGATATAATTGGCGGGTACTTGGTCGGCTTTGGCGCGGGAAATACTGATATAGTAACCAAAGGTTTTGTTAAATCCTACCTTTAATGTGGGAATTCCTGTCTTTGCTCTTTCGTCAACTTCCAAATTAGCAATCCATTGCTGGTCTGCTTCTACAGTGGCTTTCCGGTCATCCAATAGGGAATTCACGCCAGGACGAATCAATCCGCCTTCTTTGATATGTATTGGTGGCGACTCTACGAGGTGGGCGTGTAATTTTTGTGCCAATTCTTCTAAAATTGACGGTACTTTTTGTAAAGCTTTCAAGAATGGCGATCGCGCATCAGTAACTAAGTGGGATAATTCCGGTAAGCGTGAAAGTGAATCTGCCAAAGCTGCTAAATCTCTAGCGTTAGCAGTACCAGAACCCGCCCTTCCCGTTAGCCGTTCCAAGTCATAAATTTGCCGTAACAACTGTCGCAAATCCTGACGTAAGGGTGTATTTTCCATCAATTCTTCGATGGTATCTTGTCGCGCCCGAATGCCTTTGATATCGATTAATGGTTGCAATAACCACCGCCGTAAAGCACGCCCACCCATCGCTGTACTCGTTCTATCTAATGCCCAGAGTAGGGAACCGTGAAATGTGCCATCGCGGACGGTTTGAGTAATTTCCAGGTTACGGCGAGTTTGATTATCTACAATTAAATAGTCAGTAACAGTGTAAGTACGCAGTCTTTGTAGGGAGACTGGGTTTTCTTTTTGAGTATCTTCCAGATATTCTAGAAGACCACCAGCCGCACGAACAGCGAGGGGAAGATGGTCGCAACCGAGTCCTTCGAGCGATCGCAGTTTAAATTTCTGCAATAATCTAGGTCTAGCTTCGCCTTGGGAAAAAGGAAATTGCGATCGCAAACTATAACAAAATGCTGGCGGCAAACACTCCGGTAGATGTGGTGAAGTTTCCCCCGGACGCAGCAAACTACCCAAATCAGGGGCATTTGTAGGCACCAGCACCTCGGAAGGTTGCAAGCGCATTAATTCTTGCGTCAGATGTTCTAAATCGCTGCCTTGGGTGGTCACGAATTCTCCTGTGGAGATATCTGCATAAGCTAAGCCCCAATGATTTGCGGCAATTACCACTGCTGCCAGGTAATTATTGCGACTTGATTTGAGCATTCCCTCTTCCAGTAAAGTGCCTGGAGTGAGGACGCGCGTTACCTCCCGCCGTACCAGTCTGCCGGTAGCTTCTGCTGCATCTTCCACTTGATCGCAAATTACCACTGCATAGCCTTTTTCCACTAGCATCGTTGCGTAGCGTTCCCAGGCGTGATGCGGAACGCCAGACATGGCTACCCGTCCCTGTTCTCCAGCCTGCTTGCTAGTGAGGACTAATTCTAATTCTTGTGCTAGTTTTACAGCATCTTGGAAATAGCATTCAAAGAAATCGCCCACTCGATACAGCAACATCGCGTGAGGATATTTATCCTTCGTCTCGACATAGTGCAGGTACATTTGACTTAGCTTACTGCGGTCTACCTGTCGATGGTCAGAAATAAAAGTACTTGCATCAGGCTTGGTAGATGGAGTTTCAGAGTGAGAGGCGGTCATAGATGCTATCGAGTTACGCACAGAAATTCCACAATATCCGATGATAACGTGATGTTAGAGGCAAAGGGCGATCGCTCAAGGATATTTTACCCTTCGTTATATTAGCTTGCTGATGCAGCCATGATTGTAGTTAGTGTAGTGAAAAGGCGATCGCAATACGGCGAAGCTTGGCGAACCTTAGCTACATCAAGCAATTCCAATAACTTTGGAGCATGGTTTGTTTTATGATATTTTTTCTTATCTGTACGGCGAGTAGCTGCCTCAAGCCATACTTTAAGAGTACGTTTAGAAACTTTTTCTACGCTATCATACCGTGCCATTTCGTGAAGGATTGTATCTTCCCTGAATTCTTCACCATAAAACTTTCTTAAAGCATCAATATCAGCAATAAACCATGCTTCCATTGTTTGTACCATCAGGTGACACTGTTCATCTTCAAAATTGACTGCATCTAAAATCCAAGGGTGATCTTCTGTTCTATTTCTCAGATGTTCCCAAGGTGTAACAGTTGAATCAACTGAAGATTCAGCATCAATTAATAAAACATTGAAAGCTTCTGGTTGAGACTGTAAAGCAATTTTAAAATTCTCATAAGCATCACGTCTTGATCCACACATAACGATAAATATATTAATGTTTTCAGCAGCAATATCATATAGTTCTTGAAAAAATTTTATAAAACCTGGGCGTAGTCCAGTTGTGGTTTCTTTTCCACTTCTGATACCACTACGAAAACCTGGGCGTGGTTTGAGTAGCAGTTCAGTATCATCTTCATCTCCAGCACCCTCAATATAAATGTATATGTTCATTACCAACGATTTCCACCAATTTGCCCCATCCGCCACAGATCTCCAAGGGTATACTTTTCTAACCATTTTTCCAATCTCTTAGGTTCCTGACGGTGGAGATGGCTACCTTTTTGATCTCGTTCACAAACTATTACTGATTCGGGATATTCGCTTAAACCAGAAACTAAAGAATCAGAATGAGTAGTTACAACCAACTGGGTACGTTTAGACGCTTGAATGAGCAACTCAGCTATAGTGGGGAGAATGTCTGGATGTAGTCCTACTTCTGGTTCTTCGATGCATACTAAAGGCGGTGGACTAGGATGGGATAGTATAGTTAGTAAGCACAAATAGCGAAGTGTACCATCTGACAGACGAGTTGCGGGAACCGCTATACCTAGTTTTTGTTCGCGCAGAAATACCTGCACTGTCGCACTTTCAACTCTAATTGTAATGTCATCTATTGCATCATAAAACTTCTGTAGTTGCTTAAGTAGCTTTGGTTTTTCTCCTTGATAGTCTAAGTTATTTAAAACGTGACCCAAATTTCTGGCATCTTCATCAAGAAAATCATTGGGTAAATCAGCTGGCTGAGCCATTCTTGGAGGAGTATATCTTCCTATATTCCATTCACGATAAATACGAATTTTAGAGAATTGATTACCTAAATATGTCAATTCTGGATAAGAATCTAAATCTTTTTTTTGAGATAAAACAGATTGATTAGGACTAAGTTCTTCTTGACGAAGACGGCGGGAACTTCTACCTGTAGAAGTGCCCGCCTGACCTTCTGGCGTAGTTCTAACATTTAAAACAGGACGCCCATTTTGATATCGGTAGAAAAAATATACATCTTCTGCTCCGTCATAGTTTGCATTTTGATTTTCGATAGCTTCATCTACAATTTCAAGTCTTTGATTAACCATTGTGAAGCCTAGTTTATAGCGTAGAGGCATTATTCCTTGAGGGTAATCTATAACTGCTTCAATTTCAGCGGTTGGGATACCTGTTGCACCTTTCCAAAGCCACTCTCTAACACCCCCTCCTTCCCGAATAGGAGCAGTTAAATTACCTGGCGTTGCTTGTAATAGTCCAATAGCTTCTATTAAATTCGACTTTCCAGATGCATTAGAACCAATTAACACATTGAGTGGTTGCAGTTCAATTTCTTCTGCTTCATTTCCATAGGAAAGAAAGTTTTCTAATCGAATAGAATGGATAAATCTTTTACCTTCCATGAGGTTTTCCTGTTTAGTTAATTATCTATATTTTATGAATGTCATAGTTGCTAGTAACTATGGAGACAAATTGCATAATATTCAATGATAACGTGATGTTAAAGGCAAAGGGCGATCGCTCAAGATTTTTTTACTCTTTTTTGCGACTGCTTCGACGCGTAGGTGGTCGGCTAACTGGCTCATAAGCCTTGAGTCCTCCATCACCTGTAAAAATTTCTACTTGAAATTAATCTTGACCGTTGACTATATAAAAAATTAGAACCCCGACTTTTTAAAGAAGTTGGGGTTCTCAACATCACAACCCAGAATTCTGAATTATGACTATTGATATTTATTTTTCCGGTGGCAAATCTACTTTGTAAACAGTTTCTCCTGCTAAGTTCCGCAGTGTAACTGTCATCACTTTTGTATTAGCATTAATTTTAACTCCTCCAAAGAATTGCAAACCTTTGCTTGGGGGACGATTTGCTTTTGTGCCTGGAGGAAGGCTTTGAAATTTCAATTCTGGGCCAAAAGTATTTTCCAATTCGTTAGGGCCAAATGTACCAGAGTTTAAAGGGCCGGCGACGAATTCCCAAAAAGGTTTAAAGTCGGTAAACTGCGCTTTTGCTGGGTTGTAATAATGGGCTGCTGCATAATGTACATCAGCAGTTAACCAAACAACATTCTGGATATTTTTGTTTTTAATAAATCGTAGTAAGTCCGCAAGTTCTAATTCTCTTCCTAAAGCTGGGCCATTTCCGTTAGCCCAAGCTTCAAAATCTGTGCTACCATCTCTAATTATCAATCCCAGAGGCATATCACTAGCAATTACTTTCCATGTGGCTTTTGATGATAGTAATTGTCTTTTTAACCACTGTATTTGAGTTCTGCTTAAAAATTGCGTTTCTTTACTTGGTGTCGATTGATTATTAGGAGTATTTGGCCCCCGGTAAGTGCGTTCATCGAGCATGAAAATGTCTAATAACGGGCCATACTTAAAGGAGCGATAAATTCTCGCTTTATCTGGATTGTTTGTTTCATAGCCAATAGGCATATATTCTAAAAACGCTTGCCTTCCTCTTTGGGCTAGCAAGTTAACATCTTTAACTGTATAGCGGTTATCGCTTAAAAGAACTTCTCCAGGATACCAGTTATTTGTGACTTCGTGGTCGTCCCACTGTGCCAAAATGGGAACTTCAGCGTTGAAACGTTTAATATTATCATCAAGCAAATTGTAGATATAATTACCACGAAATTCTGTTAATGTTTCTGCAACTTTGGATTTTTCTGGTGTAGTAATATTTTTCCAAGTTGTACCGTCGTCTAATATAACTTCTGCTTGAATTGGGCCATCAACATAAACATTATCTCCAGAATGAATGAAGAAATCAGGTTTAAGCTGGCGCATGGTTTCGTAAATTTTCATCCCACCAAAATCAGGATTAATTCCCCATCCTTGACCGGCGGTGTCACCACCCCAAACAAAAAATATATCTCGACCATATTTGGAGGGAGTCTTGAAACTACCTTTAACAGCTGCGCTATAGGTGTTTTTATAATTTAAATCTTGAAAAATCACCCGATAAAATATTTGTTGGTCTGGTGGTAAATTCTTCAAAAAAAGCCGCGCTGTAAAATCACTATCTTTTAAAGCATTTGGCCCCACAACTCGCTGCACATTTTTAAAAGATTCGCTGGTAGAATATTCTACAATCATTTTGGCAGGGCGATCGCTCTTACTCCAAATCACAATGCCATCGTTGGATATATCTCCGCTAGCTACACCATAAGGTATACTAGGACGCATTTTATCAGAGGTAATAATTGCAGGTGCTTGTCCAAAAACTGGGGATTTGGATACAACATTTGTAGTGATAATTCCACCTGCTGTGACAGCCGAACGTAGCAAAAACTGGCGACGGTTTAGCATATTAAATAATATCAAGCCTAAGAAGTATTACACGATAAGTGTCTACCATATCTTCCTGTGGCAAAAAGTAAAGATTAAGTTATCGAATGATTAATAAATATTTATTTTACATAATCAAATTTAAGATTTATTTAATTGAAATATTATTTTTACCTAAAATTAAAGTTTACTTAAACTCATTACTCCAAAATAATATTTTTAAACTTGATGTCTAGATTGCTTGCAGAAGTTTATCGTGAGGAAAAAATGAAATTTATTCCACAAATAGTGCTTGCTGGTAGTCTTGCTCTGGGTTTAGCTACCGTAGATTTAAAATCTGCATCTGCGGCAATTATTAATTACGCTTTCACAGTTGATAGCCCTACAAAGAAAGGACAAGGCTTTTTTAGCTTCGATGATTCAACTTTTAGTAATGATAGCATTCCAGAGGCGATCGCTAACTCAGTCTCTTTTCAATTTGATGGCGAATCGACAATTTACACGGAACAAAACGATTTAAATTATCCAGATTTTCCCATTGTTTACGCAATAGGGCAGACATCTTTTGTTGGATTAGAATATACATTCAACGATATCAATCCTGAAAATTTCATCACTTACGAAATCGTTGGTGAGAATTTTACAATTCTTTCTAGCACTTCTCCAAATACTGAACTTTTTTCTGGTAAAGTTTCTTATAAAAAAGTACCTGAGCCTACAACTTTAGGTGGTGTTTTCTTGGCTTGTGGTTTTGTTGGGATATTAAAGGTAAAAGGAATCTCCATCAAAAAAGTTAAAGCTTAACCTGATTTTCGCAGAGTTAGAAAATATAAGGTATTACGGTTTGAAATTGCACAGTTACTCATGAGGGTCGTTATAGCAATTCCCAGTTAAGTGAGGTACAGAACTAATGTTTTTTAACGCAGAGGGGCGTAGAGTTAAGCGCAAAGGTACGCGGAGGTTTGCTTAATTTTATTAGCAATGTATTAAGTACCTCAGTAGATTAGGGAACGCTATAACTGCTGGTAGTTAACTGTCAACTATCAATAGCCAACACAAAACTATCTACTGCGTTAAAAGTACGGTAGCTTAATCATTTATTAACTTAGACTTAAATAAAAGATAAATGAAGTATGAGTGTCTTATACTTCATTTTTATTTTTACTCTTCAGGAACAAAATTTTTAGGCAGCTTGCTTGTCGTTGAAGGCGAGTATTACGAATTGGTATAACCTGTGAATTTTAGTTAACAATTTGGGAAAAATAAGTTTGTAACAATTGATGAAGTTAAAAATTAGCGAGATGGTTGTTCAGCATGTTACCAGAAATATTACCTCAACAGTCTAGTATTGAGAGTATGATAGCTACAAGTGGCATAAAAAATGCTAATCAGTCGAACTTGCGATTAGAGTCAACTTTACAAGAATTACCCTTTTGGCAGGTTCAAATCGAAGTAGAGCGTCCAGGCAATGATTTAGTTACGCTTTTTAAGCAAGAGCCTTTACTGCCAGGAATTATTCTTAATAACCATCAACAATATGTGGGGATGATTTCACGGCGAAAATTCTTTGAGCAGATGAGCCATCCCTATAGTTTGTCATTATTTTCTCTTAGACCTATTAAAATTCTCTACAAGTTTTTTCAGAGAGAGATATTAATACTTTCTGAGGATATGTCTATTGTCAAAGCCACTGAAGTAACTTTGCAACGACCACATCAAGTTACCTATGAGCCAATTTTAGTTAAAAGTGCTTCTGGAAAATATAAGTTGGTTGATTTCCATCAATTACTTTTAGCCTACTCTCAAATTCACGTTTTAACGCTAGTTCAATTACAGCAGGTAGAAGAACAATCGAGAATTGCTAAAGCAGGTTTTCGCGATTTGCAAGAAAATTATACCAGATTAATTCAGAATGAAAAAATGGCTGCCTTGGGACAACTCGTGGCTGGAATTGCTCACGAAATTAACAACCCCGTTAACTTTATTGCTGGTAATCTTGTCCACGCGATTGAGTATAGCCAGGATTTGCTGAGTTTAATTAGATTATACCAACAATGTTATCCCGAACCACAAGCGGAAATTAAAACTGCGATCGCTCAAATTGAACTTGATTTTTTAACTAGAGATCTCCCTAATCTTCTCAACTCTATGAAGGTGGGTACAAAGCGAATCGAGGAAATTATTCTTTCCTTGCGAAATTTTTCGCGCCTTGATGAATCTGAGAAAAAATTAGTTGACATCCATGAAGGTATTGAAAGTACTTTGTTAATTTTACAAAGTCGTCTTAAAAATCATCACATTGATAAAAGCATCAACCTGATTAAAGAATACGCAAATCTTCCCTTAATCGAGTGTTATCCTGGTCTACTCAATCAGGTATTTATGAATATTCTGGCAAATGCTATTGATGCCATAGAAGAGGTAATAGAGAGTGTAGAAGGGGGAGAAATAAACAATTCTCAATGCTCCATACCCGAAATTCGCATTCGTACTCAACTCATTGAAGATAGCGAAGTAATTATTCGTATTGCCGATAACGGTTCTGGAATTCCAGAAAGTTTACAAAAGCGATTATTTGACCCATTTTTTACTACTAAACCCGTTGGTAAAGGAACTGGATTAGGGTTATCTATTAGTCATCAAATCATTGTAGAAAAGCATAGAGGTCAACTACAATGCATTTCTGCCTCTGGCAAAGGAACTGAGTTTATTATTAAAATTCCAGTTGAACTTAGTTCCTGTGTTTAGTTAATATAAGAGTCTATTTTTAAATTAAAAATCAAAATTTTTGAGGCTGTCTTAGGTGCATATTTTAATGTAGTTATCTGGCGGTGCGTTAGGCTACAGCCGTAACGCACCCTACTTGATATTTACTATTGTCTATCTCCACAATTAATTTCACAACTCAAATATGATTAATTAAATACTAACTATAAGTCCCTGCCGTCTCATTTGTGACCTTTGTAGACTTTAAATCAATATCATCTATTTGATTTAATTCGCCAGCGCGCCAACTATCTGCGGCATCCTTGATGAAACTGGCAACCGGAATTGCAATTAACAAACCCAGCACACCTCCTAATTTAGCTCCCAGTAGTAAAGAAATTACTACCCAAACAGGATTTAAACCAGTTAAATTGCCGAGAATTCGAGGTGCAATAAAATTAGAATTAACTTGATCGATCGCAACAGCTACACCTAAAACTTCCACTCCTAGCCAAAAGTTTTGTAACGCTACCAAAAGACTAACTATAGCAATACCTATTCCTGTACCAAAAGGGAACAAAGAAAACAAACCAATACCAATGCCAAAAAGCAGCGCCAAGGGAACTTGCAAAATCCAAAATGCTAGTGTAACCGTCAACCCCAGCACAGCGCCCAATGTCGCCTGACCGATAAAGTAATTGTGGAAATCCTCTCGGAGTAATTGCCGGACTTTTGAGCCAATATTAGGAGGGAACCATTGAAAAAGCCCATCCCAAAGACGCTCCCCGTTTAATATGAGGTATATAGTCAGCACCACCGCCAGCAGTACGTTGACGACAATACCAATAGTATCAACAGCAAAACTGAGAATTCTCCCCGTGAACGACTGGAGTTGATTAGATAATCTTTCTAAAATTTCGCTAACTAAAGCACTCAAATTAATAGGTAGATGCTGTTGACTTAATGCCCAATCTTGAAAAGCCTGTAACTGCTCAGTACCAGAATCAATCCAACTAGGCAAAATATTAGCTAATTCGTTGAGTTGTTCTATAATCAGCGGCACCAAAGTGATGCCTAAACCCACTATAATCACCACAGTCAAAAGTAACACTCCCACGATCGCCAAGTTCCGTTTCACCCCTTGTTGCTGAAGAAACTGAATTGGATAATCCAAAACGAAAGCCAGTAAAATAGCCGCGGCAATAATGCTCACCAGAGGTTGAAAATACTGCACAACCTGGAGCAACAGCCAACCGTTGAGAATAATAATGGGGAATGCCAATCCTATACTTAACCATCGTGGCAGTTTGTTTGCTGATTGCATTAGTGATGACTACTCCACAAGAGTTTTAACTTTATTTTGGCTGATGGAGGCTGGGGACTGGGAACTGGGGACTGGGAAGACGCAGGGGAGGTGGGGAGGTAGGGGGATGGGGGACAAATCAATTCAAAATTCAAAACTTGTACTGAGCTTGTCGAAGTATTCAAAATTCTTGCATTAAAGAACTTCTGCCTTCTGTCTTCTGCCTCCAATGCCCCATGCCCTATGCCCCAATTTATCGATTCTTCTCGATAAAATCCAACATAATTCGCTGATGCATTTCCCCTAATGGTCGCACTTCGTTGGCATTTTTTGAATAACACTGACCTTGGCGAATATCGTCTGGAGTCAATAATCCCATATCCCAGCCTTCATTCAAAACCAATTCATTCATCTCCACTAACAGTGGTGCATGGAAAACATGACGGATAACTGTTTCATCGGGATAACAGCCAAATTCAGCAAAAGGCGGCAAATTATAGCCTATTTCTTCTAAAACTTCTCGTTTGACTGCCACATCGGGTGTTTCACCAGGTTCGATATGACCGCCGAATAGTGCCCAGTGGCCAGGATAACGAATACTGGGGATGTTATCCCTTAGTTGCATGAGAAATTTGTTGTTTTGGTAGAGAATAGCGATCGCTACATGTACTAGTTGATTGCTCATATCTTCATTTTTAATTACTGAATTATTCTTCTTCTAAATAAATTTCTCCCAGTTCTTTCCCAGCTAAAGGAATACTCCGGTAGCGAACTTTACCCTTAAACACCACTTCCGATCCCTCTGGCAAACTTTTTTGGTTAGTGACAACCCAAATTTTGCCGGTTGTGTCATCTATTTGATAAGCCCACTGCTTCATCAGCGGAGCTTGCTTTTCTACCTTGCCTTGGATGTAAACTGTAGCCTGATTCTTTTGTTCTGCTTTAATTTGTCGAATTGGGGTAACATTAGCCCCAAATTTTAAGCCAGTTCCACTCAAGCCAGAGGAAGCTAAATTACCACAACTAGAAAGTCCTGCTACCACGAAAAAAGCTAACCCTACACGGTAGAGAACAATACTCTGCCCATACAAAAAGCCAAGGGACAAATTTCTCGTTTTTTTCATGAAAGCCACCAATTGAGCAAATTTTTGCTTCACTGCTTGTTTTGTCGCCACTTCGATTGGGCCAGTTCCCATCTATAGTACTTTGTTCTGAATTGGGCATTGGGCAAGCGGGGAGTGTGGGAGGTGTGGGAGGTGTGGGAGGATGGTGAAGAAATCTTTCCCCCCACACTCCCCACACCTCTTCATCTCCTTGTCTCCCTTGTCTCCCTCATCTTTCCATCTCTGTTTTATTCTTCTGATAAAGCCCTCGATCTGAGAAAATAAACATTATGGATTTACTGTGAGAAAAACGCTACGACATCAAACAGGAACACAATAATAGTTAAAAGTCAAGGTTCAAGAGTCAAAACACTACGTGCGAGACAAAAGATTGGGTAAAAAAGGCTCCAAAAAGAAGAAGCAAGGTGGAAAAAGCAAAAAGAATAAAGTTTTTATGCTAGTTCGCGAGTATCAGAGACTCGTTGGCGGGCATGGGGCATTGGGCATCGGGCATGGGGGCAAAAAAGTGGAGTTCAAAAACTCGTTAACGAGTATTAAAGACTCGTTCACGAGTATCAAAAACTCGTTAACGAGTATCAAAGACTCGTTCACGAGTATCAAAGACTCGCCCACGACTATCAAAGACTCGTTCACGAGTATCAAAGACTCGCCCACGACTATCAAAGACTCGTTCACGAGTATCAAAGACTCGCCCACGAGTATCAAAGACTCGTTCACGAGTATCAAAGACTCGCCCACGAGTATCAAAGACTCGTTCACGAGTATCAAAGACTCGTTCACGACTATCAAAGACTCGCCCACGAGTATCAAAGACTCGCCCACGAGTATCAAAGACTCGTTCACGAGTATCAAAGACTCGTTCACAAATCTTAGATTTATAGGAAATCATAGTTATAAATCATTCCCCCTGCCTGATGCCCCATGCCCCATGCCCAATGCCCCATGCCCAATGCCCTTTTTAATCAAACTTGCAACACAAGACGAACATAGCCAGAAATTCTTATGAAAACACAAACTGCCAAAATCCTTGATGGTAAAGCTTTAGCTGCGAAAATTCAGCAAGAACTTTCTGTTGCCATTAGCGAATTACAACCAAAAGTTGGAAGGCCTCCTGGCTTAGCAGTGCTGATGGTTGGAGATAACCCAGCCTCGGCTGCTTATGTACGCAATAAGGAAAAAGCCTGCGCTAAAGTTGGTATAGCCTCTTTTGGCAAGCATTTTCCCGCCCAAACTACCCAAGGGGAATTAGAAGAGGTCATTACTGCGCTCAATCACGATGAACGGGTGGATGGCATTCTTGTACAGCTACCTTTACCTAATCATTTAGATGCTGTTAGCCTGTTACATCAAATCGATCCCGATAAAGATGCTGATGGACTGCACCCAGTGAACTTGGGGCGACTAGTACGGGGAGAAACAGGTTTACGTAGCTGTACCCCTGCTGGCGTGATGCGGCTTTTAGAAGAATATGAAATTCCTTTGCAGGGAAAGCAGGCAGTAGTAGTGGGACGTAGTATTTTAGTGGGTAAGCCAATGGCGTTAATGCTATTAGAAGCTGATGCTACAGTCACAATTGCTCATTCGCGATCGCACGATCTCAAAGCGATCGCTCAAAATGCTGATATTCTGATTGCAGCAGTAGGTCGTCCCGGACTAATCTCTGCTGATATGGTAAAACCGGGCGCTGTTGTGGTAGATGTGGGAATGAATCGGGTCACTGATGCCAGTGGCAACAGTCGGCTAGTCGGCGATGTCGATTTGGAATCAACTGCTGCTGTAGCAGGATTTATCACCCCAGTTCCTGGCGGTGTTGGCCCAATGACCGTCGCCTTATTGTTGCAAAATACATTTGCTAGCTATTCAAGGGCGGTAAGAAAGTGAGAGTTATAGAGTGATGAGTTAAAAGTTATGAGTTATATTCTCAACTCCCAACTCCTAATTCTTAACTCTTAACTCTTAACTCCCCATTTTTTGAGTCCCACAGCACCTTAAAATTGTGACGTATAAGACGAAAATCACAAAATGTTAGGAATTGAAGAATGGTAGCAACTGATAACTTTCAAAAGACACCACCAGAGGAAGCCAACTTTAACCTAGCAGCCTATCTCAAAGAACGACAAAAACTTTGTGATACCGCTTTAGATCGGTCTATTCCCATCGCTTATCCAGAAAAAATTTATGAGTCGATGCGCTACTCATTATTAGCTGGAGGTAAGCGTGTACGCCCGATCCTCTGCCTTGCCACCTGTGAAATGATTGGTGGCACCGTCGAAATGGCTATGCCAACAGCTTGTGCAGTGGAAATGATCCACACAATGTCTTTGATTCATGACGACCTGCCATCAATGGATAATGACGATTATCGTCGCGGAAAGCTGACGAATCATAAGGTCTATGGCGAAGATGTGGCAATTTTAGCTGGAGATGGTTTGTTGGCTCTGGCTTTTGAATATGTTGCCCTTCATACCCCTGAAAGTGTTCCCAAAGAGCGAATTTTGCAAGTAGTTATCCGTCTTGGTCGTGCTCTGGGGGCAGCTGGTTTAGTTGGCGGTCAAGTTGTGGATTTACAATGTGAAGGTAAATCCGATATTTCTTTAGAAACACTGAATTTCATTCACGAACACAAAACAGCTGCCCTTTTGGAAGCTTGTGTAGTTTGTGGCGGGATCGTAGGTGGGGCATCATCTGAAGATGTGCAACGACTCAGCCGTTATGCTCAAAATATTGGGCTAGCATTTCAGATCGTAGATGATATTCTGGATATCACTGCTACCCAGGAGCAATTAGGCAAAACAGCCGGCAAAGACGAAAAAGCTAAGAAAGTTACTTATCCCAGCCTTTGGGGAATTGACCAATCCCGCTCAAAAGCCCAAGAGCTAGTTAAAGCAGCTTGCGCGGAGTTAGAACCATTTGGGGAAAGAGCCAAGCCACTGCAAGCGATCGCTCATTTTATCATCAGTCGCAATAACTAGTACAAAAAGGCAAAAGGCAAAAGGCAAAAGGCAAGAGGGATAAATCCTCAAAGCATCAACTTTTTGTCTATTTTTAACCGTCGGGTTATTTCCACATGATGTACAAGGTTAATTTGAGATTTTGGGTTGAATCTAAATGTTTCCTCAACCAACAACTGCTGCTCTTATCACTAACCTAATCACAATACCATGCAGGATATAGGCAACATTTTAGACAACCGGGTGCTGCTCGTTGCTCTGGTAGCTTGTTTTATCGCTCAAGCATTAAAACTCATAATCGAGATTGTCAAAAATCGCAAGCTGAATGTGCGTGTTTTAGTCACAACCGGAGGTATGCCCAGTGCCCACTCAGCTTTAGTTACGGCTCTAGCTGCTGGTGTCGGGCAAACACTTGGTTGGTCATCTCCTGATTTTGCGGTGGCAATGGTTTTTGCCATCATCGTTATGTACGACGCAGCCGGAGTTCGCCAAGCGGCTGGCAAGCAAGCTCGCATTCTCAATCAAATGATTGATGAATTATTTCATGAAAAACCAGACTTTAGCCAAGACCGCCTTAAGGAATTACTTGGACATACACCAGTTCAGGTAATAGCTGGCTCGGCTTTAGGTATGACGGTTTATTGGTTAGCCAGGGCTGCTTATTAAAGAATACTTCAAGGGGCTACGCCCCGCTGCGCTAACAGAATCCAGAATTCAGCAATCTTTTAGTGGGCAATTAAACCCGCTGCTTTCTTATTGACCACTAAATTGTATCCCTACTCTTAAGCAAGCTAGCAAAAGCGTCTGGTAGAAAAGATTTAGTAAGGAACTTTAACCTGCTAATTTTACCGCCACTCGTACATAATTAATTCTGAATTCTGAATTCTGATTCCTGAATTCTTTCTTTTTAAAATCCCACAGTTGACCGCAACAAAATCACCTTACGGCTATTTACGATACTGGCAACAAAACCGCGATCGTTTAGCTTTTGTAATGTGTTGTATGCTTCACTTTGGTTAGTAGTATAAACTGCCAGCAAGTATGGGCGTTGTCCATAAGAAGCAAAACCGACGTTACCTCCCACCGCTTGCTGTACGCTATTTGCTATTTCTGGGCGATTGTAATAATCTACCAGCACCGCATAACCCTCTCCTAAGGCTTGAGGATTATAGGTAACTTTCTGCTGCTGAAGTGGCTGTGCTTGTACAACATCTGGTGCTGTTGGTCGAGTAGTAATGATGGCAGACAAACCAACAATATTACTGACATACCGTGCCCAGCGATTGGCATCGTCAATTTGATTAAAACCCCCGATGCGCGTCACAGTTTCGTTGAGATATTGGCAGGTAACGGTCTTGAGTTCAGGCGGCAGGGCACTACGCAACTGCTTTTGATTTTCCCCCGTGGGACTGACTACTAATAAAAGATACTCGCCTGCACTCGGTGGTTGACAATTGGGAATGGCTTGTTGGGCAAAGACAGAACTCATGCCACCAATCAACCCAGCGAAAGCGAAGCTTGCCGTAGCGAAAAGTCGGAGCGGCGGCTTTTGCCGATTTGAACTTTTCAAGACAGACATCGCTAATCCTAAAACACTTGGTAAAGTCTGAAATCTCTGCACAAAAGTTAAATAGATAAATTATGGTGTCATAAAAGATTTTATAAAGAAAAATGGGAAATGGGCATAGGGCATGGAGCATGGGGTACGGGGAGATGACGGAGATGGGGAAGTGTGGGGAGTGTGGGGAGAGAGGGGGATGGGGGAGTGTGGGGAGGGTGGGGAGTGTGGGGGGAAAGATTTCTTCCCCATCCTCCCACACCTCCCACACCTCCCACACCTCCCACACCTCCCACCCCTCCCACACTTCCTACTTGCCCCATGCCCAATCATTAAGACACAGTAGCCAAAGATGCTAGAGCATCAGGTATTGCCTCAGAAGGAGCTTGGAATTCTCCTGTGATGACGTATTCTAAACGCAATTTCAACCAAGTAATAAATTGGGGATTAGTGGAAATAATTGCTACTGCTGGTTGGGGACACTTTGCTTTTACTTCTGCAAACTGGGGTGCTTCTAAAAAAGCTGGTTGCTTGATGAGCCAAAAATCAATTTGTTTTTCTTGTTCGTGGTAATGACGGGTACGTTCTTTGAGAACTTCCTCTATCGGTTCTTCTTCGAGGATAAAACGTTGACTGGCTAAAACGTAATGATATGTTTGCATTTTCATCCTTTGCTTGTTATGGAAATAATTTCAGGGCACAGCACTACATACTGTACCCCTGAAAATTAACTTTTTTGGAACTTTTTGAACCAAGAACTGAAGGGACAAGCACTTCCTTGGTTATCTGCATTTGCCTTGCCACCAGATGTTAGCTTGGTCAAGAACAGACTATTGTCAAAGTAGTGTTCTAAGGAAATAATCTTTAAGTCATCGGTAACTTTTGCAATGCTCATGCCGATAATTTCCACCGTCTCTCCAGTAGGTGCATAGTCTTTGTATTGTCCGTTAAAATGTCCCCAATGCCGCCATTTGAATGTTACATTCGGCGGCCCTGAGAAAACTTCCAGCACTTCCCAAGGAAATCCTTTGGGAAATGTTGTGTGGAAGAGTTTTGCCGATGATTCAAAGCTTTCTTCTGAAGCTTTGTAGTGTTCTGAATCAGGCATAAATAGATTGTAAGTACCTTGGGCTGATAAATCCGCCGCTGTGTAGTCTACTCCGCCATTAGTACTGAGGCGAAACTTGTCATTCACAATAGATAACCACTGTTGCGGATTAGCTTTAAAGGATACCTCCATCTCGAAGGTTCGCACCAAGTTTTGTACGATCGCTTCTAGTGTACCTTCTAGGTGATTGCGCGTACTTTCTTGAGCCAGATTTTCTTTGGAGCGAGAATAATCTGGTGGTGTCTGATAGCGCCATTCAGTATCAATACTTTCTGCTATCACCCGATCTCGATCCTGTACCCAAAGCGGCAGGTTGTTAGACTGTGTTGCGCTCATAGAATTTTTTTAGTGAAGATTGATTTCTAGATTTCGCAGTTACAACCCCTCTTGGGGAGGCAGGAGGCAGGAGGCAGAAGGCAGAAGGCAGAAGTTCTTTAATGCAATAATTTTGAATTTTGCATTGATTTATCCCCCATCCCCCTATCTCCCTATCTCTTCCCAGTCCTCAGTCCCCAGTCCCTCTTATGGCTTGTTTCATCTCGCGCACTGCTCGTTCTATACCTACTAAGGCTGCGCGACTGATGATGGTATGACCGATGTTCAGTTCTTCCATGCCATCAAGGGCAGCCACCGGGTAGACGTTCCAGTAGGTGAGTCCATGTCCGGCGTTGACTCGCAGTCCGGCTTGAATCGCTTGTTCGCACCCTTTTGCTAATATGGCTAATTCTCGGTGGCGAGTTGTTTCATCCTTAGCCTCAGCGTATTGTCCGGTGTGCAATTCAATAAATTTAGCCTGCACCTTGACAGATGCTTCGATTTGTGCTGGCTCTGCGTCGATAAATAAACTAACTGGAATGCCAGCGCTTTGCAATTTATCAACGATCTCACCTATTCTAGCAATTTGCCCAACGATATCTAGTCCACCTTCTGTTGTGACTTCTTCGCGTTTTTCGGGGACTAAAGTTACATAATCTGGTTTGATGTCGAGAGCGATCGCTAACATTTCATCTGTAGCGGCCATCTCTAAATTTAAGTGAGTTCTCACTGTTTGTCTTAAGATTCGCACATCCCGGTCTTGGATATGCCGTCTATCTTCTCGCAGATGCACTGTAATTCCATCTGCACCTCCTAATTCTGCCAGCACCGCCGCCGCTACGGGGTCTGGTTCCACTGTCCGCCGTGCTTGCCGGATGGTGGCAATGTGGTCAATGTTAACGCCAAGTGTAGGCACCCCAAAATTCTCCCAAATTACAGTCCTCAGAAATTGATTTTACCGGAAATAAGGGGAGATGGGCATAGGGCATAGGGTATGGGGCATGGGAGGTGTCGGAGGATGGGAAATAATGGAACATGAATTCGATGTACAGGATTTTGACCTCACCCCCAGCCCCTCTCCTAATAGGATACTGCTGGCAAATTAGGGGTGCGACCCCCGATCGGAGTAAGGCAGATGAGCAAAATGCAACCTTTGGCGGGATGATACAAAAAGTTGAGTTGGAGAGTTGCATTTACCTATGACACTGCATCCAAAAAACCATTGGGATGTACCAGAACAGATGACTAGATATCCCAAATTTCGCGTCTTTGACAGTAATGCTCCGCAACTGTGGGAATGGATCGATAGTAAAACAGGTAATGTGTATCAGATTTATGATTATCCCAGGACTTACGCACAGGTCACGGAAAGCGAACCACAGAGGACACAGAGAACACAGAGGAATAAGAGTTAGAGAGGTTTTTTGCGTAAGTCCTATATCCGTTCAAGAATATGAACGGTGAGCCAATGGTTGTGGAAATGCAGATATCAAGGCAAAGATAATATTGATGCTGTCTGCTTTGTCTGCGCGAGGGATGCCTCAATTAGCTGCTCCCCGAACTTCTTCACTTTTTCAACTAAAGCCTCTCCAGCGTTTTCTGGCGAACCGCTATTAAAAGGTGGCGCAGGGTTGTACTCTAGTAACAATTGAATTAACTTAGCTGTTTGCTCGCCACACAGATGAGCAGCAACTACCAAGCCAAAATCAATCCCAGCAGTCACACCACCACCTGTAATGCGATCGCGGTCAACTACTACTCTATCAGTTCCCACCTCAACCCCCAGCATTGCTAACTGGTCGCGAAACGCCCAATGGCAAGCAGCGCGGTAGCCTTGCAATAATCCAGCCGCCGCTAAAATCAAAGAACCAGTACAAACCGAAGTAATATATTTTGCTGTTTTCCCCTGTAGCCTCAGAAATTCCAACACCTCTGTATCCCGCATCATTTCTACTTGTCCCACAGCACCCCCAGGTACGCACAAAACATCCAGCGATGGACAGTTTTCAAAGGTAGTTGTAGGTAATATCGTCATTCCCTCGCTACTGGTGACTGGCTGTAAACTTTTCCACAATAAATGAACGCAAGTTTTAGGCATCATAGCAAATACCTGATGCGGCCCGGTGATATCGAGTTGAGTCATCCCAGGATAAATAAGTAGACCAATGTGATATTTAGCTTGATTTGTCACGATTAACTTCTTTGAATGAGTGTTATGGAATATCGTAAAAGTGACAATCAAATCTGCCCAGTCCTCGAAAGAGTACAGTTTAATTTCAATGGCTAATTCTCTTCATACATTATTTCAAGCTTTAGCTGCTTCTCGCGATCGGCACCAACTCAGATCGCGGTTTATGGATGGGGTTGGCGAACATTTTGGCGTTCAACGTTGGGGAATTTATCTACTGGATGAATTGCAAGCGCATTATATTGCAGTAGATGTCTACGGTATACCCAACGTTGATAACTTTGTGGAACTATATGAAAAAGTCGGTCGGGCTGTCGATCCGGTAACGCAATATGTAGTCGAACACCATGCCCCAGCACATGAAGAGATGGTGTTACCTCCAGGTGGTTGGAAGAAATGCGAACTTTATCAAAATTGTTGTGGTTATTATGGCCACGAACACATTATGACTGGCCCAATAGTCGGCGGTGGTAGCCTCATAGGTGCAGTTCATTTTGCTCGTGTTGGTGATACACCAGCATTTAATCATCAAGATATTTCTGATTTAAGCGCTGTTTGCACGCATTTGTCAGCTTGTCTGGCAACCATCGAAATACGACAAACAAGATTCAATTATTCTGTAGCTAATCGCTTAACTGTACGCGAAACTCAAATTGCCGAACTAGTAGCACAAGGGCTAACAAATGCTGAAATTGGTAAAACTTTGTGGATTCAAGAAAATTCTGTTAAACAAGCTTTGAAAAGAATGTTTCGCAAATTAGAAGTTACAAATCGTGCCGAAATGGTGGCAAAATTGCGAGATATTTTAGGTTAAAAAATGTTGAATATTTGGCAATGTATTTATACCTAATTATTATATAGGATAATAGCATGGTAATTGGCTGCGATCGCACAGATATTTAATTGATGATAATTGATTGCGGTAGAAAAATAAGGAAAGCTACAAAAATTTTTCTTTATCGAACTTTACAGAAAGTTCGTCGGACTGTTGTTCCAGTAATGCGTTACGCACATCAAGAAAGGCAAAGTTCCCTTTGTCTATTTTAATTACTCAAATTCACCTAAAAACTTCATAAGTAATTTTATATAATTATTTCAAGCAGTATTTATACTAGTGTAAAATATAAAGCATAAATTAATACATACTCGAAATCTAAAATTTAAAATGACTAAAAGCTTAAGTAATGAACAGCAGCAGCGATTACAGCAATGGCGGCAGGCACTTCAGGCTGAGTGGGAACTGCGAAGTGAAAAATTAAAGCGCTTGCGAATAGATTGCGCTATTGAGGCAAGTACCGCAGTAAAATTTCAATTAGAAAAACAGATTGAATATGAACAGGCTAAGCTGAAGGATATCGAGCGTCAGTTAAATGATAATGATATTGAAGCAGAATCACAATTGCTTTCTCACCCAAAAATAATCTCATATAGTACACCCCAAAACAAAGCACATCAAACATTTGAAGTCTTATCAAGCACTGAAGCTATAAAAGTTTTTATATCTTATTCACGTCATAAAGATGATGAAAAATTGTTAACTGAGTTAGTAGATAAGCATCTCAGTAATTTGGAGGGAATTAAAATTTGGCACGAAGGTAAAATTATAGGAGGACAAGACCAGAAAGTTGAGATTGAGAAACATTTGAATTCATCACATATAATCCTGCTATTGATTAGTCCTAATTTTCTCAAAGATTATAATAATAAATTTGAGATAAACCTAGCCAGAGCCAAAGAAAAAGCTATAAAAGCTACTGTTGTTCCTGTACTTCTCACCAAGATTTTTGGTTGGGAACGATTTACTTTTGCTAATTTTAAGCTTGGTGATCTTGAGCCTTTACCTCAAAAAGACAAATTCATCACTGATAGAAAAGTGTGGAAAACTAACAATGACGCTTTTTATGTTATTGCTGAAGGTCTTGAAAAAGTAAAGACAAAAATAATAGAACAAAATATAAGATAACAGCTTTTATTTACCGAGGGTTATGTCTTTGTCTTCAGGCTCTACCAAAAAGATTAAAATACTATTTATATACTCATGCTCTAGTCGTCAAGATGAAAATCTTCGACAAGGCTTAGAAGATAATCTGAGTACATTGAAAAACTCAGGTGTGTTTATGAAATGGTGTAAATATCCTCTTGATATATCACATTTTTATGATGACACAAACAATCATAGTTTTAATATTTTAAACACATTTGATGTGGTTGCATTACTTGTTAATTCACAATTAATTTCTTTAATTCAAAATACAACTTTCTCTTCTACTGAAATTCAGCATATATTACAGCGAGGTAAACAAGAAGAAATCGTTGTTGTACCTTTGCTCATGCGCGAAGTTCATGGTTGGGAAAAAGTATTGGGTGATTTCAATCCATTGCCGAAATCTAGAATAGCTGTAAAGAAATCATCAGACACTGATGGAGCTTTTGTGAATATAGCTAAAGGTTTGGAAGAAATAATTGAAAAAATTAAAGAATACCATCAAAATTTACAGAAATATAGACAAATTTTTTATACTGCAATTCAAAATGAGTATCCTCTCAGTCCTCAAGCACTAAATACCTTAATCAGAATCAAGCAAAATTTTGAATTAAAAACTAAAGATGTAGAATTAGTAGAACAAGAAATAATTGTCCAAATAGAGAAAGAATACAACCAAAAATTACAACGATATAAACAAGAATTTTTTAAGATAATTCGGATAACTAACAGTGTCAGTGAGCAAAATCGTGAAATATTGAAAATTCTACAAAATGATTTAAGCTTGAAAGATGAAATTGTAGCTATTATCGAAAATGAAGTTATTGAAAACATTTCTTTGCAACCAATTCGGCGACTTATTGGTTATGAAAATCAACCTAGTCAAAGGATTGTCATTACTGCTATTGTAATTCTAGTTACTGGGCTTTTAGGATTTTGTCAATCTTCTCCAGAGACAGAATTTACTAATTTAGAAAATCAAGGACAAAATAAATTTGATATTTCTGTTGAAAATATTGATTATATGAAACGTGGTAATGACCACTATGGTAGAAAAAATTATCAAGCAGCAATTGACAACTATACCACAGCTATTCGTGTTTCTCCTGACTCAGCTGAGGCTTATGAAAATCGTGGTTATGTTTATGATAAAAACTTCCGAAATCAACAACAAGCAATTAAAAATTATCAAAAGGCAGCAACTCTATATGAAAAACAAGGAGTAAAAAAGAAAGTCAAAGAAATGCGTCATAGGCTCAAGAGGCTTCAGCAGAAAAATCCAATATTTGCCAATTAAATATATCTTAATCTTTACTAAATCTGAGAATCAGGATAAACAAGAATCATCTTCGACTTATCATAAGATTGGTAATGCGATCGCCTGCAATTAATTTATCAATAAATTTCATCTGTTAAATCCAGCAAAACCCAAACTTAAGTCGATTGTGACTGAATCATCCACACCAAAATACCTAAGATTTGTTCCACTGGCGGAATTAAATATTCAGTTAAATCAATAGTTACTGTTGTGTCCTCCAACTTGAGGAACGTCCACAGGTTACCACTGCTAACACTACCGTAAATAGTAGCAATAGGTTTTTCGTTTTTGCTATTAAACTTTTGAGCAGCTATCATTTCTGCAATACACTGCCCCAAACCACCTTTGAGATTTTCTTTTTTGGCTTCTACAATCACCACTGCCGGGGCTTCAATAAATAGCTGTTCTGGTGAAAGGCTAATTAGAAAGTCGCAAAATCCTGCTAGTCCAATTTCTGGTTCAACATTAAATTCTTCTCCCGAAAAAAAACTGATTTGTCTGTTGAGAATTTTTCGGACTTCAAACAATATTGGGCTAATAATCAATTCCGATCGCGCTTTTTCAGAACCCATTGCAATTGCTAACTGAATGCTTTCGGCTAAAAATTCAGCCAGCAAAGGGCTAGGTGAAATTGGCTCTATTGGCGGCAAAAATCGTCCGCCTTCCACTAGGGTGAGGTTAAAGTCTTGTTTTACTTTTCTCAGAGAAAACTCTCTATAAGACATCGACTGTCTCCCATTAAAATCCCCTCTCCCATTTGGAGAGGGGTTTAGGGTAAGGTTACGCCGGATAAATCCTTAAGCGGCGATTTGGTTCTTCGCCAAAGCTGTGGGATTTAAGTCGATAGTGTTCTACCAACTCATGTTGCATTTTGCGAACTTGGGCAGAACGCGGCAATAACTCCACTGGCTGTCCTTTGGGAATCACAATTTGCTCTACGGCAAGTCTGGCTTCTTCCAAGGCGTCCATTTCGTCATCGCTACCACTGTGCAAAAACAGTTCCAGTTCTCGGTCGTCTGCTAATTCTGGGTCGTCGATGTTCAGCAGCCGCCGCAAACCACGGGTAATTTGGGGAATGGTGCTGGATTTAATCATGTGGATGGGCACATGACGTGCTTTGGCCATTTGGCGTAATTTGGCGTGGTTTTTGACGTGCGATCGCAATGCCAAAATGGCATCTGCACTATCTATGTCTTTTGTCAATACCACAGGCAAAGTTAGCACGCTAATTACCTGTTCGAGTTGGTGGCGGCTAACGCCATACGGATAAACGTGCAGTGGCAAATCTTCACCATTTGGCCCAGGCTGTCTGGTAGCACCCAAATCAATGCTTTCAGAATAATTGAAGGATTCATCGAGCAAGCGATCGAACTCACTGCGTCCAGTTACCCGTTCTACAGGCAATGGCGGCAGTGCTACCATTTGTCCAGATGAACGCCAGCCGTTAGACTGTCGCCCGGAAGAGAAAGATTCCTCTCCTGTTGCTAACTGCCCACCGCGACCGTTGACCACAGCTAATTGCCGTGTAATCGCGACTTTACCCTGGTCATCAACGGTTCTCGTTTGTGGGCTAGGCTGACGCCCGCGCAAGAGATTATCTACCGTGTCAGCAACGCTTTCGTGTACTACCCAGCGCTGCCGTTCCAACATTTCCACAGCAATCTCGAAGGTCGGAGGGGCTTTGCGTTCCAAAACAGTCTTTTGAGAACCTCGGCGTCTAGCTTCGTCGTCTCCCAGAGTCACAGCTTGAATACCACCAACTAAATCAGCCAGGGTGGGGTTTTTGATCAGGTTTTCAATTTGATTACCGTGGGCAGTACCTACCAACTGTACGCCCCGTTCGGCAATGGTACGAGCCGCTAAAGCTTCCAGTTCCGTGCCAATTTCATCAATGACGATGACTTCTGGCATGTGGTTTTCCACTGCTTCAATCATTACCTGATGCTGTTGGTCTGGATGAGCTACTTGCATCCGTCGAGCGCGACCAATGGCGGGGTGGGCAACATCACCATCCCCAGCAATTTCATTGGATGTGTCAATAATCACAACTCGTTTCAGCAAGTCATCCGCCAAAACACGGGCAATTTCCCGTAAGGCAGTAGTTTTGCCCACGCCTGGACGCCCCAGCATGAGGATCGATTTACCAGTTTCTACCAAATCGCGGATCATACCGATGGTTCCGAACACCGCCCGACCGACGCGACAGGTCAAGCCAATAATTTTGCCCGTGCGGTTACGAATAGCGCTGATCCGATGCAAAGTTTGCTCAATTCCTGCCCGATTATCTCCGCCAAAGGTTCCAACTCGTTGAATGCAATCATCTATCTGTTCTTGAGTAACGGGTGTTTCGCTCAGATACTCGGCTTGATTGGGAAAGCGAGCTTCTGGGCGACGACCCAAATCCAAGACCACTTCAACTAAACTATCTCGTTTGGGATGACTCTCTAGTACTTGTCGCAGGTCTTGGGGCAAAATGTCTAATAACTTTTGGAGATCGTCTGTAATCGTCATGCTTTCTATGGGAGAGATAGCGAGGACATTTGCGTGCAGGAGAACCCGATGAAAGGAACTTGTCCGGGACGAGTAATTAATACTCCTGCTGTGACTTGATCTGGGAAACGAGAGAATGGGCTAGCTCTACAGCTTGCCAAAGCAGTTTCTCATCTTCTTCTAAATGAACCGTCGTTTTAAAATTGGTGTTATTCACCTCCTTATTCTCCAACTGTTCGAGAATCGGTGACAGCAGTACGCGGGCGTAGCTACCGTAGGCAACCCCAGCGATGGATGACGCAAAGACTGGGAGAGGGGGGGACGCGGAGAATTCTTTCTCCGCGTCCCCGTGTCCCCCCATCCCCGTGTCCTCTTCCCCTGCCTGTTTCAGCAGTCCCATTGCCTTTAACTTGGCAACGGTGTAGCTATTTGTGCCGCCTGCTAACTGCACATATCCCGGTAACTTGGCTGCCAAAACTTTTTGCCCTAATTTCACCGCTGCTAAGGTGGTGCCATCACCGATATCACCACTCATGGGGCGACCGTCGGTTTGCCATATTAAAGCAGTTTTGAGTGGGGTAATTAGTTTATAGAGCGCTTTTAGGTAGTCAATCATCCCCTCGCCATCGGGACAACTGATGGCTACTACCTTTAGTCGATCGACCCACGGTGAAATTGCCTGCCACAATCGCTCAAATTCTGCCAACCGCCCTACTTTTGTATGGATTTCTACGGCATCTACTCCCGTTGACATTACCAATGGCGCGATCGCTCCCGGCGTTGACATATATGAACTTGTATAAATTATATCATAAGGACAAACTGGTATACAACGACCGCAGCCATAGCATTTTTGCGCTACTACTCCCGAAAAGTCTTCTTTTATACTGTTAAACACGATTGCTTGTGCCGGACAAATCCTTTGGCAGGGTCTAGGGCAGTCTGTGGGGCACTGAGTATAATTAAATTCTGCTTTACGAAAATGGGGGTCTTCTCCATCGTTCAGGCTGACCATTAAAAAAGGTGAATTGCCTTTGTAGCCAAAGCCTCGCTCCTGGGCATCCCTAGCCAAATCCTTGGCTACTTGTAGCGCTGCTTGCGCTGCTGCAATTACCGCCGGATCGGCAGCAACATCTATGCAGTCAGCGCCCGCCAAAGTGTAGGCTAACGTTAAACTTCTGACTGCCGGCAGATGCTGGTAACTGGCTCCGCAGATGAGCTTGAACCAGTGACCTTGCTTGAGGGATTGTAAAGGGACGAACAGATCAGTCACATCTCTATTATGCGTTTCTGCGACTAAAAATAGTAGTGTGTAATCAATAAAAAAGTCCGGATTTCCTGATTCGGGGCATGGGGCATTGGGCATTGGTTATTTCTCTCTCACTCCCCCATCTCCCTCATCCCCCTCATCTCCCGCACTCCCCACCTCCCCCCTCCCTATGTTTCACTCGACAACTGTATTCTTTGTGGAAGACTCTGCCGAAGATAGAGCTTTGTATCGACGCTTGTTGGAGCAGGACGATCGCAACACCTACAATATTTGTGAATTTGAGTCTGGGGAAGAGGCGCTGCAAGCTTGTCAAGGGAAAATACCGGATGTGATTTTGTTAGACTATCACCTGCCAGATTTAGACGGACTGGAATTTCTGACTGAGCTACAGAGGCAAAGCCAAGGTTGCCAAATTTCAGTAATTATGCTAACTGGACAGGGAGACGAAACGATCGCAGTCCAAGCCATCAAGAATGGAGCGCAGGATTATCTGGTCAAGGGAAAACTAACTCGTGACAGTTTATGCCGAGCAATTCATGGGGCAATCAAGCAAATGCAGCTAATACAGCAGATAGAACAGCAGCAAGAACAACAACGTCTGGTGGGAGCGATCGCTCTACATATCCGCCAATCTTTGCAGCTGCAAGACATTCTTAATACCAGCACTCAAGAAGTCCGCCAGTTACTCAAGGCTGATCGGGCATTAATATATCAGTTAACACCTCAGATGAGGGGTGGTGTTGTAGCAGAGTCGATTTTACCTGAATGGATAGCAGTCTCAGAACTGGAAATTGAAGATACTTGTTTGCAGCAAAGCCAGAGGGAAGAATATATTCATGGAAAAATCTGGACAACGACGAACATCTACGAAGCGGGTTTAAGTAACTGCCATATTCAATTATTAGAGCGGTTCCAGGTAAAAGCCAGTTTAGTTGTGCCGATTTTGCTCAAAAACAAAGGAACTCCAGCACTTGAACTGTGGGGACTGTTTATTGTGCATCAATGTTCTGCCCCGCGAGAATGGCAGACATTTGAAGTAGAATTGCTCAAACAATTGACGGTGCAACTAGCGATCGCCATTCAACAAGCCGAACTCTACCACAATCTCCAAACCCTCAACGCTCAGTTAGAAGCTAAAGTACAAGAACGCACTGCTGCATTACAGGAAAGCGATCGCCGATTCCGGGCTATCTTCAATAACACTTTCCAATTCACAGGTTTATTGACGCCAGAAGGCATTTTGTTAGAAGCAAACCAAACTGCCCTGAGTTTTGGTGGACTGAAGCTAGAAGATGTTGTCAATCGTCCTTTTTGGGAAACACACTGGTGGACGATTTCACCACAAACCCAAGAACAATTAAAACAAGCCATCGCCCGTGCAGCCCAAGGCGAATTTATCCGTTATGAAGTTGATGTGATTGGGGCAAATAACCAAGTAGCAACCATCGATTTTTCCCTACGTCCGCTGCAAAACGAAATTGGTCAAGTAATTTTGTTGATTCCAGAAGGGCGAGATATCACTCAACGCAAACAAACAGAACTTGCTTTGCATGAGCGCGAACTCATGTTGCATTTAATTGGAGATAATCTGCCCAATGGCGCAGTTTATCGGGTGATTCGGGAACTGGATGGTAGCGATCGCTTTTCTTACCTGAGTGGCGGAATTGAAAGACTGACACAAGTCAAGGTAGAAGATGCACTCAATGATTCATCTTTGCTTTATCGCCAGTTTATAAGAGAGGATATTCCCCGTCTACAGACAGCGGTTGAAGAGTCGATGCGTCATTTGTCTGTGTTTGATATTCAGCTGCGAATGCAAACCAACAGCGGTCAACTCAAATGGTTGCATTTTCGTTCCACACCACGCCAGTTACAGGGTGGACGTGTGGCTTGGGATGGATTGGTGGTAGATGTCACCGACCTCAAGCGTACTGAAGAAATACTACGCAAGAGTCAAGCTTTGCTAGAAGAATCCCAGCGAGTTGCTCGCCTTGGCAATTGGGAGTATGAACTTGCTACTGGTAAAATTACCTGGTCTAAGGGACTTTTCGACCTCTTCAATCGGGAACCTACACTTCTAGAACCGACTTATGAAGAAAATCTGCAACTGTATCACCCTGAAGATCGCCACAAATTGCACCAAAGTGTTGAGCAAGCGATCGCTACTGGTGAGTCCTATAAAGAAATTCTCCGCGTACCCCAACCAGATGGTTCCAATCGCTACTTCGAGGGTATTGGACATGCACAATTCAACGCCGATGGACGGGTAATCCGCCTTTATGGTACTGCTCAAGATGTCACAGAAAAGCAAGCCGCACTGCGCGAACGCCAAACAGCTGAAGAAACTTTACGCCAAAGCGAAGAACGTTGGCAATTAGCGATCGCAGGTACTAATGAAGCAATTTGGGATTGGGATATCTCTACAGATCGCACCTTCCGGTCAGCTCGTTGGTTCGCAATTTTGGGATATGAACCCAATGAAATAAGCGATGGCGATAATGAGTGGGCTACCCGCATTCATCCTGATGATTATACCAGAGTCATGGCTGCCCAAGAAGCTTATTTGAGTAGGCAAGTTGGAGATTATAACGTCGAGTATCGTCTGCGGTGCAAGGATGGCAGCTATCGCTGGGTGCGATCGCGTGCAAAAGCCGTTTGGGATGAGCAAGGAAATCCAGTGCGATTGGTCGGTTCACTCGGAGACATGAGCGATGTCTACGACGAGCTGCGCTTACGCAAACTTGCCGAGGATAAACTCCGACACAGTGAAGCCCAACTAGCCACCACTCAACAAATCGCCCATCTAGGGAGTTGGGAATGGGACATAGAAACCAACAAGCGTTCCTGGTCAAAGGAAACTTTTCGCATTTTTGGCCTTAATCCAAGTCAAAGCGAACCCACCCAGCCAGAATTTATCCAAATGATTCACCCAGAGGATCGCGAACTGTTCCAGACCAATTTTGAAGGAGCCATCGCCCAACAAACTCCTTTCAATACCATTGAGTTCCGAATTGTCCGCCCCGATGGCTCAATCCGCTACCTTGAAGGTAGAGCAGAGATAGCTTACAATCCTCAAGGGCAAGCTCTTAAGCTGTTAGGATCTATTCTAGATATTACAGAACGCAAACAAACCGAGTTAGAAATCATCCGTAACCGCGACTTGTTGGAAGCTGTTTATAATGAATCTGCTGACGCGCTTTTTCTGGTGGATTTAGCAACATCATTGACCACTGACTGTAATCAGCAAGCAGTGAATTTATTTGCAGCCTCTAGCAAAGCTGAACTGATTAATATTGCAGGTCATACTCTGCAAAAACAACAGTTCACCTCTCAAGAGATAGACTCCATAAATGAAGAAATTAACCAGCAAAGGTTTTGGAGTCGAGAAATTGAATATGTGACCAAGCAGGGCGATTGCTTTTGGGGAAATATCGCAGCCAAGCAAATCACAGTTGCTGGCAATGTAATGAACCTAGTACGAGTCACGGATATCACTGCGCGTAAACAAGCCGAAATAGCCCTGCGAGAAAGTGAGGAACGATTACAATTAGCACTTGAAGCTTCTGGGGATGGTTTATGGGACTGGAATATTCATACTGGAGAGGTGTATTACAGCCCCCGTTATTTAGAAATGCTGGGATACACCTTCGATGAACTTCCACATAATTTGAGTACTTGGAAACAATTGGTTCATGCAGAGGATCGGGCTTGGGTAGAGGAAATTTTGGCAGCCCACTTGAAAGATAGTTCAGTACGCTACAAATTTGACTATCGACTCCGAACTAAATCGGGGGAATGGAAATGGGTTGCCAACTATGGCAAAGTAGTCAGGCGAGATACACAAGGAAACCCTTTGCGGATGACTGGTACTCATCGGGATATCAGCGATGTCTACGACGAACTACGCTTACGCAAGCAAGCCGAAGCAGCTTTAGCCAAAAGTGAAGAACAACTCAGGCTGACTTTGGAATTTAATCATATTGGTACTTGGGACTGGAATATTCAAACAAACGAAGTCATTTGGAACGACAACCATTTTCGTTTGCTAGGGTTGGAACCAGAAATACCAACAGCCAAGTACCAGCTATGGCGTAATTCTATGCATCCAGAGGATGTTGACCGAGTTGAACAGAGTTTATTCAGTGCGTTGGCAGAGCATATTAATTATGAAGCGGAATATCGAGTAATTTACCCCGATGGCAGCGTTCACTGGCTCACTGGCAAAGGACGTGGCGTTTACAACGAAGCAGGCAAAGCTGTACGAATGCTGGGTGTAATCATTGATGTTAGCGCTACTAAACAAGCACAAGCAGCCCTGCGAGAAAGTGAAGCTCGATTCCAGGCATTTATGAACAATAGTCCGGTACTAGCTTGGATTACCGATGGAGAAGGGCGCGTACTTTACTTAAATCAAGCATACTTACGTACATTTAAATTACAACCCGAAAAGGCCATCGGCCAATCCATATTTGACCTCTATCCAGGTGAAATTGCTCAGCAGCATTTCGATCGCATTCGCACAGTTACACGAACAAATCAGGTACTTGAAGTCATTGAAACTGCTCCCCGACCAGATGGCACCACTGGTGAGTTTTTGGTATACAAGTTTCCGATTTTGGGATTGTCAGCACAAAAGCTAGTGGGTAAAGTGGCGATCGACATCACAGAACGTAAAATTCTGGAACGAGAACTGGCTCATCAGCAACAGTTACTTGATGCTTTTATTAGTAGCGCACCAGTTGGTTTAACTATTCTCGATCGCCAGTTGCATTTTACATTGGTGAATCAAGCACTAGCACAAATGAATGGAATTAAGGCAGCAGAACATATTGGCAAGTCTGTGTGGGAAATTATCCCAGATTTGGCACGAAAGCTAGAACCGATCTTTAAACATGTTTTAACAATAGGCGAACCGATTCTGGATTTGGAGATCGACGGCGAAACTCCAAAACACCCTGGTATGAAACGGGCATGGTTAGTTTCCTGCTTTCCGATTCTTTCTCAGGCTGAGCAACCCATCAGCATTGGCTTTGTGATTGTGGAAATCAGCGATCGTAAACGCGCCCAACAGATGCTAGAACTGCAAGCAGTAATTACCCGAAACATAGCTGAAGGAATTTGCTTAATTAGAGCTACTGACGCTATTATTGTCTACGCCAATCCGAAATTCGAGCAAATGTTTGGCTATGACCCTGGTGAATTAGTTGGTCAGCATGTATCAATTGTCAACTACGGTAATGAAAATAATACACCTGAAGATGTGAACCAGGCAATTAGGGCTGCTGTTTTCCAACACGGTGAAGCTACTTATGAAGTTCATAACATTAAGAAAGATGGCACCCCTTTCTGGTGTAGCGCCACTACTTCTGTCTTTGAGCATCCTGAGTATGGAAGCGTCCTTGTCGCTGTCCACCAAGATATTACCGAGCATAAGCAAGCAGAGGAAAAAATCAAAGCTTCTCTCAAAGAAAAAGAGGTATTACTCAAGGAAATTCACCATCGCGTGAAGAACAATTTAGGAATTGTCAGCAGTCTGCTGCAAATGCAGTGCAGACGTACACAAGATCCTCAAGTGGCTGCAATTCTCCGCGATAGCCAAAACCGCATTGCCTCTATTGCCCTAGTCCATGAAAAATTGTATCGCTCTGAAGACCTCGCTGATATTGATTTCGCTCAATACATCCCAGATTTAACAACTCACTTATTTGATTCCTATAATGTTAGTTCTAGTCAAATTAAACTGAAAATTCAAGTTGATAACGCTAGCCTCGATATCGAAACCGCCATTCCTTGTGGCTTGATTATCAATGAACTGGTTTCTAATGCTTTGAAATACGCTTTTATTGGTAATCGGGAAGGAGAAATTGAAGTTAAGTTTTATCAAGAAACTGAGTGTACTTTGATACTCATTATTCGAGATAATGGCATTGGTTTACCTGAAAATTTTGATACCAAGAAAGTTAAAACGCTGGGCATAACCCTTGTTCAGGGTTTAGTCAAGCAGCTAAGGGGAAAGCTCGAAATTGACTGTCACCAAGGAACACAATTCAAAATTTCTTTTACAAACAGCAGGGCATAGACATGATTGGGAGCGCATCAAAGAGTAAAGCAAACCACACAGTTCGAGTCCTTATTGTTGAAGATGAATATATTCTTGCCATCAACTTACAAGAAAGCTTAGAATCTCTGGGATACATTGTTTTAGATATTGCCGATTCCGCAGAAGGGGCAATTGCAAGAGCAACTAAATTACGTCCAAACTTAATTTTAATGGATATCAGGTTACGCAGTGGCATGGACGGCATCGAGGCAGCAGGGCGAATTTGGCGTGATTTGCAAATTCCTGTTATCTACGTCACTGGTCACTCAGATAAGAGTACTGTGGAGCGGGCAACACTCACATCTCCCTTTGGATATATTCTCAAACCCATCAAAGAACAAGAACTTTACGTTGCCATTCAAACAGCTTTGAGTCGCTACAATCGCGAGCAATTTTTGAGTTCTGTGCTTCGAGGAATGGGTGACGGAGTAATTGTAGTAGATACTGAATTACATATTAAATATGTCAATCAGGTAGCTGAAGCCCTGACAGGTTGGCGATGGGATGAAGCTAAGGATAAAGTGTTAACTGAAGTTCTCAAACTTGTTGACGAACAAACTCAACTTCCAGTAAAAAATCCAATTATCACAGCCCTCGAACAACAAACTATTATCTATCTTGGCACTCAGGTCTTACTCGTTGGCAAAGATGGCACAACTATTCCAGTAGCTGATAGCGCTACTCCCCTCAGAGATAACAACGGTGTAATTACAGGAGCCGTACTAGTTTTTCGAGATGATACACGACGACGTTTAATTGAAGAACGCAATCTCGCTGCTGAACGTGCTAGACAACTAGAAATTCAAGTGTCAGAACTCGAAAGATTGAATAAGTTAAAAGAGGATTTTTTAGTAACCACCTCTCATGAAATGCGAACGCCATTGTCAAATATCAAAATGGCAATCAATGTGCTAGAAAGTATTTTAGACCAGCAGGGCATTTTGAATTCAGAGGCAAGTTTTACATCTGAAATTGTAGGTCGTTACCTAAACATCATGCGCGACCAGTGCGAACAAGAGTTAGATTTAGTGGACGATTTGTTATACATGCGAATGATTGATGCAGATACCTATCCATTGGAATTAACTGCAATTCAACTCCAAAGTTGGCTACCTCATGTTGCTGAAGGTTTTGAAGCGCGTGTTCAACAACAGCAACAAATGTTGGAAGTTAAGGTATTACCTGATTTACCACCTTTAGTTTCAGACTTGGCGAGTATGACGGAAATTATCTCAGAGTTACTGAACAATGCTTGTAAATACAGTCCGATAAATGAACAGATAGTGGTAACTGCCGAGTTGGTTAATATCGCAAAAAGTATTGTAAATAAAGATGCACAATCTGGTGTATTAAATAATCTCCAAGAGCCTTACTTCAAAATTACAATTAGTAATTCTGGAGTGGAAATTCCCATAGATGAACAATCTCGAATCTTTGAGCCATTTTACCGGATTGCTCAAAATAAGACACAAGAAGAATCTCAAATTTTCGATCGAGTTTATCAGATTGTGCAAAGCGATCGCCGACAACATGGTGACACAGGATTGGGTTTATCATTGGTTAAAAAGTTAGTCCAATATCTGCAAGGTACGATTGAAGTTAACAGTTCTCAAGGCTGGACAAATTTCATTGTCAAACTGCCTCTGATACCCTCAGATTAGTAATTAGAATTCTGGATTCTTCTTCCATTAACACTCAGATTGTTCTACGGGAATTTCGATCGCGAATTCTGCTCCTTGTCCAAAAGATGAGTTGCAGGTAATCTGTCCTCGATGTTTTTGCACAATAATTTGATAGCTAATAGACAATCCTAAGCCACTACCTTTGCCTACAGGTTTTGTGGTAAAAAATGGGTCAAATAAACGCGATCGCAATGAATCTTGGATACCAGGGCCATTATCAGCGATCGCAATTTTGACCATATTAGAGTTTGTCATCTGTGTGTAAATCCGAATTTGGGGTATTGGGAGTGCTGTTAGCGGTAGCGCGGCGTTTAGCCCGTGCTGACTGTTGACTGTTAACTGAGGAGTTATTATTCTCTTCTCATCTGCCAATCTCCCCATCTCCCCATCTCCCCATTCCCCATTCCCTACTCCCTTTTCTAAAGCATCAATAGCATTATTCAATAGATGCATGAATACTTGATTTAGCTCACTTGCATAACAGTTGACTAGAGGCAGTTTGCCATAATTTTTAACTACAACAATTGCGGGGCGATTAGCTGTTTCCTTGAGCCGATGCTGTAACATTACTAAAGTATTGTCGATGCCTTCATGGATATTTACTCGCTTCATTTGTGATTCATCGTGTCGAGAAAAGTTTTGTAGTGCTAATACTATTTCTCGAATCCGATTAGAACCTCTATACATTGCGGCTATGAGATTTTGCAAATCTTTAATCACAAAATTCAGATCTATATCTTGAGATATTTGCTGAATTTTTGGTGTGGGTTGCAGATATTCTTGTTGATAAACTTCAATTATACTTACTAAGTCTTGTACATATTGACCAGCATATTGAAGATTTCCATAGATAAAACTAATTGGGTTATTAATTTCGTGAGCGATTCCAGCTACTAACTGCCCCAAGGCTACCATTTTTTCGTTTTGAATTTGTTGAACTTGGGCGGCTTTCAAGTTGTCGAGAGCTTGTTGGAGTAAAAAGTTTTTTTCTTGCAGTTTAACTTGGAGCAAACGTAAATTAATCTGATTTTCAATTCGCAACACAACCTCTGCTCCATGAAAAGGCTTGGCAATATAATCCACACCACCAACATCAAAGGCTTTTGCCTTATCTACAACATCATCAAGGGCGCTAATAAAAATTACTGGGATTTCGCAAGTTCTATCGTCAGCTTTGAGTTGTTGGCAGACTTGATAGCCATCCATACCTGGCATATTGATATCCAGCAAAATTACATCTGGCAAAACCATTTGACACGCAGTCAATGCCATTTTGCCATTTAAGGCTTTGCGAACTTCAAAACCTTGTGCAGTCAACATTGCTGACAAAAGCCGCAAATTATCTGGGGTATCATCTACCACCAAAATATTTTTTTTATGATGAGTAATTTGATTTAAATCCATTATCAAAAAATATGTTTATCAATTATTAGTTAAAAATTAAATTCCAAAATTAATAAATTAAAATTTAAAATTAATATCATATAATTGGTATATTTATTCATTAGATTTTATCCCGATTTTTTAATTATTAATTATGATTTACTGTTGGTTTAGTCTCCTGATGTTAAGTTTCCAACACCAGAAAATCGCAAGCAAATTTATCTGTTGAATTCTGGCTGGGAAATTATTACACATTGACGATAGTAAATGCCGATTTGAAATCAGCCTGTAAATTTGGCTTAATTTCGCCAAAATAGTGATATTTATAGTTTAACTCCCACAGTGCTTGAGAGTTTTACAGATGATAAAAAGTATTGGCGGGTGAGGAACTTTGCGATGCTAAAACCCAGATACAGTATAGTGGATAGCACCCGCACATGAGCTAACCGAGGGTCAATCACGAACTTTTTGTCAAGTGCTATTTGGTCGCTACCATTGGGGTGCTGTGGCAAGTAGCTTCATAACCAATTCTTCTTCTATGGGTTTAGAGAACAAATATCCTTGAGCAAAATCACAATTTAAATTTCTCAGTTGGGCTAACTGTTCTTGTGTTTCAACGCCTTCAGCGATGGCGGTCATTCCCATTGAGTTAGCAATACCAATCATTGCTGGCACTAAACCCATATTTTCTTCGTTTTCCTGCATCCGTTTGACAAAAGATTTGTCAATTTTCAGTGCATTTAAAGGAAAGCTATGTAGATAACTTAAAGAGGAATATCCTGTACCAAAATCATCCATAACTAATTTAATTTTACGCTGCTTTAATTGTTCGAGAATTATTTTAATTGCATTAGTATTTTCCATAATTACACTCTCTGTAATTTCTAATTGTAAATGTTCTGGATTGATTTTATTTTCATAAATTATTCGGTCAATTTGATCCAGTAAATTGGGTTGTGAAAATAATCTAGCACTCAAGTTTACACTAATACTTAAAGGTTCTGGTGTTATTGGATGATGTTGCCAGATACTGAGTTGATGGCAAGCTGATTGTAATACCCAAGTATTGATGGCACTAATCAAACCTGTTTCTTCGGCTACAGGAATAAATTCTATGGGAGAAACCAAACCGCGAGTCGGATGTCGCCAACGTACCAAGGCTTCAAATCCAGAAATTCTCCCTGTAGTTAGGGAAACAATTGGTTGATAATAAACTAGGAATTCTTGCCTTTCAACACCCCTCCGCAAGTCGTTTTCCAACTCTAAAAGATGAATGGCTTCCTGGTGCATTGCTGGGTCAAAAACGTGATACTTTGCCCTTCCTTGAGCCTTAGCACGATACATTGCTGTATCAGCATCTCGCAGTAAATATTCTGGGCGATCGTAATCTTTGTTGCCCCAACTAATCCCAATGCTGGCATTCATAAACACTTCATATCTCGACAGTTTAAAAGCCAGTGATAGCTGTTGCAGAATGCGTTCTGCAACTTGGATTGCGATATTGATATCTGCAATATTTTCAAGTAAAATGCCGAATTCGTCACCACCTAATCGTGCTAGGGTATCAATCGGTATCAGGCATGTTTGCAAGCGGCGGGCGATGGCTATGAGCAATTCATCTCCTACTAAATGCCCAAGAGAATCATTAATTACTTTGAAGCGATCGCAGTCTAAAAAAAGTACTGCAAATTTATAATTAGGCTCTTGCTTAGCACGATTAAGAGCATTTTTGAGTTGTCTGATAAACAATACTCGGTTTGGTAACCCAGTCAGGGAATCATGCAGCGCTATATCTAGAATTTGACTTTGTAATTTCTGGCGAGAAATAATTTCTTCGTGGAGTTTTTGCAGAGCATTTTCTAATTCCCAAGTCCGCTGTTTTACTCGATGTTCCAGTTCAATATTTAGTTTCAATATTTCCAATCGTGCTGACCTTAAAGCCAGCTGATTTTGTACGCGCACTAAAACTTCTTGAAACTCAAAAGGTTTGGTGATGTAGTCTACTCCACCTACGCGAAAGGCTTTCACTTTGTCAAAAACATCATCCAAAGCACTAATAAAAATTACTGGAATATCGGCTGTTAACTCCCAAGCTTTAAAGGTTTGACAAATTTCATAACCATCTACTTCTGGCATCATAATATCAAGCAGAATTAGATCGGGTAATACTGTTTGAGTTGCTGTCAGTGCCATTTGCCAGTTCAAGGCTTTACGAACGTTGTACCCTTCCCTTGTCAATATTGAAGATAAAACCCGCAGGTTATCTGGCATATCGTCAACGATCAAAATGTCTTTTTTGTAAGGGTCTAAATGCTCGTAATTCATTCTGGGTTTGTTCTAGTCAATTCCATGATTTTCTCAAACTGATAGTTATTTGCTAAATCCCTGAAAACTTGGAAAACTTGACTCTTATCCGATGGAATTTCCTTGAGTAACTGTAAAATCAGGTCATCACTACAGCTAGCTGCGGCATAGTGTATTTTTTGGAGCCACTCAGGGGACATTTGTGACAAATGGCTCAGGAGTTCAGCAACACTAGTAAACATTTGTGTGGGTTGCTCGGCAATCAATGTGTTTGTGTTTTGTATTTGGCTGGTATATTTTACGCCCAAATGTTCGCTCAGTTTTTCTAATAATACTTCCTGGGTGAATGGCTTGCGAATAAAATCATCACAGCCAATGGACAAAGTTCTCTGGCGTTCTTCTTCAAAGGCGCTAGCAGTCAGGGCAATAATAATGGTGCGTTGATGGGAACAGCTTTGGGGTGTTTCAGAGAAGTCGCAATGGGGAGTTAAGGAATTTGCCGTTGCACAAGACTGACTCCCATTCAAGTGACTAGCAACTAGCGTTGGACTGTGGGAGTTTGCGTCACTTGGCACCACTTCTTCCCTGTGCCCAAATTCTTGAGATTTAATAATTCTTGTGGCTTCATAACCGTCCATGACAGGCATTCGCATATCCATAAAAATCAAGTGCGGTTGCCAAGATTGCCAATTGACAACTGCTTCCCTACCATTTGTAGCTTCCCTAACTTCAAAGCCCATAGATGTGAGAATTTTAACTAGCAACAAACGACTTTCTTTGGAGTCGTCAACCACTAAAATACGGTATGCTTTCTCAGCAGCAACTAAAGTGAGAACTGGGTATTTATTTTGGTTTGTCGGCATTTCCCTGGGACAAGCCAGAGCAATCTGAACGTCAAAAGTAAATATACTACCAACACCAGGAGTACTGCTGACAGTAATATCTCCACCCATCAATTCTACGTATTTACGGCTAATTGCCAAGCCTAATCCTGTACCTTGTTGGAATTTTCTACCGATTTCGGTTTGCTCAAAAGCCTCAAACAGCAAGTCAATCTCTTCTGGAGCAATACCACAACCAGTGTCTTCTACCTCGAAGATTAGGGATTGGGTAGACGAAGAAGACGTGGTGACGCAGTGATGGGGAGACGCGGTGAAAGAACTCTCCGTGTGTTCCGTTCGCGCAGCGTCTCCTTGAGGAGAAATTCTGTTCGCTTTTAGCGTTGGCGGAGCCATCGTCGGTAGCTCGTGCTCTGAGTTGTGTTTGTGTCCTTTGAAGTTCAAATCGCCAAAACCCAACGCTGTGACTTGTGTTTGTGTCCTCCGAAGTTCAGTTCGCCAAAAGCCGATGTTCTGACTTCTGTGTGTATCCCCGTGTCCTCCGGTTCCCACTCCCCAGTCCCCAGTACCCAGTTTCACCCGTAACGTTACCCTACCAGTATCAGTAAATTTGATGGCATTTCCCAAAAGGTTGAGCAAAATTTGATATAGTTTATTTTCGTCTGTTTCTATGTATTGAGGCAGATCTGGTGCATATTCAAATACTAGTTCCAAGTTTTTCGATGCGGCACGTAAGTGCAAGATTTCTTCTAAGTTCTTCAGCAGATGAATTAAATCAAAGCTGCTCAGATTTAATCTGATTCTACCAGCTTCAATTTTGGACATTTCTAGAATGTCGTTAATTAAATTCAATAGATGTTCGCCGGCACGATTGATAATTGCTAAGTTTTGCTGATGTTCGCCAGATAATGAATAATCTCGACTCATGACTTGGGTAAAACCAAGAATAGCGTTGAGTGGGGTACGCAGTTCGTGGCTCATATTAGCAAGGAATTCGCTTTTGGCAAGGTTGGCGGCGGCGCTACGTGCTGCTTCGCGAACGGCTGCTTGTTTTTCCTGTGCGGCGATTTTTTGTGATTCAATCAGTTCTTCTTGGGTGATTTGTAATTGCTCAATAACTTGTTGAAATTCATCAGTACGTTTTTTGACTTGAGCTTCTAAGATGAGATTGTATTCTGCTAGTAATTTTTCTGCTTGTTTGCGTTGACCGATCTCAAAAAATGTCGCGATCGCAAAATCTAAATTCCCCGATTCATCATAAATTGGTTTGCCCAAAACTTCAATGGGAATAATCTTGTCATGGCGGCGAATTTCCATATTATCAATCCTGGCGCTTTCGCCTTGCAATGCTCTTACAATCGGCAAGCGATCGCTAGGATAAAGTTGATTTGTACCAGCAAGATAAGCTTGATATACTCCTGATAATTGTTCGGGGCGAACTTCTGCTACTGCCCCTTGACCAAGAATTTCTTGAGCAATTTCATTTGTATAATAAGGATTACCTTGAGCATCTACAATAAAGACACCTACTGGCATCGCTTCTAAAAATTTAGTCAACCGACTTTGACTTTCAGATAGGGCTTCATTTAAAACTTGCATCTCGGCATTCTTGCTTTCCAAAATACTAAAGGATGCTTCAAGCTGCTTGGCCATAATTTCAAATGATTTGGCAAGTTCACCTAATTCATCAGAACGATTAATTTTTGGTGTTTGCTCCCATTCCCCTTCGGCAATTTTCTTGGCTGATGTGTTTAATTCCAGAATCGGCTTAATTATCCAGCGAGCAGTAAAAATCCCAATTTCTGTGGCTACTAAAAAAGCAATTATGCACAGCACTAATGTAGTACGGGTATTAGCGTTAATTTGCTCCATAAATTCCCCTTCAGGAATTACTGCTACAATTAGCCAATCCAAACCCAAATCGTCTTGCCAATTTTTTACTTGGACAAAATAATCGATTCCATCGACAGTAAAATTTAGCTGTTTTTTATCTGCAACAAACTTCAGACTACCAAATTTTTTGATTAAATATTGTGTTGTAAGTCGAATTACAAAATCTTGACTATCTACTCCCGATACCCGTTTTGGTTGACCATTGACAATACTATATGGTGGTTCCGTAGAAGAAGCTACTATTAATCCTGAACGCTCTAATATAAATGTTTTACCCGATTGTCTGGTCTTTAATTGTGATAAAAAACTGCCGATTTGTGACAAGATCAAATCAACACCAATTACCCCTATAAGCTGGCGATTTTGATCGTAAACAGGATAGCTAGAAGATATGGATAAAATTTCTGGTTTATCTTCCCACTGATAAATTTGACTCCAAATCGGTTTACCTGCCTTGACTGCATCTGCATACCAGGCTTCTTGGCGAGGATCATAATTTTTGACTTCCTGCAAATGCTGGCGATTTCCTTGGTTATCTGTAGTGTAAACATAAAGTTTCCCTATACCTTGCTTTTGGGTAACTTCATTAATTAATAGCTGGCCATTATCTAAACGTTCAATACCAATAAATTCACCTTTGGAATTAGCAAAGTTGTTATAACCAATATTGAAAACCTGCATTTGCTTCCAAAAGTAATTTCCCGTGGTTTGAAAATCAGAAAGGTTGAGCAAATTTAGCTCAATTGCATCCAAATTAATTTGATTGATTTGTTTCGGAGTTGTTAAATAGCTGTTAAGATGCTGTTCAATGCGATCGCAAATTTCGTTTTCTAATTGAGCAGCAAGTTCTTTTACCGCTTTTTGTCCGTTTTCATAGGAAAGATAGCCCACTAGTCCTACTGCCCCGCAAATTTGCAATATAAAGGGGACAATCAAAATATACCTAAGGGGCATCTTGGCATAGACTTTGCCAACTAAGCAATTGAGAGATTTAACGGGCTGAAGTTTAGATAACATTGTTTTTTGATTCTTCCCCAGGGGTTACTAGGGGCATTCTTGCCATATAAGCTACATTTAACAACAGGGTAACTACGGTATGCCATAGTTTTAGCTTATTACATTTTTTATGTTTAAAGTATAAAAAAACACTAAAAATTAGTTTATATACTTGTTTGACTGTCTGAGTTCCTCCAATATCTAATATTTTCAGACTTGATGATTCGACCTTAATTTGCTCAATTTCATCTAGCAATCTATTAACAGATTTCCTAGAACAGAAATTGAACCGAACAGGTACAGTATGCCATTATCAAATTAAGGTTGCCATTAGCACCGAACCCTAAATTTAATTTTCAATTGCTAATGTCTTAGTTTTCCGGTATCAAAACCTTTAAATTCATACAAAAATCTAGATTTTAAGTACAACAATTTTTAGATTTTGATGTAAATACACACTAAAAATAAAAAAAACAAAAAAAATTTACTCTCTATTTTATGTTTTTAAGAAGTGTTAATTTATTATGCAAGTATTTTAACTTTTGTTCCAATTTGTAAAATTTTTCCGGCTGACAATGCAGGTAATTCTGTATTGATGCTCAATCTGTAGAAGTGATTGAAACGTGATGAATTAACCCATTCTGGTAAGGTTGCTTGGCGATGGTTCACAAAGATTTTTTGAAAGTTTGGATAAGCTTCCCCCAAATGAGAATCCCGTGTTGGGACTATACAACGCTGACAAGGTTTAACTCCAAAAAAATCCACATCTCCGATTTTAAACGAGACTAAATCACCTTGTTCGCTAAATAGCCGATCTTCCCAAAATGCTGGTACACCATCGATTTCGATATTGGCGCGGATTCTGCGCCGCATTTCATCTACACTTAAACCGGGAAACCAAGAAGCCACTTCTACTAACGTTGCTGTACTAATTACCGTTGGGCCGGGTGAGTCTGTATCGTCAGGAAAGCCCACTAGAGAATTTTGTTTGAGTGTCACACCAAACCCAAAAAAATCACTCAAAGTTGCTTCTAATGCTTGCTGTTCCTCATGCAAATGAAAAACTTGTTGTGAGTTAGTACCAGGAATTTCTAGCGATATCGTTTTATTTAAACGTGTGAATTGCGATGTCTCAAGGACGCTTGTGTAAGACGCCCGCAGTAAATGAATTTTGGCATGACGCTTGCCATTAACAAATCTACCCTGTTCATCAAAAATGGCAAATTCTCTGTCATGTTCTAGCGCACCACTGTCAAGAACTCTAGCACTCTCAACTTCAACACCATCCAGCGATTTAACCGGATACAGTAAAATTTTAGCTAGGTAAGGCATCATAGCAATTTTGGATTTTGGACGAACTCATTCTGAATTCTTCTTCAATTATGGATAAAGTGGTGATTTATCGATTCCCCCAATATGGTTGAGAGGCCAGAACCGAAATACAGCACGACCAATAATATTTTCGCGGGGGACAACACCCCAACAGCGGCTATCGTAGCTATTGTTACGATTGTCACCTAGTACTAAATATGAGTCTGCTGGTATGGTTTGGGGTTTCGCCAAGAAGGGTGGTTGCGCCCCTGATAAGCAAACATCAATTAATGTATTCTGACCTGAACTAACGTAATTGTCTTCTGGGAGAGGTTGATTGTTGATATAAACTTTGCCATTCTGAAGTTGTACTTTTTCTCCAGGTAAACCGATTACGCGTTTAATAAAAGCATCCTTGTATTGTTCTTTTTGTAACTCTTCAGTGGGGGAAAAAACCACAATATCTCCCCGTTGTGGTTTATAAAATTTATACTTCAACTTATCAACAATGATTTTATCTGCTTCCCACTGGTTTGGTGTACCATGCAGAGTCGGTTCCATAGCACCAGAAGGAATCCAGCGTCTTTCAGTAAAAATCAGGATATACGCAGCAATAGTCCAGAAGATTAGTATTACACTACCTTCTAAAATCATTTTACGCTTGATACTGGCCATACCAAGTTTTCTTTTCGTTTGTGTTTTGTCAGTTGTGATTTGTCAGTTGTCCTTTGTTAGTTGTCCTTTGTCATTTATTTAGATTAATTCCTAATGACTAATGACTAATGACCAATGACCAATGACGTGTTTATGGAGTTGTTTGTGGATACAGTGGTGTTTTATCAATTCCCCCAATGTGATTGAGAGGCCAGAAGCGAAATACAGCACGACCAATAATATTCTGGCGAGGGACAACACCCCAACAGCGGCTATCGTAGCTACTGTTGCGATTGTCACCTAGTACTAAATATGAGTCTGTTGGTATGGTTTGAGGTTTTGCCAAAAAGCGCGGTTGGGGAGCATCTTTACAAACATCGATAACTGTACTCTGCCCTGAGCCTAGATAATTCTGTTCTGGCAGGGGTTTATTATTGATATAGACTTTGCCATCCCTAAGTTGTACTTTTTCTCCAGGTAAGCCGATTACACGTTTAATAAAAGCATCCTGGTACTGTTCTTTTTGCAACTCTTCTGTAGGAGAAAATACTATAATATCGCCGCGCTGGGGGGTAGCAAATTTATACTTCAACTTATCAACTATGATTTTGTCTGCCTCCCACTGGTTTGGTGTACCATGCAGAGTTGGTTCCATCGATCCAGAAGGAATCCAGCGTGCTTCAGCAACAAAGGTACGAATTCCCAGAGCTAGAACAATGCTCAAAACAATTGTTCTACCTAGCTCTGCGATCCAGGAATTATCGGGTTGTTGACTAGAGTTGTTATCAGACACTTTATTTTGCATGAAATTACTTAACTAAGAGAGAGTAGGTAGGTACTCAACTAGACTAAAGCGATTTTATCTGTTAATGTTAACGGAAAAATTTTAATTTCCCAGTTAAATTCGGATTTTCACGAGGTTCTTCATAAATTTAAAATAAACTTTTTTTTAACGCTCCGCAAAAATTCGTGATTCAGAGCGCGACTAAGTTTAACCTAAAAGGATAGTTATCTGTAAAACGTAAGCTGCTCTTGGTGACAAAGTTGTTCCAGAAGTAGCCTGAATACCTGCCAAGATTATATTTCCTGATTTTGAATTTTAAATTGGAATTGCTAACCCCCATGTCATCTCCAGAAAGTTTACTGATTCGCCACGCTCGTATTATCCTACCCAATGGTGAAGCCATGATTGGGGATGTGTTGACGCGCGATCGCCAAATAGTCGAAGTTGCGCCAGAAATCTCCCAAACAGAACTAGCCACAGAAATTGACGCACAAGGGTTAACTTTGTTGCCAGGAGTCATCGATCCGCAGGTACATTTCCGCGAACCAGGACTAGAACACAAAGAAGATTTGTTCACCGCCAGTTGTGCCTGTGCCAAAGGAGGAGTGACTTCTTTTTTAGAAATGCCCAATACCCGCCCTCTGACAACAACACAGCAAGCTTTAGATGACAAACTAGAACGTGCCTCCCAAAAGTGCTTGGTTAATTATGGCTTTTTTATTGGGGCAACAGCAGAGAATCTACCAGATTTGCTTCTAGCTGGGCCAACACCAGGCATTAAAATTTTTATGGGGTCGATGCATGGTCAATTGCTGGTTGATGGCGAAACAGCATTAGAAGGGATATTTGCTAAAGGATCTCGCTTGATTGCTGTTCATGCCGAAGATCAAGCCAGAATCAACGAACGACGCCAAGAATTTGCGAATATTCACGATGTAGCCGTTCATTCCCAAATTCAAGACAATCAAGCAGCTTTGTTGGCTACTCAACTGGCATTAAAACTTTCTAAAAAATATCAACGTCGTTTACATATTCTGCATCTGTCAACAGCCGATGAAGCAGAGTTGCTGCGTCAGGATAAACCGAGTTGGGTAACGGCAGAGGTGACACCACAGCATTTGTTGTTAAACACCAACGCTTATGCACAGATTGGCACTTTAGCACAGATGAATCCACCTTTGCGATCGCCCCACGATAATGAAGTCCTCTGGCAAGCTTTACGAGATGGCGTCATTGATTTTATCGCCACAGATCATGCACCCCACACATTGGAAGAAAAAGCGCAAGAATATCCCAACACGCCATCGGGAATGCCTGGGGTGGAAACTTCCCTAGCTTTGATGTTAACTGCGGCAATGGAGGGGAAGTGTACTGTTGCCCAAGTTGTGAATTGGATGTCCAAAGCTGTGGCTGTGGCTTATGGTATTCCTAATAAGGGAGCGATCGCACCAGGTTATGATGCTGATTTGGTGCTTGTAGATTTAAACACATATCGTCCAGTGCAGCGTGAGGAACTGTTAACTAAGTGCGGTTGGAGTCCTTTTGAAGGCTGGAACCTGACCGGCTGGGCTGTAACCACCATTGTCGGCGGCGAGATTGTTTATGACAAAGGACAGGTAAATACCCAAGTGCGGGGTCAAGCTTTAACTTTTTTGTAGCAAATATTTATTTAAGCTTACGCAATACATAAGTAATTATACATCAAAGCAATACTTGGATTGGCAAGATTTCGATCTACCAAAGCCAAGTTTAGTGCTGCTGTGCAAAATTCAAAATTTAAAAAGTTTATCAAGTACAATAAAGTTCAGTTAAGGTCAAAACTCTTTATAAAAGTCAATTTTTTTTTAACGAACCGCCTTCGCGTTGGCGAAGCCTCTCGTAGAGAAGCGTCTCGAAGAGAAGGACGCCAAGGACGCAAAGAGAACAAAGAAATGCTTAACTAAACTGTATTGTTATCAAGTAAGCTGTTTAAATTTTGAATTGTTTGTCTTTTAAAGTCTTTGGTACTAGAACTATTTGAAAAATTGACTTGGCTTTTTATAGAAGTCAGGAAAAGTACAGTTCCGAAAAATCGCGATAGGAGATGAGGATAAGGATGAGTATCCGTCTCTTTATTTTCGAGTTTGACGCTGCTTCAACTGCTATCTTTTATGTAAAAATACGATAAAAATTACTTATTTATTTTTTGTCTAGTGCTATTTACAGATGTAAATAAGAAAAAATATTGATAATTAAAATTATAAAAATTAGTCTAAAAAAAACAAAGTAGTTTATTTTTTGTGTATAGATTATGTACATAAGTTGGGAATAATAGGTATCAGAACAAGTTAAACGACTTATACATAAATTGATTGTTGTTTAACTTTTCTGTACTAGCTTTAGCTGCTAAATAATTTAGATTAGTTCTCGGAATGGCAGTAAAGAACTAATCCGGTTTAACCAAGCCGTTTGAGTTCTGTAAAACCTCTCATTTAACCCAACAACAGTTTACGTTTGCTTGATTCATAATCCGTCAAAATTAGGTTTTTAACTGATTTTTCAGCAATAAAGCTAGTAGATATAACAGTCATAAAAGAGAAAGTGAAATTTTGCATACAGGTGGTTGACTGTTAACAATTAACAGTCAACATTCAACATTCAATCGTATATCTGCTGCTAAACAATTCTCTCGTTTATTTTTGGTTGAGATAACAATGTTAGTGATTTACAGTGGTGAACGTGGTAGTGGTAGATAAAAGGAGTGTAAAACTCCTATTCATACTGAATTCTGATTTCTGACTTGGAGAATTCTGCTGTCAATGACAGCAATAATTTTGTCAATAGCACAATCGAAAGGTGTGATTTCTGCCTGGCGGTTGCCTTCGTCTCCAGATGTCAAACTTATGCTCAGATAACTATCTGGCTTGTAAGGCATTCGTTCTGCCCATTCAATAGCGACAATTCCTGGTGTCACCTCAACACCTTCCCAGTAACTTTCTAAATTCAGACTTAGAACTTCTTGCGGTTCTAAGCGATATAAATCTAGATGGTAAAGGGGGAGGCGTCCTTCGGTGTACTCATTAATCAAAGTGAAAGTGGGACTGACAATCGGTTCAGTAATTCCCAAACCCTTGCCAATGCCTTGAACTAAGGTAGTTTTGCCAGCACCTAAATCACCTTCTAGTAAAATGACACTGCCAGGAGGTAGGGATTCACCTAGAGTAATACCTAAACCTAGTGTTGCCTCTGTATTTGCAAGAGAAATTTTCATAATTAGTCATTAGTCATTAGTCATTAGTCCTTTGCTCATAACCAATGCCCCATGCCCTATGCCCTATGCCCCATGCCCCATACTTATCTTCCATGATTAGCTCTACCGTACCACCGCAATAACACGCGTGCTAGTTTCTGCGGATTGTGGCGTACAATACCGGTTTCATCTTCATATAAAACATTAGCTGGGACAATTCGCCGTCCTAACTCAATTACGGCTTCTCTATCTAGGAAAACTGGATGGGAATTTTGTTGGGCGTAGCGGATGAGTGATTGTTCGGAGGGGGATTTTTTGTGTACTAGTACAGCATCAAATAGCTGTCTTTGCTGGCAAGCAGCATCAATAGCTCGGATGTGATCTGCAACAGTATATCCTTCAGTTTCTCCTGGTTGAGTCATTATATTGCAGATATAGATACGGGGAACCTTTGCTTTGGCGATCGCATCGGCAATTTCTGGTACTAATAAATTAGGAATCAAGCTAGTATAAAGGCTACCTGGGCCAATAATAATGTAATCTGCTTCTTTAAGTGCCTTAATAACTGCTGGTATCGCTGGGGGATTAGCTGGAATACAACCAATTTTGATAATTTTGCCGCCAGCTTTGGGAATATTAGATTCTCCTTCAATGCGGCGACCGTCGGCTAATTCTGCCCAAAGGCGAACATCACTGAGAGTTGCTGGTAGTACTTGTCCCCGCACCGCTAGCACTTTGGAACTGGCTGCAACTCCACGTTCCAAATCTCCAGTAATATCACTCATAGCCGTTAAAAATAAATTGCCAAAACTATGGCCTGTTAACCCATCTCCAGCACGAAAGCGGTATTGAAATAATTCTGTTAATAACTTTTCTTCATCTGCTAGGGCTGCTAAACAATTGCGAATATCGCCTGGTGGTAGTACGCCAAATTCCTGGCGCAATCGCCCAGAAGAACCACCATCATCGGCTACAGTCACAATGGCAGTAATATTAGCACTGTAAGTTTTTAATCCCCTCAACAACGTAGAAAGCCCCGTACCGCCGCCAATCACTACTATTTTCGGCCCTCGGTACAATCGACGATGCGCCAGCAAAACATCAATCAGTTCCTCTTCATCATCGGTTCTTAATACCTTAGTAATTGAGCCTACGGTGCGAGTTTGCCCCCAAAGGAGTAACAGTAAGCCGCCAAGCAGCACCAAAGGGCCGCTGACATAGTTAGGTAAGATCTCGGTGATTACTCCCAGAAAACCCCTAACCAACTCGAACAACCAAAAAATTGGGGTAAGCTTAATCCAAATAGCTAACCCCAAAATTGCTAGTAGTACACCTCCAACACTGATTAACAACCAACGTTTAATCGATAATCCAGGCGATAACCATTTGAACCACTGGTTAACGCGATAGGAAGTACGAGAGGGCGACTGCTTTCGCAGGGCGTTGAGGGCTTGTCGGAGAAAACCAATTGACATACCTAGATTCACAGCAGTGCTACAAACTAATAATTAACAGAAAATCTACACCACTTGGTTTCAAACACTAGGCGTGAAACTATTATATTTTTCAATCCCATTAGACTAACAAGCAAGTCTCAAGATTGCCAGTGTTCCCAGTTAAACAATATCTTTGACTTGGTAAGAGTGAATTTAATGGAAAAACGAATTTTAGGATTAGATCCAGGACTGGCAATTTTAGGATTTGGGGCAATTACCTGCACGCAAATGCCCAACAAGATGCAACAGACTACAGTAAATATGCTGGATTTTGGGGTAATTAAAACATCAGCGGATGTTGAAATGGCACAGCGCCTATGCACCTTGTTTGATGATTTACACACCGTAATGGAGGAATTTCAACCAGATTTAGTGGCGATCGAAAAACTATTCTTCTATCGTATGTCAAGCACTATCCTGGTTGCACAGGCGCGGGGCGTAGTCATGTTGGTGTTGGGACAGCGCCGACTCCCCTATGTGGAATTTACTCCTGCTCAAATTAAACAAGCTTTAACAGGATATGGCAATGCTGATAAGTCTGAAGTGCAAGAAGCCGTGGCGCGGGAGTTGAATTTAGATGAGATTCCCAAACCGGACGATGCTGCTGATGCTCTAGCAGTGGCTTTGACTGCATCTTATCAGATTTAATTTTTGTACATAGGTAATAGGGTTCTTAAGTAGGTAATAGGGTTCTTAGGTAGAGAATGCGGTTCTTTACTGACTGTCACACGTCCCTGAAACCCTTACCAGATTGAAAGTATTATATTCCCAAGGAGTTACGGAATTACGAACAAAGAACAAGCCAAGTTGAGGTTAACACACTCAAGGCAGAGTTACGCTTGATCTTAGACTGGGCAAAAAATGTCACAGATATCAAAGAGCAATATCCTCTTTTACCATTGTCAGAAACTCTCTCAATAGCCGCAAACATAGGTGTTATTCATCCGCAAGACCTAAAAAACAAAGAACCGATTGTGATGACAACGGACTTTTACATTGAAGTTCAAAAAGGTATGGGTGTTGAGTATCAAGCTCGTACAGTAAAGCCTTCAAATCAATTGGATGATAAGCGAACCATAGAAAAATTAGAGATTGAACGTCAGTATTGGCAAAGAAGAAATATTAGCTGGGGAATAGTCACTGAACGCGATATTCCATTAGAAATTGTCAAAAATCTGAAGTGGATACGTATTTGCGTTGATTGGGATGCGCTCGATTTATCAGAAAACCAAATCTTGCAGGCTAAAAAACTGTTGATTCAAAATCTGACTCAAAGAAATGACTCACTAACTTCTATTTGTGCTGACTGTGACCTAGAACTTAATTTAAAAAAAGGTTGCAGTTTAACAATTGTGAGAAATATGTTGCAAACACGCGAATTATTAGTTGATTTGCATCAACCAATTCATCCCAGAAGAAAACTTGTAATTACTAAGACTAAATTTTAGCACTCTCAGAGTATGGGCCTAAATCAACTTGTTCTTTGGAACTGAGGTACTTTTATGCTATCAGTTAACCAAATCATTTGCTGGCACAGTGATAATCACCTTGAGAGAGTTATTCATATTAATTCACTATCCTCTTATATAGTTACTATCGACATTAATAACTCTAAAGCTCAACCAACCATTCACAGATACAAAGAAATCGAGTCAGCTTTTTTGTTAGAGCAAGCCAGCATATTACATGGCGAACCTGATGCCAAATATTTAATTACTGATAGCGAACTTTCTAGTATTCAACGTGAATATAGAGACAACGCATGGAAGGCTATTTCCTTAATCATTGCTTATGGAGAGTCAATTTTTGACCCATACAAACGAAGCCAAATAATTAAGGAAGTCAAAGAAAAAACTGGGCGTTCAGAACCAACTATCCGTAAAGATTTGCGGAGATACTGGCAGGGAGGGCAAACTAAAAATGCTCTGATTCCGAGATTTAATAGCACAAAAGGCCAAGAAAAACCGAATCCTATTTCTTCCTATTATCCTAAAATCTTAAATTATCTTTGTAAATATGCTTTATCGAGGTTAGAATATTTGCCCGAACCTACTTTCTGGTCGGATGAGGATTTAAAAAACTTTGTAAAAGTATATAAAATCTTGACCACAGGAAAACATCCTAAGCGAGGACGACCAAGTTTTCTTTCACAAGTTGTAGGTAAAAGGCTTGGTATCAACATTACAGTTGAGATCCGAGAGAAGTTTCGTAAAGGTATAAAGCTATTTTATGAAACTCGACAAAAAATGCCATTAACAAAGGCTTATCAAAAAAACCTTGAAAAGTTCTTTCATCAAGGTTACAAATTATCAGATGGCAGAGGTGAATTAGAAGGTTATAACGCAAATAATCTCTCAGACTGTTTAGGTATAGAAATCAATAACACTCCTCCTTACCGAGCTGATTTTAAAGGCATCATTGAACGGAGTTTTCGTGCTTTTAACGATGAAATTATTCATTGGCTTCCAGGTTCAGTCAAGAAACTTCCAGAACGTGGTGAAAGAGATTACCGTATTGATGGAGTCTTGACTATAGATGCATTTAGAAAACTAATGATTCTCTTTATTCTTGACCACAACAATGAAAATCTTTTGATTTAGCTATTTATGATATTTCAAAAGTAATTCCTTTGCTAGCAAATCTTATATTTGCTAGATTTAAGCCTTTTCTAGGAATAAAACTATGGCAGAATATCCGCTTGATGAATTTATGATTCAAGATGAACTAGAGCCTTATCTAGTCAATATATGGCACTGGGGGATAAACAATAACTACCAATCTTTTCTTCATTGGCAAGACCCAGAAATTATCCGTCAGAATCTTCTACCAACAAAAACTGCTTTTATTACCCGCGACTGTATTTCCTTTAAAAAACTACACTACAGTTGTGATTTAGCTATACGTGAGAGATGGTTCGTTGAAGCAAAAAATAAAGGTGGCTGGAAAATTACTGTTGCGTATGATCCTCGAATAGTTAACAACATCTACATCCGTTTAAATCCAGGTAAAGCGATGGAGCCTTGTTCTTTACTTGATATTGACCAGAAGTTCAATGGGTGTGAGTGGAGTGAAGTAGAAGACTATTTGATATCGAAAAATTTATTGAATCAGAGCAGAATCAATTAACTATTGAAGATCCACCTGAAACTACAAGTGATTATTCAGATGAGACTTTAGATAAAAATATTGAGAGACAAGAGATAAAACTAACTCCAAATAATGTACTCGATTTTGACATAAAGCAATCGATTACCCAGAAGGAAAATACTTCTACATTTTCTAATCATCAAACAAGAAAAAATTCTCCAGAAGACTCTGCAAATCCTCAAAATTTTGCTCATTTATTAGAAATATTAGTGGATATGAAGGTTCGCTGTATTTGTGGTTATCAAGCTTTAAAAGAAGCTGGCTATATTTTTGCAGCGACTGAACACTTGAGTGACGTTTAGGAGGAAATGCGGACTATGATTGCCTAGTTACCGTTGACACTAAAGGTTTTGGATGAAGTAGTAGAAACCCATGAAGAATATGCTATGCGTCGTCTAGAGTGGGTAACTGAACGCTTTCAACAGGAAAATGTGTGTCCTCCACGATGGCTGTTGTTGCTACGTGCTTCTTTAAAGCCTGCAACCGTGGCTTTGCCAAGAGTCAAAGCCGCAATTGAGGAAGCTTTGAAGACATTGGAGTGTTTTAAAACTTAATGCCTTCAACAAGGCAGGAGGCAGAGGGCAGAAGGAACCAATTGTCAGGGGATTGTGACCCCTAGCAATTTCGTTGCTCCCAAATCTTTGATATGTCCGGTTCTTCAGACCCTTACTCCTTTGGGTCGTGGGCAGTACTTCGGCAAGCTCAGCAACCGGGCAGGAGACATTCCTTCTGCCTCCTGCCTCCTACCCTCTGCCTTTTCCGGTGACGTTATTTACCCAAAAGCATTATCTTCACTAGATTCAAAGTGAGTAGGAGGAAGCACGATGCTTTGTGCATTTCCCGACCCCTATCCAGGAGAATTGGTCTATAGTATCTGCGCTCGCTTTCAGGAACGAGTGCAGTACCCCAGCCTGCGTTCAACAGTTGAAGATTTATTTCAAACTAAAAATGCCATTGCCATCTTTGACCTACCGAGTCGCTTAGATAAACTAGTTAAAGGACTACACCCTAGTAGTTGTTACACAGCTGATTATTTTATTGATAACCATACCCTGCTGCGGTTTTACAGTCCTTTTCTTCCTCTAGAACGGCTGAAACTTATACGCTCAGAGATGTGTGGTAACAACGGCTCAAAGATTCATGCCCGCTTGGGAATTGTCGCCGGTTCGATTGAGATGCCTTTATACCTGCGCTATTGTCCGCTTTGTGTACAAGAGGATAAAGAAAAATTTGGTGAGTGTTACTGGCATCGAGAACATCAGTTATCAGGCGTTGAAGTTTGTCCTGTTCACGGAATGTTTAGCAAATTCGCGATAATTGGCTTGTGCAGTTAGTTCGCGGCATGGGGTAAATGGTCAATAATTCTTAAACGCAATTCGGCAGCAGTACAAATCGGTTTAACAGCCACACCAAGAGTAATTGAAGTTACTCAAACAACAGCAGAAGTCATAGCAGATGAACAAATAACAGCAAATAATATCCAGTATTTTGGTGAGCCAGTATATGAATACGATATGCTCCAAGGTGTTGAAGATGGTTACTTGGCAGCGTGTGAAATTCAAGAAGGTAGAATCAAACTTGATTTGGCTCAACTATCCATCGAAGATATTTTAGCAAGTAATCCTATAGATTTTGAGACAGGATTAGCAGTTGAGGAAAAAGTGATACGCCGACTGATGAAAAAAGGCAATTTTAAAACTCGCCTCATGTTACCCAATTTTGAAAAGCGGCGTTGCGAGGATTTGTTTCACTACTTACTGGAAACTGGTGGAGCAGAGCAAAAAACGATTATTTTTTGTAATAGCGATCGCCATGCTGATTTAGTCACTGCTAACATGGAAAATCTCTACGCTGAATGGTGTGAGCGGAATCAACACAGGCGTTGTGATTCCTACGCTTTTAAATGTACTGATAAAGGTGGCGGACAAGAAAGATTACCAGATTTTCGAGGAAGTTCCCGTTCTTACTTTATAGCTACAACAGTTGATTTATTGACTACTGGTGTTGATGTACCTGTAGTGCGTAATATTGTTTTCTTCAATCAAATTAATTCGCCGATTACTTTTTACCAGATGGTAGGGCGGGGAACACGTTTAGCTGAAGGTAAGTTAATGTTTCGCGTCTATGACTATACCGATGCTACTAGACTATTTGGGGAAAGCTTTCTCACCAAGTTAAGAACTCCCAATAAAAATTCTAGGAATAGAAGTTCGGAAGCTTCTGGACTAGCAATTGAAATTGCAGACACCGATGAATGGATTGAAGAAAGCACAGGCGATCGCTTTATGCGTGCCAAGATAGATGGTGATGATCGGAGAATATCTGTTGAGGAATATAAAGAACGCATCGCCGCTAAGTTAGTGGAGATAGTGCCTACTATAGAAGATTTTCGGGCTTGTTGGATTAATCCCAAAACCCGCAAGGAACTGTCAGCGGAGTTGGTGAGTGCAGGTATATCACCTAAAGAATATGTGACTGTCACAGAATTAGCAGCCTATGACCTGTATGATATTTTAGCGGATATAGCTTATGGCTTGATACCAAAAACCAAAAGCGATCGCGCCCAAGCTTTCAACTACAAGCACGCCGATTGGCTCAATGGTATGCCAGAAGAGACTGCCAAGGCTGTTGATGCATTTTTGCAGCAGTTTGTCAACGGTGGAATAGAAGCTTTGGAGAATGACCTAATTTTTGAAACTCTAAGGGTAAATTTAGATGTGTTGAAGATTTTGGGTAAGCCTAAAGATGTTTTACGTGAGATTAAGGAGAGGATTTTTGCAGCGTGAGGAAAAAGGTAGAAATAAGTTTTGAGGGTAGTAAAAGGAATTTACCTGATGGTTGGAAGTGGGTGAAGTTAAGGCAAATTAGCCGCCTTGTTAGTGGGAGTACACCTCATCGCGGAACTAGTGAAAATTTTAACGGTAAAATTCCTTGGATCAAAACACTGGATCTAAACTGTAGTGTTGTTCGACAAACGCAAGAGTGTATCTCTGAATTAGCATTTTCTCAAATTCGAGGAGAAATACTTCCTATAGGTACAGTAATGGTTGCTATGTATGGTGGGGCAGGCACTATTGGCAAATCAGGTATTTTAGGATTGCCAGCTACCACTAATCAAGCAATATGCTCTATTTTGCCAAATGCAGAAGTCTTTGTACCTGAATTTTTGCATTATTGGCTAATACTAATTAGGTCAGAGTGGATGCAATATAGTAGTGGAAATCGCAGAGACCCTAACATTAATAAAGAAGTAGTTGGAAATATGTATTTTCCTCTACCCCCCTTAAATGAACAGAAGCGCATTGCAGCAATTTTGAATGAGCAGATGGAAGCAATGGAGAAAGCTCGACAAAATGCGATCGCCCAATTAGAAGCCGCCAAAGAACTGCCCACAGCTTATCTCCGTGATGTTTTCAATAGTCCAGAAACGCAGCAGTGGGACACAAAAAAATTAGGCGAAGTTGGAGATATTGTTGCAGGAATTACTTTGGGTAATAGGCATAATAAAACGAATACTCGCTCAATTTATTGTATTTGTGACATTATCCGGCGTTCAAACTGCGCTGGTGCGCTGCAATATATCCCTGAATTAACCTGGATTTTATTCTTACGGATACTCGATGAACAAGAACAAAAAGAAGCAGAAACCGCCGAGGCTTTAGACATAAACTTTACCCAATCTCTAGAAAGTCCCTACCGTTGGTGCGACTGGGCTGCACCCTATAATAATTCTCTATTTACTTTAGATAGCGAACAACGTCCTCAAGGTTGGAAACGCAACCTCTTAGAAAATTTTAATGTCTGGTGCATCATCAGTTTACCAGCAGGAACCTTTGTAGCAGCTGGCGGAGGGGTTAAGGCAAATATCCTATTTTTCACCAAAGGGGAACCCACTGAAAAAATTTGGTATTACGAAGTGCAACAGATGTTCAGGGATGCTAGTTCTGCACCTCAAGACTTGCCCCAATTTGCAAAAAATGTTTCAAATGCTCGGTTTAAGAAAGCTCAGGTGGTCTAAGGTTCGTAAAGTTAGTAGCGCCATAGTGGTTGTCAATCATTTTGGCTGATGTTCCAGTCCATCTACCGATCGCAGTACTGTTAATATGTGCTTCCAGGCATAAGCTGATAAAGGTATGCCGCGTCTGGTAGCTCTTACGATAAGGGACGTTACACTTAGTTAAAATTGACTTCCATGCACGATTAGCAAAGTTGTGATGGTCGATAAATTTCCCTTTTGGACTTTTAAACACTAGAGATTCAGGATTAGTTTCCTCAGACCTAATCTCATCTAAAATTGCCTGCACTTCTAAATTAATCGGAAAATCCCGTTTTCTTTGAGTTTTCAGTCCATCTTTGAGAACTAAGCCATCTTCAGAAACGACAACAGATTCCCGAAACTGAATCACACTATTAGTAATGTGTTTCCATTTCAAGGCAACTGCTTCTGATGGTCTGCACCCAGTAAAGAAAAGGAAGCGTACATAGTGGGTGTAATGACTATAGTAGCGATCGCTAGCGAAAGTACGAATAATTAAATCTCTCTCTTCCTTGGTGAAAGGATTAATATCCTGTTCCTCAGCCACACCCTTTGGTAAGTTGATTTTCATTGCAGCAAAAGGGTTGCTATCGATTAATCCCTCTTGCATTGCCCAATTACAGCAAGCTTTAAGTTGGGTTAAGCAGCGCTTTGCCGCGTCTGGAGCTAAATTCGATAAAAGATAATCTCGAATAGCGGATGCCTCGTCTACCGATCGCGTAGGTAACTTAGCAATGTGATTTCGATGCTTGGCAAAATCTTTAGCGTAAGTACTAGGGCTGACTTGAGGCTTTTTGAACTCGCTATATTTTTCCCACAACTCATCTAACTGTGGTTTTGGTTTTTGAATTGGTGTAACTGGTGTAACCGTACTTAGAGATGATGCAGGTTTGTACTTCGCTAAAGATTCGTCAAACCGCTCGTATAAGATATCTTTCTCAATCTCCGCTGCTTTATCTTCTGCCAGTTTCCAGTTAGCAGCAGTATTAAGCAATCCTGTAGACAAGTAATGACGCTTACCACCGTAGTGAAACCTCAATTGTAATCGACCATTAGAGTTAATGATTGATACAGAGCCTTTATATCCTCGTCCCTTGGAAGAATTTTGGTACATAAGTATTATTGGTGTAATTGTCCTCTGCTCTACAGCATTTACACCATTTTTACACCACTTTTATATCTAAAGGTCTCCAAGAATCTCCAAAATTTGCATAAAAGCTAGAACACTTGTCCTCTTTTTTTGATGGTCAATAAAGCAAAAACCCCTTAAAATTGTTGGATTTCAAGGGGTCTGATTGTATGCCAGGAACCAGACTTGAACTGGTGACACGAGGATTTTCAGTCCTCTGCTCTACCGACTGAGCTATCCCGGCTGGTGCTTTTTTTTGAGCCACGATTAATAAATGTAGCAAAGATAATATGAATTTGCAAGAGGTTGGAGAAAAATATTTATGCAGCTTTCAAGGTCAATTTAAACCAGATGACCACAGCTAAAAACAGTAGAAATTGCACAAGAACAATACTAGGGCCAGAAGCTATGCTGAAAAGGCCTGACACAATGATTCCAGTAATGCTGGTGATGCAACCGACTATTACCGAAATGGCTAGAAAGCCGCTAAAGTGGTGACTCATTAGTTTGGCAGTGGAGGCGGGAATCACCAAAAAGGCATTTACTAGTAAAACGCCAACAGCTTTAATTGCTACAGCAACGGCGAGTGAAAGCAAGACCACAAAGGCGTAGCGGTACAATTGCACGGGAATACCTTGAACCTGCGCCACATCTGGGTTAAGTGTCAATAAAATTTGCTGTTGCAGAGTTGATAGTAAAAATATGGAACCCCCTACAAGTACCAGCAGCGTCAAAATCAAATCTGTAACATCAAGCGCCAGAATATCGCCAAACAGTACTTGCATCAAGTTGCCACGATATCCTTTGATGAGACTACTGAGAATTAGCCCGATCGCTAATGCCCCAGATAGCACTATACTAAGTACGCTATCGCTACCTAAGTCGGTTTTATCGATAAAGTAGAGGACAACAACACCAAAAATTAAGGTAAAAGGTAACAGCATCCAAGTAGGATTTACCTGTAACAGCACACCCAAGGCTACACCCACCAATGCTGCATGACCAACGGCGTGACTGAAAAAAGACAGTTGGCGCAAGGTAACAAAACTACCCAACATCCCGCCAAGTATTCCCATCAGTACAGCTTCTACCATCGCCCGCTGCATAAAGGGGTATTGTAATAAGGTGACTAAGTTATTACTATTGGCGATCGCTAGCCAAGCTATCTGGTAGTTGTTGAATAAATCCATAATTCTGGGGACTGGTGACTGGGAACTGGTGACTGGGGAGGTGTGAGAAGAGAGGGAGGAGATGAAAAAAGTGGGGAAAGATTTCTTCTCCATCCTCCCACACCTCCCACACGCCCCACACCCCCCACACCCCCAATGCCCAACTTAATTATGATTGTGCTGGTAGCGACTGAAACCTGGGCCGTAGGTTGCTAAGAGATTTTGCGGTGAAAGGGCAGTTTCCGGTTTTCCTGTGCAAACAATGGTTTGATTGAGACAAAGCACGCGATCGCAATGACGGCTTACCATATCAATATCATGGGAAACTTGCAATACTGTCCAACCCTCTTGCCGCTTTAATTCATTTAGCAAAGCGTAAAAATCCGCTGCGCCTTGTACATCAACCCCAGCAAAGGCTTCATCTAGTACTAACAACTTCCGTGGCTTCACCAGACAATAAGCTAACAATACCCGCTTTAGCTGACCGCCGCTAAGAGTACCAATAGCTTGATGTTGTAAATGATAAGCATCGGTTCGTCGCAAAGCTTCTGTTACTGCTAACGATTTATCTTGGTCTTGTCTCCACAACTTTGAGAAAAATGAATCTTCCCTTTTGCCTTTTGCCTTTTGCCCTTTGCCTTCACTTGTCCATCCTAGTCCTACCAATTCTCTGACAGAAATCGGAAAGCTACGGTCAAAGAAGAAATTTTGCGGCATATAGCCCAACAAGTGACGTAAACGCCCCAGTTTTGCAATTGGACGATCCAATATTTCAATCGTACCACCAGTTCGAGGTACCAAATCTAAAACGGCTTTTATGAGAGTACTTTTACCAGCACCGTTAGGGCCAACTATAGCTGTATCTGTTCCTGGCAACAATTCAAAGGAAACATCTCGTACAGCTAGATAACTGCCTTGATAGACTGTTAATCCTTCTACTTTTAAAATAGCAATGTTATTAGTCATTGGTCATTGGTCATTAGTCATTGGTCATCGGTCATTGGTCGTTGGTTATTGGTCATTGGTCATTGGTAATTTGTAAAGGACGAGAGACAAAGGACTAAGGACAAATGACTAATAACAAATCTATTTACATGCAATTTCTAAAGTTTGTAAGTTAGCTTTCATCGCTTTGAAATAATGCTGTGGATTTGTTTCACCAGTTTCCATAGAATCTAAAGTACGCAAATTTAACTTCAAGTCTTTTGAAAGACTAGTCAGCAATTTATTATCCACTCCTGGTTCGCTAAATAAGGCTTTAACTTTATATTTTTTTACGGCGTTGATCGCATTTTGTACATCTGTTGGCGAAAGTTGATCTTCAGGAATTTCTACCACAGCAACTTGCTTGAGATTGTAGCGTTTGGCTAAGTATGGAAACGCATCATGAAAGGTCACGAAAGTGCAATTCGGAGTCTTTTGTAATGTATCTTGAAATTCGCTGTTTAATGTTTCTAATTCTTGAATATAAGCCGCAGCATTAGCCTGGTAATTCGCTTTATTTCCTGGATCGGCTGCTATCAAACCATCGCGAATATTGGTTACTTGCTGTTTTGCCAAAACTGGATCTAACCAAACGTGAGGATTACCTTTACCATGTTCGTGGCCGTGATGTTCTTCAGTTTTGGCTGTTTTCTCAACAGGTGAAATTTCATTTAAGGGTTTGATACCTTTACTGGCATCAATTTCTGTTAATTTAGAATTTTCGGCATTTTTGACAGTATCTGACAAAAATTCTTCTAACCCTAAACCATTTTTTACTAATACATTGGCAGTGGCGATCGCTTTCACATTTTCTGGTGTCGCTTGATATTCATGTACCTCCGTACCAGGTGGTACTAAAATTTCGACATCTGCGACATTTCCAGCCACAGCCTTGGTAAACAAATATATGGGCAAAAATGTTGTCACTACTTTAGTTTTTCTGGGCTGTGCTGTTGGGGTAGATGCAACTTCCTGTGTTTGTGGCGACTGTTGGGCAGCTGTTCTTTGATTCTGATTCGATTCGCTACAGCCAGCAGCTATCGACAATATTAACAGAGCAATTAATGATACGATGCCGTTTCGTCGTCTGTATGTTCTAAATTTTCTCCAATTCTCCACCACGTTGTTTCCTCCGCAAAACCAATGGTTGCTGTGCTTTTGCCACAATTTTTGTTGACAATGATACTTATTCTACATTCCATATTATAATAATTCTCATTCTCAAATAAAATATTTTTTAGTATAAAAAAATATGAGTAATTGCCTAGTAACGATGCATCTGCAATTAAGTTTTCCCAAAACAATTAGGAATTATTGACATAATTTGTTAAAAAGCTTGCATTCTTCTGATAAGATTACTGACGAGTTTTTAATAAAATGTGCTTTCAAAAAAGCGCTGTGTGGGCGCGAATTGTGGATTCAGTGTGAGGAAAAAAATGCGAAAAATTTGTAAATATCTGCTAGTTAGTCCAGCAGTATGCAGTGCAATGCTATTTCTTAGTACTGCTGCATTTGCGGGTGAAACATCCGGCGCTTCCCAAATCGATCAACCGGAAGTTTTAACTAGTCCAAACACCAAGGTTGAGAACATAGCTGAAAATAAAACAACGGCACAAGTTACTTCAGTGTCTCAGTTGTCAGATGTGCAAACTACAGACTGGGCTTTCCAAGCATTGCAATCGCTGGTAGAACGGTATGGTTGTATTGCAGGATATCCAAATAGCACTTATCGTGGTAATCGGGCACTGACGCGGTATGAGTTTGCTGCTGGTTTGAATGCTTGTCTAGATCGCGTTAATGAATTAATTGCCACAGCCACTGGCGATTTAGTTAGCAAAGAAGATTTAGCCGCATTACAAAAACTACAAGAAGAATTTTCCGCCGAACTAGCGACACTCCGGGGTCGTGTGGATGCAGTAGAAGCACGCACAGCTGAATTGGAAGCCAATCAGTTTTCTACCACAACTAAACTGCAAGGACAAGTTGTTGCCGTCGTTAGCGATGTTTTGTCAGGAAATACAGTCAACGGCGCAGAAATTACAGACGAAAATACCACTTTAGGGGCACGGGCACGGATAGAACTTGTCACCAGCTTCACAGGGAAAGACACGTTATTCACTAGAATCCAGGCGAATAATATTCTCAGCCCTGACATTGGTACGCCAGAGGGCAATTTATTCTTTGCTGGTGAGGATGGTACCACTACTGCTGCGATCGATGCACTATTTTACAGATTTCCCTTGGGCGAAAAGACACAGGTGATTGCTATTGCCAATGCAGGTGCAGCAGATGACCTGACCAGTACTGTTAATATCTTTGATGGCGATGGCGCTTTTGGTGCTTTGTCTACCTTTGGTACGCGTAACCCAATTTATAACCAGATAGGTGGCGCGGGGTTAGGATTGACATACGAATTTAGTGAGAAATTATCGCTAAGTTTAGGGTATTTGAGTGGTACAGCTAATAACCCTACACCTAATAATGGTTTGTTCAATGGTTCTTATGGTGCCCTGGCACAGTTGACAGTTCAACCAAACGATCGCATTTCTCTTGGTTTAACTTACATCAATTCTTACAACCAACCACTAGCCACAGGTAGCAATGCAGCAACCTTCCAAGATATAGCGGCTATCCAAGGTTTACCAGAAGAAGAAGTCGGATTTTCCAGTAATTCTTACGGCGTGCAAGCATCCATTGGCATTACTGACAACATAGTTTTAGGTGGTTGGGTTGGATACACTAACACTCGAAGCTTGAGAGGAAACCGTGGAGACGTTGACATTTGGAACTATGCCGTTACCCTTGGCTTCCCCGACCTCGGTACAAAAGGTAGCTTAGCAGGTATTATTGCGGGTGTGGAACCTAGAGTTACAAGTTCTAGCCTCGTAGGATTAGCTAGAGATGAGGACACATCTTATCATTTGGAAGCATTCTATCAATATAAGCTCAGTGATAATATCACCATTACCCCAGGAGTTATTTGGCTAACATCGCCAGATCATAATAATGATAATGATGATGTTGTTATTGGTGCCCTGAGAACAACATTCAGTTTCTAATTTTGAAAATCTCAAAATCAAGACGCAAAAGATAAGTTTGCGTCTTGATTTTGTGTGCTATTTAAAAATTACTCCCTTACCACTGTAAGAGTACTTAATTTTTTAACTAATCGCCAAGAACGCAAAGCAATAAATTTAAGTAATTTTATGGCAATATTGGAGTCAAAAATTTAATATCTTCCTTGAAGACACACGTAATACTATTTCATAAAATATCTGATAGATAAGTCGGAGGGTACAGTTGTACGCCTTTAGAGCCAATTTATTATCTCGTTAAATGTGAGGAACTGATGACATTAAAGCAGGACTTACGCAAAATAACGAAAAACGAACCGCAAAGGACGCAAAGTACACAAAGAAATAAGAGTTTCAGAGAGTTTTTGCGTAAGTCCTATAAAGTTAATTTTAAACCGTCTTTGATTTGTGTTTGACAAGCGATCAAGTACTTCATCTCACCAAAATCCAAGAAAAAGTTTGCTGATAATAACAAAAAGACCAGCCTCCCACAGCTGGTCTCAAAAATGTTTTTTCGCGTTGTCTTCTCAAGAGAGTTAAAACCCAATTGCGCGTTCCCAAAATGCAACGGGCAACTTTTCTTAACAATATTGTAACAGCCAACACAGATTTTTCAGAAAATTTCATCAAAAAAAGATATAAGCAAAATTTAAAAACTTCTATCTATGAGGAGAATTGGCTACAACGTAGGGTAGAGAAGGGGAGTAGGGAGATGGGGAGATGGGAAGATGGGGGAGTGTGGGGAGAAAGATTTCTTCCCCATCCTCCCACACCTCCTTCTTGCCCAATGACCTATGCCCTATGCCCAATGACTAATTGTGGTTTTCCCCAGAGGATGGTTTCTTGCTTGTAAATGGCAATTCCGGGTTTTGCGCCTTTGGGTTTGTAGACGTGTTTTAGCTGAGTGTATACAACTGGTACTTGGTCGCTTTGACGGGCACGACTGTAGTAAGCTGCAAGATTAGCCACAAATTGCAAATCAGCCTCTTCTGCAACTGCACCGGGTTCAAGACGCAGTAGTACATGACTACCCGGAATTTCTTGGGCGTGGAACCAGAGGTCATAATCCCCAGCTACACGAAAAGTTAATTGGTCATTTTGGCGATTATTGCGACCGATTAATACTTCAAAGCCGCTGGGAGTACGGTAATGATAAAAGTTGCTGATGGAGTTTTCATTGCTAGTGCGATCGCGGTACTCTGGATCTTGTAAATACTTTTGCCCAATCAGTTCTTCGCGAATTTCTTGTAAAGCTTGCAAATCTTCTGCTGTTTGGTAGTTGTCTATCTGATCGATCGCAGCCTGCACTTGCTCTAAATAATCAATTTCTGTCTGCACTTCTAAAAGTAGCGGTTCCACAGCAGAACGAGCGCGTTTAAGTTTTTGGTGCTGTTTGTAAAGACTTTGGGCATTTTGGACGGCATTTTTATCTGGTTGCAGAGCGATCGCTACTGGCTCGTTACTCTCAAAATCTGGGATAATTATCTCTTTCATCCCTGGTTCCCAGTTTTGCAAGTGAGCCATTAATAAATCAGCTTTTTGGCGATATTCATCGGCTCGATCTGATTGCTGCAAGCGTGTCTTAAACGTTTGAGCTTTGTTGTGTAATTTCTCCAAAATATTATTTAATTTCTGACTCAATTGATGGCGCAATTGGGAAAATAACTGTTGATTAACTTGGTCAGTGTAGTAACGGTTGAGTAATTCTTGGGTGTCTTTGGCGCTTTCCACTCCACCCCAACCCATTACTGTGTAACCATCTTTTGTCCAAGCGGGTTGAAATTGACTTGAATCTAAGGCTTGCAGCCATTCTTGCCAACGCTCAAACAACCTTTGCCAATCTTCAGGTTTAAGGATATCGGTTGATGTTTCTGGTGGGATATTTGCTGCTAACAACATTGATTCTAGTAGAGCAGCACTTAAACCACTATAACTTTTGAGTAATTGCCGCTTGATTGCTCCTGGTACTAAACTTACCCGTTCTTGCCAGCGTTCTTGAGATTCACTCAAATTCGGGAGAGTCCCAGTCAGTTTAGGTGGTGTTTCGTAAGGTTGTCCGGTTTGAATGGGACGGACACTAGATTGTTGCTGACTGACTTGATGAGCAGGAGCGATGGTTATATTGCTAGCATCGGTGAGAATGACATTGCTATACTTGCCCATAATTTCTACATACACATGATATAGGGCACTTTCACCAGGACGCCGAGCAAATTGTAGATCGATAACGCGTTCCCAAGGAGCGATCGCTTCAATTCCCACTAACGCCAAACCACCCAATTGGTGTATCAGTTGTTGGCTGAAGGTGAAGGTATCAGGAATTCGTGGTGGCGGATCGCCGATGCAAATATGTGCAGCTTGAGGATGCCAAGAAATCTCTAGCCAACCCCGCTGTTTCAAGGTACGTAATGCTATGGCAATAGTATAGCGATCGCGCTGGTAAACTTGCTCTGTCCTAGAGGGTAGCCAGTTCGTGCGTAGTTCGCTACAAGCAGCTTTTAGGGTGGTAAAGTCAACTGGTTGCACAAAAATTAATTATTAACTTTCAAATATCGATGCCCAGTATATGCTATCGCGTCTAGTTCATACTGGCATAACATCAAAAAGCGGTCAGCATTAATCAACCTAACTGCATTTGTCCTGCTATTAATATTATTTACGTTGTGTTCCTCTACAAACACAATGTAAACGACTGAAAACCCATGTAATATTTCGTGAGCAATTTCAAACCCACAGACGTACTGAATCTCTAGCGATCGATCCAAACTGCTACAACCCTAATTATGGCCTTGGTCTATTTATCCTGCTTATGCTTGCAATGCTTTTACCAGGCTCTTAGTACTCATACCTAACTTCGTATTCGCTAGCTTCATTGATGCTGCCTACTTGTTGATTGATATCGCTTTGACTAAAGTAGATATCTTGTTGTTCTTCAACAGAAGATTCCAGCTTATGAAAATGTAAGCGTATTTCTTTATTGACTGGGTTGAAAACTGTTCCTAAGTATTTCAATCTCCAGGAGACTCGAAAATTGTCGATATTTGCAAACTCATAAATCTTATTTGGCTCAAAAATTAGTTCACTCATGACGATTATGATACAATTTTGAGTTTATTTTACGCTGACGAAAATTCTCCAGACCCTATCTATATGGAGAGGTTTAACTTTATTCAGTGATTTCTCTAGTTCCAGGCTTGAACTTTTTCACTTTGAAGCGGCTCTTGTCAAAAGGCAGGAGGCAGGAGGCAGAAGGCAGAAGGTAAAAGTCTTACTATGCCTGGCATTGAAGTTTTTAAAATCTCCTAACCTATGTGACTACCGCTATACCACCAAAAATCACCAATAGAGAGAATGTTGATAACATATCCAGGGGCAAAATTAAATTCTCATAAAACGCATACAACATTGGGGTAACACATATGTGCTACCCCAATGTTGATGATTATGTGTTGGTTATTGCTAATTACCTGTTACCAAAGAAGGTTATTTGGTAAGCAATGCTGGTTCTAGTTCTTTGGCTGTTTGTCCCAAAATCTCGTTATAGAGTTCGCCCAGTTGATTGGCAACGCCATCCCAACTAAACTTAGTTTCGACGCGCTTTCTACCAGCTTTACCCAATTCATCTCGCCATTCGGGATTCAAGAGAATTCTGTCGATCGCATTTGCAAAAGCAGCTACATCTTGCGCTGGTGCTAATAAACCGGTTTGTTCGTTAACAACAGTAAACTGAAGTCCACCGACATCACTTGCCACCACTGGTGTACCACTGGCCATCGCTTCAATCGCCACCAATCCAAAGGGTTCGTAGTGACTGGGAACAACGCAAACATCAGCTGCTGCGTAATAAGTTGGCAAAATATCTTGACTCAAACGACCAGGAAAGATGGTCAAGTCGCTCATCCCTAATTCGTTGACAATTTGCTCAATGCGATCGCGCTCAATTCCATCGCTGTTACCCGGAGTGCTACCACCACCAATAATTAGCTTGAGGTTGTTGGACTCCCGTAGTTGAGACTCATTGACTGCACGCACTAAGGTTTCTATTCCTTTGCGTGGATCGAAACGACCGACATACAATACGATTTTGGCTTCTGGAGCAATTCCCAATTCCAATCTGGCTGCGTCTCGTCCAATCGAACCAAATCGCTGAATATCTGTACCGCAGGGAATGATATCGATATTACCTTTGGTGGAAACGAGCGATCGCATATGTTGATTTTCTTGCGGACTCGTCGCTACAATTCGTTCTGCTGTCTCCAGAACTTCTTTTTCCACTGCCAATCGCTGACTGGCAATCAGGGGAATATTATCTATCGTGTTATATTTAACCGCTCCTAAAGAGTGGTAAGTGTGAATCTGTTTAATTCCTTGGATTTTCTTCAATTCCATCCCTACCCAGCTAGAAAGCCAGTAGTTAGTGTGAACTAGCTGGTAGTTAATACCATTTTTGACTTGGAACTTGACGAAATTCTCAACGAATTCTGGTAAATATCCAAAAATCTCATCTCGTGGCACAAACTCTAAGGGGCCTGCTTTTAAACGAATAGTTCGACAATGCTCGCTATGTTGAACAATTGAGTCTTGCTCCAGACTAACCTTGCGGGTAAACATATCAACTTCCCATCCTAGCTGCGCTAGCGCTTCACCCACATGGCGCACGTAAACATTTTGTCCGCCAGCTTCTTCTTTCCCTATTTCAATCGCCGGGTCTCCGTGGACGGAAATCAAGGCGATGCGTTTTTCGGTGGTAGAGTTCATAGTTTGTGTGTTGCGGATTGTAACAAAGTTTTAGTCGATTCCAGGTAGGCGTGTCACATAGCACGCTTTCCTGAATTATTTAAGAACTTTGATTATTATTGATTTTAATTTAATATCTCTAATATTTTTTTACATCTTCTGCCAGAAGTATACTTTTAGATTAAGTATATGTATTTAATTGTTTTATATATAAATGGCCATATTTATATTTAATACTTCTGATAGATGCAATTCTACTCTTTGTTTTGTTCGGAGAAAGCTAATTCGATTAATACATTTCTAAATAAGGTAATTACCTTATTTATACTGGAATACTTCATAAATTTGTTATATTTTATACTTTAATAAATATTTTCTAATATGATATTGCTATAGCTATAACGCTATTTTTACGAATTTTATAGAAATATGCTGATTTAGCTGAAAAATATACAGTCAAAATTCTAGCATTTTTTTATACTTAATATTAACGGATGTAATTTATTTGAATTTAGAAATTTCCCGAATTAGGAGATATCTAAATATTCAGTTTTGGTTTATGATTCCTTTGATTTGAGTGCATTTAACTTTAATTTAAAATTAATATAATCTTAAATTATGTAATTTTTATACTCAGTACTTACTCCTGTTGGCTAAAAATAAAACTTGATTCTAGGTTGGAAAAATCTCGAATTTGTAAGCAAAAATATCCAATAATTAGAATTCACACACCAGTTGCTACTCTTTTCCTAAGCTGGCCAGTGAGTTAGGATTTAGGATAGGAAAAAAGTGGCAAAAATTTAACTCCCCCAGTTTTACCCACTGAAGGAGTTTTCGTGTGTGCCTTTTGCTGTGTGAAAGATACAGATAGAGGATCTCTATAAAATCTAATACTTTTGGATTGTAGCAAGATAGCTTAAGGTAAAAAACCAAATCCAAATATTCAGGGTTAATTGTTGGGTTACGCCAACCAGTCTTAGATTATTTAGTCTAACAGTGTACTAAGCCAAATTCAAAATGCTTGTGGCGGTTAGCATCTAATTTTTTAGCAAGCTTTAAAATTAGGAAAATAATAGCTATCTTTTCCACTTAACTTTAACACTATTTCCTATGGATGCTTGAAAAAGCAAACCTGCACAGTAAATGTTAGTTTCAGTATGACTGGGCAAGCTGTCTTTCAGTTATGACTATGGGTAAATCTAACCTTCAAAAGGCAAGCCCAAAGTAGGCTTTGCACTATAATAATTACGAAAATAGCTGCAACCAGCTTTTAACTAAGCAGCTAGAAAAGAACCAACAATTAAAAATTAAAAATCAAAAAACTAATTCTGATTTTTAATTTTTAATTTTTCTCCCTTAAGGATTAATTCGTAGTTTGTGCAGCTAGCATTTGCTTGAGCTTTTCTAATTCGGAAGCCCAACGGGGATCTGGACGAATAGCGTCTGATTCCGTAGTCGTGGTGCTTTCACGAGAACTGCCGCCTCCGCTACCACGACGAGGCTTCTTAGAACCTTTCTCACGACGACTACCTTCTTTGTTAGCGCTAGGAGTAGGATTGCTACTGGCAACACTAGCTGTTTTAGGAGCTTGCTCCTCACCCTCCTCACCCTTTGTACGAGGTAATGCCTTCTCTAACTTGATGGGAGTATCTTTAAACATCTGACCATTATATTTTTCAATTATTTGGTCAGCTTGTTCGTCATTGTTGACCGTCAGAAAACCAAAACCACGGCATTTGCCGGTTTTCCGGTCTTTAATTAATTTAGTAGTTACAGCATCACCTTCAGCGGCGAACACTGCTTGTAGATCTTGACGATCAATTTCTTCTTTGGGCAAATTACCTATATATAGGCGAACGGACATGAACTATACCTCCAGAAATGAATGAACATGGCAAGGTGAGAAAACCATTACTTGGCTTTGGCTTTTAAAATAGATGCTATTGAGAAAGACTGCCACCAACCAATTTTTTTGCTCCAAACTATCAACCTATACAATACAGTTTTTCGTTGGGATCAAGCTTATTTAATCGAAAGGCCCACACTACGATGAGCTAATAACACCTTAATTCTAAGAATTGTAAATTTAATAGCCTACTGTCTGCCAAAGTACACGCTTTCTTCTATGCTCTTTTTCGCAGAATAAAATACCATCCTTTACATTACCACGGTATTTTCTACCTAGCTAGTTTAGCGCACACATTTTCGACTTTAGTATTATCGCATCGTAGCATAAAACACATTTTTTATTCAAGACGGGATTTTTGGAAACAAAAACCAGCCAGTGGCTGGTTGATTTGCTGCTGTGTTGGGAGGAGAAATATGGTATGGAGGGGGGAAAAGCATCCGAATTCATCACAAAGCGATGAAGCTGAGTTATTTCGGTTGCTATTGTTTGTGTAAATAAATGTAACACTTGGAAATAAAACCTGCAACTTTTGTTTACATTTCGGTTTGTCCTTTGTCAGTTGTCCTTTGTCCAAAGCAAATGACCAATGACCAATGACTAATGACTAATGACCAATGACTAATGACCAATGACTAACCAGAGAGAAAAACATATGCACCCCAAGCCTGGGCTGCAACTGCTAAAGCAGTAGACCAAATAGGATGAGGGCTATGAATGGTTTTACCACTTTGAGTTTCTAGGGTTTGGATGTCGATCCAAGGTGTTGCTCCTCGTCGAAACCAACCTGTAACGATAATTTGCCGACCAATCAAATCTTGGTGATTAACTGACTGTCCTAGCCAAGAAATGTGGTGTAATTTCACTAAGCCCGCGCTTGATTGTAATATTAAATCTTGGGCTAGGGAGTTGCCAGTGCCTTGACGACCTAATAATTTGCCCACAAGACGCACGCTGATGCTGTCAATGGGTAAGGTAGAGGGGTCAGCTAATAAGTTAGGTAGGCAGTCATCAGTTTGTACAGTGTGTGGCTTAATATCGGGAAAGAAAGAATTAATCCGGATCACTGTACCAATACTAAAACCAATCAAAAGACAGCCTGTAATGAAAGACCAATCCTCATAAATCCATTTGAGGTTTAAGAATTTAAGTGCAAATGCTAATTGCCACACTAGCCATACCAAACCTGCAAACAGAAAGCCGAGAGGAATTCCTAACCAAGGAGCAATTTGTAATAAGAAAGACTGACGCTTAACTTTTAATGGTTGTTCGCTAGGGAAATGTAATTCGGTGTCTAGATGCCAGTGACGAGCGATTTGACAGAGGCGTTCGATGCGATCGCCCACCAGAAGATGGCTATTATTAATCGTAAACCATCGGCGATAGGGATTGACAACATCCCACTTCAAAAAAGATTCAAAAGAAAGATGACTGGCAATTGTGCCTAAAGAAAGACTTTGTTGGTAGCCGATTGGTGCGACGATATTTAAGCTTTCCAACTGGCAACTGGTTTGTTCTTGTTTTTCGATATCAGTTGCGATTCCAATGGCAATTTTCAGCAAACCACGAATCAAAGCATTGGGATTACCAGTAATTTCAGCTGCGGTGCGATCGCTATAATAAATCCGCAACCGCGACAACCACAATGCGGTCCCAGTCAGCAAACACCAAACTCCATAAATTAAACTAGCCACAATTGTCACAGGAGTACGCCAAATTTTTCCTGATATGTTGTCACCCAACTTTGATACTTGCTCGTATACCTTATAAATTGGTAGTGTCACCAGCAACACCAAAGACATGACAACAAAATCCCAGTGAGCAATATGCCCTAGCTGGGTGGCGTAAATAACGGCAATTTCATCATCTGTTAGTTGTTCTAACAGTCCTTTACTGACTACAATCCTCGCGTTCCGTGGTAAGCTACCGTAGGTGAGAATAATTGGTGCAGCCATTGGCAAAATTCGTAGTTTGGGTAACGGCCAATGCCGTTGTTGACAGCAACGTTGTAATACCCGAACAGTTTCCCGACTATGGCCGTTCAATACATCTTTCGTAAGTTCTCGTTGAGCATACAAGTTTGCTAGTAGCAGATCCAGTAACCAAGGTGATGCCCCCATTAAAATTACTAACGCTATGAGCAAAAATCGTGTCGGGTCATTGTATAAAACCTGTAACGGTTCTACATAGGGAAGCTTTACTAAAGCATGGTTGATAAATCCTAATATTAACTTGAGGATTTCTCGCATCACCCAAAACAGGGCGATAAATGTTCCCGCAGCCAACAGCCGCAAAGGAATTAATTTCGGCTTGCGTAGGGGTTGCCATGCCTTAGCGCGTTGTGCTTGTCGCCAATAAATAACACCGAATAGTTTTGCTTGGGTGCGGGTGACGGAACCCATGAAGCCATTCAGGGGCGGCGGCGGCGGTGGTGGTATGACAGTAGCTTTGGGTTTAGCTAATGGCACCATCGCGGGGATGTTTTGGTCGTTACTTTCTTTTACTCGATCTTTTACTTCATCTTTTGGCTTCTCCTCCGATTTAGGAGTGTCTGGGGGGGAATTTTCAAAGGCAACAAATCCAGTTTCGACATTTTTTGATTCTGGTTCAGGTTTTTGACGTTTTGTCAAATGTTCGAGAGCGCGTTTTGCCCACTCTTGAACTTGGGGATTGTTACTCTCAATGAGGTTTTGGGAAAAGGCGATCGCTTTGGAGACTTCGCCAGTGCGGGCATAAGCCATCACTAAACCAACTCTTGCTTGTAAGTTAGCAGTGGCATTACTGTCGCTGCTAGCAAGAGGTTCTAAGTGAGCGATCGCTGTTTGGTAATTTCCCTGCTTGAGGGCAACTAAACCAGCCTCCAAAGACGATTTGGCATGTGAAGGCATACAGATTCTGGCACTCCAATCTCTTCTAAACGATCCACGTCTGGGCAAAAGCGCGAACCTCAGATGCCGTGGAAATCAACTGTGCCCAGCTAAGTCCAACTGTGAAGGAATTCAGGAGTCAGAATTCAGGAGTCAGAAGTCAGAATTCTGTTTTCTAAATTCTTCTTCATTCCTCCACTGGTTGTTGACTAGAAAATACTGGGGCGATCGCGCTTAATTTCAACTCTGGATGGTCACCCTCTAACTGTTGGCAATTCCATTCATTGCGGAATAGCAACACTGGGCGCCCCATACTATCTTTGACTGTAGTGGTATTGAATAAACGTCCCACTTTATTTAATGCTTCCCAACCACCTTCAACCCAACGAGCAACACTGTAGGGTAATAAATCTAGTATGGTTTCTACACCATACTCGTTTTGTAAACGAAACTGCACCACCTCAAATTGCAACTGACCCACCGCCGCCAAAATTGGATCGCGCTTGGCTTCATCAGTTGAATACATAATTTGCACGGCACCTTCTTCGCGTAATTCCGCAACGCCTTTTTGGAATTGCTTAAACTTCGAGGGGTTGGGGTTCCTGAGAGTTGCAAACAGTTCCGGCGAAAAATACGGAATCCCTTCATATTCCAGCTTTTGCCCCGTGTAAATTGTATCCCCGATCGCAAAAACACCGGGATTGTTCAAACCGATCACATCGCCGGGATAAGCTTCATCAATGGATTCCCTCTCCTGAGCAAAGAGTTTTTGCGGACGGGAGAGACGGACGAGTTTACCAGTGCGAGCGTGATTCACCATCATATCTTTTTCAAACTTACCAGTGCACACCCGGACAAACGCGACGCGATCGCGGTGTTTCGGGTCCATGTTTGCTTGCAGTTTGAATACAAACCCAGAAAACTCTGGGTATGTAGGGGGAACTTCACCAACACTGCTGACATGGGAACCGGGTTTGAGGGCATAGTCTAGGAAGTATTTGAGGAACAACTCTACCCCAAAGTTTGTCATGGCGCTACCAAAGAACACTGGCGTCATTTTGCCTTCGTGTACCAACTGCAAATCTAGCTCTGGGCCAACTCCTTCCAACAGTTCTAGATCGTTTTTCAGTTGATAGTACAGGTCTTGTTCTAGCAGCTGTTCTATTCTCGGATCACCTAATTCCACTATCGTATCACGGGCTTCTCGGCTACCGTGGGCGCTGCGCTCAAACAGGTGAATTTGTTGCTTGTGTCGGTCAAAGACACCTTTAAAGCGATCGCCCATGCCAATCGGCCAGTTTACTGCATAGGTTTGCAACTTCAATTCTTGCTCAATTTCATCCAAAAGTTCTAGAGGCTCTCTTCCTGGGCGATCGAGCTTGTTGACAAATGTAAAAATCGGGATACCCCGCAATTTACACACTTCAAATAATTTGCGGGTTTGGGGTTCCAAACCTTTTGCCGCATCAATCAGCATCACTGCATTATCGGCAGCGGCAAGAGTTCGATAAGTATCTTCACTGAAGTCTTGGTGTCCGGGGGTATCTAATAAATTTATCTGACAGTCTCGGTATGAAAACTGTAATACCGTGGAAGTAATGGAAATACCCCGTTGTTGTTCCATGGCCATCCAGTCTGAAGTGGCCTTGCGCTGTGCCCGCCGTGCCTTGACCGCCCCAGCTTCGTGAATTGCGCCTCCGTATAGCAGTAACTTTTCTGTCAGCGTGGTTTTACCAGCATCGGGGTGAGATATAATTGCAAAGTTGCGACGAAGTTCAACTGCGCGATCGAGTTCAGACTCAAGTTCAATTGACATAACTGTATTTGTTTGTAACTTAACTTAATTTTTTCGACTTTGGTAAGTCTTTTAATCTTAAGACAACGATGCTCGTGATAGGGTCGTAATATAACCAACAATCTGACTAAATTAGGAGAAAGGGATGTACGACACAGACAAGCGAAAGCTTTTATCCGCCTTGTCTCATGGAGCCATTTTTTTCAGCACAGCTGTTGTATCTATCGGTATACCTATTGCCGTACTGTTTGTATCTGACGATCCTGTTGTTAAAGAAAACGCTAAAGAATCCATCAATTTCCACTTTAATGTCTGGTTCTATGGAGCGATTCTGGGAGCGTTATTTTTTCTATTTGGTTGGTTGGTCTTACCACTATTATTACTTGGGCCACTAGCAGGCATTGGCTATTTGTTGCATTGGGGACTAACAATTTGGGCAATTACCAAAGTTTTTAGCAATCCTGATATACCCTTTCGCTATCCCTTTATTTTACGAGTGTTTTAGCATTAATTATGGGCATTGGGCATGGGGCATTGGTAATTATAGGTTATTTTTGATTTTGCTGTTGTGCTATTAGTTTATACACAACTAATAACCAAGATTCTACTCACACAGGGTTCTGACAATTTTCAATTGTGAATTTAGAATCATTTGTTGTTTAAAAATACAATGCCTAATGCCCAATACCCAATGCCCGTTTTCAATTGTTATATTGTTTTTCTAACTCGTCGGATAGATGTCAATCAAGCTGTAAAATACAAAATTGCCCTACAGCTTGATTCAGGTAGGGCAAATGTCAGTTAAGCACTTTTTGTAGTCTGTCTGATGGCAGGAAACTTTTCCCCTGCTTTTGTGACGCTTTGTTTTGTGTCCATTGCGTTGTTTTTCTTCATTAAACTTTATGTTTCCTACACATCGCCCCCGCCGTCTGCGTACTCATCCCCAACTGCGCCGGATGGTTCGTGAAACTGTTTTGACAACAAGTGATTTCATTTACCCACTATTTGCGGTGCCGGGTGAAGGAATCGCTAATGAGGTGAAATCGATGCCTGGAGTCTACCAGCTTTCGGTAGATAAAATTGTCGAAGAAGCGAAAGAAGTTTATGACTTAGGAATTCCTGCCATCATTCTATTCGGTATTCCCGCTGATAAGGATGTGGATGCTACTGGCGCTTGGCATGATTGCGGTATTGTCCAAAAAGCTGCGACTGCTGTAAAAAAAGCAGTACCAGATTTGATTGTAGTTGCTGATACTTGTTTGTGTGAGTATACCAGTCACGGACACTGTGGTTATCTACAAGTTGGTGATTTGACAGGACGGGTTTTAAATGACCCAACTTTGGAATTGTTGAAAAAAACAGCAGTTTCCCAAGCAAATGCCGGTGCGGATATCATCGCACCTTCCGGAATGATGGATGGCTTTGTGCAAGCAATTCGTCAAGGTTTGGATGAAGCTGGCTTCCAAGACACACCGATTTTGTCTTACGCTGCTAAATATGCTTCGGCTTATTATGGGCCATTTCGGGATGCAGCAGACTCAACACCGCAATTTGGAGACAGAAGAACTTACCAAATGGACCCAGGTAATAGTCGCGAAGCAATTAAAGAAATTGAATTGGATATTGCTGAAGGTGCTGATATGCTCATGGTTAAGCCAGCATTGGCATACATGGATATTATCTGGCGGGTGAAGGAAGCGAGTAATTTGCCAGTTGCGGCTTACAATGTTTCTGGTGAATATTCGATGATTAAAGCTGCTGCTCTGAATGGTTGGGTTGATGAGGAGCGTGTAGTTTTAGAAACTTTAACTGGGTTTAAACGCGCCGGGGCAGATTTGATTTTGACTTATCATGCTAAAGATGCAGCGCGATGGTTAAAGTAGCGTGGATTATTGAGTAAAAGTTGAGAAATCTCACGCAAAGGCACAGCCAAAAGTTTAGGTACCTTCGGTACCTGAACTTTTTAAGACAAATGTGCAAAGAAAGTTTTTAGGATATTCATATGTAATTCGCAATCAAAGGCACAGGAGGTAGACTTTAATCCTCGCCTTCTCTCTGAAAATTGGATAATTTAATTTTTGGAAGTCCCCAAGCATTATCTTTATCTAAACAATGTTTTGGACTTTTTTGATGGCTAACAACTACAGCAGATTTCATTTGCGTGAGGTACAAATTAATTGGTTTTGAGGCAGGAGGCAGGAGGCAGGAGGGAGAAGAATAGTTTTTATCATTAATTCTCTAGTCGTGTACCTCATTTGGTTGCAAACTGCTGTAAATCGGTTGATTTCTCAGTGTTAGCTAATCATTATTTTATGTACATTCTCTACGTCAGAATACAGTAATAGAAGATTCCCTCGATTGCAGAGAGGGACGCGATCGCTTATAAAAGAAGATAGTTAATAAATTTTCCTCAATTGCCATTTAATGTCAATTGATTTAATAAAAAGTTTCAATATTTTCGAGGGGAGCATGGAACATGGATATGCAAGTCCTGAGAGAGCGTGCTGGTCTTAGCCGTGCGGAGGTTGCCTTCAGGCTTGCAATTAGCGAAACTAGTGTTCGCAACTGGGAAGCTGGGCGTACTGAACCCACAATGACACCAAAAAAATATTTAGATGCTTTGCGCCTGTTCAAATGTACACCTGAAGAGTTGGCAGCGGCAAGTGAAAAGTCAATTAATCAGCGACATAAACGCAAACCAGGTAGACCAAGACGCTTCCCAGAGACTCAACTACCTCAAGTAACTGACTCCCCAGTTTGTAGCTGAGAATTTGCTAGTAAGAATTCAGAATTATTCTTGATAAAATCTAACTTAAGAGTGTAGATTTATTGATTTGCAACTCTTAATCTAAGGTTCGCTAGCTGTCTTCGTAACCTAATGTTTCTCAGATATTGGTGCGTTAAGTTGATAGTAAGGCAGCATCAGTCAGGCATTTGCTCGTCAGCGATTAATTTTACCTCTGTTATGGAGTTAAAGTTTGACCTTTGATTTTGCTCCAGTGAAGAGAGTTCCGTTTCTACCACCACTGGAAAGATTGGATTTTGTTGTTGGTTGACAAACTTTATCAGATGTGATACGCAAAAAATCAGCACTGTCCCCTAGTCTGTTTGCTGCTTGGTTTGGGAGACAGATGCTACCGTATATTTACCTAAAATGTTGAGTTGGGTAACAATTTTGATATAGTTGTCTCGGCGATTAGTTCCTGCTTAGAGGGAAAATAGCAATTAAACAGACAGCATAGGAGATGAGAAATCAGAAACAATCAACAAAGAAACTTTTTAGCAATTCTTAGGGTTTATGCCTGGGGCGGTTCGTTTGAATAACCTAAACTCTCAACCAGTGCGATCGCTCACGGTATTTGCCACAACCGCACGATAAAATTCTAAAACCATAATCGTACTAAAGGTCTAAATGGCAGAAACACTATTCTTCAACGCCTTGCGTGAAGCCATTGATGAAGAAATGGCGCGTGACTCCAGCGTATTTGTTCTTGGTGAAGACGTAGGACACTACGGCGGCTCCTACAAAGTTACCAAAGACCTGTACCAAAAGTATGGCGAACTCCGAATTCTAGACACCCCCATCGCCGAAAACAGCTTTACCGGCTTGGCAGTGGGAGCAGCTATGACTGGGTTGCGCCCCATTATCGAAGGTATGAATATGGGCTTTTTACTCCTAGCGTTCAATCAAATATCCAATAACGCTGGGATGCTGCGCTATACTTCTGGCGGTAACTTCAAAATTCCGATGGTAATTCGCGGCCCCGGAGGTGTAGGACGACAGCTAGGGGCTGAACATTCCCAGCGACTAGAAACCTACTTCCAAGCAGTGCCAGGGTTGAAGATTGTTGCCTGTTCCACACCGAGAAACGCTAAAGGACTACTAAAATCCGCTATCCGTGATGATAATCCAGTATTGTTCTTTGAACACGTTCTACTTTACAACTTGAAAGAAGACTTACCAGAAGAAGAATATTTGCTGCCTCTGGATAAAGCAGAACTTGTGCGTCAGGGAAAAGATGTCACAATTATCACTTATTCTCGGATGCGCCATCATGTGCTACAAGCGGTAAAAACACTTGAAAAACAAGGATACGATCCAGAAGTTATTGATTTAATATCCCTCAAACCATTAGATTTTGATACCATTGGAGCATCAGTAAGAAAAACCCATAAAGTTATTGTGGTGGAAGAGTCCATGCGAACCGCGGGTATAGGAGCAGAAGTCATCGCGTCAATTAACGATCGCTTATTTGATGAATTGGATGCACCAGTGCTGCGGCTTTCTTCCCAAGATATTCCCACACCTTACAACGGCAATCTGGAAAGACTAACAATTGTCCAACCAGAGCAAATAGTGGAAGCTGTGGAAAAAATGGTAGCTTTGCGGGTTTAAAAGTTAGGAGTGAGGAGTGAGGAGTGAGGAGTTAAGAATTTGAAAGTTGAGTTTTAACTTCAAACTCGAACTTTTGACTCCCCACTCATAACTCCTAACTCCTAACTCATAACTCATAACTCCCAACTCCTAACTCATAACTCATAACTCCCAACTCCTAACTCATAACTCCTAACTCATAACTCCCAACTCATAACTCATAACTCCCAACTCCTAACTCATAACTGCATAAAAGAGCGCTATTATAGCCTTTGTCAGTTGCGAGTTATGGTATGCAAAGACAGCGATCGCTATTAATCTTGATTTTAGTTCTGGTAATCGCCGCTATTACGGTGATTGCTACAATTCCGATACCTCTTGGACTTGACTTGCGGGGAGGTTCACAGCTAACAATTCAGGTGAAACCATCAGCGGAAATTCCCCAAATCACCGAGCGAGAATTGGAAGGTGTGAAGAAAGTTGTCGAAGGCCGCATTAATGGTTTGGGTGTTTCTGAGCCAGTGATCCAAACAGTCGGCGCAGATAAAATATTGGTGCAGTTGCCAGGGGTCAACGACCCAGAGCAAGCTGAACGGGTGCTAGGAGGTACTGCACAGTTAGAATTCCGGACGCAAAAGCCGAATACAGAAACTCAACTTTTAGCTTTCCAAACATCACGAGCTGAATTGAAGGTAAAGCAAGAAGAGTTGAGAAAAAGCACTGATAAAGCAGCAATAGCCAAAAATCAAGAAGATTTACAGAAAAATAATGAAGCGATCGCTGAATTGTTTGAAAGCACCAACCCGCCGCTAATCGGTAAATACCTCAAGGATGCCTATGGCGAACCCACTCAAGGTAACAATTGGAATGTTGCCATTCGCTTCGATCAAAAGGGTGGTGAATTGTTTGCTCAACTGACAAAAAACCTTGCTGGTACTGGACGTAGTATTGGTGTTTTTCTGGATAATGAACTGATCAGCGCTCCGACGGTCGGTCTAGAATTTGCCTCTACTGGTATTACTGGAGGCTCTGCCGTAATTACCGGCCGGTTTACCGCACAACAAGCTAATGACTTGGGCGTACAGCTACGCGGTGGTGCATTACCCGTACCAGTGGAAATTGCAGAGATTCGTACTGTCGGGGCAACTTTAGGTAAAGACAGCATCACAAGCAGTATCTATGCTGGTATCGGTGGTCTGATTTTAGTATTAATATTTATGGTGGTCTACTATAGACTACCAGGAGTAATTGCCGACATAGCACTATTGATTTATTCCTTGTTAACCTGGGCTACTTTTGCTTTGCTGGGTGTGACCCTAACCCTACCAGGAATTGCCGGTTTTATTCTCAGTATTGGTATGGCGGTGGATGCCAATGTACTGATTTTTGAGCGGACGCGGGAAGAATTGCAAGCAGGCAAATCCCTTTACCGTTCTGTAGAATCTGGTTTTTACCGCGCCTTTTCCAGTATTCTAGACGGCAACGTAACTACAGTCATCGCTTGTGCTGCACTATTCTGGCTAGGGGCTGGCTTAGTGAAAGGTTTTGCTTTAACTTTGGCTTTGGGCGTAGCAGTGAGTATGTTTACAGCAATTACCTGTAGTCGCACCTTGATGTTTTTGGCAATTACAATTCCTGCACTCAAAAAACCAGAATATTTCTCTCCCAACCTGCCAACATCTAATAAGGCAGAGGTGTCTCAATGAAACTGAGTATTAACAAATCGCGATCGCTTTGGTGGGCTATTTCTAGTGCCATCATCTTGGCTGGTATCATCTCAATGGTGATTTCTTGGCAAAACCCCAACATTAAAGCACCCCTTCGTCCTAGTTTGGATTTCGTCGGTGGTACACGATTACAGTTTGAACGGGATTGTACCAAACCCGGTAACTGCGATCGGCCCATTGATATCAACGTCGTTAGAGAAGTCGCTAAAACGCAAGGAGTCGGTGATAGCAGCATCCAAATTGTCGCTGACAAAAACACTCGTGCAGAAAATGGTATATTGATTCGCACAAAAAGTTTAGATCGCGAGCAGCGTACCAACTTGCAAAATGCCTTAAGCGAAAAAGTTGGTACTTTTGACGACCAAAAAAATCAATTTGATACCGTTGGCCCGACTCTGGGAGGAGAACTGTTTAGATCTGGGGTAATAGCTCTGATCGTTTCCTTTGCAGGTATTATTATTTACTTAAGTTTCCGATTTCAGTTAGATTATGCGGTGTTTGCGATCGTTGCTTTATTTCATGATGTTTTAATTACCGCAGGAATTTTTTCGATTTTGGGATTAGTACTAGGTACTGAAGTCGATAGTTTATTTATCGTTGCTCTACTGACGATTACAGGTTTTTCAGTTAACGATACAGTGGTGATTTATGATCGCATCCGAGAAACCCTGAAAACTAATCCCAATGAAGCGATCGCTGACATTGTTGATGATGCTGTCAACCAAACCTTAGCCAGGTCTATCAACACCACCTTAACCACGATGCTATCATTGTTCGCTATCTTTCTGTTTGGGGGAGAAACACTGAAAAACTTTGCCTTAGCTTTAATTATTGGCTTTACCGCCGGCGCTTATTCAAGTATTTTCATCGCCAGTACTCTCTTAACTTTATGGCGAGAACGCACCGATAGATCTCAGGCGCTAGTTAATGCTGACTCAATTGATACATCTGCTGGTAATTAGTCATTAGTCATTAGTCATTAGTCATTAGTGAATAAAAAGGACAAAGGACAACTGACAAATGACAAATGACAAAGAACAAATGACAAAAGACAACTGACAAATGACAAATGACAAAGGACAAATGACAACTGACCCATCATTTGCTCAACAAGTAGAAAGGCTATACCAGCTAACAGTGTATGGCCGATGGTTGTTTGTGGGCTGTTTATGGCTCACCATTGCGCCTGTTTCCTTATGGGGTCTACGTGCGGAAATTTCTCTGTGGCAACAATATTTTACTTGGGTAGCAGTGCGATATGGACTGTTCTATCATCCACTGCCTACCTTCGGTTTAGCCTTTTGTATTGGGATGACTGCTGCTGTGTTAGTTTGGCAAAGTCGGAATATCTTACTGGGATTACCAGAGCAAGAAAAACAACGTTTAGAAAAACAAGTTTATCGAATACGTCAGCAGGGACCAACTCATCCTTTATGGAAGTGGGTTTGTTGCTGAATGTTGCCCTAACTCACTAAATTTTGTCTCTCGTTGCATATAGATATACACATTCAACAATTTCTAGCAAAATATGACTTAGCAATAGCTAAGATACAGCCAAGTGGGTACAATACATGAACAATCCTCAAATTCAATTTAGCGATCGCAAATCTGAAATTGACCTTTACCAACTCCAAGAACTGTTAAACATTTCAGCTTTCTGGGCAAAAGGACGCAGTATTGAGGATTTAAGTATAGCCATTGCCAACAGTGAGCCAGTGATTTCCGTCTGGGATAGTCAGCGGCTCATTGGTTTTGCTAGAGCAACATCCGATGGCATATATCGCGCCACGATTTGGGATGTTGTGATTCATCCAGAGTATCGAAATAGCGGTTTGGGAAGCAATTTAGTGGAAACTGTTTTGAGCCATCCCCGTATGAGATGGGTTGAGCGCGTTTATCTGATGACTACTAATCAACAGGAATTCTACAAAAAGATTGGTTTCCAGCCCAACACTACCACTACGATGGTGTTGTATAATTTAGCGAACCTGAGTTTACTTCCTGATACAGAAGTTGAGCTTCAACAATCACCGAAATAGTTTTGTTTGTTGACTGTTGAGTCAGGATTTATAATATAAACCTAAGAGAAAATGCAGGAATATTGGCATTTGCTTTAAGTGATATTGTTTTAGCTTTTCAGCCTCCAGAAGTGAGGAAATACACTGAGTTTCCAGCGGTTTAATTTTCGCTAAGCTTTGCGTTGGTTCACCCAGCGTACCGCCCCAATAGCAGACGCGAACCGCACAGACACTCTAAAAAACCGCACTTCTCCCGTATTGGGATTTGTTGCTTTGAGGAATTAATTCGTTCTTTACTATTAATAGTAGGGTTTGAAGTTGGTGGTAATTAAAATTATGAATACAACATCTGTAGCTTGTTGTTGGTTAATGCGGTCAGTGGATAACCCAATGTGTTGCCATTTTTATCGACATTGAGATATGAATCCACGCTGTTCTGCTGTCAGATAGTCGGCGAACATAGCGGGTATGCGATATATTGACTATCTTGTATTAAAGCAGGTTATTTTACTTACTTAGTTAAATTTAGAAAATTGCAACTATAGCAATCCTAAATGAGTCGTGAAAAATATAAATAAGGAAACGAACCGCAAAGGACGCAAAGTACGCAAAGAGAATAAAGAAGAAAGAGATATATAATTTTCACAAATGATTTAGGACTGCTATATATAATTAATTCTCTAAAATAACAGATTCTCAACAAATCAAACTTTTGCTGCAACGCTAATTAATAATAAAAATTAGAATATTCTCTAAAATTAACACTCTTGTATAAAAATTTTGCAAGTAATAATTAGAATTCTTGCAAAAGTCCTTATTTTCCTACTCTTATTTGCGTCTTTGCGTGTTAGCGAAGCGGGGCGTAGCCCGACAAAAAATTATTTATGCAAGAGGTCTATTGTTGATTCACGACAATTGTTACTAAAAATTATTGCTGTATGTGCAGGCGTAGTCTTATAATGCTTAGGTAAATTTTCTATCTAAATTTATGTTAAAGTCTTGGGAATCAAAGCTGCGTAACTTACGAGTTGAACTGCTAGGAAATATTCCTGATATTCTGCTCAAGCCTTTTGCCGATTCTAGCAATGTATTTAAGAAAATCACACCTTATAACTTTTATATTCTTTTGAATATTCAAGACAAATATATCGGGCGACCACTGATGCTCAAAGGCAGCTATGAACAAAGCACATCAGAAACATTTGCCAAATATCTCAAGCCAGATTCTTGTATTGTAGATATTGGAGCTAACATAGGCTATTATAGTTTACTCGCTGCCAGCCAATGTCCTCGCGGTAAAGTATTTAGTTTTGAACCTGACAACAATAATTTTCAACTATTAAAAACAAGTATTGCTTATAACGGATTTGAGGAAATTATCCAACTATATAATTTTGCTGTCAGCGACGCCAATAAAACTATTATTATTTCTGACCTGGGTAATACATCTAATTCTGGCGCTAGGGTTACTTCAGAAAATGAAGATTTTTTAAAATCTGTAGTTTCTGCTCCAGATGCAAACTTTAAAAAGATAGAGGCTGTTCAACTTGATAGTTTTTTAAAAGAAATTAAAATAGATATAGTCAAAATTGATATTGAAGGACATGAACCTTACGCTATCCGGGGTATGATGAATATTCTCAGGCGAGATAAACCTATTATTTTTGCCGAATTTGCGCCTTCAAATCTCAAGTTATTCGGTGGGATAGATCCATCGGATTTTTTAGATATATTTTTAGACATTGGCTATCATATTTCTTTAGTTGAAAGAAGTGGTAAATTAATTAAATTTGGTAAAGATATTCCGGCAATTATGAATTACTTTGAGCGGCAAAAAACTCATCATCTTGATATTATTTTGACAGCATGAATGAGTTTTGAGTTTTAATTGCGCTAAATTTTATGCTATCTCTAATTTAGTTATTATGACAGCGATCGCTATTAAATTAAACTCCATCATCCAACTCACCGACAACCAATTTTATCAACTCTGTCGGGAAAATCCTGAAATCAAATTTGAACGCAATGCAGCCGGAGAACTGCTCATCATGTCACCTACAGGCGGAGAAACTGGAAATCGTAATTCAGAAATTAATGCTGATTTTGTGATTTGGAATCGTCAAACTCAACTAGGAATTTGCTTCGATTCTTCCACCTGCTTTAAACTGCCCAATGGTGCTAACCGTTCTCCTGATGTTGCTTGGATTAGAAAAGAACGATGGGATGCACTTACACCTGAACAAAAAGAAAAATTCCCGCCAATTGCACCAGATTTTGTTTTGGAGTTAATGTCACCCAGCGATACTTTGCGAGAAACTCAAGAGAAAATGCAGGAATATATCAATAATGGAGTCAAATTAGGTTGGTTAATTAATCCCCAAATGCGGCAAGTAGAAATTTATCGTCTTGGTCAACCAGTAGAAATATTAACATCTCCACAAGAATTATTAGGAGAAGATGTTTTACCAGGATTTATTTTAAATTTGCCAATCATCTGGAGATAAATATTTAGTTAGGAGAAATTCTTACTGAATAACAGGTAAAAATTCTAATTCACTAGGATGAGTAAGAACTTTACGTAATCTATTACTGAAATAAATTACTTGATAGTTAGGCGCAATTTCTTTTTGTAGTTGCTTCCACAGGCTAATTCCTTCATCTTCAAAAGCTGCTTCAGCCTCTGGACTGGAAAAACCCACTGAATCTCCAGGATTTTCCCAGTTCAATTTTGCATCGTAAACTTCTGCCCATTTTTCCAAACGGTTAATAGTTTCTTTACTTAGTGGCAGTGTTTCTGGATCGATATCACCAGCTTGATCGGAAGTAGCCCACCATAGTGGGTAGCATCCATAATCAGCCATGAGTTTGATTGTTGCTGCCATAGTCTCTCTACCAAGTTATGAGGAAGTTCTGGGGTTAGCACCGACTATATAACCATTATCGCCTACAGTCACAGCAATATACTGGGTTTTATCATTGAATGTAACTTCATAAATAGTACGAGTTTTTCGTCTTCCTTGATAACCAGTCATTCTACCTTGAGTGACAGCTGCAATTATCACATCTGGTATTTGCTCTAGTTCAATACCCTGATTTAGGAACTCCAGAGAATGTTGTTCCAATATGTGCTGGAGTCCTGCTTCAGCATTTCCCTCTTCTAAAAATACAATTTTGCCATCACTTTGCTTAGCAATCCGCACAATTTTTTCTGGACTGTGCTTAATCCCAGCTTCACACAGTTCAGCTAACAATGCCGCTTTGTCATCGTTCATATTTAATTTAGTTATTTTAAATAGTTAGTGAAAATAAATATATAAAAAATTATAATAAATTTATCATATTTCATAATTGCAGTTGTATCACTATATTTAACAATTAAACAAAAAAATAGGGGCAAAGAGTAGACATAACTCCTTACCCCTTTATCTTATCGATGAAGTGCTAAACTAAGCCCCGACAGCTTCCTTCGCAGCGTACAACACCTCAGCACTGATTTCCTTGAAACCTCGTTCGCGGGCAAATTTCTCAGTATTACGCTTCACTTTCCCGCGCACAAATCCCGGAATTTTATTCAATTCTGCTTGCCCATCTTTTGTCCAACTCAGGTCAGAATCAGCAGAAATTCCTTTAGTAATTACTTCCTTAGTATCGTGACCTCCAAAGATTTCTAACAGATGATCTTCCATTCCCAAAGTAAAGGAATTGTAGATTAAATCTGTAATTTGATTTGTACCTTCGTAACCCATAAATGGTTTGTAACCAATGGGGAAATTCTGGATGTGGATGGGTGCAGCAATTACACCGCAAGGAATATCCAAGCGCTTACCAACGTGGCGTTCCATTTGGGTGCCGAAAATAGCAGAGGGTTCAACGCGGGCGATCGCATCCCCAATTGCGCCATGATCGTCTGTAATTAGCACTTCATCGCAATATTCGCTGACCTGTTCGCGGAACCAGTCGGCATCATATTTGCAGTAGGTTCCAGCCCAAACTACGTGAATCCCCATTTCCCGTGACAAAATTTTGGTGATGGCGGCGGCGTGGGTGTTGTCGCCAAACACCACTGCTTTTTTACCAGTCAAGTTCTGACAGTCAATAGAACGGGAGAACCAAGCAGCCTGGGATACATGCAGAGTTTGTTCGTTGATGAAGTCTTCGTAGTCTACATCAGCGCCTTGGGCATTAATGACCTGCTGAATCTTTCGGATACAACGAGCAGTTTCCACTACACCCATCGGTGTAATGTCTATGTAGGGCGTTCCGAATTCTGCTTCTAGGTAACGAGCCGTAGCCAAGCCGAGTTCGCGGTAAGGCACCAGGTTAAACCAGGCTTTGGGCATTTTCTTCAATTCGTTAACGGAAGCGCCTTCAGGAATTACAGTATTAACTTCAATTCCCAAGTCAGCCATTAACCGCTTGAGTTCGGTGGAGTCGTGCTGGTTGTGGAAACCCAGAGTAGAAATACCGATGATGTTAACGGATGGCTTTTCGGTTTTGCCTTCTGGTAATTCGCCTTTTTTGCGGGCTTTCTCAATGTAGAATTGCACAATTTGATGCAGAGTGCGATCGGCTGCTTGCAGTTCGTTGTAGCGGTAGTGATTCACATCCGCCAGCATTACGTCGCCTTTAGCTTCCAGCTGCGCCCGTTCCACAAAGTTGTGCAGGTCTTCTTGCAAAATGCTAGAAGTGCAGGTGGGAGTTAACACAATCAAATCGGGGCGTTCCTCGGCGTCTTTGCGGGTGATATTATCTACCACCTTCTCTTGAGAACCGCGTGCCAAAACATTGCGATCGACAACGCTGGTTGTGACTGGGGTGAAGTTCCTCTCCCGTTCTAGCATGGAGCGCATAACATTGAAGTAGTCATCGCCTAGTGGCGCGTGCATGATTGCGTGAACGTTTTTGAAAGAACTAGCAATTCGGAGAGTGCCGATATGGGCTGGGCCTGCATACATCCAGTAAGCCAATTTCATCTGTGTCTTCTCCCTGTCCAACTTAAATAACACGAAGTCCGATTAGCGGTGGACTATAAGTGCATGATTACTAAATTAAATCGCTTTTGATTGTCTCAAAACTTGTATTCCTAAAGAAGTGGGGGATTTTGCAAACTTTCTCTAGAGTGCGATCGCCGAAATCTAGTTCCTGATTAGAATCTAGCTTCTGATTTTCACAACATTACTATTGCTTATTTAAAATAAATCTTAATTTTTCGGCAAATTTGTTATCAATTTGGGGCAGTGTGTTAAACATCACTAATAAATGAATAAAAATTACACAATAATTCAGAATATAAGAGAAGAATCTCCAGACCTCCTCTCCTATATTCTGTTTAGATAAATTAACTTAGATCGGTGTTAGTTACTGGCGAAAAATTTCTACTTTTTCTAACACTACCTCTTGATTGGGACGGTCTCTAGTTGTAGGCACATTAGCAATGCGATTCACTACATCTAGACCTTCAACAACTTCACCAAAAACACTGTGTTTACCGTCAAGATAAGGTGTTGCTACTTCTGTAATAAACCATTGCGAACCATTAGTACCAGGCCCTGCATTTGCCATTGAGAGAATACCCGCTTTCGAGTGTCTCAATTCTGGATGAAACTCATCTTCAAATCTATATCCAGGTCCACCAGTACCCCAGCGGTTGGCCATATCCAGATAACGACTCAGAGGATCGCCACACTGAATCATAAAATCAGGGATGACTCGGTGAAAGCGAACTCCATCATAGGCAGGAGTACCCTTAAGAGATTGACTTGTTTTAGGGTCTTTCCAGTCGATTGTTCCAGTTGCTAGACCGACAAAGTTTTTCACAGTGTTGGGGGTTTTTTCTTCTTCTAAACGAACTACAATTTCGCCTAAAGAAGTAATTAAACGAGCGTGAAGTTTACCATCGCCAGGAATATTAATGTCTGGAAATTTCATGAAGTATCCTATTTTTAGAACTACCAGGATTTAAGCTAAGTTCAGCTTATCAGTATTCAAGTTACAGGTTTATACATTAGCAAAAAAATCAAGCAAAAAAACTTAAGAAAAAGAATATTTTACTCTGGTAAATTAATGGCTGGATTGCGGCTAAAGAATCCTCTAGGTGCTAGCTTAAATCCAACTCGATGAACAGGCATCACAGGCCAATCTTCCGATCGCGGAATATGAGTCACGCCCATTGTGTACCATAACACGATATCTTCACCCAGCAACGATTCATCATCTGCAATATATTTAGGTAAACCCTCTCCTGGCTGAGTTTGATTAGGATAATCGCCGCCAGCATAAAGTTCGCTAGGTTTATATTTTGTTACCCAAAGATGGTGCGTAGCGAATTCTGCACGTTCCCTGATTTTTGAGCCTTCCACAGGAAAAAATGTAGAATTTCCTTCAGGCATCAGCATATATCCAGGCGCAGCACCAAGAGAATTTTTTTTATCTGCACTCACAATCATCCATTTTCGACTGTGTTTCATATCCAAATCGCGCACAGCAGCTGTTTCTTTAGCTAAAGATTTTTCTATCATTATCATTGCATTTCCTAAAGGATTTTTTTCATCCATCGGTAAAGCGTTAACATTCATTTCCATCACCGAATTAGCTTTACCATCGATATCAAAATCTAGGCGATAGTTGAAAAAGTGCTGGTGATTTACTCCGATAATATTTTTTGCAATTAATTGACCATAGGAACTTTCTTCAGATTTTTTTTCAGCAGCTGTTCCCTGTGCTAAAACAATACCTGTTAATTCGTTTTGTACTTCTAAAGTTCCATCTTGGCGAAAAATCCAATTGAGGCTGTAATCGTAGTTGTCAATTGCCACCGTCATCGTCATCACTAATTCTCGATTTCGACGGACATCATTACGTTGAGTATTATACTCATAATGTTTCCACAGCATTCCGTTATCGCGTTCGTAGATACCGATAACCCCCGGCATTTTGTAAGGTTCTCCCTGTTCATCAGCAAATATCGCATCTAACAACAGACCGTTTTCTGGAATTTCCTTATCTAACTCCATCTTATTTGCTAATAAACCAAGGTTATATTCCCCAACATCAAAGGCATTTCTAAATGACCAAGTAGGCTCAGGATCGCCATAAGGAACTACCATTTCCGAGAGGCTAGCACGATATAAAACTGGACGGACATTTTCTGAATCTTTGTGTGTAACTTGGTACAGGATTAATCCACTGCGGGGATGCATTATATAGTTAAAATTCCAACCTTGCCAACTAATTTGATTATCATTAATTTGGAAACTTTTACCATTAGGTTGTAGAAGTTTTAATGATTTAAGTGGTGAAAGTAATTTCCCCAAAGATCTAACATCGTAGTTCCAATTCTGTTGAGAAAAAGGTACTTTTTTATTGTCAACAACACTGACAACTTTACCTATATTTAAATTTACTGTTGCTACCACTCCTTCTATCGGACTACTGTAATAATTCCAGCGTTCCCCTTTATAGTAAGATAAGCCCCGACAAAGACGATAACCTGTTTTTTCTTCCTGTTCGCTCAGAATTCCTGGTGCCCACCAACTGATTTTGACTTTCTCAAAATCGGTAATTCCCCGCCTTCGCATCGCCTTTTGCCATCGGGGATCGGCTTTAACTAGCTGGGTTGCGAGTTCATATTCTGAATTGACGAGTGCGGGTTGCACAGAGAGTATTTCTTTCCAAGAATTTAAGGTTTTGCTTGTTAAATTAACTACTCCCTCAAAGGTTTTGTTTTGCGATCGCTCATAGATTACCAAAAAAGCTTCCCGCTTGAAAAGTTTACCTGGTGTAAAATTTAGAACTTCTTCTTTATCTGGTTCTTGTAAAGCAATAAGTGGAAAAACTGCCATTTCACTCAAAGTTTTCTCTCTTTTAACAACCGAAACAGCTGTAATAATTTCTGCCTCAGTTAACGCACTCAGAGGATGGGAAATTGAAACGTGCTGAGCAGATAATCTTCCCATTAATCCAAATGAGATAGAAATGACAAGAATAATGGCAATAGCTAGCAAAAAAAAATACCTTAGCCGCTTAATCATCTTTCACATTCTGAGAAAAGACTTATATTTATCTATTTCCAAGTATCAGCCTGAAAACCGATAAATTCAAAGGCTAAAGGTAAATTAATTTAGGAAAGAAGAAGTGGACACTGGGAAGATGGCTACATGAGCAGAATAAACAATGCCCAATGCCCCATACCCTAATCTATGCAGAAACTAAACGACGTAAAGATTCAGCGCGGCGTTTCGCAATAGAGTTATTGGGAGCAAATTTGAGTGCTTCTTCGTAAGTTTGTAATGCTTGAGTATTTAATTTTTTCTTCTCATAGGCGTGACCGAGATTATTCAACGCTGTCACATAATCTGGTTTAGATTTGAGGGCTTCTTTGTACTGACGAATTGCTAGGTCATATTGCTCTTGAACAAAGTAAGCATAACCTAGTCCATTGTAAATAGGAGCAGTATTTTCTTCTCCGTCTTCTTGGGCAGCTTTGAGAGCTTTTTGAAATAATGCGATCGCCTGGGAATATAATTTTTTCTCGGAATAAATACTCCCTAACTCGTAATATTCTTGAGTCGTGCCCTTTTCTTTCTCTAGTTTCTTCCGTAACTTAGAAAAAGAGCTTTCAATCTTGCGAGTTTTGAAAATCTGGCGAAAAACACCCACAACTGTAAATGTGAGCAGACCTACCAAAATTGAGAGATAAACTACGGCTAGATTATTATCCATTGCCTGCAAATAAAAATATTAAAAGTTGCTTCTTTATCTATATTGTCCTTTGTCATTAGTCCTTTGTTCTTTGTAAATACTAATGACTAATGACCAATGACTAGTGACTAACTTATGGTAAACCCCAATATTGCACGCGTTGATCGAGCCAACCTTCTGCTATGTAACGAGCGATCGCTCCATTGACTCGTCGTCTTAATTCATCGTACTGCAATCCTTTGGGCATCACTACAGACAATGGTTCAGTTGATAGCTTGGTTGCTAGTAATCGATATTGCGGATATTGTTGCACCCAACCGCTCAGAACGCTAGCATCTGCGGCAAAGGCGACAACGCTATTATTTTCTATTTGCTCTCGCGCTTCTTGGTAGGAATTCACTCCTACTAACTCGGCGTTTGGCAAATAGTACCGTACTTTGGCAATTGTACTGGAGTTATTGAGTACGGCAATTTTTTGTTTTGCCAAATCCTTTAACTGCTGCACAGAAGCATCTTTTGTAATTAATACAGTGCTATCTAAGTAGTAGGGAACACTTAAATTAACTACGCGGGCCCGTGAGGCAGTTGCTGTTACCCTAGCGATCGCTAAATCAACTTTCTTGTCTACAACTACAGACAAGCGATCGCGATTCGCTAGGGGTTGAAATTTGACAGCATCTTTTTTACCTAGCAAGTCAAGTGCTAACTGCTGTGCCAAGTCAATTTCTAAGCCTTGCAAATTGCCGCTATCGTCTTTGAATCCCAAAGGACGTAAGTTATCTTTAACTGCAACAGTTAAATATCCCCGCCGCTGTATTTCTGGCATTTCGGCAGCAGAGGCGATTAATCCTGTCCCGACAAAGCAAAACCAGCAAATCAAAATAATAGTGGCGGATAATACCAGATGTAACCGAGTAATTACTTGCCATCTGTTACATCGGTTATTCATCCGTTACCACCTTTATCTTTTAGCTTGATTGGCTAATTCAGCAACTTTGCCGAAGCTTGCAGGATCGAGTACTGCTAGTTGTGCCAACATCTTGCGATTTAGTTGCACATCAGCTTTTTTGAGGTTACCGATCAACTGACTGTAACTCAAGCCGTGTAGTCTTGCAGCAGCGTTGATGCGGGTGATCCAAAGGCGACGAAAATCGCGCTTTTTGTTTTTGCGATCGCGATAGGCACTCCGCAGCGCCTTCATCACTTGTTGGTTGGCAGTTCTAAACAAAGTCGAGTGGGAACCGCGAAAACCTTTAGCTAATTTGAGAATTTTATTGCGGCGTTTACGAGCTACGTTACCGCGTTTTACCCGTGTCATAACTTAATTCCTGAAGGACTTACAAATATGGGAGCATCAAGCGCACGTTATCTTCATCGCGTTCGTGTACAAGTGTTGTCTTGGACAAGTTACGCTTTTTGTTAGAAGTTTTATGTTCTAAGAGGTGGTTTTTGAAAGCTTTGCGACGGACGATTTTGCCGCTGCCGGTGGCACGGAATCGCTTCGCTGCTGCTTTACGAGTCTTGAGTTTAGGCATTGTCTAGCTTTAATTCGACACAATCCCTCATTATATACTACTTGATTTGCTTTAATGCCAATTAATTCAACGATTTTAAACGATCGCGAAGTTCTAAAAGGGAACTGAGCAGCAAATTTTGGGGGCTGGGGGATGTGAGTGTCTAAGTCCTGACCTTGTGGGTAAAATTCATCAGGACTTAGGCACAGGCTACGGAAAATCCAACCACAGAGGCGCAGAGGTCACGGAGAAATAAGAGTTTGAGAGGTTTTTTGCGTAAGTCCTATTCATGATATTTATTTGGCTATCATCGCCGAAGTGAAGACACATTCAGGAAATTGGCGCTTTAATGCAGGAAAAACTGGACAAGGGGCTTGTTCTTGCAAATTTTCTGGTTTACTCCAAGTAAAGGGGGCTTTTTGCGCCGCAGACATCCATAACAAAAGCTTTGCTCGTGTCATAGCAACGTAGAGTAAACGGTACTCTTCAGATATTTTTAATTGCTTTGCTAACTCCCATGCTTGTGTCACATCCGGTATGGTAGATTCTCCGTGAAGAGCAGCACGAATTTGGGCACGGGCTACTTCTGATAAAGTAAAATCACCTAAGAATTGGCTTTGCGGAGGAACCCAAAATCTCCCAGGAATTAAGTTTTCGTGCAGAAAGGGAATAAAAACATAATCCCAGTCCAGTCCTTTGGCTTTGTGCATAGTAATAATAGTCAGTTGACCGCGACGGGTATAACGTTCTTCTGAATCTTCGGTTTCCACTGGTTCAAACCGTTCAGAACTGACGATTTCACTCAAAGCTGACAGCATCGACCTCATTGAACTATTGCTAGCTATCTGCTGGTTTACCCGTTCTGCGAGTTTATCAGCAGTAGCCAATTCTGCCTGGTCGTAATTTAAGGTCAAGGCGAGGAAAGAAATTAGCTGATACAGAGGCAGTTCCAAACGAGCGCGGAGTAAACTACGACATAGGTGTGCGGCTTTTTGTACTGGTTCTGCTTGCGGTGCTGCGAGGGGGCTAGGATACAAAAATTCTTCTGGCAAACTAGCAAGGGCGTTGAGGTCTTGGGTAGGAATTAGTTGACGCTGTACCAATGCTTCTAGTGCAGCTTTGAGGTAATCAGGAGAGTGGGGTCGATCGCAAAATTGCAGCAATGCCAAAATTTCTTGGGGTACATGAGAACGGCGATCGCGTTCTCCCACATCATAAAGTGTAATGTTATGCTCCTTACACACAGGTGCTAGAGCCTCTGCCAACCATCGTCCTTGACGATTTTCTCGCACTAAAATCGCTGCACTATTTTTTGTTGGATCTTCCCCAAATAACTCGATCGCTCTTTGAGATAACAATTCAACAGTGTGATGAATATCATGCGGAGTATATAATTCCAGTCCTCGCCCCACTGCTACTGGGTTGGCGTTCGTTTGCGGATCGCCAGCGTCAACAGGGCGAATTGTCTGCAAGCGAAATGGTGCTTGTCGGTTATCAAATGGGGATTTTGTAGAGACGCGATTCATCGCGTCTGGGTTAGGTTTAGTTGCAGACCACTGATTATTGATCCATTTGAGGGCAAAGTTAGCAGCTTCAATAATGATTCTCGTACTGCGACCGGCTCGATCCATCGTCGCCAATCGTTGAATGCGATCGCACTCTTGGCAAAATTGCCGAAAATAAATCGGATCGGCTGGGGTAAAGGTCGAGTTAATCGCCTGGTTGGGGTCGCCGACACGTACTAAATTGAGTGCTGAGTGGAGAGTGGGGAGTGAGGAGTTAGGAGTGGGGAGTGGGGAGTTAGGAGTTATTCTGGTTGTCCCCGCGTCCCCACGTCCCCGCGTCTTTGTGTCTTCTTCCGAATTACTCGCCAAAATTTCCAACAACCGCGTCTGTAGCGGGCTAGAATCTTGGGCTTCGTCTTCAAAGACGGCGAAGACTTGGTTTTGCTCGATGCGGCGGGCGCTGTCGTTTTCTAATACCCGCAGTGCGGCTAAAATCATATCGTCGTAGTCAATGAAGTCGCGCGATCGCATTAAGTTTTGATATTGCTCGTATAATCCCGCCGCTACACTCAAAATTGCATATTCGTCTGTGGTTTGTTGACTCCACTCTTGCAATAATTCTTGCGATATCCCAGAACTTTTAGCTTCATGAATGACTGTATTCGCTAATTCCGGTAAGACTTCTGTGCGTAGCACCGATTGGCGACGTAACCTTTCTGTTTCTTCACCGTCAAATTGATGACCTTCTAATAACCGCAAATATCGTTCTGGATTATTGCCAATCCATTGCTCTACGGCTGTGCGGATAAAACGGTGACTTTGGGTTGGTGTAATTAATGTGGCGTATTCTAACTGCAACCCTGATAAATCGGGATAGCGGCTGGCAATGTTTAACGCTAAACCATGCAAGGTATAGACAAAAAAGCCTGTTTGAGGTAAAGATAAATCATCTCGTAAGTATTTACGAATTTTGGCTTTAATATTGGCAGCAGCCGAGCGAGTAAAGGTGACAACCACCAACTGACGGCGCAAGGAGGAACCTGACTGGGCAGAACGTTCATACTGACGTGCGATGGCGATCGCTGCGGCCGCTGCCATGCCGGTGGATTTGCCTGCACCGGGAACCGCAGAAATAGCTAGGGGGCCAGATTGCCAATCAGCCATTTGTTGTTGTCCAGGACGCAGACTATTGCGGATGCGTGCAATGGCTTCTGCCCGTAGAGATGACACGGGCGATCGCTCCAATACTTCTGAATCGAGATGTTCTTGAGGCACGGTAATACCAATTCAAAATTCAAAATTCAAAATTAAGAAAGCCTGATTTAATGTAGGTTTTCAGGTTTGTATCTGTCACATTCTTTTTTCAAATTGATATGACAGTGAGGTTATTGTTTGAATATAGCGGTTCTTGTGTTTTGTGTGTAACTTTGCCTTCCCAGAATAAGGGAGATAGGGGAGTTTGACATTTTGAAGCTCAATGTTGAGCCATACCGAGCCAGACCAACCCACCAAACTATTAGAATTCTTCCGTCAATCCTCTCTAGCTGAACTCACCGAAGAATTAGACCTAAATAGATATAAAAATTTACATTAAATATTCCCTTTGACACTGAACACAGTGGTTTCTGGGTAAACTAAAAAAAGCACTGGCTATCCCAGCAGCATAAGGCTTTTAGCTCATCACAGACAACTCAAAGGGGTATACAAAATGCTCAAGACAAGTTACGACTTTGACCAGGCTATCTTACCCGCAGGATCTTCATTAAAAACTAATATTCTGCTACGTTTTCGTGCTGACATAGCTGAATCTCCTCGACGGAACCTGAATCTTTCATTAGTAATTGACCGCTCAGGCTCAATGGCAGGCGCTCCTTTACATCATGCCCTCAGAGCCGCCGAGTCTGTGGTGGATCGACTTAAGCCAGAGGACATTCTCTCAGTGGTTGTTTACGACGATGAGGTGGACACTGTTGTAACGCCTCAGCCTGTGAAAGACAAAGCTGAACTGAAAAATTCTATTAAAAAAGTCAGAGCAGGCGGTATTACTAACTTATCCGGCGGATGGCTCAAAGGTTGCGAACATGTCAAAAAGCAACTCGATCCGCAAAAAATCAACCGTGTTCTCCTGCTTACGGATGGTCACGCCAATATGGGTATTCAAGACCCGAAAGTACTGACGGCGACATCAGGGCAAAAAGCTGAGGAAGGCATCACCACAACTACCTTGGGTTTCGATCAGGGTTTCAACGAAGACTTGCTGATTGGTATGGCAAGGGCGGCTAACGGCAATTTCTACTTCATTCAGAGCATCGATGAAGCGACTGAAGTGTTTAGCATTGAGCTAGATAGTCTCAGAGCAGTAGTAGGCCAGAATCTCAAGGTGACAGTTGAGTTGGCTGATGGTGTCAAGCTGATAGATACCTTAAGTTTGGCTAAAGTCAGCCATAACGCTGGTCAAACTGTCATCACTTTGGGAGAACTTTATGAGGGTGAAGACAAACTTTTAGGATTGAGTTTAGAGATATCTGCTGCTCAAATTGGCGAATTACCTGTGATGAAGTTACATTACAGTGCTGATGTTGTGCAAAATGAGGTGATTCAAAGTGTGTCTGGCACAGCGGATGTCGTTGCCAAAGTTGGTACTGTTGAGGAAGCAGCCCTCGCTTCTTCGAGCCATATCATCCTTGAACTCAGCCGCCTCACCATCGCCAAAGCTAAAGAGACAGCCCTCGATTTAGCTGAGCATGGCAAACACGAAGAAGCTGAGCAAATTCTCCGGGCGCTGGTAAAAGATTTGCGCGATAAAGGGTTGAATGAGAATTTTGAAATTGCTGAAGAGATAGATCAGCTAGAGTATTTCGCGGGTCGCATCGCCCAAAAAGCACTGGGTAATGCCGGACGTAAAGAACTGCGGGATCAGAGTTACCAGACAATGACCCGCAATCGCAGCGATTTAGCGGCTCGTGGTGTCACAGCTGGGGATGAAATCTATGCGATGCCGGTTGTCAATGAAGTCGGTTCAGGTGTAGAACTACACTGTGTGCGTGAAGGCGGTAAGCTGCGAATCAAAGTCATATCCGATGGCTACGATTCCACCAAGAATGTCCAATTTCCTAGAGCGATTCGTGCCGAGGGCGCACGCTATGTTGTTGAAGGACTGGAACCTTCAAGTGATGGCTCTTTCTACCGTGTTCGTGGTAACATAACCCGCCTGACTCGACCTGGTGAAGCAGATATCTTCGTTGCTCCCAGACAATCGAGGTCAACTAGCACAGGTAAAGCATCCAAAGGCCCTGCTAGTGCCGCCGACTTGCCCACGACTGATACTACCAAGGATGGTGTTCTCGTTCAGTGCGTCAAAGATGGTAGTAAGCTACGTGCTAGAGTGGTTTCTGACGGATATGAACCAAATTGGAACATGCGTTTTCCGCGATCGGTTCGCGAAGAAGGAATGCTTTACGTAGTTGATGAAATCAAAATCGGCCCTGATGGCAAGTCTTATATTGCCTGCGGTGAAATTAAGCGATTTCTGCAACCCAACATTACCAATTAAGTAGAAGGACTCAATGAAACTAAAGTTCGTAGTATGGGCTTGAGCCATTAAAACGTCTGTTAAGAGCGATAAATCGCTTACTACGAACAAAGCTCCGATCTTACATTTAATTATGTCTACCTACTTAATATCAGCAACGAATTAAAGAAGAATAGAGAATTGAGAATCAATTGATAGCGGGTCTCAATACTTAACTAAATTAAACGTGAGTCTCAAACACAGACGCACGTTTTCTTATTTTTGCTTTTATCGCAGTTCAAATATAGTTTAGGACATAAACTGCTCGTCGCTTTACTCTAATTAAAAATGAAAAATTAAAAAAAGCATACAAGCCCCTGAGTTCATTTGTTAAATTCAATTCCAAATCAATAATTATTTCAGAAACAGAGTGTTGCTAATTAGTGTTGTGCGCCCCTTGGGTAATTGCATCAAACTAAAACGTTTTGAATTACGCCTCGATCGCCGGACTATAATCGTTTGGATTATCAAAGCCTGCAACCCAAGCAGCGGCTTGATGACAAGTTTGCATATATGGGGGAACGCGCAGGATATGTGTGTGTCCGGTAGATGGACAACTGACTTTCAACACCATAAATGGCTCGTCATCCTCAAAAGGAATGCAGATAAGTTGACGCTCTCCACCCGCATCTCTATCTCGATGACGGACTAAGCCTCCCACTTGCTGCAAAAATCTCTCGTAGCCCAGTCGCTCAATCAGTACGCGGCGTAACTCAACGTTCTCCATGTTGAGGATATCTTGCCCGGTTATGGAGTCAGATGCAAAAGCAATGGCATCACTCACCTGCACGCCTCGCCAGCGCAAGACGAAACCGTGCCCTTCAGGTAAACTGGTAATCCCACTCCCAGCTAACTCAATCCAATGGGTGACATGGAGACCTTTGGCAAGGGTTGTTAGGTTTACACAATCGCTGATATCCAGGCTTTCACAGGTGAAATTTTCCGGTAAATTGTAAAGTTCCAACGCACCGCTTAAATCCAGATGACCTAAAACGCGCATTCCATCCCATGCACGATGCTCAAGTATCAGCTTTCTTGCACGTTGGGCCGATACAGGCTCGTGGCTTTGCTGTGGGCGTTGCTTGACTGGTCTATTCGGCACGCGCCCATTTGACATTATCTTCAGCATTAGTCCGCAACCTCTACGTAAGCGTCAGGGCGGTATTCACGTTGTCTCCAGACGCGGTAAAGTCCTTGGGGTAATTCAATTACCCGATGTTCTTCATGAACTAAGGTAGCAGTCGGTTCTTTAACCTCAAGAAAAAGCTCACTACCATTTACCCACAACTGAACAGCATCGGATTGCTGAATGCGATGGCTGTGTCCTGTGAGTTCACCATGAGCCAGAGTCGCACCTACACGTTTTTGAACGCCGATTGGTAAGCTAGCAATTCTTCTGAGCAGAACGTCACCATGTCTGTAGAGCATACCAGCTTGATTAGTTTGGGTGTGATTACGGTTATTGGACATACCCTTATTATACAAAAATTTGGTCATTAGTTCTTTGCTAATAACTAATGACTAATGACCAATGACTAAAGACTTTATTCGTCAATCTGCCATGAATCCTTCGTGAATTCTTCATCCAGAATTTTCTTAGGACGCAGAATAATAATGATTCGTCCTAATAGAGGAATTTCTGGCTCAGTTTCAAACCATTGAAAATCTAATTCCCCAACATTTTCAACGACAAAATAGTTGGAAGCATCCCATTGTCGTTGGGCACGATCTACTACTACTAGGACTTGTTCTATTTGACTTTGCGGTTGGTTAGACAAGCGATCGCTAGAAGCTAAAATCGCTACTGGATCTTCTGCTGCCAAGAGTACTTGCCAACCCGGTAAAGGCACCCAGGCTTGTTCGCCAGCAAACTTGACCATACGAAATGGTTCAATTTCGGTAATTACGGGCACAGCCTGTAAATCTTGTCCTGATAATGGCAACTCGCCTACCACTGGCACCATTCGAGGCATTTGTTCTTCCGATTCCAAGCGGTAAAAGGGTAAAATTGGAGCCGGACGCTTGGGAACGGTGGTAAAATCAGTCAGTAATTGTTCGATTTGTTTCCTGGCTGTTGGTGTGTGAGCAAAACGCAAACCTTTGGCTATTAAGCGCGATCGCTCCTGTAAATCTGAGTTTTGCCGTGCTAGTTTCCACGTTTGGTAAGCAAGTGCATCCCCAGGATGATTAGAAAATCCTTCTGGCAAAGTACGCAAATAAGAGAATTCTTTAACTGCTTTGGCAACTTCCCGCGCTTCATCAGCATCGAGTTTGTGAACGAAGATCATTTCAGCTGCGGTGGCGCGTTCTTCTTGGGTCAGTAAACGCAATTCATATAAAATATCACTACCACGTGTGCTGTAATGCGATCGCGTGGCTTCGGAAGCTCCAAATTTTTCTAAAGAATTGTAAACTTGAGAACCAACAATCACCTGATTTTGTTGAATCGGCTCAAATCCAGTGGCTTCAAAAATTTCTTGGGGATTGTAGCCAGTTTTCTGCAACGAGGCGATCGCTGTTCCCCATTCCACCCAGTTACCTTGTTTTTGCCTCAACTTTCGCAGTAACTCTTGCGCTACATCGTCGTTGGTAGTATTTTCGGAATTCTGAGTGTTGGGTGGTAGATCAGTCATAAATCGGTGTGTGAGCTTCAACTTGAGAGGTTGATTAATACCTCATGAGCAAGTTTTATTCTAATCTATGAACTGCCCACAGCTAGTGCATTGAGTTTATTTGTGCTAAGTTCAACGCGATTGCCAAGATATTTCAGCCAGCAATTTTTCCCGTGCTGAACAATTAAATGTGTCTAAAAATATGATTTTACTCCGTAATAACCCATGACAGAATACTACTCTTCTCGATTAAGCTTGGTATGGAATATAACAAGATAATCAAATATTTAAAGGAAATATCTTATGGATAATCCTAGCCTCGAAATTGAGAAAATCCAGTATCAAGTGATGACTCTTGAACGACCAAAAAAACTCAAAATTCTGGTGGTTGACGATGAGCCAGATAATCTCGATCTGCTTTATCGCACTTTTCGACGGGATTTTAATGTTTTGAAAGCTGATAGTGGGGTGAACGCCCTACAAGTTTTGGCAGCCGAAGGCGAGGTAGCTGTGATTATCTCCGATCAACGGATGCCAGAAATGAAAGGAACTGAGTTTCTCAGCAAGACGGTACCTCAGTTTCCCGATACAGTCAGGATAATTCTCACAGGATTTACTGATATTGAAGACTTGGTAGAAGCGATTAATGCTGGACAAGTTTACAAATATATTACCAAGCCTTGGGATCCAGGGGAACTCAAAGCAGTAGTCCAAAGAGCAGCAGAAACCTACGACTTGCTTAAGCAGCGTACAGAAGAATTACGCCGCGCCCACGCTCAAATGGCGCTGCTGAGTGTTTTGGTGCAGGTGACTCAAGCAGCTTCTAGCTTAGAAGAAACTCTTGCTCCAATTGCTAGGGCTTTTTCTGAAACTTTTGGCACTCAGGGGTGTATTGTACAACTTATAGATGGAAATAATCTCGTTGCAACTCAAGGAAATTACAGCGATACAGGTACAGTAGAAAATTGGCTTTCCCAAGACCCGCTCACCCAAGAAGCGATGGCCACAGGAAAAATCCAACTTTCCTTGAATATACCGAAAGACAGCAAATTCAATGATACTATTCACTACCAAAACTCAGCCGTACAAGCACATATAGTGATGCCGATTAGCTACCGAAATGAACTTTTGGGCGTATTATCACTACAGTGGAAACAACCGTGCATTTTGCGAGAAGATGAATTAAAGCTGATTGATTTATCAACGCAACTGGTGGCGATCGCTCTGACTAGTAGTCGCTGCCATCAAACGATTGTGTAATAGTCATTAGTCATTAGTCATTAGTCATTAGTCGTTTGTGAAAACTAATCTCCAATGCCCAATGCCCTATGCTCTATGCCCAATGCCCCATGCCCAATGCCCCATAGCCAATGACTAACGAAATTCAGTCCATTTTTAACCGCATTGCTCCAGTTTATGACCAGTTGAACGATTGGTTGAGTCTGGGACAACACCGAATCTGGAAAGAAATGGCAGTTAAATGGAGTGCGGCTAAATCTGGTGACACTGCACTTGATTTATGTTGCGGTAGCGGTGATTTAGCTTTACGTTTGGCACGGCGTGTGGGAGCAACAGGAAAAGTTTATGGAGTAGACTTCTCACCAAACCTGCTAGAAACTGCTAAAGAACGCTCGCAAAAGCAGTATCCCCGACCTGTTATCGCCTGGGTGGAAGCTGACGTGCTAAATTTGCCCTTCGACGATAACCAATTTGACGCCGCAACAATGGGCTATGGTTTAAGAAATGTTAAAGATATTTCCCGCAGTCTGCAAGAGTTATACCGTGTCCTAAAGCCGGGTGCTAAAGCTGCGATTTTAGACTTTCATCGACCGAGTAATACCCAGCTACGGGGTTTTCAGCAGTGGTATCTGGACAATTTTGTTGTGCCGGTTGCTGATTATTTGGGCTTAAAGGAAGAATATGCTTACATCAGCCCCAGCTTAGACCGCTTTCCCATTGGCAAAAAGCAAGTAGAGTTAGCTCATCAAGTTGGTTTTGGGACTGCCACACACTACCCCATTGCGAACGGTATGATGGGAGTGCTAGTAGTCAAGAAAAATGAGTGAAGAGTTAGGAATTAAAAGTTATGAATTATGAGTAGTGATAAATTCTCATTGAGAACTTATCATTCCTAACTCTTAATTCTTAACTCCTAACTCGTCACCCCCAAATCGAAAATCCAAAATCCTGTGGACTGGTCTCATCTTTGGCTTTATGTGTCTCCCCCTGTACTGGGTGGAATTATCGGCTATTTCACGAATGATGTAGCTATTAAAATGTTGTTCCGTCCCTACCGAGCAATTTATATTGCTGGACGAAGAGTACCCTTCACCCCTGGATTAATTCCCCGCAACCAGGAACGTCTGGCTCTGAACATTTCTAATACAATCATGGGGTCGCTATTAACGCCAGAGGAATTACAAAATCTGGCGCGGCGTCTGTTACAAACAGAACGGGTACAAGGAGCAATTCTCTGGTTGTTGCGGCTGGCGATCGAACAAGTCAAAACAGATAAAAACCAGAAAACCGCTAAAATTGTAGCGGGAATTTTGCGGGATTTGTTAGGAGAATCCTTGCCAAGATTGCTGAAGGTTTTGTCTCGGCGAGAAGACTTTTTAGAAGCGCAGATCAATCAAATTTTTGACCAGATTCTGCTGGAATTTCAATTGACAGAAGAACAAGCCACGAGGCTTGCAGATTGGTTGTTGCAAGTGGTTTTACCGCCAGATGTATTGCGCCAAGCAATAGTTGATTTTTTGACCGATCGCACAATTCAAATTATTGATGAAGGCTTTCGGGAAAAAACCAGTGGTACTTACTGGGTAGTGGCAAATTTGTTTGGTTTACGTAATACTCTGACGCGACTAAGAACTTTTTGCTTAGATGAAAAAGAAGCTACCAATACTCGGTTGCAGGAATTAACTCAAGATTTGCAAATGCGCGAACGCATTCGCAAATTACTGCAAAATTTATCATTACAAAACTTGCCGATTGGAACAGTCCGCCAGCTACGAAAGACCACACGCGAAAGTGTGCGTCATTACTTGCAAAATAGTGGCAGCGATTTACTACAAGGATTAACTGATTCTGTTAATTGGGAAAATATTGCTGTAGTATTGTTGAATCGCTTGAGTACTTCACCTGTTGTCAATACTTCTTTAGAAGTGATGAGTCAAGAATTGGCTTTCATTTTAGAGAAGTATTTGGAAAAAGATTTAGAGGCAATTGTGGCACAAGTAATTCCAATTTTGTCCATAGATCAAGTGATAGTTGACCGTGTAAAATCAACTTCGCCTGCTGATTTAGAAGCTGCGATCGAAGGAATTGTGAAAAATGAATTGCAGGCGATCGTCAGTTTAGGTGGTATTTTGGGTTTCGTTGTTGGACTATTTCAAACAGCGTTTTTATTATTTAGTCAATTTTAATTTTTGTTTCGCTGTGTCGAAAAAGGGAGTAGTTGACTGTTGACTGTTGACTGATGACTGTTAACTGTTAACCGCGAACAAGCAAGGGCTTGGGGCGTCTTTCATTCCAGCCATAGAAGGTATGGGATGAAAGACGCCTTTTAATAAAATCAGGTATGTATCTAAAAAATTTCTGACAAAATATTAATTTCAGATTTTTTGTGTCAATTGATTCTGATAAGTTAGTAAAGTAAATAAGCTATTACGCTTTGAAATTGCACAGTGACTCATAAGGTTTGTTGACCGCTGAGGGTTAACGCTCAACAGTCAACAGTCAACAACTAACACAAAAATATGTGCTGCTTTAGACGCGCAACAGCTTATCATAATACTACTTTCAAAGCTTCCTAACCCGGCGGGGGCATTGAGCAAAACAGACACAATTGATTGGCTAAAAGTTATGGCGCTCATAGTTCAGAAATATGGTGGTACATCTGTCGGTTCAGTCGAACGCATTCAAGCTGTTGCACAGCGCGTTTATAAAACTGTCAAAGCTGGAAACTCTCTGGTTGTAGTGGTTTCGGCGATGGGCAAAACCACTGATGGACTCGTCAAACTAGCTAATGAAATTTCGCCAAATCCTAACCGCCGGGAAATGGATATGCTGCTTTCCACTGGCGAACAAGTCACCATTGCCTTACTCAGCATGGCGTTGCAGGAACTCGGACAACCAGCAATTTCTATGACTGGCGCTCAGGTAGGAATTGTTACTGAAGCCGAACACAGCCGCGCTCGAATTTTACATATTGAAACTAGCCGCTTAACTCGTCACATCAAAGCAGGAAAAGTAGTTGTAGTAGCTGGTTTTCAAGGGATATCCAGCACTGGAGAAATGGAAATCACAACTTTGGGACGTGGTGGTTCGGACACTTCAGCGGTAGCTTTGGCAGCAGCATTACAGGCAAATTTTTGTGAAATTTATACAGATGTTCCAGGGATTTTAACTACAGACCCGCGGTTAGTTCCCGAAGCTCAGTTGATGGATGCCATCACCTGCAATGAAATGCTGGAACTAGCTAGCTTGGGAGCAAAAGTGTTGCATCCCCGTGCTGTGGAAATTGCTCGTAACTACGGCGTTCCCCTCGTAGTCAGATCTAGCTGGACGGATGACCCAGGTACTTGGGTCACCTCTGCCAAATCCCAAGGGCGATCGCTGATCAATCTAGAAATTGCTCGTCCAGTGGATGCTGTAGAATTTGATACTGACCAAGCAAAGGTCGCTTTATTGCGCGTCCCCGATAAGCCAGGTGTCGCAGCGAGGTTATTTGGCGAAATTGCCCGCCAAAAAGTAGATGTGGATTTAATTATTCAGTCAATCCATGAAGGTAATAGTAATGACATTGCCTTCACCGTGATGACACCGATTTTAAAAAGAGCCGAAGCAGTAGCAGCAGCGATCGCCCCAGCCCTAAGGAGTCCATCCAACCCCAAATCTGACGAAGCCGAGGTAATGATAGAAAATAACATCGCCAAAGTCAGCATCGCAGGCGCAGGTATGATTGGGCGTCCCGGTGTAGCTGCAAAGATGTTCGCCACCTTAGCCGAAGCGGGCGTAAATATACAGATGATTTCCACCAGCGAGGTGAAAGTCAGCTGCGTAGTAGATGCAGCCGAATGCGATCGCGCTGTTACCGCACTGAGTAAAGCATTTGAAATCGAAGCAGAGGAAAATGGCGCGGGGACAGGGGGATGCAAAGACACGGAGAGAGTATTTGATAATTTCTACGTGTCACCGCGTCTCCCCATCTCCGCGTCTCCTACTCCTCCCGTTCGCGGCGTTGCCCTAGACTTGAACCAAGCGCGTCTGGCGATTCGCCAATTACCAGACCGACCGGGGATGGCGGCAAAGTTGTTTGGATTACTAGCACAACACAACATCAGTGTTGATATGATTATTCAATCTCAGCGTTGTCGGGTAATTGATGGTATTCCCAGGCGGGATATTGCCTTTACTGTCTCCCGGATGGATGGCGAAAATGCAAAACAGCTGCTTACCCAAGTAGCAGCAGAATTAGGATGGGGTGAAGTTGTTTTGGATAGTGCGATCGCTAAAGTAAGTATTGTCGGTACGGCTATGGTAGGGCAACCAGGTGTTGCCGCTAAAATGTTTGAAGCCTTAGCCCAACAACAAATAAATATTCAAATGATTGCCACTTCAGAGATCAAAATTAGCTGTGTCGTGGCACAAGACCAAGGTGTTAAGGCTTTACAAGCTATTCATAGCGCCTTTGGATTGGCTGGGACTGAAAAATTTGTTGTGCCAGCGTAATCAGATTGGGTTCGGTTGAAGACTTATCTATTTTTGGGATGCCATCTTTCCATCATGACTATGATTTCGGAAATTTCGCATTCGCCACGCCAAACTAAATCAAGTTTTTTGAGTTGTTCAAGGCTGATACCGCCATCTTCTTCAGCAATGCGGTGATGTTCTGTATCTCCCATTGCTGCTAATAAATGTTGAAAAATAATCAGCTCGTCAAACTGGGGATTTTCCTCAGGATCGTTGAGAATTAGCATTGCTCGTTCTTCGGACAATCCTTGGAGAGTACTCAGTATAAATCGTGTGGGAAAGTCTGCATCCTGAAGTTGAGGATGACGCGACACTAACCCAGCCATTAGTACTCCCAGATAAGCCGCTGCTTGAGAATTGCTTAATACCTGAATTTGTTGGATGGCAATTTCAGTTAAATTGCTAAAAAATGCACAACCTAACTGCTGTTCAATAGCAATAACTCGATCTTCGTTTACTAAAGGTTCTAACTGTGCTTCAAACAAAAATTTACGTTGCTGTGGCACTTGGCACAGTAAAATTTCCTTGGCGCGATCGCTCATCAGAAGTCTGCCATCAGATCCAAAGCTAAAGTCTTTTCCCGGTTCTAAACCTCCACTTAAAAGAATTTGAAAAACCTTAGCTTGGGCTTTTTCTTCCATCTGTTCGTATTGCGCTTGCCCAAGAAAAATTCGACAAAACCAACGGTGACTATCAGAGTCGCATTCCACCATTACTTCGTTAACAATCAAATTAGTTAACTTTTCTGTTCCCACAACTTTTTGCCAGCCTACAATCAAGTTACTAACAGCAGCTATGTCACGACGACTCAGCGCCTGGATTAATTGGCGCTTCACATTAGCCACTCGGTCTTTGTTTTGGCCAAATCTGTTGATTTTCAATCTTTTAGACGCGCTTATTTAGCATTCGATCCGCTATTTTTATCGCATTTGGGGATCGAGTGTCATGGGTGGGATTGCTGAAGAATAGGGATCAAAATAACCTCTTAATATTATCATTCTTCGTCCCAAGTCTCTTTTTATGCAGAAATCTTACTTAAGTCTGGTAGCATATAACCGTATGCAGCTAGTAACATCTTACCAAAAAAGAAAAATATTAGTAGTAATATGCAGTATTAGCTAATTAATTGGACTTACAAATGGGTTTTTGCTATGATTATTTTTCTTTTCCGAAGTTTTTATATTTTAAAATTACCAGTAATAACACGTACACTATAATCAAATAAAATATTCAGACATAAGACTATAATTTATATTGATGGATAGTCACTTCCTAGATAGACGCTACCGAATACTAAAAGTTCTCAATGATGGGGAAAAGGCAAAAACCTATTTAGCAGAAGATATTAATCTTCCTGGCAAACAATTTGTAGTCAAGCGGCTATATCTTTCTACAAGCAATTCCCAAAATTTAACAATCCTCCACCGCTTGTTAGCTAGTAAGGTAACAACTTTAGAGCAATTCGGACAAGAACACGACCAAATTCAGAAGCTAGTTGTTTATTTTGAAGAAAACGAAGAATTTTATCTAGTCCAAGAGTTTATTCCTGGGCTACCTTTGACTGATGAAATTTTACCAGCACAACCTCTGAGGGAAGACCAAGTAATTAGTCTGTTATCAGAGATATTAGAAATTTTGGTAGTTGTGCATAGCCGTGGAGTAATTCACCAACATATTAAACCAGAAAACATTATTCGCCGTGATTCAGATAAAAAGTTAGTTTTAGTTGATTTTAATACTATTAATGAAGTTAGCACGAATTCTAATTGTCTCGAATATACGCCTATAGAGCAAGTTAATGGTAACCTAAAATACAACAGTGATATCTATGCTTTAGGTATAGTTGCGATCGCTGCACTTCTCGGTTTACCAACAAACGAAATATCTGATCTGCGAAGCCAGAAGAATCGGCTCACAGGTGAAATTATTTGGCAAAATAAAGATTTAAAAATTAACAAAAAATTAGTAAAAATTATTAATAAAATGGTGCGTTTTGACTATCGAAAACGTTACCAGTATGCAACTGAAGTTTTAGACGATCTAAAAAAGTTAACAAGTGTTGAAGACGAACAGCAAAACGAGCATCCAAAAAAATTATTCTTAGCCATGACGGGGATAGCTGGTTGTCTCGCACTTGGTGTTACAGGGTGGTTTTTTCAGTTACCAAAATCTGAAAGTAATGCTCAAAAAAAATTATATCAAGAGGGAGTAAATAAATATGATATAGCAAACTATGAAGGAGCAATTCAAGATTTTAGTCAGCTGATTAAATTAGAACCAAAAAACGCTTTAGCTTATAATAAGCGAGGCGATGCTTATTATCGATTAGGAGACTATGAGCAAGCACAAGCAGACTCTAGTCAAGCAATTTTGCTCAATCCTGAAGATGCTAATGCTTATTATGACCGGGGATTTGCTTTGTATGAATTAGGCAAGTATAAAGAAGCGATCGCTGATTATACCGAAGCGATTAAGTTAAATTCTCAAGATGCATACGCTTATTATGGCCGGGGATTAGCCCGCGTTCAAATTAAAGATAATAAAGGGGCATTTGGAGATTTTAGCAAAGCGATCGCCATCAAACCTGAGTATACCGAAGCCTACTTGCAACGAGGCATTCTCCGCCGTCGCCTCAAACTCAGACAAGCAGCAATCCAAGATTTTGATAAAATAATTAAAATTAACCCTAGCGATGCTAAAGCCTATTATCAAAGGGGTTTAACTCAAGTTATTAATAAGCAAAAAGATGCAGCCCTGAAAGATTATTCGGATGCCATTAATATTAATCCTAAATATATAGAAGCTTATCTAAATCGTGGTGATATTTATAGCGATTTAGGCAACAAAATAGCAGCTACTGAAGATTACAATACTATTTTACAGCTAGATCCAAAATTTATTGCAGCTTATATCCACAGAGGTATTCACCGTTTTTCTTTCGGAGATTATAAAGGCGCTATTCAAGATTATAGTGAAGCACTAAAACTAGATCCTAATGATGTGGCAGCTTACAATAACCGTGGTAACGCCTATCTCGAACTAGGAAATAAAAAAGCTGCAAATCAGGATTATTCACAAGCGATCGCCATTGATGCTAAAAATGCTTTAGCGTATTATAATCGGGGCGTAATTCGCGCCAAACAGAAAAATAAACAAGGAGCGATCGCAGATTTCAAAAAAGCTGCTAAATTATTCCAACAACAAGGCGAAAAAGCTAGTTATCAAGATGCCCAAAGGGAAATTGCAATTCTGCAAAACAAGTCAGTAGCAGGAAAAACTACTCGTCCAAAGTCTGGGAGAAGAGAGAAAAAAGGCAGTAGGGAATAGGGCATGGGGCATGGGGCATGGAAAGAGGACAAGGGGGACAAGGAAGACAAGGTAGCAATCTTTCTGCCTTTGTATCCAAAGCGATCGCACTTTATTTTTAGAATATTTGCTACATTTTCAAACTCGAATATAATTAGTTTTTGAATAGAAAGATTCCTGAAAAATCCGTAAAAATTGATATCAAAATTACATAGCAATTTATAACTAAGTAAGACCGTGTATTCAAATTTTTAACTCCTCAAATATAAATAAATTTTAATAACTCAATAGTTATGCAAATATTAATAGTTAAATAATCTTAGGAGAAATAAAAACAAATGGGATCTACATTAGCAGTGGTATTTGCTGGATAGAGTAATGCAGATCCTCTTTAAATCTGGAATAACAATTTTTTAATGGCACTAGCAGGCATCCTGAATCAATACAGTTCAGTTAAGCATTTCTTTCTTCTCTTTGCGTCCTTTGCGTCCTTGGCGGTTCGTTAAAAAATTGAATTTGACCAAGAGTGCTAGCCTTAACTGAACCGTATTGCATCCTGAATGAGAACTGCCTGGAAAACTTGCACTTGAACATCAAGGAAGCAACAATGAGTAGTAATCTCGCCATCAAACTGCGCTCTGGAACTCAACAAGCCCACACCTCAGCAGAAAACGTGGGATTTATGAAATGTTTTCTCAAAGGAGTTGTAGACAGAGACTGCTTCACCAAGTTCTTAAGCAACTTGTATTACATCTACAGCGAACTAGAAGCGGCCATAGAAAGCCATGCAGACCATCCTGTGATTAGTGCGGTTTATTTTCCCGAACTTAATCGCCAAGCTGCACTCGAAAAAGACATGGTGTTCTATTATGGGGATAATTGGAGAGAGCAAGTCACCCCCTCATCTGCTGCCCAGACTTACATTGACCGCATTCGGGAAATTTCTGCTAATGAACCGGCTTTATTGCTAGGTCATGCCTACACTCGCTACATGGGCGACCTTTCCGGGGGTCAAATGTTACAAAAAATTGCTCAATCAGCCCTCAAGCTTTCTGGCTATGAAGGCACGTCTTTTTACAATTTTGAGCGAATTCCTGATAAAAAGGCATTTAAGGATCGGTATCGTCAGGTATTAAATGAACTACCCATTGATGATGCTACAGCAGAACGCATTGTTGTAGAAGCCAATAATGCCTTTGGGTTGAATTTAAAGATGGCTCAGGAACTAGAAGGAAGTTTAATTAAAGCCCTGGGCCAAGCTGTATTTAATAACCTGACTCGTTCTCAAAACCCAGGCAGTACGGAAATTGCTATTTAGTCATTAGTCATTGGTCATTAGTCATTAGTCATTGGTTATTGGTTATTGGTTATTTCTCCCCCTGCCTCCCCTGCCTCCCCTGCCCCCTCTGCCCCCACCTCCTCACACATTTATTGGAAAGTAACTCAATGGTTTTTCTATTACCTGGTGTCAAATTTGATTTGGATTTGATTCAAAAATATGACACTCGCGCACCGAGATATACGAGCTATCCACCGGCTACAGAGTTAAACGAAACATTCACCCAAACTGATTTTAAAGCTGCGATCGCCGCCTCGAATCAACGCAAAACTCCTCTTTCTTTGTATTTCCACATTCCCTTTTGCCAAAGTGCTTGCTATTTCTGTGGGTGTAACACGGTAATTTCTAACAACAAAAAAATTGCTGAACCTTACTTAGAGTATTTGGTTCAAGATATCAAAAACACAGCAGCCTTAATTGATTCAGAAAGAAAAGTGCTGCAAATTCACTGGGGCGGTGGTACTCCTAATTATTTGGAACGCGACCAAGTAGAATTTATATGGAAAAACATCAATCATTACTTCAACATTGATTCCCAAGCAGAAATCTCCATCGAAATTAATCCCCGATACATTGATAGAAACTATATTCTGTTTCTCAGACAAATTGGGTTTAATCGCATTAGTTTTGGCATTCAGGATTTTAATAGCCAAGTTCAAGTAGCTGTGAATCGCGTCCAGCCTGAAGAAATGTTGTTTGATGTCATGAGTTGGATTAAAGAAGCGAAGTTTGAAAGTGTGAATGTAGACCTAATTTATGGTTTACCTTATCAAACTCGCGAAACTTTTCGGGAGACGGTGCAAAAGACTATGGAATTAGATCCTGACCGAATTGTCGTTTTTAATTTTGCTTATGTACCTTGGCTGAAACCGACGCAAAAAAATATTCCTCAAGAAGCCCTACCACCAGCCGAGGAAAAGTTAGAAATTCTGAAAATGACCATTGAAGAATTGACGAATAACCAATATCTATTTATTGGGATGGATCATTTTGCTAAAGTTAATGATGAACTAGCGATCGCTCAACGTAATGGCACTCTCAAGCGTAATTTTCAGGGCTATACTACCCACGCCGAAACAGAACTTTTTGGTTTTGGTGCCACATCCATAAGTATGCTAGAAGATGCTTATGCTCAAAACCACAAAGAATTAAAGGATTATTATCAAACAATTGCAGCAGGTAATTTACCTATTAGTAAAGGTATTAAACTGACTCAAAATGATATCATCAGACGAGATGCTATCATGTCTATCATGTCTCACTTCCAGTTACATAAGCAAGACATTGAAAGCAAGTATCATATCAGTTTTGATGAATATTTCTCTGAGGAACTAGAGGCCTTAAAACCACTAGAAGCCGATGGTCTGGTGAGTTTATCAAAAAATCACATCCAAATCACAGACATCGGTAGATTACTAGTCAGAAATATTGCCGTCATATTTGATACTCATACAAGAACGCGAGAGTCAAAATTCTCTCGTGCTATTTAAGGCAATAGGCAATAGATTTTTTCATAAATCAAAAGCTTTCACCCTAAATCCCTCTCCCATGTTTGGAAGAGGGAGTTTGAAATTTGCTCCCCTTCTCCCAATTGTGGGAGAAGGGGTTGGGGGATGAGGGCAAGAGGTCTAATAGGTAATAGATTTTTTCATCAATGATTTAGATTACTATATGTAATACTAAATCATTTGTGAAATTTTGCAGGTTTGTATCCTTGACTTCTTTAGGAAGTTGGGGATTTAATTTTTCATAAATTTTACATCTCCAAAAAGTTAGATAAAAAGATTACATCTTCAGATAGATATAGAAAGTTAAGATTATCTATTTTTCTCATTAATCGAGAATTATGTTATTCTCAGGAATCTAGTTTTGTAATCAATCAAGCATAATATAAAATTCAAAATTCAATAATTGGCTAACTCATTTCGCTAGCAAAAACTTTCATTGACGATTTTCATGCTATACATGCCAAATGCGAATTCTCATGTAATTTCGATACAGCCTCTTTTATCTAATATCTAACTTTTGGATTTAGCATTTATCCCGCGTGATAGAAAGAATTGTGAATTAAAGTTGATAGCTTATATACAAGTCGAATATTTGTCAAACTGTTTTTTGGAAGCTTAAATCTATGTTCTTTCATAAAAAAGATCCTATTCATGTAGTCAACGTTAAGGAACCAAACCCTCGTTTTGCTCAATTACTTTTAGAGCAATTTGGGGGAGCGACCGGAGAACTAAGCGCAGCTTTGCAATATTGGGTTCAATCATTCCATGTGGAAAACGCTGGAATTAAAGATATGCTCCAAGATATTGCGATCGAAGAATTTAGCCATCTAGAAATGGTTGGTAAACTCATCGAAGTTCATACGAAAAATACCGATCAAACAGAAGCTTATAAAAGTACTCTCTTTGCAGTAAGAGGTATGGGCCCTCACTTTTTAGATAGTCAGGGTAACGCTTGGACTGCAAGTTACTTGAATGAAGGCGGAGATGTAGTCCGTGATTTGAGAGCTAATATTGCAGCCGAAGCTGGCGCTCGTCAGACTTACGAAGAGTTGATTAAGCTAGCAAGTGATGAAGGAACCAAAGAAACTTTAGTCCATCTTTTAACACGAGAAATTTCTCATACCCAGATGTTTATGAAAGCTCTAGATTCTCTGGGTAAGTTAACAGATCCATTCTTTGGTAATATTCAACCAGATGAAACTGTTGCGCTTTACTATAACTTATCCACAAACGGCAATGGTAAAGATGAGCGTGGCCCTTGGAATTCTGAGCCAACATTCAAATACATTGCAAATCCCCTAGAAAGCCACTCTTAATTCCATAGTTAGCAGTTAGAAAATAAGTTAATATCAGCAAATATTTTGAATCATTAACAAGCTGTATTTGCTGATATTAGTTTCGATAGGACACACCATAGGGGCACACATCTGTCATTGGTGTTAACTTAAGCTCAAAGCTATATCAGGTAGGCGTTTTGCACATCCCTCACGCCCTCATCCCCTAACCCCTTCTCCCACAGGAGAAGGGGAATTAAATCTCTGGCTCCCCTCTCCCAAAGGGAGCTACCGTATACACACAAGTCTTTTAGAATTGTTGCGTAACGTAGAGAAGAGAAAGTTAATTATTGCAAGTCGATGCAACAAAGGTGCAGGTCGATGCAACAAAGGTGCAAGTCGATGCAACAAAGGTGCAGGTCGATGCAACAAAGGTGCAGGTCGATGCAACAAAGGTGCAAGTCGATGCAACAAAGGTGCAAGTCGATGCAACAAAGGTGCAGGTCGATGCAACAAAGGTGCAAGTCGATGCAACAAAGGTGCAAGTAAAGAGACTTGTGTGTATACCATAGCCCAAAGGGAGAGGGGCTGGGGGTGAGGGCGAAACCTTCTCACAAAGCAGGTTTCACGTTAAGTTGACACCAATGCACATCTGTGTGCCCCTATAAATGGCTATAAACATTCAGCCACACGCAACAATACAGAGTAATGTTTCTGAATTCAGAAATTGCAGCAGATTTAGTGAAATACACACCTTCACTCTAATAGCTAAGCATAAAGCTTGTTTCACTCTTGAATTCTGAATTCCATTTAATTCAACCCTAAATCAACGTGAATTCGATGTATAGGATTTTGACCTCACCCCCAGCCTAATAGGAGAGGGGAGCAAAAAGCCTAATTTTTCTTTACTCCTCCCTCTCCTGGTAGGAGAGGGAGGCCGGGTGGGTGAGGTCTGCCGAATTCACGTTAAATCAAAAGTATAGAGCAGGAGATTGATTTGTGATTGTCAACGCGACTCAAAATGGTTGGGAAATTATTTATCATCGTGCCCATGCTTTGTTAGCAGCACAGCTAGCAGGACAATGGCGGCGTAAAGATGCTCCAGTCCGATTATATGAAACAGTAGCTGCAATTTCCCATCACGATGATTTAGAAAAAGAGTGGGAAGACTATAATCTGACTAAAGCTGGTGCGCCAAGAGACTTCACTCTGATGAGTGACAGTGATATTGAAGCCGGTGTTGAGAAAACTGCTAATTTGGCTAAGAATGCCCTTTACCGTGGACGGTGGGTAGCTCTATTAATTTCTATGCACATTAGTCGTTTAAATGAGCCAAGCCGGGGTCAGTCTCCAAAACTAGACAAACTTTTAGACGAGCAACTCGAAAATCAAAAACGTTGGCGCGAGGAATTAGGTATTGAAAAGGAAGAAGTTGATGCAGCTTATGCATTTATGCAATGGTGCGATCGCCTTTCTCTGATCCTCTGTAAACAAGAATTACCTGCTGATGAACGCTTTTTAGAAATTACCAAAGGCCCCGACGGTCAACGCTATGATATCATGCAACGCAGCGATCGCTTAGTTGTTGTCAAACCCTGGCCTTTCCAAGACGAGAAATTCACCGTCAACATCGAAGCTTGCGACCTCTCCCAGATCGAATTTGAGAGCGACGCCGAACTCACTAAAGCACTACAACAAGCCCCCATCAAAGTATTAGAGTGGACGTTTGTTAAGAGTTAGATACCTATGGCATTTGTCAACTAGGTTAAGCTACAAACCGATGGTCAAACCCTCACTCCAAAAGAATTTACAGCTTATTGCCTATTGCCTATTGCCCATTGCCTATTGCCTAGAGCCTTTTGCCTATTGCCCATTGCCTATTGCCCATTGCCCAGAGCCTTTACAACTCAGTATTTAATCAAAAAAGAGCCAGAGAAGTAATTTTCTGGCTCAAAGCTGGAGACAAAAAATCATCAAATAACGGCTAACTTGAGCAAGAACTAAAGTCTACCCAAGTTATGCAGCCCTAAAATAGCGCCCACCCCTAAGATATGGCCAAAGGCGGTAGTTGCTAATAAAGCAGGTGCACCAAAACCACCAAAGAAATTGGGTGATGGTAGTTTTGGTTCTGCATTTTGATACTTGATGGTAGATTTGCCAAAGGCAATGGCAATTATGTTGGCGATAATCATAGTCAGGCCAACGTAAGGACTCCATTCCAGGGGTGCGGTTGCAGCAGCAAGTAACGTTGAAGTAAACACCTGATTTGCTCCTGAAATTTATTAATGATTGAAAATATAATCTGAAAATTCCCGAAGCTAATTCAAGAAAATACCCGATTTTGCATCAATATTTAACACTTATTCTTACTACTTAATATAATCTGCCCCACATTGGGTATTTTTGCCCCTAAAATCTCAATCAACAGTAGTACTTTTGAACTATTCTTATTAATTCACTAGCTCTCAAATTTAGTAGAGTATGCAAACAGCCCAACTTCAAGAAAATAATTCCAAAAGGCTGTAGTGGATGCCTTTAAGATTACAAATATCTTTGCATCAAACGACACATAAATTTCACCCTTCGCAAACACTTACGTAATAGCCTAAAGCCTACACTGAAACCACTAAAACTTTTGATAGTTGCTGTCAAAGCCTGCTTAGAAGAAGGAATAAAATGAGTTGAGAGTAGTTTAATTTAACAAGAAAGGCAGAGGGCTTTTATGGAATTCTGTTTCCTGCCCACTGAGAGCGACCAAAGCGAGCTTGCGGTTTAAGACAAGAACACCAAAATCGAACGCGAGTGCGTCTCGAAGAGAAGATTTGGTGACTCGCAATCAGTCTGGGTCTGTTCGCGGAGCGTTCCCGTAGGGTAGCCCAGACTGTATTGCACCCTTCTGCCCTCTGCCCTCAGCATAGCTGCCTTCTTCACCGTGAATTCGATGTATAGGATTTTGACCTCACCCCCAGCCCCTCTCCTAATACGAGAGGGGAGTAAAAAGCCTAATTTTTCGTTACTCCTCCCTCTCCTCGAAGGAGAGGGAGGCTGGGTGGGTGAGGTCTATCGAATTCACGTTAATTTAAAGAAATAAAGAAATTCTGAATTCTGATTTACTCTTCTCGACTCTTCTCTTGAAGAAGCGATCGCCAATCTTTAATAGCTTTTTCTGTCCATAACCAATTTTTAGCTAATTTATCTACTTGAAAATTTACGCTATCGGATTTCATTACCATTTGTCTCAACTTTATCGCTTCATTCATATATTGTGCTTGTTTGGCGCTAGATTCATCTAGTGCAGATTTATACAGTCCCAGAGCTAAACCAGCATAGGAAGTTAAAGCATCCTGAGGTAATGGCGTTTTTGTGGATGTTGTGCTAGAAGCTGTATTCTGTGGTTTGAGAGCTAAATTTAAAGCCTTGAACCAAGAATCATTAGCTCGATTCAAATTACCTTCTGCGTAGTAAGCAAATCCTAAAGCGTTATTATACAAAAGCGAATCTGGTTTAGTTTTGGCGGCAGTTTCCCAGTAACGACGAGCATCATCAACGCTATAGTTAGCATCTCCAGTTTGGATTGATTGCCATGCTAATCGCCCCTTTAAAAAGTTGACAGATGGATCGTCAGCTTGCTGATTTGTAACTAATTTCAAAGCAGTTTCAGCCGCAGCAAAGGCACCACGATTGAGTAATTCTTCCACAGCAAATAACCCAGCTTGTAAATCGCCTTGGCTCAATCTTTCAGTAGCGGTGGCGGTGACGATTCCAGTTGGCGCTGTTTCTAAATCGATACTTGGTTGCTTTTCGATGGGTAAAGACTCAGTAGGAATTGGTGGTATCTTCGACAGATTTGTTTGTAGTCGATTTTGCCACCAATTTAAACCGATGGCAATTGCGATCGCACTTATTCCCACAACACCAACAATCGGCCACAGCTTACGCCGTCGGTTACGATTTCTAGATGGAGATGGGGTTTGCGATCTACGAGAAAACTCCGAATTTTGCCAATGTCTTTCTGAGTTTCCAACAGCTTCAGGAGGCGGTGTTGGAATTTCTCCCCACAAATCTGCTTCCTCCAAAGAGGAAGTCATTTCTTCTGAAACCTGCCTATTTGGAAGACTATTTTCGTGAATTTGTTGCTCGATTTCTGTGGCGGATTTTTGCTCATCCAGCCGCCGAAACAAATCCGAAACGATCGCCGAATCTTCTGCATAACTTGGGTCATCATACTCGATTTCATCAACGAGATCGCCCCAGGTATCTTCACCTAGCCAATCCAAGCTAGAATCACGCCCCAAATCAGCAGGAATCATTTCCTCAATTCCTAAAGGCATTTCCGGATCGTCTGCCATCGCAGCATACATGGAAGTAGGAATTGTTCCTACTGGCGAACTATACTGGTTGAGCGAGTCTGGACTTTGCGGTAAACTACTTTCCTGGGTTAAAAAACCGTCAAATTCGGGCTGGAGATACAAAATGGGTAATGCCCAGTACATTTGGTGAGAACCATAGGCAGAAATTAATCCTTGGCGCACCCGACTGACACATAAATCTACTGGATACCCCTGACTCAAATTGCGGTAAAATAATTGAGTAAGCGTCAGTGCCACTTCATCAGGAATACGCTCTGACATTGCCAAAACACTGGCAATTCCTCGTTTCACAAGGCTTTCTGCCAGGTTGCGTTCCCCCGTATCTTCAGAAGTTCCCAAGGTAGCTGTGTAAGCCCCCAAGCAGGAATTAAATACCGCCATCTGGATGTTATTGTTGACAAGCAAACCTGCCAAATCATCTCCAGTGAGAATTTCCGTTAACCCAGTTCTGCGACTGGCAAGATAAATTTCTCCGCCATTTGGGCCTAAGTTGCTATGACCAGAGTAGTGTAAAACGTGGTATCTGCCTTGCTCTAAAGCTTGGGTCAGTTCTTCCCGTCCTGGTTGGTCTAACACAGTGAGTTCAATTTCTGGGAGATGACTGCTAGCTTCAGCAAATCGTGGTGCTGGACGCGCAAGTTCCGCTTGCAGTTTGATTGCTTCCTGTTTGAGTAGGTCGAGACGGACTTGATCTAAGGGCGAAGCAATTACCATCAATACTTTGACACCAGTTTCTTCCATTGGCGTAAAAGTATTTGGCGTAGGCGTAGCCCCCCGCAGGGATCGTAAACGAGAAGCCCCCAAAATTCCACTTTGGAAACGAGAAAAAGCAACATAAGGGCCAGTGGCTAAGGGGCGATCGCCTGCGTGCATCACTTCCCAAGGCAAACGAGCTAACCTCGTGTCTTTCAGCCCCAAGCGTAAGCGCAGTACTTGTTGGTGATTCTGGGCAATACCTTGGGCAGTAATCCAACTATCTCTGAGAGTACCTTGAAATAAGGCATTATATAATTGTTGACCTAAAGCCACCAAATTAACAGAATTTCTCGCAATATCGCTTTCCCGACCGCTAGAGGCGAATGGATCTCCTTGCAGAACCGACTTCAACGGGTCATTCATCAAATGGCCAGCAGCCATCAACCAATCAGCTACAGGCCAAGTCACCAATTCTTCTGCCAATGGCACCCCAGGCGCGACTTGTTCCGTCCGCACCAAGTAGTCGTTTTGCCCTACTGGGGTTACGGATATGTGGAATTCCTGGGTCACAGCTTCTCCTGCTCGCCTCCTAAATTCGGTTTGAAACGCGAAAGTTTCAAGTCGATTTTTCGCTCCCTCTGATAACTTAGATGCATCCCACCCTTGAATGTTTCTGATTTTTAGTTGTTTTAGCTTTTCTACCTTTACAACTTTATCCGGATTGGATTAGTTCGGTCTAGAACACTTTATTGGTAGATGCACCTTGATCTTCAACTCCCCTAGTAGGCTAACACCCACTGGGGGTTTTTTTATTTTGGCAAACAACAGCAACCTCTAATATCAAGTTCGTGTGAACACTTATAGTTAGAGCTAACACCCCGACACAAAGAGAATTCAAAGCGGCAGCTTTTGGCGATCTCAACTTCTCCTCAGGAAGACGTTTTACACTGGGAGCTTAGAATTATACAGCAAATTTCAATTTGGTGAAGTACACAACCTTAGCTCGAAAAACCAGATATAAGTTCTAATTTTGCTGCCAAATTCCAAATTATGAATTCTCAATTCTGCTGTAAGTAATTAAACTAACTTGACATAACGCAGATATTCTCCGCCAGAAAATAATGCTTAACTTTAGAATACTTGATTGGCAGATGAATGTACCTCGATCTTTAACTCCCCTAAATCGCTTAATATCCGCTATCACAGCACAGCAAAAACCCAGCGAACATCTCAATTAACCAAACCAGGGGCTTAAGCGCCCTATCTAAAACATAGTCAAAATTCTGGCAAACTGTAGTAGTTTTTGTTTGACACAAAAATAATCAAGTTTCTTGGAAATTTATCCGGAGCATGATGGTTAAACCTAGAACATTTAATTGGTAGATGCACCCTGATAACTAGCTCCCCTGGTAGGCTAATAGCCACTAGGGGTTTTTTTTGCTCATCACACATCTATTTTTCAGGTAGCGCACTAATCATTGAATAATTGGTAGATTTGATCGTGCCAATTTTAGATTTTAGATTAAAAATTATTTCAGTTCATACCACCCGTAGTGGGCGGAACAAATCCAAAATTTAAAATCCGACGCTCGATAACTTGCTAACCCTGCGCTATCAAGCCCTGTAACCTTGTGTCGTCTTTAATCCAAAATCGGCAATCTAGCTTGAAAAGCCTTGTTCTTCACCCTTGACGTTGGTGTAGCCAGAGGCTCGCGGATACGGAGAATTATTACTCTATTCCCGCAAGCCTGAGGTCACCCTAGCACCCTACAAAAAGCCACTCTCCAGGTGTCTACCCACAAGTCGGGAAACCCGTCCCAGCGACTGGCTGAACTTTTGGCAAAATCCAAAAATGGTTGACCTGATAACTAACCCCTCTGATTGGCTAACACTTGTTGAGAGTTTTTTTTCTGGTGAGTAAACAACAATAACCTCAACTTCTGCATAATTTATCCGGTGGATAGCCATTAACTTGAGAAAACATTATTGGTAGATGCACCCTGATAACTCAACTCCCCTGGTTGGCTAACACCCACTGGGGGTTTTTTTGTTTGGAACCATCGAAGAATTTTAGATTTTAGATTTTGGATTAGGGTTTTTCGGTTCAGAGCAAACTCTTTTGTAGACAGAACAAATCTCAAACCAAAGCCCAGTACCCTTGTGATTGGGATGAATCTAAAAGACGCTCGTGGACTTGCTAACGCTAGGCGATCGCCAATTCCAAATCTTGTTGGAGGTAGAGCATTTTTTCCGGAACATGCTGGCTGCCCCTAGAAAACATTATTGGTAGATGCACCCTGATAACTCACTCCCCTAGTAGGCTAACACCAACTGGGGTTTTTTTATTTTAAAAAATAATTGACCTTTGTACAAATTTATCCGGAGTATGGCGTTCAACCTCAGAACATTTAATTGGTAGATGCACCCTGATAACTAACTCCCCTGGCTGGCTAACACCCACTGGGGGTTTTTTTATGCCTAGAGCCACAGCAGTTTGTTGTTAGACATCATGAGCCTCCATAAACTGCCACATACCCAGAATGCACCTTGTCGCTACTGCTAGTAGACCTTGAATATCCCTTTATTGTCACCTTAGAGCAAAACTTGGTCACCCAATCCCTGAATCGCTTTCCTTTTATTTTTAGCTAAACAGGTGACTCTAAAATGATTGCTATGATATTTAATCACATTCTTAAGTTTTTTTCTAGATTCCTACTTTCTCGTTCTTCGACTTGGGGCATTGGGCATTGGGCATTGGTTATTCCCCGCGTCCCCGCGTCCCCGCGTCTCCCCATCTCCCCATCTCCCCATCCCCCCATCCCCTTTTTGTTGACATTAACAACCTGCTATATGGTATATTTCATGGCGTTATGCTAGGATATCTAGCCTAAAACCAAAGAGTTGCCAACCGATGAGTTTAGCTGTAATTAAGTTTTCTTCTGAAGAGTGCGGCATCTGCCACAAAATGTCTTTTTATGACAAAAAGGTGGCTGAAGAACTGGGTTTAGAATTTATCGATGTGAAAATGCAGGATACAGCTGCTTACCGCAAGTATCGCAAGATTTTATTGACTCAGTATCCTGATAAATCAGAAATGGGATGGCCTACTTACATTGTTTGCAATTCTTCAGAAGGAGAATTTGAGATTGTAGGTGAGGTAAAAGGAGGTCATCCCAAAGGTGAATTTAGAAGCCGTCTCCAGCAGGTTCTCGATTCTACAACTAGTCAGAATTAATTACCTCAAAAGATTTAACCTCCAGGACAGGGCCAATCATGGCAGCTGTCATCACATCTTCACGCACCTGTCCTTTAACTTTTGCTTTTTGTCCGGCTTTGAGTAAGTCTTTATCTGCCCCTCTGAGGATTTCGTAAGTAACACCCTCTTCTGTAACTAAAGCCCATGCGCCTGGGCCAATATCACGGCGTTGAATTGTACCTGTAAGTGTAATGCTCATAAATAGTGCTGATTGGGAGAGTAGGGACTGGGGATTCGGCACTGGGGAGATGGGGAGATGGGGAGATGGGGAGGTGAGGAGAAAGTAATTCTTCTTTCCCCCCATCTCCCCATCCCCTTATCCCCCCATCCTCTTCTCCATGCCCCATACCCATTTATGCTGCTTTTTCTTCGTTTTGCAATGCTAAACGAGCAAGTCCATAACAAAGTATGGCGTTGGCGATTAGGAACAGACGTGCTAAGTTAACATTTCCAAATCCCCAAACTGCTGGGTCGTAAATAGCACTTACTGTCAAGCAGGCTGCTACTCCTAGTGTTGAACCAATGGCAAACCATTTCCAACTAGGATGTCCTAACAGTAATGCCATTAATACAATAGGAATCAATACGCTGGCAAACAGAGGATTGAATGCATCACTTCCTTGGAGGGTATTGCCGAGTTCTGGAATTGAACTGCCCAAAACCCGGAAAGGCCATTGGGGAAGGTCAAAGATATAGATTCCTTTGAGGAAGAATAAGCCAGAACTGCCAGCAATTAAACCGCTAGACAAAGACCAGCTCCAAGTGAAGGGGAAGTAAACCCGTAAAAACCAAGCTAGTAGGTAAGAACCAATCACCATTAAAATCTTCGGTAACAGTGCTACTGCACCACCGTCAATCCAAAAGCCGGGATTCAGGTAGCCATTATCCCGTAACCACCGGAAGAAATCTTGAAAACTGATTTGCCCTTCAACAGCTAGTTTGACTGCTGCTTCTGCATTGAGTTGTCCAGCGCCATAATAGTTCAAACCATCATCTTGGATAACTCGTGCTGACTGCTTGAGGACTTTTAAAATTTCATCTGGTTCTTTAATACCAGTAGCTTTGATTAATGCCGCAACACCAGCAACGTGGGGGGAAGCCATGCTTGTACCTTGGAAACCAAGAAATACGCCTTCGCCTTTTTCGTTGATAGTTTCTTGGAGAATCTTTCCAGCTTCACTACCACCAGGAGCAGAGATATCGACCCCTGCACCAAAGTTAGAATAGGGTGCTTTTTCGCCGTCTGGGCCGATCGCTGAAACGCCAATGACGTGAGGATAACGCGCTGGATAGCTTGCCCCGTTGGCGCTTTCATTACCCGCCGCGGCAATGATGACTACACCTTTTCTATGGGCATACTCGATCGCTTCTTTCATCAACTTGCTTTCACCGCCACCGCCCAAGCTCATATTAATCACATCTGCGCCTTTATCAGCAGCAAATTTAATCGCTTCGGCAATATCGGCTACGGTACCGCCACCATAGGCACTCAGTACCTTCAGCGGCATCAAACTGGCTTCATAAGCAATTCCAGCTACGCCATATTTGTTATTTGTGGCTTGGGCAATGGTTCCAGCAACGTGAGTACCATGACCGTTATCGTCATCAGCTTTTTCTTTGTCGTTGACAAAATCATAGCCTTTGACGAATTTTGTCTCATACAAGTCACGCACCTTGGTAATGCCAGTGTCTATTACTGCAACGGTGACGCCGCTGCCTTTGGTTTGACTCCATGCACCTTCGATGCCAATTTTGTGCAAGTTCCACTGCTTGCTGTAATATTGGTCATTGGGGCCAGTTAATGAGAGATTTACCTCGTCATTTTCTTCGGGCCGCAAAAATTCTCCCAGCCAAGCGGCTTCACCTGGCTGTGGAATCTTTCTGTAGATATAATTTGGCTCTATGATTTCTGTGGCTTGGGCAAACTGAGATTTTTTCAGTTCTTGGAGTCGTTGCCGATCGCCCTCGATAATATACACATTATCCTTCGCCGAAAATTTGTTGTCTAATTGGGGTGTAACGTTGTATTGTTTGGCGATCGCTTGTAAATTCTGTTCCACCACAGTTGATGGAATATCTTCACGAAAATCAAGCAAAATCGTCTCAAAATCGCCTTTAACTGCAAGTCCCTGGAAATTCAGGAAACCAAATACAGCAGCTCCCAACCCAATGACAAACAAGCACAATAATATAAGTTTTCTCATATTAACTCATCACCGCTTTTTGCCAGTTTTCCCACTACCATAACTTATCTGTGCCCCTTGTTGGTGTAATTTGCACTTTAGTTTACCTTCACTTCATAACTCAGGACTGTTGAAACGATGGAACGTGGTCTTTTGTGGTTACCTCTATTAGCAATGTTTTTCTGGCTAGCTTGGCAAGGCTCAAGGGAGTATCAAAAAGTTGAAGCCTATCGTGTCTGGGCAGAGCAATTTGAACGAGCTAAGTATGATATTTATTCGGTATTAGGTCAAAAAGGAAACTCTATAACTTGGGGTAAACCCACACCCCAAGGGCCAATTAAACTAGAAACATTTTCTTTAGTTAATGTCCAACAAATACGTCTTTTGGTAGATGACAAGTTAGTAAATATAGAAAATCCACCCGATAAAGGCCGTTCCATAGAGTTAGAATTTGTATTTTCCGAATCCACTGAGTCAGTGCGCGTTCCGTTTACAGAAATTCCTTTAGCGGCGGAATGGGCAAAGTTTTTAGATTTAGGGTTAGCAACTTGGCGATCGCCAACAAATCAGTAGCTGTATCAAGTGTGGCCAATTATTTATGGCATTAAATATTAAGTTTTTGCAACACAACCACTTGATAGGAATCAGGCGTAGGGAACTCGATCAAAGAATTTAGTTGCTCAATACTAAATCTTTTGAGTCTAGTTATTTCCCTACACCTGCTTTGAAGAAACTTGGTTATCAAAAAACAGAACTAAATAGTGATAAAAGTCGTAGAAGACTGAGCCAAGAGTATACTTGCACTGGCATTATCCAACTTTGCCAACACTTGATTGTCAGAACTATCGAGAATGAAGGCTTGAGTTCCTTGTTGCTGTATCAACAATTGACCAAACTGGAGACCACCAGAAAGGGCAATTTTGTCTATACCTGCTTTAAAATCGACAATCGAGTCAGTTCCCTCACCTGAAGCTAATACAAAAGTATCAGCACCATAATCTCCTGTCAGCACATCGTTGCCTTTACCACCGTAAAGCCAGTCGTCACCTGCACGACCGTAGAGTTTGTCATCACCGATACCACCAAATAAAGTATCGTTGTCATTATTACCCCACAGATAGTCATTGCCACTATCCCCATAGAGCAGGTCATTACCATCTCCTCCCCAGACAGTATCATATCCGTCACCTCCCCAAACTTGGTCATTTCCAAAATTAGCTACTATTTTGTCTGCCCCTCCAAAGCCATAAATCTTGTTGGCTGGGGCTTTGCCTTGTAAGAACTCAGAAGCGTTAGTACCATTGATAACTGGAATTTCTGGAGTGGGAGTGGGTTTAACTACACCAGTAATGGCAAAGTCAAAGGGGCTTTCGTTACTATCGTTGTTGCTTAAACTGAAGCTACCACTATAGGTGCCAGGTGTAATAGTATTGAGTGCCAAGCTTATGGTAGCAGAAGCATTAGCAGCCACACTAGCGGGGATAGTTCCTACTAAACTAAAACCGTCAGGAAGCTCAAGATTACTCAAGTTTAGTGCAGCTGTACCGATGTTCTGAATGGTAAAGGTTTCAGTCAGGGTGTTACCGACAGTGGTGTTGCCAAAGTCAATGGTGGTCATGCCATCTGCAATGTCAACTGTGCCATTGAGAACTTGAATTTCTGGAGTGGGAACAGGTTTAACTGTGCCGCTAATGGCAAAGTCAAAGGCACTTTCATTACTATCGTTGTTGCTAAGAATCAGAGTGCCACCATAGGTGCCAGGTGTTGCGGTGTTGAGTCCGACGGTTATGGTGGTGGAAGCATTAGCAGCCACACTAGTGGGGAGAGTTCCCACTAAACTAAAGCCATCGGGGAGTTTGAGATTACTCAAGTTTAGTGCAGCTGTACCGGTGTTCTTAATCGTAAAGGTTTTGGTCAGAGTATTACCAACGATGGCATCACCAAAGTTGATGGCAGTTGTAGTTCCATCTGCAATGTCAACAGCACCATTGAGAACTTGAATTTCTGGAGTGGGAACAGGTTTAACTGTGCCGCTAATGGCAAAGTCAAAGGCACTTTCATTACTATCGTTGTTGCTAAGAATCAGAGTGCCACCATAGGTGCCAGGTGTTGCGGTGTTGAGTCCGACGGTTATGATGGTGGAAGCATTAGCAGCCACACTAATGGGGAGAGTTCCCACTAAACTAAAGCCGTCGGGGAGTTTGAGATTACTCAAGTTTAGTGCAGCTGTACCGGTGTTCTTAATCGTAAAGGTTTTGGTCAGAGTATTACCAACGATGGCATCACCAAAGTTGATGGCAGTTGTAGTTCCATCTGCAATGTCAACAGCACCATTGAGAACTTGAATTTCTGGAGTGGGAACAGGTTTAACTGTGCCGCTAATGGCAAAGTCAAAGGCACTTTCGTTACTATCGTTGTTGCTCAGAATCAGAGTGCCACCATAAGTGCCAGGTGTTGCGGTGTTGAGTCCGACGGTTATGGTAGCAGAAGCATTAGCAGCCACACTAGTGGAGAGAGTTCCCACTAAACTAAAGCCATCGGGGAGTTTGAGATTACTCAAGTTTAGTGCAGCTGTACCGATGTTCTTAATCGTAAAGGTTTTGGTCAGAGTATTACCAACGATGGCATCACCAAAGTTGATGGCAGTTGTAGTTCCATCTGCAATGTCAACAGCACCATTGAGAACTTGAATTTCTGGAGTGGGAATTTTAATGGTTGGAGCTTCGTGGGCACCAATGTCAACCACTGCGGTGCCATTGCCGTCGCCATCTTGAAGAGTTCTGCCAGTTACATTATTGAAGGCACTGGAACCAGCATCAATGGCAATACTTCCAGGTTTGAGTGCAAAATTACGAGTCGCAGCATTCACAAATTGTGGATCTTTACCTAGAATTAAATTAGTTCCTGTTTTGTTGTAATTACTAGTGTTGTAAATCAAATTGTGGTCAGCTTTGATATTTTTAGCTAAGCCGCTTACAACATATGAATTGCCATTTAACTGAGCATACATAATGTTATTTACAACATTCACATTTTCTGATAAACCATTAACTAAAATTTCACCAGAACCTTTGAGTTCGGGATGTTGTGAATTCTGGTAAGTCGTGTTGTTTATCACATCAACATTGGAACTTTTAAATACCTGGATACCAGCACCACCATTGTTATAAGAAATGTTATTGGTGATTAAAATTTTTCCTTTGTATGGCTGATTATCTAAGCCCGGACTATTGGCTGCATCAATCATAATGCCGTGCCCTTCTGTGGCTTTACCAGTCTCACTTTCCCACCAAGGAATGTAAGTATAATTGTCGAAACTTACGTTATTACGAATGATAATTTTGTAATCTGTGGTGTTATTATCTAAGTTCCGATTATTGAGAGTGGTGATAGCATTTGCTCCCCAAGGACTATACCAGCATGTTTCAGAAACAGTATTGTTTTCAATGATGAGATAGTCAGCTTCTTTACTTGAAATTCCACCACTTGGGAATTTACTAATAGTGTTGCCACGAATTGTAATGTGATGAGAACTGTTGTTTGCTTTATCTGGTTGAATGTTAATTCCCGCTCCATTTGTTAGTGGATTGCCTAAATCACTTTGTTGAGACTTTGCATACTCTAATGTAATTTGGTCGTTGGCACCAACCATCTTCAGACCCTCGATGACGATGTAGGATGAACCTACAATGTTGATGGCTTGGAAATTAGTTGATTTGATTAGAGGATTGTGACCAGGTAAGGCTTTGAATGTAATTGGCGCGTCTTGAGTACCCTGTTTTTGAAAAATTCCTAGTACAGGACTTTTAGGGTATTTACTTTGTTCGTAAGTACCGTTCATAACGTATACCGTATCGCCTGCTTGCACTAAGTTTGCGGCTTTTTGCAGAGTACGAAATGCGCTTCCTTCTTTCAAACCATCATTGCTATCGTTACCTGTTCCAGAAACGTAGTATACTTTGCCAGCCATAGTTTTACTCCAAGAATGTGTAAGCGAATTGGTATTAAACTCTTAGCAACTCAGTTCATTGCTATGTAGTTATCTGAATCGATGGTCTGTTTAGACTTTTTGCAACAGCGACTGTTGTCCGATCGCAATTTCAAATTGCATCGGTTGTAGAAACGCTGTTGTGAAACTGGAAATTTTTTCTCCTGTCAACCGCTGATGGTTGAGCCAAGGATGTAAATACTGTCAATCGTCAGGCTGTTGTGAGGAAAATCGGACGATTAGTGCGTTGGTCTGATCGATCGCCTTGAAGTAGAATCAAATCCAATCTCCACCGCGTAGGCGCAGCCCGCCATAGGCATCGCTAGTACTATAATTTAAGACGGCATTCATATCTGGTATCTAATTTCTGTGAACTTTATCCGTTGTCTGAGGTCAGAAGTTGCCAAATCGGCATAGGCAAACGCACCCCTGGCTGATAACTGGGGACTTAAAGTTACAGTGGTCAAAGCTGAATTATTTCAAACTTTAGTAGGTTGACCCTTTAAGTTAAAGCGACTAATGTAACAACTTAGTCAAACCTGTCTTAATCTGTGTAAGCGAATTTTGTTTTGTTAACTCAGTTTAGACTAACCTTCACAAACAGTGATTGATATCAGTAAATACTCAGAACTTAGTTAGATTTTTTACAACAAAAGCCAATAATATATGCAAACTAGGTGGTGAGTTCTGTTAATTCGTAGCCGGAGATGTGAACAAAGAGGGCTTTATACAAGGATTTGATAAAGTTTCTTGCAATTGAATCGGCTTGGTTGACAAGGGATTAGTTATAACCAAGTTACACTGGACGCTAAAATCAATTGGAAGCAGGCAACAGGCAATAGGCAATAGGCAATAGGCAATAGGCAATCTTTTGGTATCCGGGGATGCCCTAACCTACCTGGCAACTGCCATAACATCTCACAAGTAATCTTCATGATATGAACGCCCAAAAAAACTCCAGAGTACCTGTTGCTTTAACCATTGCCGGTTCTGATAGCGGTGGCGGCGCAGGAATTCAAGCTGATTTGCGTACTTTTGCTTTTCACTGTGTCCACGGTACTAGCGCTATAACCTGCGTCACATCACAAAATACTCTCGGAGTCAATAGGGTTGATGTCATGCCACCAGTAGCTGTTGTGGCGCAAATTCAGGCAGTGGTTGAAGATATTGGCGTACAAGCTGCCAAAACTGGAATGTTGCTGAATCAAGAAATTATCTTTGCTGTTGCCCAGCAGGTAGAAACTTTACAAATTCATAACCTGGTAGTCGATCCGGTAATGGTGTCACGTACCGGGGCACAATTGATTGATGATGATGCTGTGAAGACTCTGTGTCATACTCTTATTCCCAAGGCAGCTATCATCACACCTAATCGCTACGAAGCCCAGATTTTGAGTGGTTTAGAAATTTATTCCTTGGATGATATGCAAGCCGCTGCTGAAATTATTCATAAAACTCTACGGACAAAGGCCGTTTTAGTCAAAGGTGGAGGTATGCAAGGAAATTTGCGTGGCATTGATATCTGGTTTGATGGAGAAAAGTTAGAAGTTTTGACAACAAAGCAAGTAGAGACAACAAATACTCACGGTACTGGTTGTACACTATCGGCTGCGATCGCTGCTAATTTGGCAAAGGGAAAAAACTTGTGGCCAGCAGTTCAACAAGCAAAAGAATATGTAACTACTGCACTGACTTACGCCTTAGATATTGGCGAAGGGCAAGGCCCTGTGGGACACTTTTTTCCATTGTTGGAACTTGTGAGTGGGGACTAGGGAGATGGGGAAGTGTCGGGAGTGTGGGGAGATAGGGGGGAAAGATTTTTTCCCTATCCTCCCACACCTCCCACCCCTCCCACACTTCCTGCTTACCCCATGCCCAATGCCCAATGCCCCGTGCCTAATAAAAAATCTTTGCCGTCTCGGCATTTTTCTATTATTCTTGGGCATAGTTTCAGGGCTAACTTTCTCTGTTAGCATCTCTGTACGATCTAATCACTTTTATTTTGAATACCAAGCCCCCAATGCGAACAACCACAGGTTCTGTTCACAGGAATTCGCCAACACAGACTAGTCAACCCTATCCTCCCTCTGTACCACTATCTGTATACCGGGAATTGTCAATGGAGTTGCAAGCAACCCAAGCTAGGCTAGATGCACTGACGGCGAAAAACCAGCAATTAACACAAGAAAATCAACTACTACGCCAAGAAATCGCCAAAGTCGTTGAGTCTTTTTCACACTTGCAAAATTTTGTAAATTCCTATGGGATGTTTAGCGAACACCAAGCTTCCCAAGCTTCTGGCAACGTTAAAACTGCCCGCAAGCAGCAAGTAACACAGCCACCTCCACCTCAACAGGTTTCTCGTTCGCATCCATCTCAAAAAAGCCGCCAGGAGTTTTCTCCACCTGTGATGGAAATAAAATTCCCTACACCAGAACCAGTTTTTATAGAGGAACAAGAAGTCAGTTATTATTCTACTGCCCAGCCTGATCCCAAGGAACTTAGCGGCTGGTGGTTAATTATTACCATCTTGTTAATTATGCTTACTGCCTTTACTGCTGGATATTTAATTGTACGTCCCTTGTTTGAACATCAAAAACGTTAGTTGACACTCCCACAGTCAGCAGCAACCTTCATAGCTATTGTCATATTTATCTTTCATCACTGTTTTAAACATCTCAGCGAATCTACTCAATAGTAGAATTTATCTATTTTCAGGTCACACACACCACATAATAAAGAATGCTAATTTGGCAGTAACTTCGTCACGTCACAAGTTCAAGGATTATCGAATTAGTTAATTGAGGCTGTTTCTGGCTTCAAAAGCACTCACACCAAACATCTACAATTTGAAAAACGTGGCAATTATTACATATGTTTTAGCAAACACCCTACTAGTTACAGTTTCAGACAACAGATCTGGTTAGATAGATAAACGAAGCTAGTACAAATCACAAGTCAAAGAAATGAAAAAAGTAGAAGCTATTATCCGCCCATTTAAGCTTGATGAAGTGAAAATTGCCTTGGTTAACGCTGGGATTGTTGGAATGACGGTTTCTGAAGTCCGGGGGTTCGGACGCCAGAAAGGTCAAACTGAACGATATCGAGGTTCTGAGTACACTGTTGAGTTTCTCCAAAAACTCAAAGTGGAAATTGTAGTTGATGATAATCAAGTTGATATGGTGGTGGACAAAATTATCGCCGCCGCCCGCACTGGTGAAATTGGTGATGGTAAAATTTTCATCTCGCCTGTTGAGCAAGTGATTCGGATTCGTACCGGCGAAAAGAACACAGAAGCGGTTTAAAAAAATTTATGAGTAGAGACGCGATTAATCGCGTCTGTACAAGATTTATGGTAGAGACGCGATTAATCGCGTCTGTACAAGTTAGGAATTATGATAAATCTTCATTGATTATTCCTAAACTCACAACTCATAACTCTTAACTCCTAACTCTTAATTCTCTCCAGTTGCGGAAGTAAAGCTGTAAAAGCCTTGCCTCGGTGGCTAATTGACCTTTTTAATTCCCGTGTCATTTCGGCAAAGGTCAATTGCAACTCTTGTACATAAAAAATTGGGTCATAACCAAATCCACCATCACCACGAGGTGCATGAAGAATTTCACCACGACAAATACCTTCAGATTGTAATGCGATCGCACCATCAGGACTAGCGATCGCCACTACACAAACAAATTGAGCTTGGCGATTTACTTCGTTACCTAATTCTTTCAGTAACCTAGCAATGCGTTCTGAGTCTGTTTTGGCGTAACGTGCCGAATATACACCTGGTGCGCCATTTAATGCGTCTACTTCTAAACCAGAATCATCTGCTATTGCCCAGTTTCCTGTGGATTTGGCGATTTGTGATGCTTTTAAACAGGCATTAGCGGCAAAGGTTTCCCCTGTCTCTTCAATTTCTAATTCTTCAGGTTTGAGGATTAATTCCCAGCCAGAATCTGCCAGGTAAGCTTGCATTTCCCGCAATTTACCTGGATTTCCTGTGGCTACTACTAATAATTTGGGCATGGGGCATAGGGCACTTGTACTGAGCGTAGTCGTTGGCGCAGCCTCTCGCAGAGAAGTATGGGGCATAGGGCATTGAGCATTTATTCACTAATGACTAATGACTAATGACTAATGACTAATGACCAATGACTAATATTTTACTCTGCCCACTGTTTCGCCCAAGCAAGAGTTTGATGCACTTGTTCTAGTGTTGGGGCTTCGCAGTAAAGGCGTAAAACTGGTTCAGTTCCGCTAAAACGAATCATTAACCAGCTTTTGTCAGCGAGGCGATATTTATAGCCGTCGATTGTTTGGCAATCAATTACTGCTTTGCCGGCGATTTCTTTTAAAGGTTCGGTTTGTAGCTGTTGCAAAAGACGCGATCGCACTTCCATACTGGCTAAGGGTAAATCAATGCGATCGTATGCTGAGGTAAATCCTGTTTGTTGCTGCAAGTGGCGATAATACTCACCTAAATCTAAACCAGATTCGACGATCGCTTCTAGGACATACAATGCTGATAGCAGTGCATCGCGTTCGGGAATATGGCTGCCATAGCCAATTCCACCTGACTCTTCCCCACCCAGCAATACTTCTGCGGCTAGCATTCTGTCAGCGATGTATTTATAACCAACTGGTGTTTCAAATACTGAGAGTTTATGTAGTTCTGCTACAAAGGGCATTAAGTCAGAACCACTAACAGTTTTAACTATTTCACCCTTAAAGCCGCGCCGTAGGGTTAAATGGTCGATTAGTATCGGAATCAACACTTGGGAACTTAAGAAGTTGGCTTCCCCGTCTACAGCGGCGATGCGATCGCAGTCTCCATCAAATACCAATCCTACAGATAAACTGGATTTATTTGTTTCTCGGTGAGTTTTGATAACTTCAAATAGCTTGGAAAGGTATTTCGGCAAGGGTTCCGGCGCACCACCACCAAATAATGGGTCGCGTTCGCTGTTGATTTCTTTAACTTTATCGCCTAGAAGTTGTGCCAACCCCCCAGCCGCAGCGCCATGCATGACATCTACAAATACCGTCAGTTTATCAGAGGCGATCGCTTCTCTAATCTTGGCAATATCAACTTTACGTTCGAGTGCTTGGGTGTAACTCGGCCAAGGATCGAACTTCTCTTGTTTGCCTGGGGTAGCTGCTGGTGGTACTCCTTCTGGCAAAAGTGCTTCTATCTCTTGTGTAACTTCTGGCGACACCGAGCCACCAAAATATCCCTTGACTTTTAAACCTAAATATGCGCCCGGATTATGACTGGCTGTAATTACTAATGCCCCTAATGCATTAAGTTGTTTTGCTGCCCAACTAAAAGCTGGGGTTGGGGCGTAGGTTTCACTAAGTAAAACATCAAATCCAATGGCGGTGACAGCATCGGCGACAGCACGAGCAAAGTCTTCCGCCATAAAGCGGCGATCGTAACCGACAATTATCGTCCGGCTACCCACCGTAGAATAATATGTATTATATAGTACTTGTGCAGCGACTGGCGCGACTAGGGCTAGGCGTTCAAAGGTGAACTCATCTCCAATTACGCCCCGCCAGCCGTCTGTACCAAACTTGATTGAGTTAGCTACAACTGCCATCTAGGTATCCTAACTGTCTACCTGAGGATTCTAGCATTTATACAGTGTATAAAGTAAAAAAAGAATATAGTATTAATATGTACTAGTAATAAGCTACGGCACATATACACCACATCTTTTCTTGTTGGTTGCTGACTGTTGACGGCTGACATTTAATATCAACAAACAGCATAAGTAACTATGCTATTTCAAAGCAAAATGGTAAATCTTAAGTAGTGGTGTGGCAACACTAAAATGGGGTAACGGGAGAGGTGAGAGTATGAAGTTGTACATCGCCTTCAAATAGTATTTCTAACATCATACGTAAGCTCTAGCTTCCCGTTCTAAACGTTCAATTTCTATTTTCCAGCGCTCAAGCTTGTATTGTCGCTCTTGCAATTGATCTACTGTTGGGTTTCTGGAAGGCTGGGTATTTGGATTAGGCAGAATTCCATGATTTTTAAGCCAAGCGGGGGAAAATTCCTGCCAAAGAAAAACATGATCGTGTCTATCACCACCCAGACAACGAATGCGTTTGACTGAAAGTCTGGATTCACCAAAAAGGATTTGCTGATTTCTAGAATTGTTAGGAAATAGGCGCGTCTCACTACCTCTTCCACGAAAGAATTCAACTACAAACCACTCACCAAAATCAAATATACAAACCTCTGTAGGATCGCTACCATCATCCTCTAGTAAATCAACATCACCTTGGATTTGATACCCTATAGCAATTTGTGATGTCTTAGGCAACAAGATGCGAAGCCGTTCAAAGCGGTTACTGTAATTAGCCCAAAATTCCTTTCGGCTACGTAGCCGATTTGACTCGAAGTTTTGTAAATCGAGCTTCTTCAATATTATATTTACTAACTTTTGGAAATCACCATAATTGATACCTCCAATCCAGTCTCGAAGTTTTTGCCTTGCTGGATCTGAAAGTTTATACCAATTTTCCCCATTTCTATAATTTTTTCGCAACCAATCAACCAGTAACGAATGATTGCTTGCTATATCATTGGAAACATTAGTTAGCAAATGATTAACAGCCTTGATTTGTTGGCTATCTGAAATTTCATCTAAACAAATTAACAGCCATTCAACCTGCTGATGGTTTGGAGAACTAATGGTAGTAAAATATGGGGTTATCTCTTCTATAAAATCAGTGAATAATGGAATCCAAACAGGTAAATACTCTCGGATGTTGTTTAGCAATCCAGTTCGATTAACACGCTTTTCACAAGCAATTTTCGCCAATTCTCTACCCGCTTGTGTAGTGCGAAACGCCCGAATAATTTTAACTGGTAAGAGTTGACTAATTAAGTCAGAATTAGCAAAGATATCAAAAGATTCAACTAGAGACAGTGCTAACACCTGTTCTTGTCCATCGCCATAATAAAGAGCTAAACGCCACAATAGCTGATGTTGCAACCATGAATTAGAAATTGCTACTTTCCAAATGGCTGCTGATGTTTTGTAGGATTGGTCAATATTTTGGCGATCCCATTGTGGTTTAGCATGGATACAGTAAACCCAGTCCAACTTACTTACTCGATCGACTTTACCCTGTTTGATCGCTTCCAATACTTTATCAACACTTGGTATTGATATTGTTGCATATGGTAAGTTTTTTGCAAGCTGAATCAGTTGATTAGGGCTACACTGGGGGATTTCAGGTAGGGAAGGAATAGAAAACTCAAAATTCAAGATTTATTGACCTTTAAAGAGAGGTTTTAGTGATATCTTTTTTTAACTCATCACTGCGAAACTGAAAGCGGAAAACTACTTTGCGATCGCCTGGATTATCACGTTTTTTGTCAGCTTCTATTTCTCCCCGCCCAGCAGCTAATATTTTCTGGCTTAAAGGTGCTTGGGTAGAGAAATTCATGTCATAAAAAATGTATCGATAAACTGATGATGACCTCAACACGCTTAGTTCTAGGTTGGTTTTGTCGTCTCCTTCCGAGCTTGTATGGCCTTCTATAACTACGCGGCTAATTTCCTTCTCAAATTCTGGCTTGGAAAAAATTACACCACTGTAAACAGGAATAAACCTGCGTAGAAAGGCTTTACCTTCTGGTTTCAGTTCTGTACTTCCTTGGGCAAATAAAATCGATTCTTGGATACTGACATCTCCAGTTTCTGGGTTAACTTTGACATTAATATTATTGCTTTTCATTTGTCCTACAACATTACCAATTACTACCCGTTTTGGTACATCTTTTTCTGCTAGTTGGAGTAGTGCAGTAATAAATAGCAAGGCAAAAAACATTAATAAACCAGACATGAGGTCGCCAATAGACAGATAGATGCTAGAGTCATCATCTTCTATAATTTCTGCATCCATTTCACTTCTGATAAAATCATCCATGATTCCTTCCACCATTACCAAATTGGCGGTTATCATGTACAGCGACTAGAACTTCTGCTGTTTTAAGTAAACCTCCGCAAACTTTAGCCATAGAAGTATCTGCTCGTTGGAAAAAGCTTTCTTGTAAGCCAACAGTTCTTTGCATAGAGCCTTCAAGATGGCTCTGCCAAGACTGAAGGCTATGATTTAATTGTTGATTCAAATTTCTGTATGAATTGTCCACTTTTTGCAATTGTTCACCAATACCACGAGCAAGATTTTCTAGTTGTATTAGGCGTTGTGCATCGTTTAATCCAGCCGCAGTAACTAATTTATTAATTTGTTCAACAGATATCTGAATTTTAGTCATACTTCCGTCTACTTCTTTAGTTAACGTAATACGTCTTTGGAATTCTTGTTGGAAAACTCGATCTAGATTTGTTACAACCTGAGATAATCCTTGCTGCTGTTTGCCTAGTGTTCCTTCAAGTAAGTTGTTTTGTTCTTGAAAAAATATCTGTAAATTTGCTTGATATTCTTGCCGGAATTTTGTCAAATCTTCTTCTACTGTTGTGCGGGTAGCTGTGAGCGTTGCGTCGATATTTCCTAAAGTAGCCAGAAGATTATCTTTAGCATCATTCATCAAGCCAGAAGCTTGATCGCCCATTGTTTTGAGAGTATTAGTTTGCTCATGAAAAGTTCTATTTGCTTGGGTGAGAATTTGAATAATTCCAGTCCGAGTAGCTTGAAGCATCTCTTGTTCTACTGCTGCACGTTCTTGTAGGGCTTTTTGCAGTTCTTCTCGAATTCCTCGGAACGTATCAGCAGCCTGTACTGCACTAGCTTCAAAAGCACTTCGCTGGGCTGTCATTCCCTGAATACTCTGATCTACAGCTTGATTAATTTCCTGTGCTGTTTGTTGTAAAACACCTGTTGTATCTGTTTGAAATTGATTTAGAGTGTCTCCCAAATTCTTAGCAAATCCTTGGAGTTCTACCAAAAATTAATCCCTCTTTTGTTACCTTCGGGAAAGAAAAAATAGAGATAAAGACTAGCTAGCAATAGAGAAACGAATCGGAGAAGCTCGAAAATCATTCATCAATTCAATCAACTTAAGGAAACAGCGTTTCATCCCAGGAATGTTGAATACATCTAACCAAGGTAACAGCAAATGGTAAAAGATATAAGGTTGAATAATTAATCTCAAGTTATTAAGAGAACTTTTCCATGTTATGCCATCTTCCCACTGGCGATGTTGACTAAACTGACTAATTGATGAATCTCTGAATGAAGAGTAATCAG
>LWTK01000044.1 GCA_003326205.1 Nostoc sp. ATCC 43529
CCGTGCTAACAGACCGAGGGCTTGACCTCTACAACAAACAAAAAAGCAATCTTCGCATTCCTTGCAGCCTTCAGGGTTTTGTAACAATTCAAAAGCTTTCCTGGTGTCTATTGCGCGGTGGAACCACACTGAACCCTTCCCGAACTCAGAGGTGAAACGCTGCTGCGGCAACGATAGTTTAGGGGTTGCCCTACGCTAAAATAGCTCGATGCCAGGTTTATTTTTCTACTAAAACCCTCTTGCTCTCATCAATAGCAAGAGGGTTTTACTTTATCCTGTATTTAGTATTTGGATGAATACGCTATGTTTCAGTTCCACTGTTGAGGTACTTGTTTGGTTTTACCAACATCAATAGTATTGCTATATTTTTTAATTCGTGGAGTGGATATGTCTAATAAAAAAATAAAAGCCGTGTAAATTTAGAAAATTCCACGGCTTTTTAGTGTGGTGTAAGGAGACTTAAGTAATTATCATCATAAGTCCATTGGACTATTAGTGATAAGTAGGTAGACATAATTAAATGTAAGATTGGAGCTTTGTTCGTAGTCAGCGATTTATCGCTCTTAACAAACGTTTTAATGGCTCAAGCCCATACTACGAACTTTAGTTTAATTGAGTCCTTCTACTTACATACGTAACGTAATTTGTAACAAAATTGTCCTTTTATTACTTGAAGTAGCCTCAATTTCTAATGACCTGGTATTTTTGCTGCCTTTAGAGCAAAGCGCCACCACAACTGGAACCCCAGCCAGCAGTACAACCATAGCAATAAGCAGCAGTTTGCACTTCACTAATTAAGTCTAAACTACCAGCTTCTAGCAATTTGGCAACTGTCAAGATTTCACCGTTACGAGTTTGTGCGGGCAAATTCATCATCTGGTTAAAGTCACAATCATATACATTACCTAGATAATCTATTGAAAGTTCATCACGACACATTAAATGTTCAATGGTACTGGGATTAAAATGCGATTCTAAAAACTGCAAATAACTGGTGTACAGTTTTCTTCGTTCTAAATGTATTTTAGTTCTACCAACTGGCAGATTGGTAATGGTGAATAGGTTATTAAATACAATATTAAAATGTTCTTGTAAGAACTTTTTGTAATCTTGTTCTAAGTTGCTCTGTTCTGGAGCTAAAGAGAAATTTTTACCTGTAGGTAACTGAGGATTAAATACCAAGTCCAAAATTAAGTTTGGCTCTTTACCATAGCCGAGTTTGTTAAGCCACTGCAAAGCTTTGATTGAACTATCAAAGACACCAGTACCCCGCATTTTATCAACATTATCTGATAAGTAACAGGGAAGGGAAGCCACAATTCTTAGCTGATGTTTAGCGAAATATTCTGGTAAATCGCCAAAACCATTTTCAAAATAAATAGTTAAGTTAGACCGGACAATTACCTGTTTACCCGTTGACTTTCCTGCTTCTACCAGTGCTTTAAATCCATAATTCATTTCGGGTGCGCCACCAGTCAAATCCACAATTTTTATTTCTGGAAACTTATGAATTAGTGAAATCAATTGTTCACAAATTTCTGCGGAAAGTTCTTCTGTACGTTTTGGGCTAGCTTCAACATGACAGTGGCTACAAGCCAGGTTACAGCGTTTACCAAGATTAATTTGTAAAACAGTGATTTCTTTTTTTCTTAAAGAAGAGTTAAGTTTGTATTTAAATTGCGTAACAGATGTATCTAGTGTATTTTTTGATTGAGTTTGCATTATTTACCACTCCTTAAATTTGATTAAAATATATTTCAATATTTTTAGCCCTGTAATAATCTGTAGGTTATTCCACTAATAACTGCGGCAATAGGTAAAGTTAAAATCCACGACATTAGTATTTGATATGAAACACGGAGATTAAATTTTTTACCAATCAGTCCAACTCCAAAAATAGAACTGACTGAAAGGTGAGTTATGTAAAGCGGAAGCCCAAACTGACTAGCTATAATAATTAGAACTCCTGTTACTATATTTGCTGATAATCCTTGAGTATGATTAATTAAGGTAATTTTTTCACTCATTGTTATTGCTACTTTTTGGGAGTTGAGTAAGCCGCCAAGTGCCATTGCGATCGCAACGGTAATCATTGCTCCCTGAATCGAAAAATACTCAATAATCAAAATCAGTGACACAATCTTAGGAGTATAATTAAATCCTCTAGCAAAACTAATAATTCCTGCGCTGATAAAATGACAAGTATCAATCATTTTCTGGTTAATTATTAAGTTATATTTGTAGTTGATATAGGTAGATAAACTGTAAATTAATGCTCCTAACAAAGTAGCAATAATTGGACTGAATAATAAGGGTAAAACAAAAGAAGCTACCAAAGCTGCAAAATTAACTTTGAGTCCGATCGCTATTAATCCAGCACCAACAATAGCGCCGATTAGACTGTGAGTTGTGGAAATAGGAAAACCCATGAGAGTGGCAATGAGTACGGTTATACCAGCAGCGATCGCCACTGCTAAATGGAACTCTGGTGCATTGGCGATCGCATTTGGTACTAGTCCTTTTCCTGAAAAATTTTGAATTGATGTACTTGCTAAAAAAGTTGCAGCTACCGCACCAGCAAAAGTTGTAAAAGTTGACCACAAAATTGCTGTTTGATAACTGCATGTCCGGCTACCAAATAGTGTTGCTACACCTTTAAAATTATCATTTGCACCATTAGAATATGCTAAAAAAAGCGTAGCTAAAAATAAACCAATTAACAACATTTTAGGATTTATAAATAAGAAATCAGAATCTAGAATTCAGAATGTTATTAGTCAAATATTAAAATTTTACATTGATTTTTTCAGCCTACAGAATTATTCCCAATTTTGAAGGGCAGTGCCTCCCGAAGTAGAACAACTTCGTTGGACGGGTTTCGCTGCTAGTTCGCTGACAGCGTTCCCAAAGGGTAGCATCTAGCGCGAGACCCCTACTTACCCGTCACTACCTCCTCCTGATAACTGAATTATTAAATAAAAAATTAACAGCAACCACCACCGCTATAATGCCAAGTGGAATTGGTAACAATTATTTCTGCTGGCTTAATAGCTGCTAATTTCGCAGCAGTTTTATCGCACACGGCTGCGGGAATACCTCGTTGAAGTAAATGACCTGCTAAATCATCGAAGAAGGGTTCAGAACCAGCGTAAATTGCTGTTTTACCTGTGAAAATACAAGCGCCATCTTCTGGAATCGCAACTTTAAAACAAACAGAATCCAGACTTTCTAAAAGTAGGTTTTCTTCTAAATTATAAGTCTGGGAATCTAGTAGACGATAAGGACGACGCGCACGAATTTCAACTTGACCAAAGCCAGCATTGATAATCCTTTCAGTATACTCTTCATAGGTGAGTGCCCCTGATAAACACATGGCTCTGAGTCGCTCATCTTGTTGAAGATGTACTGGAATTGAACGAGTAGCAATAGGATCGCTCATCTGCAAGCGTCCACCTGGTTTTAATACCCGATGCGCTTCTTTTAAAGCACGAGTTAAATCTTCTGGTTCAAAGATGTTGAAAAGACAATTCTGTGCCACGATATCGACAGTAGCATCAGCAACAGGTAAGTTGAAAGCATCGCCTTCCCTGATTTCTACAAAACTGGTGTCAAACCAGGGGTTCTCTTGAGCAGCAATTTCTAGGTTGCGTGCCGCGGCTTCTCGCATAGCCGCAACTGGTTCAACGGCAATTACAGCACCTGCATAACGGGAAAAATAAGCAAACTGCAAAGCTTCTAAGCCACCGCCAACACCGACATACAGCACAGTCGGCTGGTTTCCTAGTTCAGTCGGGTGAACAGTAGTACCACAACCATAGTTCATTTCCTGCATTGGCAAAGGAATTTTTAATCCTGGTAGTTGCAGGGGGGTACTTTGCACACAACAAAGTCCAACTTCTGGGGTTTGGGCGACTTCGCGGTAAAATTGCGCTGCTGTTTCTAAATAAGTCATGCCACTTGAGATTTTGAATGATGACAGCTTTGTGCATCCTAATATAATTAACTCGCAGTTGCATGAGTTGTTGCTGAGATTGCCAAAAAGCCCAAATTCTCCTAACATAGAAAAATTTGGGTTTTTAAATTATTTAAAACTAGACTGGAGAGATGGGGGTAGAGGAAGCACGAAAGACAAATACCCAATGCCACTAACTAGATAATGTGTAGCCGACACCAGTGACGGTTTGAATAAGGCACTTTTCGTTATTAGCTTCAAGTTTTAGCCGCAGGTAGCGGATATAAGGGCCGATGACGTTAGCATCACCCATCAAATCGTAACCCCAGACTTCTTCTAAAATGCGATCGCATGTAATTATTTGTCGCGGATGGATCAGAAAATATTCTAGTAAATCAAATTCCTTAGCGGTTAATTCAACTAACCGTTGACATCGGTACACTTGGCGCGTGCGACGATTTAAACTCAAGTCTTCAAATTCTAAAATATCTGCGGTGTCTGCTTGATGTCTTCTTCGCAGGTGAGTGCGGACTCTGGCTAATAATTCATCAATGCTGAAGGGTTTAACTACGTAATCATCAGCACCAGCGTCTAAGCCTGCAATGCCATCGCTCACTTCATCTTTGACGGTTAGTAAGATTATTGGCACTTCATTACTAATACTTCGCAGACGGCGGCAAATTTCCAACCCTGACAAACCAGGCAGCATTAAATCTAAAATCACTAAATCTAGATCCAATTCCCGTGCTGCGGTCAGTCCAGTTAATCCATCGTAGGCGATGCTAACTTGATAACCTTCATAATTCAACTCGGATTCAATAAATCGTGCCAGTTTGACTTCATCTTCAATCAGTAAGATGTGCGTCATGATGATGTTAATAATTTCAGCAGGGTACGGTAAGCAACAATCCGGTTTGGAAACACTGTCTTCGAGGTGTCAGCTACTAAATAGCCAGACATCTAATTAGGTGTACGCTAGCTTAGTATAAATCTGAGGGAGTAACAACCGTAAATCTGCAATTACCGATAGCTGCTAGATCGAACAACGATACCATTAACTATTAACAATAGGCTGTGACATCTTCACCGCATTCATCGGCAAGATAACAGAGCGCTCTGAAACGCAATCCAACTACTTCCTCGTACAGAGGGTTTAATTTACACATTGGTGGAATGTGAAATAGCTTGCGACCAAACACAGTGATGTCTCGTTCAAATGGACACTGAGCAGGAATAGCTTTGCAGAGGAAATGAGCCAATTTAGAGTTATGAATTTCTAACGTTTCCAACCATTCGCGGACTGGATGCAATAGATCTTTGTGTAACTGCATTTGAATAAAGCTTGACATAACCATTCTCCTTGATATTTTTAAAATAGATTGGGTTTCTTTTATTTGAACCTCTATGAATACATACGGTCGGGTTTAATAGTTTTATGCAGCGATCGCTCGTTTTTTAGTTTTCCATTAAAGATAGCTAAACTCTCTAGGAACACTATTAACTACACATTCAAGTGCTAAAATTCCAGATAATTTGCCGAGGTGAGCATAAGTATTTTGCCAAACGTTAGGCTAGATATTACCGGACTGCAAAGCTATAGTTAACCAACTTCAAAGGAGGCGCAGCCACTTACCCTAAACAAGCATCGGGCTTTAGGTAAACTGCGAAAACTAATGACTTATGACTTTCTGAATAACAAAAAGTTCCTTTTCGATCGTTGGGCATCAAGCTACGATTGGCTGTTTCCTTCAGTATTTTATCGAGCCATCCACAAACGCTTGCTAGAGTACGTCAATTTGCCAGAGCGAGCAAATATACTCGATATTGGGTGCGGCACTGGACGCTTACTTGGACGCCTTGCCACTGAGTTCCCAGATTTGCAGGGCACCGGATTAGATTTATCTAGTAATATGTTGCGGATGGCAAGGCTGACCAACCGCCACCATCCACGCTTGATTTTTGTTGAGGGCAAAGCTGAGTCTCTTCCTTTTGCTAATGGTCAGTTTGATGCTGTTTTCAGCACCATTAGCTTTTTGCATTATTTGGAACCTCAACAGGTGCTTAATGAGATATCACGGGTACTTTCTCCCGATGGATGCTTTTTTTTAGTTGACTTTACTTGCAAAAAACAGTCAGGATCTCAACTATTGCCAATTTCGCCCCGTGGAATTCGATTCTACAGCCCTAATCAACGTCAGGTTCTAGCTTCTTCTGCTGGGCTATCGTGTTTGAGTCACCATTATTTATTAGGACCCGTGTTGCTAACGATTTTTGCTAAACCTGGGATTTGAAAATGGGGAGTGGGGAATAGGGAAGTAATAAGCTGCCAAGAGCATTTAATTTGCACATCTTTTTGTCTTGACTGTTGACTGTTGACTGTTAACGTTAGCGGTCAACAGTATGAGGAATCGTGCTATTTAAAAGCTTAATAGCTTATCATATATATCCTGTTAAAGACTTATCATTTAGAGGGCGGGAGAGGAGGAGGAAAAAGCTTTTGGGATTTTTGCACAAATACGGTAATCATAAGTGATTAGCGGGGCATGATATCAGGGGTTGGGAAGGGCTAATATCAAGCTTTGTTGTGTATTGTGCATATCTTAATTAAGAATTCGGACGATACTCCATAAAAACTACAGGAACTTTGAGTAGCTTTTTAGCTAATTGTGAGAATCTAAATTTATCCTTGAGTGCAGACGAGACTTTTGTCTTGGGGAGTTGTGGCAATTCTGCAAAAGATATTGGCACAAACCCAAAGCGACTGTAAAACTTTGCCAATCGCTGACCCAAACATTCAAGATAAAGTGGTTGCTGGCTTGTGTTAATCAAATGCTGGGTTAGTAAAGTACCCAAACCGCGGCCTCTCCAAGGTGGTGCAACTACTAAACTACCAAGTTCTTGTGCCCCTGAGAAATTACGTAGCTGTCCACAGGCTACCAGATGGCGTAGGCTTTGCCCGCCGTAGGCATCGCATTCAATTACCCAAAATTGCTGCCAATTTAATTGCGTTGGGTCGAGTTTCGCTGAAAACACCAGCAATCGAATCGACCACTGATCCCCAGATGTTGCTTTGCGAAGCACACAGCCAGGTGGTAAGTATACATTACTTTGATTCATTAATTATGCTTGAGTAGCTCCATCGCAATTATCACACCATATTCTTAAGTGAGTCACACTCAAATTACGATGCATTTTTTGGTAACAATTAATCAAGCAATTTCAAAAGTATAGTCGATAGTAAATTTGTTCTGATTTTTTACTTAATAGCTGGTCTGTTTTTCGGATTAACTAGTTACTAATTATTTATTTTCAACGTTTCATAAGTATAGATAATTATTACTAATTAGTACTTTTGATAGAGGGGGAAATCAGGAATAACTATATTCTAGATAGATGAAGACACAGCCCTAATTTTCTTAAGATACTGCTAAGAGTAAATGATTAGGAATCTAATAATGTCTGAACAACAAAAATCTAGTAATCAAGATACTACACCTACCTCTTCTGGAGGCTACCAAACTACACTTGACGAAGCTACCCGCCAAACTGGCGATGCTGAAAAAAGTGATGCTAAAACTTCTGCTACCCCAGAAGCACCAGAAAATGATACCGTACAAGGCAGCCCAAATCAAGGAACTGAGTCACGTTAATTAATTTAAACCTTCCCAAGTTTTCATTATTTTGTGGCGGTTTTGAATGAGTTTAATCTAGTAATTTGAGAGTGGATATGTGGTGTACCCCCCCCACAATTATCCACTCATTTTTTATGAACGGCATTCACAATCTAGAATAGAGCGATACTTGGGTGAGCTGAGTCGCAAAGCGACAGGCTGTGGGAGCGCTAATGGAGATTTCAATATAGTAGAGAAATTCAAGATTAAGATAAATGCTGGAAAAAACTAAATTCCTAAGGATTCAGCTTAATAGGATGCCATCCCTTCTAGTTCACTACAAGCTTGTCAATAGTTAAAATAAATAAGTTAATTTGTATAATTTTTTCAAAAAACTTCGTTTATTTTACTAGTATAATTTCATCCAACAGTCGCCACGGCTTGCCGTGAGAGCTAAAACTCATTTAGTTATTAGCTATAGTTGGGCGAATATTCTATGAATAAAGTATCAGAAAAATTTGTCGGCGGTGGTTTTAGCTTGGCATTACTGCTAATGTCTGGCGTCGGAATAGCTTCCTACTTAAGTATTCAAAGCTTAACAGCAGAAAAGCAATGGGTAGTTCATACTCAACAAGTTATAGAATCAATAGATCATGTACGTATTCACCTTGGTAATGTTGAGAGGGCACAAAGTAATTATATTTTTACAGAAAATATAGTTTACCAAGAAATCTATAAAAAACAGAAGCAGGAAGTTTACAAACTGCTTAAAACCATCCGAGCGCTAAACAGTGATAACTTTAATCAACAAAAGCGACTTGATACACTCGAACCTTTGATTGTAAAGAAATTTTCTCTGCTTGAGCAGTCCATTGATTTGTTTGAGCAAAAAAGTTTAGATAAGGCAACTCAAACAGCTATTGTTAGTCGCGGCATAGAGATAGGTAAACAAATTCAAGCAATCACCAAAGCAATGGAAAATGACGAGAAAACGTTATTACATGAGCGAACAGCAGCTACTGACAATCTTTTTGAGGAAGTCGTTATTGTTGTGAGTTTGGGATATGTTTTAAGCGTGGTTTTGCTAATTTTAGTTTACTTATTGCTGCAAAAGCAAATTCAGATGAACAAGGCTTTATCACAAGAAGCTATTCGTCTGGAACAGCAAGCTGCAAAAACAAAACTAGCAGATATTTTAGAAACTATTACAGATGCTTTTGTTGCCCTCGATCGCGATTCATGTTACACCTACATCAATCACAGAGCCGAACAAATATTCAATCGCCGCTCGGCAGATTTGATTGGTAAAAACATCTGGGAAGTATTCCCTGAAACTGTTGAATATAAGTTTTATCAAATTTACCATCAGGCTGCGGCAGAACAGCGAGTCATTCACATGGAAGAATATTATGCACCATTCGATCGCTGGGTTGAATATTCCATGTACCCCTCACCAGAAGGAATATCAATTCTTTTTCAAGATGTCACTCGCCGCAAATTAGCGGAAATTGCTTTAGAAGAAAGTGAAAAACGCTATCGTTCGCTAGTGATTGCTACTTCTCAAGCTGTCTGGGTAGCTGATAGTAATGGGATGCCAAAAGAACATTCATCTTGGATGGCTTTGACTGGGCAAACTGATGCCGAAGTTAAGGATGGGGGATGGCTAAATGCAATTCATCCTGAAGATCGAGAGTTGGCGCAGTTGTTGTGGACTGAGGTACTAAAAACTAAAAATCTTTACTTTAGTGAATATCGCGTGCGGGTTGCGGATGGCAGCTATCGATTTTTTGCCGCCCGTGGAGTTCCTGTCTTAGATGCTAACAACGAGATTCAAGAATGGATAGGCACTTATACGGACATCACAGAACGCAAACTAGCACAACAGGCACTGCAACGGGTCAATGAAGAACTAGAAATCAAAGTTCAGGAACGAACAGCAGAATTACAAAAGCTTAATGAAGATTTAAAACATTCTAACCAAGAGTTAGAGCAGTTTGCTTATGTGGCTTCCCACGATTTACAAGAACCATTGCGAGCTGTGACGGGTTATACCCAATTATTAAAGAACGAATATCAAAGCTATCTAGATGATTCTGCTAAAGAATACCTAGCTTACATTGTAGATGGGGCAAAGCGGATGCAGCAGTTGATTCAAGACTTGTTAGCTTATTCTCGTGTGGGGACTCATGGTCAGGAATTTGTCCTTGTTGATTGTAATGTTGCACTGAGTCTTGCTCTGAGTAATTTACATGTAGCGATCGCCGAAAGTAAAGCCATCATCACTCATGACCCTTTGCCAAAGTTACTCGCAGAAAAAACCCAAATGGTGCAACTATTCCAGAATTTGGTCAGCAATGCCATCAAATTTCGCCGAAAAGAACCACCCAAGATTCATATTAGCGCCCTCAGAAGAGATGGGGGAGCAGGGGGAGAAGTCCTCACTCCTAACTCTCCACTCGCTACAGACACAATTAATGAGGTAGCGGGTTGCTTATTTTCCCCCCGTTGTAGCGACTGGCGTCTCGTCTGTAGCCAGTCCCAATGGCTCATCTCGGTACAGGATAATGGCATCGGTATTAAGTCTCAGTATCTTCAGCGGATTTTTGAAGTTTTCCGACGCCTTCATACTCGTAGAGAATTTTTTGGCACAGGTATTGGTCTGGCTATCTGCAAAAAAATTGTCGAGCGGCATGGAGGTTGCATCTGGGCTGAGTCTGAGCCAGGTGTAGGAACTGTATTTTATTTTACCCTCAATGCAAATTAAGGTATCTTTATAATACATATACTCCATATAAATTAATAGCTTTCAAATAACTGCATGACTGACGAGCGGGCATTGCGACCTATTGAAATTTTGCTAGTTGAAGACTCTCCTAGCGATGCAAACCTCACCATCAAAGGCTTCTTAAATGCGAGAATTGCCAACAACTTGCACTGGGTTGAAGATGGTGAAAGCGCTATGAACTACTTGCTTTCCCAAGGAGAGTTTGCTGATGCTCTACGTCCAGACTTAATCCTTCTTGACCTGAATCTTCCAGGAATGGATGGACGCGAACTGTTAACAGAAATCAAATCAGATCCAAATCTCAAATCGATTCCTGTTGTCGTCATTACTACTTCAAATAATGAGCAAGATATATTACGTTCTTATAATGTTAGTGCTAATTGCTATGTCACAAAACCTATTGATGTCTACCAGTTTATTCAAGTTCTACAGTTGATAAAAGATTTTTGGCTGATAGCAGTAACACTACCACCAAGGTAATTGAATTGCGAGTTTCATATCATGTCCGCCTAAAGATGTATCATCACAGTTTTTAGTTTTGAATTCTTTTATTTTGGTCCTTGAGGGTTTGGCGTTGGACAAGTTTGATTAGCAAAATCACACTGATAAAGGTGCTGTTCTTGCCAACTCAGGGGAATTTCTATTAAATCTCGCGTTCCTGTTATACCCTGCCCAATAAATAGCAATAAAGCAATACAATTTAAAATTGTATGGATGATGCGCCAGCGATGGGATTTATCTTGATAAATATCTTGAACAATTGCTAACGAAAAAATCATCAACAGTGCTGCGGTCATCCCAATATAAAAATGTGACCAGTACCACTCATTGTCACGGCGAAATACTCCGTCTTGAAAGCCAAGAATTATTAAACCTGCACCAGTTAAAGTGGCAAAAACTCCTCGCCATACTCGCTGTTTAGCGCGATAAAGTAATGCTAAAGAAGCGATAACTCCGGCAAATATTAATATAATAAAACCAACTTGGAAAGGTGTTTGATTCCACAATTGATTTTTAATAATATTTTTGCCAATAGGGTAAGATAATCCTATTAAAGTTACTCCCACAACTGCACTTGTTAACCATTCACCTAATTGCTTGTGTTCTGGCCCCACCACTGGAGGAATTTTGCTCTTACTTCCAGCTAAAATTTGCAATCTCCGTTGACGTGTTTGCCAAGCAAAATGAACTACTATACCAATGAGTGGAAAGACAAATATAACTGCGATCGCTGGATGTAAAATACCCAAAATATCTGTTATTTGCATAGAACACCTTTTGATGAATTATTGATAGCTGGGAAAATCAAATATTAATAAAAATCAGAATCCTTCAATAGCAGCATTCTTTTTGTCAATTGCAGTAGCCATGTGCGTAAGGTTGGTTAAATACTAGAATTTCATAGTTTTACTATGGGAAAATCTACTTGGAAATAATTTTTCAGACATTATACCATTAATGAAATTAATTTAAGCTGAGAATTCGCTTAAAATTTATTTTTCTGATTTCCAGTTGATTTTCAGCAAACAAATATATATTTGGGTATTTTCTAAAAACTTTGAATTACAGTGCAAAAGACATACAGCAAAATTCAGAATTATAATATGTTCTGGGTCTAGCTACCAGACCTTGATGGTGTACTTGATTAACCTGAAATCTGCTGCAAAAACACTATTGATTATAAAAAATTAAAAAATTATTAAAATTATTGTTATAATATTTCAAAAAATAGTCACAATTCATATTTAATACTTTTTTCGGAGAAAAATTGTAGGCGAAAAAGGGCGAAATGTCAGAATCAAATTTTAGCTACAAACCATCCAAAACTCGCTTTGATAAAAGAGTTAAACAGTTGCATACAGCAACTCTAGTTCTATTAGGCATTATTTTCTTATCTGCCATTGTTGTAGTAGGTTGGTTTGCTGGTGAAGAGAGACTTAGCGAAATTTTTGCTCAAATCCATGATTGGCAAATGTATCCACCAATGTGGTTAAAAGTGCCAACAAACCAGGGTAAATATTTGCTATTACCTACTATAGGATTTTTGCTTGCTGTGTTTGTGGTGATGAAAATCTCTCCACAACCCCGTGTTTGGTCGCAACGATTAGTGGTAGTAATTTTAATCATTGTAACTTTGCGATATGTTCTCTGGCGATCGCTCTCAACTTTGAATTTAATAGATCCGTTAAATGGAGTATTTAGTCTAGGATTATTTTTCGCAGAGATGCTGGTGATAGTTAATAGTATTATTCAGCTGTTGTTCATGTTTCATATCAAAGAACGCCACCAGGAAGCAGATGCGAAATCTCTAGCTGTAGTTCGTGGTATTTTTCTTCCATCTGTTGATGTTCTAATACCAACTTATAACGAACCAGTTTTTATTTTGCGGCGTACCATTATTGGTTGTCAAGCCCTAGATTATACTAACAAAAAAATCTATCTTTTGGATGATAACAATCGTCCAGAAATGAAATATCTAGCCAAAGAATTAGGTTGTTACTACATAACACGGTGTGATAATAGTTATGCTAAAGCGGGAAATTTGAATAATGCGATCGCTCAAACAAATGGAAAATTAATAGTAGTTTTTGACGCTGATTTTGTTCCCACAAAAAACTTTCTCATTCGCACTGTTGGCTTTTTCCAAGATAAAAAAATTGGTTTAATACAAACACAGCAAAGCTTTTATAATAGTGACCCTATAGCTCGTAATCTCAGCTTGGAAAATGTTCTCACACCTGAAGGAGAAGTCTTTCATCGACAAATTCAGACAAGTCGCGATCCTTCAGGTAGTGCAATTTGTTCTGGTACATCCTTTGTGGTTCGTAGAAGTGCTTTAGAAGAAATTGGTGGATTTGTAACTGAGTCCTTAAGTGAAGATTATTTCACAGGTATTCGCTTATCTGCTCAAGGCTATCGTTTAATTTATTTAAATGAAAAATTAAGTGCTGGGTTAGCACCAGAAAACATTGCTGCTTATGCAACTCAACGATTAAGGTGGGAGCAAGGTACAGTACAAGCGTTATTTATTAAAACTAACCCTTTAAAAATTCCTGGTCTAAACTTCATGCAAAGATTAGCTGGTTTAGGCGGGGTAGTGTATTGGTGTAGTAATATATCTCGGATTTATTTTTTGCTTATACCATTAGCATATTCATTTTTAGATGTGATTCCTATCAACTCAACCCCAGAAGAATTGATATTTTTTTTATTGCCTTATTATTTAGTCACTATTGCAACATTTTCCTGGTTAAATTATCGTTCCTCTTCAGCTTTTGTCTCAGATATTTATTCATTAATTCTATGTTTCCCTTTAGCAATAAATTTAATTCAAGTTATGATTTATCCATTTGCTAAAGGATTTAAAGTGACACCTAAAGGTTTAGCCAATAATCGCTACAGTTTTAATTGGAATTTAGCGCTACCTCTAGTAATTTTGTTTATCGTTAATGCTGTTACTTTTTGGCGAAATCTCGGAATTTGTATTTATCAAGCTTGGTGCTATGCTACAGTTTCACCAGAAACAGCCCAACAAATTACAGGTATCAGTTTGGGTTGGCTGTGGAGTATTTATAATTTAATACTAATTAGTATTACGCTACTAATTTTATTAGATGCGCCGAAAGCAGATATGTATGAATGGTTTGATTTACAGCGAGTAATACAGTTAAAAGTTGGCGAAGATAATTTATGGGGCGTGACTAAAATGATTTCTGAAGGAGGTGCTGAAATTGCTCTCACTCAAAAGTCACCCTTTGATTTATTTCCTCATCAGCCAATAGATGTAGAAATTGTAGAGGAAAATTTACAGCTTGCGGGCGAGATTGTACATACTACTATTAAAGATGATTTTTTAATAGTGCGTGTTAGCTTTAAATCAGTAAGTTTAAATCAATACCGCCGCCTTGTAGAAATGTTATTTTGTCGTCCGGGACAGTGGAAGCACCAGAATACACCAGGAGAGTTATATTCTCTGTTCTTGTTATTTAAAATTTTGTTGAAGCCACGAATTTTATTTGATAAAAAAGTAGAGATAATACCGATGAAAGTTTCCAATGTCTGAGATTGAGCATTCGGAATTCAATTTTGAATTTTGAGTACTTTCCAAACTGAATAATAATTGTCGTTATATACAACCTCTGTTTTAGAATTGTAAGTGGTTTCTATTTTTTGACGCCAGATATCTGAAGGATTTAGCAAAAAAATCTCAGTGAATGCATCAGGAATATTCGGAATACTTTGCTCTTTTAACAATTGAAACTTTACTTTTGAATCTAAAAGATAGCTGAGGGAAAAGACATTTCCATAATTTATCCCAGAAGCATCACTAATCAAAACTGGGCGATTAGCCTGATTAATAATTCTAGCAACTTGTGGATTACCATAGCTAATAACCTTACTCCACCATGTTTCTGCTTGAGAACTCACCCCATAAGAAACTAGTCCACAAATAATTACTAGTCCCAAGATTATTTGCCAGATTCTTCGAGATACAAAACTCTTGTTCCTTATGTGGATAGCTAATAAATAGATAATAGATAATTGAATTCCCAAATAAGAAGGTAATAAATAACGTTCTGAAAGTGAGCGTATCCCGCCAAAAATTAAATCTGGTAGCATTAAGGGTAGTGCAGGAACCAGAATTAACATTACAATAAACAACCAAACTTTGTAGTTAGTTGTCCGATAAAGAAAATAAATTGAATATGCAATCAACGTGAAAAAAAATGTTGTGATTAGATAGCTAAGCTGGTTTTCAAAACCAAAGTTTAAATCGATAAAAATCCGGCTCAACTGTAGTAACCAAGATTTAATTAAAGTTTCTAAGGGAAATTGGCTTTTTGTCCATGCGGTTGAACTATTAAATTGCAAAAAGTTAGTTATTACAACTAATATCCAATGGGTGAAGGCTAAAAATCCTGCTATAGATGCTAGCAAATAAGCTTTTACTGTTCGAGTGAATCTAAATCTAGCAATGATAATTACATAAATTCCATGAGCAAGTGCTACAAATCCACTTAATAAAAACGTATAAAGACTAATTGTTAAAGTTACTGCATAAATTCCCCAGTTTAACATGCGTGGTGCTTGCTGTGTTGATTCCAATCTTAATGCTCGTAAAAATGACGCATTGCATAATAAAATTGTTACTACCCAAAGAATATATTCTCGTGCTTCTTGGGCGTATACTAGATGAATAGGAGAGATTGCCATAATTGCGATCGCAATCTCTGATACCCATAATTCTGTTCTAAATAATTCTCGGCATAGCCAATAAATACTAGGAAAAATTAACAAGCTAATCAATGCAGATAAACTTCTAATCGCCGTCACCGAATTACCAAAAATTCCCACCCACAACCGAGCGATTATATAATATAGCGGAGGATGCTGTGGATCTTCAACTTCTAAAGACTTGATTGTATTAATTAAGCCTTTTTCACCATTCAGACTTTGGAATTTAACAAAACTTTCTTTAGTAATTAAACGACTATTAAAGATTTGCTCTTTTACTTCATTTGCTGTATATCCAGAAATCCGCAATGAAGTAAAAGTTTCATCATGCCAATAGACTTTACCATCAAGGTTAAAAAAACGAAAAAAAATCCCCGCCATTAACAAAACGGCAATAAAAAACCGTAACTTATTTTGAGCGAGTTTGAGATGCCGCATAGCTAAATTTCACAATCAATAATGTTTAACCAATTACTTACTCTTTCTCTCAGCATGAGATAAATAATATCTTACAAACTAGCAGATAATTTATTATTCAATGGCATATTACGTCGGCGCAAATTACGATTTTTATTTAATTTCCAAACAGAATAATAATTATCACTGTAAATAATATTTATCTTAACGTTATACTTTTGTTCTATTAATTTGCGCCAACTGTCTGAAGGATTAAGTAAAAATATATCAGTAAATTCATTAGTAATTTTGGGAATTTTTTGATTATTGACTAGCAAAAATCGTACTTTTGGTTCTAACAGATAACTCAAAGAAAATACATTTTCATAATTATTATCTAAAGAATTACTAATTAAAAGTGGGCTAGTACTCTGATTAATAATTTGAGCAAATTGCAAATTACTATCATTGATGCCTTTATTCCACCAAGTTACTGCTTGGGAATTGACCCTAGAAGAAATTAGACCGCAAATAATCAACAACCCCATGATTATGTGCCAAATTGTTCGACGTGGCAACCTCCTATTATATAATTGTGTAGCCACTAGATAAGCAACAGTTAGTTGAATTCCTAAAGAAAATGGAATTAAATATGGTTCAGCAGAAGATTGTATCCCCCCGGCACTCAAAGCTGGTAGTATTAAAGGCAGTGTTGGCACTACAATTAATGTAATAATAAACAACCAAACTTTGTAACTAGTGGTAACGCAAAGAAAAGAAATTGCATACACTATAAAAATCAAAAAAATTGGTGTAATTAAATATATTAGAGGATTGTCTAATGTTAAATTTATATCAAAAAAAATCCGACTACTCTGCATTAATATAAATGGAAATAGAGGTATTAAATACGACTGTGTTGTTGTTTTTTCTCCGGAAATTAGAAATTGAAAAAATTCTCCGATCGCAACTGTCATCCAAGGCATAAAAGCTAAGAAACTTACCAGTGATGCTATCAGATAATTTCTCACAGTTTGAGTCAACTGAAATCTGGCTATGGCAATTACATAAATTCCGTGAGCAAGTGCGATAAATCCACTCCAAAGAAACGTATAAAGGCTAATCGCCAAAGTGATTGCATAAACACTCCAGGTACTAAAAAGGTCTGGTGGTTGTTTTGTTAGTTCATCTTTATCTTGTAATTCTAAATGCACTGCTCGCAACAATGAAGCGCTAGATAATAAGATAGTAATTAACCAAAGAATATATTCTTGTGCTTCTTGGGCATATACTAAGTGAATTGGAGAGATCGTCATAAGTGCGATCGCAACACCAGGAATCGGTAATGGCACATCAAATAATTCTCGACATAACCGATAAACACAGGGAAAAACTAGCAAGCTAATGAACGCAGATAAACTTCTGATTGCTGTCACAGAATTACCAAAAATTTCTGTCCACAATCTGGCGATTATGTAATACAACGGTGGATGCTGAGAATCTTCTTTTGCCAAAGACATAATTGTGTCATTTAAGTTTCTTGAAGGATTTGCACCTTGAAATTTCTCCAAACTTTCTTTAGCAATGACACGATTGTTAAAAACTTCCTTTTTGACTTCATTTATGGTAAAGCCAGAAATCCGCAACGAAGTATAAGTTTCATCATGAGAGTAAACCTTGCCATCAAGGTTAAAAAAGCGAAACAATATACTCATTGTCAACAAAAAAATAATTAAAATTCGCAACCAACTCGGCGCAAATTTGAGATGGTGCATAAGTTACATTTCCCAAAAATTTATCTAAAATAATCCAGTTTACTTGGTTAGATGAGGTGTCCGGGGGTAGCTCATCGTAGACATTATCGAGACATCAACTGATGTGAGTTCGAGCAAAGTGATTTGGCCTCTCTCTCAAAAAGCTGTCATGAATAAAACCTCCGCTCAAACTTTTCCTTCTTCAAACCTCTCCCAGAGGAGAGCCTTAAAATCCTCTCGTGGTAGGATACAGCGATAGCTTAGGGGGTCACACCCCTCATTTGGTACATCTCTCATTTTCTTATGAAATAACCTTTGGGATAAGCTAGATTTAACCCTAAAAAATCAATGGTGGTGTGAGGGGTAACATGCCTGAATAACGAGCAGTATCCTACTAGCAGGGGGAGGCTGAAGGCAAGGAGGTTTATTAAACTCGCTCTCAAGGGTAACTACTTGTCAGATATCGCCAACCTAATTGAGAATCGCTTAATTTGCTAGATTGGTAATAAACACCCTCCTCAATACTTGTTGGGTTTTGGGGAAAAGGGGAAGGGGAAAGGGGAAAGAAAAAACCTTTAACCTTTTCCCCAAACCAAATTACGAGTTAAAAATGCACAAAGTGAGCAGTATTGAGTAAGGTTGTATCAAATCCTGCAAAACTGGCTTGAATCAACATTCATTTTTTTAGTCGGCATAGCCACGACTGGCTGTTGCCAAGACAAAATATATATAATTTTTAAAAAATTTGATACCCCCATCTAACAAAATCTTTACTATTAGATATAGTTAAAAAATCAATAGTTTTAAACTGGCGATCAATAGCTGGAAGACTACATATTTTAGCACCAATATTCAAATATGCCTGCAAAATTTTTGGAATTTCCACATCACATAAATCCGAACAATTTTGAGGCAATTCTAGACAATATTCAGAATTTGGATAAACTAAAATACTTGGATGCATCAAGTTATTCTGGCAAAAATAATTATAAACGCAAGTAGCTTGCCAAGGAGATTGTGTTAGTAATGATGCACAGCCAAAGAAATACTGATTTTTAGTCCAGATGAGATAATTTGCTAGACCTTCCCAGAGTAGCAAAAGTGTTTGACCACTGCGATATTCTCTAGCTATACATGCACGCCCAACTTCTACCGATGCTTGAAGTACAGAATCAGGAATCGCATTAAGATTAAATATATCGGCAGCATCAAAGCCTAGTCTTTGAGAAGCCATTTCATAAGTTTGCATCCGATAAGTTCCAATGGTTTTACCTGTCTGTTTACAGATAAGAATTAAATGATGGCAAACCTCATCAAACTTATCTTCATCCCTCTGAGTAAAACTAGAAGTAGATAATCCCAAGCCTAGTTCCAGATTAAAAACTTCAAAACGCAATCGAAAAATTGATTTTAATTCTTCTTCAGTTGAGGCAAGCCGTAGGATATATTTTTTAGTCTGAACGACAGGAAAATCTTGAAGAGAAGGAGAATTCAGTGGGTAATTGATGTTGCGTCCAGGAATTTCCATCTGTCTTCCTACTTGTAACATTTTGGATTTTGCGAAAATATCCTACTAGAATTTAAGCATTATGCATTAATGCCTCGAAGTGTCATTGAGACAGTTTTCGATAAAAAATTGCCTAGAGAACTTTTTTCATTGTGATTAGCAATATAGTGTTTTTATTATGGACATTAATCCCAGAAAAATCTGGCAATAAGATACAAAATTTTACTTTCATATAAGCTATAAATGCAAGTAATACTATTTGCAAAAATCTTTACAAAACATAAATTAGTTAGGGCAAAAAGCCCCTAGATTCATCTAGGGGCTGGGATAATATATTAATTGTGATGTCTGGTTTCGGCGTAGCGATGTCTTTGACAACCCCTTCGGGGAACGCCATTTTTAACAAAAGCGCTCTCAAATACTTTATCAATTACGGTGATTATTGCTGTAACGAACCCTTGTACCTGCCCACAGCAACTTCTCCCGCAGTGTTTGATAGTAAGAGTTGTTCTCGCGCAAAATGATAAACTTAGCTCGACAATCCGCTATCCGCACATCAACACGGTGTCCAGGCCAAATCGAAGTCCCTAACACTCCATCAGTCCACAACTTGGTACTTAAATCGTAATCCCCCAAAGGCCAAATACTCACCACAGAACCAGGGGGTAAAACGAGGGGACGACTAGAAAGACTCATTGCACAAATCGGAGTAACGGTAATCGCCTCCATACCATCGTGCATAATTGGGCCATTAGCAGAAACGGTGTAACCAGTAGAACCAGTGGGAGTGGAAATAATCAACCCGTCTCCAACGTATTGATCGACTACCTCACCATCAATTTCCATTTCTAGAATCGAGGTAATCATGCGGTCAGCAGAAGCCGGTTTGACGCAAAATTCATTCAAAGCCAGGTAACGTTCGCTGACTGCCTCCAAATTAGACCCATGACCCTCATACACCGCAGCTTGTAACATCATCCGCCGTTGGATAGCATAGCGATCCTCAAACAGCCGATCCCAAACTTTCTCCGTATCCTGAAACTCTTCCACTGACTCAGTTAAAAACCCCAGATGACCTCCCACATTCACTCCCAGAATTGGGATGCCAGCTGGGGCTAAATGTCTAGCACCAGTCAAAACAGTGCCATCACCGCCAAGTACCAAAGCGAGATCGATTGGTTGACCTGCTGAAGCCAAAAAGACTGGATAGGGGTTGTCTTTCGGCCCGCTAGGCCCCATCAACACCTGGCACTGGCGATTTTCGAGTTGTTTAGCGCACATTTCAGCCCATTCTTTACTCCGGGCATCCCGCGCTTTATAAGCAATGATTACCTGCTTGAGTTGCACGCACAGTTACCACTTCAGGAGATTAAACTGCTCCATATCGACGGTATCACGGTTGCGATAAATGGCAAGCACGATCGCTAAACCCACCGCCGCCTCGGCTGCGGCCACGGTAATCACAAACACGGTGAAAACCTGACCCTTAATTAATGTTGAGTCAAGGAAGTTGGAAAATGCCATTAAATTGAGATTAACAGCATTGAGCAGCAACTCAATCGACATCAGCACCCGCACAGCGTTGCGGCTGGTAATTAAACCGTAGATGCCGATGCAGAATAAAGCAGCTGCTAATAATAAAAAGTACTGGAGTTGCATGAATCTGAGTATTCCTTCTGAAAAAACACCACTTTCTATGAAAACAGAATTCAGAATTCTGAATTCAGAATTCTTTACTCTCTTGTTTCGCTGCTGCTTGATACCAGTTCTCTGGGGCGTTCTGGCAAAGTCAAAACAGTTTGTGGCAATTCAGATGGTGTCAGGTCTGGCAAATACTCGCGACGTGCCAAAATAATCGCTCCTACCATCGCCATCAGCAGCAAAATCGAAGCTAGTTCAAAGGGTAGTAAAAAGTCACTGAAGAAATGTTCGCCGATTAAAACTATAGAACCTTGAGTACTTGCTGGAGTAGTTGAGTAAGCCCAAGGAGTCGCCAGCACCATCGTACTCAAAAGCCCAAACAATCCCAGGCTAACTACACCTGTTAGTGCCTTCCGCACCCAAGAGTTGGGAAATGGCACAAAATTCTGCCGTTTGTTCACCAACATAATGGCAAACAAAATCAGCACGTTCACCGCCCCAACATAAATCAGCACTTGTGCGGCTGCAACAAAATCACCATTCAGCAACAGGTAAAGTCCCGCCATGCTGATGAACACGCCCCCTAGCATAAAGGCAGAATAGACGATGCTAGGTGACAGCACCACGCCAAGGGCTGCCCCAATCATCATCACAGCCAGTATGCTAAGGGATACAATCTGTACTCCTTCCGCTAGATTCACTGTTTTTTGTCCTTAGTCAATTTTCATTGGTCATTAGTCATTGGTCATTGGTCATTAGTCATTAGTCATTTGCTTTGGACAAATCACAAAGGACAAAGGACGAATAACAAATGACAAATGAAATTTATTTTTCGGTTTGTTCCACAAGGTCTTCTGGACGCGCACCCGCAGGCGGCGCATCGGCAGGCAGTCCGTGGGGTTCGAGGACGCCTTTGGGTAGGTAAACTAGTTCGCGTAGTGGTGTTACCATTGGGTCATTTGTTACCTTATAGGGCAGACGACCTAACGCTACGTTGTCATAGTTCAATTCATGGCGATCGTAAGTGGAAAGTTCATACTCTTCTGTCATGGATAGACAGTTAGTGGGGCAGAATTCCACACAATTACCGCAAAAGATACAAACTCCAAAATCAATACTGTAGTGCTTGAGTTTTTTCTTTTTGCTAGCTTTGTCAAATTCCCAATCTACTACAGGCAGATTTATAGGACAAACGCGAACACAAACTTCGCAGGCGATACACTTATCAAACTCAAAGTGAATTCTACCGCGAAACCGTTCGCCAGGAATCAGTTTTTCGTAAGGGTACTGTACAGTAATCGGACGCCGCCGCATGTGGTCGAAGGTAACAGAAAGTCCCTGACCAATGTAACGCGCAGCTTGTACTGTTTCTTTGGCGTAATCACCAACTTGTTTCAGGAACTTTAGCATTGTGTTTCACTCTCTCTGTTTAAGCTATCAGCGTTATTTGTCTTTTGTCCTTAGTCATTTGTCCTTTGTCCTTAGTCATTCGTCCTCTCTTACAAAGTTCCGATCGCAGGGAACCTCCGCTCAAACTTTGCGCTTTGTCTTTTGCAAATGACTAATGACTAATGACCAATGACTAATGACTAATGACTAACCGCCAAAGGCGAAAGGAAAGGCTAGTTTCAGGGCGGCGGTTAATAGCAGGTTAACCAAACCGACTGGCAACAAAAACTTCCATCCTAAATCTAACAATTGGTCAATCCGTACCCGTGGCACTGTCCAGCGTAACAAAATGGCGATAAACACTAGTAGATAGGCTTTGAGTACGGTCATAGTAATACCCAAAGCAGCAGTTACTATCTGCAACACGGGATCGGCTTCACTGATTCCCAGCCAACCAGCTATGAGATTGAGGGGAATGGGAAAGTCCCAACCACCCAGGTAAAGAATTGCTACCAGTAAGGAAGAAAGTATTAAGTTAACGTAGGAACCCAGGTAAAAAAGACCGAATTTCATGCCTGCGTATTCAGTCTGATAACCTGCTACTAGTTCTTCTTCTGCTTCGGGTAAGTCAAAGGGCAATCTTTCGCACTCAGCTAGGGCGGCTATCCAAAAAATCAGGAAACCGACTGGTTGACGCCAAATATTCCAGCCCAGGATGCCGTAACCAGATTGTTGATTCACAATGTCAATGGTGCTGAGGCTATTAGACATCATAGCGATCGCTAATACTGCCAGCGCCAATGGAATTTCATAACTAATAGATTGCGCTGCTGCCCGCAAGCCCCCTAAAAGGGAATATTTGTTATTAGATGCGTAGCCAGCCATCAACAAGCCAATGGGCTGAATGCTTGACAAGGCAATCCATAAAAATACGCCCATGCCCACATTGCTAATCACGATGTTCTGCCCAAAGGGGACAATCAGGAACGACAGAAACACCGGAATCACAACAATAATTGGGCCGAGGGTAAACAGCCAGCGGTCAGATTTAGCTGGCACGATATCTTCTTTAAATACCAGCTTCAGACCATCCGCTACAGGCACCAGTAACCCAAAAGGCCCTTGGTATTCTGGGCCAATTCGCTGTTGTGCGGCAGCGGAAATTTTTCTTTCTAGCCAGGTGGCGACTAATACCCCCACTGTTGCCCCAATCAGCATTAGTACCATTGGCAGTGGCATCCAAATTGCTTTGGCTGTTCCTGCTGGTACACCTAAATCCGTGAGGGATTGAATAAAAGTTCCTTGGAGGTCAATTCCTGAATTCATGTTTCCGCTCTTTAAGACATGAGTCAGAGTTAGTTACAAATATTACTGAGTTAATACCTGTAAATTCACTCATTGATAAATTTTGCCTAGTTCAGGTCTGATTGAAGATTTGTTGCCAATTCCCATGTTTAGTATATCGTTGGATGGTTTTACCACCCTGAAGCGAGATAAGAACTTCTACTTATGGTTGGCATTGACGTTGACTATTGAGTCGAAGGGAGACGCGGGGACGCTGGGACACGGGGACGCGGGGAGATGAGGAAGCAGAGGAGCAGAGGAACAAGTAAGCAGATGAGAATAATAATGCCCAATGCCCCATGCCCAATGCCCCAATTTGAGTTAACGTTGGTCGATGGGAATATAAGGAACTTCGTGATGACCGTTGTAAACTTGGGTGGGACGGAAAATCCGATTTTCTGCTAGCTGTTCTTTCCAGTGAGCTAGCCAACCAGCAACGCGGGCGATCGCAAATATTGGTGTAAACAAGTCAGTGGGAATTCCCATTTTCCTGTACACCAAACCCGAATAAAAGTCAACATTGGGATAAATCCCTTTGCCACCGAGTTTTTCCTCTACCACTCGTTCCATTTCTTGGGCAATGTCATAGTACTTGTCATACCCAAACTTGTCAAACAACTGTTCGGCTAACTTTTGCAAAATCGTGGCTCGTGGGTCTTTGACTTTATAAACACGATGTCCAAAACCCATAATCTTGGATTTACGTTGCAGACAGTCCTCTATGTAGGGGCGGACATTTTCCACAGAGCCAATGTCTTCTAACATCTGAATTACTTCTTCATTGGCTCCACCATGCAGTGGGCCTCCCAAGGTTCCCACAGCACTAGCAACCACAGCGTAAGGATCGGTCAAGGTGGAAGCTGTCACCCTAGCGCTGAAGGTGGAAGCATTCATTGTATGCTCGACATGTAATATCAAGCAGATATCGAAAATTCTCGCTGCCAAAGGATCCGGTTCTTGCTCATTGAGCATGTATAGGAAATTGGCAGAGTAGTCTAAGTCATCGCGGGGACGCACGGGGTCATTGCCTTTTCGCATCAGTTGGAATGCGGCCACCATTGTGGGAATGGTTGCTATCAAGCGCACCACAGAATCTCGAATGTAGGCTGGATTATGTAAATCCCGGAGCGAATAAAACAACCCTAAAGCCGCAGCAGAGGCTTGTAGGGCATCCATTGGGTGACCGCTTTCGGGAAAGCATTTCATCATGTCGCGAATGCGGTATTTTATTCGCCTATGGTGAAGAACTTCATGTTCAAATGCTTGGAGTTCTTGTTTACTGGGCAGTTCACCCCAGATTAAGAGATAAGCAGTTTCTAGGAATGTACTTTTTTCTGCTAATTCCTCAATCCGGATGCCACGATATTCTAGTATTCCCTTTTGCCCATCAACATAACTGATACTCGATTGGGCGGCGGGAATGCCTTCTAAACCAGGCTTGTATTCGCACACCATCATGGCAACACCATTTACTTTTTGAAATATCCGATCAAGTTAACTTACCAGAAATTTATTGTCGCCATAACAGTAGCCCTTCTAACAACAATCGGAAATGTTGAAAAACTGTTATAGCAAGTACCTGGGTGGTGTCAACCAAAACATCTGACTACGACCCAGAGGAGAACCAGTTTCTGGTAGTTTTATCCCAATCATACCTGCTTTTTTCAAGACTAGGCTGGCTTTGATTTCTCCCCATAGCAGAATTTCTGCCCAATTGGTTAAACCAGGTTCATGTCCAACTAAGGCCAGTTGGGTATTTTGGGAATAATTTATTGGCTTTAACCAATCTACCAACCAACTAGAAATTTCACCTCCAGGGGCGAGGTGGCTAGATTCCTCTAGCTGCGAACTTAATCCTGTTTCTATGAGGATTTCAGCCGTTTGTCGGGCACGCACTAAGGGGCTGGTGACAATCAAATCAAAGTTTAAATCTAATTTGGCAAGTTTCTCGGCAACTTTTTCAGTTTTTTGCCTTCCTTCTTTGGTAAGGCTGCGCTCCTCATCTTTGATGCCTAAATCTTTATCTTGGGCGATCCCATGACGAAATAGATACAGTTCCATATTTTGAATTTTATTAGCGTATCTTATGCTGAGTTATTTAGTTACGCTTGTTGTGTATTCATCTATCGTAACCTTAATCATCATTACCTATTCGTTCATCTGCCATCTGTTTGGTGTAGCCAAGTGTTACGCGTTCTAATCTAATATGTTAGGGATATGACAATAAATTTAAACCTTGAATAAATTTATAATTCCGTTAGAATGCTATCCACCACTGAGCAATTTGTCATATTCTGGATGCGACCCAATCCAAAACCATGCAAAATTCCATCTTCTTCTACAGCAAGCGCCCGATAATGTATACCAATACATACAGGCTAAATATTTTGACACCATTCACACTGCTCAAATCTCGTTTTCAAAAATTGTTGGTTGGGACGGCACATTTCATCTTTTGGTACTTGTAATTCTTTACCATCGATTGTTTTATATTCAGTTTTTTTGAGAATAGGGGAAATATGTACCTTCAATGTTTTTGGATCGATGGCAATGAGATTTAAGTCAAATAAGGTGTGCAAGTCAGCACGTAGTAATAAACCATTTGAGGTATGGTTATTTTCTGTTTCAATATAAGGAATTATGTGAGCAGCTTCGAGCGCTGCTTCAGCGTCAAAATTTGTAATAGCACACTTACTAGAGTAAGCATCTAGCAAAGATTTACGAAATTGTGATTGTCCTTGTCTTCGAGCTATTGATACAGTAATTTTTTTGCGAGCATCAGCATCACTTTTAAAATTGAAAAATTTTTAAATAAAACTGACTAATCATGATTATCATGATGCTAGCCATTTTAAATACTAAACATAAGTCGTATATTTACTTAATTTTGGTTACGGTTTGCGGTCGTTATAGCGTAAATAACCTTATGGTTATTCCTCAACGTTAGGATAAAAGTCTAAGTCTAATATCTCATCAACAGAAAAGGGACAGGCGATCGCAAAATTTTCTTCTGATAAATCTGTTTCCACCATTGCCTCTCGCCGCGCTCTTTGATAACTAGTATTTATCCATTCGGCATCGTTTAAAAAACGGCGCAAGCTCGGACTTTCTTGCAGCAATTCATCTATATTCAGTCGCTCACGGGTAATGGTTACTTGCCAACTGTGGCTACGACGTTCAGATTGATATTTCCACTTCAACAAATGCGACAACACTAACCGCAATGCACTTTGTAACGCTCGCTGTTGACTCTTACCCAAGTCCACCACTTCCTCAATTAAGTGTTCTAAATCCAACGTGTCCCACTGATGCGATTGTAAAAGTGCTGCGGTCTGCTCTACCCAAGCATAAAAATCTTGCTCATAGAGAGTTTTTAACATTTGAAGTTCTGTAGACTTCATGGCGCTCCTTTTTTGTAAAAAAATAGGTAAGCACGAGTTAACTTTATTTGTACCAGCTTACTTTAGATTAGGCATCAACTACATTTCCAAATTAATTAATAAAAAACAAATTCCCGACTCTTAAAAAAGTCGGGAAGGGATGTTATGTAACGAAACACACTTTGACTGCTACATGAGTTAGGAGTTTTCCCCATCTCCTTCTCCTTCCTCTACTCCGATTGAATCGGGTTATCTTTAGGGTTTACTAACCTCAGTAGTTTTTGCTTAATTTGAGCGTCGAAGACTTCCCATTTCATTTTCGCGTATGCAGAATTTTCGTTACTGCCAGATAAGAAACCCATCGGGATTTCAAAGCCGCCTGCGCTTGTTCTTCCACCACCAAAAAAGCGCCCTGTGCTATCTTGCCCAAAGGCTTCTTTGATAAATTCATCAGGATCGAGGGTAAGTTTGGTGGTTCTCAAGGAACCAATGACTATTTCTAATTCTTCGTCTTCATCGTGAACAATGCCGTAAACTACAGCGGTATGGACGTTTTCTTCGGTGACGAGAAAATCAGCTGCTTGCGGGATGGCGTCACGGTCGTCGTAGCGGAGGTAACCGACACCAGCAATGGAAAAGTTATTTTGAACGATGCGATTTTTAAGCGATCGCTCAATCACATCCATCACCCGCTTGGAACGATTCGCCTGTAAAATAGCATTTAGCAGTTGCGCGTCATAAAATCGGCTTAAATATGCAGCTGCTATGAAATCTTCTTCTTGCGCTTGCATGAGGCGATTTGTATCCGAACGTAAGCCATGCATCAAGGCAGTAGCACATTTCACGTGTTGATTGATGCTGCTATCTAATGCTAGTAATCCCGCTTGCAGATATTGAGTAAAAATTGTCGCCGTCGCTCGTACATAAGGACGAACATCCACAAACTCTGATTCTAGTTCACCTTGTAAACTGTGATGGTCAATCAGCGCCACTAATGGAATTCCTGCCTGCTGAACCGCTGATATTAGCTGTGAAGTAGTTCCTTGGTTATCAATTAATACAAAACCTTGATAACATGACAAATCTTTGGTTTTCAAGGTTTGCTGCGTCCAGCGTTGGATAGGTAAATTAGTGAGTCTAACCAAGGCAATATTTTCTTGATGACTCAGAGCGCCAGCATATACTATTTCACATTTGATATCGTATTGCTGGGCAATTAATTGATAAGTCCAAGCACAAGAAAGAGCGTCTGGGTCAGGAAAATCTTGCAAAATTACTAGTTGGCGATCGTGTCGGTGGGCTAGCAGAGTTTTTTGCAGTTCTTCTGACTTTTGTTGTGTCAGGGAATTACCACGCTGGCTAAGAAAGATAGCTCCTTCACTTAGCGATGGTTGTAATGATGGACTTTTAAGTGCAACTTCCACTGGGTCTTTCTCTATTTCAGCTTCCTCTGGGTTTGGCTCTGCGGTCAATGACAAACTCTCAAACTCATTAACAGGAGAATTTAAGTACATAGGGAACTTTTTTTAAAGTGTGAGGCTCCATTAATTCAGAAACACTACAATCAGCAATTTACTGAATTTAGCCACATTATTTCGATCTTCGCAAAAATATCAAGACATTGCACTATATACCTAAGTATATTTTTTGTCAGTAACAACGCTCAGCAATTAACTATATTTTATTAGGACATATATATAGGAAATAATATAAGTAGATGCTGGAAAAAAGAAAGTTTTGTATATCTGGCTTTATCTTGGAGCATAAACGTCTTTTATGACCTTTTTTCTTCTCTGGAATTTCAAAGGCAAGGATTTTTATTCAAGGTTGATAACCGAACTTTAAAATTTGTCTTACTTAGGGTATACTTTCCATCTAATACTTTAGAGTTAGTTTTTGATATTTAAAATAATCTTATGTTCAATAGTCTCATTATTTTGACTGTTGAGCAATTAATAATTATATCTTCAAGCAACAGGGCATGTTTTGTTTTTTGTGTAAAAGGGACTAAAGATTCGGGACTGGTAAATCGGGGGATGGGGGGCAGGGGGCAAAGGAGCAAAGAGGCACAGAAGCAGAAGGGAAAATTCCTAACTCAGCACTCAACAGTCAACACTCCTTGTTTGGCCGTAGTCAATTACTCTAGTAATCTCAAGGAATGCTAGAAAATGGCAAGTAAGGATTCGTTCAAAATTTCAATATAGCGGTTGATGCCTAGTTGAAGACACAAAGAGCGTTTCAAGCCTCTTGCCTGTTCCCTGCTACATTTTTCATCGCATCCTAGCTATTTGCGATTTTATGCGGTATAGTAGGAAGCTGTTGTCTTTTTTGCTTGGATTCGATAAAACTGGTATGTTAGCTTGTGCCGAACAGTGTCCCTCACAATCAGTGGACATAGCTAATTCAACACACAATTTGTCAAAGGCAAATGTGTGCAGGTCGGCTTTAGCCTTATTTCAAAACCAAGTACAAAGGCAAAGCTGTGACTATTGCTGTATGGTTTTCGGGCTACTGGGCTATGTCATATCAAAGTCCTATAACATATTTTTGCCACTCTGTGTGCAGTCCACTTTTGAGATGTTTACTGACCTCAAAATAAAGGCTGCTATAAGGTTGGCGAGGAAGATGGCGCAAAGGCATATGAGCTTCGTGGGGAGTGCGACTACCTTTTTTAACATTGCAACGGACACAAGCTGTAACAATGTTCTCCCACGTATCCCCTCCGCCGCGCGATCGTGGTATTACATGGTCTAAGGTCAATTCGTCTCCTGTGTAACCACAGTATTGACAGGCATGACCGTCACGATGCAATATATTTCGACGAGTGAGAGGAATTTCTTTATAAGGAACGCGGACATAATGACGCAACCTAATTACGGTTGGCAGCGGGAAATCCGAATAAAGGAATTTACCGTTGTGTTCCACGCGTTCTGCCTTGCCCTTAATTAACAGAACCGCAGCGCGACGCCAACTCGTTATATTGAGAGGTTCGTAAGAGGCGTTTAAGACTAAAACCTTCCCCATTGATCTGCGTTTAGGGTATTAGTTTTACATATATTAACACAAATATACTCTTCTAGGGAGATGATAAGAAATTATACTTTCCGGAATAATTCGGAAATTAATTTAGTCATTGGTCATTGGTCATTGGTCATTAGTCATTAGTCATTAGAGTATTGACTGAAAAGTTAGGAGTTATTCCACTTGTCTTTCCATCTCCTCATCTCCCCATCTCCCCACACTCCCCGCTCCCCACTCCCCACTCCATCACCAGCATCTTGTATCAATTCCAAGTGAGAGTTAAACTTCCTGTTTAATCTGATATCGCTTTTAGGAGCGTGTATAGATTATCTGTAAGTTGAGCTACGGTGGATAGGAGTCAGTACAAATGTTAAGTCGCAAGGAAATTCCCGGTGTAGTTCCTAATGAGCAGTGCGATACCTACGCGTGGTTTTCGCAACGAGCTTGGGTAGAAATTGATTTAGAGGCGTTGTCGCACAATATACAACAACTAGTGCAGTTTTTATCGCCGCATACTCAATTGATGGCAGTGGTGAAAGCTGATGCCTATGGACATGGAGCGGTAACGGTGGCTCAAACTGCAATTCAATCGGGAGCTAGTTGGCTGGGAGTTGCTACGCTTCCGGAGGCGATTCAATTGCGAGAAGGCGGGATTCAAGCACCAATTTTGATCTTAGGGGCGACTCATACACCAGAGCAGATTCATGCCATCGCTCAGTGGAAACTTCAGCCGACACTATGCAGCCCGAAACAAGCACTAGTATTTTCTGATACTCTAGAATCAATGAACTATAGATCTCCCGTACCCGTACACATCAAATTAGACACGGGAATGTCTAGGTTGGGAACTAATTGGCAGCAAGCTGCTGAATTTGTGCAACTAGTACAGCGGTTACCACATCTTTCCATTGCCAGCATTTATTCTCATTTGGCAACGGCAGACGATCCTGATACTACCGCGATGAAGGAACAGCATAGACGATTTGAGGAAGCGATCGCTCAAATCAAAGCAATGGGAATCCAACCACCTTGTTTGCACTTGGCAAACTCAGCAGCTGCACTTACAGACCGAGCATTACACTACGATATTGTGCGAGTAGGTTTAGCAGTTTACGGACTTTATCCAGCACCGCATTTAGAGAATGCGATCGACCTCAAACCCGTTTTACAACTTAAGGCACGAGTTACCCAAGTCAAAACAATCGCCCCAGGAACCGCTGTCAGCTACGGGCATAAATTTATTGCTCCGCGCGAACTTCGCCTAGCTGTGGTAGGAATTGGCTATGCTGACGGTGTTCCTCGTAATCTTTCCAACAAAATTCAGGTGTTAATTCGCGGTCAGCGAGTGCCGCAAATCGGGACAATTACAATGGATCAGTTAATGCTGGATGTGAGTGCTATACCCGATATCCAAGAAGGAGAAGTAGTTACCTTACTTGGAGAACAGGGAAAAGAAAAAATTTCCGCACACGATTGGGCAGAACAATTAAATACTATTTCTTGGGAAATTCTCTGCGGCTTCAAACATCGTCTGCCTCGTGTTGCGGTTATGTAATAGGCAAGGGGGCATGGGGTATTGGGCATTGGGCATTGAGGATTACTTATTCTTTCTCCCCCTGCCTCCCCATCTCCCCACTCCCTATTCCCAAAAATAATTTCTTATGGTAAGATAAGAACCTATGCGGATGTGGCGGAATTGGCAGACGCGCTAGATTTAGGTTCTAGTTCCGAAAGGAGTGAAGGTTCAAGTCCTTTCATCCGCATTTTTGATAGATTGCCTGACAATAAATTTAAAACCAAAAGAATCTGTACAGTAACAAGTAATTGTCGCGGTACAGATTTTTCTCATTGAGGCAGATTATTTGTCATTTGATTAATGGTGGCAAATTAATCTCGCAAAGGTAATAACTTTGGTGTTCCATTGCCATTTGATTGATGAACTTAGAGACCATTCATAAAGTAACCTGAGTTCGGGATAAGCCCAAACCATTATTCTATTGTTGTCTCAAACTCTTATAGGACTTATGCAAAACGCCTCTCAAACTCTTATTCCTCTGTGACGCGCCAGTTGCTTCAAGTCTCTTAACCCGCCCAACGCACTGGCTTCTCTGCGCCTGGAGTGGTTCGATATTTCAGAACTTGTGCTGAAGTTAGCAGCAAAATCTTTTTAACCCGAATTGAGGTTAAACTTAATAGCTTATTCCCAAGTATTTTTAGATGGGGACTGGGGAAATCATTTTTGTTAAAACCCACACTTCTACTCAGCAGTATGCAGTTAAAAATTAGTATTAAATTTTACTTAAATAATTTTGTTCTTGGATTTTGGTTTTTTAATTATGTTTAATTTTTCTAAATAAAATTCAGTATTATTGCTGTGGTTACAAGGGAAACATTTAATTAAAAGTGGCACTAATTACTATTTACATCCTTAAATACTGAATTCAACTCAAGTGTAAATACAGAAGTTCAAATATATTCTTTTAAGAAAATCAGTATTATTCCTGTGGTCAGAATGGGGTTACTCAATGGAAAGTGGCTTCATCTAGTCTTGACATTTATATGTCTTAGTTTCCAAGAATGTCTATATATCTCAGTAACAGGAAGTAAATTAATCAAAATTTACGAATTTACTGAGATTTGAGCATTTGAGAATAACGCTGCTTTCGTTGAGTTTCACCACAAATTCTAGAGGACAAATTTGTGTACTTTAAAATACAAAATTTTGAAGCCTTTTACTTAATTGGAATTGTGGAAGAACTCTGCACGAATTTAGTTTACACATACTGAATTTAGCTGAGTAAAAGCAAAATGAGCACAACTCCTATAGGTAGCTACAGGTTGTTCCAAAAACTACATCCGCTATCTCTGTTGGCACAATTAACTAGTCGGCGTGCTACAGGTTGTTTAAGCGTATTTACTGGGATAGTTTATTGGTCAATTTATCTAGAGGACGGTAAACTTACTTATGCCTCCTATTCAGATAAACTGTTTGAGCGGCTTGATAGCCACTTGCGGCGCTTGAGTCAGCAAATTCCTGCTCTCAACAGCGCTACTCGCATCCAGATGCGGCTGATGTTTGAGACGAAAAATGAACATCAATCAATACCAAACGCAGATTATCAAGCTATTTGCTGGTTAGTCAATCAAGATTTGATTACTCCTGTGCAAGCAGGAAATCTGATAGACGAATTAGCAAAAGAAGTACTGGAATCATTTCTGTGCTTAAAAGAAGGTAGCTATGAATTTAGTCCGGAGAACTCTTTGGATGAGCTACCGAAGTTCTGTCGTCTGGATTTGCGATTACTTGTGGAACATTGTCAAAAGCAGTTAAGAAATCGACAAAATATTCAATCATCAATTCCTGCTGGTGCCAGTTCTCAAGTTTTGCCAAATTTACAAATCAAACTTGGGCAAAAATCGCCCAGACAAATCAATTTTGATATTTCTGAAAATAACAATCTAACGACTCAGTTACCTGTTGGCAAAAATACATATACAATTGCCTGCATTGATGATAGTCAAACAGTGTTGAATTCAATTAAGCACTTTTTGGATGAAAACACATTTTCAGTTGTAATGATTAACGATCCAGTAAAAGCTTTAATGCAAATTCTTCGGAGTAAGCCAGATCTGATTTTACTAGATGTGGAAATGCCTTCTTTAGATGGCTATGAGCTATGTTCCTTGTTAAGGAAACATTCAGCTTTTAAAAATATACCTATCATTATGGTAACTGGCAGAACAGGGTTTATTGATAGGGCAAAGGCTAAAATGGTCAGGTCATCAGGATATTTGACCAAGCCTTTTACCCAGTCAGAATTGCTAAAAATGGTTTTTAAATATCTTGATTAATTGAGAATTCAGAATTCAGGAGTCGGAATCTAGGAGTCAGGAGATATGAGAGAGACGGCGAAGACATTTCAAGACTTGATAGTTTGGCAGAAAGCTCATCAATTTATTTTATTAGTATACCCATTTACTGCTGAATTTTCTAAATCAGAAATATATGGGCTTACCTCTCAATTTAGACGGGCAGCAATTTCTATACCAGCAAATATAGCAGAAGGATTTAAGAAAAAAGGGCTAGCAGATAAAGCTCGTTTTTTAAACATTGCACAAGGTTCTCTAGAAGAATTTCGTTATTATCTAATTCTTTCAAGTGACTTAGAATATGGTGATACTTCGCCATTAAAACTTCAACTTAAGGAGGTTAGCAAGCTCCTAACAAGCTATGCTAATTCCATTCTGAATTCTGATTTCTGAATTCTGACTCCTGTTAATTTACTTTTAGGAGATTTATAGTGAGCCTGACTTTACTTGGCACAATTCTAATTGTAGAAGATTCTCCCAGTGAATTGGAATTAATGAGCCATTATCTCAAAGAAAGTGGTTACAACGTAATTAAAACTACTGGTGCAAAAGAAGCTTTAGAAAAAGCTGTGTTAGAAAAACTAGATGTAATTGTTACTGATGTTGTGATGCCGGAAATGAGTGGATTTGAGTTGTGCCGTTCCCTGAGAAGAAATCCAATTACTGCAAAAGTGCCGATTATAATTTGTAGTTCTAAAAATCAAGAAATTGACCGTTTGTGGGCGATGAGACAAGGTGCAGATGCTTATATAACTAAACCTTACACCCGCGAACATCTCTTACGCACTATTAAATCAGTGGTAATTTGAATCAATGACTACTACAAACATTACACTTTCCCCAAAACCAGCCGAAAATAACTTAGCAGACGGTTATTTAAAATTTCAGTTAAATCAACAGACTGCTGCCGTTTTATCAATGAAACATACTCAAGAAGCAATTCTTGTGCCTGTTGAGTCTGTTACTTCTATGCCTAATATGCCTCCTTGCATATTAGGGTTAATGAATTGGCGCAGTCGGATCATTTGGGTAGTTGATTTACCAAGAATGCTGAATTTAGAATCTCTTGATTATCGGGTGCGGCAGTATAGCGCGATTATTATCCGAGTAGAATCACTTTTGTTAGGGTTAGTTGTACAAGAAATTCAAGGTACTATTAGGTTTGTTGCTGATGAAATTCATTCTCCCATAGGACAAGTAGCATCGAGCTTAGTTCCTTATTTATGTGGGTGTGTAGTGCAAGAAAAAGAAATATTATTGGTGTTAGATTCCCAGGCTATTGTGCAGTCTTCTATACTCCGCAGTGATTAAGGTTTACTAAAAAGAATTCATGAGTCATAATTCGTTATAAAAAATAATTTTTAGTTTACTTATTCACATATTGGAGAAATAATCTTATGTTTAATAAAACTGGCACAAACAATGGTAGTAGTCCTCAGAATCGGGCATCGCTAATTTCATCTCAAAAAGTAACTGGAAGTGTAGTAATGATGCCAAGTAAGGTAACTACTGAAACTGCGAGAAATTCTTCTGTAAATCAAGCTTTTGGCTATTTTACAAGGCTGAGTTTAGTTACGAAAGCGACAATTTTAGCGATCGCCATTGGTACGCTACCAGTATTGGCCATAGGTGCGATCGCTTTTGGCTTTGCCAACAAATCCATTACTAAGCAAATTACCCAGTCTCAACAAGCCCAAGCCACTGGTTTAAGCGATAAAATCAACCGTTTCATGTTGGGACGTTATGGAGATATCCAAGTAATATCTAGTTTGCCATTTTTGACAAATTCTCAAGCTAGTAACAACACCAGTAATCAAGAAAAACAAGCAGTATTAAATCGTGTTGTTGAGGCTTACCAAGCTTATGATAGTGTTGCGATTTTCGATCGCCTTGGCAACTTAATCGTTCAATCTACAGGCGAAGTTCTGGAAAACCAAAAAGACCAGAAGTATTTTCAAGAGGTTCTGCAAAAAGATGCTCCTGTTATTAGTAATCCAGAAGCAGTAGCAAATACTGGTGCAGTGAATATTTACATAGCGGCACCGATTAAAAATACATATACAGGTCAAACCATTGGTATAATTAGAGCGCGGATGCCCGGCAAATCTTTAGATGAAGTCATCAAAAACTACGCAGTCAATGGACAAAAATATCATTTACTTGATGCTGCGGGGACAATTTTTTTAAGTCCGCAACAAAAAATCTTGGGTAAACAAGCAAAGGCAGAATATCGGAGTTTAGCTAAACTGCTAACAGCAAAAAAAGTAGATAGTTTTATTGAAGTTCCCAAAAATTATCAAAAACAACAATTAGTTACTTACGTACCATCGACTAAGTTAGCTGGCTTGCCAGATTTAAATTGGCAGGTACTGTTATCTACAGACACGGCAATTGTATTTGAACCGCAACGACAATTGTTGTGGATTATAGGCATAGGCACTGGATTGACGGCTTTGATTGTCGCAGCGATCGCATCTTGGTTAGCGAAACTAACTGCACAGCCAATTCTCAATGCCACTGCGGCATTAACAAAGCTCAATCAAGGCAAATTAAATACCCGTTTGGATAATGAAAGAGAAGATGAATTAGGGGTATTGAGTGCAAATATTAACCAAATGGCCGAACAGTTAGAGGTATTATCCAAAGAACAAGAACTAGATGTTGAAGGGCCAAAATTACTAGCAGACATTACCCTAAAGATTCGGAGAACTCTGAAAACAGAAGATATTTATCAAGCAGCAGTTAAAGAAGTTCATCGAGCGATTAAAACAGACCGGGTAATTGTTTATCGTTTAAATCCTGATACTAAAGATGGTGTCGTTGTTGCTGAATCGGTAAGTGGCAATTGGCCAGAAGCGATGGGAGTGCGAATCGACGATCGCTATTTTTGGGAACAGCATATAGAAAATTATCAAGATAACCGAGTGCAAGCAGTTGCCAACATTTATCTAGACCAAAGCTTGAAAAATGCTGATACTTACATTCAATTATTAGATAAATTTGCCGTCAAAGGCTATCTGATTACACCGATTATTATCCAAGAACAACTTTTCGGCTTATTAATTGCTCATAATTGCCAAACTTCTCGTGTTTGGCAACAGCCGGAAATTAACTTGTTTCAACAGATAGCAACTCAAATCGGTTATGCATTAGAAGAAGCGAAGTTAATAGAAGAAATAGAACAAGCCAAAAATGTTGCATTCAAAGGTTCTGATGAAGAAAGGCAAGAAAAAGAAACACTGCAACAACAACTTTTAGAACTACTCGATGACATCGAAGGTGCAGCTAGAGGCGACTTGACAGTGCGTGCAGACGTAACTGCCGGAGAAATAGGCACTGTTGCCGACTTTTTCAACTCCATCGTGGAAAGTCTGCGTGATATTGTTACCCAAGTCAAACAAGCTGCTACTCAAGTAAATACTGCCATCGGCTCTAATGAAGGAGCCATCCACCAACTAGCAGAGGAAGCACTCACCCAAGCAGCTCAAATCAACCGCACTCTCGATGCTGTTGACCAAATGACCCAATCTATGCAAGCCGTAGCCGAAAGTGCTGAAAAAGCAGCTTTTATTGCTAATCATGCTGCTCACAACGCCACTCAGAGTGGCCACGCGATGGATTTGACAGTACAAAACATTTTATCTATGCGAGAAACAGTTGGGGAAACTGCCAAAAAAGTCAAGCGCCTTGGTGAATCTTCACAACAAATTTCTCGCGTGGTTTCGTTAATTAATCAAATCGCCATCCAAACTAACTTGCTTGCCATTAACGCTGGTATTGAAGCAGCCCGCGCGGGTGAAGAAGGTCAGGGTTTTGCTGTAGTTGCAGAAGAAGTCGGCGAACTAGCGATTCGGAGTGCCGCTGCAACCCAGGAAATTGAGGAAATTGTCGGGAATATTCAACGAGAAACTAGCGAAGTGGTGCAGGCGATGGAAATCGGCACTACCCAAGTGGTGGAAGGTACTCGAATTGTAGAGGAGGCCAAGGAAAGTCTAAGTGAGATTTTGGATGTATCCCGTCAAATTGACTTCTTAGTGCAGTCAATTTCCACTGCAACTGCATCTCAAGTAGAAACATCACAAAGCGTTAGCCAATTGATGAAAGACATCGCTTCTGTATCACAACGCACCAGCGATTCTTCTGTGCAAATTTCCCAATCTCTGCAAGAAACCGTGGAGATTTCCCACCAATTGCAAGAGACTGTCGGAACTTTCAAAGTTAGTTAAGTATTAGTCATTAGTTATTGGTCATTTGTCATTTGTCCACAATCTTATTTCTTCCTTTCTTCCTTTGCGCGGCAGTCGCTCATGGGGGAAACCCCCAAGACCGCGCTGCCTTGCCTTTGCGCCTATCCTACGGGAACGCCTAAAAGCGAATGCGTGAGATAACAATAATGTGGTTCATTTACTTTAAAATCCTTGTAATTAACAATAACCAATGACTAATGACTAATGACTAATAACTAATGACTAATGACTAATGACCAATGACTAAGGACAAAAATAATGCTAAATGACAAAGAATTAGAAATCCAGATGCAGTTTCTTGAAGAAGCAACTGATTACTTGAATACCTTGGAAGGGGTATTGCTAGAAATAGATACTAGTAACCGCATCGATTTAGATAAAATTAATGCTGCACTCAGGGCTGCTCATTCTATTAAAGGCGGCGCGGGGATGATGGGATTTAAATCCCTCAGTGATTTATCTCATCGTTTAGAAGATTCTTTTAAAGTTTTAAAAACTCGCAAAAATTCTTTAGAAATTGATACTCAGTTACAAAGTTTATTGCTTTCTGGTGTTGATTGGTTGCGTCAAATTGTTGACTTGCTAGCACAGGGAAATCTGGTTGAAGAACAGTGGTTAGCAACTTTTTGTTACCCAATTTTTGATGAGTTGCACGAACGCTTGGGTGACCCCAGCCCTGAAGATGCAACAACCATGTTATCTCCAGAAGATGGGCAAGATGTTATTCCTTTGCTATTTGAAACAGAAGTAGAGGAATGTTTGCAGCGCTTAGAATCTGCGTTGGCAAATAGCGAGCAGTCTAATTTACAAGAAGAATTTGCCGTGATGGCAGGGGAATTAGGCGGCTTGGGGGAAATGCTGCAACTGCCAGCTTTTAGCAAACTTTGTGAGTCAGTAAGCCAGCAATTGGCCACTGCAAGCAGCGATAGCATTTATGAAATTGCTCAGTTAGCATTGCAAGCATGGCGGCGATCGCAAGCTTTGGTACTAACAAATCAATTAGATAATTTACCTACAGAAATTCAATTTAGTAATTCTACCCAATCCCAGCCAATATTAAAAACAGAAGTAATACCACAGTTTATTCCCACAGATGCAACTGACACAGATATTCTGGAAACAGAAATCGTGTCCCCATCTACAGAAAATGAGAACAAAGATGAAACAGTTGCTGCCAATTTTACATTTTTAGATGCAGAATTTACCGATGATGTCAATGCTGTAAATATTACAGAGCAAAATACAATATTTGCTAGAGAGAGTCATGCTCCAGATGGCAAATTAACTGTTGGTAAAGAACGAGAAATTCAAGAAAATACCGTTCGTGTTCCCAGCAAACAACTAGAACACATTAATGATTTATTTGGGGAACTGATTGTTCAACGCAATGGTTTAAATGCCCAATTAGAAAGATTACGCAAACTCGTCCGGAATCTCAACCAGCGAGTGCAAGTTCTCGATAGAGAAAACCAAGAATTACGTACAGCTTACGCAAAAGTTTCAACTCAATTCGCCGTGGCTGCTGGTGGGCAATTGCCAGTTGAAAATGGTAACCATATAACAGACGCAGACAGTTTAGGGATGGATCGCTATAACGATTTAAACCTGCGATCGCAGGAAGTTATGGAAACCATTGTTCAGCTGCAAGAAGTCACAACCGACGTGCAATTAAGCGTAGACGATACAGACCAAATTGCCCGCAAAATTAACAAAACATCAAAACAATTACAAACAAAACTCAATCATATTAGAATGCGGCCGCTGTCCGATTTAGTTGACCGTTTTCCCAGAGCTTTGCGTGACTTAAATGTAGAGTATGGAAAGAATGTACACCTAAAAATTGAAGGCGGTAATACTTTAATTGAACGCAGCATTTTAGAAGCATTGAACGAGCCGTTAATGCACCTATTAAGGAACGCCTTCGATCATGGTATCGAAGATGCTGCAACTCGTCGCCTCCTTGGTAAACCAGAACAAGGATTAATTGAAATTAAAGCAACTCACCATAGTAATCGCACACATATTAGTATACGTGATGATGGTTGGGGCATTTCTCTAGAAAAAATTCGCACCCGCGCCTTAGCTATGGGATTAGATGCTTCTCTTATTACTAATGCTAGTGATGAAGAACTGTTATCACTAATTTTTGAACCAGGTTTTAGCACTTCCAACCAAGTGACAACATTATCTGGTCGCGGTGTTGGTATGGATGTGGTTCGCAACAATCTTAAATTGGTTCGAGGAGATATCAAAGTTGATACTGAACCGGGAGTTGGTACAACCTTTACCCTCTCAGTACCATTTACACTTTCTGTGGGACGGGTATTGCTAGTAGAAATTAACAAAATGTTATTAGCATTTCCCACAGATGTTATTTCCGAAATATCGCTACTCCAAAACGAGCGAGTCTTCCAAATGGCGGGTAGCGAAGTCCTCAATTGGCAAGGAACTATGTTGCCATTAATTCGTTTGAGTCGCTATTTACAATTTAATTGCCTGCGTTACGATAGCGCGGAACTAGAAACTCCAGCAGCAATTAATGTTAACAGCGTGTTAGTAGTTAAAGGTAATAATCAACCAGTAGCTATACAAATAGACCGCTGTTGGGGTGAACAAGAAGTTGCTATTCGCCAAATCGAAGGAAATATACCTCTACCTCAAGGCTTTACTAACTGTACAATTCTTGGAGATGGTCGAGTAGTACCATTAGTTAATATCAATGAATTGCTGTATTGGATTGCTAGTAATCAACGGACTCCTAGAGGTACTCAATTACCATCAGCAAGATTAAAGACACCGTTCCTGATATTTGACGAAGAGAAAATATCAGCAGCATCTAGCAAATTTAAAGGCACAATTTTAATTGTGGATGACTCAATTAATGTTCGCCGCTTCTTAGCTTTAACCCTGGAAAAAGGAGGATATCAAGTAGAACAAGCCAAAGATGGTCAAGACGCTTTAGAAAAACTCCAAAATGGATTGAAAGTTGAAGCAGTCATTTGTGATATTGAAATGCCTCGTCTTGATGGTTATGGATTTTTAGGTCGAGTCAATTCAGACATTGATACAAAAAATATTCCAGTTGCAATGCTAACTTCTCGTAGCAGTAATAAACATCGGCAATTGGCTATGCAATTAGGTGCTAGAGCCTACTTTTCTAAACCGTACAACGAACAAGAATTACTCCAAACCCTGGAAGAAATAATTCATAATGTTGCACAAAAGGCAGCATCTAATTAAAAATTGATAATTAGATTTCAGAGATTTTCGTAGGGTGCGTTACGCCAAAGGCTAACGCACCGCTTGTTTTGACTTATAATGCCTTGGCGACTAGAAGTCGCGGCTATACAGACAAAACCCGCCTGCGCGGGTTAAAAGGCTGAGTTATGTCAGTAATAATCGCCCAGGTTTTGCGTAATACTATTTGTATTATTTAATTCAATTTGTAGTGAATTTATGGTAACTGTAACACTGACGGCTGTTGCTACTGCGATCGCAACTACGCTTTGGACTAAAGCACAGGAGAAAATCGGCGAAAATATCGGCGATGCTACATGGACGCTAGGTGGTAAGTTAATCGGATTACTCCGCCAAAAGAATAAATCGCCATTACTCACCAGTGCTGTAGAGGGAAATGAACCGCAGCGTTTAGATTATGGTCAAGCAGTGCTGGAACTGAAAGCAGCAGCAGAACAAGACCCAGAAATTGCTCAAGCTGTTGTAGAAGTGGAAGCAGCAGCAAAAGCAGAACCAAAACTAACTCAAAAAATTCAAGAAATAGAAAATACTCTCAAGTCTCAACAGCCAACCATTCAAAATCTGACGCAGCTAGCAGAAAAAATTGGGGTTGTAAATCAAGGACAGATAAATAACCAAACTAATAATTTTACGATTTGACTACCGTCGTCCCCAGGGGAGGATGGGACAAAGTTAACTCTCGATGACTGGCGTGAAATCTGCCGTGAAATACTCGCAGAACGGCGAAAGCTGACTACAAATCTTCTGACATCAATTGAAGGAGTCGCCCTGCAAGTTGATGATGTTTATATATCACTGGGATTAGTTGAGCGCAAAAAACAATCTAAGCGTCAGGATGATATTTCTCCAGAACAGGGTTCAGAACTGTACAAAGAGACAGAAATCACTAAAACATTTGAGTATGATGCTTTTCTCGAAGAAGTTTTTAAACAGAAGAACACGCCTAAAAGTCAAGGTAAGCGAATAGCAATTATTGGCGAACCAGGAGCAGGAAAGACAACACTGTTACAGCAGATTGCTGATTGGGTACCTCGTGAGATTCACCAGTCGATTGTCATTTGGATATCTTTAGCAGATTTGCGAGGTCAGGAACTAAAATCTTATCTGTTCGATACTTGGTTAACTCAGGTTGCTGAGAAAACAGGTAAAGCTGAAGCCACTAAGCAACTCGTTTTCGCTTGCGGCAGGATTTTGTTAGTCAGTTCTTGGGAAATGTTGATGATAAAAATTCGCTGCTGAAATTGGCACTAAATCGCGGCTGGCTAAACTGTGTAGGAATAGATACAAATAGGAAACCTGTTTATGCTTTTTTTCATGCTTCATTTCAAGAGTACTTTGCTGCTAAAGCAATTGATGACTGGCATTTCTTTCTTAACCATGTTCCCAACAATCCTAGTCAAGGAACTTATCGCATCTTTGAGCCGCAATGGAAGCAAACAATATTACTTTGGCTAGGACGTGAAAATTTAGCTCAGGAGCAGAAAGAAGCGTTTATTCAAACATTAGTAGAATTTGATGATGGATGTGGAAATTGGCACAGGAGAAAAGTAGATAAGGGGTTCTATGAGTATCAAGCCTATTTAATAGCTGCTGCGGGAATAGCCGAGTTTAGACATTGTTCCCGAACAGATGAAATAGTAAACCAAATCGTTAAATGGGGCTTTGGTTATTTTAAAACTCAAAAACAGAAGTGGGTAACATTTCTTGATCCGATTGAGAAAGAAGCCAAAATGGCACTGCGCGAAACGGAACGCACAAAAGCTATCACGGTCTTAATACAACTCCTGGAGTCAACATATGCACATAAAAACGCTCGTTTGCAGGTTGCTTACAGCTTAGGGGAAATTGGCATTGGCAATAAACAAACAATCACTGCTTTGGAGCAATTATTAAAGTCAACAAATTTAGATGAGCGTACCCGTGGACAAGCAGCAGTGAGCTTATGGGAAATTGATCCAGGCAATAAAAAAGCGATCTCGGCTCTGGTGCAACTGTTGGAATCAGCAGATGTGGATTCCATTAGCCATGAGATAGATTTGCTTGCACCAAGACGAATCTATATGCATTACCTCACCTGTGGGCTGGCTGCTCATAGCTTAGAGCAAATTGACCCAAGCAATGAACAAGCGATCGCTGCTTTAGTAAATCTCCTGGCATCAACAGATTCGGTGCAACAATTTAGAAAAATATATATAGATGAACCCACTAAGCATATGGCAACAGAGTTTTTATTGCCATTTGAAATTTACTATGAGAACATCCGTAGGCAGGTAGCAGAAAGCTTAGGAAAAATTTTACAGAATAATCAGGATCGCTTTGAAGTAGTCAAAACTTTAAGTGGTTATTGGCTATTGTATGGGGAGTACTACGATTTAGCCTGGAAATGCGCCCAGAATATGCCTTACCCGGATTTCTATCAAGCTTGGCATCAGCATAATGTTGCTACTCGTACAATGCAAAGTTTAAAGAGAATCCTCTTCCCAATAATTTGGGTGTTTTTGCAACTGCAACGTTACAAATGAAGTTCCCTTAGCAATAACAGCCGCTAAATAATTTAAGACTATGGAGGTTAACACAGGCCAACCTCCACAAAATTTAGTTTGATGATTGCTGTAAATACTGAATCAATTCTCTGGAAATAAAATACTTCCAGAAAGTTTTATTAAGCCTCAACTTTTACGCCGTTAACTAAGCAGGCAAGTCGCCTTACCTACTCGTCTTCAAAACCGGACGTGAGACTTTCACCTCATCCGGCTCCTCAAAAACTTGGCGATTGTCATTCGTACTTCTCATTTAGACCTAGTTCTTTTGTCCTTTGAAGGCTTGTTAGAACTGATTTGATTTTTATCATTGATGGTCTTTTCTACGTGGCAATGTTTATGTAGTAGCTGGAGGTTGGAAAGTGTGTTTTTACCACCCAATATTCGGGCTTCTTTGTGGTCGAGTTCCCATTTATCTCCATACCTAAAATAATCGTCACACCAGGGACATTTCCCAGATTGTAACTTGAGCAGTTTTATGGATATTCCAGAAAGTTCTGGATGTTTCCCTAGTCGTTGGCTCCAGTATATTGTGTCACCGTCAAAAGGGCTTTTATCCCCTTTTATTTTGATGTACTTATCTGTTCCGCATGATATTGAATCATGTCTGATAAGCATAAGAGAGTTTTCCCTCGTTCTGGGTGTAGAGAAGCACCAATGATTGTTGCCTACTGTTTGCCAGTATTTCTTTACCCAGTATTTAGTTGGCTTGTTTGGGTGACGGTATTTTGCCCAGGCTCGAAGTTTACACCAAATTAAATGATCGAGAGTTGAATAGGTTTTACTACTATTTGCAGTAGAAAAGTAGTTTGCCCATCCCCGAATTTTTGGATTCAATTTCCAGATAAGTTTATCCTGTGACCAGGCTTTACCTCTCTCGATTACTTCGGATATGTCTCGATAGTGTCTCTTGATGCTTTCTTTGCTTGGGGTAATGATTGTGCAATGCCCTATTCGATTTCCTTGGGTATTTTTCCAAGCGTGTTTCTTTCCTATTGGATGTTGCCTAATATTAAAACCTAGAAAGTTGAATCCTGGTCGTTCATTCCCTTCTGAGTTTAGGGTATGTGCAATCCGGGTTTTGCTAGGTTTTAGCTCTAATCCGATAGTACTAAGCCAATTGGAGATAATCTCCTTACATCTTTGGACTATGGCTAGGTCTTCGTGTATTACAACGAAATCATCTGCATATCTGATTACACTGAGGCTATTAACTTTATCCCTGGCAGCCATAGGATTTCCCCCTGGATATCTTAAGGGAACCTTTTTGATGTAATCCATTAGCAGATTTTCTAAACCGTGGAGGGCAATATTGGCTAAAAGTGGAGAAATTACTCCACCTTGAGGTGTACCCTCAGATGTATCAACATATTGACCACAATCTATGACCCCTGATTTTAACCAGGCTTTTAGTTGTCGTCTAAACTTCGGGAAGGTTTGCACCTTCTCTAAAAGTTTTTCATGGTTGATTTGGTCGAAACATTTTGCAATATCAGCATCAAGAACATACTTAGTTTTGTATCTAAGTGTTTCCCATATAGCTTTGATAGCATCTTGGGCATTGCGTCCTGGTCGGAATCCATAAGAGTTGGATTCAAATCGTGCTTCCCATTCTGGCTCAAGGGCTAGTTTGACAAGCGATTGCATGGCTCGGTCGTACATTGTCGGTATTCCTAATGGTCTTTTTTCCTCCTTTCCGGGCTTCGGAATCCATACCCGGCGCGTGGATTTGGCTTTTGTACCAAATTTTAGGTTTTTAACTAGTTCAAGTCTTTGCTGGGGTGTTAAAGATTTAACACCGTCTATTCCAGCAGTTTTCTTTCCCTGGTTATCTTGAGTTACCCGACGTACTGCCATACATTTTGCTGACCAGGAGTTTGATAAGGTCTTCTGGAGCTTACGGACTGCCTTAACATCACCACGGCGAGAAGCTTTGTAGATGCGCTTTTGCAGCTTAAATACACGACATTCTATTTCCCTCCAAGAAATTTCTCGCCATGATGGTGATTTATTTTCTTTTTCGGGATAAGGTATATCGTTTATCCATACCATCCTCAGATTTTGGGCATTAGTCTTATTCACTGCTATTTGTACCTCTACACTCCAAGTTTCCGTGGGGCTGTCTGCGTCCACTCCCCATTACAGAGAGCAGGAGTTGCTTTTGCCCCAATCCCTCTCCTAAGTTGCCTGGATTTCCAGTGTGTTGCGTCTTAGCTGACTACTCAAAAATCGACCATTTCTGAGAGCAAATCTTAGGAGTTATTTCGTTCCTAACTGGCTTTGGTTTCTGGTTTTAGAGTCTCTCTGTCCACCGGGGTACTTTTGGATGCATTTCAAAGACACCAACATTCTCTGAACTTTTGCTAGGACACTGGAAAATTGCCTAGCCTTTCCCCTTGGTCAGTTTTTGACCCTTGCGTATTAGCCTCTTCCGCAAGTTGGCCTTTTACGATGGTTCATACGAGAGTTCGTATTCCTACTCATGACCAGTTGCTAGGGATTCCACCCCATTTTGAGGCTTAGAGTTTCCTCCCATTTTTCCCAGCTTCAGCGATTTGGATTGCTAGTTCAAACACTGTGGGAATGCTGTCAACCTTTGCATCTAGGCGGCTAGACTGAGGATTTGAATATCCTGGCACTAGCAAGCCAGTTAAGTTGTCAAAGTTCTAAGTTAGAACTTTGCGGCTAATCCTTCAAACCTTTATCCAGTAAGGATTATGGTTGATTTCTAGCCAACGAATCGCACTTTCCAAAAAGCCACATAACCTTCAATATTTTTCGCTTTCTCCTTTGTGCTGGGATAGTACCAAGCAGCATCTTTGTTGACTTGCCCATCAACTTCGATATTATAGTAACTGCATACACCTTTCCAATAACAGGTAGTATGTGTGTCACTTTCATTGAAGTATTCTTTGTTAATGGTGTCAGCCGGAAAATAATGGTTGCCTTCCACCACTACGGTATTATCGCTCTCAGCTAAAACTGCACCATTCCAAATTGCTTTCGGCATAACTGATTTTGTAAATAAAGTTTACATATATATTTTGACACTTCCACCGACACAACAAAATTTTCCACCTAGCCTTTGCGTGCAAAATCCCAGAAACTGCCACGAGTTGGGGCACTACCATACACTGATGAAGGATACAAAATAGAAGCATTACCTCCATTGTTGATATATTCTTCTACTAGTCCATCTTTTAAAACATTTACACCCACTAGTAAATCAATACATACTAAATATTTAGGCATTGTATAACCTTTTGGTGGAGGTGTTTCAGTGATTCGTCCTCCATCGGCAGTAATCAAAGAGAAATTCCCACTGGTTGCAATTACATGAATATCCGGCGAAACTGCCCTAGCACCGTGTAAAGCGGCTTCTAAGGCGATACGGTCTTTGGCAAATTGAGCTTCTTTGGTTGGCTCTGGAGGCATGTGCCAAGCTACATTAATTACTGTTGTGATGTCATGTTTGCGAATTGCTTCGGTAACATCGTTGCTAGAAAAGTTTACCTCTTGAGAACGGATTATTTCCTTACAGAAAGGCTTGATAGTCTCAACATCACTGCTTGGACGCACAAGTGCAAACACAGCAAAATCTGGTGTCTGAGAAAACTTACGGCACAGCGCTCCGCCAATATAGCCCGTTGCACCTAAAATCAAGATATTTTTGATGGAAGAGTTTTTTAAGTAATAATAGCTGCTTGTTGTATCCAGGGCAGTACTGACAATGCTGAAGCTAGCCTAATAATTAGAGTAGGTAGCGATCGCCCAATTAATTATAAATACTTAGCACAAATTATACTATTAAAATTGATTACTGCTTAAATCACAGAAAAGAATGAAATTCATAGATTTTTCTTTATTCGAGTATTTTTTCGGTTGTATATTATTACTAAGCTGAAAAAAATCTGTAATTTTACTAAATGTTTAACTTTTAATAACCGTGGAAGAATTGCTAGACGCTGTTGAAAGAATTCTACAAAACAGGCCTCTCGATTCCATTCAGTGGTTTGTGCTGTATCAGTCGTGGTTGGGTAAAACTTACGATGAGATGGCAGAGGGAACAGGTTATGGTAGCAACTACATAAAGCAAGTTGGCTCTATGCTGTGGCAAGACTTGTCCGAAGCCGCTGGAGAGAGAATAACAAAAAAGAATCTGCATCTAGTGTTGAGCAAATACTTGCAAGGGATAACTAAACAGCAAAATCAACCACAAGAAGAACCTGTCAACAAAAAATTCAGATTCACAAGGCTTTATCCAAACTTCTTTTCAGCCGGCAAGATGGAATTTCCTAGCGGACCTTTGCCAGTAGGTTCTCCTTTATACATCAAACGTCCTCCATTAGAAGAACTTATTTGTAGCGAATTGATACAACCTGGTTGCCTAATCAGAATTAAAGCACCCAAGAAAATGGGAAAAAGTTCGCTGCTCAACCAGATGATTGCTTATGCTAAAGAGCAGGATTATCAAATTGTCTACTTGGATTTTCAAGAAGCTGACGAAGAAGTTTTTTCTTCTCTGGATAAATTTTTACGTTGGTTCTGTATCTATGTCACCAGGCAGTTAAATCTATTTCCCTGTCTCGATGATTTTTGGGATACAGACATGGGCAGCAAAGTCAGCTGCAAAATTTATTTTGAAGCATATCTATTACAATACATTGCATCAAATCCTGTCGTTTTAGCTTTGAATGAAGTTCAGCGAGTTTTTGAACATCCAAAGATTGCCCAAGACTTTTTGCCAATGCTGCGATTTTGGCACGAACAAGCAAAGCAAGACCAAACATGGCAAAAACTCCGAATGGTGGTAGTTCACACCACAGAAATTTATGTTCCCCTGAAGCTCAACCAATCGCCTTTTAATGTGGGAATTACAATTACTCTGCCACCATTTACCAAGAGCCAGGTACAGGATTTAGCATTGCGTTACGGGTTAGAGTGGGCGGCAGATTCCCAAGGGTCAAAACAGCTAGAACCTCTACAAGCAATGGTGGGGGGACATCCTTATTTGGTAAGCCTTGCACTATATCATTTATCTGGGGAAAAAATCACCCTAGAAATGTTATTAGAAACAGCATCGACACCGATGGGAATTTACAGCCAGCATTTGCGAGAACTATTAAACTTGCTGCAAAAAGAACCAGAATTAATGTCTGCGATGCAACAGGTAATTGCTAGTGATGACAAGGTAGAATTAGATGCGATCGCTGCTTATAAACTAGAAAGCATGGGTTTAGTGCAACTCAACGGCAATCAAGCTTGTGTCATGTGTGAATTGTATCGTCTTTACTTTAGTCAACAGTTGGTAAAACTTTGAAGTTAAAATAGTAAAATTATTTGTGTTGTTAGGCAAGAGGCAATAGGCAATAGGGTTATAGAATATTAACCCAAATTCTGTAATTGCTAAAAGTGCAGGACATTGCAAACTCGAAAAATATTCTATTTTTAGGGTAAAGGTAAATAAACTATTCTGTCTTGATATTCATCGTCTTCTGATGCCAAAGCAAGTATTATGAGTTCTTCTATATTTTGACCAATACTTAAACTTGGATTGAGGATAAAAATTCCTGGTACGTGACGATTAACAGCAATATGGTCAGCTAAATGTACTGGCATAGAAGTTCGGTTATTTGTGACTAATATAAAATTACGATCCTCACACCAACATAAAATTTCTGGATCGAGTGTACTTTTTGATGGAGTTCCTGATTCTCCTAGCACTTTGATTGTAATATCAGGTTCTCGTAGCCTAATTTGATTTGGATATACAGGATTGACATTTTCATCAATTAGGTATTGCAGCGTCATACTTGTTCTTTAGCTTGTCTTGCAATTCGGAGTTGGCGCAGTTTTTCTGACACTGGTGGGGGATTAAGCCTCTGTTGTTCTCGCATTCTATGACCGTGTTCTATCCAGTTTTTCATGTAAGCACTGACAGTTTCTTGATTTTGCAAATAATAAAGAATTGTTGCATAAACTTGCTCTAAAGATATTGTTTGATAAATTTGGGCAATTTCTTCTGGAGAGCGCCCACAGTCAATGTATTCATAAAGAATTGTTTCAATCCCAATTCTTGAGTCTTTGAGTCTAATGTCTTGAGAAGACAGGAAGTTGAAATACTCTGTAATTTGTTTGGTAGGCATAGATTAACTTAATATTTATTTATATATATAGTAATCATTTTGTAAAAGCGATCGCACTAAATTAACATCTTCTAAAACTCTTTTCTCTGCGTTCTCTGCGCCTCTGCGGTTAAAAATCTTTATTCACCACGGAGGCACAGAGGTCACAGAGAAGAAAAAAGCGATCGCTCTCTTTCTGGAATTCCTTTATGTTACACTGTAGTCAATATCAAACCTCATCACAACTCTAACGAGATAGCACAAATGAAGTAGTACCAAAGCAACAAATGTCAACAAAGAATAAACGCAACTAGTTTGACAGGGTTACTTCACATAGTCATGCACTAAAGATATTGTCATCACTACTATTTACATTCAACCGCTTACCAACAGTCTGCGGCTGAGTTTGTTTTGTGTCTAATCTACCCGAAATCTTTGCGAACCCGCGGGTGGAAGTTTGCGAATTGAGGTTTGAAAAGAATGCAGAAAAAATCAATATTATTAGGTGAGAATTTAAGCTATGAACTCAGCTTAGAAAGAACTTTGTTTGAAAAAGTTCAGGTAAGTATTGAGGCGGGCAATTCTATTGCTTTAGTCGGTAAGAACGGCGTAGGTAAATCAACCCTACTCAAGATTCTTGCATGTCAAATTACACCTAGCGCAGGTTCAGTTTGGCATCATGGTGTTGTTTATTATTTGCCCCAAATCAGCACTATCAGGCAAGAAATAAAGTCAGATACAGTACTAAATTTTTTGATTTCTATCTCGGATGAATGGTGGAAAATTGAGGAAATTGTGCAAGCACAATTCAATACAAATCTTGACCTTTCTCTACCTATGGATAACTTGAGTGGTGGAGAATTGACAAAATTATTTTTAGCAATTGGTTTGGCTCAAGAACCAAATTTATTATTGCTGGATGAGCCAACTAATCACATGGATTTACAAGCTTTAGAAAGCTTAAAAGAATTTCTTGGTAATTTCAATGGTGCATTTGTGATTGTCTCACATAAGCCCTTTTTCTTAAACCAAGTGACAAATGTTACTTGGGAACTGACACCTGTTGGTTTAAAAGTATATGGAGGCAATTTTTCTTACTATCGAGAACAGAAAAAAATTGAATTAGATGCAGCATTGCGATCGCACGAAGTCGCCAGAAAGGAACTCAAACGCGCTCAAGCTGCGGCTATGCAAGAACAACAGCGTGCAGCCCAAGCTCAGCGCAATGGTCGTGCTAAGTTTCTCGATGGTAGTATGGACAGAACAGCAGCTGGAGCGATGAAAAGAAAAGCTGAAATATCAGCCGGAATTGCCAAAAATAAACATGAAGCAGCAGTAGATAAAGCTAATCAAAGAGTTGCAGATACGAAGGTAAAAACAACGAAAGTAACAAGTATTCAACTAGAAGAAAAAAGCCAAAAGCGCAGAAATTTAATTGATATTCAAGGTGCGAATCTGCGGGTATCAGAACGGGTACTTTTACACAACATTCAGCTACATGTTTCATCTGGCGATCGCATTGCCGTTGTCGGCGCCAATGGTTCTGGTAAATCGAGTTTGGTAAAGGCAATTTTGGGAATGGAAAACCAAGTCGCAGTTTTGGAATCAGGTGAGGTTTTGCTTGCACCAACGATGAAAGCTATATATCTCGATCAAACATATCAATTGGTCAATCGCCAATACACAATTTTGGAAAATATGCAAGCCGCTAATCCAAATCTCAGCTATCAGCTTTTACGGCAACAACTCGGACATTTTCTATTTAAATACGATGAGGTTAATAAAAGTGCATTTGTACTCAGTGGTGGCGAGTTGGCAAGATTGGCGATCGCCATGATTAGCATCTCTGAAATTGACCTACTGATTCTTGATGAACCAACTAATAACTTAGATATTGAAACCGTCGAACAAATGGTAGTAGGTATCAACGACTATCAAGGAGCTATTTGGGTAATTTCCCACGATTTAGATTTCCTCCGCCGGATTAATATTACTCAAGGTTTCAAATTGCAAGAACAAGTTTTACAAACGACAAGCTATTTACCGAGTACACCTAAGCAATATTATCGAGAATTACTGGAATGTAATAAATAGGTAGAGAACAAAAAATAGTGCGATCGCACTACTTCTAAAGACTTTTTAGCAAAGTATTGCCTTCGATGGATATAGTCTGACAATCGATTCGACTGTTAACATACATGGCCCTACTAAACCTTGTTGATGACTGTGATATGGGTCGGCGTAGGAAACAAATTTGCCTACCACAACAACTCGTTTATGTTCAAATTGAACAATTTCATCAGGCGATCTGATTCCAGACGGATGTCCAAATGGGTAAAGTAATATTGCACTATCCTCCAAAATTATATGAACCATACCTACATGTAGAGGTGGTAAATTTGGGTTTCTGCTTGCGGCTTTGCTACCATTTGCTTGTTGATATTTACCGATGACGCGTACCTGTTTACCATTTCCCCGTTCAGATCTTTGAGCAAAAAGTTTATCTATATCAGCTCGACTCTCAATAATTGGTAATTCGTGAATCATGCTTTTTAATTTTATATAATTTAATATTAATTTTTAGGAGAAAAGTCAAGTAATGACAGCATATAAAAGCAGAATTTATCTATATCCGTTTAATATAAATCAATTGTTTCTCAATAATATTCTTGGCTCCATGTAGCTTGAGTTTTAACTTTTACCCAGGGTATTACCTTTTGCCTTTCTTGCTCATTCAAATGAAAAGCGATCGCTTCTAGCTCTATAATTGCCAAGTCTCGATTCAGCGCCCACACAATTAACGCTGCTCAATGGCAAATTCCCAAACTCACATGGGAATCTTCCTCTCAAATCAAGGGACAGAAACTGATTACGACTCCAAGCACTAGCTAAACAAGCTAGTCTAGCCATCGCCTGTTCGCAAAATCTCTAACTCTCGAACAGAAGCCGCAGAGCATACAGTCAAGTTATAATTCTTTTGCGGATGAACGTAACAAAAATTTATGAGTAACCCCCTTGTACAAGCCTTTTTTGTAGGCAGAGCGGTAGCTGAAGTAGTTAACGAGCGTTTAGAGGTCGCCTTGACCGATGCTTTGAGCGAACTGGGCAAATTTGATGCTGAAGCTAGAGAGCAGTTGCGCCAGTTTACAGAAGAAGTCCTAGAACGGGCAAATCGAGCAGCCGAAACCGCTAATACTGGCCAAGGTAGCACAAGCACTAGGCAACCAGGTTCAGGGCCAGTAGACGTGCAAGCAGAAATTGATGAATTGCGAGCTGAAATTGCCTTATTGCGAACAGAACTGCAACATCATCGCAGAACTTCTGCATAAATTTGGTCATTAGTCATTAGTCATTGGTCATTGGTTATTGGTCATTAGTCATTAGTCATTGGTCATCAGTCATTAGTTTTATCCAAAAGACAAAGGACAACTGACAAAAGACAAATGACAAAGGACATATAAAAACAGTTTAGGAATCAGAGTGTCTTTTCTTGCAGATAATTCGGTTGCAAACCAACGGTAAATGGAGTATATGGAACAAGGTTATTCAGATAAGGCATACCGTTGGAATAGGGAAAAATACTCCAGCAGACGGCGTTTTGTGGACATTTGGTCTTTCGTCTTGACCTTATTGTTCAAACTTTGGCTATATAACAAATCTTGGAGTTATCCAGGTGGTGTGACTGAAGCCAAGCAAACAGCAAGACGCAAAACCCAAGCAGTTTGGATTCGTAATACCCTGCTGGACTTAGGCCCAACCTTCATCAAAGTTGGGCAATTGTTTTCTACCCGTGCTGATATATTCCCTGTTGAATATGTAGAAGAACTAGCAAAGTTACAAGACAAAGTACCAGCATTTAGCTATGAACAAGTAGAATCGATTATTGAGCAAGAACTAGGCAAAAAAATTCCTGAACTTTTCCAAAATTTTGAACCTATTCCTTTAGCTGCTGCTAGCTTGGGGCAAGTACACAAAGCTGTATTGCACAGTGGAGAAGCAGTAGTAGTTAAAGTGCAACGTCCGGGATTAAAAAAGTTATTTGAAATAGATTTACAAATTCTTAAAGGAATTACCCGTTATTTTCAAAACCATCCCAAATGGGGAAAGGGACGAGATTGGCTGGGTATTTATGAAGAATGTTGTCGCATTCTTTGGGAAGAAATTGATTATCTCAATGAAGGTCGTAACGCTGATACTTTTCGCCGTAACTTTCGCGGGTATGACTGGGTAAAAGTCCCAAAAATTTACTGGCGGTACACTACCTCTCGCGTGCTGACCTTAGAATATGTTCCTGGAATTAAAATTAGCCAATACGAAGCTTTGGAAGCAGCAGGTTTAGATCGAAAAACCATCGCTCGTCAAGGCGCTCAAGCCTATTTATTACAGCTACTCAATAGCGGCTTTTTCCACGCCGACCCCCACCCAGGCAATATTGCCATCAGCCCCGATGGTTCTTTGATATTTTACGATTTTGGGATGATGGGGCAAATCAAGTCCAACATTCGTGAAGGACTGATGCAGACACTATTTGGCATTGCCCAAAAAGATGGCGATCGCGTAGTACAATCTCTGATCGATTTAGGTGCGATCGCCCCAGTAGATGATATGGGGCCAGTGCGGCGTTCTGTCCAATATATGCTGGACAATTTCATGGATAAGCCCTTTGAAAACCAATCAGTAGCCGCAATTAGCGACGATCTTTACGAAATAGCTTATAATCAACCATTTAGATTTCCAGCAACTTTCACTTTTGTGATGCGAGCCTTTTCTACCCTAGAGGGGGTAGGCAAGGGCTTAGATCCAGAGTTTAACTTTATGGAAGTTGCCAAACCCTATGCAATGCAGCTTATGACCGATATGAATGGTTCTGAAGGGAATAGCTTTCTTAACGAATTGAGTCGTCAAGCAGCTCAAGTAAGTAGTACTGCGTTAGGTCTACCACGTAGGTTAGAGGATACCCTAGAAAAGTTAGAACGGGGAGACATGCGCCTGCGCGTTCGGTCTATAGAAACTGAACGTTTGCTACGGCGGCAGAGTAATATTCAGCTTTCAATGAGCTATGCTCTGTTAATCAGTGGTTTCACGCTTTCAGCTACTATTTTAGTAGTCAAGAATTTTGTATGGTTAGCACTGCTGCCTACTTTAATCGCAGCAGGGATTTCAGTGATTCTGATCAGACTACTTCTACGCCTCGACCGTTATGACCGTATGTATTAATTGTTGAAAAAATTTATGAAAATTAATTTCACCGGTCTTAGCGATCCGGGACTTATTCGTTCTAATAATCAGGATGCTTACTATATCGACCCACAAGGACGATTTTTTGTAGTTGCTGATGGTATGGGTGGTCATGCGGGAGGAGAAGAGGCAAGTCGCATTGCCACTAAGGAAATTCAGGGGTATTTAGTGGCAAATTGGGAATCTCCCAAGTCTTCTCAAGAATTGCTAGAGCAAGCTTTGTGGGATGCCAACCAAGCTATTTTGCAAGATCAGCAAAATCATCCCGAACGCGCCGATATGGGTACAACCGTTGTAGCAGTCATGTTTCGCTCCCCAGAACCGCCTTGGTGCGCTCATGTTGGCGATTCCCGACTGTATCGCTTCCGAGAATCACAACTAGAACAAGTAACGGAAGACCACACTTGGGTAGCAAGAGCAATTAAAATCGGCGACATCACCCCAGATGAAGCACGATTACATCCTTTCCGTCATGTATTATCGCGCTGTTTGGGGCGGGAAGACCTGCATCAGATTGACGTGCAACCACTGGATGTTAAAATTGGCGATCGCTTACTCCTATGCAGTGATGGTCTCACAGAAGAACTTATCGAACAAAAGATTGCTAGCTGCCTCCAAGACACTCCTTGGCTAGATAAAGCCGCCATCTCTCTAGTTGAGGCTGCTAAGGAGCAAGGAGGGCACGATAACATTACTGTTGTCCTAGTCTCACTTGAATAAAATAATCCCCAATCATTGGGTATGGGGCATGGGGCAATTGTACTGAGCGCAGCCTCTCGCAGAGAAGTATGGGGCATTGGGCATTGGTAACTGACTAATGACTAATGACCAATGACAAATCCGGTAAATATACCCATCAATTTGTTCAGCCTGAGCATTTTTGCTTTTGACAATTTGATACTAATACTCTTAGCCTCCAAAGTTACCTAAGGAGGCTAAATTTCCATAAATTAGTAAATTGACATCTTGCACGTAATGGGGTAAAGCGACTATAATTCACGCTTATTACCATTTATTCCCCGACCTCCTCCAACTCCCCAGCTTGGAAAGTTTTTTTCATAGATAGGAAGACGCCATCTGACGTTTTTCTTAACTAGGAAAACTATCGATGATTAGGCAAGACCTACATTCTCAAAGCAGAAAGGAGTAAAGAAGGTAGATTTACCTTTCTAAGACAAAACAGAGCATATTTTCTGGAATATGACTCGGCCGACTTGGGTGGTATATCAGTGGGATTAGGTGCAAGATATCAGAGCGGAGAAAATTCCACACTTAGGATGTGGGCAATCTGTCAAACACTTGTTATCTTTCTTAATACGGAGGAACAAATGCGGGACAGATACAAGTCCAAGTATTATCCCATTTGGACTTCTGTGAACGATATCACTTTTACGCGTTGTTTTTTCGGAGTTTACTTATGAACGAACCAATGAAATTATCCTTAGAACAGCAATTCAGTATATGCTCATTTGCCACTCAAGTGCAGCACATGAGCCACGAACAAGCCAAAGATTTTTTGGTTAAGCTGTATGAACAAATGGTAGTCCGCGAGGCAACCTATCAGGAGCTTCTAAAACACCAGTGGGGCTTGGATTCCGGTTCCACTATGGCATAGAATCGTTCTGATGTCGCAGTGGGCGACCTCCTTCTCTTGCTTGGTTCCCACGGAGGAAAAGAGCTGGGGATGCCGGGGCGTCAACTCCGATCAAAAAACTCTACAACGCTGTGGCAAAAGTCAAATTCAGGAAGTTAGTCACGAATCGATCGGTAAAGTCTTCTAAGCTGACTTACTAGGTTCTAAAGTTAACTTGACATTTTTGTTTAAATCTAGTGTGTACTTTAGCCAAACTTCTTTTTGTATCTTAATAGTGTGAAACTCACACCTGCGTAAATTTATACTAAATTTAGGGCATGTACACAGGAATATCTACACAGCAATTAGAGAGCCTAACTTTTGTAGCTAGTACTTTCACTATTTATACATATAACTAGAAGTTACAACATTATATATATTTTGTTTATAAAAATTTACAATTATTGCTCGGATACTCTTTGTTACACAGTAACCATGTAACATTCATCAATTATTCTTAATTGGAAAGATCGTATGGAGAGTCTGTATCAATACTTTGAAGTTTTGCCAGGATTTGGGGCTTAATCTTTTCATATTCACTTTTGAGTAAGTTTTTACTAATTTGCGGGTCAGCAGCAGACATGAACGTATTGCTGATTTTGATCCACTCTTGCAGTCGTTGACGTTGGGCAGAGGCGACACTCGAAAGCAGGATATGAGTACAGCGACTGGGCGTTTCTCGTGCGAAAAATAACAGACGGTAATAACCTGTTTGGTGTAGCAAGCGGGCAATTTCTTGACCAAGACTGGTTTTGAGGTCAAGGTAATAGTGTAGCCATTTAGCACCGTGTTTGCGGTTGTAAATTACGGTAATCCACAACAGCATGGGGTGGGGAACCGAGATGAAAAGAAATTGATTGTAGCGGGTACAAACTAACCGCTTTTGAATTTCCAGTTGTGGTAGCATTACCCACAACGCTGGTAAAATCTCACCATTTATGTGTACGGGTTGGGGAAAGACAATATCAGCAATGGGTTTATTTTGAGGCCAGGAAATGGTGTTAGCAATTTCATCATTTGATGAGGATATCCGCAAATCGGCTTTCGTCTTTTGCTCAACCTCAGCGCTAACCGTCAATGTAGTAGGAACTAGCGCATAATTGTTCTGTTTAATTTTGCGTGTGTGGTCGGGTTGTTCTACGGATGCCAAAACTTTCAGAATTTCGCTGATGCTTTGGGGGCGATCGCGTGGTACTTTAGCTAGACAACTCATCACCAAATCTTCTATTTCTTTTGGTAGTTCTAACCCTGGCGAAACCTCAGTAAAAGAACGCGGTTTTTGATAGTGATGTGTTTTATACCATGCTCCAAAAGAATGAGTCGGTGCTACCAATGGCATTTTGCCTGTGAGCATCTCAAACATCATCACGCCTAAACTATAAATATCAGAACGGTTGTCTAATTCCTTACCCTCCATCTGTTCGGGAGAAGAATAAGCCAATGTTCCCAAATAAAATTTTGTATGGTCGCCATCTGACTGTAATAACTTAGCAATCCCAAAATCTAAAACCTTGACCAATTCTCCAAAACTCGGATCTTGAATCACCAGCATATTACTTGGTTTGACATCACGATGGATAATTGGGCAAATTGTACCCTCAACTGGGATACCATCATGAGCGCACTGTAAACCCAAGCTGAGTTGACGCGCCATGCTGAGAAATCTTGGCAAAGGAAGTCGTTGCTTGCGAATAATATTGTTTAAGCTTTGTCCTTGTAGGTATTCCATGACGTAGAACGGAGTATTATTGTCATCTACGCCATAGTCCATGACTCGGACTATGTGAATGCTTTTTTGCCCTAGTAAAGCACAAGTTTTCGCTTCTCGCTCAAAGCGGTCTTGCAGTCGCATCTTTTCATTTTGGATTGATAAAGCGAGGAATTTCACAGCAACAGGTACACCACCCAACAAAATATCCTTAGCACGATAAACTCGACCCATCGCTCCAGTACCGATTAACTCCTGGAGTTGGTAGCGTTTGCTGAGTAAGCGACCAATGTTGGGGTCTGACATAGAAAATTTGACTCTAAAAGCAAGTTGTAGGTATTTGGGTTCAAAATTGCGTTCAAACTTATACAGTATAATTGCTGAATTAAGAACAGAGAATGCAGGAGTCAAGCACCCTTTATTTCTGGCTGCCAAACTAAATTCTCTACCTCACTCAGTTACAAACTGCTGTATCTGATTGTTGTGCCAGACATCACTTTCCAGGCTTGTAGTTAAAGTCCATCAGTGGACTAGCTTTTTTCAGTCTTCTCAAATAGTGCTGAAACTATAATCTGGAAGTTGGCAACTAAGACAGTTATTACAACTAGTGCAACATGCTAGACCAAACAAGCAAAAAAGGTAAATGTATACTGACGTTATATACGATTCCAGATTTTGATTATGATGTACTTTTAGTTTGCCCAATTTTGGCTAAATAAATAACTCTCAGATATGCCAAAAACGGAAGCTTGTAGGTTACTCAGACAGAACTTCTCTTTCCTGGGGAAAGGCATCTAGTAAGGTTAAAGAACGGGAGTATGGCAACCGTAAATCAACAGACATCTAAACTTCGGGGGGAAACCTAAAGACGAGATTGGCTAACTACTCCTTTAATTTCTGGCTAATTCTGACGACTGACAACTTTATTCTTTAGAGTTCTTGCAAAAGCTCTTACTGTCGCCATCTTCTTTGTGCGGCAGTAGCTATAAGGGAAACCTTCTGCGCTGGCTTGCCTTTGTGTCTACCCTACATTAACGCCTAAAAATTTGTGTAAAGTAGGCTACAGACTTTTCACAAAATATAAATTTTCAAATTTAAAACAGTATGATTTATCAAAATTTAAAAATATATATCCCCGACTTATTTGAGAAGCCAGGGATATTTTGAATCGTAAATAATTTACGACTTCTGAAGACTAATTAGTAGGTTTTCGTTTTTTTTCTATGTTATAAGACATGTGAAAAACCGATTTATCTCCGGTCATAAAGTATTGAATTCGGCGCTCAATTATCTTATTAATTCGCGAAATAAAATAATAAAAAAATTCTGGATTTTTGGTCATTTGTGTCAATGCTGTTAACCATTTACGCTCCTTGAGAGGCTCTACAACTTTAAAGTAAGCTAGATTTTTTTTATAGACTGCAAGACTACGAGATAAAGCACGTGTTAAAGCTGTATTTTTTTTCACAGCTTCTTGTTGCATGAAAGAATTGGTGGCTTTGCAGCTTTGATTTAAACGTGGCAATCGGCTTTGATGTACAAGTGAACCGGGGCGTGAACGATAAAAATAATAGGGTTTTGGCTCAACAAAAAAGCGGGCACCTTTGATTAGGCATTTCATATCAAGCCAATAATCTTGACCCATCCTGATATCTTCATCGTACTCAATACCGTGCTGAAGTAGAAATTCTCGCTTGAATAAAGGCTTACTTAAACCAAGATGTAAACCTGGCTCTCCAAAAATATCAGTCTCCACAAAATAAACGATATCAACTTGGAAAATTTTATCTATACCTTTTCCACTTTCCTGAATCAATGTACTCCAAGGAGATGTTTCACCATCGTTAATGAAATAAATATCGTCAGCAATCATATCTGCATTTTTTTCATTTGCCAACGATACAAGCTTTTCTAATCTTTCAAGAGCATACCAATCATCTGAATCTAGCACAGCAATCCATTCGCCTTGGGCTGCTTTGAGGGCACGATTCCGCGCAGCAGCAGCCCCCAGGTTTTGTTGATTAACTATCACTTTGAGACGTTCGTCAATAAAACTTTTGGCGATTTCTACAGTTTTATCACTTGAAGCATCATCGACTACAATCACTTCAATATCATTGAGTGTTTGCTCTAGCGCTGACTTTATTGCTTTCTCAATATAAGCCTCAGTATTGTAAGCAGGAATAATGACAGATACTTTGGGATTCACGAATATTGATCTCCTAACGACACCGTTACGTAAAAATACTAAAGTCCTGACGATAACTAAATTATTTCTTTTTTACTATGCACGTTACAATATGCTAATGAAATTAGCCGTGAATTTTTCAGGTCAAGCTTAGAATTTTAGACATTTGTAGCTATTACACTGTGTATAAGTCCATCGCTGTCAGCGAGCTGAAAACCTAAGGGACTTGTGAAGCAGTCGGTTTTTATACGGAGTATTCATGCCATTTCCTTTTATAGAGGAGAATAGCTAACTCACAAGTAAGCTCCCTTGGTTACGACAGATAGTGTCAGCCTCAGAGATTTGTAGTGGCTCATGTAGAAAATCAGCAGTTTACATTATTTAATATAATTTGTTTTGTTACTAACTAGTTACTGAGAGACCATTTATAAAGTAAATCTTAAGTAGAGAGGCAAGATGAGTTGCAAAAGCCACAGCTCATAACTGCCGCGGCCTTAGCCTAAAGCTATGGCACACCATGTTACTGACGGTGCGTTAAGCGCTTTAATCACGTTTTTCGTGACAAATCACATCGAAATATACACTTATAGCAGGCAATAGACAACAGGCAATAGTCTTAAAAGTGTCTGTCTTGAAAAGTGACGTTCCTATTTAGGACTTACGCAAAAACTCTCTCTTGCTCTTATTCCTCCGTGCCCTCTGTCTTGAAGAGTTCTGTTCGCCTTTGGCGTTGGCGTAGCCATCGCCGGAGACCTCCGCTCAGACTTTTCGCTGCGTTCTCTGTGATACCCTGCGGGAAGCCCTCCGCGTCTACAATTTTCCGTTACCTGTGCGTAAGTCCTGCTCTTAATACCTTAAATTACTTGGCGTTCTAGGCTAGCTTCCATTGTGTTAGTTAAAAAATGACCAGTCAAGATCCCGCTACTTAGGTAGTATGTATCTTCCGAAATCCTGTGCAGGGTTTCAAAGCCACTACGACGCTGACGATCGCCCAGCACCCAGTAACGTTGGACAATGGTATCTAAACCAATCCAACCCTCGCCTTCAACCTGCCCCAAAATATTATGTTGTAGTAAAAAAGTGTACTGACGCTCTCCTTCATGCAAGCGTCCCTTGTATTGTAGAGAAATTTCCGAGCGATCGCTGCCTGGGAATATCAACTTTGTGGCCATAGTAAACCAGTTATCTCGACTCCAAGCTACCAAGGTCATACCCTTGACACTGATTGGCATACCATTACGTTCTAGCCAATTCCCTTGTATTGTCCAGCGTCCTGATTCCAATAAAAAAGTATGAGCCACCTTTTATATTTCCTGTCTCGATCGAGTGCCGCCAAGACTACAGTTATAGCAGTGCTAAGTGGGGCATTGGGCATTGGGAATTGGGCATGGGGCATGGGGTATGGGGCATTGGTTTATTCCCCGCGTAAGAGCATCTCCCTCATCTCCCTCATCTCCCCTACTCAGCACTGGTGAATTTCCCCTAAAAGAACTTCACCAGGTGCTCCGGTGGCAGTAGGTAGGTTGCCAGGAATACCCAAATGTCGCCAGTAGGCTAAAACTGCAAAGGCGATCGCTTCTTTAAAATCTGCACTCAAGCCGACTTCATCTGTAGTTAAGACTGGTATTGATGCTAATAATAACTGTAATCTTTGCTTCAAATAAAGATTACGGCTACCGCCACCGCATAACAGTACCCGTTGTGGCATTTCTGGTAAAAAAGTCTGGTAACTATGAGCAATTGAACCAGCTGTCAGTTCTGTGAGAGTTGCCAATATGTCAGCAGAATTGAGTTGGTAGGCTTGGGCATCTTGTAAACACTCTTCCAAATATGTCACACCGAATAACTCTCGACCAGTGGATTTAGGCGGTGGCAGATGAAAGTATTCTTGCTTGAGCCATTGGTCTACTAACGGATAGCAAGGAGTACCACTCGCTGCCCAATTGCCATTTTCGTCGTAAGTTCTGGCACCAGCGCTTAAATGCTGCACCGCCAGATCCAATAGACTATTTCCAGGGCCAGTATCCCAACCACGGATTTTTGAGAGCCAGTCCCCATACCGAGGCGGAATATAAGCTACATTACCAATACCACCAATGTTTTGAATACAACGTCCTTCTTGGGGATGGCTGAGTAAATAGGCATCAACTCTAGGAACCAGAGGCGCACCATGACCACCAATAGCGATATCAGCAGCACGGAAATTACTCACAGTTGTAATGCCTGTTAGATGGGCAATTAAAGCACCGCGCCCTAGTTGGAGACTGTAGCCTAGTGGAGAGACGCGATAACCCTTGTCTGTATCAAGGGGAGTGTTTTTCTTTTCTATTCCCGATTTCTCAACTGGTCTATGATAAACTGTCTGACCGTGGGAGCCAATCAAATTAGCTGCCTGGTGACCATTTTGAATATTTTGGGCAGCTTGAGCAAAGCTAAAGGCGATCGCATCATCTATTAAAGCCAATTCTGCCATTGATATGGCTGCACCTGCACAAAGGGCTAATATTTTTTCTCTTAGTTCAGCTGGATATGGGTATGTTTGTCCAGCTAGCAGCTCAATTTTGAGATCCAATTCTTGACCGGAAATCTCTACTAAGGCCGCGTCTATGCCATCTACAGATGTGCCACTAATTAAACCAATAACACGAGTAGGGATAGCAGCTTTTTCATTCGGATACATTGACAAATATTTTATTTTAGATTATTTACGGTAGTTTAACAGTTAAGAGTTACTAGTGTTCAGGCCACTGATAGCATCTCCAAAAGAATAGAAAGCTGAAAATGTTCATCACATTCAGATATTATCTATCTTTCATGCTGACTTCAACCTTTTATTTGCTATTCATCTGCTGGTTTTTATGGATAAGCAATCGGCTTCATGGGGAGAAGTCGATATGATAGAAAAGTAGATAAAACTTCAAAAATATTTATCAAATGCTGATTCAATCATCTGGCTTGTCCAAGGTAAAAGATTCAGTCACAGAAAAAATCTTTTTGGGCAATCAACCAAATGCCGAGTTAATAGCAATCCTCGCAGTTTACTTTGTCCAAGGAATTTTAGGGCTATCGCGTTTAGCTGTCAGCTTTTTCCTTAAAGATGAATTGCTATTAAGTCCAGTCCAGGTGTCGGCTTTATTGGGAGCTGCCTTTCTACCTTGGATGATTAAGCCAGTGTTTGGTTTTATCTCTGATGGCTTGCCGATATTTGGCTATCGTAGGCGTCCTTATTTGATTTTATCGGGGATACTGGGGACTGTTTCCTGGGTGAGTATGGCAACCATAGTTCATACTAGCTGGGCAGCTGGGGTAGCGAGCGCTCTTAGTTCTCTCTCCGTTGCTATGAGTGATGTCATAGTTGACTCATTGGTTGTGGAAAGAGCCAGAGGCGAGTCGCAAGCGAAAGCAGGTTCACTACAATCACTGTGTTGGGGTAGTTCTGCCATCGGAGGTTTGATAACAGCATACTTGAGCGGCCTGCTACTGCAATACTTTAGTACTCATACTCTCTTTTGGATTACCGCCTTATTTCCTCTGATTGTCTCAGCAGCAGCTTGGTTGATTGCTGAGTCTCCCATTAGCAAAGATGCTAAAGATAGCGATCACACTAACTCCCTACCAATAAAACATCAACTTGGGCAGCTACGCCAAGTCCTCAGCCAAAAAAACATTTGGCTACCAACAGCATTTATCTTCATCTGGCAAGCTACCCCAAGTGCTGACTCAGCCTTTTTCTACTTCACCACCAACGAACTACACTTTGAACCAGAATTCTTGGGACGGGTACATTTGTTGACAAGTTTTGCTTCTTTGGCTGGTGTTTGGATTTTTCAACGTTTTCTCAAAGGTATATCTTTTCGTGTAGTTTTTGCTTGGAGTGCTGTCCTTTCCTCAATTTTGGGGATGACAATGATTTTATTAGTAACCCATACTAATCGGCTGTTGGGTATAGATGACCATTGGTTTAGTTTGGGTGATAATCTTATTCTCTCTGTGATGGGAAAAATTGCCTTTATGCCAGTGATGGTGCTAGCAGCAAGGCTTTGTCCTTTTGGAGTAGAAGCAACATTATTTGCCTTGATAATGTCAATTTTCAATTTAGGGGGAAGCGTTTCCCATGCATTTGGGGCATTAATTACTCATTGGCTGGGAATCACAGCAACAAACTTCGATTTGCTTTGGCTGTTGGTGCTAATTACTAACCTCAGTAGGTTGTTACCTCTACCGTTTATCAGTTGGTTACCCGCTGCTGAAGAGAAAATTCAGACATCAAAAGATGAGCAACAAGCATTTTTGCCGGATTTAATGTCTGATTTAGTAGTCCGAGAACCAGAGTCAGGAGTAGTTGAGTAGTATCGACCCAGATACAATTTAGGCTAATTTAGACTACTGCGATCGCCACTAATATCAACAAATATAAATTCTTTTTTGGTAAAAAGCCTTCAGTAAATTGAAATATAGCATTTCCCGTTGAGGTACAAGGTAGGGGCGCAAAGCTTTGCGCCCCTACAAATTTCTGTATCTCATTTGATTGGGAATCGCTATAACTATTGTTAAAAAAATTCATTAATAGAATTGTCCCTGGTAATTTAAGTGTATTTGCATTATTCGCTTAAAGAAGGGTTGTTAATCATAGATAATGGAAAAAAGTGTGGCTACATTAATGAAACTGGTTCTGAAATTACCAAGCTTCAATTCGATGATTGTCAACCATCTTCCGACGGTTTAATAGGAGTAAAATCAGGTAGTAAGTGGGGCTATATTCGTAATCCTTTGAAATTGCTAAAATAAATGCATAACTACTTGATGTTGTATCCATTCTATGGGTGTTACTCAAGAATTAGCTTATCAAGCAGGCATTTAAAGTTGAGGACGAATTTTTTTACACAATGAAATAGGAGTCATATAGTACTAGCTTATCTGTATATACATGTCTGATGAAAAACTTTTATAGTGATGTACAGATAATTGTACTGTTTTATTTATACACGAAAAAGCACTTGAGAGTTTTGCTCACCCAAGCGCTTCCCCGTATAAGTTTGTACCAACTCACTAGTTTGATGCAACATCTGTAATCTGCAATACCCCCTTAGGAAGGAGGATTGCGGGGATAACTTGTGACAAACATGTGGTGAAATGGTATCACTCCTTGCACTAACTAAGAATATCTCTTCTGTAATCAAAGCAAGGTTCTGATGAGTGACAGTTTTTGAACTGACACTAGTTAAAAACGACTCACTGTGAAGAGTAGCTAAAAATACCGATTAATCATGTAACTAATTGATGAATATATTATAAAAACTGATAATTTATTGGCGATCGCCTCAGTCTGAGTGCAAATAAACTACCTCAACTTATGGGAAAAATGTACTTTAAACGATCAGTGGAAAATCATGATTCAGGATGCGGCAGTAGGGAGGTGGGGAATATGGGGAGACAAAAACAGAAGTTGGAGTGGCGACATTACAGACAATTTTTGAATACTGAATCGACGTTCTAGGTATGTGGTAAGATTAATTTCCTGGAACAGAGGTATTATCTGAGTTAAAGTCTCATATAAATAAATTGCAAATAAATTGCAAAGATTAAGCTGAGCCTTGATTAACTCCGACGAGAGTTTGACTATAGACTTAGAAAATACACAACGAGACTGGTGACGAACTGAGTGTAATTTGTAGAGAAATATCTAGAATTTGCTACCAGGCTTAGCCAACTTCCCACAATTTTGACTTTTATTTGACTTTAGGATAGACACATGAACGATAAGCTGATGCTGATGATTCCTGGCCCCACCCCAGTGCCAGAAGCTGCCTTACTGGCATTAGCCAAGCATCCGATTGGACACCGTACAAGTGAATTTAGCAATATCTTGGCAGAGGTGACGGAAAACCTCAAGTGGCTGCACCAAACTCAAAGTGATGTGCTAATGCTGAATGTCAGCGGTACGGGTGCAGTAGAAGCCGGTATAATTAATTTCCTGTCTCCAGGCGATCGCATTTTAGTTGGTTCTAATGGTAAATTTGGCGAACGTTGGGTAGAAATCGGCCAAGCCTACGGTTTAAATGTAGAAGAAGTTAAGGTTGAATGGGGAAAACCTTTAGATCCAGAAGTATTTGCCCAAAAACTCCAAGCAGATACCCAAAAGGAAATCAAGGCTGTCATTATCACCCACAGCGAAACCTCGACGGGTGTGTTGAATGACCTAGAAACCATTAACCGCCACGTCAAAGAACACGGTGAAGCTTTAATTATCGTTGATGCTGTAACTAGCTTGGGTGCGTTCAATCTACCTGTGGATGCTTGGGGCTTGGATATAGTCGCTTCTGGTTCCCAAAAAGGCTATATGATCCCACCAGGACTGGGTTTTGTCTCTGTTAGCCCCAAAGCTTGGGAAGCTTACAAAACCGCAAAATTACCGAAATATTATCTGGATTTAGGCAAATATCGTAAATCCGCAGCCAAAAATACAACCCCATTTACTCCTCCTGTGAACATGATTGTAGCGCTGCACACCACGTTACGAATCATGAAAGAAGAAGGCTTAGAGTCAATATTTGGTAGACACGAACGCCTGAAAAATGCTACACGCGCTGCCATTAAAGGATTAAACTTGCCCTTGTTTGCAGCGGATAATTATGCTAGTCCAGCGATTACAGCTGTAGCGCCACAGGGAATTGAATCGGATAAGATTCGTTCATTTATGAAAAAGCGCTTTGATATTGCTTTAGCAGGCGGTCAAGACCATCTGAGCAATAAAATTTTCCGTATTGGTCACTTGGGTTTTGTGAGCGATCGCGATATCCTCAGCTGCATAGCATCCTTAGAAGTTACCTTAAGAGAACTTGGCTATGAAGACTTCACCCCAGGAGCTGGTGTAGCAGCAGCAGCTAAAGTGTTTACAGAATAATCATGGGGCATAGGGCATGGGGATGAGGGAGAGGAGAGAATAATAACTCCTTACTCAACAGTCAACCGTAAACCGTCAATATTCCCAATGCCCAATTCCCAATAACAAATCAAAAGAGCGAGTAGAATCATCAGCTCGCTCTTTTGATTTGTATGCAAATGAGTAAAAACCGCTAGAGACAATTTCTCCATATATCAACCTTTACATAAGTTAGAGTGGATATGATATGCCTCAATTATTTTGAATAAGCTATTCATAAACTACCCTGACTTTAATTGACATCCAGTTAATAACCAGCAAGCTAATAACATGATCGCCTTTTCTCCTTTTGAATTTTAACTTTGCTAATTATGCTGTCTCTAGCCAATCATAAATTTGCTCTAGCTGCTCTAGAGTAATTAACCCATACTGCCAAAGAATCATGGGCAAAGGGCCTGGGTCTTGCTCCCGATGACGAAGCGCCACCGCTAGAGAAGCTGTGGAAATTGCCAAATCTTCTTGCAAAAAATGAATAAGTCGAGAATATTTTGATGGTGACATTTGTATCTCACCTCCTTGTGCAGAGTGTATTGTCATATATCAGTTCACCATTAATTGCTAGCTAGTAGCCAATATTTGATCTGTCACTGTGTCGCTATCTACGATGCATCTAGACCCAGTTTTCTTGGTCTACCTAAAAACAGGCTTCTCATAGAGGGTCTGGCAAATAAAAATTTTTCTACAAATCATCTGCTCGAATTTCAAGCAGTATTTTTACTTAGTTCAATTGACTCCATCTTGTCTACTGTGTGCTTTAAGTTAATACACATGTAGTAACAAAGATTCCATAGTTTATACTCCCCCATTGACGACTATTTACACTTACGCCTAAGGGAATATTTTTGCAACCAAACCTTAAAACTGCGATTTCAGCTTAAAGACGGTAGGATTTTACATTATTACCACAGTTTTTAAATATTAGCCTCATAACTGACTGTTTTACCACATAAAGTGACATTTTTTACAAAAAAAACATAGATTTTGATAGCTTTAGCTCAAAAGAAAGCACCAGAGCCTCAAAACTCGATTTTGATAACATCGCCGACTTTTAAATTTAATTCCGCAGCTCGTCCAGACCGAAGTTCAATTACCTTGTCGATTAGTGTATTCGGGCCATAGGTAGGGCAAGGCTCACTAGCACAAGGAGGAGCAGAAGCTTGTATATATTTAACTATACCATTCTGTAAAAATACCATATCTAAGGACACGGGTACATTCTTCATCCAGAAGCTAACTGGTTGTGCTGAAGGAAAGGGAAACAGCATTCCTCGGTCATCTGGCAAAGCGGGTCGATACATCAAGCCCATCGCTTGCTGTCGTGGCGTCTTTGCGACTTCTAGCTGAATAGTTGTGCCATTGGGAACAATGGCTTTAGCAGAAATTGGTAGTTTTTGACCTAAACTCTGTGGTGCTGGAGTTGGAGAACTAGATGTGGTGGTAGAAGGTATAGCTGTTGTTGGCGCAGAACAACCCATCAGCAAAATACCTAGCAATATCGAGAGCAAGCTTAGCCAACGAGTCATATAGTTTTTTGATTCTGTAATTTAGATTTCAATTTTACAGAATTTATAGCAATTTGGATTTTAATAGGGCATATTCTAGAGACTTTTGGTGAAACCTCCCTACAGACTCATGAATTATCACTAATAAAACTAAGTACTACGATTCTCTTAAAACGTAGCCGACGCCTCGCACCGTTTGTATAAGGCGCTTTTGACCTTCATCTTCAATTTTTAGGCGCAAGTAGCGAATGTAGACTTCAATTACATTCGATTCACCCAGAAAGTCGTAACCCCAAACATTTTCTAGAATTTGCTCGCGGGTTAACACCTCACGGGGATGTTCCATTAAGAATTTTAAAAGTTCAAATTCCTTCATTGTCAAGTCAATCGCCCGTCCGTTGTGTATGGCACGGCGAGTTGCTATGTCTAAAATTAAATCCCCAAAGCGTAATTGCTCGGTGGTATCAACATCGGGTTTTAAGTAGAGGCGAATTAACTTCAAAAAGTCTTCTGAACGGTAAGGCTTGAGGATGTAATCATCAGCTCCAGCTTCTAGACAAGCTACGCGATCGTCAACTGTGTCCCTTGCCATTAAAATTAACACGGGCGATCGCATTCCAGTGCTTCTCAAATTTTTGCACAATGAGAGTCCTGATTCTCCTGCTAGCATCCGGTCTAAAACAATTAAAGCAGGCTGGCGATCGCGACAGTGTTGCAAACCACTAGTTGCATCATGAGCCAAAATTGATTCATAGCCTGCTTCTAGCAAATCGCAAGCAAGCTGATTTGCTAAGTTTTCATCAGTTTCAATCACCAAAACACACGGACTTTGAGCAACTGTCATAAGAATTTACGATATGGGCATGGGGCATGAGGCATTGGGGATGGGAGATGGGGAGATGGGGAGATAGGGAGATGAGGAGAGAATTTCACCCCACCACCGATACTCCCTATGCCCAATGCCCTATGCCCTATGCCCTATGTCCCATGATTATGGTAATTCTACAGAAGTTGGTTTGGCGATATGTGGCAAACCCCAACCTAATTTTTCTCGCAAAATTCGGAAAAACTCTGGTGGTTGTAGGCGAATAAATCGGACACTATATTGCGATCGCTCTATGTATACTCTATCCTCTGATAGTACATAGCACCCCCCATTCCCATCCACCACCATCACCAGCCGAGGAATATTGACTGGGTAGATATTGACTGATTCTGTGTCTGGAAATACTAATGCTCTAGAAGCTAGGGAATGTGGGCAAATGGGTACTAGCTGTAGAGCAGGTACGCCGGGAGTCACCACCGGGCCGCCAGCACTTAATGAGTAAGCTGTGGAACCAGTTGGTGTAGAAACAATTACACCATCGGCTGCAATATCTACTGGCGCATGACGCCCAATGGCAATTTCAAAATGGCACATAGAGGTCAAAGGTTCCCGATGCAGCACCATTTCATTCAAGCAGAGAGCTTCCCACAGTACTGAATCTCCACGAAACACTTTGACCGTGAGCATGGCTCGTTCTTCAATTTCATACTCACCTGCCATCGCCTGCTCTAGTGCTTGGGGCAATTGATTGAGGAAAGTTTCCGTCAAAAATCCCATATGACCGGTATTCACTGTTAACAGTGGAATACCACAGGGCGCTACCTGGCGAGATGCTGCTAAAACAGTGCCATCTCCTCCTAACACCACCGCAAATTTCATATCTGAGTCGAAACCAGGCGGGGTCAGGCCGTCTAAGGGGGTATGGCGTACAGGACTCTCAGGGTTAGAGTAGCCCAATATGCCACCGATACTCGATGTGACACACACATTCCAACCGGCTGCGGTTAGCTTGTCTTTTAACTCGATAGCGACACGACCCGCTATCGGTTTAACGTCGTTGTAGATAATGCCTGCTTTCGGCACACTCAAATATCCAAGTTTAGGCAATGCTCTGTATTATGTAATCGTTACACATTTTTGACCATGTAGTCATTAATTTAGCTAAATCCGGGAAAAACCTGCGCTGTACCGCAAACAGTCAGCGCTGGATAGTTAGCAGTTAAATGTCTACATTCCGGAGTCTAATGGCTATTGGCTATTGGCTTTTGAAGATTGTTTAAAAGGAGTTTTTTTAGTTTTTTGCTTTTTAGTCTTATTTTTTTCGTAGTCTAACTCTTTAAGCTTCTTCATAATTCTGCTGAAGTACTCTTGCAGATAACTTTCTAGAGTTGTAGTTTGTTCTCGATCTAAGCCAAATACTCTGTAGACTTCATCCATTGGAGCATTTAACTGTTTACCACTAGCCAAGACTTCTGTAAATGCCAGCCTGTCTGCGACGTTCCATCCCCACTGAAAGAAGCGCATAAAGCCGCGCACAGCACGCAGTAAGTTTATGGGCATCCGTGTTACTCTGGCTTCTTTTCCAGATAAGCGTTCACACAAGCTAATGATTTCTTCTGCGCTCCATGCACGAGTACCTACTACAGGAAAAGCCTGGTTTTCTGTTTCTGGCACACTCAAGGCGCGGATAGCAAATTTGGCAACGTCTTGGGTGTCCATGTAGGCAATGGGAGAAGATTCACCAGTTACCCAAACTGGTTGTCCTTCCAAAATCGGAATTCCGTATTGACCGATTAACCCTTGCATAAAGCCAGCTAGCCGCAAGATGGTGTAATTCAAGCCAGACTCAGCCAAGAAGAGTTCTGTACACCGTTTGATTTCCATTAACGGCACTTCTGGGTATTTATCAGCATCTAAAATCGAAAAGAAGATAAAACGCTCTACACCTGCTGCCTTTGCAGCTTGAATTAATGCTACTTTACCGTCCCAGTCCACTTGTTTGATGCTTAGTGAATCTGTAGGGCGAGATGTTGAGGCATCAATGACTTGGGTTACCCCTTCTAGGGCTTCAACTAGGGTGTCCGGGTAACGCAAACTCCCCGATACAAGTTCTGCACCCCATTCTTTAAGAAAAGCTGCTTTTTTACTGCTGCGGACTAGACAGCGTACTTTATATCCCTCATCGATAGCACGACGAGCCACTTGTCTTCCTAAGGTGCCAGTGGCACCGACGATTAATAATGTCATGAGGGTTGTAATATATCTTAATGTTTTATGAAAAGAATCTTATCAGAATAACCTAATGTAAACAAAAATTTACATTTTTTTCAGAAAATCAATTGAATTAAAGAGGCTTATGAGAAAATTGCTGTCCGGTTACCGGACAAGCTTTTTTCTCAGTTAGCGGTGCTAAAGGGAGTAGTGAGTGAGGAGTGGGGGAGATGAAGGGACAAGGGGACAAGGAGAATAATTCTTAAACTCCTAACTTTTAACTCCTCAGTCAACAGTCAATTATTCTTCTCCGCCTTGAATTTTTAGTAGCAATGCGCCTAAGCCCCAGCCGACGAAGATTAAACCGAAGGACAATAGAGCTGCATTCAAAATTTCGGCGCCCATTGGTGTGATTCTCCTTAATATAAGTTGGTCTGTGTAAAAAAGTAGGTCTCCCAGAAGCTTTTTGATAATTGCTGCGGTATTAGACCTGTGTAAATAATTCTAAACTAGTTTAGCAGGTAATCCCTACTGCTTTTGGAGGCAATCTCTACTATAGAGGGGGGATTAGGAGGATGTAGCCTGAACTTGCCGCAGGATTGAAGACGAGGGAGAATCTCATAATTAATTATGAAGAAGTCTTATGTATCAAAATAATCAAGGTAGTTTACAAAATTTTGGGAAAGTGAATCGCCCGCGGTTGGCGCTGACGATGGGAGATCCGGCGGGAATTGGGCTAGAGGTGATTTTGAAAGCTTTAGCAGATCCAGCAATAAGTCAAAAATATGACATTACTGTGGTGGGTAACCGAGATTTGCTGGCACAGACTTATGAAAAACTGAATTTAACTCAAAATTTAGTACCTTTGGTCAATCCAGATCTTTTGTCAGTGATTAATGTGGAGTTAAAGGAGGGAATTAAAGGTGAAATTATTCCAGGAATAGGTAATGCGGCTAGTGGTGCGGCTAGTTTTGCTTATATGGAATATGCGATCGCCCAAACACTTGCTGGTAAATTTGATGGTATCGTTACCGGGCCGATCGCTAAATCTGCTTGGAAAGCCGCAGGGTATAATTACCCAGGACAAACGGAACTTTTAGCAGAAAAATCTGGTGTGAAGCGCTTTGGTATGTTATTTGTAGCGCGATCGCCCCATACTAATTGGACACTCAGAGCTTTACTTGGTACCACACATATTCCTCTGTGTCAAGTGTCTGAGAAATTGACACCGCAGTTGTTGACAGAGAAACTGGATTTGTTGGTGGAGTGTTTAAAGCAAGACTTTGGGATAGAAAAAGCGAGAATTGCGATCGCAGGTTTAAATCCCCACAGTGGCGAACAGGGACAATTGGGACGTGAAGAACAAGATTGGTTAATTCCCTGGTTGGAAGAAGAACGGCAAAACAGACCGCAATTGCAATTAGACGGGCCGATACCACCAGATACAATGTGGGTTAAGCCTGGTCAAGCTTGGTACGGAAATTCTCAGATGCAAAATCCTGCTGATGCGTACTTGGCACTTTACCACGACCAAGGCTTAATTCCCGTGAAATTGATGGCGTTCGATCGAGCAGTTAATACTTCTATTGGTCTTCCTTTTGTGCGGACTTCACCAGATCATGGAACAGCGTTTGATATTGCGGGTAAGGGAATTGCTGATGCTACAAGTATGAAGGCGGCGATAGATTTAGCGGCTGAGTTGGTTAGTCAAAGGATGGCAGCGGTAAAACTATGAATTATTTCATGATTTATAAATAGACTTGTAGAGAGAATCATGGAAGTGCAACCAAGAGAAATTAGGAATTACCTGACAGTAGACGGTAAAAATGTTTTTGATGAGTGGCTTGATTCTCTGCGAGATAAAAGAACAAAAGCTAAAATAAGAGCCAGACTTGACCGGGTTGAAGATGGTAATTTAGGTGATTGTAAGTCAGTTGGTGAAGGTGTTTGCGAATTAAGAATCGATTATGGCCCAGGCTACCGCATATACTTTGGACAAGAAGGGATAACAATTATTATTCTTTTGTGTGGTGGAGACAAAAGCACTCAAGAACAAGATATTGTTAAAGCTCAGGAATATTGGAAAGACTATAGGAGCCGAGATAATGCCTAGAAGTGTAAGCTATCACGAAGGACTAATTAAGGATCTGCAAGACCCACTAGAAGCAGCAACTTATATAGAAGTAGTTCTAGAAGAGGGCGACCCTAAAATGTTAGGAAAAGCGCTCATAAATTTGATTGAAGCACAGGGTGGAATCGATCGGTTTCCAGCGCAAGTTAAGCAATACTATGAGCAAGTTGACTTGATGTTATCTGAACAAGGAAAAATTGAATTTTATTGTCTGAGTAAATTACTGGATGCATTGGGATTACAGCTAGCAGTAACAGTGAAGTCAGTATAAGGTGATTTCTTAAGGATAATTTAAATCGCTCAATTGTAACCCTAACAATTTATTTTTATCGTTTATAACGAGGATATATTAAAAGTTATAAACTCACTGTCTGAGGTTTTCGCGCACACAAAATCACCGAGTCAATTTGGTATTAACGTCCCAAATTAACCCAAGTTATACAGTACAGCCTCAGTAAAAATATTTAGTTATTCATCTGTTACGCTCAGGTTTTGAGCGATTACGACGAATCTAGGTAAAACTTTTAGGCTCTAGGATTAAATCTACAGCAGCGCTTAAGTCTTTAACGATTAAGTCGGGGTGGTAAAGTTCTAATTGAGTGCGATCGCGAATACCACATTCCACAGCGATCGCTTTTACACTGTGTTTTTTGGCAGCGGTGATGTCGGCTTCTGTATCTCCCACCATCCAGGTATCAGCGGCGGCTGGTAGTTCTTCTATTGCTCTGGCCATCAACAAGGGTTTATCTTCGATGTCACGAGTTTTAACGTAGTCGTTACTCAGGCAATAACAACGGTTTTCGGGGAAAAATCTGCCTAAATCGTGCTTTTGAAAGGCATAATCTAGTTCCCTGACTCGGCGCATGGTCATAACTGCTAAATCAACTCCAGCTTGTTGAATCTTTAACAGTGCATCCACGGCGCCCGGTGCAAGGGTGTCATACTCGAAGTAAGGTTGTGTATGTACTGTTTGTCGCCGTAACTGAGCGAATTCTTGTGCTTGGGCTTCGTCTAGGCCAGAATTTAAGGCGATTTGTTTTTCTGGAACACGCTTACGCTTTAACTCCCAAAATTCTGGCTTGGGAAGTTCTTTTACTGGTTGGTCTGGGCGACGAGTTTTTTCTAGGCAAAATTGATAAACTCGGTAGTAGCGTTCGGAAACATCAATAATTGGGCCGTCAAAGTCAGTGATTAGTCTTAGCATCGCTGCAAAATGTTAAATTTTATTAAAATTATCGCAGTTGTGTGGGTATTTTGCGATCGCGAATCTGCACTGTTGAATTTAACTAAGTGTTTTTTGTAAATACTTTTTCAGAAAGTATCGGCGATTTTTAAGCATCTTTAACTATAGTGACAGTTTGAAAAAATACAACTAAGATGTAAGCGGTCATATCTTCGGCTGTATCAGCTAACTGGTATTGACTAAATACATAGATAACGAATGAGTAGTTGGCTAGCAGCTGTCAAAGTTGAAGACTGTTTTGGGATCTTCACACAGTAGCAATCTACGGGTATTCGCCGCAAAAATTCTACTAGCAGGTTTATCTAATTTTTGGAGAACAGGAGACGTTGCACTGCAACGTCTCTACATTGATTTGGGTTTTATATATCAGGTCTACCAATGAATAATTTGAAATATTTGGGTTGCGTTACTTTGTTTGGAATTTTGGCTTGTGCGTCAACAGCTATTGCTCAAACAATACCAGAACCAGAACCGATATTTTCACCCCGCTTTGGAGTACGCTACACCACTGAGGGAGCAGGATATGAATCATTTAGCACTTTTGAGGGTTTTTTGCCTGTTTTACAAACTCCTGGTAATAGTTTGACTTTCTTACAAGGGAAGGTTTTATTAGACAATGACTCTAATTTAGCTAGCAATATATTGTTCGGACATCGATTTTTTAGCCAAAAAGAGAATCGTATTATTGGTGGCTATATTTCTTACTCGACTCGCGATACAGGTAGGAGTAATTTCGATCAATTCGGGCTAGGTTTTGAAACTTTAGGTAGTTGGGATTTTCGTTTTAATGCTTATCTTCCCTTGAATTCTTCAGAAAAGCAATTTGACCAAAGGAATCTGCCATTCTTTCAAGGTAATTCATTAATGATAGAGCGATCGCGCTTTTTAGAAGTAGCGATGTCTGGCGTAGATGCAGAAGTTGGTACGCGTTTAGCAAACATTGGTAGTGGGGACTTGCGCGGTTATGCGGGTGTATACTACTACTCTGGCGGTCAATCAAGGGAAGCTTTTGGTTGGAAAACGAGAATAGAAGCTCGTCCTAATGATTATTTGGGTTTGAGTCTTTCTCTACAAAATGATGACCTATTTGATACTAGGCTGGTTTTTAGTATTGGTGCAAATTTTCCTGGTAGTGGCGCTAGGAGAAACAAGCCGAAGAAAGATAGTGCTTTAGCACGGATGGCAACAACAGTAGAGAACCAAGCTACTATTTTAGTTGCTGTTGAAAATAGAACTGATTCTTTTGCTGCAACGATTGAATCAAATAATCCTAATACTCCTACAAATAATCCTAATACTCCTACAAATAATCCTGATACTCCTACAAATAATCCTGATACTCCTACAAATAATCCTGATACTCCTACAAATAATCCTGATACTCCTACAAATAATAATAGCGATCGCTCCATCATTATCCATGTAGCACCCGGTGGTACTGGTAATGGTACTTTTGAAGCTCCTTTTGGCACAATTGCTGATGCTTTGGCGGTAGCGAAAGCAGACAATGTTATTTATGTTCGTTCTAATCCAACTACCGTTTTTGCACCATTTACTATTCCCGATGGCGTTCGGGTATTCTCTAGCGGCCCTCTACAAGTAGTTGATGTCAAAGATTTAGGAGTTGTCACCCTACCTTTATCGGGTAGTGGGATAAATCCAACAATTACTGGCGCAGTTCCTACTGGTAATGGATTAATTACACTGGGGAATAATACTGTTATTTCTGGATTTAATATTCAAATTCCTGGGACTGATGATGCAAGAGGCGTTAAGGGAACTAATATTAGCAATGTTAGAATTTTAGATAATAAAATTACCAATGCTTTTAGCGAAGCTATTTATTTAGAAAATGTCACAGGTACACTAGAAATTGCTAGAAATACTATTACTGATACCCGCAGTCCTGCAATTGACACTAGTTTAGAAAGTGGGATTTTTGTTTGGAATTACCAAGGAATTACAGATTTAACAATTACTGATAACCGCATCATCACCAACTTTAATGTTGATAGTAATTACAGAGTAGATGGTATTGAAGTTAATCTCTGTCGTGATGTTGATGCAGCGTTTGTAAATAAAACTTGTAGTAGCAACGCAAGCATTACAGCTAATATCCTCAATAACCAGATTATTTACAATGGTCAAGTTAATGGTGGTTCTGGTGCAGATGGTATCGATTTGAATTTAGGTAACTTAGGTCAAGGCACGTTTGTAGTTAGTGGTAACACCTTAACTAACATTGTCGATGAAGGAATTTCAATTAATGCTGTTGCCAATTCTGAAGGTAATTTTACTATTGCCAATAACATTATTACTAATGTTGGTGATAGTAGTATTGAGGTCGATTTACTTAAGCCAGAAGCTGCAACTCCGGCTGTCAATTTGTTTAATAATAGTATTACTAGCTTCACGATTACAGGTAATACTTTAAATACGTCTGGGAATGATGGTATTGACTTTGAAGTGGCAGATAAAGCAGATGTAACTGTAACTATTGCTAATAATATTATCCAAAATATTGGTGGTGGTGATAGCGGCGATCGCGCTATTCAAATACAAACAATAGATAATGCGATCGTTCGTCCTACAATTAATAGTAATACTATCAGCAATATCTCTGGAGATGCTATACAGCTAGCTCAAGTGATTTCTCCTACAATTACTACCAACAACATTAATAATACTGGCAATGGAGGAATTGTAATAGAAACCGCTAGCGGCACTACAAATATTAGCAATAACACCTTAATCGATGCCAACCAAGAAAGCATTAAGCTATCAGAAATCACAGGCTCGACAACTATTAGTCAAAACAACATAAATGGCAGCAATAATAGTACTGGCATTTACTTAACAAATACTACAGGTGATGTAAATTTAACAATTGCCAATAACCAGTTGGTGGAAAACTTTAATGATGTTCGTGTGAGTTTAGCTGGCACAACTGGCACGCTACAAATTAATGACAACACCATCACTAATAATGTGACTGCCGTGGATGTTCAATTAGGAGAAAATACCAGTTTAAGCAGTGTAGATATTAAAAATAATCAAATCACAGGAGTGGATGCAAGTACCACATCAAATGGTATCAATTTCCAAGCATTTGAAAATGCGGCTGCGGGTAATGTCACCGTTTCTGATAATACTATCAACACCATGACTAATGGTGATGGCATCAACTTGCAACTCAATGGTACTAGCACTGCCACATTCACAATTTCTAGTAACACAATCAGCAATATCCAAGATACCGATTTAGGAGACTTGAACTTTACTGATGGTATCAATATAGAATTGTTCGACGATGCTAAGGCTAATGTCACCCTATCTAATAACAACATTTCCCAAATCCCAACAAACGGCATTTATATGCAGTTGGCTGGTGGTGATAATGCTCAAGAAATTGCCATTACCGATAATACTATTTCCAAAATCAGTACACAAGGTAGTGGTATAGACCTGCAATTCTTTGATAATTTTGATGTTTCTAATATCAATACAACAGTGAATATTGCCAGAAATAATGTCTCTGATATTCAAGGAACTGGTATTAATATTTTCAACGAAACTTCAGACAATACAGTTAATTTCACGGCTGATAGTAACATCATTACCAATACTTCTGGAGATGGTATAAAACTACAACAGTTAACTAGTTCTCAAATTATCAATAACAACATTACTAATGCAGGCGGACAAGGTATTAAGATAGAAACTGCAACTATTACTACTAATGTTAGTAACAACACAATTACAGATGCTCAACAAGAAAGTATTAGCTTATCTGAAGTTACAGGTACAGTTAGTGTTAACCAAAATACTGTTAACGGGATTAATAGCAACAATGGTATTGTTATCAGTAATACTACGGGTGCAACAGCTTTAACAGTAAATAGTAATAATTTGACGGAAAACTTGAATGATATTCGCGTTAGTTTTTCTGGCATGGCATCCGGTACAGCCCAGATTAATAATAATACCATTTCTAATGTTGGTAGTGGTGTGGATGTTCAACTAACAGGCAGTGCTAATTTTAGCAGTATAACTATTAATAACAATCAAATCACCGGAGTAGACACAAGTACTGCCTCAAATGGTATTAGCTTCCAAGCTGCTGATGATGTTATTGCTAACAATGTTACTATTTCTAGTAATACTATTAATACTACAACTAATAAAGATGGAGTTAATATTCAAGTTAAGAATAATTCTCAGACAAACTTTACAATATCTGCAAATACAATTACTAATGTCCGAGATTTTAACCCAGGAGACTCGAACTTAACTGATGGTATTAACCTAGAATTTTTTGATGCTAATGTTAGTAGCAGTGCTACCATCTCTAACAATGTTCTCTCAATAATTGATGGCAGTGGTATTCATGCTATTAATAATGGCAACGATAGCACGAACTCAGTTCAGGTAACAATTACAGGGAATCAATTTAGCAATATAGACAATTTCGATATTGATATTGATAATATTTCAGATTTTCAATTCTAGCCATAACAAAGTGATATCATGTCCGCTTTAAGACTTGTCATTAGGACTGACACGGGGACGTGGAGAATTTTTTTGATAAGTGATTAGTCGGACATGATATAAAACTATTTTTTTAGTTTACTAACCTGTTTCATATTTACAGCAGATTGCAACAGGCGTGAAGTACAGATCGTCGTAGGGGCGCACAGCTGTGCGCCCCTACCCATGTAACCATGTACTTCATTTACCTGAAAAAGGCTGTAACTTGCATAATTAGGGCGGGCAAGATGCCCACCCCACAAGAGTTATGTTTAATTTGGTGATGCAAATTGAATATTTTTTGGCTGTTCAGTACTTATTGCAAAGTACCGCGTTTGATTTGTTCGCTTTCAATGGCTTCAAATAAGGCGCGAAAGTTTCCTTCGCCGAAACCTTGAGCTTGGAAACGACGCTCAATAAATTCAAAGAAAAATGTCGGCTGTCCAAATATTGGCTGGGTAAAAATTTGTAGTAATAATGGGGCGTTATTTTCTGCCTCTAAAGAAGTATGTTCTTGCCAGTCTACGAGAATTTGTTGTTGGGCGATCGCCTGAATTTCTAAATCTGATAATGGAAATCCTGGACGTTTTTTTAACTGGGTATAATAGCTTTGGGGAACTGAAAGCAAAGATAAACCAGTAGCACGAAATTTAGCGATCGCACTCACAAGATTTGTTGTCCGTAAAGCAATATGTTGAATCCCTGGCCCCCGATTAACATCTAAAAATTCCTGTATTTGGGAATTCCTGGTAGCTGGTTCATTAATTGGCAATTGTACGTTGCCGTTAGGCGAAACCATCACTTGACTATGTAAAGCAGAGCGATCGGTTTTAATTTTAAATACTTGCTGTGGTCTAAAATCCAGGATGTTTTCATACCAAGCAACGGCACGTTCTAAATTGCCAATTTCTACGTTGAGTACGATGTGGTCTATGGCAGTAATTAAAGAGGACGCGGTGACGCGAGGACGCGGGGACACGGTGACAGAATTCTCCGCGTCACCGCGTCTCCCAATCTCCGTGTCTTCTACTTCTCTTTCTATCAGCGTATGAGTTAGTCCACCCCAAGCGGCAATTTTGCTCCACTTAAGGGATGTTCCGCCTACATTTTGTTCGAGTATGGGTTGTAGAACTGTAGCACCGTGCATTTTAGCATGGGCGATCGCCGCTTCTACGTCTTCCACAGCAAAGGCAACATCGGCAACACCAGGAGGATATTGACGCAGAAATTCAGCCACCGGACTTGTGGGTAACAGTGGTGAAGATAGCAAAAAGCAGACGCTACCACTTTTGACTACTTCTGTGCAAGTATGAAATGAACTAGTGCGGGTTACTGCTTGAAAACCAAGATGGTGTACAAACCAATCCCGCCACGTTTTGGCGTCTTCTACATAGAAATGAACGCTATCAATTTTCATAGTTACCGAAAATCCAGCATAACAGCTTATATATTTCTAAATTTTGCTTTTTTTGCTAAATTTTCACGTCTTTCCCAAGCAAGAATTATGTAGGCGAACTACAACGTCCCTAGACCTAAAAAAACAGATGACTATCAGGTTGAATGTTAATTTCCATTGGTACAGCTTGCGGTTCGGCAGATAGGGCAAAGAAAATTGCATTCGCCGCAGTTTCAGCACTGAGCATTTTTTTCCGGTCTACTTTTAAGCTGACGTTATCCCAAAAAGGAGAATCTACCCCACCAAAGTAGAATAGCGTGAACTTGATACCAAAGCGCTTGAGTTCTTCTGCCATGCACTTGCTGAAACCCACAACACCAAACTTAGAAGCAGAATAAGCCGCGGCCATCCCCATCGAATGCTTGCCAAGAATTCCCACCACGTTACAGATGTGACCAGACTTGCGTTTTTGCATCTCTTGGGCAGCTGCCTGAGTAGTGTAAAAGCTGCCTTTTAAGTTGATATCTAACATCTTGTCTAAATCAGCGGGTTCTAAGCTATTGTAAGGCTTGAGTATACCAGCACCAGCAGCATTCACCAAAATATCGATTTGACCAAACTCAGCAACAGTTTTTTCGATCAAAGTCTTTACCTGTTGAGGATCGGTAATATCGGTGGGAACGGTCAAAACTTGTCCTGGTAAATCAGCAGCCAGTGTGGTTAAACGCACCGCATCTCTGGCAGCCAATACAAACTTCACTCCGGTAGGTGCAAGTTTACGTGCTAGGGCTGAACCAATACCGCCGGTAGCACCGACAATAACAACGACTTTATCCTGCATTTTAATATTTACATTTCTTCACATCTTTTTACATAATACTGAATTATGGACTCAAGTTCTAGGTATAGCAGTTACCAGGTTGGTTAGGATATAAAGCTATGGTCAAACCCCGACAGCAAAAGACTTTTAAGCCTGTTACCTCAAAAAATATCTACTCCAGCGATCGCGGCATTACCTCATATTCATTGCCGCTTGGTTTTAATATAAATGTGGGAGATGATTCTAAATATTTGGTCAAACTAGAACCTAATTTTAATTTTTTGACGATTGAAGTAGGAGATTCTCCGGTTATTTTCTGTATCTCTGTACCTAGTTTAGATACAGATAATTTAGTTTTAGGAGAATTTATTGGAAAATCTCGAATTATTTTTAATAAAAATTTATCTAATGTTTGGCGATCGCCAATTTGGACAAAGTTTTCTTTTTGTTCCTGTTTAACATTAATCGATTGTGCAGATAACTCATCTTTGGGATAAATTACTTCTTCAATTTCTGGTCTATTTTGATGAATATTGGTATTGAGGTTGCGTCTTTCTTCAAATAGATTGGCAATAGTCGCTAAACTTTGCAATTTAGCATTGATTGAGTTTTGTTCATTTCTAATCAAATCTTGGATTTCTTCAACTACTTGTTCTAAAGATGGAATTTCTCTGGCCATTGTTATGGAATAATGAGTTAAGTTGCCAGTATTCCTGTTTTCTACATGCAAAGTTTGTCCTTGTCTACGCACCCAATATACAATCAATCCTTGATTTTGGAGTTCGTTGCAGAGGTGGATTAAAATTCCATCGCCAGAACAGACAAAAACTTCTTTAACTGTTGGATAAGACCGTAAAACGCAAGCACCAAATCCGATCATTTTGGCGTCAGCGCTATCCTTCCCTCCAGGTACATGAATAAGTTGATAACCACGCTTATAAAGTTCAATATCATGCTTGCCAATACTGGGATTTCTCCAGTTAGCAAATGCTAATTTAACTTGCAGAGGATACTCACATATACTCGCTAAAAATAATTCGGAATTAATATCTAATTTTAAATTTTCTGCATCTAAAAGTAAAAGAGAAATTTTAGTTTTTAAGTGATGTTTAATTTCCTGTTTTTGCTGAAATATTTTAATAAATTGGTTTAAAGTATCAGATTCTAGCCAATCAGGGGATAATAAAATTCTCCGTAGTTCTTCAGCTAGGATTGAACTCAAAGAGCTAAGATTTGTTTCTATAAATTTTTCTACTGGTAGTTTTGTTGCTAAAGCAATTTCTGTAGCTTCAGCCATACTTTGTTTACTGTGCCCGTTGCTATTGGCAATCAAGTCAGTTTCCACCAAAGGAGAAAGTGTCGGCTCAAGGAATTGTTTACCACAGTTTTTGCACAGGTAATTCTGCTTGCCATTCCGACGACCATTTTTACGATATGAAGTAGACTCGCACCGGGGACATTTCATTTTCTATTTAGGTGGTCTAAAGCAGATACTCTTCTTAAGTTTATAGTATAGGACTAGTATTTGATTGTTTGTTCAAAAATCAAATATGATTTCTATATAAAAAATTGTGTCAACTTAGATTTAGTATTGCCCAACACAAGAAAAATTCAAAGGTTGTGAAAATTAAATTACAGTAATCTGTTTTGATTTTTCAACTTATTTGCGTAGCCGGGAAGTAGAGAATCAGACTTTTCGAGTTTTACTGAATGTATAATTCCTACTCACAGTCTTCTCAAAAGCCAAAATTTAAGCAAGATTTTAACCGACGCGGGCAAAAATGTAATCGCGGGTACGAGAATCAAGGGGATTAGTAAAAATTTTATTTGTAGTACCAAATTCAACCATTTGAGTAATGCGATTTTCATTACTGTGAAAGAAAGCCGTAAAATCAGATAGGCGAGTAACTTGCTGCAAGTTATGGGTAACAATCACAATTGTCAGTTCTGAGCGCAAGTTATGAATCAGACTTTCAATTTGCATACTCCCAATAGGATCGAGACCTGAACAAGGTTCATCCATCAGTAGAACTTTTGGTTTAACTGCTAAAGCACGGGCAATACATAGTCTTTGTTGTTGTCCCCCAGAAAGTTCTAAAGCAGATTTGTGTAGTTTATTTTTCAGTTCATCCCAAAGTTCGGCAGCTTTAATGGCAGATTCGACAATTGCATCTAATTCTACTTTCGGATGCCATCCAACTAATTTCACGCCATAGGCAACATTATCATAAACGCTCATGGGGAAAAGATTTGGCTTGGGAAAAACCATACTAATTTGGCGACGTAATCTACTTAAATTGACACGGCGCTCATAAATATTCTGTCCATAAAATTCTACTCTTCCTTCAACATTCACTTCTGTTTCTAATTCATTCATCCGATTTAACGATTTAAGAAAAGTAGACTTGCCACAACCACTAGAACCAATAATTGCCGTGATTTGGTTTTGGTAAATATCCATTGACACGCCTTCAACTATCTTTTGAGTCTCGTAATAGAAGCTGAAGTTTTTGACTCTGATGGCTGGAATTAGTTTACTCATATTCCCAAAACGTGTGAAACAATACTTGACTAAGTAAGGTATTACAAATCAGCAGTGCTGTTTCACTATGTTACTCCTAAAAGGAGAACTTCATGGAAAATACGTAAGTATATGGTAAATGTATAGCAAATATACCGTTAGTAAATGTTTATATTAAGTTATGTCGCAAAAATCATTGTTGAGAAAATGAGGGAGGTGGGGAGATGGGGAGGTGGGGAGATGGGGAGACAAGGAGACAAGGAAAATAGTTAATAACCAATGACTAATGACTAATGACCAATGACTAATAACCAATGACTAATGACTAATGACCAATGACTAATGACTAATGACTTTTTACCCAAAACGTCCTGAAATGTAGTCGCGGGTGCGGGGGTCGAGTGGGTTATTAAAGATTTGCTCAGTGGCACCAAATTCAATCATTTGACCAATCCGACTTTCATCGGTGCTGAAGAAAGCGGTAAAATCAGAGACGCGAGCAGCTTGCTGCATGTTATGGGTAACGATCGCGATCGTCAACTGAGACCGCAAACTATGGATTAGTTCTTCAACTTTCATCGTGGCGATGGGGTCAAGAGCCGAGCAAGGTTCATCCATCAACAGAACTTTCGGTTTGACTGCTAAAGCACGGGCAATACATAATCTCTGTTGTTGACCGCCAGAAAGCCCTAAAGCTGATTTATCTAACTTATCTTTCACTTCATCCCATAAAGCAGCACTTTTGAGGGCAGACTCGACAATTTCATCTAGTTCTACTTTTGGATACCTACCTGCTATTCTCATTCCGTAGGCAACATTTTCATAAATGCTGATAGGAAAAGGGTTAGGTTTTTGGAAAACCATACCAATTTGGCGGCGTAATCTATTGATGTTGACGCGAGGAGCATAAATATTTTGGCCAAAAAATTCTACCTCACCTTCAACTTTTACAGGGCCTTCTAATTCACTAATGCGATTCAGAATTTTGATAAAGGTAGATTTGCCACAACCACTAGGGCCGATAATTGCTGTTACTTGATTTCGATAAATATCTATTGATATGTTTTCGATCGCTTTGAATGTGCCATAGTAAAAACTGATATTTTTTACTTTAATAGCTGGAATTAGTTTATTCATAAATTGCCAAGGTGGAAAATAAAAATTTATCAAAATAGAATTCTATTTATTTAATTTTTCTTTGGCTAACAACTACACGAGAAATAATACTGACACATAAAATTAAACCCAATAGAATTATCGAAGTAGTCCATACTAATTGATTTTTTTCTGGGTCTGGGTCGTTGTAGAGGTTAAAAATTAATACTGGCAAAGAAGCTGTTGGGCTTAACAAACCTTCTGACCAATCTAGACTAAATAATGCAGTAAAAATTAAGGGTGCTGTTTCACCAGCAGCACGAGCTACCGCTAATAAAACGCCTGTAGTAATTCCAGGAATTGCCGCAGTGACAACGATGCGAAAGGTAGTTTGAAAACGAGTTCCGCCTAAAGCAGCAGAGGCGAGACGTTGAGATGTAGGAATTAGTTTTAAGGATTCTTCTGTTGTCAATATAATCACTGGTAGCATAATCACAGCTAAGGCAAAACCACCTGCGATCGCACTAAATCCTTTAGTTGTCAAAACGATTATACCGTAAGCAAATATTCCGACAACAATTGAAGGTACACCTGTGAGAATATTAGCGATAAAACGAACGATATTAGCAATTGGATTTTGACCAAATTCTGCCAAGAAAATTCCTGTCATTACGCCTGTGGGAATGCTTAAAAAAGCACCAATGGCTACCATAACTATGGTTCCCAAAATGGCATTCCCGAACCCATTATCAATTACTGTTTTAACAAAAACTTCCCCTTTAATTCCCGATATTCCCCGGATAAAAATTTCCCATAAAATTGATAATAAAGGAATGAGTGCTAGACCTGTGAAACCAAAAGCGATCGCATTCATTAAATAAGTAAATGTAACTCGCTCTTTTGGTAGGGGACTGCATAATTCTTTTGTTATGGATTCATCACTTTCAGAATCGATATAATTACTCATATTTTTCACAATTTTTAATCACTAAACAAAACCCTTGCCCCATAGCAATTACCAATCACCCATCAAAACTAATTAATTCATAACTCATAATTCATAATTCATAATTCATAATTCTTCTTCAATTATTTTTTCTAGCAAACCACCTGACTAATAATACAGCGCCAATATTTACAGCTAGAGTTAAGCCAAATAAAATTAATCCTAAATAGCTTAAAGCACCAATATGTAATCCTGGCTCGGCTTCAGCAAATTCATTCGCTAATACAGAGGGAATTGTATAAGCTGGATCGAGTAAAGAAGCACTAATTTGAGCAGAATTACCAATTACCATAGTGACAGCCATTGTTTCACCCAAAGCACGTCCTAAAGCCAGCATTGCTGCACTAACTATTCCCGAAAATCCAGCTGGTAGCAAAACTCGAAAAATTGTTTCCCAACGAGTACCACCTAAAGCCATAGATGCGCTGCGTAATTCTTTGGGTATAGCCAGTAATACATCACGAGTAATTGCTGCCATTGTTGGCAAAATCATGATGGCTAGAATAATTCCAGCAGTTAACATATTTGTGCCCACAGGGTCTTGTGTATTAAATAGTGGTATCACTTTTAAAGTGCTACCTAACCATTTTTCAAAAGGTTCTAAAACTGGAATAAAGCTAAAAATAGCCCATAAACCAATAATTACACTGGGAATTGCAGCGATTAATTCCACAACAAATGCTAAGGTTGTTCGCACCGATGTGGGTAAGAAATTTTCACTTGTTACTAAGGCGACTGCTATTCCCACTGGTACAGCTAATAAAATAGCGATCGCACTACTTACTAAAGTTCCATAAATATAAGGTAATGCACCAAAAATTCCATTACCTGTATCCCAATCTTGACCCCATAAAAACCCAACTCCAAACTGTTTAATCGCTGGTAGAGCTTCTTGGTAAATTACCCAACTCATTAAAAATAACACAGCAAAAGTAACTAACGCAAAAAAGTATACTAGCCGTGTAAATCCTCGATCAAACCAGAAATTTTTACCGCTGATAGCTGTCAAATCGATATTTTCATCATCTAAATTCGATTGATATGATGAATTTTTGTCGGCTGGTTCTGATGAATTTGCCATGACAAATAAAATAGTTTTTTGTATGTGAGTAGAGTAGACAACAAGGCAATAGGCAATAGAGATGAGTCTAATTTTGAGACTTTTTTAATTTATTTGGCTAACCTTTTATTAGGCTAGATGAAGCTTTGATAAAAATTTTATTTAAACAGCCCTATCCTAATAAAAAGCATTTCCAGGTTATACCTGGAAACGGTATTTACAAACAAGATTTAACAGATTTAGAAGTCATTCTTTATCAGGAGTATCTTATGATGAGTAAATTCATCCATCAAATTTTCTCCTGATTTTTTAACTATTTAGGACTTACGCAAAAACTCTCTGAAACTCTTATTTCTTTGTGTACTTTGCGTCCTTTGCGGTTCGTTTTTCGTTATTTTGCATAAGTCCTAACTATTCTTAATCGTGAATTCTTAAGAGATATTAGCGATTAAGGTTTGACAGTGCTATTCACTGTCTGAAGTACGCGATTTGCCACATCAGATGGAATCTTGGTGTAGTTGAGGTCATCATTATACTGTTGACCGTCTTTCAAAACCCAATTTACCCATTTCTTGATTGCATCAGATTTGCTAGCATCAGCATACTGTTTATAAACCATTATCCAAGTAAGACCAACAATGGGATAACCTTGTGCTGGATCTCCTACAAAAACGCGGTAGTTGTTTGGAAAATTCACACTAGCCAAAGCTGCGTTTGCAGATTGCAAAGAAGGAGCAACAAATTCTCCTTTCTTGTTTTGGATCTGTGCTGATTTCAGGTTATTTTTGAGAGCGTAGGCATATTCAACATAACCAATAGAACCAGGAGTACGAGCTACTAAAGCGGCTACGCCGGGATTACCTTTACCTTTAAGGACGTTGGGAAGATTCCATTTTGGTGCAGTATTAGCTCCAACTCTGCCTTTAAAATAACCATTGATTGAACTTAAATGGTTAGTAAAAATAAAAGTTGTACCGCTACCATCGGCGCGAACAGCAAATTTAATTGGTTGATTTGGTAGATTTACGCCAGGATTATCAGCTTTAATTTTCGCATCATTCCAATTAGTAATTTGGCCTGCAAAAATAGCTGGTAGTGTAGCGCGGGATAATTTAAGATTGTTAACGCCTGGAAGATTATAAACTACAGAGACTGCACCGCCGGCTGTGGGTACTAAGATTACACCGTTCTTGACTTTAGCGATTTCATCATCTTTCATTGCAGCATCACTACCACCAAAGTCAACGGTTCCAGCAGTGACTTGACGAATACCGCCACCACTACCAATTGCTTGATAGTTAACTTTCAAATCTGGATATTTCTTCTTAACTTCACGAGCATAACGTTCGTAAAGTGGAGCGGGAAAAGTTGCTCCTGCACCGTTGATGGTTTGAGCTTGTGCGATCGCACCAAACATTGGACTCAGTGCAACAGAAGTTGTCACCAATGAAGTAGCAACGACACGATTCAAGATGGTGGCCGAAAAAATCATATTACCTCTGATTCAAGGAATATTTTACTGCTGTAATCACAACCTTAAATAAGGTACATTTGTGATAGTTAAAATTTATTTAACAATGGATGAATATGAGATTAAGCTATGTTTAAAAATTAACTTTTAACAATATTTTAAGGTATGGATATTTGATGCGAATTAATCTAGAAACAATATATTGACAAAAACAATTCAACTATATTTAAATGCTGACAAATAATTAAATGCTAATTGGCGATCGCATAGTAAACGCACAATATGAATTTTTTCGTCATAACTCTATGAATCCCTGAAGCAACTTCTTGATAAGCTTGGGGAAACTGGGCTATCAACTCAAACCGTGCATGGACAACATCACCAACAGATTCATGACGTGCATTTACATAGAATCAGGATCTTGCTTCTCATAATATCGCTCTTCTTCAGAAGGATGTCTTCCGTGGTAAGCATAAACACTATAGCCATCAGCAAATTGAAGAGCAGGTTCTCCTTCGGCATGAAGCATATTTCCTTGGTCAAAAGACAACTTAAAAGGGCGATCGCAGACTATACAAACCTTTTCAAATTGGAATAATAAACCACAATGTTGTATCAAATCTTGAAATACGTTCCATTTTTTCTTATCGTGTTGAAGCTCAAGAACTGAGATACAAAAATCAAACACACAACCCCAAATTGCCCATTCTGCTGGTCTACTAAGGTTGCTTGTAAAGTATGAAATATCAGTAAATTCAAGTTCAAGTTTGTCGAGATCGTTAATTAGTTGACGTTCCAGACATGTTCCTGTGTGCGGAAAATATGAAACTTGTGGATGACTATGAGTTGAGTAGTACGGAAATTCAGGATGTTGAACTTGGTTCCGCAACCTGATAAAGAGATGCTGTTCAAGCTGTCGCGCTATTCCATGTTGAAGGTGATTTACTACTCTTTTAAGGAATTTGATGTGAATATCGCGCCCTAAATAGGTCTTAAAGTTCTCAATAGCAAGAATCTCCTCAATTGCCCTTATAGGGCTGTTATAGAATAATATTTCAGGCTCAGGATAATCACTCACCGCATAAGCAGCTTTGATTACTGCTGCGACTTTTTTATGCTCAATTGGTTCAGTTGACCTTCCTATTGATCCCCACTTGTTTCTATAGATAGGAAGCATTGCCTCTTGTTCATCAAATAGTTTAGTAATGATGTGTTTTGGCATATTTAAGTTCACCTAAAACATGAATCTAAACTAATCCGATTAATATTTCATTCGCTATACTGAAGTGTTAGCTAGCCTCAACTTAATTTCAAAACATCAGTCATAGTTACACAATAATTTGATAACCCAAAACTGCTAGGATTAACCGCATTTTCATAAGTGAAATGCCGATAATTCATGCAGAATCTATCCCATGCAGCCATGCGAATGCGGAACAAAACAATAATCAAATTTGCTAAAGCTATAGATACGGGAATGCGAAAGTAAATCTTTTTGCCAAAATAAGCACAAACTTGTTCCACTGCTTGATTAGCAGTTAATTTTGCTTGACCTAAAACAAATTGACGTGGTTGATTATTGCCAGGAGGATGTTCCATTAAATATCGCACTACAGTGGCAATGTCTCGCCCGTGGATAAAATGAAAACTACCATCTGCATTCAAAAAGCGAATCAAATTAATATATTTGGTAACTTCTCTAATACCAGATGTGACAGCAGAATAGGGTTTATTAGCATCACCACCCAAAACTATAGTAGGAAAAACTGTGGTGATTTTGGGCGCTATTTCTAATTTTTCTTTTTGATGTAAGCACTCATATTTAGAACGGATATAATCTGTACCGATTTCTCCCGCTTCTTTTAATGGTTGATTGTGGTTATCCAAAACACTAGCTGTGGAAAAATAAATTACTTGTTGGCATTTATTTGGATCTAGCAGCTTCATCAACTCTATAGTTTTGTTGACATTAATATCAAATGTCTGCTCACCACCCCAAGCTGTGGCAGTGAGTACCGCTATATCAATTGTTGATAGCAAATCGGCAAACTGGCTAACGTTTTGCATATCACCTTGCAAAACATTAATACCTGAACGTGCCTGAATATCAACTTGCAGTTTTGTGGGGTTTCTAACTAGTAGAAACAGTTCATAATCTGTTTCTTGAATTAAGGCTTCTGTTATATAATGACCTACACAACCACTTGCACCAGTTACTAAAATCCGTTTCTGGCTCATAAAATAATTTCTAAAAAGTTAGGAGTTAGGAGTTAAGAGTTAGGAATAAAGTTAAAAGTTCCGAACGAGAGTAACAAGTGAAGTTAGGAGTTAGGAGTGAGGAGTTAAAAATAAAGTTAGGAATGAGGAGTGAGGAGTTAAGAAGAAAAAATAACTTTACACCTCGCAACTGATAAGTTAACACTTTATAACTTATAACTGTTGTACAGACGCGATGAATCGCGTCTCTACCTCTAACTCCTAACTCATAACTCATAACTCTTAACCCTTAACTCCTGCAAGATTCAGTTGCTTTGCAGTTTCAAAGAAGAAAGCGACATTTTCTTCTGGAGTTTCTGGTAACACACCGTGACCGAGATTGAGAATGTGACCCCAATTGCCGGCTTTGCGAACGGTATCATAAATGCGATCGCGGATAAATTCTTTCGATCCAAATAGCACACCTGGGTCAAGATTTCCTTGGACTTTGATTTGTTTGCCCAATCTTGCCCGCGCATCTGCCATATCCACTGCCCAGTCTACAGTGACGATATCTGCACCGGATTTGCCCATTCTTTCCAACACACCTGCACTACCGCTAACTAGCAAAATTAACGGTGTATCAGGGTGGGTTTGCTTGATTTGCTGGAAAACTCTCTGCTGATAAGGCAGAGCAAAGGTGTCATAATCTTGGGGGCTTAATTGACCCGCCCAAGAATCGAACATTTGCACAACTTGAGCGCCAGAGTCAATTTGATAGCGGGCATAAATGGCGATCGCATCTGCTAATTTTGTTAACAATTGATGCAATATCGTCGGGTCAGAAAATGCCATGTTTTTGATGATGGAATAGGTTTTAGAACCTTTTCCTTCCACCGCATAAGCAGCTAACGTCCACGGCGCACCCACAAAGCCCAACACCGTTGATTTATCGCCTACTTCCGAGCGTAGCGCCTGCAAAATTGTTTTGATAAAAGGTAGTGCTGCTTCTGGTTCTAGGGGACGCAGGTTATCAATTTGTTCTTGAGTGCGGAGAGGCGAATGAATGATTGGCCCTTTACCTTCGGCAATATCCATATCAATGCCCAAACCAGGTAATGGGGTGACAATATCAGAAAATAAAATTACTCCATCTGGCTGGAAAGCTTTCCACGGTTGCAAGGAAACTTCAATTGCGACTTCTGGAATTTCCGAGCGATCGCGAAACGAAGGATACTTATCTCTTAAGTCTCGATATGCTTTCATATATCGTCCCGCTTGTCGCATCATCCATACAGGGGGACGATCTACTACTTCACCACGAGCAGCCCGTAAGAGATGAGGAGTTGTTAACGAAACACCCATTTATCACTTCATCCTAAGTCACTTTTTTATGCCACTGTTTAGCTTATCATTCTGGGATTACGCTTTTTCAGAATTAAGGGGACTAGGGGCTGGGGACTAGGGACTGGGGAGTGGGAAATAGGATAAAACAGGAATCAATATTGAATTGGGAATTGGGCAAACAGGGCATGGGGGAAAGGGAAATGGGGAAAGGGAAAGGGGGAAAGGTTAAATTTATCCCTTTACCCTTTACCCTTTAACCTTTTCCCTTACCTGACTCATCTCCCTCATCTCCCACTCCCTAATCCCTAACCTCTTATGCAATCTGACTCCAACAGTCCCGATCGCTTTACATCTGCTAATAACGAGCCTAACCCAGGAAAATTTTTGATTCCGCGATCGCAGCGACAGAAATTCTTTTTTCAGTTTACCTTAATGACCCTCATCGGATGGGTTGTCGGTGGCGTTGCCAGTATCGCTTTAGAAAAACTTATTCTCGAAAATGTCTCACTAGACTCGCAAGCGTGGAACATTGTGGTTAGATGTCTGAGCAACGTTGCGTTTGCGCTGATTTTTGCTGCCGATCAAGCCCTTGTCGTTTCTCGATATTTATCTGGTTGGCAATGGATATTTGCTACTAGTGTTGGTTGGTTAATTGCCAACGGTGTTTCTACAGCTTGGATTAACTATATTTCATCCATTGCCTCATCCTTCAATGAAGCTTTATCCCCCGAACAGACTTTTATTTTGGGATTTCTAGGAGCGATCGCTTATGTTATTTCTGGTATTTGGCTAGGGATTTGCCAATGGCTAGTATTAAGAAAATATACAGCAAGTCCTTGGTGGTGGAATTTCTTACCTTCAATATCTTTTTTATTAATTACTATTCTGGTTTGGTTGCTTTTTCTTGTGCAAAATTTAATTCCAGAAGCAAACCGTAATTTTATCTTATATTGGAGCGGGCAAGGATTTACAGCAATCATTCTCGGTGCTATACCAGCAATTGGCTTGTGTACTTTGAAAAGAAATTCACCTCGTCAAAGTGAAATTGCTTGATGATTTTTATTGTCATAATTCTTACACTAAATCTTTTGCAAAATTATTTTATGGTATTTTAGTAGCCCTTGATTTTAACTTGCTCTACTGAGATGCAAATTGAACCATACGACCCCGGTCAACTTGATGCTGTCATTCGTCTTTCGCTTCGGGCATGGAGTCCAGTATTTGATTCGCTTTCTGAAGCGCTCGACGTTGATGTGTACCGCTCATTCTATCCAGATGGTTGGCGTGTCAGCCAGCAAAAGGCTGTCGAGGATGTCTGTAGTGCAGCAGACACAAAAGTGTGGGTTGCCATCGACTCTGGTTCAAGCGTGGGCTTTGTAGCTGTGAAACTCCACTTTGAGAGCAGCTTGGGAGAAATCTATATGATTGCCGTCGATCCAGACTATCAACGTCGAGGCATTGGCACTGCTCTGCTGGAATTCGCTCTTGATTGGATAAAAGTTGCTGGAATGTCCGTTGCTATGGTCGAGACAGGAGGCGATCCCGGCCATGCTCCGGCACGTTGTACCTATGAAAAGCTGGGTTTCGGGCTGTTACCCATCGCCAGGTACTTCAAGAAGTTGTAGGTGCAAAGAGTTTGAAAGCGATCGAAAGTTGCACTTATTTGTGAGTTAAGCATTTCCTCCATCTCTCTGCGTTCTCTGCGCCTCTGCGGTTCGTTAAAAAATTAACCTTTACAAAGAGTTTTAGCCTTAACCCAACCGTACTTTACTATAAACTTGCATGAGTATCATACCAAGGTTCCTTGATATCGAACCTATCTAACAGCATTTTTCCCCCAGGTAATTTGGAAACAATCCCATTTACTCCAAGTATTCTAGAGTTCCAAAAAATGCCTTTATAGACGTTGATTATTTCTCTGTATGAAAGCCAATTCCCTGGTGTTTCTTCTCCAAAAAGTCCGCTAGCGCCATATTCAAATTCGTATGGTACATACTGACCTTCTCGTGCTGGTGAGGGAGAAACTTGTTTTGGGACTTCTGCTTGATTGATGGCTTTGAATTTCTGATAACCAAGTTCTTGAAATACTGCGAACTCATTGAGCAAAGCATTCCAAGAAGTTTTTGTCGATTCTATAGATATGAATTTTGGTTTATTTTCAAACTGTTTTAATGCTTGTACGCATAATATTTCAGTACCTTCAATATCAACTTTGAGATAGTAGGGAATGCCAAACTGTTCCAGGATTTTTTCAAATCGGCATCCTTCTACAGTCATCTCAACAAAAGGCGTACTAAAGGTAATTTCTTTATTTTTCACCCTATCTAGTGAAGTTGTACCCCAAAAACTTCTGTCTGAATTAGTATAAAATGTGACTGGTTCATCTTTGGTTGATACAGCAATATTTAGGAGGGTAAGCTGACCATTTTCAATGTAGTGATTTAGTCGCTCTTTTACTGATTTGTAAATCTGAGGATCGGCTTCTATACCAATAACTCGAAAGCCTTTTTTTAAATAAAATTCTGTATCTTGGCCTGTGTGAACGCCAACATCAATTATTAAATTTTTGTCCATAAATCTCCTTATTTTTTTAATTTTTCCATAGCAAGTTTTAAACATCGATCGCCAATGTCCCCGCATCTGCGTTCAAAGTTGCTTTGACACCCACCGGTAAGGCTGCGTTGGGGCTACCGTGACCAAAAGGCAAATCAGAGACTACAGGAATCCCCAAATCACCCAAGCGATCGCGCAATACTTCTTCGACGCTAAAGCTAGGCACATTTGGCGGGGCTTCACAACGAGTAAAACCGCCCAAAGCAATGCCGCGCACTTTTGCCAAAGCACCACTTAAACGCCATTGTGTAAGCATTCTGTCAATCCTATAAGGCGCTTCTGTGACATCCTCCAGTGCCAAAATCACACCATCAAAATTGGGCTGGATTGGTGTACTTAAAAGATGAGTTGCTACTGTCAAGTTTCCTGGTAACAAAACCCCTGTTGCAATCCCACCACCCCAACCACACCCTTGAATAGGAGCAACACAACGACCTTCCACCCAGTCAAACAATCGCTGGATTGACCAATCTGGCTCATCAGCAAGAGTTGTCAGTACAGGGCCGTGAACGCCAGAAATGCCCGCGTTATAAAGACTCCATAAAAGTGCGGTGATGTCAGAAAAGCCAATCAACCACTTGGGAAGTTCTGAATTTTGTTGCCAATACCAATTTTCTAGGATGCGGGTGCTACCAAAACCACCTCTAGCGCAGAGGATACCGCGACAATTTGGGTCTTGCCATGCTGCTGCTAGCTGGTTGCGGCGATTTTCATCTGTGCTTGCTAAATATCCCCATTTGTCATCTATCTTGGGAGGGATTTCAACTTGATAGCCACGCGATCGCCAAATTTCTATACTTCGTCCAAATGCCTCAAATTCTCGTAAAGCACCACTAGGAGCAATGACTCGCAGCAAGTCACCAGGTTTGAGGGGTGCTGGCAGGATTTTAGATTTCATTGAGGTTGTATGGAATCCCAAATTGAGTCAAGGTTGGCTTGGGCTTTTTCAAGTGCTGTTTCTGGAGATGCACCAAGGACGGTGGCTTCAATCGCTCGACCAAGAGCATCAGATAAACGACTATAGCCGGGAATAATTGGTCTGTAACCTGATACAGGCATGAGGTCAAGAAAAGTTTTCAAAACAGGTTTTTCCTTGAGCAATTCTTGATAAGCTGGACTTTGTGCTGATTTAATATTTGTTGGTAAAAAGCCCGATTTAATACTCCATTCTGTTTGGAATTCTTCACTCAAAATATATTCAAAAAATTTGAGTACGGCTTGTTCTTTTTCTGGTGTAGTTTTCATCAAAAATAAATTTCCAGTGCCTTTGACTGAGGCTTGCTGGACATTGGCAGGTATGGGAAAAACTTGAAAATCAACATTAGACTTCATGATGAAAGTCCAGGGGCCTGTAATTTGCATCGCCACACGGCCTGAAATAAAAGCGTCTTCCTCATAACCTCGTTCTGGAGGAGAAAGGGTGGCTGAACCATCTTTTAATAGATCTTGCCAAAATTTTAACGCAGCGATCGCTCCCGGATTCGTCAAATTTGGGCGATTATTGGTGACAATCTCTCCGTTAGCACTTAATAAAAAGCCGAACCAACTAAAGACAGTCCATTCTCCTTTTCCTAAAGGCAATAACATTCCATATTGTTCGGGTCGATTGTCGCCATTGCGGTCTATAGTTAATTTTTTGGCAACTTCCCTCAATTCTTCCCAAGTTTTAGGTGTTTGCGTAATTCCTGCTGCTTGGAAAAGTTTAGGACGGTAAAAAATGCCCATATTAGCAGTAGTCAGAGGAATTGACCAAATGTGACCGTCAAATTCCAATTCCTCAAATAAATTAGGAAAAATTTCCGACTTTTGTGGCAATTTTGCAAGCCAATCTTCCAAAGGTCGAATTGATTCTAATTCTACAAACTGACCTGTCATTTGTGGAGAGAATGACAACATATCTGGAGCAGCATTGCCAATCACGGCTGTTAATATTTTCGGTAATATTCCATCTACTCCTACATAGACAGATTCTACATAAACGTCAGTATGAGTCTGATTAAATTTATCGATTAATTTATTAAATACATCCCGATTACCCGGTGGATTCATACTGTGCCACAGTGTGATATGAATTGCACCGTTGTTTTTTGGTGTTGTACTTTGACAACTAGATAAAAATAGTAGAGATAAACTGAGAATAATTCCTAATAATAAATTTCTCCATTTATAGCTAGTATGCTGATGAAATATATTTTCTCTTGACTTTAAAGAAAAGTTAATGTTCATAACAAATATCTAGCTACATTTAGGAGATTTTATCCATAAAAATTTTTGTGGTACTAGTTTCTGTTCTAGTATAAATATAAGTTTCTGGTTCTTTGATTTTCTGAGTTTTAAAAATTTTTTCAGCGCGAGACCATAACTCTGCATCTTCTCCATAATCAACATTATTAAATCCTTTTAATTCCCAAAATACCTTTCTTTTGCCAAAAAATGTTCCACCGACAACGCATTCTCGAATACTAATTTTTTCACCTGGTTTAAAACAATCGGCAACGAAAAACTCTTCTTCGATTTCGTATCCTCCTTCAATTAAATCAATTTCCGGATTGGCTTGCATATATTCCCAGCGGGACTTTAGATGATTTATTTTGTATGTATCATCGCTATCTATAAATGTAATGTAGTTCCCAAAAGATGCTTGAATACCAGCATTTCTTGAATAAGCAGCTTTGCGATTTTGATGTTTTAAATAACGGATATTATTGAATTTTTGTAAATAATCATTAACCACTGTGAAAGTGTTATCTTCACTACCATCATCCACTACAATTAGTTCCCAATTATCAAAGGTTTGATTAATAACACTATCAATGCAATTATTTAAATAATTTTCGCGGTTGTATGTAGCTAATATTACTGAAACTTCTGGTGACGAAGTAAAATTTATGGTATTCATCAGTGGTTTTACAAATTATTCAAAGGCATTAAATCATCATAAGCAATGATTGAACAACGTTGGTACATTTTCCAGTAAATTTTCAATTATTTGGTCTTGGAATTAGTCAAAATTTTAATTCTTAACTAATTTAGATTTTGAATTTTAACTTCCAGCTTTTTCCCAGACTTCATTCGTTGCAATAATAGCATTGAAAATTTCAAGCATTTCTCTGGATTGAAAATGTATTTTCTCCCATTGTTGTGAAGTTATGAACAACTGTAAAATCTTAACATATAACTTTTCCCATCTTCTAAAAATTTGCTAGGTCAGCACTGACTTTTGTATAGAGGATAGAATCAAAATCGAAGTTTTGTCATCAGGAAGTCACAAGGAGCAAAGAGAACTTTGGCAGTTACAAAAAAGCGATCGCTCTGAAGATGCCGTTTTATTGAAAAATATTCTAAGTACTTTATCTAAAAATCAAAGCTTATGTTTGACCACATATCCTTTGGCGTCAGTAATTTAGAACGCAGTCTAGCATTCTATGATGCTGTGCTTGCACCGTTAGGCATCAAGCAGCTGTTTAATTTGACTGACATTGCTGGTTATGGTGCTGACAGTTTCCCCAGATTTTGGCTTGTGAGTCGCCAAAAGTTCACCCATGAGGTATCAAGGGGCTTTCATTTAGCATTTGTGGCTAATAATCGCGCAGCTGTCGATGCTTTTTATGAACAAGCGATCGCATCAGGAGCTAAAGACGATGGTAAACCAGGATTGCGCCCACATTATCACCCCAATTATTATGCCGCTTTTGTAATCGATCCTGACGGATATCGCATAGAAGCTGTTTGTCATAATTAGTCATTAGTCATTAGTCATTAGTCATTAGTCATTAGTCATTAGTCATTTGTCATTAGTCATTTGTCATTAGTCATTTGTCATTTGTCATTAGTTATTAGTCATTTGTCATTTGTCATTAGTTTTTCCCCGCGTCTCCGTGTCCCCGTGTGTCCCCGTGTGTCCCCATCTCCCCATCTCCCTGATCCCCTACTCTGGCAAACCCTCCACCCGCATTAAATCTAATTCGCGTTGAAATATTTCATCAATGGGCAACATTTGACCATCAACAGTCATAAATTTATGGTCTTTTGTTGCCCGAATTACTGAGCCGTCTTCTAAGCAATATTCAAACACTTCTTGCTGTCCGCGATCGTGCCACTGTGCAATAGGTTGACTATAAATATTTCCATTATTATCAACACTGTATACACTACATTCAATATTTTTTACTACAATCTCCCCAATTGGCAAAAACCCATATTCTACCGTCAAAATTTCCGTGTCATAGCTTAAACAATATTCAGCAAACTTCAACATTTGCTCGAATAATTCATCAGCTACTTGCTTTTTCACACCGTTTTTTGCCGCACCATCGACGAATTTTTCTCGCTGCTTTTGCATCTCGGAAACTTTCTTTTTCCCCATTGCCCGACGCAGCAAATCAGCTTGACCCAAGGAATATCCTGCCATATCTTGAGCAATTTTCATGATTTGCTCTTGATAGACCATGATTCCATAAGTTTCGTCTAATATTGGTTCTAAAATATTGTGTTCGTAATCAATTGTTTCTCGACCGTGTTTGCGGTTAATAAATTTAGGAATCAATCCTGCATCTAATGGCCCCGGTCGATAAAGTGCCAAAATTGAAGAAATATCTTCTATATTAGAAGGCTTCAAATCTCTAACTATCTGACGCATTCCAGAAGATTCTAATTGAAATATTCCTTCTAATTCACCTGCTTCTAATAGTTCATAAGTTTTTCTGACTTCGTTAGGTAAAATCGTATGTTCGCCTTTAGCTAATATCTTCTGGGCTTTTCTTTCGTCGCGGGTAATTGCATCCGGGTCAATACGATATCCTTTGTTTTCTTCAATTAAATCAAGGGTTTTTTGAATTAGTGTCAGGTTACGCAAACCCAAAAAGTCCATTTTCAACAAACCCAATGATTCCAGGTCTTCCATGAAATACTGAGTAATCACAGAACCGTCATTATTCTTTTGTAGCGGCACAATTTCATCAAGTGGTTCATCTGAAATCACTACACCTGCTGCATGGACACCAAAGGTTTTGTTAGTTCCTTCAATTCGCATCGCCATATCAATCCAATGGCGAACTCTTGGGTCTTGATCGTATTTTTCTTTAAACTCTGCTTCTGGAGTCGCATCAGAAATCATCACCTTGAGTTTAGTTGGTTTACCCCGCACCACAGGAATTAATTTTGCCATTTTGTCGGCTTCACCATAAGGAATATTTAATACTCTGGCGACATCTTTCAAAACGGCTTTAGAAGTTAAGCGGTTAAAGGTAATAATTTGGGCAACTCTATCTGCTCCATATTTCTCTGTTACGTAATCAATAACTTTATCGCGTTGTTCAATACAGAAATCCGTATCAATATCAGGCATGGATTTCCGTTCTGGGTTTAAAAACCGCTCAAATAATAGCCCATGATGTACGGGGTCAATGTTAGTGATTCGCATTGCATAAGCGACTAATGAACCAGCGGCTGAACCTCTACCAGGGCCAACGGGAATATTATTATCTCTGGCAAATTTAATGTAGTCCCATACAACTAAAAAATATTTGGAAAAACCCATCTGCTGAATCATTTTCAGCTCGTATTCCAATCTTTCTTTGTAGACAGAATCTACTTCATTTCGTGATTTGCGATTTAATCTTTCTAAAAGTCCAATCCATGCAACTTCTTCAGCATAAGTGTCAGCAGTATGACCAGAAGGAATTGGGGGAGTAGGAATTTGAGGCTCACCCATAATATGGTAAGGCTCGACTTTATCGGCGACTTCTTCAGTGGTGGCTACAGCTTCTTCAATTACATCATCTGGTAAATGGTCGCGAAATAGCAGCTTCATCTCTTCGGCAGATTTGAGATATTCTGTGCCGCTATAACGCATCCGATTATCTTCAATAATTAGCTTGCCGGTTTGAATACACAGCAAGGCGTCGTGGGCTTCAACGTCAAAACAAGAAATAAAATGCGAATCATTGGTAGCAACAAATTTAATACCTAATTCCCGCGCAATTTTGATTATTTCGACATTCACAATCCGGTCTTCTTGGGAACCGTGGTCTTGAATTTCTAAATAATAATCATCACCAAATACATCTTTATACCATTGAGCAACTTTTCGCGCTGCATCTGGTCTACCACTGAGAATTGCTTGGGGCACTTCTCCGCCCAAACAAGCACTAGTAACAATCAAGCCTTCATGATATTGTTTGAGTAAATCTTTATTAATACAAGGACGAGAAAAAATTCCTTTGCCTTGAACGCCTTTGAGATTAGAAATACTAGTTAATTTGACTAAATTTTTGTAACCTTTTGTATTTTTAGCTAAAACAACTTGATGATATTTGGGACGGCGTTCTTGTTTCTCAATATCGCCGTTAATGATATACATTTCGTTACCGATAATCGGCTTAATATTTTGACTGCGGCAAATTTTAATTAATTCAACCGCGCCATACATGACACCATGATCGGTAAGGGCGATCGCTTTCATCCCCAATGCGATCGCTCTTTCCACCAACTCTGGTAGCTGACTTGCTCCATCAAGCAAACTGTAGTCACTGTGAATATGCAAAGGCACAAAGGACATAAGCGTCTCCAAGCACAAGCCAAAAATATCTCTTAAGGGCTGACCCTTTCAAGCCGGATTTTGCAAAGCAACGGGATCTTAGATTAGCAGTTTTTACCCAAAAATAAAGCTTTTGTTTTTCCGGATTTGCCACTGTCACAAGTGTTGTTTTAATAGTTACAGCAGTTAATCCGCATCTAACCAATGAGCCATCCAGACACTACTACTTCGCCTGAAACCAAAACTAGGCCTTGGTGGCAGCGTATTCCTCTGACGTTACAAATTGTCATCGCCCTAGTAGCCGCCGTTAGCGTCGGAATTGCCCTTGGTGCAGGAAATCCCAGCCCCAGCAATGCCACCCTGATTAACAATTTAGCAATTCCAGCTGAGTTGGTGCTAAAGGCTCTCCGTGCCTTAGCTACACCGCTGATTTTGGTAGCGGTGCTGCATACTTTAATGACTACAAATATCCCTGGTACCACCGGACGACGGCTATTTGTACTACTTTTAACCAACACTACTGTAGCTATTTTAGTGGGACTCTTCGTGGCAAACGTTCTGCGTCCCGGAACTTGGGGTAATGTAGCCACCTCAACAAATACACAAATCACAAGTCAAAGTCTTGACCCTTGGGGACTGCTCAAAGATGCAGTACCAGAAGCAGTCCTCAAGCCATTAGTTGATAATAACGTCATTCAACTGATTGTCATTGCCTTGAGTTTTGGCATCGTGCTGCGGGGATTAAAATCCGAACAAATTGCCCAAGGAAAAAACGGATACCAACCCATTGAAGATGTCATCGGAATCTTGTTTGAAGCGGTAGTCCGCATCCTCAATTGGGTAATTGCCTTAGTACCCTTTGCAGTTTTTGGGATTGTGGCTAAAACTGTTGCTAAAGAAGGTTTTGCCCCCTTTCAATCTTTAGGCGCATTCATCATCGCGGTGCTGGTAGCACTGTTATTACAAGCGTGTTACTACCTTACCAGAGTCAAATTCGGTTCTTGGGTAGACCCATTGAAATTTCTAGCTGGTGGTTCTGATGCCTTTTTAACGGCTTTTTCCACTTCTTCCTCTGCGGCGGCAATGCCCATAACCTTCGAGGTTTTGCAAACAAAAGTCGGTTTAAGAGAATCCTCTGCTGCCTTGGGGGCGTTAGTAGGAGCAAATTTCAACAATGATGGCACTGCCCTTTATGAAGCGATGTCTGCATTGTATATTTCCCAACTCATTGGGCAACACCTAAGCTTAGGACAGCAAGTAATCGTCATCCTCACTTCGATTTTTGCATCCGTGGGTGCAGCAAATATTCCCAATGCTGGACTAGTAACAATGACGCTGGTGTTTACTTCTGTAGGTTTACCTACCCAGTACATAGCTTTGCTAGTTACTGTAGACTGGTTTTTGGATCGCTGCCGCACTGCGATTAATGTCATGGGAGACATGACTGTTAGTACTTTACTAGACGGCAAAAAGCCCCGTACTGTAGACGAGGCTTAGTTTGCTTTTTTTTGATATATAATATTGCACTTACCAGGTAGATTAGGACATTAACCTAGCATAAAACCCGCACACAAAAAGATTTTCTAGCCTATTGCCTGCTATAGCTAATGCTGTTGAGGCCCTTTGGCGTCACATTCTTTAGTCCAACAGCGTTCTAGCATTTGAAGACGCCAAACCAATGCAAAACGATGGGGATTCCATACTAATTTAGTATCGGCACTAAATAAGGGCTGGTTCAGATATTGCCAAAGAGGAAATTTAATTTTGATGTCTTTTGGGGTCATAAGAACGATAAATATTAAAAAGTTTAGTGGGAATAGTTGACCTTTTGTCTAGTAACTGCCTGACACTGTTTTTCTAGTTAAAGACTACACTGGGTTTCTGTAATTGTCTTGGTGGCAATTGCGGAATTTCCGTATATGAATCATGTTGTCTACGCTTTAATACTTAAATTCAATCTAACTTTTCATTTTTGTCTGGAAAAGCTCTCTTTGAATATCTTCCCTTATGGGCTAGCGATCCCCGTAACTTTTCTTAACATTCATCAAATTAATAACTCATATTTCAGGTAAATTTTATATCTTTCCTTACAAACTTATTAAGTACTCAGAAAAAATTAATGCCACAAATTTTTTGATGGTAGATATAGGGAAATTCTAAGTAAAGCCCATTGCTCATAAGCCTAAACTTAACGTGAATTCGACAGACCTCACCCACCCAGCCTCCCTCTCCTCGAAGGAGAGGGAGGAGTTACGAAAAATTAGGCTTTTTGCTCCCCTCTCCTTGAAGGAGAGGGGCTGGGGGTGAGGTCAAAATCCTGTACATCGAATTCACGTTAAACTTAATTCCTACAAGTAACTTCAGTTACTTGCAAATAGCAAAATCGAGCTGAAGATGACTAAAAATATCTCCAAAAATCTTTAGTCTAGTTCAGTAGATTTTGGCTATTAGCGTAGCAATTTATTACTAGGCAACTGTTGGAAATTGTCAAACAATGTTTTGAAAATTGTTAAGAAACATTTGATTAATGAATAGCTTATGAGGGCAGAGGCTTTGACTTTTAGCAAAACAGAATTCAGGCGTCGGAATTGAGTCGAATCCAGGCATTTTTCGATTTAGCGAAGTATTGCTTAAGGAAACTTTTGTTCTCGCACTTCTAAAGCATAATCTTGCACAGCTTTAGTAATTGTCTGGCGTAAATTTGTATAAACTTTGGCAAATGGTGGACTCTTTTCTGCAAGACCAAGTATATCTGAGGTCACTAAAACTTGACCATCACAGTGAGGCCCTGCCCCAATACCAATTGTTGGGATGGTAAGTTTTTGTGTAATTTGCATTGCCAAATCTGCGGGTATATGCTCTAACAACATAGCAAAAGCGCCAGCTTGTTCAAGGGCGATCGCTTCATTTAAAATTCTCTCACTGGCTTGTTGGGTTTTACCCTGTTGTCGCAAACCGAGTTGATGTACTGATTGCGGCGTCAAACCCACATGACCCATAACTGGAATTCCGGCTTGCACCAAACGAGCCACAGTTTCCACCATTTCTGGATAACCACCCTCTAACTTGACACCTTGCGCTCCGGTTTCTTTCAAAACTCTACCAGCTGAATGTATTGCTTGTTGGATACTTTCTTGGTAGCTCAAAAACGGTAAATCAACCAGTAAAAAAGCGCGTTTAACTCCTCGACGTACAGCTTTGGCGTGGTAGATCATCTCATCTAGAGTTATTGGCAGAGTTGTTTGGTAGCCTAAAACTACCGCCATCGAGTCACCCACGAGGATTAAGTCTACACCAGCTGCGTCGAGGAGTTGGGCGATCGCATAATCCCAGGCGGTCAACGCCACAATTGAACGTCCCTGTTGTTTCCATTGAATTAATTGCTGGGTAGTGATTGCCATATTTTTTTAGTGCTGAGTGCTGAGTTAGATGTTAGGAGTTAGGAGTGAGGAGTTGGGAGTTAGAAGTTAGGAGTTAAAAGTGAGGAGTTGGGAGTTAGAAGTTAGGAGTTAGGAGTGAGGAGTTGGGAGTTAGAAGTTAGAAGTTAGGAGTTAGGAGTTATGGAGTGAAGAATTACGGACAAAGATAGGAGTTAGGAGTCAATTGTTGAAAGTTTAATTTAATTCATAACTTCTAACTCCTAACTCTTAACTCCTAACTCCTAACTTGTTACTTTACGGCTCGACTGAAAGCAAGATGGGGTTTTGCACTGGACATTTTCGGCATTAACCAAGCTAGACCTTCACTAGTACCGATCCACAGTTTATTGCCTATGTCAGGTGCAAGGGCAAGAATCCGACTAGAAGGAAGTCCAGCAACTTCAGCGTCTAACACAGCTCCGGTATTTGGATTTAATCGTAACAAACCATCGTGAGTACCGACCCAGACACTACCATCTTTAGCAAAACGCACTGCTGTAACGTTACGCCCACGCAACCGCGTTACAGATCGCAACACTGCCCCAGTTTTTGGGTTAATAACTAACAAATTATTCGGCATTCCCGCCCAAATCAACCCTTCTGGACTAATAGCTAAGGCTTGGACTGTGGTTCCTGGTAAATCTGCAATTCGCTTCATAATCCCAGCACTAGCAGTATTAACTCGGACTACCCCATCAAGGGTACCAACCCACAGGTGACCTTCAGCATCTAAAGTCAAAGTGTTGGCGCTAACACCAGGCAGATTTTTTAATGTTGTCATAATCAAGCCCTGGTCGGGACTAATTAGGGCTAAACCATTGTCGGTTCCGGACCACAAATAGCCGCGCTTGTCAACTAACAGCGACAACACTCGTTTAGAAGGCAAAAATAAATTCTGTGCGGTAATTTCGCTGGTGCGGGGATCTACTCGCATTAGTCCGCCATAACTTCCCACCCACAAGCGTCCTACTTTGTCTTGGGCTAAAGCACCAATGGCAACATTAGGTAAACTTACACGAGAAACAATCTTCCCAGTTTTCGGGTCAATGCGCGATAGCCCCCGCCAAGAACCTATCCAAAGATTACCTGTAACATCTGCCAGTAAGTTGGCGACACGATAATCCGTTTCTGGCGAATTTTCTTGCACTCCCCTCTCGTCGGGTAAAGGATCTACTCGCGGAGGCGGTGGTGAAGACGGGTAAGCAGGAGCTAAATCGGATGAATTAATATCAGGGGTTTTTTGTGCCCATCCCGTATTCGGCAGAGTGATTAACCCCAGCAAGATAGAAGAAATCAATAAACTAGTACGCTTGCAAAACAACACCACGATGACATTTCCTTTGGAGACACTACCCATAGCCGTTGTCTAAACAGGCTTTTGGTTAACTTAAGTGTTCCCCTCGCTTGGATTTTTTAAACATTAAATATTGGGCATGGGGCATTGGGTATGGGGCATGGGGCATGGGGCATGGGGCATTGGGCATTGAGCATTGGGTATGGGGACAAGGAGAATAATTCTTAACTCCTAACTCCTAACTCCTAACTCTCTACTTACCACTCCCAATGCCCCATTCCCTATGCCCTATGCCCCATTCCTAAACACCATTAATGACATTTTGTAAACCTTTCTTAACAAAATGTTTAAATTTTTATGTAATAACAAATTTAAATAAATAAGTTAAAAACTTTCAAAGAATAACTTATCGAATTCTTGATATATTGTGAGACAAGCTACAAATTTCGTGGTGTGCAATTCTTTTATCTTTTGCTCACCACTCTGCTAAATCTCTGTCAAGTAAATTCTTTTCTGGTATCTTTTCCAAGTCAGGAAAAGATAGAAGGAGTATGGAGGCGGGAATGTGTGCCAGCCAGGCCAATCCCCTGAATATGCCAGCTGATGGGAGAATTATCTAAATGCTGACCGCAAAGTGCGGAAGTTTTGGTGAAATTGAGAAGGTTTAGTCGGGTGCGAGAAGAGAAACAGATAAAAAAGAATTTTGATGTGTAGGTAGAGGAGAGAGTAGAAGCGCTAGGTCGTCTGCCCAAGAACGGGAGAACACTGGTAATGAAGGTTACCTCCGCTACCAAAGTATAGGCCGCAAAAAAAGTGCTAAACTCTGCCGAAGGCAACCCATAACAAAAATTTTTCCCGATCTTCTCCCCGCTCAAGGGGGAAAGAGCGGGGTGTGGGAAAGTTGCACAATACGTGATTTGATAAGTAAAAAGAGTGACTTCTGGGAAGGATAAAATATGTCTTACGCTCAAACGAAGACTCAGAGCAAATCTGGGTATCAAGCCGGGGTTAAGGATTACAGACTAACTTATTACACCCCCGATTACACTCCTAAAGATACAGATATTCTTGCTGCATTCCGGATGACTCCCCAACCTGGAGTTCCACCCGAAGAAGCTGGTGCTGCTGTAGCTGCTGAGTCTTCCACTGGTACCTGGACTACCGTATGGACAGACTTGCTCACCGACCTAGATCGCTACAAAGGTCGTTGCTACGACATCGAACCCGTTGCTGGTGAAGATAACCAGTACATTGCTTATGTTGCTTATCCTCTAGATTTATTTGAGGAAGGCTCCGTAACCAATATGTTGACCTCAATTGTAGGTAACGTGTTTGGTTTTAAAGCTTTGCGGGCGCTACGTCTAGAAGACTTACGGATTCCTGTAGCTTACCTGAAGACCTTCCAAGGCCCTCCCCACGGTATTCAAGTTGAGCGTGACAAGTTAAACAAATACGGTCGTCCTTTACTGGGTTGTACAATTAAGCCCAAATTGGGTTTGTCTGCTAAGAACTACGGACGCGCTGTATACGAGTGCTTGCGCGGTGGTTTGGACTTCACCAAAGACGACGAAAACATCAACTCAGCACCATTCCAAAGATGGCGCGATCGCTTTTTGTTCGTAGCTGAAGCTATCCACAAAGCCCAAGCAGAAACCGGCGAAATCAAAGGTCACTACCTGAACGTTACCGCCCCCACCTGCGAAGAAATGTTGAAGCGGGCTGAGTTCGCTAAAGAACTCAAAATGCCCATCATCATGCACGACTACCTGACCGCAGGTTTCACCGCTAACACCACATTGGCTCGTTGGTGTCGTGATAATGGTCTGTTGCTGCACATCCACCGCGCTATGCACGCCGTAATTGACCGTCAAAAGAACCACGGTATCCACTTCCGCGTTTTGGCTAAGACTCTGCGGATGTCTGGTGGCGACCACATCCACACCGGTACCGTTGTTGGTAAGCTGGAAGGTGAGCGTGGAATCACAATGGGCTTCGTTGACCTGTTACGCGAAAACTATGTTGAGCAAGACAAGTCTCGCGGTATCTACTTTACCCAAGACTGGGCTTCTATGCCTGGTGTAATGGCAGTTGCTTCCGGTGGTATCCACGTATGGCACATGCCCGCACTAGTTGAAATCTTCGGTGATGACTCCGTACTACAATTCGGTGGTGGTACACTCGGTCACCCTTGGGGTAACGCGCCTGGTGCAACCGCTAACCGCGTAGCATTAGAAGCTTGTATCCAAGCTCGTAACGAAGGACGTAACTTGGCTCGTGAAGGTAATGATGTTATCCGCGAAGCTGCTAAGTGGTCTCCTGAATTGGCCGTTGCTTGCGAACTGTGGAAAGAAATTAAGTTCGAGTTTGAAGCAATGGATACCGTCTGATCTGAGTTAAGAGTGAAGAGTTAAGAGTTAGGAGTTAAGAGTTGACTCAATTCATAACTCATAACTCATAACTCATAACTTCTAAAGGCTGGGGTCAAGCATGAATCTTAAGCAAATTGCGAAGGACACAGCCAAGACTCTCCAACGCTACCTGACATATCAGGCGCTGAAGACAGTACTGGCACAGCTAGGCGAAACTAATCCGCCGTTGGGAATTTGGCTGCAAAACTTTTCAGCTGACAAAATCCACGATGGAGAAACATATATTGAGGAACTGTTCCGAGAAAAACCAGATTTGGCATTGCGGATTATGACTGTCAGAGAACACATCGCCGAGGAGATCACAGAATTTTTACCGGAAATGGTTCGTACTGGCATTCAGCAAGCCAATATGGAACAGCGTCGCCAGCATTTAGAACGCATCACGCAAATCAATTTATCGAACCCCAGTCTGTACCCAGAACAGCAAACAACTTCAGACCCAAACAACGAACAGTGAACAGTTAAGAGCGAGCGCTTTTTCACTGAGTAACTGATAACAAAAGTCAACCGCAACCCATTATCATCAACCATGCAAACTTTACCAAAAGAGCGTCGTTACGAAACCCTTTCTTATCTGCCTCCCCTTTCTGATGCTCAAATTGCCAAGCAGATCCAGTACATTCTGAATCAAGGTTACATTCCAGCGGTCGAATTCAACGAAACCTCTGAGCCAACCGAATTTTTCTGGACAATGTGGAAGCTGCCTTTGTTCGGTGCTAAATCTACTCAAGAAGTACTCAATGAAGTTCAATCTTGCCGTTCTCAATATAGCAACTGCTATATCCGTGTTGTAGGTTTTGACAACATTAAGCAGTGCCAAGTTCTCAGCTTTATCGTTCACAAACCCAGCAGATACTAAAAATTAAAAGGTAAAAGCTAAAGCTTAGTACCTTTGAAATTCATTTATTAAGAGAGGTAAAATTAATTGCCTCTCTTATTTTATTGAACGTAAAAAGCTTATTTACTTTTCTTCACACAGTTTGGTTTTATTGCACCGACTTACTTATGCAAAACACTCAAAACTCTACCCTCCCCTTATTTTCTAAAAATCCTAGTGTTGTGTGTTGGAAACACAACTTTTCTTGATTATGGCAGTATTGAGGCTAAAAAAGAAGGTTACAGCCCAATTGGTAAGGCACGTAAAGGCACGTAATGGTTTAATATTACACAGGGTTTTAGCTATAGAACCAGAAAAAGGTCAGTCCCTTGGTCTGTTGTGGCAAGATTAAGAGAGTTGTGGTTGCAATTGCAGTCTATTAACCGCATACAATCGCCACCGATTAATCGTGTACGCCAACAACTAGCTAAAGAGTTTCCCGAAGCTGCCTTATCTGACAGTAAGCCTGGTGATGATGGTATGGTTCCCTTATGGGCATGGTTAGCCGGCAGAGAGCGAAATACTCGCCGTAAATCGAGTTATTACGATCGCCTTTATGCCAAGTCCATTGCCCCTAAGTACGGTGTGCCTATCTCTGATTTCACCCGTACCCTGGCAGGTCTGCTGTGCGATCTGCGAGATTGGGAAAACAAGATAGTGGCGTCCATACTTGAATTGCTTGCTGCACCTGAATTCATGGCTTATCGCAAAGTGATGACCCGGTTCGGAATTGGCGTCTAATTATCTGGATTTGACAACTTCTAGTCAAGGTGAAGTACAGACGCGATTGCTCTAAAGATAATTTACACTCAAGATGATAGCGATTATTTCCAGCTTCTGTTATGTCCTCAACTCTAGACTCTTTGCCACCTGCACTTGCTAAAATTGTCCAGCGCTTTCAACGCGCTTCCGAACCAAAGCGACGCTACGAACAGCTAATCTGGTACGCTCAAAAGCTCAATGAGTTCCCAGAAACTGATAAATTACCTGATAATAAGGTTCCTGGTTGCGTTTCTCAAGTTTATATCACAGCAAGCTTGAATGATGGTAAAGTTGTTTTTCAAGGTGATTCTGATTCCCAGTTAACCAAAGGATTAGTCGGACTTTTGGTTGAAGGATTGAATGGACTAACGCCAACTGAGATTGTGCAACTTACTCCAGATTTTATTCAAGAAACAGGTTTAAATGTTAGTCTCACACCTTCCCGTGCCAATGGATTTTACAACATTTTTAAAACCATGCAAAAAAAAGCCTTGGAATGTAAGTTAGATGTAGGTAACTAATAGTTGGGCATTGGCCAAACAGGGCATTGGGCATTGGTGAATAAACAAATGACTGATGACTAATGACTGTTGACTAATGACTAATAACAAATGACAAAGGAGAAAATTTAATCTCATGTCAACAAATTTATTATCTACTTCTGCTGCGGTTGGATTTGGTGGAGTAGTTCAAGAATATCTCTGGAATTGGGAAAATCAGCAATTGCGCGTTGCTTATGAAAGCCTTGGTAAAGGTTCACCGCTATTGCTACTACCAGCTTTTAGCAGTGTTTCGACGCGTTTAGAAATGGGCGAACTTGCTAGATTATTAGCTCCCAATTTTCAAGTTGTAGCCATAGACTGGCCTGGTTTTGGCGAATCTTCTCGCCCTAGTTTAAATTATCAGCCGCAAATATATCAGCAATTTTTGTCAGATTTCGTCAACGCGATTTTTAATACTCCAATTACTGTAATGGCGGCTGGTCATGCCTCTACCTACGTTTTACAATTAGCTACCAAACAACCAGCTGCATTCTCAAAAATTGTGTTGTTAGCTCCTACTTGGCGCGGCCCTTTGCCGACAATGGGCGCTAGTCAACAGATAGCTGGTATGGTGAGAGAATTAGTGCGATCGCCTATAGTTGGTCAAGCTCTCTACAAACTCAACACGACTCCTTCTTTCTTAAATTTCATGTACCGCCGTCATGTCTTTACTGACACGGCTAAACTTACACCCAGTTTCATCGAGAAAAAATGGCAGACAACTCAACAACCAGGAGCGAGATTTGCTTCTGCTGCCTTTGTAACGGGTAATCTTGATGCTGTACGCCAACAATCCGATTTTCTCCAACTCGTACAGTCTTTAACCGTACCACTCATGGTGGTAATTGGAGAATCCAGCCCTACCAAATCACGAGAAGAAATGAACGCTTTAGCAGCATTACCAGGAGTAAGAAGCGTCGTCACTCCTGGTTCTTTAGGACTGCATGAAGAATACCCAGCAGAGGTTTTAGCAGCAGTTGAGAATTTTTTGTTCAGAATTGAGAACTAAAATATTGGCAACTACTCAATCAACTGTAGGGGCGTACATCTGTACGCCCCTATCGACGTGTTTGTAGCAGAAATTTCCTAAAATGGTATAATTTATAAAGGCTTTGATAATAATTATCATTAACTTATCAGTTTGTCAAGGTGCAAACTAAAACCGTGTTCAGCAAACATTGTTTTTTGGGAATTTGTTAATATTTATTACTTGTTACACATCCATAAAAATAAAATATTTCTTGATTGAACTACACCAGATTTAAAGGAAACTGAAATACACAACAATTCCTCCCGTAGTCTGGTAAAAAGTCGTTTTACTTACCAATTCACCAATTCAGAATTCATAATTCATAATTCATAATTCTTAAGCCAATTTCGCACAAAAAAATAAAAAGAATTATCATAGGCGATAATGATTATCCATAAGGTGAGACAAAAGGAATTTAGAGTATGGTGGCTGACGTAAGCACAAATTCAGTTCCCGTTACCGTTCTTACAGGTTATTTGGGAGCAGGGAAAACGACTCTACTTAATCACATCCTCACCTACGAACACGGCAAAAAAGTTGCTGTGATTGTTAATGAATTTGGGGAAGTGGGCATTGATAATCAACTAGTTATCGATGCTGATGAAGAAATATTTGAAATGAATAACGGCTGCATTTGTTGTACAGTGCGTGGCGATTTAATTCGCATCATTGGCAATTTGATGAAGCGGCGCGATAAATTTGACCATTTAGTAATTGAAACAACAGGGCTAGCTGACCCTGCACCAGTAATTCAGACATTTTTTGTGGATGAAGATTTGCAAAATCAACTGTCTTTAGACGCAGTGGTAACAGTCGTAGATGCCAAGCATATTTGGCAGCATTGGGATGCAGACGAAGCCCAAGAACAGATTGCCTTTGCCGATGTTATTTTACTTAATAAAACAGATTTAGTAGCATCAGAAGAATTGGACGAATTAGAAAAGCGAATTCGGTCAATGAATGCTATGGCAAAAATCTATCGTACCCGCAACTCGGAATTAGAAATGAATGCTTTGTTAGGTGTCCAAGCATTTGATTTAGATAGGGCATTAGAAATAGATCCAAATTTCTTAGGCGAAGATGCTCACGAACATGATGAAACCGTCTTTTCTGTAGCTTTAGTAGAAAAAGGTGCAGTCGATGGAGAAAAATTAAACGCTTGGCTTTCTGAATTACTGCGTACCCAAGGGCCAGATATCTTTCGCATGAAAGGCATATTAAATATCGCTGGAGAAGAGAATAGATTTGTGTTTCAAGGAGTGCATATGATATTTGATGGCAGACCCGATCGCCCCTGGAAACCTAACGAAACTCCAAAAAACGAACTAGTATTCATCGGTCGCAACCTTAACGCAGAACAACTTAAGCAAGATTTTCTTGCTTGTCTAGCTTAAATAAAAAGTTAGGAGTTATGAGTTATGAGTTATGAGTTAAAAATTCAAAACTCCTCACTCCTCACTCCTCACTCCTCACTCCCCCTTTTCAAAGATATGAACTCCACAACCAGCAAATCTAAACTATTTGAACAACACTATTCCGGGATACTTGCAGATTATGTAACTGCGATCGCTTGGTCACCCCAAGGTGAAACTTTAGCAGCAACTTCCGCAATTGGGGAAGTTGTACTGTGGAATGATGGCGAACTCACAACCTTGCAAAGTGGTAATGGTAAATCAGTAGATTGCCTTGCCTTTTCTCACGATGGAAAATTTTTAGCTGTTGGCGGACAGGATGGACAAGTCAAAATTTGGCAGGATACTGAATTAATCGCCACATTGGAAAATGCGCCTGCATGGGTTGACAAACTAGCTTGGAATTACACCAGTAACCAACTAGCTTTTAGTTTGGGGCGTTACGTCCAAGTGTGGGACGCAGATACTCGTGAAATTGTCGTCACACTAAATTTCGATAACTCATCAGTCTTGGGGATAGATTGGCGCATTGACGGCGAGTACCTAGCCATTGCTGGTTATAAAGGAGTCAAGATTTGGCACAGTCAAAACTGGGATGACGAACCATACATCTTAGATATGCCTACCGTCAGCGTTGCAATGGCTTGGTCACCCGATGGTAAATTCCTTGCTTCAGGCAACATGGATAGAAGCGTCACCGTTTTGGAATGGAACAATCCCGATCCTTGGGTAATGCGGGGTTTCCCTGGAAAAATTCGCCAATTGGCATGGTCAGAAGCTACTACAAACCTGGGTGCGCCAATACTAGCCTCTTCTAGCGTTGAAGGTATTGTGGTGTGGGAAAAATTAGAAGATGATAACTTAGGTTGGGAAGCACGAGTTTTAACTAATCATATCGATGTGATTAATGCGATCGCCTTTGCACCTAAAAGCTTCCTTCTCGCTTCAGCTGGTGCTGATGGCTGGTTGTGTTTGTGGGACAAAGCCCAAGAAGTATCCCAAATAATCACAGGTGTCTCTGGAGGCTTTTCTAGCTTAGCTTGGCATCCCCAAGGCAAATTACTAGCCGCAGGCGGCGAAAAAGGCGAATTAATTATTTGGTCAGAAGCTTTGCAAGATTAGGCAAATGGGGGGCAAGGGATAAGGAGAATAAATCCTAACTCAGTACTCAGTATTGACCACAGAAGTATTGAACACTGTCAATTTATTAGCTATGCTGTTATTAACAAACGTATACTTGTGTAAATTATGAAGATAGCCAAACTGATTTTACTTGCCTGTCCTGCTTTTCTGGCATCCATCTTAATGCTAGCCAATCCGGCACAAGCATTTAGTCTGAAATCTGCATATACTACACCAGCGATCGCAGTAGTATCGACACAAGAAATTCCTAGTTTGGCAGCACCACAATTGATTCAAAAATCTAATCCGATTATCGATCAACTCGGTTGCAATTGTGCCAAGTGTGCTTCAGCACAGTTTGAGTTAATACAGGGCAAACTGCCATCTGTTGATTTTTAATCAGATTAGGATCGATCAAAATTAATAGGGGCAAAGTATTCCTTTGCCCCTATTAATTTTGATAAGGGAAAATTTAGTGTTGTGCTTTTGGCTAAAATCATTCAACCACATACACCACTTATTAAACCACTTTTGGAATGCATAAAACCTTCAAATAGTAAAGGGTAAAGCCCAAAAGCTTTACCCTGTATACTTTATAGCGGAGAGACAGGGATTTGAACCCTGGAATACGTTTCCGCATTACAGCATTTCCAGTGCTGCGCCTTAAACCACTCGGCCATCTCTCCAGATATCACGATTTACAATCTTACTATAGAATTCCAAAAAGTGCAAAGATAAAAAAAGATTTTTTAGGTTAATCTCAAAGTTCAAGTTTCAAGAGCTAAATCCAGATGTCCCGTAGATATACAATTCGAGTTCGCGATCGCGCCACTGGCAAAACACACACCCTAGAAGTGCCAGAAGACCGCTACATCCTGCACAGTGCGGAAAAACAAGGGGCGGAATTGCCCTTTTCCTGCCGTAATGGGGCTTGTACCACTTGTGCGGTGAGAGTGTTGTCAGGAGAAATTTACCAACCAGAGGCGATCGGATTGTCGCCAGAGTTACGTCGCCAAGGTTATGCCCTGTTGTGTGTGAGTTACCCGCGTTCTGACTTGGAGGTGGAAACACAAGACGAAGATGAAGTTTATGAACTCCAGTTTGGACGCTATTTTGCTAGGGGTCGAGTTAAAGCGGGTTTACCGTTAGATGAAGAATAGGATTTTGTTCGCGCAAAGGCGCAGGTTTCCGACCATCAGAACTTTCCAAGACAAAGGCGCAAAGATGCCAATTACTGCTTTGCCAGTATGTTTTGGCGTTTGGGCAAGAAAAATAGTTATTTTGGTTTGCTTTTTACTCCTGGTGAGTTGCCAAGGTAAAAATCAGCTGCCAAACAATCAGACGCAGGTGAAAGTAGCGCGGGTAGTTAGTGGGCAAAGTTTGGAAGTTTTGGGTATGGCCGAACAACCAAATTTAATTTCCCAAGTGCGGTTGGTGGGAATTGATGCACCAGATGTGCGACAGCGACCTTGGGGCGAACAAGCAAAAGAACAGTTAGAAAATCTCATTGGTGGCGCAGAACAATCAGTAACACTAGAGTTTGATTTAGAAGCAAAAGACAAAATTGGGCGAACTCTAGCTTATGTATGGAAAAATAAGATTTTGTTGAATGAGGAATTAGTCAAACAAGGGAATGCATTGTTCGTTGGCCGATCGCCTAATCACAAATATGACCAACGTTTAGAACGTGCCCAACAATGGGCTAGACTCATGGGACAAGGAATTTGGAACCCAGAAAAACCGATGCGCCTTACTCCTGCTGAGTTTCGCCGTCAAAATCTCTAGGGAGTGGGGAGTGTGGGGAGATGGGGAAGTGTGGGGAGTGTGGGGGGAAAGATTTCTTCACCATCCTCCCACACCTCCCACACCTCCTCCTTGCCCCATGCACAATACTTCGACTTCTCTACGAGACGCTACGCGAACGCTCAGTACAAGTGCCCAATGACTAATGACTAATGACTAATGACTAATGACTAATGACTAATAACTAATAACTAATGACTAATCTACAAATTTTTCTAGACATTGCGACAGAAGCGGCCTTAGCTGGTGGTGGTATACTCCAAGCTTACTTGGGTAAGTTGGAAGATGCGATTGTTGAAAAAGGACGCCCTGGCGATTTAGTTACTGCTGCTGATAAAGCCTCAGAAGAGTTGGTTTTAGAAATTTTGCGTCGCCATTTTCCGGAACATTCTATTCTGGCAGAAGAATCAGGAAAATTAGGCGATCGCGAAAATGAATACCTCTGGGCAATAGATCCTTTAGATGGCACAACCAATTACGCCCATCAATATCCATTCTTTGCCGTTTCCATCGGGCTGTTAATTAATGGCGTTCCACAAGTTGGTGTCATTTATGACCCCTTTCACAACGAACTATTTCGTGCCGCTGCTGGTTTAGGAGCAACGCGCAACCGCCGCCCGATCGCAGTTTCCACAACCTCAGAACTGAATAAAAGCTTACTGGTAAGTGGGTTTGCCTACGATCGCCGCGAAACCTCTGATAACAATTACGCAGAATTTTGCCACCTCACCCATCTAACTCAAGGAGTTAGACGCAGCGGTTCCGCATCCCTAGATTTAGCCTATGTTGCCTGTGGACGTGTCGATGGCTACTGGGAACGGGGACTTTCACCTTGGGATATTGCTGCTGGTATCATTTTGGTACAAGAAGCTGGCGGCAAAGTTACCGCCTACGATGGCACTCCCTTAAAAATTGAGTCAGGTAGAATTCTCGCCACAAATGGTCACATTCACGACACCGTAAGCCGCGAACTTTTACAAGTTCCACCCCTGTCAGCCTGGAAGTGAGGGGAGATAGGAGCAGAAAACCGCAAGGGCAAAGGCGAAATAATTAATGACTAATGACCAATGACCAATGACTAATGACTAATAGCAATTTGCTACTGACGGATCGCCGATCGAGCGAAGTAAACTAGAAAAAATCTAATTGCTCCTTTGGTGCAAACTGCTATATGTCTTTCAAAATAGATCGTGGATTATTTAGATATGATTTCATAGATCATCACGCAATATTGTGCGTTCCAGTTGATGCGGATGTTAAAGATATTCGCAAACGGTATCTTCAAATCGCCCGCCGTTTGCACCCGGATAGTAGTATTACTGAAAGTCCCGAACAAAAACAGCTAGGTAATGAATTGTTATCTAAGTTGGTTAACCCAGCTTACGAAAAACTTGCTAACGAACGCACTAGAACAGAATATATTTTGATTTTGTCGCAAATGGGCAAGCGCCTGGTACAAGAATCTACTTCGGTGACTTTACATACAGAATTAGGTAAACAGTTAGCTAATGCTGGTAATATCGATCATTCGTATAAAAGTGCGATCGCTAAACTTGCCCAAACCCAATATGATTCTTTAGAGCAAGCCCTCCAAGTTATTGCCCACATTAGTGAGTTGAATTTGGTCTACTTAATGCGGAGTGCAGTTAAAACATCCGCAGCGTCACCACCAATTACTCAACCCAAAGTTAACTCGGCTACACCTGGGCAAGATCCCGCAAAACAGGCATCACCAGCGCCACCACCAGCACCACCAAAAGAAGACTCTGTTGTCGAACAGTATGTTCGTCGCGCTCAATCTTTGATTGAAAAAAACCAATTTGCCCAAGCCAAAGTAGAGTTGCAGGAAGCTTTGAAGCTAGAACCGAAAAATAGTCATTGCCATAGCTTGATTGGAATGGTGTATTTGAAGCAAAATCAGCTAAAAATGGCAAAAATCCATTTTGACAATGCTTTGAAATTAGATCCTAACGACCAAATAGCGTCGCAATGGAAACCTAAAATAGATAAAGCTTTAGGACAACAACCTACCGATCGTAAGGTGACTTCATCTCCTAATAATGAAGATAAGCAACCAGATAAATCTGGTAATGGTGGTTTGTTCGGTGGTTTGTTTGGTGGGAAGAAAAAATAATGGTGTATCAACCAGCAGCGGGAGCCAGGGATTTATTACCCTTAGATGTGGCGAAAAAACGCTGGATTGAAGATAGATTACAACAAGTGTTTCATCGTTGGGGATATCACAGGATTATCACCTCGACTTTGGAACGGATGGATACCTTGATGGCAGGGGAAGCAATCCAGCGCCAGATGGTGATTCAACTACAAAATAGCGAAGACGATGAATTGGGCTTACGTCCAGAATTAACAGCCTCTATTGCTCGTACTGTTGTGACTCGCATGGCAGGTGTAACTTATCCCCAACGGCTATACTACAATGCCAACGTATTTCGCCGCACTTGGGAAAGTAGGCACAATAGCCAGCACGAGTTTTATCAAGCTGGAGTCGAGTTATTAGGCGCTGGTGGATTGCTAGCAAATGCAGAGGTATTGCTATTGGTAGCGGATTGTCTGGCTGCATTGGGTTTGCGCCAATGGCATTTAATTTTAGGTGAAGCGGGAATTACCCGATCGCTCCTGAATGCTTTTGGTGTTAACTTACAAGATAAAGTCCGCAGTGCGATCGCTAATCTTGACCGCATCACTATAGATACCTTACCTCTGAGTGACGAACTACGCGATCGCGCCCGCATCATGATGGATCTGCGCGGGCCGAGTGCTGAAGTTTTGCAAAAAGTCAGTAGCTTGCAGCTAGACGAACAACAACAACAAGCAGTAAACGATCTCAAATCCTTAGTAGAATTACTGGAATCAGAGAAAAAATTCTCCTTAATCCTCGATCTGAGCCTAATCCAGACCATAGACTACTACACAGGCATTGTCTTTCAAGTTGTCAATGATACTGCGTCTCAAGCCCGAATTTTAGGGCAGGGTGGTCGCTACGACCAGCTTTTGGGGCTATATCATCCACAGGGAGAAAACATCCCCGGAATTGGTTTTGTACTCAACATCGAAGATTTATACCAAGTTTTATTATCTACTGGGCAATTACCGCAAACAACGCCAGCTAGCAACTGGTTAGTAGTGCCAGAGACACCGAGTGCTGACGCTCCTGCCTTTGCTTACGCGCAAAAACTACGAGATTCCACTCATTTGGTGCGAGTAGAAATGGATTTGCTCAGAAGGGAGGCAGAAGCCATCCGCGAATATGCACGCGATCGCGGCATTGCCCAAATCGCCTGGATCAAACCCGATGGCTCACCAAAAATTGAATCATTGCGTTAGCGGGCATAGGGCAAAACCCTTCGGGTAGGGAAAAGGGCGAAGGTGAAGGGGAAAAGGCAGGGTTGATTCCCTTTGCCCTTTGCCCCTTGCTCTTTCCCCCTGCCCTGCTAGTCTAGAAATAGCCGATACAGAAGAGAGGGAATCGAGAATATGCCGCACACAATTGTTACAGAAGTCTGTGAAGGCGTTGCTGACTGCGTAGAAGCCTGTCCGGTAGCTTGCATTCATGAAGGCCCAGGCAAAAATGTCAAGGGAACCGATTGGTACTGGATTGACTTTGCCACCTGCATTGACTGTGGTATATGTCTCCAAGTTTGCCCAGTCGAAGGGGCAATTCTTCCAGAAGAACGACCGGAGTTGCAAAAAACTCCGGAATAGTTCATAGTCAGTGGTCAGTTGTCAGTTGTTTTTGCTCAATCACGACTGACTAATGACTGTTGACTAATGACTAATGACTAATGACTAATGACTAATGACCAATGACTAATGACTATTTACTAGAAGTTCAAAACGTCCACGCCGGATATATCAAAGATGTGGATATCCTACAAGGTGTGAATTTTCATGTTGCACTAGGCGAACTGGTAGCAGTAATTGGCCCTAACGGTGCTGGTAAATCCACTTTGGCAAAAACAATTTTTGGGCTTTTAATCCCTCACACTGGCGCAATTACCTTCAAAGGTGAAAATATTGTGGGGCTAAAGTCGAATCAAATTGTGCAACGGGGAATGTGCTATGTACCGCAAATAGTTAATGTTTTCCCTTCTCTTAGTATCGAAGAGAACTTGGAGATGGGTGCTTTTGTTCTCAATGTTTCTTTGAAACCACTCAAAGATAAAATATTTACTATGTTTCCTAGACTGAGCGATCGCCGCAATCAACGCGCTGGTACATTATCTGGAGGAGAACGCCAGATGCTAGCGATGGGCAAAGCTTTAATGTTGGAGCCTAGTTTGCTGATTTTGGATGAACCTTCTGCTGCTTTATCGCCAATTTTGGTAACACAAGTTTTTGAGCAGATTAAACAAATTAATCAAACGGGTACTGCGATCGTATTAGTAGAGCAAAATGCCCGCAAGGCTTTAGAAATGGCTCATCGCGGATATGTATTAGAATCTGGACGCGATGCTATCTCCGGCCCTGGTCAAGAATTATTGAATGACCCGAAAGTGGGTGAACTGTATCTAGGAGCAGGTAAAAGGCATTAAACAGCATTCAGAATTCAGAATTCAGAATTCAGAATTCAGTAGTCAAACAGTCTGATATCGGAATAAAAACTTAGATTATATCTAATTTCCAAAGTGCTGTAATTCAAAATGGTTAACAGCTTAAAAATAGTTTCTGGCGGTCAAACAGGAGCAGACCGCGCAGCTTTGGATTGGGCTATAGCTCGTCAAATTCCTCACGGAGGCTGGTGTCCCAAAGGACGTAAAGCAGAAGATGGTGTTATTAATTCACGCTATAACCTAACTGAAACACCATCAGATGAATATTCCCAGCGGACTGAATGGAATGTTCGCGATTCTGATGGAACTGTGATATTTTCTATTGCTAAAAAACTTGTTGCAGGCACTTTATTAACTGCTGAATTAGCTCAAAAATATCAGAAACCGTGTATACATATATGTAAAGAGTTTACTCATGTAAATCCTGTGAACGAATTATTATTATTTATCTCCAACTATAAAATAGTAATTCTTAATGTTGCAGGACCAAGAGCTTCAGATGAACCAGAGGTATATGAGTTTGTGAAAAGTACTTTTGAAAAAGCTATTTTTTAGTAAATAGAGCAGATTTATAGGAAATTTAAGTACATAAACTCCCTTTCAACACCAAGTATAAAGCTTCTTTTAACGTGAATTTGACAAGACAAACCCACCCAACCTCCCTCTTCTTAGAGGAGAGGGAGGATTAAGGAAAAATTAGGCTTTTTACTCTCCTCTCCTTGAAGGAGAGGGGCTGGGGGTGAGGTCAAAATCCTATACATCGAATTCAGGTTTTTTTACTACTGAATTCTGGCTCCTGAATTCTGAATTCTGTTTTGTTAAATCACTCTTAAACCGTGTAACAGGGTACTCTTGCATTCTATTTCCATCTGATATCTTCCTGATATTAAGAAAAATGTTGTCAGGTAGATTGATGAGTCAAATTAATGGATTCGTAGGGCGACGTGATTTCTTGAAATTCGCAAGCGTAATGGGTATTGGTACTGCTGCTTTTGGACATCGCTTTTGGAATACACAACAAGCGGCTGCGGCTGATGTTCATTCAGTTAACCCTAATCCAGTGAGTGCTAATGAAGCTATTAGACGCTTGCTCAATGGTAATCAAAGATTTGTTAGTCAACAACGCAAATATCCAGATCAATCATTAGAACGCTTACGATTAGTTGCTAAAGCTCAGTATCCATTTGCGGCAATATTAGGCTGTGCAGATTCTAGAGTACCTGCGGAAATTGTCTTCGATCGAGGCCTTGGAGATTTATTTGTTGTGCGAGTAGCTGGCAATGTCGCCAGTGACATGGCTATAGGTAGTTTAGAATATTCTACAGCCGTATTAGGTTCGCAGTTAATTGTAGTTTTAGGTCATAAAAGATGCGGCGCAGTCACAGAAGCAATTAAAAATGAACCACTTCCTGGCAGAATTGGTTTTGTTGTTGAAGGTATCAAACCTGCTTTAGCAAATCTAAAATTAACAACTGATAATACTAGTGATGATGCGGTTAAAGCCAATGTTAAATATCAAGCGAAAAAATTACAAGAAAGCTCAGGAATATTAGCAAAATTGCTGGATGCTGGCAAACTCAAAATTGTTGGTGCTTATTACGATCTTGATACTGGTAAGGTCAATCTTGTTAATTGACCATGTGTTATACGTATAATTTTGAGTTTCCGTCATATTTATATTCAAGTCTAAGGTATATAACAACCAGGTATATTAGCTGAAAATTTGTCACAGCTTACTAATGAAGAAGAAAGATTTTGAAGCTGTATAAACCGATAACAAAAAAATAAAGTTTCTATGGCTGAAGTAACGAACATAATTATAAAAATTAGGTTAACTATTTTGAATGAGCTATTTTTATGAAAGCTCCAAAATGAAAGAAAACTAGACAATAATCCACATATAAAGCCAAGAAGTGAAACAAATATTAATGCGTCTAACACATCTAAATCGACAACTTTTGGATAAACAACGCCACCAATGTCAGCATAGGGATAAAGTAAGAGTTTGGGCTGAATTAAAAATAGTATAAAAAAGTAAGAAATTACCTTTAATGCAACAACAATAATAATACTGAACAATAGGTAAATTCCTATGTGGTGATTAGCTTTATTCATAAATTGCCTGTTAACCATGATTTACTGTATACCTTTTAGAAAACCAGAGGGTAGAAGGCACAAAGATTTATGTCGATCTAAAGCTTGTAACAAATAAACCCAGTAGGGGTCACATAACAAGACCGCCTGCCGGGAAGGTATAGTTTATTCTGGCCATGTTTGATTAGGTTAGCGCTTATTTGTCAAAAATAATGCGTCTCCCCGCTTACAATAACTAAAATATTTGCAAAACTTAGTTAATAAACGTTAACAATCAGGTTAATTTACAGTTAAGCCTAAGGGGGAGGTGCGGAGACAAGGGAGACAAGGGAGACAAGGAGAATAATTCATAACCAATACCCTGCTTGCCCAATGACTAATGACAAATGACTAATAATATAAGAAAGCGCTTCACACTTCTTAAATAATCTGCTTTACAAGAACTATGGCCAGAGACTTACGGGGATTCATTAAAATTCTAGAAGAAAGAGGGCAATTACGGCGGATTTCAGCTTTAGTTGACCCAGATTTAGAAATTGCTGAGATTTCTAACCGGATGCTACAGAAAGGTGGGCCAGGGTTGTTGTTTGAAAATGTCAAAGGTGCTTCTTTCCCGGTGGCGGTGAATTTGATGGGAACTGTGGAAAGAATTTGCTGGGCAATGAATATGCAGCGTCCAGAGGAGTTGGAAACTTTGGGGAAAAAGTTGAGTATGCTGCAACAACCAAAACCGCCGAAGAAGATTTCCCAAGCGATAGATTTTGGTAAGGTTTTGTTTGACGTGGTGAAGGCGAAACCGGGACGAGACTTTTTCCCGGCTTGTCAGCAAGTTGTGGTTGAAGGCGATGATTTAGATTTAAATAAGTTGCCTTTAATACGTCCTTACTGTGGTGATGCTGGCAAGATTATCACGCTGGGGTTAGTCATTACTAAGGATTGTGAGACTGGTACGCCGAATGTAGGAGTGTATCGTTTGCAACTACAATCAAAAAATACGATGACGGTTCACTGGTTATCGGTGCGGGGTGGCGCAAGGCATTTGCGAAAAGCGGCTGAACGTGGGAAAAAATTAGAAGTGGCGATCGCACTTGGTGTAGATCCCTTAATTATCATGGCAGCAGCTACGCCCATTCCTGTAGATTTATCAGAATGGCTGTTTGCTGGGCTGTATGGCGGTTCGGGCGTGCAGTTGGCGAAGTGTAAAACTGTAGATTTGGAAGTTCCCGCAGATTCAGAATTCGTTTTGGAAGGAACAATTACACCGGGAGAAGTTTTGCCGGATGGGCCTTTTGGCGACCACATGGGTTATTACGGTGGCGTTGAGGATTCGCCTTTGGTTCGCTTCCAATGTATGACACACCGCAAAGATCCGATTTACTTAACAACATTTAGCGGTCGTCCACCCAAAGAAGAAGCGATGATGGCGATCGCACTTAATCGCATCTATACACCTATTCTGCGGCAACAAGTCTCGGAAATCGTTGATTTCTTCTTACCAATGGAAGCTTTGAGTTACAAAGCGGCGATTATTTCCATTGATAAAGCATATCCAGGACAAGCAAGACGGGCAGCTTTGGCGTTTTGGAGTGCTTTACCACAATTTACTTACACCAAGTTTGTGATTGTCGTGGATAAAGACATAAATATTCGCGATCCGCGTCAAGTTGTATGGGCAATTAGTTCTAAAGTTGACCCAGTTCGGGATGTATTTATTTTGCCAAATACGCCCTTTGATAGTTTGGATTTTGCCAGCGAAAAAATTGGCTTGGGTGGACGTATGGGAATTGATGCTACCACAAAAATGCCACCGGAAACAGAGCATGAATGGGGCGCTACTTTAGAATCAGATCCAGATGTCGCGGCGATGGTAGATAGACGATGGACGGAGTATGGTTTGGCAGAGTTGCAATTAGGAGAAGTTGACCCGAATTTATTTGGCTACGATATGAAGTAGTATGATATTCGTCACAGCAGTTATCTAATAACTGCTGTTATCAATGAATTTTTGACTCAATGCAGCAAGCATCATTTATCAAATCTAAATTCAATCAATTGGTAAATTTTTATAAATCTCAGCATTAGTTTGGAATCGTCCAAAAAATAATATTTTTTAGATTTTAAATACAATTAATAATTGATTTATTATTTAATTATCAAAGACTGATACTGGTTTATATTAACAATCGATTTCCGAATTTTATCCCAATATTGACAGCATATTGTGATTTAGACTAATTCAATAAAGGTTAATAAATTTGGTAAGTCAGTATTGGTGTGAACTACACCATATACTGATATGTTCATAATCAGTTTTTTGGCTGTGTAACTTCATGGGTAATTCGCATAACTAAATTTTGTAAAATCGAGAGTTCTTACAGATGAAAATCAATTTTAATAATAATTACGATAGGAAATAGGAATAGAACTCCAGCTTTGATTACGGATGCCAGCAGATTGGAGAAATTATGAACAAAAAAGTGAAAAATTCAGCAAACAAGTTAGCGATCGCATTGGCATTCAGTTGTATTAGTGTAATGCTCAATAGTGGTATAGCTAATCAAATAGCTTTAGCCAAACCAACTAATTTACAAAAGTGTGATATTTTTGCCTACGTTACTGATACAGATCCGCAAGGTTTAAATGTGCGGAGTGGTGGAGGTACGAAATACAGAATTTTAGGGCAAATACCCAGCAACGAAACAGTTCAGATTGTCGCTGCTGTTAAAAATTGGGTGCAGATTACCAATGCTAGTGATGGTTTTCAAGGAACTGGATGGGTATTTGTGCCAAATTTAGGTTTATCAACTCAAGGCTATGGTACTAATGGCGTAGAGGTTTATGCTAATAGCAACGAACAAAGCCGCAAAGTGGGAAGAATTCCTGCTAATACGCCTGTCAAATTGTTAGGCTGTCAGGGTGATTGGGCGCAGGTAGAATTTGAAGGTATTAAGGGTTGGCTAAAAAGAGAAGATCAATGTGGTGCAGCCCTTACTAGTTGTTCTTAAAATTCGGTGTTGCATAATTGCGGGATGATTTATCTCACGCAGAGGCGCAGAGGCGCAGAGAGAATAAGGAGTTTAAGATTTCAATAGTTCGGGTTTCATCCCATAATTCAGCAACGCCTAAAATTCTATATCTAAGTACCACGAACAAGTGAGGCATAAGTGATAATTCTAATAAGCGGTTCCAGAATAATTGCCAGCATTGGAACGCAACAATTTAGAATTTTAACTGCTTATGCCTTCTCCATTTCCAGGAATGAACCCGTATTTAGAAGATTCTGCATTATGGCCAGGAGTACATGGGAGACTAATAGTAGCGATGTCTGACGACAAGCTGCTTCGCATCTACGCAGACTCATTATCTCCTCAACTGCGCCCTAAATATTTTGTTGCTATTGAAGAACGAATTTATCAAACTACTGGTGATGATAGGCTTTTGGTTGGTATTCCTGATGTCATAGTAAAAAATTCACAGACAGTAGTAAATCCTAAAATACCTAATGTAGCTGTAGCGGCATCTGCGGTTCAACCTAAAACAGTAACGGTTCCTATACCTGAGACAGTCAAAGAAAGATATTTAGAGGTACGGAAGGTAGGAACAAAAGAAGTAGTGACAGCAATTGAAGTTCTTTCACCAAAAAATAAACGCCCAGGAGAAGGACGCGATGCATACGAAACTAAACGACAAAGAGTCTTGGGAAGCTTAACAAATTTGGTGGAAATTGATTTATTACGTGCTGGAGAACCAATGCTAGTTTTTGGTGATGGTATGCAAAATGACTACCGAATTTTGGTTAGTCGTGCAGAAAATCGTCCCCAATCTGATTTATATGCTTTTAATTTGCCAGATGTAATTCCCTCATTTCCCTTGCCATTGCGAACTGATGATAGTGAACCTTTGGTAGATTTGCAGAGTTTGTTAGCTGGGATTTATGACCGTGGAAGTTATGATTTAGTAATAGATTACAGTCAACAGCCAGCATTGGAATTGTCAGAAGAGAACGCAGTTTGGGTAGATACAGTGTTACGTGAGAAAGGGCTGCGCTCAAAAAAGTTATAAAATATTTACTAGCTTTTAGTATACTTTATCATCTAGTTATTAACTTAGTATAAACCATTTTTATCCAAAAAACTTTTTAATAATTTTTGGCTTATTTCTAATGCTTTTCTAAAGTATTTAACTACTTGTTGTAAATTATTTATTTGCTCTTGAGTATTAACTCTCGCCATTTGCATTTCTAAAATTTGTTCTTCTATTTCATTAATTTTATTTCTCTGTGCTTTAATTATGTTTCTAGCATTCAAAGCAATTTGCTGCTTTATAACATCTTCTTGAACCAAAATAATATCGTTAAAAGTCACTAGAAATTTTGCTGCTTCCCGGACTGCTAAATTCGGTGACTGAGCGAATAATGAACTAATACCAGTACCAGCGCCAGTGCCAAGAATCGCACCACCACCAACAATCACAGTCATTCCACCTGCCATACCAAAGCCACCTGCTGCAATAGCACCTCCACCCAAGGCAGCTAACACAGCTGAAATTGCTGCTGCGCCTGAAAGTCCTGGTGCAAGTATGGGAGCTAGCAAAGGAACAAGAACAGGTATTGCAATAGCAGCAGCTACCGCTGCCACAACAGCTCCCCCTATCAAACCTCCTAATAAAAAATTCAAAGGACTTGAGCCTATAATTTCATTAGTCCATTTTTGGTGATTAGATTGAAATCTTATAACGTATTCTTTTTCTACTCCAAGCTCATGTGCAAAAAACATGAGTCTTTCTAAAATTATCGAACTGAATCTTTCGCTAATTTTTAATTTTTTGAATTGTTCATCTTCCTCAGTTCCAAAAGGAGCATACAGATTAAAAAGTGACAATTCCAATACAATTGAATATAAAGGTCGTTTTTTATTTATTGACCACTTCATTCTTTTGAATACCTCCTCAAATGAGGAATAATCAGTATATAAAGAGGTATTCTTTTTTTCTAAACCATTACTAGCTATACTTGATAAAAATTTTTCAATTGATTTAATCCAATGGTTTAAATATCTAAGCTTAAGCTGCTTTGTTAATAAGTCTGCTTCTGTGTCAACATCTTGTTGTATTAAAAAATATTGAAAACTACATAAAATTTTTGTTTGCTCAAAATTTAGCCCAAACTCTTCCATTGGTGAAGTCATATTTTGTTCCTTAAAAGTTATATGTAGTATTCCCATATTATTGAAGTGAATAGCATCATCATATTTTCTCTATTAGGACTTACGCAAAATATCTCTCAAACTCTCATTTCTCCGTGACCTCTGCGCCTCTGTGGTAGCCTGCGGCAAGCCGCTCCGCGTCTACGATTTTCCGTTAGCTGTGCGTAAGTCCTGTCTATATTAAGTCCACATTTAACTTCCATAATTCCCTCAGCTAAACCCGTTGTGTCCTCCACACTGGTTATAATCACATCTGGCTTAACTTAAAAATTAATTGCATTAATTTAAATTAAGATTTAGTATATAAGATTAAGCAATTTTTAGGAATATCACCCAAGCTAATTGAAAGGTTTACGCCGAATGAATATTTTAATAAAATAATCTCATCAAAAGATTCGCAGCAATCAAAATGGACTGGATTACGCTACTGCGATCGCTACAGTCTGATTTTATCAAAAGGTTAACATCTGGTTGTCTGCTTCATTGTGAAACAGAAGGTCAACATAGCGAACTAACTATAATTTCTGGAGAGAGGCTAAAGGCACTACGGGAATTTTGCTGGCTAATGGCTGAGAAATATAAGCGTGTTTTGCCAGTTCGTGATGTTTTCATTAGCTATCTTAAAGGAAAACTCGGTGAAGAAGTTGTCAAGGAACGCTTAGCTGATTTTATTACCGAAGTCGATTATGAAAAGCGATTCGGTGGCGATGGGAAAATAGATTTTACCTTGACTTGTGACCCATCTATTGGTATCGAGGTTAAATCTCGTCACGGTAGTATTGACAGAGTTAGATGGTCAATTAGTTCTGAAGAAGTTGAAAAAAATGCAGTTGTAGTTTGTATTTTAATTCAAGAAGATGTGAGTGAAGCACAATCTGAATATCACCTTTTTTTAGCTGGCTTTCTGCCAACTAGAATGATTAAGTTGAAGACTGGGAGAATTTCATTTGGGATAGACCAATTACTTTATGGTGGTGGTTTATTTTACTATTTAGAACAGTTACAATCTTCTGTAAATCAGAACTATTTTAAGCAACAGCCACCAATTTACAAATATTTACCAAAAAAAGAAACGCCACCTAAGCCAACTAATAATCAGTTGCTCAAATCTTCTTTTAAACCTGATGTAGAAAGCTATTTATATTCTCGTGATGAAGATTTAAGTTTAGTTTATATAAAATTAGGTGATGAATCTTTTAAAAAAGGAGAATATAGAAATGCGATCGCTAGCTACGATCGAGTTTTAGAAGTTAATCACAGTGATGCTGATTTATATTATAAACGAGGTTTAGCTCACTATCAAATAGGTGATTATGAAGCAGCGATCGCAGATTATTCTCAAGCAATCCAGATAAATATTAATGATGCTAAATTTTATAACAAACGAGGTTTAGCTTTATATCAAATTGGCAGATTAGAAGAAGCAATTAATGATTATACCCAAGCTATTAGAATTAATCCTAACCTTGCCGTAGCTTATAAAAATCGGGCTGAAGCTCGTTCTCATATAGGAGATAATCAAGGAGCGATTGAAGATTATACCCAAGCTATTAAAATTAATCCCGATTATGCTGATACTTATAAAAATCGTGGTATTGCTCGTTATTTACTAGGAACTCCACCAGTATTTTCCCAAACAATCAAAGTTAATCCTCAAGATGCTGTAGCTTACAAAAATCGTGGTAATGCTCGTTCTGATTTAGGAGATTTTCAAGGAGCAATTGAAGATTATACCGAGGCAATACAGATTAATCCTAATTATATCGATGCTTATTACAATCGTGGTAATGCTCGTTTTGATTTAGGAGATTTTGAAGAAGCATTTGAAGATTATACTCAAGCGATCGATATTAATTCTAATTATGCAGATGCTTATTATAATCGTGGCAATATCCGTTTAGAAATGGCAGATAAACAGGGAGCAATTGAAGATTTTCAAAAAGCCGCAGATATCTACCGTAAAGAAGGTAAGCTAGAAGCCCTCAAAGATACAAAACAAAGAATATTAGATTTAGAAATAGAAGAGTCATTAGATATTTTAAATTTTTAGGGAATTGGGAATTGGGCATTGAGTATTATTTATTCCCTGTATTTCTCGATCTCCCAAAGCATGTTGAGTGAGTGAGATTAATACTTAGTATATGAATAAATATAAATTTGATGTAGGGTGCGTTACGCCGTAGGCTAACGCACCGTCAAAAGTTTCAGGTGCGGCGCTTGGCGACAACGCACCCTACATTTAAGCTTCTTAAGTAGAAGGACTCAATTAAACTAAAGTTCGTAGTATGGGCTTGAGCCATTAAAACGTCTGTTAAGAGCGATAAATCGCTTACTACCAACAAAGCTCCAATCTTACATTTAATTATGTCTATCTACTTAATATAGCTTGAAATATTAGCTACGACTTACTTATTATCAAATTAAAATCTTTAAGAAATTTATAAATCTTAGTACTTGCTAAAAATTAATCGCAAGATTTAACATTAAATCTTCTGAATTCTGACTTATTGATATCGATTATCTTTCTTAAATTATTAACTTGTAAAAAGTTATTTTTTTCATTACCTTAAAAGAAAGGTTTTATATCAAACAACTTACTAGCCTCAAAAAAAATGAAGCAAAAACTACATTCAAAATCTTCAGGTTGTTGCAGTTGCGAACAGGAACACCGCGAGAATCATAACCATCATCATGATGAGAATCATAACCATGACCACAGTCATAACCACGGTGAAGAATTCAACCTTAAAAATGAGTTATTTCCTTTAGTAGTGATTTTAAGTTTGTACGCGCCTGGGGTAATTTTTGAAGAACAGTTGCATAATACACTCTACTCAATAGGTGAATATTTGGTTTTCATTCCAGCCTATTTATTAAGTGGATGGAGTGTTTTAAAAACTGCGGGGCGCAATATACTTAGAGGTAGAATATTTGATGAAACATTTTTAATGACAGTAGCGACATTAGGAGCGATCGCAATTCATAAATTACCCGAAGCTGTGGGAGTTATGCTATTTTATAAAATTGGCGAATTGTTCCAAGATATTGCTGTCAGTCGTTCTCGTAATTCCATCAAAGCTTTATTAGAAATACGCCCAGACTATGCAAATCTTCAAACAGAAAATGGGCTAAAAAAAGTATCGCCAGACACAGTAAAAATTGGAGATATTATCGTCGTCAAACCGGGAGAAAAGATTCCCTTAGATGGGGAGATTATTGAAGGTAATTCTCAAGTTGATACATCTGCGTTAACTGGCGAATCTGTGCCGCAAACTGTGAAGCTGGGAGAAACAGTTTTAGCTGGGACAATCAATAAAATCGGTGTTCTCAGCATTAAAGTCACAAAACTTTTTGATGAATCTTCCATTGCTAAGATTTTAGACTTGGTGCAGAATGCCAAAAGTAAAAAAGCTGAAACAGAGAAATTTATTACTAAATTTGCTCGATATTACACGCCCATAGTAGTTTTTACATCTCTAGCAGTTGCTTTGTTACCTCCTTTATTTATTCCTGGCGCAACTTCTTCAGAATGGATTTATCGCGCCCTGATTTTATTAGTTATTTCCTGTCCATGTGGACTAGTTATCAGTATTCCATTAGGTTACTTTGGAGGTGTTGGAGGGGCAGCTAAACGTGGTATTTTGGTGAAAGGTTCTACTTTTTTGGATAGTCTGAATGCAGTCAAAACAGTTGTTTTTGATAAAACTGGAACTTTAACAAAAGGAGTATTTAAAGTTGCAGAAATAGTATCAAAAAATAACTTTAATCAGCAAGAATTACTAGAATTAGCTGCCAAGGTTGAATCCCATTCTAATCATCCCATCGCCCAATCTATCCGCAATGCTTACGGAAACAATATTGATGCATCTGATGTGAGCAATTATGAAGAGATAGCAGGTTATGGAATTAGAGCAAAAGTTGAAAATAAGGTAGTAATAGCAGGAAGCGATCGCCTATTGCATAAAGAACACATTGCCCACGATAATTGCTTAGTAGAAGGAACAGTTATTCATATAGCAGTAGATAATATTTACGCTGGATATATAGTCATTGACGATGAAGTCAAAGAAGATGCCAGACAAGCAATTCAAACACTCAAAAAAATGGGTGTAGAGAAAACAGTAATGTTAACAGGAGATAATCAAGCGATCGCTTCTCGAATTGCTCAACAAATTGGCATAGATATCTACGAAGCAGAGTTATTACCAGAAGAAAAAGTCAATGCCATTGAAAAATTAATCAGCACCACCGACAAACATGGTAAAGTAGCCTTCATTGGCGATGGAATTAATGATGCGCCAGTGATTGCCAGAGCAGATGTTGGCATGGCAATGGGCGGCTTAGGTTCAGATGCAGCCATAGAAACTGCCGATATTGTGATTATGACAGATGCACCGTCAAAAGTTGCAGAAGCAATACAAATTGCCAGAAAAACTCGGAAAATAGTTTGGCAAAATATTGGGTTTGCTTTAGCAATTAAAGGTGTATTTATTGGATTGGGTATTTTAGGGATAGCAACAATGTGGGAAGCTGTCTTTGCAGATGTTGGAGTAGCAATGCTAGCAATTTTCAACGCAACTAGAGTGATGAAGTGAAGAACTCAGAATTATGAATTATGAATTATGAATTCTGGAAGAGATTAAAACGCCCATTGATTGTTCCTGTTTGATTTTCCCGTCAGGTAGAACATTACAAAGAAAGGCAGAAGTTCGTTCGCGCAGCGTGTCGAAGACAGGGCAGAAGGCTCTTATGTTAGGAGTAACAATTAAAACTTTAGTTCTGGGTCTAGAGCCACGTTTAGACAAATAATTATACCGAGACTGCTTGCAGCAAGGTATAAAGCGTAAAGTCGGAGCGCCGGCTTCCGGCGATGCCTTCTCTACGAGACGCTGCGCGAACGGCAACGCGAAGCGCGAACTGAACTTTGAACTGAACTTTGTAAGAGAACGTCCTTGTTACAATCCCACTCTTTTAAGGGTGGGTAGCATAGCTGCCTTCTGCCTCCTGCCTTCTGCCTCCTGCCTCCTGCCTTCTGCCTCCTGCCTCCTGCCTTCTGCCTCCTGCCTTCTGCCTCCTGCCTTCTGCCTCCTGCCTCCTGCCTTCTGCCTCCTGCCTTCTGCCTTCTGAAAAAAACTCATCCTTGTATAAGCCCAGGATAACCCGTTCTAGAAAAAATTAAGTCGAGCTTATACATGGACATGTTTTTCTCGAAATTTGTGTTTTTGTATAAATAAAACTTAAGTCGTTCTAGAACGGCTTATTGTTAGTTTATACAAAGTCCTCGAATGATAAGTCAAAAAGAATTTTTTCTCGAACGACTTATTGTTAATTTATAGATTAAGACATTTTTGTCGAACTGACACCTTCTGAGGTGACAAATCAACATGTTTTTGTCAGTCGGGCATGTTTTTGAGCGAGTCAGGAACATGTTTTAGTACAAATCCTTAATAAAATCGGGAATCCGTAATTGCGAAACTGTAAAAGTTAAAACTGAAAAGTAATAATTAAAGAAACCATCCTCAGTCGCATTCCGTCAAGGTATACCGTGAACTCATATATTAAAAGTATTGCTACAGCCGCGTTAGCGTTGCTGCTAATTTATTCTGCAAAAGAAGCAGTTGGATTAACCCAAAAAATTGATAGTTCAGTTACTATTGCTAAATCACAACCATTAACAGACACCTTAATTATTCCTGGGGAAAGAGTCGGGCCGATAACACGCACAACCACCAAACAAGATTTAGTTAAGTTATTTGGTACGTCTCGTGTGGTTGATAAAACTATTCCTGGTGCTGAAGGAATCGGTAGTTTTGCAGCTACTCAATTAAAGTTAGATCGAGGGCGTTCTCTTTTGGTAGTCTGGAGTGATAATACCCGTACCAAACCTTTAGATGTGCGTAACTTGGGTTCAGCTTGGAAAACCCGTGAAGGTATCGGTGTCGGAACCCCATTGAGCGAGTTACGCAAGAAATTAGGTAACTTTAAACTCTATGGATTAGGTTGGGATTACGGCGGTACAATTTTGTTAGATAGTAGCAAATTATCCCGCTATCAAGGCAAAATGATTTTACGAGTAGACGCTGCTCCTAATGCTTACGAAAAGTTTCCTAATGACTATCAAGCAGTGTCAGGAGATAGTACTTTTTCCTCCAGCAATTCTCATTGGAAACCTCTGGGAATTAAGATATCAGAAATTATCGTTCTATTGAATCCAAGTCAGGAATAATTCCACATAGTTTTGTATTTCTTATTTACTGACCGAATAATAGACTTCTTGCATGAATCAAAAGCCCTCACCCTAAATCCCTCTCCCACGCTTGGGAGAGGGACTTTGAAATTTGCTCCCCTTCTCCCACAGGAGAAGGGGAATTTAATTTCTGGCTCCCCTCTCCCAAAGGGAGAGGGGCTGGGGGTGAGGGCAAAGCCTTGCCACAAAGCGGGTTTCACTTAAGTTGACACCAATGACAGCTGTAAAGCCCCTACAATGATTTGATTTTCTTTCGGTGTATTCCATTCAATTGAAAACCGCTAGAATTCGTAATAAAGTCCATCCCACAAGAAAAGTTGAGTGTTTTTATTGGCAAATCTTTAATAACTATTTGTTAAACATTACTCTCTAGCTGTCGGGCTACAAGTCTGGCAAATAAACCTTCTTGGGCAATCAACTCTGAAAAGTTACCAACCTGCACCACATGACCTGCGTCAATTACATAAATCCGGTCTGCATGACGAATTGTGCTGAGGCGATGGGCAATTACTACTCTAGTAGCATTTAACTTGGCTAAACTTTCAGTGACGATCGCCTGGGTGCGATTATCGAGAGCGCTGGTTGCTTCATCCATTAAAATAATTTTAGGCTTGGAAACTAGCGATCGCGCAATCAATAACCTTTGCCGTTGTCCACCTGATAAATTACTACCGCCCTCAGCGATAATAGTATGCATTCCCATTGGCATTTGCTTGATATCATCAGCCAAGCCTGCCATCTGGGCTGCTAACCAAGCTTCCTCTAAAGAAACCAAAGCCCCAGCGGTGATGTTCTGAAAAATCGAGCCTGTGCCGATTTTGCCATTTTGCAGCACCACCCCCAATTGTCGCCGCACAGCTTGGAGTTCCATCTGTGCCAAGTCTTTGCCATCATAGTAGACATTGCCTGTTAATGGAGTTTCAAACCCCAACAACAAACGTAATATCGTTGATTTTCCACTTCCAGAAGGGCCAACAATGGCGATAAATTCTCCTGGTTCGGCATGGATACTGACATCATTGAGAATTAAGCCTCCATTTTCCGAGTAGCGAAAGCTGACACGTTCTAAGGCAATTTGGCCGTTTAATTTACCGGGGTTAAGCTTAGTTGGGTCATATTCAGGCTGCGATCGCCATATCGGTTTCGCCCGTTCCCATATTGGTACAATACTCCAAATCTCAGATGCAGTATTGCTCAGGTCAATTACGCCTTTGATAAAAATCGTCGCAGCATAATTAAAAGCAACAAAAGTACCAAGTGTTAGGCGTGTCTGCATCAACAGCATGGCAAACCCGAAAATCAATATAGAATTTACCAAAGGCAGTGCTTCATTAAAAATCGAAACACCATCTTTTATTTGTTGCCAACTCGCCTTTAGCCGGATCTGCTGGCTGTACTTTTTTGCCCAAGCGGCAAATGCGCGTTCTTCTGCCATAGCTACCCGCAGCTTGGCGACACCGTTGATTAGTTGGACGCTAAGTCCCTGAATCGCGCCATCAAGTTCTAGCTGTTTTTGTGATTTCTTCACCAATAAAAAGCTAGAAACAACAGTAAATACAGCGGCAAAAATTGTTAAACCAACTTCTACAAGCCCTAATTGCCAGCTGTAAATAAACATCAAAACCAAGTTGAATAAGGCAAAAATTCCACTCAACAAAGTTCTTTGGGTAGCACCACTAACTTTTTGATGAATTTCCCTCACCGCCATCACGCGGTTAACCAAGTCTCCAGAAGTGTACTGACGAAAAAATCCCGGACTTAATCTGAGCAACCTATCCCAAATGGCTGGTTGCAATGCGCTATTAGTGGCGCTTTCGATTCGGAGGGTAATAATACTTTGGGCAATTTGAAAAGCGAACTGTGCAAAGGCGACTGCAAACAGTACTAAGCCAATTTGCCATAACAAAGCGCGATCGCCTTCGGGAATGGCATTATTGATTAAAATAGCCGTTGCTTGTGGCGCAACCATTCCCAATATCGTGCCTAATATCCCGACTACAAAAATATTAACAACGTCTTTTTCATAACCCTTGATTCCAAACCGCAGCAGGTCGATGGCGTTGAGTGCCACTTGCGGTAATGGTCGGTACAAAATATATGCTGTGGCTGTCAGTGTTTTTGCTACTGACTCATTTACAGGTATGCGAGTCCGCGCCACCGGGTCAAAGATGACATAATCTCGATTTTCTCTAGGCAACAATGCCACCGGGTGCTTTTCCAACTCAGTATAAGCTAACATCGGCCCTTGGTCTTGACGCCACCAGCCGCTAGCCAAAGTTATACGCCGAATCCGAATTTGGGATGCGCGGGCGATGGCCGCCACAGGGTCTTGAATAGCACTAAAATCTTCTGCGGGTGGACGAATCTCTATTCCCAATGCTCGCCCCACTGCTCCCAGTGCTACCAATAGAGGTGGGCCATCTTCAAAAAAAGCAACTTCTGGTTCTGGTTGCAATACTGTTGCCAAATCTGAAAGTGCGTTTTCTATTACTTGTTGATTAAATTGCTCTCGTTCCTGAAACTGACGAAATTGTGCTTCTGCTTCCTTATTTGCTAACAAATTGAAGTATTCAAAGAAATAAGTATGTAAGCATACTATACTTGTAAGTATTTCTTCGATATTTTTGATATCTGCGGTTAATAAGATATGTCCGATAACTGGATTTTCTGCCTCTAACCACATACCATTAGTAACTGGAAACATTGGCGAGGTAGAGTTGAGCTTTGATTCCTCAACTCCCATCCAGCGAATACTTCCTTCGTGCAACTTCACCCACACCAGTGTTTGTTGCCATAATAAAGCCTCACCATTCGATAACGAAAAATCTGCTTCAAATGCCTCTACGAGGTTTAATGGCATTGCTAAGACTGTTTGCTGGGTGGTTAGAGATTGTCCTAAATGATTCACCCAACCTTCCAAAAGTGCGATCGCTTGAGGATCTGCAACTGCAACTTTCCTCATCAAGTCAACTGTTGATATCTGGGATAATTGAGTGGGTTCAATTGCTACCGCGACAAAACCCCATTGGCTTGGTGCTACTACTTCAGGTAACAACGCTGCACCAAACAATCCTTCACCTGCACTGACATGGAACAGATAGCGACGATGTTTCTCAACAGTGCTGTTTCGAACTCTCGCCGCAAACACCGCCAATGTTCCAGACTGCACTACCCAGAGTGTTTTTGGGTCATTCAACAGTACTGGTTCGTTTGCTTCCAAAGAGTACAGCGGCTTGCTCATAGCTTATACCGTTTCACTTTAAGATTGATACATTTAGGCAAGCAGGGGAGGCAGAGGAGGCAGGGGGAGCAAGAAGAATGATTTGTATCAATAATTTCGTGAAATAATATTAACTATGCTTCTGCTGAGTGAAGTAAGCGAACATAAGTGCCGCCTTCCTGCCATAATTGCTCATGGCTGCCACGCTGCACGATTTTACCTTGCTCCAACACAATAATTTCATGGCAATCACGAATTGTGCTGAGGCGGTGAGCTACTACAATACACGAACAGCCACGCCGTCGCAAGTTGCGGTTAATAGTCAACTCGGTTTCCGCATCCAAGGCGCTGGTTGCTTCATCCAGTACTAACACTCTCGGATTTTTCACCAAAGCGCGGGCGATTTCTAAACGCTGGCGTTGCCCACCGCTAATATTCATACCGCCCTCAATTAACTCAAAGTCATATTTTCCAGGCAATGACGCGATCGCATCATGAATAGCTGCATCCTGGCAAGCCTGCACCAAATCAGCTTCTGACACAGTAGAATCCCAAAGCGTGATGTTTTCCCGCACCGTCCCAGCAAATAAAAAGATATCCTGTTCGACCATCGCCAACGAATTTGCCAACACAGAACGCTGAATTTGCGATCGCCCTACACCATCAAAACAGATTTCCCCTCCCCAAGGCTGATAAAGCCCGCAAATTAATTTCGCAATCGTCGATTTACCAGAACCACTCCCCCCCACCAGCGCTATCCGTTCCCCAGGCTTGACAACGAAACTCAAATTCTCAATTAAAGGAGATTCTACCCGACTGTACCCAAAAGTGAGATTTCGTAACTCAACGTGTCCGTGTAATTGCCAGGGAGATGAGGAATTAATTTTCCCAGTCCCCAGTCCCCAATCCCCAGTCCCCAATCCCCGATTCTCCTCCACTTCCAAATCAACGGGATTTTGCAACACGTCATCAAGGCGGTTTAAGTCGGCTTCTAAATCTTGGAGTGTACTACCGAAATTGACGAGGCTATTAACTGGCTCTAAGAAGCTGATTGTTAAACTTTGGTAGGCAACGAGCATCCCAATACTGAGATTGCCATTCATTACCCGTAACCCACCAACCAGCAGAATAGAAGCCGTGGTTAGGGCTGTCAAAATTGTCGGTAATGTGGTGAGAATTTGAGTTTGTAAGTTTAATTCTTGTTGGGCGTTAATTGCTTTAGCATAATAACCAGCAAATCGAGCAAATAAATCTGATTCCAGCCCAGAAGCTTTGATGGTTTCTATGCTTTGGATGCCACTAACCGTTACACCACCGACTTTGCCATATTCCTGAGCTAGGCGCATATTGGCATCGACACGAGTTTGCGATAAAAATAGCAGGGCAAAGATATTGATGGCAGCAAAACCCAGAGCGATCGCACTCAACAATCGGTCATACTGAATCATAATCAGCAAATAAAAGACCATCATCACCGCATCAATGATTGTCGTTGCCAAAGGCCCTGAGAGTCTTTGTGCCACGCGGTCATTAACTTGCATCCGGCTACTGATTTCTCCAGCAAAGCGCTGGTCATAAAACCCAATGGGCAATCGTAAAATATGCCAGAGAAACTGCCCAGAAGTGCTGACTGACAGCTTAACCATCAATCGCCGCAGGTAAGTCAGCCGCAATCTGGCAAGCAACGCCCGCAATATAGTAGTTATACCCATGCCTAACAGTAAAGGTCGTAACCAATCCTGTCGCTCTTGGACTAAAATCTCATCGATAAACACCTGGGAAAATGCTGGCACTGCTAACCGAGGCAATGTTAGCAGTAATCCTGCCAGCAAGCAAAAAATAATAGTTCCCCATGAGTTTTGTAAGCGGCTACTTAAAGCTGAGACAATGTGATTTTTTTTCCCACCCTTTTGAAAGTCCGCCCCAGGTTCCATTACCAGGACAACACCAGTGTATGAGCGATCGAATTCTTCCCAACTAACCGTTCTCCGACCACTAGCAGGATCGTTGAGGTAGACGCGTTTTTTGCTATATCCTTCTACCACAAGAAAATGATTAAAATTCCAAAACGCAATGTAAGGCAGACGGGTAGTTGTCACTTGTTCTAAAGACAGTTTTAAACCTTTAGCATTGAGTCCATAGTTTTTCGCAGCTTTGAGGATATTAAAAGCTTTGCTCCCATCCCGTGAAACACCACATTCTTCACGCAGTTTAGCTAGCGGCACAATCCGACCATAATAGCTAAGAATTATTCCTAAAGCAGCCGCACCACATTCCACCGCTTCCATTTGCAAAAGTGTAGAAGTGCGGACACGGTTAGGAAATTTGGGTATGGGGCATTGGGCATTGGGCATTGGGCATTAGGGATTGGGTATGGGGCATTGGGTATGGGGCATTGGGCATGGGGCAAGGGGCAAGGGGCAAAGGGCAAGGGGCAAGGGGCATTGGGCATTGGGCATGGGGCATAGCGAATGAGTCTTTGATACTCGTGAATGAGTCTTTGATACTCGTGAATGAGTCTTTGATACTCGACGACAAGTCTTTGATACTCGCCGATGAGTCTTTAATACTCGCCGACAAGTCTTTGATACTCGCCGACGAGTCTTTAATACTCGTGAATGAGTCTTTGATACTCGACGACGAGTCTTTGATACTCGCGAACGAGTCTTTGATACTCGCCGACAAGTCTTTGATACTCGCGAACGAGTCTTTGATACTCGCCGACAAGTCTTTGATACTCGCGAACGAGTCTTTAATACTCATGAATCCAATTGAGTTTTCCACCTGTCTCATGCCCCTTGCCCAATGCCCCTTGCCCTTTGCCCTTTGCCCCTTGCCCTTTGCCCCTTGCCCAATGCCCAATTTAATAAATCCCAGTCCAAGAGCGTAGCATAGGAATAATATAAGAAATAGGTGCTTTTTCTCCAACTTTAACTTGGACAGAAGTACTTGTGCCGGAAGATATTTTTACATCTGAACCATTAGAAGATGACCATTTGTAGCCACTAATTGATGTACTATTTTCTTCTAGTTCCACAAGAGCTTGTACTTTTGCTTCACCTTTACCTGCAAGACTAGCGGCAATTTCTTTGTTACCAATGATCGCTGTGATATCTTGTGTAGTTACCGGAAAAGCAGAGATATTCGCAACGGTTCCGACAATACCACCTTCGCGTTCGCGTTTGGCAAAGCTGGGAGTCACTTGTACTGCCATTCCTGGCTTAATTTGCTTACCATCTTTATTCGCAAAGTAAACCAGACTCATCAGTTTTGAATTTGGCTGTTCGGCTTCGATTGACCCCAACCGAGTACCCGGATTCATCATTTGACCTGGAACAACACTCACTTCGAGAATGTGACCATTATATTTACTGATGATTCTACTTTCTTGAGATAATTGCAGTTCTAATTGGGCAATTCGGCGTTTAACTTCTCGAATTTGATTGGCTTTATCAATTTTTTGCTTGAGGTCTTGTTCTTGTAATTTAGTATTTTGAGTATTTAGTTGTTTAATTTGGGTTTTAATTTCGTCAATCCTATTAAGATTTTCGAGATATTCTCGTTGTGTAGTAGTTTCTTGGATTTCCAGATCCTTTAGTTGCACATCAATTTCAGATAGTTCTGCTTGAGTATTGAAGTATTCCTGTTCGGCTTGCACCACCATATCTTGACTGATAACGCGATCGCTAAAAAGCCGACGACGATTATCTACCCGTGCTTGTAAACTTTTCAGTAAGTAATTAATTTGTTGTTTGCGAGAATTAATACTTTGACGTTTTTGGGCGATCGCTTTTAGAGTTTGGTCGCGTAATTTGGGCGCACTTTGCTCTCGGCGCAGATTATTTTCCAAATCCATTTTCTGCTGTCCCAGAGTAATAATCTGTTGCTCAATTAGTAGCTTTTGGAGTCTGTCGGTTTCTTGATTTTGAGTTTGCAATTGTTGTAACTTGACTTGCTCTTGCTGTAATTGCTGTTTCAGCACCGATTGGTCGATGATACCCAGTACATCACCTTGTTTAATAACATCCCCCGGCTTCACCTTGAGAGTTAGTAACGGTCCAGAACTAGGTGCTTGAAATTCCACAACATGGTGCGGTTTAATCAAGATGCCTTGACCTGTGACAGTGAGAGGAATTCTACCAAACACACTCCAAGCCCCAGCCACAGCAACCACAAAACCCATAGTAGATAAAGTCAGCCAAGCTTGAGGCTTGACCACATTTATCGCTCGGTCTAGTTGTTCCGGTGAAGACAAGCGGTCTAGCGCTTCTGGGCGGAAAATGTGGCTATGTTTGAGTTGCATTGTTCTCCTCCTTACTGACAGCGCTTAGATTCTCAAGGCTTTTAGAGTTCTAAGATAAATTGAAATCGGGGAGAACTAGGGGAGAACGAGCAGGAGGCAGAAGGCAGGAGGTAGAGGGCAGGAGGTAGAGGGCAGGAGGTAGAGGGCAGGAGGTGGAGGGCAGGAGGTGGAGGGCAGGAGGTGGAGGGCAGGGGGCAGGGGGGAGAAGGGTTTTAAGACTTGATCTTTTGAATGCTTGAGACTAAAATTCCTTGAAAACTATCGACTTCTTCCAAGATAGGAGTAAATAGTTCAGGGGATGCTAATCTAACTTCCTTAGAAATAATCAACTGAGTGTCAAGTTCTCGAAGTGAACCTAAAGCAATGTGTAGAAATTGGATATATTCGTTGCGTGTTCGTCTTCCATAGTTAAACTAAGCCGGAGAGTCGCCCCTCCGACTCGTCTGCAAAACCGGACGTGAAAGTTTCCCTTCATCCGGCTCCTCGATGATTTGGTGTTTGTCATACATACCTCTATCTTGGGAAGTTTTTGTATCGTGGCAGTGACGATGAAGTAATTGGAAATTACTATATGTATCTTTTCCTCCTTTGGCTTTTGGAATGATATGGTCTACTTCCAATTTGTCTCCATCTTTAAATGTCAAACCACAGAAACATTTTGCAACTTAAATGTTTTCCTCTCTAGCTTTCGCCAGGGGATTTCATTCCATTCCATCATCGGTGTTTGCTGCCGTGCTTTAGACTTGTTCATTGCTACTTGTACCTATTCATTCCAAGTCATCGTGAGTCTGTTAGCATATTTTGGGTATTACCCCAAACGTT
>LWTK01000045.1 GCA_003326205.1 Nostoc sp. ATCC 43529
CACAACATCCTGATGCACCCCTTCCACATGTTAGGTGTGGCTGGTGTATTCGGCGGAAGCTTGTTCTCCGCAATGCACGGTTCACTAGTTACTTCTTCCTTAGTTCGTGAGACCACCGAAAGCGAATCTCAAAACTACGGCTACAAATTCGGTCAAGAAGAAGAAACCTACAACATCGTTGCAGCACACGGTTACTTCGGTCGCTTGATCTTCCAATACGCTTCCTTCAACAACAGCCGTTCCTTGCACTTCTTCCTAGCTGCATGGCCTGTAATCGGCATCTGGTTCACCGCCTTGGGTGTAAGCACAATGGCGTTCAACCTGAACGGTTTCAACTTCAACCAGTCCATYATCGACTCTCAAGGTCGTGTAATCAACACCTGGGCTGACATCATCAACCGCGCTAACTTGGGTATGGAAGTAATGCACGAGCGTAACGCTCACAACTTCCCCTTAGACTTGGCTGCTGCTGATGTTGCTCCTGTAGCTCTAACCGCTCCTGCTATCAACGGTTAATTGCTAACCAAGTCAACTGAAAATTAAATAAAATCAAAAGCGCCTTCCTTTTGGGAGGGCGCTTTTTAGTGACTTCCAAGTCAAAAAACATCCCACCGTCTACAGTCAAACAGTCATCAGTATTTTAAAGTAGCGCGATCGCAAAATTAATGGTGTTGAAAGCGATCGCGTAGAGAAACGATCGCCACATACAGCACAGGCACTACAAATAAACTCAAAAACGTAGAGACAATCATCCCACCAAAAACGGCTGTTCCAAGAGATTGTCGGCTGGCTGCTCCGCCGCCAGATGCAGTGACAAGGGGCAAAATGCCTAAAAGTGTGGCCAATGAGGTCATCACAATGGGTCGTAGGCGAGTCTGAGCCGCTTCAACAGCTGCTTTGGGAATGGAAAGCCCAGTTTCTCTGAGTTGGTTAGCAAACTCAACGATCAAAATTGAATTCTTGCTTGCCATGCCAATCAGCATCACCAATCCAATTTGGCAGAAAATGTCGTTTTCTAGCCCTCGAATCAGTTGAAATAGTAGAGCGCCTAAAAGAGCAAGCGGCACTGCCAAAAGGATAATCAAAGGATCGATAAAGTTTTCATACTGAGCCGCCAGAACTAGAAATACAAAGACAATTCCTAAGCCAAAGATGATAATAACCTGTGAACCTGCTTGCACTTGTTCAAGCGATAATCCTGACCACTCATAGCTCATTCCTTTTGGCAATAGCTCGGTTGCTAACTGCTGCATGGCTGCGATCGCCTGTCCAGAACTGTAACCCGCAGCAGGTGAGCCGTTGATCTCAGTAGAACGAGATAAGTTATAGTGGCTGATTTGTTGAGGTGCAGTTGTTTGAGTAATTTCGACTAAGTTATTCAGAGGGATCATCTCTCCAGCTTGAGAACGAACATAAAAGCGGTTGATATCTTTAGGACTAGAGCGGAACGGCTGGTCTGCTTGAACATAAACTCGGTAAATCCGCCCTAAAAAGTCAAAGTCGTTGACATATTCAGATCCCAGAAAAACTTGTAGTGTGCTAAATATGTCCTCCAAAGACACCTGAAGTGCCTTCGCCTTCTCTCGCTCTACTTTAACGAGTAGCTGTGGGTTATTAGCGCTGAAGCTGGAATATAAGTTTTGCAACTGAGGCAGCGTATTTCCCCGCTTCACCAGTGAGCTTGTTGCCTGAGCCAGCGTATCAAAGCCCCGGTTAACCTGCTCTTGCAGTTCAAACTGAAAGCCGCCAAAATTGCCTACTCCTTGTACCGCCGGAGCCGGATAGCTAACGACGGTTGCGCCGATGATGTTTCCAAAGGGTTGACTCAATCGCGCCATAATTTTATCAACCGACTGCTCGGCTTTTTTGCGTTCAGACACAGGCTTGAGCGTGACGTAAATAGTCGCTTGATTCGCTGCACTGCCTGTATACGTGAATCCGGCATCTGCAAAGACACCTGTGATTTCAGGAATCTTCAGAAGCTCCTGTTCAACTTGATTCATAATCTTATCCGTGTAATCCAGCGAAGAGCCTGACGGTGCTTGAATGGTTACAACAAAATAGGCTTGGTCTTCAGTCGGTACAAACCCTGTTGGTACTTGTTGAAATATCCAGTAGGTCAATGCTAGAGAGAGAACAAAGCCAAAAACAATTACAGTTTTGAACCGCATTAAATGACTCAAAGACCAGTTATATCCAGTCTGTAGTCCTGTCAGTATGCGATTTATGGCACTGAAAAACCATCCTCGCCGATCGCTACCTGGGTGAAGCAAAATAGCTGAAAGAACTGGGGTCAAGGTTAAGGCATTGAAAGTCGAAACCGCGATCGAAAAGGTAATGGTTAATGCAAACTGCTTGTAAAGTTGCCCAGTTGTGCCTGGAAAGAAAGCGACTGGAATAAATACAGCTGCTAGCACTAAGGAAGTCGCCAAGACTGCGCCAGAGATTTCCTGCATTGCAGCAGAGGCAGCCTGACGAGGCGACATCCCTTTGTCTTGGATGAAACGAGTGATGTTTTCGACTACGATAATGGCATCATCTACTACCAATCCAGTTGCTAGAACCAAGCCAAACAGTGTCAGCGTGTTAATTGAAAAACCAAATAGTTTTGTGAATAGGAATGTACCGATTAAGGAAATTGGAATCGTAATCGATGGAATCAGCGTACTTTTCCAGTCCTGCAAGAAGATGAAGATAATAACGATGACCAAGACAATCGCCTCAAACAGAGACTTAATTACCTCATGCATGGATTCTTCCACAAAGGTCGTCGTGTCGAGTGCGATCGCATACTTGAGTCCAGGTGGAAACTGTTTAGCCAGTTGCTCTAATTCTGCCCTTGCTTCTCTTGCTGCATCTAGAGCATTGGCCCCAGGTCGCAGCGAAACTCCGATGCCGACTGCACTCTTGCCATTGAAGCGAACCAGGATGCTGTAATCTTCGGCTCCAAGTTCTGTGCGCCCGACATCTTTAAGTTTGACAAGCGTTCCATCTACATCTGATTTGACAATCATCTCGCCAAACTCTTTAGGATCGGTCAGCCTACCTAATGCCCGGACACTGAACTGGTAGGGCTGATTGCCTGACGTGGGTGGCTGGCCTAACTGTCCTGCTGCGACTTGTGCATTCTGCTCCCGTAGGGCGTTAGTGACATCTGCCGCCGTTAAATCACGCACGGCAAGTCGATTGGGATCGAGCCATAGGCGCATCGCATACTTGCGCTCGCCATAGAACCGCACCTCGCCTACACCGTTAACGCGCTTTAACACATCTTTGAGGAACAAATCTGCATAGTTACTAATATATAGGTTGTCATATTCGCCATTTTCGGAGTAGAGAGCGATCGCCAAAATTAGTTGTGTAGAGGTTTTCGTCACCGTTACGCCTGTCTTCTGCACCTCTTCAGGTAGCCTCCCCTCTGCGGCTTTAATCCGATTCTGCACATCCACAGCCGCCAGATCGATGGCACGTGAGAAATCAAACGTGACGGTGATTGTGCTGCTGCCATCATTGCCACTGGTAGAAGTGATGTATTTCAGTCCCTCCACGCCGTTGATTTCTTGCTCTAACGGCACCGTGACAGCTGATTCTACAACTTCTGCACTGGCTCCAGTGTAGGTCGCTTTCACAACCACCTGAGGCGGTGCAACTTCTGGATATTGAGCAATCGGAAGTGTAAAAGCGCTGACTGCCCCAACCAAGATGATAATCAGAGCAGAAACAATGGCAAAGACAGGACGCTTAATAAAAAAATTGACGAACATAGCATAACCTGTAATGCATCAAATTTCCGGAAATCAAAAGTGAACCTAAACTACACCTGCGGCAACTAACATACCGATCGCACATAAGTTGGAGACTGCCAACATGAGCAGAAATCTCATCAGGTACTTGCAAATAAAAAATATCCCAAAACTGACCCAAAACCCTTTTCATTTCTACTCTCTGTGTTCTCTGCGTCTCTGTGGTTCGTTTATTTTATTTCTTGCAAGTCCCTAATCCTTCATGCCTCAGATATCTACGCTATGAACTGGACGCGATCGGTTTCATCGCTTCTGAGAGAATTGCTGTTCCATCAGAGAGTTGCTGAAGTCCAGAAACGACAATTTGTTCGCCGGGTTTCAGCCCTTCAATCACCTGGTAGTTTCCGTCTTCCACCTCACCCAGGATCACAGGTCTTTGACGAGCCACTAGGTCTGTATCAGTCTTCTGAGCGACGAAAACAAAGTCTTTCCCACCCAGGCGGGAAATTGCCGCCGTCGGTACAAGCACACCTGGACGCTCATCCCAAATCACTCGTGACAGCACTTGTTGATCGGCTCGTAAACGCCCGTCTGGATTGGTATAGAGCGCCTTGATCGAGATCGATTCACTTTGATTATTGACATTAGGTGAGATAAAAAAAACTTGACTGTTGCCAATTAACTTGCCCTGTTGATTAATGAGCTGTACAGTCATTCCCGGTCGTAAATCAGCAGCGCGTTCTGAGGGTACTGATAAATTGACTTCCAAAGGATGATTTTGGGTAATGGTTGCAAGTTGAGTGGAAGGACTGACATAATCGCCCACCTTTATGGGAATATTGCCAATCGTCCCGGCAAAAGGAGCAATAATCTGGTAGTACTGAAGTTCAACCTGCTGTCCCCTAACATTGGCAGCCGCCTGTTGGAAAACTTTCTCCTTACTGGCAATGATGGATCGCTGTGCTTCAATTCGAGCTTTAGCGGCATCAAGTTCTGCTTTGGCATTATCAAGGTTATTGCGCCTGCCATCTAACACTTCTTGACTGACTGCGCCTTCTTGGTACAGGGTTGAGTAGCGATCGTATTGCTGCTGTTGCAGTGCTACATCTGACGCTTTAGCCCGGCGATCGGCTTCTAAGGGAATTAGTGAAGCTTTGGCACTTTCAACGTCTGCTTGGGCTGAGGCGGCGGCAGCACGAGAACTAGTAATCTCGGCTTGTTGGCGATCGGGATTGATTTGAATCAGAGGAGTGCCCACTGCAACTTCAATTCCAGGCTGAACGAAGATTTGAGCGACTCGCCCATCAACTTGGGGGTGAAGTGCGATCGATCGCCGCGACTCTAACCGACCAATGAATTCTGAGGTGTTGCGAACTTTTCCAGCTTGGACTGAGGCAAGTTTGACGCGAACGGCTGCGGTAGCTTGTGCTTTTTCTGCTTTTGCATTGGAATCAACAGAATGACAGGCTCCTGCAAACGTCAGGATTAAAACAGTTGAAATGAGGTAGCTAACACCCCTTAGCGTTGATATGCTTTTGCTCATAACTCCCTTCCTTTTATAGAAGACGATGTTCCTTTTCGGTAATCACTTGTGTGAGTCACACTAACGATGTTGAGTATTAAAAGCAGACTCAGAACTTTGTTGTACATTCTCTGATTTTTGATTTGTCGTCATAACAGTTTGATGGCAACACAAATTGGTTACGGTGATGATTGCTATTGTCAGCAAAATCTGACTCGATCGCTTGCTGATGAGAAAGCTGGCAACTGTATTGCTAAAATGGCGTTGGTTTTATAAAGAAAAATCTTTATAAATAAACTCTATAAAACTGCATCAACCCTGTCTTGCACGTTCTTTCGATTTTGGACACATTCTTACTGACTTTTGAGAAAGGCTTTAGGAGTGACCCCAACTAATTGTTTGAAGTGACGACTGAGGTGACTTTGATGGGTAAAGCCAAGAATATGGGCAATTTCTGCGATCGTTAGTTCATCTTGCAATAGCAATTTCTTGGCACGTTCTATCCTGCACTGGATCACATATTGATGGGGTGCCAAACCTGTTGACTGTTTGAACAAAAAAGAGAAATAACTCGGACTAATATGAACCACTGCGGCTAAAGCCGATAATGTCAAGTCTTGTTCTAGATGAGCATGAATATAATCCACCAACTGCTGCAATTTGCGTTTTGGCAAACCGCTTGCGACTGCCGGAAGCATCTGTTTGTGAGTAGAATAATGGCATAACAGGTGAGCTATTAACGCAGTCGTCATTGCGTTCACATACAGACGCCCCCCCATACCATTCGATTCCAGTTCTGTTTTAAGGGCTAATCCAATGCTATGAATTAAGGGATCGGGACGACTGAGAGTGGGTGTCAGTTCAACATCTTTTATGTCGGGCGCTTCAGCAATGTACTGGGCTAATAGTGTCGATTCAAAAGCCAACGCAATAAATTGATGTTCAGTATTCCAACACGCCCAGTTTCGGGCATTTGCTGGTATAACTGTGATCGTTCCATAGCTAATTTGAGTCGGTTGGGTTAGTTCTTCAATGGTCTCAATCATAGGTGATTGCAGCGTGCGATCGTGAATAATGATGCGGTGCTGCCTACAGGAGTGTTCAACCATTTCATACGGTGGCTGACGGTGGTATTGAAGATAAAACCGATCCCAATCTGCTGAGGCGCTCGAAACCAGAGCTTTTTGTGGATAGAGCATAAAAGAATCAGCTTTGCTAGCCAAATCAAGTCTCGGAGCCTCTTCCCCTGCCATGATTCACACCCTCTATCAGTCAAATTGCTAAGGCTTACTGTAATCGTAATGACTTCAGTTTAATATATTTTTAAAGGGATAGCTTTAGCAATACCTTCGCCAATTTACGAGGGCTAAACGGCTGCGCTTAAAACTTCATGGTTGGTCAGTTTGCTATCTTCAATTTGCACAATGCGATCGGCTAGATCTAGAATTCGGTTATCATTGGTGACGAGTAGAATTGTACAGCCTTGTTCTTTGGCTAATGTCTGCATGAGGTTGACTACATCTCGACCGGATTTGCTATTTAATGCGGTAGTTGGTTCGTCAGCTAGGACGATTTTGGGATGGTTGACTAATGCACGAGCGATCGCAATCTAGCAGAACTAAAATTGACAAAACTTTACGCTCCTAATAGCCTACGGCTAGTTTCAGTTCATGGAGTATTAGATTAACGTGAGTTCGATGAACTAAAAAATGGCAGGAGGCAGTGCAGCTTTTTGGCTTTTTATAACCGTCGAACTCACGTTAATTTATTGACAAATAATTCCAAGTTATCAGGGACAAGAATCAACATGAAACGAGCCTTATTAGTAATCGATGTTCAAAACGAATACTTCACAGGTAAGCTACCAATAACCTATCCATCGGGAAGTTTAGATAATATTCTTCAAGTAATGAATATTGCTAAAGAGCGAGATATACCTGTGATTGTTGTTAGACATACACAGCCGCTAGAAAACTCTCCCATTTTTCAAAAGGGAAGTCCAGAATGGGAGCTTCATCCAGAAATTGCCAAATATCCCTACGATCTCCTGATTGAAAAAAATTTGCCAGGAAGTTTTACTGCAACAGAGTTAGAGGCTTGGCTCAAAGAAAGGAATATTGATACCGTCGTTATCTCCGGATACATGACTCAAATGTGTTGTGACACAACCGCTAGACAAGCCGCCCATCTGGGTTTTTCTGTAGAGTTTCTTTCTGATGCGACAGGAACCCTCGCCTTTGAAAATAATGCGGGTACTGCTACTGATGAAGAACTTCATAGAGCAACTTTAGTTGCCCAAGATACTTTTATTAGTAAGGTAATAAATACCTCTAAATGGATTAATAATCTTGAAGATACGAATTAAGTCCAAAAGTAAATTTTTGGCTAGTGTCAAATAATTTTAGATTTTAGATTAACCCCATACCGTTGATACTGGGGCTTGAATTTTGTAGGGTAGCATAGCTAGCTGTGCTACCCTACTATGTAAATTATTTAAATTGCAACCCTATTGACGTTGTACTTTATGAAAGTACTGGTTGGGCTTCCAGTTTCTGGGCTTGGTTTTTCAAAACGGTTGGTAATTCGCTGTTGAAAGCTTCACCTTCTACCACTTGGGAGCGGAAACCGTCAACCCCAACTGGAACGTCGCCTGTGATGGTGGTGCGGTAAAGTACGCGCTCGACTTCTATATGATCTAGATCTTGAGGGGCTAAATGGGCGGTGGCGCGGTTGTCCCAAAAGGCTATGTCACCATTGTTCCAGCGGAAGCGGGTAGTGTAGGCGGGCTTGGTGATTTGGTTGAAAAATAATTCAAGCAGCAGGTCGCTTTCTTGTCGTGACACGTCTAGAATGTGCGAGGTGAAGCCAGGGTTCACAAACAACGCACGTTCGCCCGTCTCAGGATGAACCCGAACCACTGGATGGATGGAAACCAAAGGATTTGCAGCGATGCGTTGGGCAATCTTGCTGTTGCTAGGCAAATTCAAACGCGCATTAAAACGATGTTCGGCTTTCAATGTATCTGCAAGCGCCCGCACGGGTGCTGACAGACCCTCGTAAGCTGCAACCAAATTAGTCCACTGTGTGTCGCCACCGATGCTGGGAACGTTAACCGCACGCAAAATTGAACCCGCAGGGGGATTGACAACTGCTGTCACATCGGTATGCCAGCGGCTCTCGTAGCTGGAACGGCGCAAACCGTTGCGCTTTTCGTAGCGGCTGCGGTCAATAGGCAAGATTTGTGAGTAACCTTCGATAGGCTCATCTTCGTGGGGATGTGCGTAAGTTACTTCACCGAAACGAGATGTGAAAGCGATTTGTGCAGCATGGTCAATGTTCTGACCGCGAAAGAATACAACTTTCCACTTCAATAGTGTTTGACGAATTTCTTGGACTGCTTCGTCGTGCAGAGGACGCGAAAGATCGACGCCACTGATTTCGGCACCGATGAAACCAGCTACTGGTTTGACTTCAATGTGCTTGTAGCTCATGTAAATTCTCCATTCAATCCATAGAGGAGTTTTCGCATTCGCTTCCTTTGCTTGCTGTCTACGGTAATTAAAGGAAGCGATCGCAACTCCAACTATAATACTGTAACTTGACGTATTTACCGTATGATAAATGTAAAGTTATGAAAAGAACCCAAAATGTAGCCTGATACTGAGTTGCAGTCAAAGATAGTAAGGCTGAGAATAGCGATCGCAGTTTGCAAACAGAATATCTCAGTCCATACCCAACTTATTACGAAAAATGAGAAAACAACTAAATTATTTGAGCTTTACTCCCCGGACGCAAAGCCGCAACCACAACCATCCGAACCCACTCCCAATAAAATAATAGGGAAAATCTGCCCAAGTGAAGACACTACCAAATAACATTTTTCCCCACCAAAATGAACGTACCCAATTTAAAAATGGTTGATCCCACAATTGCAGAAATTCTATTAAGCAAGTAATTACCAATACCCACAAAGGGATTTGCCAAACTGAAGACCGAGTGGTGATAAATAGAAAGGCGAACAAGCACCAAAATATCTGATAAAAAATTCCTCCTACCTCTTGATTCAACCACAAAATAGAATAGCGATAGTGGCTATATAAAAGCCCAATAGTGAGAATAATAACTAGAGAAAAAAGAATTCGCTTATTTAATTGTTTGTAATTTGTGGCATTATTGGGCATCCTGGCAGGCCTTGTGTACCTTATTGAAATAAAATGTGCTGTAATTTTATATTATTCTTATAAAATCTAGCTCTTGAATTCTAAATTATTTCATATTTAGAGACTTTCAAGAATTTTTAGCACTTCTGCTGCTGACTGATATCTTTGAGTAAAGTCGTAATGTACCATCTTATTTAAGATAATAACTAACTCATTTGTAACGTCAGCTAAGTCGCGCCAACTGTGCCAAACCTCTGTATTGCCGTCAGGTTCAGTTTGGATAATTACTTCACCAGTATTTGCATCTCTGCGAAATACTCTTGGGTCTACTCCAGTTAAAGCCTGTATACCCATAATTCCTAATGCATAGATATCGCTGTTTAATTTTGGTAACCCACTCATTTGCTCAGAAGGAGCATAACTAGGAGTACCAATTGAAATAGTTTGATATTCTTGTTGTTGGGGCTGAATTTGTTTAACAGCGCCAAAGTCAATTAAAACAATATGCCGATCTGATTCTCGTCTAATTAAGTTACTAGGTTTGATATCTCGATGAATTACACCATAGCTGTGAACAAAAACAAGCACGTGTAAAACTTCCTTTAGTATCTCTACAACTTCAGTTTGTTTGAGTCGCACACCAGAAGTTAGTTCTTTATCCATAGCGTGCCCCCGGACAAATTCTTGCACTAAAGAAAACTGGCGATTTTCTTCAAAAAAAGCTAACAATTGGGGAATTTGTGGATGCTTACCCAAAATTTCTAAAATTTCGGCTTCAGCGTCAAATAAGCGCCTGACAACATTTAAATATTCTGTATCTTGGCGGGGAGGTCGTAATTGTTTAACTACACACTGGGGATTACCAGGGCGCTTGATATCCTCAGCTAAATAAGTATTACTAAATCCTCCAGAACCCAAATTTTCAGTAATTCTGTAGCGGCTGTTTAGTAACGTGCCTAGTGCAATTTCTTGCCCAATAGAATCAGCAATTACTGTTGGCGCTTCATTGGAAGCATCACCGCGTTGCCGTAAAAGTGCTTGTAATTCGATAATTAATTGTTGGTGTTCTTGAACTCTTTGTGTAATTTCTTTTTGTTCTTCTTTCGTTTTATAAGCAGTATAGGCAAGGACACTCCCGCCAGTAAATACTAACCCTAACATTGGAGGTATTACAGGTAACCATCCAGCTTGAGTAAAAATGAAAAAATTACCTGCAAATAAAACTGCTAGGGCTGTTGCTCCTGCCAATCCTAAAGCTAAAGGATGCTGAATTCGCCATACTAATAAACCACCAACTACAGTCCATCCCCATATCCAAAGAACTTTACCCCACTCAGGGATAAACCAAAATAGAGGCTGTTGATTAAGAACTACACTAAGAATTTGACTAACACTCTGGGCATGAATTTCAATTCCTGCCATCTTGCCAGAATTATCTGACTTACCACTAGCAAATGGCGTATTAAAAATGTCAAGTAAACTATTTGCTGTTGAACCAATTAAAACGATACGACCTTTGACTAAATCTGGTTTAACTTTATTCTCAAGGACTTCTGTAATTGTTACCTGCTGGGCAATTTGATGACCAGAACGGTAATTCAGCAAGATTTGGTAACCGTTGGTATCGGCTTTTTCATAACCGCCAGCATTACTTTGCAGGGGCTTAAATACAATATTTCGTAATTTTAATTCCTTATTTGGGGTAAATTCTGGTTGGATGCCGCCAACTTCTAAATATTTGAGTGCTAGCTGTAAACTAAAGGAATATGTACTTTGACAAGGGTCAGATTCATCTGAACTTGCTAATAATAAATTGCGGCGAATTGTAGAATCAGTATCTTCTACAACATCGCTAAATCCCACTCGCTCTGGTTCAACACCTTGAGGAGAAGCAACTCCGGGATTTTTAAAACCAGAATGTTTGCAGATGGGAATGATGAGATCGCTCTGTTGTAAGCGTTGTAGTAGTTTATCGTGACCAGGCTGTACTGGTAAATCGCGAAAAATATCTAGACCAATGGCTCGCGGTTCGTATTCCTCAAGTTTACCTAACAGTCGATCTAAAAGTTCACCAGACAGCGGCCAAGTCCATTTTTGAAGATCTTGTTCAGTTAAAGCAACAATCAACAGACGAGAGTCTGGGCCAGGGTCAGCGCGTAATTGCATCATCTGGTCGTAGACTCTCATTTCCAGAGGTTCAAAAACCCCAAGTTTTTGAATACCTACTAGTAAAAGTGTAGCGATCGCACTTGAAAAAATAACCGGCTGTCTCAATAAACTTTTGAATTTGGCAAACATTTTTTTACATCAGGGCATTGGGCATAAGGCATGGGGAAAGGGAAAGGGGTATGGTTCGACAAGCTCACCAACCGGGGAAAAGGGGAAAGATTATATTTATTCCTTTTCCCTTTAACCTTTAACCTTTTCCCCTGCCCCCTCCCCCTCCCCACTTAGTGCTAATTTACTACCTGTTTGAGATAATGCACGATCGCTTCTGCGGTTGGTACATTAGTTGCTAGTAAAACTTGATTAATAGTGCATAATCTCAGCAGTGCTTCCTCATTTGCTTGACCAGGCTGAGGTTGTAGCAAATCTCTCAAGAAAATCACTGCTAAAATTTCTCCCGACCCAACCAATGAAGCAATTGTTTGAAATCCTCCAGAAGTTGGCGCGGGGGTTTGTTGACTAATAGTTATACCTGCTTGTTGATGTAAAACTTCGCTAACAGATGGCCAGGTAATTGTATAGCTCTGTGAGAAAAATTCCTGATGCTGAGCAACCAATTCTGCAAGTTCTGATTTCTTGCTTTCGTGAGCAATTACTACTATGTTTTTTTGAGCGATCGCTTTTGCAGGTTCACTGACAATCTCTTCTGAAATTTCCTCAGATTCAGTTGCTTCTACTTCAGATGAAATTTCCTCAGATTCAGTTATTTCTACTTCAGAAACTTCTTCAACAGTTTGATTGATGATTTCAGGAGCTTCGTTTTCTACTGGTTCCAAAGATTGAATCTCGTCTGAATCAGAAACTTCATTTACATTGACTTCTTCTGTAGTTGTATCAGTCAAATCAACGTATTGATTACTGAAAACTTCTGGAACATTATAATCAGGTGCCCTCAAACCTTCAGGAACTTCGCTAACTGTTTCATCAGTTTCTACTCGCTCGACATCTGCCAAGTCTTCCGATGGAATTGGCGTTTCTAAATTTACTAATTCCTCACTAGTTTCCTCTATAATTTGACTGGATGTGTCCTGATGTTGAATGTCAACGTCTTCACTAATTTCGCTAGTATCTGGGATAACATCACTCGTAACTTCGTCAACATCTGCGGTATCTTCTGTAGCAATTGGTGTATCTAAATTTACTGTTTCTTCTTGAGTAGCTTCAGGAACAGCATTCTCTTGGGATACTCGGTTGAATATGTCACGCGGCTGCACGAAGGTGACTTCTGCCTCTAGTGCGGCTTCAAATTCTGCATCCCGATCTGGAGTATCTGTAAAAACATTAGCCTCAATAATATCACGTGGCTGTACGAAGGTAACTTCTGCTTCTAATGCTGCTTCCAACTCTGCATCGCGTTCCTCAGTAGGTTGGGGAATGGCGTTTTCTATTTCACGCCGTTGTACAAAAGTAGCTTCTGCTGCCAACGCTGACTCAAAATCTGTAACTTCATCGTGAGTAGTTTCCGCAGGTGTAATTTCCTCTTCAGGAGTCTCGATAACATCTTGGGGTGTGGCTATTGCCTCATCCGACTGGGCTTGGCTAGCTTCTGGGACTTCTATTTCCTCAACATTTAGGGTAACTTCTTCAATGACTAGTGTACGCAAATCTACAATATCATTACGGACATCGTGTGGAATTTCGCTGACACCTTCTGGTGGTTGAACTATGTTTTCTGGGCTGGTGATTTCAACAACTGGGATATCATCATCAGTTTGAGTGGAAGCAACTTCTGAAATTTCGCTAATTTCTGGTGTTTCTACTTCGTTAGTAATTGGGGTTGAAACTTCGCTGACTACCTCTGGGGTTGGACTAACAACATTGGGAGTGCTGGCATTTTCAGGCGATCGCGATCGAGAAAACAAAGAAGGATCTATAATTCTAAAGACAGTTTCTGGTAATTGCTCAGCCAAAGGAGCGACTGCTTCCATAATCAGAACGTAATCTGCAATTCGGATCACGTCTCCATCATTCAAAAGATATGGTCGTTCCTTTTCAGCTTGTTTACCATTAACTATTGAGCCATTTCTACTGCCAAGGTCACTGAAGTAATAAGTACCACCTTTGACAAAGAACTTACCATGTTGGCGACTGACATCAGGACTTTCCAAGACTAAATCAGAAGTAGGAGAACGGCCTACTATCCATTCTCCCCTCGTTGTAGTGTCTATGGTCAGGTCAACTTCATTGATTTCACTTAGAGTTGGTGAATAGCTAACTTTTACTTTCATATTAATTTTTGGTTAATTTTATTGATTTCCGCCACCCAACGCTGACGGGTAGTATGTTCTAAATTTAAAATATCATCTTGTGACCAATGAAAATGATAAGCAATAAAAGCTACCTCCTCATATAAATTATCAGAGGGGTAGCTTATGACTCCCCCGCCAGTTCTAGCTCCACTGAAAATTGAGTATTGCAGTGTGGACATTGTGTCGGAATATGTGCATTACCTTGCTGGTTAATTCGATTGTAAAATTCTCGCAGATAGGCAATATCATGTAAGACCAGTCCTTCAAGTAATTCCGTGGTCACAGAGTTGAGACTACCCAAGCGAACGATCACACGTGCAAGCATTACTAACACGCCATAAGCTGAATTTTCTTGAACTTTGCGTTCTTTTTGCACCAAAATTTCATCTTTAGCAGTGGCTAAACGCATCACTCCTTGACGATGTACTCGGTTTTCACCATCACTCAACCCTCTAGGAAGAGTGAAAGTAAATTCAGTGCAGAGATTATCCTTTTTACGCGGCATAGGGATTGGGGATTCGTATGGGGCATGGGGCATAGGGCATAGGGCATGGGGAAAGGGTAAGGGGAAAAGGGGAAAGATTAAATTTATTCCTTTAACCTTTAACCGGTTGGTGAGCTTGTCGAACCATTAACCTTTTCCCCTGGCCTGTTTGCCCAATGCCCAGTTTGCCCAATGCCCCATGCCCAAATTCAATTCTGAAGCATTGGCTCAGGAGAATTAACTACATCTTCTGCTGAAGAAGTTTCGCCTTCCAAGCCATTAATTCGACGATAAAAATCTTGAAGATAATTTAAATCCTGGGCGAAAAAGTTTTCTACTATTGCAGGACTAATATCAGTTAAAGCACCCAAGTGAGTAATCACGCGGGAGAGAATAATAATTGTGGCATAAACTGGATTAGCTTTTACCCTTGGGTCGCGCAAAGGTGCAATCTCATCTATGGCTGTTGATAATCTCATTACACCTTTGCGGTGGAGGTTGCCTTCAGAGTCTAGATACCCTTTAGGCAGTGTAAATTCAAACTCTGTGGGAAACATATTTCTCCTAAATTAATTAGACTTCTCGCTTTGAATGGGGGAAAGGGGAAGGGGTAAAGGGAAGATTCTTCATTTTCCCTTTAACCTTTCACCTTTTCCCTTTTTCCCTCCGATTTATTGTGTGCGTTGAAATTCCTCAAAAGCAATCTCCAATTCTTCAATTTCTATTTCATGACTGTTAGCGTTGACATCAGCAATTTTGTAACTGGTAGGCCAAGCGCCAGCTAATTCAAATCTAGCTTCTTTGTTAGATGCCTGATCGTAAATAGATAAAGAAATGAACTCACGTTTTTGCGCCCACTTACCGTCTTCAACTTCTTCAAACCACTTCCATAAATCTTTGGAAGCGTTCAAACCTTTACGCAAAGTAATATTACCACTTTTAGCATTCCCAGGAAGTTTGGTTCTGACCGCTTTGCCTTTTGAAGCAGTCCCCCATTTTTGAGAAGTGACTTCACAAATTTCAATTACTTCCTGGGTTCTTTTAAAGCCTTGGCATTCCAAAAAATAGCCATCGCTATCATTTTGACCTATGTCTAATCTTAAAAAGAAACGATAGTTTGTTAGAATTTCTGGTATGGCAGCCATTGTTTTTTACACTAGGAGGGAATGGGGACTAGGAAATGGAGACTAGGGAATTAAGATGAAAAATACTATTCCCCAATCCCCAGTCCCCAATCCCCAGTCCCCAATCACTTTTATGCTCTGACTTCTTTTTGTTGTGCGATTATTTCATAACCCTCAATAGATACTTCAATTTTCTCTGTTGCCGGGTCATTTTTTGTGACATCAAATTCTGGGCCTGTATATGATTCAGGGAAACAAGCTTTTAGGTTATAACGAATGACTTCTGTTTTCTTATCTTGCGTATAACCAACAACCGAAATTGCTTTGCGATTTTCATCCCATTGACGAGGTTTTCCATCTTCGCTACAGGCTAAAAACCATTTGTGTAGACTTTCGTCACCATTGTAATTCATGGTAATTGTGACATTATTAAACTCTGCCTGTCCGGGGAGATTTTGGCGTAATGTCTTACCATTTTTACTTGAGCCTCTAACGCCTTTGGTAGCATTATTTTTTGCACCCAATCCGGTGACTGATTGAACGAATTTTTCAGTGATGCCGTCTGCTTCAAAATAGAACACAGACGCGACTACATATTCCCCAGGCATATTTCATCTCCTAAATAAGTGAATAGTCATTAGTCATTAGTCATTGGTCATTAGTCATTGGTCATTGGTTATTTGTCATTTATCAATGCCCAATGCCCAATGCCCCATGCCCAATGACTTATTGCTGCTCGTCAAGTGCATTCCATTGACTGATGCGGAAGATTACAAATTCTGCTGGTCTAACGGGACAAACTCCGATTTCGACATACAAACGACCTAAAATTATGGTTTCTGGTGGATTCAGTTCGGCATCGCATTTCACATAAAATGCTTGTTCTGGTGAATCGCCAAATAAAGCACCTTCACGCCAAATTCGTTCTAAAAAGTTGCTGACGGTGCGTCGGACACGCGCCCATAAATCTTGGTCGTTGGGTTCAAAAACTACCCATTGAGTACCTAGTTCAATTGATTTTTCTAGGTAACTAATTAAGCGTCGGACGCTGATATAACGCCACTCTGTTTTATCTGGTTCGACTAAAGTACGCGCACCCCAGATGCGGATACCCCGATTTGGGAAGCTGCGAATGCAGTTGATACCAAGGGGGTTCAATAGTTCCTGTTCGCGGAAGTTGGTGTCGTAACCCAGACCAATTACGCCTCTGGGTACTTCGTTTGCAGGTGCTTTGTAAACTCCTCTAGTTTCGTCGGTGCGTGCCCAAACACCCATGACGTGACCGCAAGGAGGTACTAAAATGGGATTGCCGCGATCGCGTGGATTTGGAACTTTAATCCAGGGATAATACAGCGCTCCAAACATCGAACGACGGTTAAATCTATTCAACCAATCCACCGCTTGTTGGGGTTTGACAGCATCGGGTGGTGTATCAAGTACAACCATGCGGTTTGGTGGATTGGGAATATCGCCACTGGCGGAACCTTCGCACATACTAATCATCAGTTCCATGATGCCGTGGACTTGATCCAAATTCAGCACTTGCTCTTGATAAGCCCGCATCAAGTCAGGGCAAGCCAGCATTGTGATTTCATCAATTTCAAAAATACCGCGTACCCCGGTGCGATCGTCCCGTACCCCTTCTAAATCTCGTGAGAATCTGTCTGGTGTGGCAGCAACAATTGGCGGTGCTAGTTCGTACTGACCGTTAACCGGACGGCGAGTTAAAGGCTGTCCGCTTTGAGTCAAGTCTTCTACGGTGACATACATAGAATTTCTCAAAGCCGCCAACGCATAAGTCGCAACCTGACCGGGTTCGCGGTTCATGGTCAAGTTTTCGTATTGCTCTAAAACCTCATCTCCCCGACGAATTTGGACGGTGAAGTATTCTCCGGTATTTGGAGGAGCTTCTCCTTCAGTACCTTCAGGTAAAGCACGAGGAGAACCGTCAGTAATTATAATATTTACTAATCCGCCTGCTGCTTGTTCGGGACGCAAAGTAACGCGTAAGGCTGGACGATTGCCACGAGAGTTGATTCGTAGATTAGCCGGTTCTGGAGTTGCGGGTTTGGGTGCGCCTGGTAATTCAGTACCGATGCTTGTTACCCAGCAGCGACCGCCACCATTCATGAAGTAGCCATAAACTGCAAAGGGTAAGTAGGCATTAAAATCGGTGAAACCATCAGAATTAGGACGAGCAAAATAGTTGAGATATTGCGTCCAATTGGTCACCAACATCGGCTTAAATAGCTCAGCATCATCTCGAACAGCTTCTGTAAAACCTACAAATCCGGCAACTGCTGTGCTAACACCTTCAATCGGTCGGCTCCCTCGGTCAAATTCTTCGATATAAACACCAGGAGCAAAGTAATCAAGTCGAGCCATGAAAATGCCTCCAAGTCAGTAAAAGCTTAATTATTCAGGAGTTAGAAATATTTCTTTGAAAGTATGGCTTTGGTCATCTACCAATGCATTAACATTTTGGGGTAAATAGCCAGGACAATCTATATTTAAAACATAGTTACCCATCTCAAGGTTTTCAAAAAAGAACAGCCCTTCTTTATTGCTTTCCATGAATTTTTTAGTTCGCAGCAGAGTAACTTTTGCCCCCATTAATGGCAGATTTGTTGTTGCACTTTTGACAACACCTGCAATTACTACTCGCCTCGTCATAATTTGGGTACTACCATTACCACTGCCGTGCATTTGATTTCGCAGATCGAAAATTCGTTCCCAAACTAAAGGTACTGTAGTTGATTGCGTATCAAGAGGCACAGTAACTGTTAAATATAAAGCTGAGCGCAAAGGTACATTAAGAGCGCTCCATAAACTGCCCGGTTCGAGTGACGGTTGTAGTCCAACCATCATTGGCAAACTACCGTAACCCCGCAATTCCGGAACTAAAAACTCCTCCTCTAAAGCTCGATGGCGCATAAGTACGGTCAATGCTTCACTGAGGAAGTGATGCTCGCCTAAAGTCGTCCTATCCCAAGCTGTTAATAGCAGCGAAACATCAAACCAAACAGGTGCCCAATTGACAATGCCGGCTTGCAAATGACGTGTAATGTTACGTTCAACTTGCCTGCCGGCCTGTTGGAACTGCTTACTCTCACGAATATCATAAATATATAAATTGAGAGTCGGACCGGCTCCTTCTTCCCTGCGATTACTGGGATGGCTGAAGTCAATCTGCTCTGTACTGGTAAGTGAAGTTCCTCCAGCTAGAATTTCCGCTAAAGTTTGAAGAACGAAGATAAGCATGAAGGTGTTGTGCTGGTAACTAAATCCAGATGCATCTAGGTTATCTGTATCACCCTTGTAAAGTAATTAGACTTTTGTCGATATTTTTTGATTGGGAATTTGTCATTGGTCATTTGTCATTGGTCATTGGTCATTGGTCATTGGTCATTTGTCATTGGTTATTTCTCCCCACCTCCCCACCTCCCCATCTCCCCATCTCCCCGCGTCAGCCTTAACGATCGGTCTTCAAATCGATACCATATAAAAGGTAGATGACAGCTTTAAAAACACAACTTCGTCACTGAAAAATCATCCTTTTGATATATTTTGTTTGATATATTAGGATGCTAGGTCAATTTATGAGAGTAGAGTAAAAACATCATGAACCGTTCCACTCCCATGAGTGACCCGGAATATGCAGCGATTCGACGGAGCGAGGAGCGATCGCGGCTAGCAATTCGTATCGCTCAACTTGGGACGTGGTACTATGACCCCGTTACGAATCTCGTAGAGTTAGACGAACGTATGCGAGAAATCTGGGGTGAGTCAGAGGATGCTGTGGTGTTGCCCCTGTCGCGGATGATGCAGCGTATTCACCCAGGCGATCGCCCGCGGGTGGTGAATGCCATCAGTGCTGCTCTCAATCCGAAATCGTCGGGGACTTACGAAATTGACTACCGCATCGTTTGGGATGACGGTACCGAGCGGTGGATATCCACTAATGGGCAGGCAATATTCGCAGGTGAAGGAGAGTTGCGGCAAGCTGTTGAGTTTCTGGGAACCGTCCTTGATATTACCGATCGCCAACGAGCCAAAGCCGCCCTGGAAGAAAGTGAAGCCCGATTCCGAACTTTTGCCGAGAATAGCAAGGATGTAATTTGGATTAGCGATGCCCGCGAACATCGGCTAATCTATGTCAGCCCTTCCTACGAGCAAGTCTGGGGTCGCTCGGCTAGGGAGATTTATACAGACTTAAGCCGTTTCATTGAATTTATTCATCCCGACGATCGCCAACGCATTCAAGCCGGTTGGGAACAGCGCATTCAAGGGCAATTGAGCCAAGAGTATCGGGTAATTCGTCCGGATGGATCGATTGTCTGGATTCGCGATCGCGGTTTTCCCATACATGACGCCCAAGGTGAGTTGCTGTATCTGGGCGGAATTGCTGAGGATATTACCGAACGCAAACAGACGGAACTGATGCTGGTGGAGCAGAAGAAACTGCTGGAGTTAATCGCATCAGGGCATCCGTTGAATGAATGTTTAAAAGCCGTGTGTGCCTCGGTGTCCCATCTCAATCCCCGCACCCGTGCTTGCATCTTTGTCACCGATGCCCAACGACAAAGGTGTGAGTATTTCATCACCCCAGACTTTGAGCCATCATTTAGCCAGGAACTTCAGGATGCCCCCATTAATGACCTGTGCATCGATATCTGCGGTCAAGGGGTCTTTGGTGGGCAGCCGATTATCTGTGCAGATATCGCCAATGATCAAGGATGGTCGCAGGAATGGCGGAACTTATATATGGCTCATGGTGTGTTGGGCTGCTATTCTCAGCCTGTGCTGGACGCAAACAACGTGCCAGTTAGTTCTTTGATGCTTTGCTTCGACGAAGCACGAATGCCGAGTGATTGGGAATACCAATTAGCTGACTTCGGCACTCAAATCGCTAGCATTATATTTGAACGCGATCGCTCTATCCTGGCGCTACAAGAAAGCGAACATCGCTATCGCATATTGTTCGATTCTATTGATGAAGCCTTCTGCCTGTGCGAAATGCTATTTGACGAGAACGGTAAACCAAATGACTATCGGTTACTCGAAGTCAATCAAGTATTTGAAAAGCTGACGGGACTCAAGGAAGTAGTAGGGAAAACGGCGCGGGAACTTGTTCCCAATCTAGAAGAGTCTTGGTTTGAGATTTACGGCCAAGTCGTGCTGACAGGCGAACCCGTGCGGTTTGAGGATCAATCGGTGGCAATGAACCGCTGGTTCGATGTTAACGCCTTTCGTGTCGGTGCAGCCGACAGCCGTAAGTTTGCGATTTTGTTCACCAACATTAGCGATCGCAAACAAACAGAGAAAGCACTCTTGGAAAGCGAGGAACGCTTCCGCAACATGGCAGACAACGCCCCAGTGATGGTCTGGGTAACTGATGCCACAGGCTATTGCACCTACCTCAGCCAAAGCTGGTATGAGTTTACGGGGCAGACCGAGGAAACAGGCCTGGGGTTCGGCTGGTTCAATGCCGTGCATCCCGAAGACCGGGAATCCGCCAAAAACATCTTTCTGGAAGCAAACGATCGCCGGACATCGTTCCGCTTGGAGTATCGCTTGCAGTGCAAGGATGGTGAATATCGTTGGGCGATTGATGCTGCAAGTCCCTGGTTCGGGGTGGATGGTGAATATAAAGGATACATCGGTTCGGTCATTGACATTAGCGATCGCAAACGCGCAGAACAAGAACGAGAACAGCTTTTAGCACGGGAACAGGCAGCACGGGAAGAAGCAGAACGAGCCAACCGCGTCAAAGATGAGTTTCTGGCTATTGTCTCCCACGAGTTGCGATCGCCTCTAAGTCCTATTCTTGGCTGGTCAAAGCTGTTGCAAACTCGAACGCTAAATCAAGCCAAAACTGACCAAGCCTTGAGTATTATCACCCGCAATGCCACGTTACAAGCTCAACTAATTGAAGATTTACTAGATATCTCCAAGATTCTGCTCGGCAAACTCAGCCTGAATTTTTCTTTGGTGGATTTAGCAGCGACGATTCTAGCGGCAATGGAAACGGTGCGGTTGGCGGCGGAAGCTAAATCAATTGAAATTCACACAATACTTCAACCGGACTTAGAGCTAGCATTGGGTGACCCCAGCCGATTACAGCAAATAATTTGGAATTTGCTCTCCAATGCCATCAAGTTCACGCCACCAGGTGGTCGAGTTGAAATCAAGCTGTCATCGGTAGCAGATGAACAACCACAAATCACAAATGAAAAATTTGCTCAGATTATCGTCAGCGATACGGGTAAGGGAATTCACCCAGACTTTCTGCCTCATGTGTTTGAACACTTTTGCCAAGAGGATGGCGCTACAACTCGAAAATTTGGGGGACTGGGATTAGGATTGGCCATCGTTCGTCACTTGGTGGAGTTGCATGGCGGAACTGTCCAGGCGCATAGTCTAGGGGAAGGGCAGGGGGCAACTTTTACAGTAAAACTGCCCCTGATGGTAACCTCACCCCAAATCCATCGAGATACTGGAGTGTCTGAGCCAGGTTTGGATTTGACTGGCATCACCGTTTTAGTTGTAGAAGATGATGCCGATACACGGGAGTTTGTGGTTTTTCTCATTGAGGAGTATGGAGCAAATGCGATCGCCGTTAACTCGGCAACAGAGGCGCTGATTGCTTTAAAGCACTGCCAGCCAGATGTGTTACTCAGTGATATCGCAATGCCAGAGGTAGACGGCTATATGCTGGTGCGACAAATCAGAGCTTTACCACCAAACCAAGGCGGACAAATTCCAGCGATCGCTCTGACTGCCTATGCCGGGGAAATTGATTATCAACAGGCAATGTTAGCAGGTTTTCAACGCCATATTCCCAAACCAGTCGATCCAGCCAACCTCGTTGAGACAATTGCAGATTTGGTTAGATCTAAATAATAGAGACTAGGATATTAAGCAGAAAATCTTAACGTGTGGCAAAAACATTTCTTAAAAAATCCGAAAAACAGCAACTCTAGTGTGTAGATTGGTCTGGAGCAGTTTTGATTTGGATACAGTATATTTTTTGCCGAATGAGTCAAAAAACTTAGTCTACTAAGAGCAAGACGTTTATCCTACAATATTTATCAAAATATTACAAATTAGAGTGCTATGAAACTCGTATTTTATTTTTAAAACAACTCTATAAAACTCAAAAATCTCCTTCCCTGTTGCCTATTGCCTATTGCCTATTGCCTAATATACTTACAAAAGCGAGCTGCGCTTGTGAATAAAAACTTAATAATTCTTCGTGATAATTAGGTTACAAAAATAATTTAATAAAAAAATAAACATTGTTGACACTGCATAAATTTATACTAGACAACAGAAGAGTAAAAATATTTGCTGCAAAAAGCGAGTAAAGCTATGACGCTAGGCTTTTCTCTACACAAACTAGAAAATGGCTCTAATTATTTGAGTTCTTCAGATATCAAAAGTTTTTGTCAACTTGAGTCTGAGCAATTAACTAGTCAAGAGCCAATTTTTTTCGCTCGAATTGTTTATCATGATTGCTTGCTGAAAACTCATCAGGAAGTTATCAATTATCGGCAACACCAATCTCCTTTTTCTCAAAAAACTTTAGCTTATTTGCGCTCAGAAGTATGGCTGACGGAATTTCCGCCTGTTTTTACTGTGAATAAATTTCAACTGAAAGATTTTTCATCCATTTGTTATATTTGCCCCATAGGATATAGAAATCAAAAACCGGAATACATCCAAATCATTACTGATGAAAATATTTCAGATAGTTTGCAATTATACATACAACGTTGTGCTATCCTTTTGGGTAAGTATGTAGATATTTACTTAGACTATGGAAGACAAAAAACTGAAATTCAACTTTTAGAAGATATTTTGCATCGAATAGGCCATCAATTGCGTAATTCCTTAGGTTTGATTGGATTGTATGCACATAATTTATGCTTGGGTTTAAAGGAAAATCCTTGGCAAGAACAAGCAACAATCATCAGCGAAAGCATCCAAGATTTAGATACTAATTTAAACGAGCTTATTGATTGCGGTCAAAGTGTAAAATTAAGAGTTACGCTCCAAGATTTAAGAAATTTAGTTGTTGAAAGTGTCACAAATTTACAACCTTTGATTAAGGAAAAAAACCTGCAAATAAACATTCCAGATACATCTACTATTTTGAAAATAGACCGACTGCAAATGAAGCAAGTATTTGACAATATTCTGAGCAATGCTGTTCATTTTAGTCCAAATTCAGGGATTATTAACTGTAGCTGGCAGATTTTTCAAGAGGAAGTTTTAATTAAAATTTCTGATCAGGGGCCAGGATTATCTCCAGAAGATTTACAAAAAATATTTACCCCTTTTTATTCCCGTCGTCGAGGAGGTACAGGACTGGGTTTAACCATTGCTAAAAAAATTATTTTGGATCATCAAGGAAGTATTTGGGCACAAGTTTTATCAGAACGTGGGGCACAATTTTCGGTGATTTTGCCGAGGCCAAGAAGTGGATAGATAATTCGTAATTAAAAAGATGATTAACAATCAAAAGCTTTCGGTTTTACTGGTAGATGATGAAGAAAGGTTTCGGCAAGGGTTACGTACCCTGCTGAATTTTTATAATATTAGTTCTGCGTTACCTGTAGAAGTTGTGGGTGATGCAGATTGTGTAGAACAAGTTTTAAAATTCACTAACCAAAAGAGTCCAGATTTAATTTTGTTAGATATGCAATTAACAGGATGTGATGGAATTACGGTTCTGGCGCGTCTAAAGGAAGCTGCATTTTCTGGTAAGGTTTTAGTATTATCTGCTCATCAAGAAGATGACTGGATTTTCCGCGCAATGCAGGCGGGAGCCTCTGGTTATGTGTTTAAAAATCGTTTGGCGACTCAATTGTGTGAAGCGATTAATACTGTCACCAGATCGGAAATTTATTTACCTTCAGAAGTGGCGAGTCGATTTTTTCGGTTTTTTCAAGCTTATTCAGATTCTTCTGTCAGAGCATGTCAGCAAGTGCATTTAACAGAAAGAGAACAAGAAGTTTTATATTGGTTAACTCAAGGTGCTTCTAATGAAGAAATAGCTAAGCATTTATATGTGACGGTTGCTACTGTTAAGGCACATCTCACCAGTATTTTTGAAAAATTGAAGGTTACTAGCCGTACTCAAGCTATTGTGGCTGCACTCAAGCTAGGATTAGTTAAAGGTTGAGCGCAACGGAAGTAGTCGGTGCAATTCACAAAATTTCTCTATGCCTTCACTAGAATCTTTTTATCAAGAATACCCCTGTTCGTACAATTCTCCCTTAAATTGCGATCGCCCTTTCCAAACTTCGCAGCAAATCAAGGGTGCTAAGTTTTGCTTAGAATGTGGTTTTCTGGCAACTTTACCACAGGAAGCTGAGATTAAGGGAAGCCAGGGTACTTATCAAATAAATAGTTATTTGGGTGCGCGGGGTTTAGGTCGTTTATACTCAGGTATCCAACTGAAAGATAAACAGCCTGTAATCATCAAAGAATATTTATTACCCAGTCGTTCTTTTAATGAAAGCGAAACAATAAAACGCAAAGAAACTTTTAAAAGAGTAGGTGGAGTAAGTTTAGCTGATAGTCGAATTCAAAATTTTCGCCTTGTGGAAACTAAAGAAGCGATCGCTGATGATAAAGGAGAACGCTGCTATTTAATAACTAAAGGAATAGACTCATCCCAAACTTTAGCTAAACATATCCTTGAAAAGGGAGCAATGACACCCCCTCAAGTGCGGGAATTCCTCAATCAAGCATTACAAACTCTCCAATTTCTCCACACCCAAAAGCTGCGTTTTCCTTCCAACCAAGTACAACTCGGTTTAACTCACGGCAACATCAATTTAGATAGTATTTTAATTAAATTAGAAAGCCATCAAAAATTTTCTATATATTTTTGCGATTTAGCTATTTGGGAAAACTTATTTATTCCACCCGTTATTCCTCAACCAACCCCCGCTAGACCCGAACAAGATTTACAATCTCTAGGAATGGTAGCTTTTTATTTATGGGTAGGAAGAACAACTAATTTATCTTCTAATCAGCCTTTAGATCCTAGAGATAATCAACAATGGCCAGATACAGATAATAATTTAAAACAATTTATTTATCGTTTAATGGGGTTGGAAACTCCTTTTCCAAGTGCAGAAGCGGCTCGTCAAGCACTATTGCAACTTCCCAAAGAAGATAATGCCAATAGTTCAGTGCGTTCTTCTGCTCCTGTTGAAATCGAAAAGCGTTTACCAATGCCCTTAATTTTATTACTAGGAATCCTGGCTTTTTTACTACTAGGTGGAGGCATTTGGTATTGGCTTTCGTTAGGGAAGAAAACCAATGAGCCGAATTTGGCTCGATGGCGTACACTATTGCGGAGTTTTTCAGAAGTTCCCAATCTTCCTTCAGGAAATTTTACTTATACAGGAGAAAAAGATAGTACATGGAGTTTTATTTTAACGCAACCAGTAGACGACAATCGTTTAGGAAATTTATTGGCTAAACCAAGACCAGATGCAACAGCAATATATACATATCAATCGGTTTTATCAGCAGATGTAAATAATCCCATTAAAAGTATAGAAGAAGTACAAACAGGGAAAAAAGACTTTGCAATTACTAGTTTAGAAAACAAGATTACAAGCCAGCTAAAAAAAGAACAAATTGCCTATGATGGATTAATTGTTTTTGTCGCATTTAATAAGCGTGATTCAAATCTGGCTAATACTCTGGGAGGGCAAATAAGTATTGAGCAATTGCGTCAAATTTACACAGGTAAAATTACTAATTGGCAACAAATTAATTCTAAGCTGCCAAATCCTTTAGAAATCAAACCTTTTGCTCCCACCGAACCGGAAGCGATCGCTAAATTTCAAGAAATAGTTTTGAAAAATGACCCCCAGGACAAAGCTTTATTTACAGCGAAAGTGACTAAACAAGACACCACAAAAACTCAAAACCAGATACGTAGCGAGATTTTAGAGGGACGAGCTACCGGGATTATCAGTTTTGGGATTATCAGTAAAACATGGAAACAGTGTAGTGGTTATCCCCTAGCGATCGCCAATGGTAACCATCCTAGCCAACCTTTGTTTCAAAAACGCGATCGGCGCTCCATTAATCCCTCAGATGACTTGTGTCAGCATGATGATTATTATGTTGATGTTACTACTTTCCAAAGCTATCCTTTGGGATACCCTATTTTTGTAGTGTACCCTCAAGACAGTAACCGCCTGGCCGGTGGTTCTACATTTGCCCGGATGCTAACAACTCGTCAGGGTCAGTGTTTACTCAGCAAAGTAGGTCTTGTCGCTTTACAACCTATGCCTGATGATATAAATTCCTATGCCTGCAAATCGGTGCCCTAATCCTAGTTGCGAATATTTTAACCGCGCCCTGCCTAACAATGCTAAGGTTTGTCCCTGGTGCTCAACTCCCATAGGGAATGTAGTGACTCCTACACCACAACCACCTATTCAGTCACAGCCCAGTCAACCACCCATTCAACAACCACCCATTCAACAACCGCCCATTCAACAACCGCCCATTCAACAACCACCTAGCCAGTATCAGCGAACAGACCAACCCAACTACCAAGTTCCTCAACAAACCCCCGTAGATTATTCAACAGTCTATCAGCCACGAGTTCCTTATCCACCAACACCTCCTGTTTACGCCCCCCCACCTCAAAGAGCGCCAGTTTTAAAGCTGATTCATAGCAGCGGTAGAGAATTTCACCTCATTGGCGAGGGAGGTTTTATTGGTCGTCGCAGTCAAAGCCCAGGAATAGCGCCGCCAGAGATTGACTTAACCGGTATTCCCAATGAGGGAATAGTCTCTCGTCGTCATGCGCGAGTCGATTGGGACTGGTCGCAAAATGCATATATGATTGTTGATATGAGTACAAATGGTATTTATTTAAACAACAATCTTCTAACTCCTGGAATGCAATATCGCTTATTGAACGGCGATTCAGTGAAATTTGGTCAGGATAATCTAGTTAATTTTACTGCTTATGTAATGTAACATAAAGTGGGCAATTATCAGAAATCAGAGAGTGCATTAGTTTTGCAAAAGTTCTTAAATTTGATGGGGTAGTTGGTGGTTGACCAACTACCCTTCAATTTTGGAGCAGGGAAGAGGCAAGGGGCAATAGGCAAAGAAAGTCTCTTAGCCCCAAGGTTTTACCATCGGTTTATGTCCTAAACAATGCTTCAACTGCTATAGCAATACGGATGATTATAAGTAAATGCGATCGGGCAGCTAGGATTAATACAAACATTTCTGAGTCTAAGTATCTAACCAGAATTAATTACATACAGTATTTTAAGGACTTTTAATAGCACCAGAAAAGTTTGCTGTAGCCGTAACACCACATTTTGCATCACTGCTAGATCCAAAAGATCCGTTTTGTCCGCTGCGCTTACAAGTGATTCCACGGCAAGAAGAACTTATTGTCAGTAGCACAGACTTGGTAGATCCTTGTGGAGAAGATAGCGACACTCCAGTTCCAGGACTTGTACACCGCTACCCCGATCGCGTATTGCTACTTGCTTTGGATAGTTGTGCGGCTTATTGTCGTTACTGTACTCGCTCTCGTTTGGTTAGCCAAGGCGAGATGCATCCAGTTACGCGGCGATTGGATGCGATTATTGCTTATCTAGAAGAACACACCGAGGTGCGTGATGTCCTAATTTCCGGCGGCGATCCGTTGCTGATGTCTGATGAACCTTTAGATAATTTGCTGCGACGGCTGCGTGGCATTCCCCATCTGGAATTTATCCGCATTGGTTCCCGTGTGCCGAGTTTCTTACCACAACGAATTACCCCAGAATTAGTTGTTTTGCTACGTAAGCATCGTGTGTGGCTGTCCTTGCATTTTTGTCATGTGCGAGAACTTACCCCTGAAGTCGCGCAAGCTTGCGATCGCCTAGCTGATGGTGGTATTCCTCTAGGCAGTCAAACTGTGCTACTAAAAGGTGTAAACGATTCCGAAGAAGCGCTAAAAAATCTATTTCACGGACTTCTCAAACTGCGGGTGCGACCTTATTACCTTTATCAATGCGACCCAGTTGTTGGCACTGCACATTTGCGAACAAGCGTGCAAACTGGCATTGATTTAATCTCTAAATTGCGCGGTCATACAACTGGGTACGCTGTACCAACTTATGTAATTGATGCCCCAGGCGGTGGTGGCAAAGTGCCAATTCAAGCGGAAACTTTAGTTGCTTATGAGAACGGTACAGCTACAGTCCGAAATTGGGCAGGTAAGACCTATACTTATGCAGATCCAGTCGAGGCGATCTGATTTTGAATTTTGAAGTGGCATTACTCTAAGGGAGTTTGGAATGGTGCGTTACTACTGAGATTTTTTCACCAAATCAAATATGATTTTTATAGAATAAATGTATTGGGTGTAAGAGCAGATGACAGTTAATAATGGATTGATTCTTACGCTTTTTATTTTGATTACAACAAGTCTAGCTCTTGGCTATGGTTTTGGTGTTAAAGCTCGACGTTTACCCTTCACAGCAGAAATTGGGTTTAGTGAGAAGCAATTGCAATTTCTGAGATGGTGGGTCAAGTTAGCCTTAGTAGCTGGAGTTTTGTTACCGATTTCATTGTTAGTTCTAGCTTGGAGGCAGCCTGAATCATGGGTATTCTGGGGGAGTTACCTATTGATAGTAGCCGTGCAACTCATCTGTGAACGTGTCTTTAGTCGCTGGCTGGTGCCAAGTATTGTTATACCGATTGGTTTTTTCTACACAGCTTTTCGTTTATGGCAACTGCTGGATGGATTCACGCAATTAACATTTTCCTATTTAACATTGGTAGGTTTTGGCATTGTTGCGTTGTTTTGGGTTGCTAACTTAGTAATGTTGATGGTGATGGCCATTCCAACGGTCTTTGTAGGCTCGGAGTCAATTTCCCAATGAGAGGATGTTTTAAAAGTCCTTAGTGATGTAAGTAGCTCAACTTAAAAAAACGTAAGACGTAGATGTAAATAAATGTAGAGTGTGTTACAGAGTCCGGGTACGACACCCCAATACACTATATCAATTGACGCGCATTGCACTTTGCGATAACGCACCAACATATCTGGTGTCCTGCGACTAATTCTGACTTTCTCAAACTCCCAAATCCTTGCATAGCCGTGCTGACGTACTCGGTTGCAGTCAGCGATCGCAGTTGATAAAACTACTGTATTCAGCAAGATTATGTTTATGAAAAAAGCATCAGGGCTACTTAAAAGCCTACACCGTAGTGCAAAGCAAGTCGGTGTAGGTAATTTACTAGTATTAGATTAATAGGTAGTTATAATCCAAATCATTACAGCACAAAAATAACTTGGTGTGCTTTCGGCAAAAGAGCGTGGCAAGATCAGATAAAACGGAATTTCCCTCACACTTGGGAGTCAGGTTACCAAAAAAAAGTATAAATAATGACTTGAGTACTTTCGGCGGACGCACGCTGACTTTGAAGTGGCATCTTGTGTTACTCGTGGCAGGGGCTTTACTTCCAGTTGTCCTGTTTGCTGTTGCTGTTGTACACAGACTCTCACTCAACGAGCGTGCGGCATCAGAACGCCGCTTGGTTCTAGCAGCACGCAATCTCACTCAAGATGTAGAGCGCGAAATCTCTACCACAACCAGGACTCTCCAAGCACTGGCAACTTCTGAGCGCCTTGACCGAGGTGATTTCAAAGCCTTTTACAATGAGGCATGGCGCACAGTACAAACGCAACCGACTTGGGTAAATGCGATCCTCTTAACGCCAGACGGACAACAAATCGTGAACACTAATTATCCCTTCGGTGTTTCACTACCAAAAGCCAATGAACCTGAAAGTCTACGACGTGTTGTCCAAACACATCAGCCGACAGTAGGCTATCTCGTCCCTGGAAGTTTGAAGCGGCAATTAGCATTCCCTGTCCGCGTTCCAGTAATGCGCTCAAACAAGCTACAGTATGTGCTGACTGCCGTTATCACTTCCCAAGGACTCGCTAGCGTTATCAAGACACAAACACCTGTTGATGGGGAGTGGACACGTACTATTCTTGACGGACGTGGTGTCGTTGTAGCCCGGAGTCGCAATTCTCATCGCTTTGTGGGGAAGCCGGGTACTCCATCTTTTCTCAAACGAATTGCTCAGGCTACCGAGGGTGTCTACCAGGAAATTAATTTGGAGGGAGCGCCAGTCTACGTTGCGTTTAAGCGAGCCAATTTTTCTGACTGGACAACCGCTGTTGTCGTTCCTATTGAGGTCATTGACAGTCCGCCTCGCCAGGCTATGTGGCTTGTCGTTAGCTCTGGGTTGACGTTGCTGGTAATAAGTACTGTGGGCGCTGCGATCCTCTCGCACTGGATTTCTCAAAGCATCGCCTCGGCTGCTGACGCCGCAGAATCCCTCGCTAAAGGTGAATATCCGCGCATCAGTCCCTCACATATTAAGGAAGTAGCCTTGTTAGGCGAAGCTTTAAAATTTTCGGCTGGTATTTTGCAAGAACGCCAGCAAGAGCGCGACGAACACTTAAGGCAGGTTGAAGCAGCGCGGACGCAAGCAGAGGTGGCTAACCGTCTCAAGGACGAGTTCTTAATTACCGTTTCCCACGAACTCAAAACCCCTCTCAACGGTATTTTAGGCTGGGCCCAGTTGTTGCGTGCTGGAAAGCTCAACCAAGAAAAGACACAGCAGGCGATCGCTACCATCGAGCGCAACGCTAAAGCCCAGGCACAACTGGTAAATGACCTCCTCGATACATCGCGGATCGTAATTGGCAAACTCCGCCTGGAACCACAGCCGCTAAACTTAGCCACTTTAATTGTCAGTGCGATGGATTCGGTGCGCCACGCCGCCGAAGTTAAAGACATCGATTTACAGCTACAACTTGCTAATGTAGAACCTGTTTTAGGAGATCTAAATCGGCTTCAGCAGGTAGTATGGAACCTCCTCTCCAATGCTGTTAAATTTACGCCCCAGGGTGGGCGGGTTGAAGTGCAACTTCAGCAGGCTAACTCACTTGTCGAGGTGATAGTGCGGGACACTGGTGTGGGCATCAAAGCAGAATTCCTACCACACGTCTTTGAGCGCTTCCGCCAGGCCGATGGCTCAACTACAAGGGAATTTGGCGGCTTGGGGCTAGGTTTGGCCATCGTCCGTCACTTGGTCGAGCTTCACGGTGGCACAGTGCAGGCCTACAGTGAAGGTAAAGGCAAAGGGGCAACTTTTACTGTTAAACTTCCGGTGGCTGTTCGTCAGGAGAAGATTAGCGTTCTACCAAAGACACCTGTAGATAGTACCTCTTGGGCGATAAAAAACCTGTACCGACTTGAGGGGGTGCGAGTGCTTGTAGTTGACGATGAACCCGACGCTAGAGATATTGTTACAGCAGTACTCACGCAGCAGGGAGCAGAAGTATACGCCTGTACTTGTGCAGCAGAGGCATTAGAACAAGTGTTCACCTGGAAACCCACTGTCATCCTTTGCGACATCGGTATGCCACAAGAGGACGGCTACGATTTTATCCGAAAACTCAGAGAGTGGGAAATTGAGGTAGGTGGTCAAATTCCCGCCGTAGCGGTCACAGCCTTTGCAGGGGAAGAAGATAGGCTCAAGGCGATCGCCTCTGGCTATCAAACACATTTTCCCAAACCCATTGAACCAACACACTTGGCTGCTGTTGTCGCCAGCCTAGTGGAGAAAATTCAGCCGTAAACAGTAACTTTGCACACTCTTCAAACTTACGCACTGAAGCCAGCAGGGCAGCAGGGGAGGCAGGGGAGGCAGGGGAGCAGAGGGGAAAGAATTTGTATCAGAATTTTAGTGAAATGGTGTAAGACACACAAGGTTAATTTTTGCTCTTCGATGCAACAAAGGTGCAAGGCAATGCAACAAAGGTGCAAGGCGATGCAACAAAGGTGCAAGGCAATGCAACAAAGGTGCAAGGCGATGCAACAAAGGTGCAAGGCGATGCAACAAAGGTGCAAGGCGATGCAACAAAGGTGCAAGGCGATGCAACAAAGGTGCAAGGCGATGCAACAAAGGTGCACGTTAAGAGACTTGTGTGTACACCGTAGCCTTAAAAAGGGGGAACCTATAAGCCCCCTTTTTAAGGGGGTTGGGGGATCTGAGTGCTTAAGTCCTGACTCTACGAACCCTTGGCGTTCTTCTCTACGAGACGCTGCGCGTACCCTTCGGGAAGCAAGCTACGCGTTCGCGCAGCGTGTCGCAGACAAGCGTTCCGTAGGAAAGGCGTCTTGGCGGTTCGATAATTCATCGATCGCTTATTGAACTAAAATTCCGCCAATTAATACATCGGTAGATTACAGTTAACAACGAAAGCTTATTCACTGGAAGTTATACATTGAATGGGAATATTTATTGGTCTTTGTTATGACCTAAAAGCACACTACCTTAAAGCTGGTTTTAGTGCTGATGAAGTGATGGAATTTGACGATGAAGAAACTATCATTGGGCTAGAAAATGCACTATTTGAGTTAGGTCATCAAGTTGAACGTATTGGAAATGGTAGAGAACTTGCTCTTAGGTTAGCAAAAGGCGATCGCTGGAATCTGGTTTTTAATATTGCTGAGGGTTTGAAAGGTCGTTCTCGCGAAGCACAAGTTCCAGCAGTCTGTGAATTATTCGCTCAACCTTACACCTTTTCCGATCCCCTTACCTGCGCCCTCACCTTAGATAAGGCACTAGCTAAAAGGATAATACGCGATCGCGGTTTGCCCACAGCCTCCTTTGAAGTAGTGAATTCCACCGCCCAAGCACAAGCTGTATCCTTACCTTTGCCATTGTTCCTCAAGCCTCTCGCTGAGGGAAGTTCTAAAGGAATAACCGGGCGTTCGTTTGTTAAAGAACGCGAACAACTAGTAACTACCTACGAATTATTACGCAAACAATTCCAGCAGCCCCTTTGTATCTCGTGCTACGCATCTTGATACAATTCTTTTTTTTTAACTGGGCTTTAAACCCATAACTAAAGTTTTTATTAATACTTCTTTCCTTCTGCCCTCTGCCCTCTGCCTTTCTTGTAAGGGTTTTGGGAGCATATAAACAGAATTAATTACATACACTATTTGTCTGTTCCCTGTTCCCTAATGAAGAACCATAAAGATACATTAAATAAAATTGCCAAATCAGATAATTTATACTTACGTCGATAGCGGCGCAATTAGAGAAATTGTACGATCGACTCAAACAGTATTTAGGGGAGAGGGGTGAGATGAGCGAGCGCAAAATTGGCCGCCAAAAAACAGCTACATCAACTTCTACAAATCCGTCGCTTGTCTCACCAAGTATTCCAACATTGGCTAACCCAACGCGGGGTTTTGGCTCGCAAATAAACACTGCTCCCTCAGAAAAAGTAAATGAGGTAGTAACCGACTCGCAACAGACAGAATCTGCGGACGAACAATTATTAGAAGCAGAATCTAGCAAACAAAAGCTCCCTAGTCATGACATTAGTCGCATATCGCTGCGATCGCAAACACGATTCAGCCAAGGCGCGAACAATACCCCAGAGAATGCAGTCGTCCAAGGCTATGGCATGGAAGATACATCCTACGGAGTAGAAGTTGCATCTCCTAGCGGCGGACAACATCTACCAGAGCCTGTACAACAAAAGATGCAGATGTCTTTAGGCACGGATTTTTCAGATGTCCGAATTCATACCGATGGACAGGCAGAAAAACTTGGGTCTCAGGCTTTTGCCTCTGGTAATAATTTACATTTTGCTCAAGGCAAGTACGACCCTAAGAGCGAATCTGGTCAAGCTTTAATTGGACATGAATTAACCCATGTAGTTCAACAGCGCCAAGGGCGAGTCAATGCACCAAATCAGTCTGGAGTAGGAAACGCCACAGTTGTGCAAGACGAGGCTTTGGAAGCAGAAGCAGATAGACTGGGCGATCGCGCAGCAGGTAATTCTGATGTAGACAAAGAGCAATCTATTCAACCCAAGAAACAAGGAGGAACTGTCAGCAACTCAATCCAGCAAAAGCCGATTGTACAAAATGTTCCACTTATCGGTGGTGTAGTTGCTTGGGGTTCGACTTTGACATCACAAGCAGCCGCAGAAGCAGCAACGGTAGCAGCAGCAGTGGTTCAAGCTGGTCAAGCTGCTGCACAGGCTGGAGGTGCTATCGCTCCCGGACAAAGCGGCGTGCAAAGCGTTCAGCTAGATAACGGATATATGTCACCTGTAGATAAACAAAAACTACAGTTGATTGTCCAGTATAGAATCATTAACGCCTATGTCGAACAGTGGAAACGACAGCATCCTGATGTACCTCTAGCCCCACCAACTTCAGGAACCACCCCAGCACCAGCCCCAACAGCTCCAGGAACTACCCCAGCCCCAACGCCAGCCCCACCAACTTCAGGAACTACCCCAGCCCCAGCAACACCAGCTACTCCAACACCAGCCCCAGCAACACCAGCGACCCCAGCACCAGCCCCAGCCCCAGCAACTCCAGAAACATCGCCTAATGCCCCTGGTGGCACCCTAGATGCAGCGATTTTGGATGCCGTGAAAGCAAAAGTTCAGTTAGAGATTGAAACACTATTCAATACAAACCAAAAAACACAAACTACAGTAGAGTTTATCTGGTCAGACAGTGGAGATCACACCGCAGATTTAGTTGGTACAGTTGGAGCAGTTGAGTTTACCAATATGAGAGGAACTTTTATCAAAGAAACTCTGCAATTGAGTGCTAATGCGGCTCAAATTCCCAACTTAGCTCCGCCAAACATGGGTCAAGAAATGGATGTGAGACAATTTAGAGGCGGAAGTATGCGTAAGGGTTCTTCAATGTCCATTGGCTACGGTGATTCGCTATCTATCAATTTGACAGGTAGCGGCCCGACAATAGACCATGCGGGGAACGACGGGCATGGAATACACATTTACAGCACAGACTGGAATTGGGATGACAATACAACACAAGGCGATTTTCCTTTGAAAATTCTGTCAGATGGAACACCTGTTTTTGACTTCCCAAAATGGAGAGGTACACCGGATGATTTTTCTTACCTCTAGGCTAGATTTCCCTGCCAAAAAATCTCCTCAAGGACTTGGTTTGTTAGCTGGAATTCGGTTGAGTAAAAATTCGACACTTAACATTCTGTATAACTACAGTAGATAGATCTCAAATCATTAAGCTGATGGCGATCGCAACAAAACAAGTTGTTATGATGTGTCTAAAATAATATGCCCTAGCTCAGGTATTAATGGAGGAAGGGTAAGATGAGCGATGTTTATCGACAAGGCGCTAAGCGGCTAGGCACGCTGCAACACAAAAAATCAACCGCATCACATTCAACGAATTCTTCCCTTGCCGAGCCAAATATTCCCACCCTGGCGAACCCAATACGCAGCTTTGGTTCGCAAATAAATACTGCGCCCGAAAAACTAATTGAGCGATCGGCTGATTTTGAACAAGCCGAACCAGAACCAGACCAATTATTGCAAGCTAAACCAGAAGCCGTCAAACAATCGCCCCTGACTCACGACATTAGTCGAATATCCTTGCATCGCCCACAGGCAAAACTCACCGTTGGCGAACCAGATGACCAATACGAGCAACAAGCTAATAGAGTTGCCGACCGGGTTATGCGGATGGTTATACCTGAGCCAAAGAGCGATCGGGGTGGCATTGGTTTACAGGATACACACACTCAAGAGGAAGTGCAAACCAAGCCTTTAGCAGCTGCCATAACTCCTCTACTGCAACGGGAGGCAATGGAAGAAGAAGAAGAAGAAGAAGAGGAATTGCAAACTAAACCTCTAACATCTATCCAAAGGAAAACTTCACAACAAGAAGCATCGCCACAACTCGCCACGGATGAAGGCTTCCAAGTTGAAGAAGACTTTGAAAGTCGGCTAAATAGTAGTGAAAGTGGAGGTAGTCCTTTATCGAATGAGGTGCGCTCCTTTATGGAACCCCGCTTTGGCACTGATTTTAGTCAAGTGCGGGTACATACAGGCAGCCAAGCAATTCAGATGAATCGGGATTTGAATGCCCAAGCATTTACCTACAAGCAAAACATTTTCTTTGGTGCAGGTAAGTCACCAGGTAATGATGCCTTAACTGCTCATGAATTGACTCATGTGGTACAGCAAACAGGTGCAGCCCAGAGAAAATTAATTCAACGGGCAATTAACCCCACATACAACGTTACTAACGGCTTGTTTAAAGTGAATGCCACAACAGGTGGATCGAACTTACCCATCACCATTGGGTTTGAACCCTCAGTTACCGCCCCCTACTCCAACCAAATTGGACTGATTCAGATTGTGCGTCTGACAGATGCAGCAGGCGCAAATATCGAACCTCAGTCTTTACCTGCTGCTCGTGGTGCTAGTCTACGTACCACCGCTGATGCCACCACGGGAGTTGAGGGCGGATATTTCACAGATGTACTGCACAACGACGCACCTGCCCACGGTGGTACAGGAACCGATGCCCCAGGCGGAAGTGGTTTGCCTGCCCAGTACCCCTTTGGCAACGGCCCAGCCCAACCTAATCCTGCCACTCCTGGACTTTCGCGACCCTCTTCCAGTGGCGCAGGCGGAGCCATTATCGGTTACAAACGCTCCAATGACCCCAGCGATATCAAAGCGGCAGAACTAACTGATGCACCTGGATACCCGACAGTCAACCCAGCTAACGCCGATCTTAACTTTGACTTCGAGACAGTAGCCAAGGGCGAAGACACCATGACGACTTATGGTTCCCTTCATTGGAACTTCCAGATCCGGTCTGGGGTGGTTCAAAATGAAAATGCATCAGTACAGGAAGGACAATCAGCCACTTTTGATGCGGCTTTGGAGAAACATCGAGATTTCTACGTTCACGAGCCAGTCATTTTTTACTTTGACTTCGACAGCGATGTACTGAGTGCCACCGAAACAGCCAAGATTGATACATTCTTGGATTATCTGGGGCGATTCCCTAATGTCCAAGTCACTCCTGAAGGCTTCGCTGACAGGCGTGGTGGTGCTTCTCAGCACAACTTAGATTTATCTTTACGCAGAGCCAACGCAGTTGGAGATGCCCTACGTGCTAAAGGTGTACCTGAAGCTCAGATTAGTCCTGTAACTATCGGCTCTGGAGCAACTGAAGACTTCACTCCTGATGCCACTACTAACCAAGATACAGAAGCAAATCGTCGGGGCAATCGTCGGGTAGTTTTGAGCTTTAAGCATGAGCCAGCAGCAGCGCCAGCCGCAGGAGGAGGAGGGGCGACACCGTGAAGTGGAGAATGGCAGGAATATTCGTGACAGTTTTGATACTGCTTATTGGAGGAAATTTGTACATGAATAATCAAGATGCTACCGCTACACCGATGGAGCAAATTAAAACACGACTCTATTCCACAGACCAAGATACTAGCGGTTTGGCTTTGGCAGAATTAATCCGGTTAGGCAAAAAAGCTACTCCTGTTTTGTTGGAAGCCTTGAGTCATTCCAACCCCCGCACCCGTCGTTTGGCGGCTGAGGGACTGGCGGAAATTGCCGACCCCAGCACTGCCGATGCCTTGTTTCAAGCTACCCATGACAGTAATCCAGAAGTACGTGCCCGTGCTGCCACTGCTTTACATAAATTAGGCGATAAACGCTCATTGAACGCTTTGGTCGCCACCCTTGATGATTATCCAGATATTCTGCACAATCCCTACACAGCTTCGATGTATCCTTTAATGCAAGGGGGCAAAGATGTCCTGCCTTTGGTAGTTCCTCTGCTGCAATCACCCGATGATTTGACTCGCCAACGGGCTTTTTTAATTGTTAAGGCTGTAGTCACTAAGCTACCCCAGGGGCAGGACTGGAATCAGTTATGGCAGAGTTTGGGAAGTTACGATCCCGCAGCACCACAGGCAGAACGGGACAAAGCCGCCAAACAATGGGAGGCTTGGTTGACAAAGGTTTAAGATGCGTAGGTTTAAATAGAGAAGGAAGTTTAAATTGATGCAGGAGGATTGATGAGCGAGGGCATAAGGCTTGAGAAGCAGAAAACAGTAATATCAAATTGGAGGAATCCATCACTAAACTCACCGGATATTCCGACCCTGGCGAATCCAGTACGTGGGTTTGGTTTACATCTGCAACAAGGGCAGTCTCAAAGCGAACAATTCTTAGAGCAAGATGCTTCGATAAAAGAGCCTCTGGTACACGACATCAGTCGAATATCATTGCGTCAGCCAGAAAATTTCTACCAGCAAGAAGCCGATGGAATGGCACAAAGGGTGAATTTACCCTCCTCTGGGACACTTGCTCCCAACATCATTCAACGCAACTCAGACGCAGCCCAAAACTACACCCCTCCTGCCTCAAACGCAACGATGCCGAGCTTTCGCAACAACCATACGCCTAATAACTTCGATCTTAATACTGCACTGAACATTCATGGTATTCGTGGCAATATCCCCCGCAGCACGATTATATCCATGACAAACGACGAAGCACGGGAAGAAATTGAGGGATATTTGCTGGGACTGAGTGACAATGACAGTGATAACCTATTGAAATTTAATGTAGCAAATTTTACATTTGTTACGTCTCAGCAGTATTCTTTTATTGAAACTAGTCTTGATTCCCAAGGTACGCCCCAGTTCGCCAGAGCAGAAGTTGGCAACGTCAGGATACGAACTCAATGGAACAATAATGCTGGATACTATCAAATTTACCACTGCGACGGAGCTGTGTAATATCAGCAGATACTCCGTAAAAAGGCGATCGCTCGGTCAATAATCAACAACCGACACAATTGCGGTAGCATTTGATAACCAGCTAGTAGCTTTAACACTTGGGCGGCATTTATTGTCTGGTTACCAAATAGGAAGCCGGAGACACAGCAGGCCAAGTGTGAGGCGTTCGTCGCAGACGTTGGCGTAGCCATAGGAATCTTATTTAATTTTTGAAAAAATCGTATAACTATTGAAGCGGAAGCGGCTGATTCAATCAGACCTGCTTCAGTACTTATTAATGTGACTATTGGCGTTAGCGAAGCGGGGCGGAACGCACGTCGCAAGAGACACAGATGTAGTTCTGTTTACCACGACGATGCCCGTTCTTACGGATAAGGTTGGATGCACAATGTGGACAGTTCATCCCTTCATTATGCAACGCCAATCTTTAGTAGTAGCGAACGCAATTGCTCCGGTCTTGGTAGAGATTACCACAATCGAGTCTACCAATAAACCTGTTCGCGACTACTTGTAATGTTCTCCAGACAATACAATCGCCCTTTGCAAATGCTGACGATCGCTCTTCTCCTCCTCTTCAACTGGAGCTTACAGGAGAGCAATCACTAAACCACAGTGCGCTCATTGGTATTACTGTTGAAACGAAAATTAGAGCAACCACGCCATTAGGCTGCGATCGCTCCTTTAGTAGGCGGCTTAAATTTCCTTGGGCACAGAAGCGAACGTATATTCGAGCGTTAGCCCAGGAGCGATGGCACAGCCATCGCTTAATTTCAGAACCAAGCTATAGGATTAAGCCGCGGCAGACTTGCGGGACTTGGAACTCTTTTGAGTGACGGCTTTGTTAGCTAGAACCGCAAGAAGCCTCTCACTCAGTCCGAAGGACGAGTGATGAGATGAATGCGTCGGAGTTGACGACAGTCCTGTAACCAAATTCTTCCGCAGGAAGAACAGGGAACAGGACATGGAGGAAACGAACAAATCTTAAGTCCTAAATATTTCTTTTTCTGACTCCTGAATTCTGACTCCTGAATTCTGAATTCTTCTCTATATTTACCACTGTCCAGAATTATCTTCTTGTTGTAAACCAATTAATTGTCGCCGCTTCCAAGCATAGTGAAGAATATTAATTCCCAGTTCTTGAGCTGTACGAATGGTTAATCGGGGTAAAGTCAAATCTCTATCCAATCCCCAGGCGCTTGCTAAATCACCAATTACTAAAATAATTCCTCCGCCCATTAACAGTTTAATCTGCTGTTGATTAACCAATGGCAACGCAGCAAATAAAAAAGGTTTTGTTCTTAAGGGATGACTACGTTGTAATTCTTCTAAAGGTCTTAAAGGACTCTCTAATTGTTGTGCTAATGCTTGAGTACTTTCAATCAAAGCATTACCATTTGCTGGTGCATCAACTAGAAGTACGCCACCTAAATTTAAGTAATTTTTTAGTGATTCAAATTCGAGACTATTTAAAGATAAGGCTTGTCCGCCAGTGAGATAAAGTAGGTCATAATCTTGGATATTTTCTGATAAAGAAACCTGACCTGGTTCATCAGCACCTCGTAAATTGGGATACAAGGGTTCTACTGCTTGTAACAAGTATGAAAGGCTGAAAAAATTACGCGCACATTCTGGATCGCTATGATTTGCCTGAGCGATCGCTACAAGTGCTTGGGGACGCATTTGTGCTTGGCGGCGATAACGCAAATCAATGTTGTTATATCCAGGGAAAAAGGCATCCGCAGGTTGAGTAATATCAGTATGTCCTGGTTGCAGAAGGATTCTACATATTTCGATTTCTGAGGTGATTGGTGTCGAGTTTCTTTGGTCAATTCGATACGTTTCTTGAACAATATCTCTTTGCTGTGCGCGTCGCAATTCATCAGGGTCTACATAGCTGACTACTAAGTAGACCATGATTGGTTCTGATGTTGCTACTTCTATATCAATGGGAAAGTCATAGGAGTTGGGTACAACAATTAAATTACCTGCTAAATCAATGGCGATACCGGGTTGAATTTGTACCCAACGTCCATCTCGATATCTGGCTTCTACTTGGCTTGGTGCAGGAATATGTCGCACGCCTAAACCGCAGACAATTCCTGGTTGATTTAAACTTTGATATTGGGCATTTTGCCGCAAACGATGATAATCGTGGGCTGCTCGCCAGCGTTCGGCATTGATTAGTAATCCGTCTGTGGCTTGCAAGCGTTCAAAGGATTTTATTGGTGGGGGTGGGAAGGGGTGGGACATAATAATTCAAAATTCAAAATTAAGAAAAGCTCACGCAGAGGCGCAGAGGCGCAAAGAGAATATTGAGTTTTTATAGTTTTTAATTGTGAGGATTTTCGATGGTTAGTTCGTAGGTGCAAAAAGCTGGTTTTTCTTGTTCGATTATTCTTTGAATTAGTTGTTCGTTGATGATACCGCTAGAAATGTTGGAACGCAAACGAACTACAAAATGATATGGTTGTCCGCCTGCTAAAACTGCGCTTCCGAGTTGTGCGTCTCCGATAATGAAACTGGGGCCGAAAGGTTCTGTAATACTAATATGTTTATCTGCTTCATTAGGTAAATGTTCGTCTAGAGGTAAGCCTGTATAAAGATGTAAGTAAAGACGTAATCCTTTACGAGTTCCTCGCCAGCGATAAAGTTCTACTGCACGACGAATTAAACGGCGCTGTTGCTGGAGATCCCAGACTGAATCGACTTGCCAAGCAACCCAATGAGCCATAAAGGGTAGTAGTGCTTGCGGTGCTGTCAGGGGGTCGAGGTTTGCCCACATGACGTTATAACTATCAATTATTGGTTGAAAAGCTTGCTCAAATATTTTCATGAAGCGACCAATAAAGTCTACTTCACGATACAAAATTGGCAAGAATTCCATGTAGGCTGTGTAGGGACGGATGTATAAATCAAAATATTCGCTTCTGTGGATTTGTTCGTTGTCTGTACCTTGGTCGATGTGTAGAGTAACTAAGCTGCGAAAATTAAGAGTTAGTTTATCTTTTTTTCCTGGGGCGAGCGCTTCCCGATCTTCAAAAAATGTTTCAGGAATAGAAAAGTAGAGGACTGCATCCATTTGTCCGCGAGGTGGAATCTCGCTACCTTCTGTACCAATTTGACACCACTCACTCGGAAAGTTTCCCTCAACGCTGAAGTTTACCCGCAAAGGACGCGCTTCTAAGTTTTGCACCTGGACAACCATCTCACTTGGATGTCCGGGATGCAAGAGTAAGCTACGTCCTGCTGCATCCGCGTTTTCCTCATTAGCAAAGGTCAAACCCCCTACAGGTAAAGCTTCGGGAATTTGCATTGGGGTTAATTGAATCCGTATAGCCGGACTAGAACGACTTTGAACCATAGGATTGGGGGGATGGGGACTGGGGACTGGGGAGAGAATAACTACTGACTACTGACTAATGACCAATGACTAATGACCAATGACTAATGACCAATGACTAATGACCAATGACTAATGACCAATGACTAATGACCAATGACTAATGACCAATGACTAATGACCAATGACTAATGACCAATGACTAATGACCAATGACTAATGACTAATGACAAATCAGCGATTAATGATTTGGATGTCGTGACTGGAACGCAGATTTGTATCAGCCCAGGAACAGATCAAACCTTCTGGGCCTGGGTCAACTAATTGTTCTGGTGATGATTGTCGTCTCCAAGTTTCTCCTTGTTTGCGGATGGGAAAGAGTAAAACTGGGCCTAAATGACGCACGCCTGGTGTTTGTTGCAGTAAGGCGACAATATCTGATGTATAAACGGGTCGCCCAAATGGCCAACCTTGACCGTCGAGTCCTCCGGTTAATGGATTTAAATATTTATACAGCACCGCTCTTAAATTGCGACGAATTTCTTCTCTGGCGTAAGGGTTGTCGTAAGTGGGTTCTAGGGCAATTTCTGTCTGGACGGAAACACCTACGTAATTGGGTTCTTGGAGTTCTATTTGTACTCCTAATAAGCGCCTTTCGTCTAAGTAGCTCAAGATTTGGTCTTGCAGTGCGCGACTCAGACCAAATTCTTCTGGTGTCATGCCATCACCTTGAGCGATCGCATCTGTGTTGGCAAAAGGTACAACTACTAAACTAACTATACCTGCCTGCCTGCGTGAATTTGCTGACAAACACCGGACGCGGGCGATCGCTCCTCTACCTGCTTGTTGGGTTAAAACTTCAAAATCTTCGGCGGTGACGGCGCGATCGCGGGTGCGGAGAATGCGCGGTGCTTTCATCACAGCTTGTTCTAGTGACTCAGCGTCCGCACCATTCATTGCTGGTATCAGGTTGATTACGCTGTCAACGTATGGGTATGCAGACTTTAAAAACTGAATTGCGCCGGCTTGTACATTGCCCTCTCTACCGCCGCCTGTACGATATGCTACTATTCTAATCTCTGCACCACGGGGAGGAATCGCGCCATACTGATGTTGAGACTGTCTGTTTTCTAGAGTACTGAGTTGCACAGATGTGTCGTCTAACCGTGGTTGCTGAATCTTGCTTCGCACTTGTGTTTGCTGTTTGAGTTGGCTGGGTTCCCGAATCAACGGGCCAAATTGCACTTCACCTGTGAGGGAATCAACGGTGTAATGAAAGTGATGCGGCGCAGAATCAGCAAAATCTCTCACCTCAGTCCATCTTTGAGGCAAACCATTGGCAGGAGTAACTAAAATATACTCGTTTTCTTTGCGGTCTAAAATTGGCGAGCTTTGTAACTGGAAACTTTGACCGGGTGTACCATCGCTAATTCCCAAGCGTTCATCGAGAATCAGGGTACTGTGGCTAGCTCTGACTGTACCGCCAATTGAGCGTATTGCTAAACCAGTAATTCGTGGCGGACGATTGTAACCTGATTGATTGGTTTCTGTGATGGTAAAACTACAACGCAGCCAGCGACCCCGGTAAGAGGTAAAGTTAGCTACAGGCCAAATTTGCGGGAGATGCAAACGCACCTCTCCACCTTGAGCGGGGTTTCCACCTTGTTGAGCCATTTCATAAAAACTGAAACCGCGAGTTTTATCATCTAATTCTTTTAATAAAACTGGTTGCCAATTTTCTCCATCCCAGGCTTCCCATTTGCGGGGTGGTTGATTGGGGTTAATCCCAGCCGGGGTAGCCGCAGCTCCTTGAAAAATAATTTCTAAAACATTAGCATCTAAAGGATCGTCAGAATTAATGACTAAATAAAAACAGTTACCAGGCTGGGGTTCCTCTTCAAAAATTGCCTGTTCGTTACCTGTCCAGTAACCGTCAGGTTGACGAGTCCAGGAAGTTGTGACTCTCTCTCGTAGAGATTGGGGAATATCTTCGGTGGTTTGGGCGGTTAAAAAGTGCTGTATTCTGGGTTTGCCGATGACTAGCGGCAAATCTGTACTAAAAGTAATAGATTCTGTTGTTTCAGTTTGAATAGTTGAGGCTTCTAATCCTGCGGGAATTGTATAAGCTTCGGGTAGTTCAGCGCTTAAATAAAAAGTTAATTCTGTGTATGCTGGCGCGGGAGGCTGGAGACGAATGCCTAGTAATTCCAGAAACGCTACATAATTTTTTCGGGGTACTTGGTTAAATCTGAGCAACATTTGGTCAGTTAACCAAGCAAATAACTCAATAAGCGTAATTCCTGGGTCGCTGAGATTGTGGTCTGTCCATTCGGGACAGTAGCGCGGAATACGCATTATACATTCATCCACTAAGTCATCGAAAGCGCGATCGTCTAAGTTGGAAGAAGGTAATTTTGGTAAAAAGTCAAAGTTCATACCAATTAAAAAAAAGAATGTGACAAATCAACCATCTTGTAGAGACGCGATGAATCGCGTCTTAATGCGTGAATTTTGAATTTTGAATTGATATCAAGCTCCCTCCCCAGCTGAAACCAAATAAAAAGGATAAACAAAGCTGTAAATATCGTGACCCTCTTTCAGCCGATAATTGATGGTGATATCTACTCTGCCTCGCACGGGGTCGGGTTCGGTGAGAACTTCATCGACAATAATGCGTGGTTCCCAAACTTCTAAAGCTTCCAAAACGTAAATCCGAATTCGCAGCAGAGTATCGGTATTCAAAGGTGCAAACGCCAACTCCGACAAGCGCGAACCAAAAGTAGGGCGATAAACCCGCTCGCCTACTCCAGTGCGGAGGATAATCCAAATAGATTCTTTAACTTTTTGTTCTTCACGGCTAAGCTGTATTCCACCTTGCACATTCAAGCGCAACGGATAAGCCCAACCTGTTCCCAAATAGGCTCGCTCACGACCATAAACCATATCTGGCACTTAAACAGCTGTGACAATGTATATTTTCAAAGATATCGGCACAAAAGGGTAAAGCCTATTCGCCAAAGGTCGAGGATGGGCGAAATATATACGAAATCCTGGTAGAGACGTAGCAGTGCTACGTCTCTACTATGTGTTTAATGGTAAACTGCCATTGGTTTTGCGATCGCTGTAGCTTGACTCAACCTCCAAGATCTGCGTTAACTTTTGGCGTTGTCTAAATAATCCCACTAACAACCTCCATGAAAAATTTAGCTCTACTATCTGCCACAGCTATTGCTGCTACATCTGGATTAGTTTTCGGCACAATAGAAGCTGCCTCTGCTTTAAATTGGAACTGGAATTATTCTGGTATTGGTGTAACCGCCAGTGGTACTTTCACTACTAATGACACTCCCGACGATTTGGGTTTTTACCAGATTTTAGGAATTACTGGTACGCGAAATGGTGAAACAATTACTGGTCTTCAAACTACTGGAACTCCAATACCAGGAAACGAACCTTTTGAGGTTGACAATTTAATTAGTCTGAATGCTCAGCAGTTAACGGGTGATGGTTTCGGATATTCCACTTCTCTTGGAAATTATTCTAGTCCCTTTTTCGCTAGTTTTTTGCCGATACCAAGTTATTTAGAGGTTTTTTCTGCGCCTCCATTCATACCAGGTTTTGAAAATTTCGGGCCGGAAGATAGTGAGTTACCCATTAGTTTTTCTGCAACTATAGTTACCGTCTCTGAACCCGCTTCTATTGTTAGCTTACTCGCCTTCGGTACTTTGGGTGTTGCTTCAGCATTCAAGCGCAAAAAATCATCCAAATTCACTGGCAAGAATCTCGAAAAAGTGATTTAACTAGTAGCAAATGTCTAGGTTTAAAAGATAATTTACGCAAAATTAAACCCCTCTCAGTTTGTAGCTGGAAGGGCTTTTTATTAAGGTTGTTACTTCAGCTATTACTGTCTAAATTGGGCTGCTGTGATTGTCTGTGGCTCTCCATTTTGGATCTGTCTAAATAAGAAATTCTGGTAATTTCCATCTTTTTCGGCATATTTATATACTTCATATCGGAAGCCGTCTAATTTTCCTTCTTTTTGCAGTTTGCTCCAGTCATTACCATTGATTCTGATAACAGCAGTTGGAGTACAGACATCATATTTAACATCTGTCGTGATATTTCCTCTATACCAACCAATTGTTGGGGTTTCTTGTGTAAACCAGCCTGCTTCAACAGTAGCAGATCCTTGATTAAGAATCTTTTCACAACTTTCTTCTGCTTGTGCTTGTCCCTGTCCTATGGAGAAAGTCAAGCAAAGTACGAGTAGTAAGACGGCAATGATTTTTTTCATCAGTTTTAGATATTTAGTGATCTAGAATGCAAATAACATCACACTAGCAACATATCAAAAATCAAATATGATTCAAAGTCAGAAAAGTAAGAAAAGTAGGCTATTTTTTGTTAAATAAAAAATCTCAAACTAAAAATTAAATTGCATGATTTTATCTAATTAGGTAGGTTATAAACTTGACAAAACAAACAAAATAACGATCTCATTTTTCACCAGATAGTAAAAGAAATTTACTAAAATTTACTAAATTTTATGACTATCGTGTAAACTCAGCCCAGAGGTAGTTATATCTTTTTCCGCAACCCTTAATTCAGGCGAATTATCGCACCTTTAACTGTAATATTGCCGTTAGCACTAATGTCTATATTCCCAAGAGCATTTAATGACAGATTACCTTTTGATTTCACTGAAACAGATTTTCCTGCATCGTTCATTTCGATTGAATGACCGCCTGTGGTTTCAATGGAAATCGATTTACTTCTATCGTCCATTTTGATTGTATGACCGCCTGCGGTTTTAATTTCGATATGGCGATCGCTATCATTAAGATACATTTTGTGACCAGCTTTAGTTTCTACGCGAATACCTGTTTTACTGCTGGCTTTATCTTCTTCAACGAACTGTAAAACATGTCCAACGCGAGTTTTAATAGTGCGTAATCTCACACCACCAGTCACTGAGTCATCTACTTTTTCCGGCGGTGCGTCTTTACCATTCCATACACCGCCAATGACGTAGGGACGGTGAATATCGCCATGTTCAAAACCGACTAATACTTCATCGTTTACTTCTGGTAAACAGTCAAAACCTCTGTTTGGCCCTGCTCCCAAAGCTACGACTCTCGCCCAGTCGCTTTCATGGTCTTCGGTCATGGTAGGGAACTTGACTTTTACTCTACCCCATTTCTGCGGGTCTTTGTTATTAGTCACAATTCCGACTAATAAAGTCTCAGATGGCTGTAAATGTTTTTTTGTCGATAGAGTTGTGAATAAATTACCAGCACGTAAGCCACGGACGCTGAAATCAGTTTCATAAACTCGCCCGTTGTAAAAGTGGCGTGTTTCTGTGACATAATATTGGCCACTGTAGCGATCGCCTAATTCTTGAAGACGAATTACCCGCCTCGGTCGAATCTCAGGATTTCCAAATGCTTTCGCATCTGCATAAACAAATTCTCCTCCCAATTCATCACACAAAGCCTGAGCCATCACATCTGCTTGTTTTTTAGTAGCAACAGGTTTATCTACAACAATCATTTTGGGAGATTTAAGATTGCGAAATGCAGTACTAGTACTACTTCCTAGCTTATTACCTGTCTGAGTAATTTGCTTTTCTTTGTTGGCTGTTGAGCTAATCAATCGTTTTTGGCTATAGTCCCAACCGCGTACTTCCACAGAACTTACTTGTTCAGCACTAGTGACACGAGTACTAAATTTACTAATATCAACTAACCATTTCAAATCTAAAGACGCCTGACTTTCTGGCTTGCAAAAATTTATCTTGTCTTCTGTAATAAATAAATCAAAACCAATACGCGCAGCCCTTTCTTGTAAAAACTCCATATTAGTTTGATTTTCTTGAAAGACATACTTATGGACTTCGCCACTTTCGTCTATTTTTCCAATATTTATACCTACTTCTTTAGCTATTTTTTTTACTATTTTGCTATCAGTTGTATTTAAAAAAGAGCGATTATAACGGCCTCTGTGAAGACGATGAGAAAAATCATAGCCACGAACAATTATATTAGCTTCAGATTTTTCATTGAAGTGAACTTCCAGCCCTGTAACCTCACCTTCAACAAGGATTCTTGTTTTTTCATTTCTAAAATGCTGATCTTGAGTAGTACTCGATTTAAAACCTAACGTTACTTTCTTCCCAATTTGAAAAACCTGTTCGTGTCGCCAAGGTTGATTTTGCGAACGGTCAGATGTAGGAATATAGCTATTATGAATTACCAAGGTAAACATTGCTGGCAAATGCAGACTTTCTTCCACAGTCATTTGCAGCAAATCTTTGAGTAATTCAGGAGATGCAGGTTGCCCTTCTATCTTAACTAAAGGGTCACTTAAATAAAGGTTGGCGTTAGGCATAAGCTTCAATTTTTGAATATTAAATATTGTACTGAAATTCGGGCAATTTTTTAGAATCTAGAATTCAGAATAAATTTAGTGAATTGCTCTAATCATATTTCAAACATTATCGTGTTTTTGATTTCGACTTCAAACTCCTAACTCCTAACTCCTAACTCCTAACTCCCAACTCCTAACTCCTAACTCCTAACTCCTAACTCCTAACTCCTAACTCCCAACTCCCAACTACGTTTTTGCCACTTTCGGATCTGCTTTGCGGTCTTTCCCTTTAGATTGAGATTCTTTCCCTCCAGGCAGATTATTTTTATCAACTTCTTGCAACTCTATATCTACCATTGCTCTAACTGGTGTACCATCACTTAGAAACATATTTAATGTGTAAGTTAATTTCGTAATTACACAATAAAAATACTCATTTCCCCATGTTAATATGTAAACAGGTGGACGTTTATCACGCGCTCCTTTAATTGTTTCTACGCCTTTTTTGATTTTGTCTACATACTTTTTCATCACCGATTCTTTAGTTTCATAAGTATCAAATAACAACTGTTTGAGTGCGAAGGTGTATGGTTTAACTCCAGAAAAATTAACCTTAGGCAAGAGTTCTGTACCTCTATTGCCATCATTACTTTTCCACTCAACAGTTCGGCTAAAACTAATTTCTGTCGGATTAAACATCAATTCAATATCGTCAGATTCACCGTTATAAGCTACGAGTTTGGCTTTTTCAAGTTGTGGTTTTCGCTTCTGGATAACAATAATTGCTGGGGTTGCCATTTAATTATTTCTCCTAAATTTATTGAATAAAATTTACCAAGATAAACGACCTAAATAACCGCCATGACGTTCTCGTTCAATTTCTAAACGTTGGCGTAATCTACTATAAATTTCACGTGCTAAAGCTTCAAGATCGGCCGTATCATCTTTGTTCTCTTCTTCACGTTTTGCAGAAGTGCTTTCTACTGTTTCGCTTACTGACTCTCTATTTCCAGATGCGGGTGCAGTGACTTCTCCACCTTGAGCAAAACCTCTAGGCGCAGCATGATGTTTTGCAAAAATTTGTGATGATTCTGATGATGTATAAACATCAGAAAATTCGGAATTTTGACTATTATATCCTCCACCGCTAAAGAAGCTTGTGAATTCATCTTCATCATTATTGCTATTGAATAATTCTTGCAAGCTTGACCATTGGGAAGGTGTATCTGACCGTTGAGAAGGTCTATTAGCGGTAGAATTTGCTTTTCTAAAAATTAGGGGAGGTGATGAATATTGGGGTGAAGTAACAGGTGAGTCAGCCGTTTTGTTTTCAACAGTATTAAACTGTGGGGAATTGAGTACTGAAAGTTGATGTTTTCCAGCATTCAACCCCAAGGATGAAGGAATTAAAGAATTAGATTCCTGAGGTTTGAGTTGTAATGAAGTGTCTGCAAAAGAATCGACTTTAGTCGAATGTGGAGAAGTTGTTTTTTCTGATTCTTTGGCGTTGGGTATCTCTAAACTTGGAACAATAATATCGTCCGGTGTTCCACCGCTATTGATGTGCTGTAGTAGAGGGAGATTTTTCTGTGCATCCTTGGTATTGATGACAAACTCTCCAGGTGTCAGCATTGCAGGTACGGTATCTGACGATGCTATGTGCTGATTATTTTCAAGGCGAGAGTCTGTTACTTTACCACCAGTAGCATAACCTTTAGGTGCTGGTAAATTTTCAATGGAGTTGTTTTGTTCAAATTGAGGTGGTGTGGTTAGCTGATTTTGTGGAAAAGTTGGTTTTTCTGGGATATCTTGGTTATCTGAGGTATCAATTTCAGAGTTTTCAGAATTGGCGATCGCACTTAATAATTCTGACTCTACTATTTGTTCATTATCACCTATTTTTCGGAAAATACTCGATGTCTCCCCAACATTTGATGACACATCCCTCACTTTTGGTGCTTCATCAATTTCAGGCGATATTTTGTTAATTTTTGGTACTTCAATAATTTCCGGTGAGATATTGCTAACTACTGATGCTTCATCAATTTCAGGTGATAAATTGCTAACTACTGGTGATTCAATCACTTCAGGCGATATGTTACTAATTTTTTGTGTTTCACCAATCTCAGGTAATACGTTGCTAACTACTGGTGATTCAATATTTTCAGGCGATATGTTGCTAACTTCTTGTGTTTCACCAATAGTTGATACGTTGCTAACTACTGATGATTCAATAACTTCAGGCGATACATTGCTAACTTTTTGTGTTTCAAAAATCTCAGGTAATACATTACTAACTACTGGTGTCTCATCTATTTCATGTGGTGCTAAAGAAAGCTGACTTTCTATAGACTCGCTGCTAGTATTCTCCAGATTTTTGTCGCGTTGTAGTAAAATTAAATTTTGTGGAACATCTGAGACATTAACCGCTACAGTAGATTGCGATTCTGAAGTCGCTAACTGTTGATTGCTATCAAAATCGCTCAAAAAACTAGATGTATCTTCAATGTAAGCTGAAGTAGGTGTTAATTGAATAGGTGCAGAAGTTAAAGATTCACTCGTAACACTACAATCAATTTCTCGTTCTAGCGCAATAGGATTTTTTTTGACATCTGAGATAGGCGGTAGGGTAGCACTGCTGTCCGTTACCGAGGGATTTTCAACGCTAGGTGAAGTAATTGCAGAATCATCAATGATAAAATTACCTGAGTCAAAATTAGTAATATAATTTTCTGTAATTAAATCTGGCTCAATGGCTTTAATTGCCTCAAAACTATTACTTTTATTTAGTGATTCTTGTTCAGTTGATGGAGGATTTGAGATTGGCGATATTTCTTTTTTTTGGATTAATTTTTTCAGAGAAGTAGTGTTTTGATTCTCAACTTCAGAAGAAAATTCATCTGTTTGAATAACTTGTTGTCCTAGCGTTGGACTAACTGAGATATCTGGGGTATCGTTTTTTTGTGATGGTTGAATAATTTCAATATCTTGTTGTTGTGCTGTTGGACTAACTGAGATATTTGGGGTATCGTTTTTTTGTGATGGTTGAATAATTTCAATATCTTGTTGTTGTGCTGTTGGACTAACTGAGATATCTGGGGTATCAGTTTCTTGTGATGGTTGAATAATTTCAATATCTTGTTGTCGTGGTGTTGGACTAACTGAGATATTTGGGGTATCGGTTTTTTGTGATGGTTGAATAATTTCAATATCTTGTTGTCGTGGTGTTGGACTAACTGAGATATTTGGGGTATCAGTTTCTTGTGATGATTGAATAATTTCAATATCTTGTTGTCGTGGCGTTGGACTTACTTTTGATGTTTCAGTGACTATTTGTTGATTGTTGATAAAATTATTAGGCTGGATAAATATTGTTTCATTATTAGACAAAGGGAATTCACTAGACGAATTATCTGGTAATTGACTTGTATTTTCGCTTAATTTATTTTTTTTCTGTAAAGGTATAATTATTTCTGAATTAGACGAATCAGCACTGGATAAGCTAGATGGTAACTCAGAAAATACTTGCGATTCTTCGTTGGCTATGTTCCTAAATAAATTTGGTTGTTCTTGAACATTAGACAAAGTAGATGGCGTGGTATGATTAACATAATTATTATTAATTGTAGTATTATCTAATGTAATATCTTTTTGTGATGTGGGAGAATTCTTTTCAAGAAGAGGTGCAGAGACAAAGAGAGGATCGGGAGTTTGAGATTTCAAAACACTAAATTCATTCTTTGTTTGGGGAATGCCCGAACTAGCCTCATGAGAAAGAGGCTCGTTTGATGCGATAAAGATATCTTGGTGAGGATTAATAGCAGTATTACTCTCATCGGTAGCTTGTACAATATTTTTAGCCGCAGATGGTTTTGTTGATTTTTTATTTGGAGATTTTGTTTTGGGCTTTTGTGCAGATTTATTGGTTTGTTTTGATTTAGATTTAGTTTGGCTTTTATTTGTAATTTTACTTGGCTTTTGAATATTTATTTCTGCTGACGCATCATTAATTATATTATTCTCAATGATATTGCGTTGTATTTCTGGAATATTAGTAGTTACTATTTCAGGAGAATTAAAATTATTATCTTCTTCTGAATCGATTGGCTCAAAAGGGTCAAAATCAATAAATGGAAATTTAAGATCTATATCTGGATTATCCCAGCTATCCCAGCCGATTACTGGTTGTATCGATGGTTCTGCTTCACGAGATAATAAAAATCGAGAAGATGTGACTAATGGTGATTTTGTTTGTATGGGACTGAGGAAATTAGTGCGCGAATGCAGAAAATCAGACTCTTTTCTAAATATTAGTCTGCCAGTATTAGATAAAGATGATATTACACCGAGTGGTTGAGTACTGTTTGTTAATTGAGGTTTGATGATTTGCATAGTTATAGTTGAAAAATTCCAAATTAACTAGAAACGAAATATCCTGTTTTTTCATTTCGTTCTACAGAATTACCTCCTCCCGTAGTTCTGGCAACTTTTAAGCCTTCATAAGCTAAAGTTAATTCTTCAATAGCAACGGCTTTACCATCGGCTTGGAGTGTCGGTGTTTTCCAAGTTACTGGAATAGCACCAATCAAAGTCCAACTCATCATCGTTTCACCAGACTGATTAAAAATCAGAATATTAACATTCCGTCGGGATGTTCTCTTTTGTTCATCAAAAACTGCGTTTATCCAATTCCAAAAACCTGGATGGTCGGTAACTCCACGTTTAAGAGTTATGTCTGCAAATTCTGTATGACCTAAATAAATTCTTTGCTGGTCATTAACGCCACCTTCTTGAAAAATATTTTTCTTAATTTGAACGCTTAAGCCTGTACACTCACTGAAAGATGCAGCAATAGAGCTATCTATTTCTACGTAAAAACGATTACTAGTAACATAATTTAATTCGTGAGTAACTTTGCCGTTATTACCATTTCCAGCCATTAAAACCACCTTTGAGAACTATAATTACCGATTCTTTCGCGCTGCGATCGCAAATCATCTTGCAAAAGTTTATACACATGCTCCGTGAGTTCGTTCAGCAGCAGTGAATCGTTGAGGTATTTACTCGCAGTTTGAGCTACTTTGCTGGCATCAGAAGTGACTGAAACCCCGGCGTATCCAGCAGTACCACCAACGTCTCCATTAAATGTGAAAAAAGTTTGTTCCTGATATGAGTCCATAAATAAAAAAACTCTTCCTAAATCAAGGCTAAAGGTACTGCATCAGAATCAAAAGTAGCCAAAAGTCGAATTAGTCATTAGTCATTGGTCATTGGTCATTGGTCATTGGTCATTGGTCATTGGTCATTGGTCATTGGCGTTCTTACCAATGCCCCATGCTCAATATTGTTGGTTAGTTGTGTTACAAGTGCGATCGCTGTAGTCTAGATGTTGTTATCAGTAAAATACTCATCTACCAACTGGTTGGGCATTAAAAAAACATGAAAGAACGCAACATTCAGCCCAAGAAAACTATCGCAGACTCCTTCTCAATACCTTCACTCAGGCAACCAACACGGGGTTTTGGTTCGCAGTCTTCTAGTGCATCGTCCTCAGCAGTGCCAGATAACTCCCTAGCCCACGACATTAGTCGAATACCACTGCGCCGTCCCCAAACCAAACTCACGATTAATCAGCCAGGAGATATGTATGAGCAACAAGCTGATACAGTGGCGCATGAGGTCGTGGGAAAATTGGGACAACTAGAAAATCATCAGTCTATCGAGCGCCAAGAAATGCCACAAGAGGAAGAATTGCAAATGAAACCTCTGGCAAGTTCCATAACACCTGTGGTGCAACGGGAAGAAATACCAGAGGAAGAGGAAGAAGAATTACAAATGAAATCTCTGGATAATAGCACTCTGCAACGAGAGTCACTGCCAGAGGAAGAAGAGGAAGAAGAATTGCAAATGAAGTCTCTGGATAATAGTACTCTGCAACGAGAGTCACTGCCAGAGGAAGAAGAAGAATTACAAATGAAGCCGATGGTGCAGCGTCGGGGTGAGGCTGGAATGGCTGCTAACCCAGACTTAGAAGCGTCCATCAACCAAGCAAGGGGTAGTGGACAGGCGATGGCCGACAATATCCGCGAACCGATGGAACAGGCATTTGGCGCTGATTTCAGTGGGGTGAAGGTTCACACAGATAGTCAATCTGACTTGTTGAATCAATCAATTCAGGCGCGTGCTTTCACGACGGGGCAGGATGTGTTCTTTAGGCAGGGAGAATATAACCCTGGGAGTCGGGGGGGACAGGAATTATTGGCCCATGAGTTGACTCATGTAGTGCAGCAGAATGGAGCGATACAGCCCAAGCTTTCGCCTGAGATAGCTTGTGTGCAGCAAGCACTCAATAGCACATCAAATTTCGTACAGATGGCTCTCATTGGTGATCCACCACATAACTATACTGCGAGAAACAGCAGCGGCACCTTCATTGCAGATCATTTGGCAACCGATCAATACTCTGCTGAACAGGCAACCTTAAATAGAGCAAACAACGGTCGAGGAACAACAAACACTGTACTAATAGAAACAGACGCAGACATTAAGCACTTAGTTTTAGCAGCGGACTATGATCAGGCAGAACACATTAGGGGGCCAGTGTGGGCAGTGCCGATCACTTGCAGATACATAACCGTAAACGCAGCGCACGGTGCGAATGGAAACATAATTCGCAGTTCTAGTGAAGAACAAACCGGCATTGTAAAGGTTAAAGTATATTTCGATGAAGCTAGTAGACAGATAAGCATAACTGGTGTTCAAGGGACAAGGTGAAATGGCACTAAGTTTTAGTTATTTGTTGAGTGCGATCGCTAATCTTGTAAAGAATTGAGAAAGAGAAAAAGCAACTTGATTTCGGATTGATTGTAGACTTTTGATTAATTGTGTGGGGAGTGCGATCGCCTCCTAGCGTAGGGTGCGTTAAGGAAGTGCGATCGCCCAATCATTTAGCAACGGTTTTAATAGTCAAGCGATCGCTCATCTATGATGGTTGATAAAGTGCGATCGCTCATTTCATGAAGCTAAGTGCGATCGCCTCATATTGTAGTAGCGTGACAGAGCTAAAATGATGTAATAAACGGGCTTACTTACCAAAGTCTTTAGCGGTCAGTGAAAGTTCACAACTCAAATTATTAAAAAACTTGGCTAGAGACTCTGCTTGAGTTTTGCTAATTTCACTTTCACCATTAATTATCTCTGTGACCTGCTCAACAGAGCCAATAACCTCGACTAAAGTATCTGGCTTGACGTTAAACTCGTGCATTAATGACTCTAAAGTAGCCACAATTGTAGGCTCACTCATGGGATAATGTTCAGCTTCGTAATTCTCAATCAGAAGAACCAACAACTCAAAAAGTGTCGTTTCAGCCTCCGTTAATTTGCCAGACATCATTCCTTCTACTATAGTCAGAGCTGCGTGATACTCATGTTCTGTTTTAATTGGCTTAGGTTGATACTGAATCAGTAAATCGATATAAGTTTGTTGGCTAGAAGTAGAGGTCATCTTTCCACCTTTCCCGATCGTATTCAGAATGAGTAAAAACGTATTTAAGAAAAATTGTCTGGCTCGAATATCTAATGTCTACAATCAAACGATAGTTATTACCTTAGGACTTACGCAAAAACTCTCTAAAACTCTTATTTCTTTGTGTACTTTGCGTCCTTTGCGGTTCGTTTTTCATTATTTTGCGTAAGTCCTGTACCTTTGATGTTGAACACAGTGAAGTTACCAACCGCTTCTGCCTTGGGATACCTTTTCTGAACATCTAATAAATTAGACCACTGAGCTTTAGAGGCAAACTTATACCAGTCATTGAGAGCATCTTCAGAATCAGCGTGTTAAACCCAGAATTCCCGTAACTTCACTTTGCTGATTACGTGCATCTTTTATGTAGATTTACCCAATATTTTTACATATTCCCAAATTTGCGAGTCAAGCGCAACTTAATTGTCCTCCTTAAAGAAAAAAAGAACTTGATTTTGGATTGATTGTAGACTTTTGATTAATTGTGTGGGGAGGGCGATCGCACTACTGTACATATCTGTATCAGCAAAATATCATCCACCCTACTGCACGGGCATCAGGAGAAGCAAATGAGAGAACGCGTAGCCAAGCCTAAAAAAGCTAGCACCAGTTCCTTCTCAATACCTAAACTCAGACAACCGACGCGCGGTTTTGGTTTAAACTCCTCTGGTGTCTTGCCTCAAATAACTGCTGAATTACCATCCCTCAACAAACCTCTAGGGCACGACATTAGTCGAATATCGCTACACCAACAAACAATAAGTAAAGCTAATCAGCCGGAAGATGTTGAGGAACAAGAAGCCCAGACACTAGCACCACAGGTGATGCAGGAAATGAACGAGCCTGAAAATCACCAAACAGTGCAACGGGAAGAACTGCCAGAAGAAGAAGAGGAACGCACAGCGGCAGAATTTCAATCTCAGGAATTAGAAGAAGAGGAAGAATTACAAATGAAGCCTCTTGATTCTTCCCCCCAAGCAGTTACCCAGGAGCAACCCGTAAACGAACCCGTTACCCACGACATTAGTCGAATGTCGCTGCGCGTGCAAACAAAACTTACAATTAATCAGCCAGGAGACATTTACGAACAGCAAGCTGATACAGTAGCACGCCAGGTCATGCAGAAAATCAGTGAGCCTCGAAATCAGCAGTTTATCGAACACGAGGCTTTGCCAGAGACACAATTACAAAGGAAATTTTTAGTTGGTTCCGCCACTCCTCTGGTACAGCGCCAAGGTGGTGGGGTGGTAAATACATCTAACCTAGAAACTTCCATCCAACAGGGACGCCAAAATGGGCAGCCACTCTCAGACGATATTCGGCAACCAATGGAGGAGGCCTTTGGCGCTGACTTCAGCGGTGTCAAAATCCACACAGATACCCGCTCTCACGAACTCAACCAAACCATCCAAGCTCGTGCCTTCACCACAGGGCAGGATATTTTCTTTCGTCAAGGAGAATACAATCCTCAGAGTTATCAAGGCAAGGAATTACTTGCTCATGAATTAACTCACGTTGTCCAACAAAACGGTAACGCAATTGGGCGGCAAACAGACTCGTCGGCAACAGCAGCAGTAACGCCAGATATAGATATTCAGAGGGTTTGTTGCTCGCAATGTGAAGAGGAAGAGGATCTTTTGCAAGCTAAGGAACTTCCCGGCCACACTATCCAACTTGCTCCTGATGTAAATACTCAAGTTTCTCAACAAACCACAGAGTCAGATGCTGCTGAAGTTGAGAACGATGTACGTCAGGAACTGGATAACAATCGTGCAAGACAAGCAAGCCTCGGCGTTCAATCTCCCCTTGCGGCGGGAACAACAGAACCACCGCCAGACGAAAACCCCAAAACACAACCTGAGTCTGGGAAAAATGCGGTTGATAGCAATTCTGTGGAAATGGCTGCACCCGAAGATGAAACTCAACAAGACAAGCCCAAAGAGGATGTGGAAGCAGGTGCAGCTGAAGCTGTCAGTCCGGAAACGAATGCAGATAAGGGTGAAGATGAACAAGTGAAAGCAGGTATGGCTGAAGCTGTCAGTCCGGAAAAGGATGCAGATAAGGGTGATGATACCAAAGCAGTGAAAGAAGGTATGGCTGATAAGCTCAAGCCAGAAAGCATCGCTAAAGCTGTCAGTCCCAAAAAGGATGCAAATAAGGGTGATGATGCCAAGGATAAAGATAAAGATAAAGAAGTAAAAGCAGGCATGGCTGAAGCTGTCAGTCAGAAAAAGAAAGATGAAGACGAAGAAAAGGCATCAGAATCGGAAGTAGCTGAAACTGGTGGGGTTAATCCACAAAGTATGGAACAAGCCGCCAGTCCGGAAACGAAAGCAACTCAAGGCGAACAGATTGCACAGCAAGCTAATGCTGTTCAAGGTGCAGGTTTAGAAAAATTACCGCCGCAAGTTGATAACCAGAATCCAGAAAGCATGGCTCAAGCCGTCACCCCGGAAACTGTGGCAGAGAAAGAACAAGCCACAACAGAGGTTTTGGCAGCACAAGCCCAACAAAATGCTGTAAATGCTCAAACTTCCCAATTAGCGGCAACAGAAGTTAACTTTGCACCTCCCGAACAGGAAACGGCTCAAGGTGAGGATGATGCCATCTTGCAAGAACAGCAAAAAGCTGAGGCGATGAATATTACAAATAGCTTTTTGGCTGAAGCAGCTTTGCGAGTGCAGACAATTACCCAGCTGGGACAAGGAATTGAGGCGCGTATTCAAGGTTCGACTGAAAATGCTAAAGCTTCTGTAATGGCGGCAGTTGAGCAACAAAAGGCAACCGTTACCGCCCAAATTTCTCAGCAGCGCGAACAAGTGCAAAGTGAAGCACAAGCAATAATAGCCCAGATTCAAACACAATATCAGGCAGCAGCAGCGACAACTTCCCAAACAGTTGCCACAGAACGCCAAAAGGTTGCAGCAGAATATACAACATCTGTCCAGAAAGTAGATGAAACTGAAAGCAATCAACTGGCCAAGATTGAAGAATTTTATACCCAGGCAAAAGAGAAATATCGTGCTGCTGGCGTTAAAGTTGGCGATGAAGCGATCGCCTTTGGAGAACAAAAGGCCGCTGAATGGGAAGCTCAAATTACTGGTAAAGATGATAACTTCTGGGATGGGCCGCTTACAGATAACCGACTCAAGGCGAGGGCGAAAGCAGCTAGAGAAGTAGCCCAACAATACAAAGACGGTTTAGTTGAAGAAGGCAACAAACAAGCTGATGCAGTCGAACAAGGCAAACCCAAGGATATTGAAGGAATCCATAATGCTGCTAATGAGTCTCGCCAACAATTGCAAACTCTTCAACAACAAACTCTAGATAATTTAAACTCTGTTGAACAGCAAGTTTTGACGCAATTGGCAGACGCACAAACCCAGTTGACTCAAACAGCTAACCAAACTCTGCAATCTACATTACAAACTTTAGACCAACAGCAAACTGCTCAATTGCAATTGTTGTCAGTTTATGGTAATGGGCAAGTTTCGGCAATTGAACGGGATGCCCAAAAGGCGATCGCTTCCATTCAAGATGGTATCAACCAAGCTGCTGCTAGTCTGCAAACTGCCATCCAAGATACCCAAGCCCAACTCCAAGGAATGCCAGCGCCGAATCCAGAGGAGTTAAGCGCCACTTTAGCAGAAATCTTGGCACAGTTTGATAGCTCTGTGGCTAAAGTCCAAGAGCAAACCGAACAAGGCATTACAGCATCCCAAGAAGGTATCGCCCAAGGAGAACAGCAAGCGGTTACTGCGGTGAATGGTATTGCCCAAAGTGGATTGGAAGAGTCTGCTGCTGTTTCCCAAGAAGCCAAGACGAGCCTAACTAACCTCAATCAAGGCGCTACAGATACCTTTAATCAAATTCAGCAAGCCTTCACAACCACAGTTACCAATACCACCCAAGCAGCCCTTACAGGTTTTGGTCAAGTCACCCAAGGAATCCAAAGTGCTTTCGACCAAAGTAACCAAAACATGGACACTAACTTCCAAAAGAGTGTCAACGACTTGGAAGAAGGGTTGCGTGGTTCAATCCAAGGAGACAAACAGCCAAATCTCGATTCCGATATCCAAAAATACGCTCAAGAAGCAGCAGACCAAGAACAACCGCGCTGGAAAACAGTGCTGAAAGTTTTCTTAGTCATTGCTGTAATTGTTGTCGCCATTATCGTTGCGCCAGCTGTGATTGGGGCAGTGGGCGCCGTAGCTGGGGCATTGGGAGCAGGTGCAGCTTTAGCAGGGGGAATCGGTGCAGTTGTTGGTGGGGCGATCGTTGGGGCTGTGGCTGGTGCCGTAATTCAGATGGGCAACAACGTAATCGACGGCAAGAACCTGCTGGATGGCGTGGGTAAAGCAGCCTTGGCTGGGGCGATCGGTGGTGCCTTGGGTGGTGCTGGCGGTGTATTTGGTAACATGTTGGCTCAAGCAGGCAGACTGGGGACAGGATTAACTCAATCCTTCTTGAGGTTTGGTATTGATATTGCCTTTGATATTGCTGGTGGTATTTTTGGCAACCTAGCAACAGGAGAACCCATCACTTTAGAAGGAGTTCTCATTGGTGCTGGTATCGCTGCGGGTGTCCAAATTTCCACAGCAAATCTGAGTAGACTCGGTAAATTTGGTCGTAGCGTTCAAGGTATGCAAACCAGAACTTTCCAAGCTGGAGAGCGATTTGGTACTTCGCTAGGAAATGGAATTAAGACGGGCTTTGGCGGTAAAGTTGATACACCAACTGTAAGTGATGCGCCGAATGTTCCGCGCCCAGAGGCAGGGGTGCGATCGCCTGACGCTGAGGTCACAAATCCTCAGTCTGGGGTAAAATCGCCTGAAGCCGAAACATCCACCGGACGAGGCGTACAGGGAGATGAACCAGAAGTTCAAGGAGGAGTTCCTAAAGATACAACAACAGAATCGTCTGCAACAAAATCCCCAGGCGAACAAGAACAAAATCCGGCAACTACAGACAAAAATCAAGAAATTGTTCGGATTATTCGCCAGGATAACGATTTTGCTAGCCAATTTAATCACAAAGGTAAAACAAAATCTCGTGTTGTTGAAGATGGTTCCCTAATTCCGGCGAATCCCAACGGCAAAGCAACTCCTCTAGAACACGTTTATGGCACCGATCCTGCTAAGGGAGACAGTCCTTACACTTCCTTCCTGACAGAAAGCGGTGGTGTTGCCAAGACATACGGCAATTCAGAAATCGAACTCGATTTACCAAAATTACGAGCAGATATCGAATCAGGTAATCTCAAGAATGTTGAGATATTAACTCCCGAACAGATATCCAAGATGATTACGGATGAAATTTCTCAAATCGCTACAACTGTTAAAAAAGATATAGATGTCAATGCTGCCATTGCCAACGGCCCCCAAGGTATTCCTGATTATGTTGCCTCACTCGGTATCAGTAATAAGCAATCTAAGAGACTTTCTAATAGGTTGTTAGCATACTACAATACAACACGCGATGGCGAGTACCTAATTAAAGGTACTATTCCGGCAACGTATATGAAAGGGCCTTATTCCACTAAGCCTGGGGAGCAATCGGGTACTTCAGGAGGAAGTACTAAGACCGACTCTAGTGAAGGAGTTAATACTCCCACAGCCAGCCGTCCTAATGCAGATATGCCTAATGTTAAGCAATCTGATACTGAGGTGAAACCACCCCAAACAGATACACCTCACCAACGCAGCACTCACCCGAATGAGCCAGAAATCGAACCACAAGTTGTGGCTAAACAGCAAACGCCTGATGGACACAATATCAAAGTTCTCAAAGATGGGCGCATTATTCGTTGTTCAACTTGTGAACAAATAGGTACGAAATACAAAGACCTACTTGACCAGAACCCCAATCTCAAACAACGTTTAGAAGAAATTGAGAAAATACCCGATCCGCAACAAAAAAACAAGCAAGCATTTGAGCTTATTAAAGAATTAGATAAAGAAAATGCAATTCGAGCTATTAATCAAAACTCAACCAGTTCCTTAAATCCTAATTCTGGCTTTGATGTTCCGCAGCATTCCATTGAAGCCCAATATTACCGCTACGATTCACAACGAGTTACAGCCAAAAGAACAGAACCTGAATTTCAGGTTGAAATAACGACAGATAATTCAGGTAATAGAATCATCAACAAGTTAAAATACGACAAAAATCGCGATGCTTTTTCCACACAAACTAAGAAAGATGTTCATGAATTAACACAGGGTACTGATTATGGACAATATAGTGCAAGTCCTAAAAAGAACGTCACGGGAAATGATTTCAGGCACATCAAATCTAACGAACACACTAAAGTTGAATTGTCCCGTATGTATGAAGGACAACCAGTGGATGAAGTCTTGAATCACTTGAAAGCACGAAAATTCTTACCTGATAGCGCAACCGAAAACGATTTGGGTCAGGGTTTATGGCGTCAATATCGAGAAGAAGCCGACCACCCACATAATTTACCACCAGGGCCAGGAGTAGATAATCAGAGGATAGGAAGAATTAGCGATCGCTTGCGTAAGTTGCTTGACATGGGTAAAGAAAATTTCGAGAAAACTGACATGACTATTAAAGATCCAGAATTATTGAGATATTTAAATATTAATGAACAACAGGGATATCGTGTTGAAAGTTATGATGAACTTATGGGTGTATTCACACAGTTGATACATGATGCACCTCTACATGGAGCAAAAGGCGAGTATTATCAATCTCTACAAGAAGCACGCCCAGAGGTTGACTTTTCTTTCAAGAAAACTGCTAATACATCAGACAGCGATGCTATCAGCAATGATGGTAATCAAACCAATAGTCAAGATATGGACGTAGACCAACAGCAATCAAATAAACGTAAAAATGAAGATGATGATAAAAATGACCACAAAAAACCTAAACTTGGTTAAATCTTACTCATATAAATAATGTAAAATTATTCAAGTTATTGGGTTTAGGTTGAGAAGTAAAGCGGACTATTCAACAGCAAATTAAAACTAAGGAGGCAGTTTGAATGCAATCGCTAAACAATCCCGAAAAATTACTTTTCACCGACCGTGAAGGCAATCAAGGACAACTCCAAGATATCATCGATGATGGCCTGGATGGAGGTTATGAAGACCGCATTCCAGGACTAATAAATTTGCTCAATTCTGGCGAACCTTATCATCAATTATTAGCAGCTGTGATGCTAACTTCTTGGGGACATCCTGCTGGATTTCAAAAACTTATAGATTGGGCTAATAATTCTCAAAATGTTCCTTGGAAAGCAGCACCTGTAGTTTATGAGCGGATATCACAAACTGACTCGGCATTTGAAATGCTAGCTGATGCATTGAATACAAGCTATTACGCTGATGAAACTCAAAAAATTCAGCAATGGCAAATAGACGCGATTAAGGCACTGCTTGGTATATATCATCAATATTATTTTGGTCGGACTTTAGCTTTAGCTATTGTTAGGGATAAAGAAATAGCACAAGCTGTAAAAAACGAAATTATTGCAGCTATGGAAGCAAGTATAAAAATTTTACAAGAACATTCTTCTTTAGGATTCGATCTAGCATTTCAAGTTGCTTGCTTACTAATTCCATTAACACGTGTTGATGAGGATGTAGCTGTTAATTACGCTAATGAATTGATTGCTAATTACTCCCACAAGGAACGAATATTGAGGGAAATTGCAAATGCTTTGGGAGATGGGAAGAGAGAAGCAACTTTAGCAATACTCCAACATCTGAAAACATTCAAAATACCTGCTTTAGTACGCGATGTAGAAAGTGCGATCGCTCGTCGTTCACGTAATTAATATGAATACTAAAAATCAACTAATATTCTGGACTGATTCTAAACATCAGCGTTATTTTCTCATTCCTGAAAACCAAAAATTATCTAGGGGTCGCTTTATCATTTCTACCCTCACTGGCACCGAAAAGAAAGTGACGCAAACTGCGATCGGTAATTTTGAAATTACAGAATCAGCAGCAAAAGCATATCTGGAAAATGCCATAAGTCAGGCGATGATAGAAGCAAAAATTTCTGTCTCTAACTTGATGTTTGTTTCAAAATCAACCTCAAAAAAAGTTCCTCCAGCATCTAACGAAACTCCATCAGTCCCAGATATCCTTTCGTCACTTTTGGCTGTTACTTCTGAAGAATTGCAAAACAATCCTGAAGCTGCCCAAAGTGCTTTTGTGAATATATATACCCAATTTAAAGAATTTTTAAGTGAATCTATCTCGGAAAATTCTACCCAAGTTGAAAGTACACAAGCGCATCTACATCACTTAAGAGAAACACTACAAGCCCAAGGAATGAATATCAGCGAAGAAATGGAGGAACTACCTAAGAAGTTACAAGAAGTATTTTCTTCGGCAAACATTGAAGAATTTCTGCAAGAAATTGTTATTAAGCTACGGGATTTAACAGAGGAAATCGAACAGTCACCTGGTGGGTTTGAGCAGATAATTGATGAGACGATAAAATCTTTGAGTCAAGATTCATTCAGTGATGAAGATAAGGAAATCGAAGAGAAAAAAAAGGAAGAATATAAGCAATCGGCTGAAAATGCGATCGCTCAATCTTTAAAGTTTAGTGTTTTTACGCCATTTGCTGGTGGCAATTTTACATCCATCACTATTTAAATACTTTTCGAGAGGCTCAGATCTCCAACTTCTTCAAGAAGTCGGGGATCTTTTTGTTCATAATTCAGGTTTTTTGCGTGAAGCTACTTACAAGGGCGATCGCAACCTAAAATATCAAAGATTCCCGACCCTATACCCCACAAAAAAGAATCAATCAACGGAAAGCCTTATCTCATCAAAACCTTGATTCTTGAGTACATAATTAATACATATTAATAGATGCGATATTGCAAATGAGATACTAATATTTGCAATATTTATTGAAAATTAACTTCTGAGCAGAAGCAGTAGGCAATAGCTCAACAGCGTCCTAATCTTCAGCTTTTTTAAGCAAACCAGATTCCTAACTAGAAATGTTTAGAGTCAAAGTCATTTGCAAAGGACAAATGACCAATGACCAATGACAAATGACAAATGACCAATGACCAAGGACAAAAATCAAATTATGAACAAAACCTTTGCAACTATCGACGGGAATGAAGCTGTTGCCCGTGTTGCTTACAAATTAAATGAAGCGATCGCCATTTATCCTATCACTCCCTCTTCAGCAATGGGTGAATGGGCGGATGCTTGGTCGGCGGAAGGTCGTCCTAACTTGTGGGGAACTGTTCCCAGCGTTGTGCAGATGCAAAGCGAAGGAGGAGCCGCAGCAGCCGTACACGGAGCATTGCAAACGGGTTCTCTGAGTACCACCTTTACGGCATCTCAGGGATTATTGTTGATGATACCCAACCTCTACAAAATTGCTGGCGAATTAACTAGCACTACAATTCACGTTGCAGCACGCTCCCTGGCTACTCATGCTTTATCAATTTTTGGCGACCATAGCGATGTAATGGCAACTAGGGCTACTGGTTTTGCTCTATTGTGTTCTGCTTCGGTGCAGGAAAGTCAAGATTTTGCTCTCATCGCCCATGCTGCTACCCTAGAAGCGCGAGTCTCATTTATGCATTTCTTTGATGGTTTCCGCACCTCCCATGAAGTGCAGAAAGTCAAACTACTTTGTGATGATGATTTGCGATCGCTCATCGATGATAACCTAATACTCGCCCACCGCAGCCGCGCCCTCACCCCAGACCGCCCAGTATTGCGCGGTACTGCCCAAAATCCTGATGTCTACTTCCAATCTCGTGAAGGCGCTAACCCTTACTACAACGCCTGTCCCGAAATTGTGCAGCGAATGATGGACAGGTTTGGAGAACGCACGGGCAGACATTACCAAATCTATGAATATTATGGCGCTAGCGATGCCCATCGCGTCATCGTTCTTATGGGTTCCGGCTGTGAAACCGTCCACGAAACAGTAGACTATCTCAACGCCCGTGGTGAAAAAGTCGGCGTGGTGAAAGTGCGACTTTATCGCCCCTTTGATGTCCACAGATTTGTGGCAGCATTACCTAGTAGTGTACAAGCGATCGCCGTTCTCGACCGCACCAAAGAACCAGGTAGCGCCGGTGAGCCTTTGTATTTAGATGTGGTGGCTGCTATTCATGAAGCGTGGGGGAATAAGAGAGCAGGGGGAGCAGGGGGAGAAATTCTTAATCCTCACTCCTCAGTCAGCAGTCCCAAAATCGTCGGCGGTCGCTACGGTCTTTCATCTAAAGAATTTACGCCGGCGATGGTGAAGGGGATTTTTGATAATCTTGCCCAAAGTCAACCGAAAAATCATTTTACTATTGGGATTAATGACGACGTTACTTACACTTCTCTCGAATTTGACCCTAATTTCTCCACAGAATCAAGTGGTGTTGTCAGGGCAATGTTCTATGGCTTGGGTTCAGATGGTACAGTTGGCGCTAACAAAAACTCCATCAAAATTATTGGTGAAGAAACCGATAATTATGCCCAAGGTTACTTTGTTTATGATTCTAAGAAATCTGGCTCGATGACCGTTTCTCATTTGCGCTTTGGCAAAGAGCCAATTCGCTCCACTTATTTAATTGACCAAGCTAATTTTATTGGTTGTCATCACTGGGGATTTTTAGAACGGATAGATGTTTTAAAAGCTGCTACTTCTGGGGCAACTTTGTTGTTGAATAGTCCATACGATGCAGATAGTGTCTGGGAAAATTTACCGCCAAAGGTTCAGCAGCAAATTATCGATAAGCAGCTGAAGCTATATGTAATTAATGCCAATCAAGTCGCCCGTGAAAGTGGTATGGGTGGCAGAATTAACACAATTATGCAAGTATGCTTCTTTGCCTTAGCGGGCGTCTTGCCACAAGCAGAAGCGATCGCTAAAATCAAACAAGCCATTGAAAAGACTTACGGTAAAAAAGGTGCAGAAGTTGTCCGCATGAACTTGCAAGCTGTAGACAACACCTTAGACAACTTACACAAAGTAAACATCCCACACTCTTGTACAGACGCGATTCATCGCGTCTCTTGTACAGACGCGATGAATCGCGTCTCCGCCCCCGAATTCGTCCAACAAGTATTGGGTAAAATCATGATTTGGGAAGGTGACGATTTACCTGTCAGCACATTACCAGCTGACGGCACCTTTCCGGTGGGTACTGCTAAGTGGGAAAAACGCAACGTTGCCCAAGAGATACCGGTGTGGGAACCGGATGTCTGCGTTCAATGTGGTAAGTGCGTGATGGTTTGTCCCCACAGTGCTATCCGTGCTAAGGCTTATCAAAACGATGAGTTAGTGAATGCACCAGAAACTTTCAAGTCAATTAATGCCAAAGATAAAGACTTTGCCAATCAAAAGTTTACCATTCAGGTAGCTCCAGAAGATTGTACAGGGTGTGCGATTTGTGTAGAAATTTGCCCCGCTAAAAATAAATCTGAGCCATTGCGTAAAGCGATTAATATGGCACAACAATTGCCATTGCGGGAACAAGAACAAAAAAATTGGGATTTCTTTTTAAGTTTACCCAATCCTGATAGACGGCAGTTGAAATTAAACCAAATTCGCCAACAACAATTGCAAGAACCTTTATTTGAATTTTCTGGTGCTTGTGCGGGTTGTGGTGAGACACCTTACTTAAAATTATTAACACAATTGTTTGGCGATCGCGCCGTCATCGCCAATGCTACAGGCTGTTCCTCAATTTATGGCGGGAACCTCCCCACCACACCCTGGACAACCAACGCCCAAGGACGCGGACCTGCATGGTCTAATAATTTATTTGAAGATAACGCCGAATTTGGTTTTGGCTTTCGTTTGTCTGTGGATAAACAAGCTGAATTTGCAGCGGAACTTTTGCAACAATTGGCAAGTGAAATAGATGAAAACCTAGTTTATTCTATCCTCAAAGCCGAACAAAAAACTGAAGCTGACATTTGGGAACAGCGGGAAAGAATAGAATTGTTGCAGCAAAAGTTAGATGAAATCTCGACTTTTGACCCGAATCTAAAATCCAAAATCCAAAATCTAAAATCCCTTGCTGATTACTTAGTGAAAAAAAGCGTTTGGATTGTTGGCGGTGACGGTTGGGCTTATGATATTGACTTTGGTGGTATCGACCATGTGCTAGCGAGTGGTCGCAATGTCAACATCTTGGTAATGGATACAGAAGTGTATTCTAATACAGGCGGACAATCTTCCAAAGCTACACCCCGAGCTGCCGTTGCGAAATTTGCCGCCAGTGGTAAGCCTGCGCCAAAGAAAGATTTGGGTATGATTGCCATGACCTACGGAAATGTCTACGTAGCGAGTGTAGCCTTAGGTGCTAGAGATGAACATACTTTGAGGGCATTTTTGGAAGCAGAGGCTTATGACGGGCCATCGCTGATTATTGCTTACAGCCATTGCATCGCCCACGGCATTAATATGACAACAGGGATGAATCATCAAAAATCTTTGGTAGAATCAGGTCGTTGGTTGTTGTATCGGCATAATCCAGAGTTGCAAAAACAAGGTAAAAATCCCTTGCAATTGGATATGCGATCGCCAACACAACCAGTAGAACATTCAATGTATCAAGAAAATCGCTTCAAAATGCTGGCTAAGAGTAAACCCGAACTTGCCAAGCATTTATTAGAACAAGCCCAAGCCGAGGTAGATGCACGTTGGCAGATGTATCAATATCTGGCAAAACGCGAGATTCTTTAAAATATAATTTAATTACAAAAACTCATCTATGTATAAGCCAAAAAAAACTAGAGCTAGAACGACTTAACTTGAGCTTATATATGGACATGTTTTTCTCGAAATTTGTCTCTTTCTATAAATAAAACTAAAGTGGTTCTCGAACGACTAATTTTTTATTTATACAAAGTACTCCATTGATAAGTCAAAAAAAATTTTTTCTCGAACGACTTATTTTTAATTTATAAATGAAGACATTTTTGTCGTTCCGACACCTTCTGAAGGGACAAATCAACATGTTTTTGTCGAACGCACATGTTTTTGAGTGAGTAGACCTCTTGCATAAATCGAAAATAAGAACCAATTACCCCACCCTAACCCTCTTTCTTTGGGCTACGGTGTACACACAAGTAGGACTTACGCATTGACGCAAAACACAAAATATGAATAGCTGGGAAAACCACATCTATCGTAGGGAACATTGCCGTGCCCCTACAACGTGGGTTTACATATCATCAAACACTGATTAATCAAAGCCTGAAACGACATATTTTCGTGAATTCACACCATGATTAATTTGTACAGTGCGTAAGTCCTATCTCAGTCAAACTGATGATAAAGCGCGAACATTACAACAGGTTGCACAGGCTATTGAGCAAATAAATGACACCCGAACACAAAGTAACATTGCTGCATCAACAGCAATAAAAGCTTAGGGTTAGTATTAAACAAGGAACTGATTAAAAGGTTATTACGGAGTGATGCTATGCGCGAGTCTGTAATTTATCAGGATATCCAGCAGGAAAAAGCTTTATCTATTGTTACGCGACTACTTCGCCGTAAAGTTGGAACTGTTCCACCCGCACAGCTATTGAAAATACAAGCTTTAGATTCAACACAGTTGGATGATTTAGCAGAGGCTTTACTTGATTTTTCTACTTTAACGGACTTAGAAGCTTGGTTAGCGCAAAATCAAAGTTAATGATGCTACAACGATCGCACTTTCTTAAATGAGAGCATAACTGAAATTATAGGGGCGATCGCACTTTCTTAAATGAGAGCATAGCTGAAATTGTAAAGGCGATCGCACTTTCTCAAATCACCCCCTCTCCCCATCACCTACCTATGCCAACATCATCACATAAACGCTTATCGCTCTCATTCACATTGGGGTTATTTTGTAAATAATCGCGCACCCAAGCACAACCCTTAACCATCAAATCATCGAAATTGAGATTCCACAACTTCACCGTCTTGTCAGCACTTGCAGAGGCAATGGTTTGACCGTCGGGGCTAAATGCCACGCCCAAAACCGAACTGCGATGACCAGTGAAAGTTTGTAAGACTTGCCCGTTGCGATTCCACAGCTTCACCGTGTTGTCATCACTTGCAGAGGCAATGGTTTGACCGTCGGGGCTAAATGCCACGCCCAAAACCGAACTGCGATGACCAGTGAGAGTTTCTAAGACTTGCCCCTTGGGATTCCACAGCTTCACCGTGTTGTCATCACTTGCAGAGGCAATGGTTTGACCGTCGGGGCTAAATGCCACGCCCCAAACCCTACTGCGATGACCAGTGAGAGTTTGTAAAACTTGCCCGTTGCGATTCCACAGCTTCACCGTGTTGTCATTACTTGCAGAGGCAATGGTTTGACCGTCGGGGCTAAATGCCACGCCCAAAACCGAACTGCGATGACCAGTGAGAGTTTGTAAAACTTGCCCGTTGCGATTCCACAGTTTCACCGTGTTGTCATCGACCGTGTTGTCATCACTTGCAGAGGCAATAATTTCACCGTCGGGGCTAAATGCCACGCCATTAACCGAACTGCTATGACCAGTGAGAGTTTGTAAGACTTGCCCCTTGGGATTCCACAGCTTCACCGTGTTGTCATCACTTGCAGAAGCAATAATTTCACCGTCGGGGCTAAATGCCACGCCATTAACCGAACTGCTATGACCAGTGAGAGTTTGTAAGACTTGCCCCTTGGGATTCCACAGCTTCACCGTGTTGTCATCCACCGTGTTGTCAGCACTTGCAGAAGCAATAATTTCACCGTCGGGGCTAAATGCTACGCCATTAACCGAACTGCTATGACCAGTGAGAGTTTGTAAGACTTGTCCGTTGCGATTCCACAGCTTCACCGTCTTGTCAGCACTTGCAGAGGCAATAATTTCACCGTCGGGGCTAAATGCTACGCCATTAACCGAACTGCTATGACCAGTGAGAGTTTGTAAGACTTGTCCGTTGCGATTCCACAGCTTCACCGTCTTGTCAGCACTTGCAGAGGCAATAATTTCACCGTCGGGGCTAAATGCCACGCCCAAAACCGAACTGCTATGACCAGTGAGAGTTTGTAAGACTTGCCCGTTGGGATTCCACAGCTTCACCGTCTTGTCAGCACTTGCAGAGGCAATAATTTCACCGTCGGGGCTAAATGCCACGCCATTAACCCAACTGCTATGACCAGTGAGAGTTTGTAAGACTTGCCCGTTGGGATTCCACAGCTTCACCGTTTTGTCAGCACTTGCAGAGGCAATAATTTCACCGTCGGGGCTAAATGCCACGCTATTAACCCAACTGCTATGACCAGTGAGAGTTTGTAAGACTTGCCCGTTGGGATTCCACAGCTTCACCGTTTTGTCAGCACTTGCAGAGGCAATAATTTCACCGTCGGGGCTAAATGCCACGCTATTAACCGAACTGCTATGACCAGTGAGAGTTTGTAAGACTTGCCCGTTGGGATTCCACAGCTTCACCGTTTTGTCAGCACTTGCAGAGGCAATAATTTCACCGTCGGGGCTAAATGCTACGCCATTAACCGAACTGCTATGACCAGTGAGAGTTTGTAAGACTTGCCCGTTGCGATTCCACAGCTTCACCGTCTTGTCAGCACTTGCAGAGGCAATAATTTCACCGTCGGGGCTAAATGCTACGCCCAAAACCGAACTGCGATGAGCTTCTAATCGGTTACGTTCTTTGGCTGCATAAACTACCTGCTGGAGTGTGGCTACTGCCAAAACGCGGGTATCTGGTTCTACATTTTTATCTAGAGTTTTGAGTCGTTTTCCTAACTTCAAGCCTGCTATTAAAGTATCAAGTTCTATATTTAATGTCGGCAGGTTTTGTAATTTCAGACTTTCAATCAGGATTTCGGAATTGAGTTGGCGTTTTTCTACCTCTTTGAGGGCATTTTGGGCAATCAGCCGTTGCTCATTCACATACACAGCCACCCCTGTTATCAAACCCGAAAATAATACTAGTACCGCTACATAAGGCAGTGCAGGTTTTAGACGCTCCCACCTATCCCGCAAGTTAAAGGGCAAATGTTTATTAATCCATTTATAATCGAATACCTGCTGATAGATTTGATTTCGCACCCGCAAAACATTATTCTCCCGCCGCACTACCCCTGAGAGTTTCAAGTGAGATTTCGCTAAAGACTGTTCCTCATCCACAACCGCCCGTTTACCCCAGCGAATCTCGCGGTAAATAGTCAAAACCTCCGGGTCTGGTGCGCGTTTGGTGAGCATATCGCGGACAAACTGCAAGTTATTATCTTGCTCGCTCATCGCACCAAAAAATGTGCTGTTAACTATTCTGTCTACATCCTTGCTACACAAAGAAGACGCGATGAATCGCGTCTCTACAAAATTGTGGCTCTCGGCTACTAATGCACCACAGAGACACTGCGTTAAATATGGATGTCCGCCTGTCCACTTCAACACTTGGCGTAATATCTGGTTGGCTTCATCGCTGGGTAATCCTAATCCCTCTGCTAAGGGTAAGGCTTCCTCAAAGGTAAAATCAGTTAAATCTACACGCTGTCCAATATTAAATGGCGTGCGCTTGGCATCGCTGATTAAATCGCCGGGAGTTGCGACCCCCATTAAAACAAAAGAAAGCCGATTAAATTCAGGATTTGTAGCACGGGCAACATAGAGATAACGAATGGCGATAAAAAAATCATCGGTAAAATCGAGGCTGAGGGTAGAGTCAATTTCATCGACAAAAATTACAACTTGCCCCTCAACCTCAGCCAGCAAAACCTTCTCAAAAAACTGTGTCAGCCGTTGCGATACTCCCAGATGCTCGCGTTCTTGCCACCAACTCACCACATCTGTATCAAACATGAGTTGGTCATCCACCTTGACCAAAAAGCCAAAATACCATTGTTCGGCTGTGACACTAGCCCCCAATTCCTGGAGGTCAACAATTACCGAGCGAATTCCCTCATCTGTCAGCGTTTGCGCCGTGCGTACCATCAGGCTAGACTTGCCCATTTGGCGCGGCGTCAGCACATAAGCGAAAGTTCCTGAGCGACATAAACCGAGCAATTCTTTATCAGCTTGACGGGGAATGTAAATTCCACCACCAGCCTGCACAGTCCCGCCTACAGTGTAAATGGTTCGATTAGCCATGTCACAGACTCCGAGAGGAAGGAAAACGCAAAAGGCACTGACTCAATTTACAATGACATTGTGTAATACATTTTGTCTATTTATCTGAAAATTCTTGTAAAGGACTTCCAAATAATAAAATATCCAATTAACTCTTGTGGGGTAGGCGTCTCGCCCGCCATATAGACTGGGCGGGCAGGATGCCCACCCCACAATATTGAATAATTTATTTCTTGGAGTTTCCTAAAAAGAATTGTAATTTCGCTTGAGCGCACCAAAATTCAACAATTAACGTTTAATTTTGGATTTCATTGCTCAACTTAACTTATATGTGTAGCTTGCGAACGAGTATTTGAACTCCGTTAACGAGTATTTGAACTGGATGAATCCACCTCTGAACTCCGTCAACGAGTATTTGATACTCGTGGGCAATTTATTTGTGCTGTCGGTAATTGCCAGCAACTACGCTGTAGTAGAGTGTATTTAATTGACCAATGACTAATGACCAACGACTAATGACCAATGACTAATGACTAATGACCAATGACCAATGACTAATGACTAAACGTATCTTCATCAGCTATAAGCGTAATGTTCACCCAGATGAGCAAGTTGCATTGCAAGTTTTCCAGGCGCTATCGCAGAAACACAAAGTCTTCATCGACCAAACAATGTCCATTGGCACACGCTGGGCTGAACGTATTGAAGCGGAAATTCGCCAAGCTGATTTTCTCATTACTTTTCTTTCAGCCTGGTCAACCCAAAGTGAGATGGTGGTGGCAGAAATCGAGACAGCACACCACTTATCAAAATCACAACAAGGACGCCCAGTAATTCTCCCAGTGCGTTTAGCTTATCAAGAACCCTTCGTTTATCCTTTGAGTGCCTATCTCAATGGTATTAACTGGGCATTCTGGAAAGATGCAGAAGATACGCCGCGCCTGATAGATGAATTGTTGCAAACTGTCTCTGGCGGTGCATTAGCTATTGATGAAGAAAAATCCAAGGCAGACTTACTCCAAATAAGTGAGCCGTCACCCCTACCCCATCCCTTCCCTTCAGCACAGCCCGTCTCGCTGGAAATGCCGGAAGGGACGATGGAATCACAATCTACCTTTTATGTGGAACGCTCATCTGATGCACTTGCTTTGCAAACAATTGAGCAGCAAGGTGTGACAATTACCATTAAAGGCCCCCGGCAAATGGGCAAAAGTTCGCTGTTAATTCGCACAATTAAGAATGCTGTGAATGTAGGTAAGCGAGTTGCTTTGTTGGATTTTCAATTGTTTGACAAAGCCGCCTTAAATAATGCTGAACTCTTCTTTCGCCAGTTCTGTATTTGGTTAACTGATGAACTGGAAATGACCGACAAAGTAGCTGAATATTGGAACATGCCCTTGGGTAATAGTCAGTGCTGCACTCGTTATGTCGGTCGCTACCTGCTAAAGGAGTTTGGCAACCCCCTTGTGTTGGCAATGGATGAAGTTGAAAGAGTGTTTGATACTGAATTTCGCTCTGATTTCTTTGGAATGCTGCGAAGCTGGCACAACAGCCGCGCCACTACTCCCATCTGGAAACAACTCGATTTGGCGCTAGTGACTTCCACCGAACCCTACCAACTAATTGATAATCTTAACCAATCTCCCTTTAATGTTGGGCAGGTGATTGATTTAGAAGACTTCACACCAGCCCAGGTTTCTGACCTCAACCGTCGTCACGGTTCTCCTTTCAACCCCAAGGAAGAACAGCAATTAATGGGGTTGCTAGGGGGACATCCTTATTTAATACGCCTTGCACTCTACTCAGTTGCCAGCCAGCGCCTCTCTGCTACCGAACTATTTGCCAAGGCGACTACAGATAATGGTATCTTTGGCAATCATCTACGTAACCATCTCTTTCGGTTGCATAACAAACAGGAGTTGGTTCAAGCAATGTTCCAAATAATTCGCCAGAACCTCTGCGAAGATGAGCGAATTTTCTTCCGCTTGCGGGGTGCAGGTTTAGTGCGCCGCGAAGGACGTATTGTTTTACCACGTTGTCAACTTTACGCCGAGTATTTCCGGGAACATCTGCGGTAATACCATTTTGGATTTTAGATTTGGGATTGAGAATCGCTATTAAAAAAATTTATTCTGGTGAAATTTCCCGATAAGCTTGCCGACATTGCTCGTAGTTGTCTGGTAGAATTTCGGCATTACCAAAACATAATTGCTCGTGAGTGGTAATTAAAGTTTCATAGGGCTGTATGGGACTTACAGACGATCGCAATATTTGTAGATATTCTCCATCTGTACGGCTTTTTTTGTGAGGTGCGATCGCTTGCTGATGCAAATGCTGTAACATCGCTAAATAAAGACAACGGCAAGCTTCACGGTAGTTACCTTGACGGTAAAATTGTTGCGATCGCTCCAACAAAACCCCAATTGATGACTCATTAGAGCTATTTTTGACACCAAAATCAGTAAAATTTCCTCCCCTACTCAGCCAAGAATATAAATAGGGACTAAACTCTCGCCATAACCGCCAAGCTACCCAAGCTACAAATAAACCTAGTATCAGCCAAAACAGGAATTTCAGTAACTCACCTACCCAAGGACTAATTGACCATCCATCGGGCAATTCTGGCAAAGCCCTTTCAAAGCGGTAAAACTGGTATTCCCACCATTCTCCTACTTGTTGTTGAAATTGAGAAAGCTGCCAATTCCAGTTAGTTTTTTCAAAAGCATCTGTCATATGGGGGAGGTGGGGAGTAGGGAATAAGAGGGCAGGGGGCAGGGGGCAGGGGGCAGGAGAGAATAATAACTCCCCACTCACCAGTCCCCAGTCACCAATCCCCTATTCAATTGAGTCTTTTTTTATCATTATCCAGCCGATAACGGCAAGTAGCCCACCAAATGCAAGAAATCCAAGATCCCAAGCTAATTGATTTGGGCCTGGTTTAACATGATGGATACCGAAAATTTGATGGTCAATCAGTCCTTCAACTACGTCGAATAACCCACCACCAATAAGTATTGAACCAACAAAGGTCTGTGATGACCAAGGAACATCATCACGCCCTCCGGCACGCCACAGTAAAATTATTCCTGCTACGGTTAATACCCAATCGAAAGCATGGAATAACCCGTCCCATATCATATTCAAATCTTCATTAGCAACATTTGTCAGAGGTCGAATGTTGCTCAACATGTGATGCCACTGAAGTAACTGATGCAGTAGAATTCCATCAACAAACCCTCCAAGACCCAAACCAAGAACAATTCCTGCAATAATCAAGGGTGTCCTTTGCTTGAGGGTTGTAGTCTTGGCCTCCATTTTCAACCTCATAGATAAGTTTTTTACCAAAATAGAATTGTTTTGGTAACCATATCTTCTATCTTGAGGTAAGTGCGATCGCTCAAATTAAAATTAGTCAATCTTCAATTTTAATTTGCATACCAGCTTTTACGGGGTCGAAATTTTCAGGAAAATGGGTATTGCGATCGTAGTCTGCTTTTTCTAAATTCGCTCCTTTGAGATCGGCTTGATGAAGATTCGCTGACATTAACAATGCTCCCCTGAGATCGGCATCTCTCAAATTAGCTTGACTCAAATCCGCAAAGCTCAAATCAGTTCCTCTTAAATTTGCACTGCTCAAATTAGCTTCACTCAAGTCAGCATAGCTGAGGTCAGATCCTCTTAAATTTATACCTTGTAAATCAGCATTACCCAATTCTGCTTTAGTAAAGTCTCGTTTTCCTGCTGCATACCTTTCGACAACAGTAGCAGCATTATTAACGGGCTGTTGAGAATTTATTTGAGACATATAACAGCCTCACAGGCTATATCATTATTACTTTTACTAAGGATTACATCATAAAAAATGTCTAGTTAGACATTTGAGATAACAAATTTTTCAAAACTCTAGCTTGAAAAAGAGAGTGGGGGTGTGTTGAGTGTTGACTGGACTGATGAATTATTATTGGCTCCTTTGCCCCTACCGCGTACAGACAAGGGTTAATCGCGTCTACCCACCATTGGTGTCAACTTAACGTGAAACCCGCTTTGTGACAAGGTTTTACCCTCACCCCCAGCCCCTCTCCCCTTCGTGAGAGGGGAGCCAGAGATTTAATTCCCCTTCTTTTGTGGGAGAAGGGGTTAGGGGATGAGGGCGTTTTGCACATCCCTAACGCCTGTCCAATATAGCTTTGAGCTTAAGTTGACACCAATGGCGAGACGCCCACCCCACAAAATAAGAGAATTTATCTGTTGGTAATCCAAAATCCAAAATCTAAAATCCAAAATCGTCTCAGCCTTGACGCAATAAGTCGCTAATTTCGTTGTGGCAATATTCGGTTAGTTCAGCCACAACAGTTCTGGCTTGTTTGCCATGATATGTTTTTTGATGTTGAGGCGTAATCCAATAAGGGCGGCCAATTAACACGGCAACCCGACGATAAACAACTAAAGGATGCCAACCTGATTGTTTAAATAAAGGTTCTGAAGGGTCAAATAAACTCAACAGCCTGAGGGGAAAACCAGAAGTGTTGACTTCTTCAATTGAAGCGATCGCCACTGGCAAAATTGCTAAATCCTCCACATCAGCCCGCAATGCCAAATGAGCAAATCCCCGTTGAAATTCACCAACTGTGTTCGGCACAGTAAATTTCACCATTGGTTCTGTTCCTTCGGGAAATACCCCTACCATTTGCCGAGATTGCAATAACGTCTGTGATTGCACAAAAAAGCTTTGTTGGCGGTTTTGGGGTTCTTCTAAAGGAAAACAGCCCAATTGTCCGGTAACAATCTCTCGCATGATCGGCACTTGTCCCATGTAGTGATGACAAGCAAAGCGAATTGGATTGGATAACGCCGCCATTAAAATTGGTGCATCCATAAAGCTGCGGTGATTGCTGACTACCAAGACGCTACCATCTCGCGGAATGCGATCTTCGTAATAGCGAAACATTTGTGTTGAAAGCCCCGCTAACAAAGCTTGCGAAATGAGAGTCGGACTATTTAGACTCATACCTAATCAATATATATTCCGGTAAATATGGCAGTTTATCTTAATTTAAGTTTTACATTTCTTTACCACTGCCATGACCGTCTTAAGATAGAAATGTCTGAATCTACAAAGGTAGTTAGATTTTTTCTGAGTATTTATGTATTCCTAAACACAATAATATTATGTAATAAAAAGTATTAGCTAAATTTCTTTAATAGTAAATTTCTGTATTTTAGGGAAAAATCACTTGAATTAATGCATATTATAAAACAATTGCTGACCGGATAAATTTGCTAATATTAAGGTGTTATTGGAAAAAATGGTAGTAATGTTATATAATTGCGTGGTTTTGCTCACAAAACTAAGATGTAAAACGTTTTAATAAGTTGATTTTATTTTGCATGAATCTAGTGAATAAAACACAAAAGACATTTGCACTGACAACACCCTTATATTATGTAAACGATGTCCCCCATATAGGCAGCGCTTATACAACGATCGCTGCTGATGTAGTGGCGAGATTTCAAAGATTGCTAGGGCATGAGGTACTATTAATTACGGGTACAGATGAGCATGGGCAAAAAATTCAGCGATCAGCAGAAAGTTTAGGCAAAGCCCCACAAGATTTTTGCGATCAAATTGTGCCTAGCTTCGTGAGTTTGTGGGAGTTACTCGATATTCAATATGATCGCTTTAGTCGGACTACAGCACCTCGTCATGGAGCGATCGTTAAAGAATTCTTTGAGCGAGTATGGCAATCTGGCGATATATATCAAGGACAACAACAAGGCTGGTACTGCGTATCTTGTGAAGAATTCAAAGAAGAACGAGAGCTTTTAGAAGGACACCGTTGCCCAATTCATACCAATAAAGAAGTCGAGTGGCGAGACGAAAAAAACTATTTTTTCCGCCTATCTAAATATCAAAATAAACTCACAGAATTTTATCAATTAAAACCCGATTTTATTCAACCAGAAACTCGACGCAATGAAGTCCTAAGCTTTGTCAATCAAGGTCTGCAAGACTTTTCAATTTCACGAGTCAATTTAGATTGGGGCTTTCCAGTACCAACCGATCCCCAGCACACCCTTTATGTTTGGTTTGATGCACTACTGGGTTATGTAACTGCATTACTCGAACCAGATGCCGAACCAACTTTAGCCAATGCTTTAGAGAAATGGTGGCCAATTAATTTGCACTTAATTGGTAAAGATATTCTGCGCTTCCATGCAGTTTACTGGCCAGCAATGCTTTTATCAGCTGGTTTACCTTTGCCAGATCGGGTATTTGGACACGGCTTTTTAACCAAAGATGGTCAAAAAATGGGTAAAAGCCTGGGTAACACCCTCGATCCCGTAGAGCTAGTTAAACGCTATGGTAGTGATGCCGTTCGTTATTACTTCCTTAAGGAAATCGAATTTGGCAAAGATGGCGACTTTAATGAAATTAGGTTCATTAATTCTCTGAATGCAGATTTAGCAGATAAATTAGGTAATTTGCTCAATCGCACCCTGAGTATGGTCAAAAAATACTGTGCTGAGAATAATGTACCACCAATCAGCAACGAAACAATCTCTGAGGAAAATCCGTTAAAAACAATTGGTTTACGTCTGGGGGGACAGGTAAAACAAGCATACGAACAACTAGCTTTCAGCCAAGCCTGCGAGTCCATCCTTTTACTGGTGCAAGCTAGTAATAAGTTTATTGATGAACAAGCTCCTTGGTCATTATATAAACAGGGACAACAGCAGGAAGTCGAAAAAGTTCTGTATGCAGCTCTAGAATCAGTTAGACTAGCAGCTTACCTGCTATCTCCAATTATTCCGAACATCAGTAGCGATATTTATCAGCAGCTAGGCTTCGGAATCAACTTTAACGATCGAATACAAACTTCCTTTAATGCTCCTTTTGCTACCCATGCAACGTGGGGAGTACTATCTGGTAAACAACAGTTGGGTAAAGCCCAACCAATTTTTAAGCGCATAGAACCACCAAAAAACGATTAGTCCATATCAAACTCTGATTTTGTTCAATTTCTAATTCTCTGGTAAAAATTTATCGGGGCTGAGCCTAATTAGCCCCGGAACATTATCATAAACCGCTGTGACTAGAATGTAAAACTGGTTAATTTGTATCAAAAATAACAGGGATAAAAACTGAGGTATGACAACAATGTTGAATAATTTAGAAAATGACTCGATATTTACACCAGAACAAGTTTTGGAGAATCGGGGTAGGGTCGCCATATTTATTGATGGCTCAAATCTATTTTACGCTGCATTACAATTAGGAATTGAAATCGATTACACAAAGTTATTGTGTCGATTAACTGGAGGTTCTCGGCTACTTCGTGCTTTTTTCTACACTGGTGTAGACCGGACAAACGAGAAGCAACAGGGATTTTTGCTGTGGATGCGTCGCAATGGCTATCGAGTAATTGCTAAGGATTTGGTGCAACTACCAGATGGCTCTAAAAAAGCCAACCTGGATGTAGAAATAGCAGTCGATATGATGGCGTTAGTCGATTCCTATGATACCGCAGTTTTAGTTAGCGGTGATGGCGATTTGGCTTATGCAGTAAATTCCGTAAGCTATCGTGGTGTAAGGGTAGAGGTGGTGAGTTTGCGTTCCATGACTAGTGACAGCTTAATTAATGTAAGCGATCGCTACATTGATTTAGAAGCCATCAAAGAGGATATTCAAAAAACCCCTCGTCAAAGCTATCCATATCGACCATTATCGAGTATGGGATTTTTGGAAGACCCAAGAACGACCGATGGACACCTGGAAATCCAAGAATGAAGTATCAGTTTAATCAAAAAACGAAAGAGGCAGAGGGGCACGAAACAGGAGGCAAAGGAAAGGAATTTTCCTTTTCTCCCAGTTTCCAACTCTCCTCTTTCTTTATTTTGCTTTTGACATTTTTTTTAGGATTTGGATTAGTTAGCTGTGGGGGCAAATCCCCCACAGTTTCTCAAACAAATACTCCTGATTCATCTAACCAAGATAGTAAATTGACATTCTTTGATGTCACCTTAGAACAAGCAGATGAAGTTGGACGACCGATTTGGAAAGTCCAAGCTAAACGAGCAAAATACACCAAAGAAAAACAAATTGGTCAGGCAGAAAATCCTTATGGAGAACTGTACCAAGATGGCAAAATTGTTTACCAAGTAAAAGCAGACATAGCAGACATCGAACAAGATGGAAAACAGCTATTTCTGAAAGGTAAAATATTTGCCACAGACCCTACCAATGGGGTTGTATTGCAAGGTAATGAGTTAGAATGGCGTCCCCAAGAAGGTTTGTTGATTGTCCGCAACCAGATCAACGGCACTCATAAAAAACTACAAGCCGTGGCAAAAGAAGCGCGAGTGCAAACTCGCGAACAGCGCATAGAATTTTCGGGAGGAGTAATAGCAAAATCCGTCGATCCCCAGTTACAAATGCGAACTGAGAAATTGAATTGGAATATTAAAGAAGAAAAATTAATTGCCGATCGCCCCATTGAAATTGACCGTTATAAAAATAATAAAATTAGCGATCGCGGCAAAGGCAATGCTGCCGAAGTCAACTTAAAAACTAAAATAGCGATCGTCCAACAAAATGCCCAGCTAGATTTACTAGACCCACCATTACAAATAGCTAGTAACTCTATGACCTGGAACATGAATACAGAAACCGTCACCACAAACACCCCCACCCGCATGTTCCAGCGTGTAGAAAATGTCACCGTCACAGCCAATCAAGGCGAAATGAAAATCCCGCAAAAAACGGTTTATTTAACAGGTAACGTCAACGCCGTCGGTCAGCGTAGCCAGTCATTAAGATCTAATACATTAACTTGGTATTTAGACAATAAATTAGTTGAAGCTCAAGGAAACGTAGTTTATCGACAAATTGACCCACCGTTAAATTTTACCGGTGAAACAGCAGTTGGCAATTTGCAAACAGAAAATATTGTTGTCAAAGGTGGAAATTCTGGCGGTAGAGTAATAACAGAGATTATTCCCCAAGAAAGGGCGAATCGTCAGTAAAGATAGGGGGGTGGGGAGTGAAGAGTTAGGAGTTAAGAGTTAGGAGTTAAGAGTTAGGAGTTATTCTCCTTGTCCCCTTCCCCCATCTCACCACTCCCCAATTTTCGGTCAACGACTAGGCTAGGATCTTAGTACTACAAGTCCTTTGATAACCCATGAATGGCTCAAACCGATTAGGTAAAGAATCCTTGCCAACATCCCAGCAAGCAGAACACTCTCATAATCACCATACAGATCGCGAACATGCAGACCATACTCATGAGCATGGAGAGTCTACTCATCCTCACGTCCATAGCGAAGAGTCATTACGGCGAATTGTCAATCGTCTGTCGCGGATAGAAGGACATATTCGTGGTATTAAAACAATGGTGCAACAAAATAGTCCTTGTCCTGATGTTTTGTTACAAATTGCCGCAGTGCGGGGTGCATTAGATCGGGTTGCGCGAATTGTTCTAGATGAACATTTAAGCGAGTGTATTGCTAGAGCAGCAAAAGAAGGCAATATGGAAGTTGAAATTGAACAATTAAAAGCTGCTTTAGATCGGTTTTTGCCTTAAATCAGAATTTAGAATTCAGAATTCAGAAGTCAAAGAGGCTTTAGTCACTTCACCCAGTCCCCAGTCCCTTGCTATATGCCAAAATTAACACAAGTGTCTCACAGTCATAGCCGATGGTTTGGGCAGTTCCAAAGCAGTTGCAGGGGGGTAAATATACCCTCGAAAGTGTATTAGGGCGGGGACGTTTTGGCATTACTTATCTCGCCAAGGATGAAAAGGGCGATCGCATTGTCGTCAAAACCCTGGACAATCAATTATTGAACCAACCAGACTTCAAAAGGTTGCAAGAAAGATTTGTCCAAGAAGCCTTCAAACTCGCTAAATGCAAACATCCCCATATCGTGCGCCTCTTAGAAGATCCCTTTCAAGAGGACGATTTGTGGTGCATAGCGATGGAGTACATCGACGGAATCGATCTCGCCCATCGCCAGAAGAATATTTTGCCAGAAGCAGACGCCCTGCAATACATCCAACAAATCGGCGAAGCACTAACGGTAGTCCATCAAAATAACTTGGTGCATAGAGATGTCAAACCAGCCAATATTATGATTAGGGCTGGTTCAAAAGAAGCCGTGTTAATTGATTTTGGGCTAGCACGAGGAATTGACAGTAAAAAGCTGAGTGTCAGCAATTTAGAAACAGAAGCCGAAGCAGGTTTTACACCCCCCGAACTGTATTCACACACAATTGAACTAGGGGCTTATACCGACATTTATTCACTTGCAGCCACACTTTACAACTTATTGACAGGACAAATACCCACCAGCGCCAAAGAACGCCTGCAAAATCATACTCCATTGCCAGAACCAAAAGACTTAAATCCTAAAATTAGCGATAACATCAATCGTAATATTCTTTGGGCAATGGATTTAGACCCCAAAAAACGCCCCAAATCGATTCAAGCTTGGCTAGATTCACTAGGATTAAAACCGGCACCTGTTGTCAATACAAATGAACCAGAACCAAGAAGAATTAATTACGAATTATGGCTTACAATAATAGGTTTAATTCTTGCAGTTATAGCAATATTCACAGGAATTTTCCAACAAGATATTCGAGAAATCTTTATCAAACCATCGCCTTCACCCACAGAAAAATCAACACCAACCCCAACAAAACCGCCAAATTAACTCCTATCTCTTTCTTCTCTCTGCGCCTCTGCGCCTCTGCGTGAGATCAAAAACTTCTAACTAATAACAATTATGTACTGGAATAAAGGTCATCAACTACACAATGGTAAATACATCATTGAAGACGAATTAGGACAAGGCGCTTTCGGCATTACCTATAAAGCCGTACACAGCCGAATTAACCTACCAGTTGTTATAAAAACTCCTAACATGCGCCTCAAAAGAGATAGACAATATCCCCGCTATGTAGAGAAATTTATCCAAGAAGCTGAATTATTAGGGCAACTTTGCCAAGCACCTCATCCAAATATTGTACGGGTAATTGATTATTTTGAAGAAGGCGACAGCAACACACCCTGCTTAGTAATGGAGTTTATTGCTGGTGAAAATTTGTATGATTTAATTGAAGGCGAAGTAATAACACCACTACCAGAAATAGAAGCTATAAAATACATTTGCCAAATTGCTGATGCACTAGCAGCAATGCATCAAAATTCAATAGTGCATCGTGATATTCATCCTGGCAATATCATGTTGCGAGAGGGCAACCAACCAATTTTAATAGACTTTGGCTTAGCTGGAGATATTGCCCCAGCAACTTCTTTTTCTAGAACTTTTGGTAATAAAAATTTTGCTCCTTATGAGCAAATGATGGGCAGTAAAGATATAACAGTTGATATTTACGGTTTGGCGGCAACACTTTACTATGTAGTAACAGGTGAATATCCTACAAGTTCGTGGGATCGCAAGTATCATCAAGCTGATTTAATTGAACCAAAGCAACACAACCCAAGTATTAGCGAAGAATTAAATTTTGCAATTCTTGAGGGAATGAGGTTAGAAGCAAATGAACGTCCGCAATCGATGGAAGCATGGTTAAATCTATTAGTTAACCAAAAGACATCGAATGTTGAAACAATGAAGTTAAAAGTAAATGAACGCCCAAAAACGCTCAAAGAATGGTTCATTTCCTTTTTTAACCAAACTACATCTGATGATTTGAGTTCAGAAGTAGGGATAGATTACACAAAACTACGCGACTACCTAGCAACAAGAAACTGGAAAGATGCTGACAATGAAACTTATCTAGTGATGATTCAAGCTGTAGACCGCAAACAAGGTGATTGGATTAGAGACGAAGAATTCTTGAACTTTCCTTGCAAAGACCTCCGCACAATTGACCGCTTGTGGGTAAAATATAGCAATGGGCGTTTTGGCTTCAGCGTTCAGAAGGAAATTTACCTCAGCGTTGGTGGTAAGCTAGATGGTAAATATTACAAAAAAACCTGGGAAAAGTTTGGCGATCGCGTTGGATGGAGAATAAATAGTAACTGGATAAATTACAACGAAGTGACTTTTAATACCCTAGTCCTTGAGGGACACCTCCCCTATTATTTTGGTTATTTAGGTGGTGGCTGGGCGGCGGTTCTCTTACCTCGCATCGAGACTTGTAAAGTCTAACATTTAAGGCTTTCACAAATTTGAAAGTATTAATTACAGCCTACTTTTTCAGGAATAAATCAACATTTCAGAGATCCGATACCTGGCACTGAAGGCAGATAGCAATTAGCCTGAATAAATTTGTCTGCTACTTCATGCACTTCCGTAAGTTCACAAACTCTCTGCTTATCCCAAGGTAAACTCATTTGTCCAGAGGAAGACTTTTTCGGTTTCCGTTTAATCATCATTCCTGCCAGCAAACGGCTACCCCAATAATTCCGTTTCTCTGGTTTTGCCTGTGGTGCTTAAAACCATGATAATTAAACTAGGAAGTAATTTCAGTATTATTTGTGGAAACTGATAGCGCGGTCAACAATAACAATCAAATACTACCATTACCCCCAGACGCTAACAGAGAAGAGTTAGAAGGCGTTGTACAAGTGTTAGCCAACGTAACTAAGCTCCCTGTTGAAGTAGTTAAGCCACATTTGGATGCATTGCTTGAGCAGTTGATGAAATCAAAACAGGAGCAATCATTTTACAAAACTGCAACAGCTCTTGAGTGGATAACAGCTTTTCGGGAATGGGCAGAGAGCCATAGGCGAGATACGCCCTTACTATCAGAGTATGCTTTAAGTCGCGCAGGAATATACGATGATGAGGAGTCCGAAGATATTTAAGTGACTTATCTTGTCGATACTAACTTATTGCTACTAAGCGTACAGCCACACCACCCAATGTATGCAGATACACTGAATGCAATCTCAACTTTACGAGTCGCAGAGTCAGAGCTTTTTATTACCTCGCAAAACTCTATGAGGTTTTGCGGAGTGCAACACGACCTGCCGAAAGGAACGGCTTAGGCTTAACCATACCTGAAGCTAGAACGGAACTAGAGCATTTAGAAGGTTTGTTCTTGGTATTGCCAGATGTACCTGAGATTTATCCAGAGTGGAAGCGATTAATTTTACAGTATGGGGTAGTGGGGGTAAATGTCCACGATGCTAGGCTTGTAGCCTCAATGTTAGTCAACAGGCTAACCCATATCTTAACTTTCAACGTTAGGGACTTTAACCGCTATGCTTCTGAAGTCACACCTGTGAACCCAACTAGCTTTACACCACTCCATCCGTAAGAACTTCTCAACAGATTTCTGACTCCTGAATTTAAAATTATCTGACAATACGATTACCACTTTGCAACTTCTTGCCGCACTTCTTCCATATCTAAATAATCATTAATAAAACCCTTCCGTAAAAGTGGATGAGGAATAAATTCATCATACTTTTGAATTTCCGGCGCTTCTGAATTACTAACTAAATCTTCTGCACTAATCCTTTGCTCACATAATGAAGCAATCTCACGAGAAAGATATTCAAATTTCCCCTTACCTAATTTTATTGTTAAATAATAAGGACTTACTCCGCCAATACTTTTAATTTCCAACGATTCCCGACACCAAGAGTTAAGTAATCTTTCCAAAGTGCGATAACCAACAGTACCCATCCAAGGAAAAATACAACATTTACCTTTCTCCAATTCCAAAATATTCTGCTTCTCTAATCCCACTCGCCGCACCAATTTGCGAACCGTCTGTAATCTTTGCAAAGCATTCTTTTGTAAATAGCTATACTCTACATCTTCAAATAAAACTTGCCGCATCCGTTGTAAAACTCTTGTATGAATAATTCCGCCACCACCACGCCAATAAACACTAGCTTTACCCTCAGCTTGTTTCACAACAATAGCTCTTTTTTTGAAGTCAACTTCTACAACTTCCCAAGTTCTCCCAGCTAAACCAAATTGATTACCAACAGGAACTGGCGCAGCAATACTGCCAATTTCCGTTGTACCATGTTTCACACTATATTCTCGTTGCTCAGCAAACACAGCATAAAACTGAAATCTCCTCACAACCTTTTCTCCTGCCAAACCCAGGATTAATTTACCTTGTTCGGTATGTTGAATATGACCGATATCAATTAAATAACGTAGCAATAGCCGAAAATCTTCTTGAGAAATAGCAGCAAAAGGCGGCAAACTAAAAATTTGTTTAGCTAAAGCATTAGGTGAGATTTCCCCTGTTGCTGTTAAAATACTCATTGTTTGGTGATAAAGCAAACTCAAAGGATATTTAATCGCTTTAATTGGTTCAATCCACTTTTCTTCTATATAAAGTTGAATAATAGCGATACATTGTAAAAGTTGCCAGGGAATTTGCTCTGGTAGAGAAGCCTCTGATAATGGCTGTTCTTCAGTGCAAATAAACCGCATATCCGCAGCTTCACCTCTTCTACCACTGCGTCCCAAACGCTGTAAAAAGCTAGCTACAGACAAGGGTGAATCTAACTGAATCACTCGCTCTAAATGACCGATATCTATGCCTAATTCCAGAGTTAGGGTTGCAGCAGTCACAGCAGGATTGTTGGGTTCGCGCATGGCATTTTCAGCTGCTTGTCGCAAACTAGCAGATATACTCCCGTGATGCACGTGATAGATATCTGGTAATTTTTGTTCTGTGGCAATTTTTCGCAAAGATGCAATAATAGATTCGGTGCGCGTGCGATTGTTTGCAAATATTAGACATTTACGAGAATTGCTGAGGTTGAAAATATATTGTTCGTAAGCCGTGGCCTCTGATTCATCAACTTCATCATTAATATAAAAATGTTCTACAGCTAGTTTTATTTGGCGTTTTATTCCATCTATTTTAGGAGTAATTACTTCCTTATCAGTTCCAGAACGCAACCACTCTTCAGCTAAGGAATAATCGCCGAGAGTTGCAGATAAACCAATACGGCGCGGTTGTTTTTCTGTGGCTTTTGCTAAACGTTGTAATTGGCAAATAATTTGACAACCGCGTTCTGAACCCATAAAGGCGTGAATTTCATCGATAATTACAAACCTTAAATCGCCAAATAAGCGAAGTAGGTCATTATTTTTATTAATTAACAAACTTTCTAGAGATTCTGGTGTAATTTGTAAAATGCCTTGAGGATTTTTTAAAAGTTTGTTTTTTCGAGTTTGAGAAACATCGCCGTGCCAATGCCAAACTGGAATATCTGCTTCTTTGAGTAAGTCGTTGAGACGCTCAAATTGGTCGTTAATTAATGCTTTGATGGGACTAATATATAATGCACCTATGGTATTGGCTGGGTAGGTGTGTAATAAAGTCAAAACCGGGAGAAAGGCTGCTTCTGTTTTACCTGCGGCGGTTGCAGCAGCAACTAGTAAGTGAGCATCGGTGTCAAATATGACTTGACAAGCAGCAATTTGGACTGGCCGTAATTCAGTCCATTGGTGATGATAAATGTATTCTTGGATGAATGGTGCGAGTCGGTTAAAGGCATTGGTCATATTTTTTATGGGGAGTAAGGAATGGGGAAATGAAGCACAAATAACCAAAAAATAATCAATGACTTACAACTAATGACTAATGACCAATGACTAATGACTAATAACATTTTCATCCTATGGACTCAAGGCAGATTCAGCATTTGTCGGTCAAACTGAAGTTATAGCGGTAAGTATATAATGAGGCAAAACTGATGAATCAGCATAAGGAACGTTTACGTGTCATCCTTTCTATAGCAATTATTTTCGTTGGAGTGACGCATTTTCTGATTCCAGAACCTTATGTCAAAATTATGCCACCGCAACTTCCTAATCCTTTGGAATTAGTTTATCTGAGTGGCTTTTATGAAATTTTAGGTGGTGTTGGGTTATTAGTCCCGCCTGTAAGTCAAGCTGCTGCTTGGGGGCTTATTGCTCTTTTTATTGCGGTTTTCCCTGCCAATATCAATATGGCAGTTAATCATATTAAGCTCGAATATATACCAGATTCACCTTGGGTACACGTAATCAGACTTCCTTTGCAAGCAGTTTTAATTGCTTGGGCTTGGTGGTATACAAAACCTTCTGATTTGGAAAAACAAGTTTCTATTATTCCCAAATCACTGATTCCCAAAGAACTAGAATTGAAATAAGGGTGTTTTTTTACCAACTTTATTTACTATTATTGATATCCGGCTATGCGCGTTGCAAGTTTGTTTGGCATAACACTTTTGTTAGCAATTGGTATTGCGGAAGTTACTGTTCCAGTGACTCAAGCAGTGCAACTCAGAGATGGTACAGTGTATTTTGTCCAACCACCGAAGCTGGTTGAGGCGGTAACTATTTACAAAGATGTAAATTTTCCAGGCGGGACTTACTATTTTACTATTAATGTGCCAGAAAATGCTGGAGAATCTCTTGGGAAGGTAACGATCGCTCAACGTGAAGGAGGAGAGAATATACAATACCATCTTGATGATACCCGTGCATTTGTCGGAACGCGCGATCGCAAAGGGACACCATTAACGCTAGGTTCAGTCACTAGAGAACGCAAAACACGCACAATTACTGTCAACTTTGACCCACCTGTAACTCCAGGACAAACAATTACAATTGGCCTGCGTCCCTATAGTAATCCCAGTTTCTCTGGTGTTTACTTGCTAGGTGTCACAGCATTTCCAGTAGGTGAAAAATCCCACGGCCAATTCCTCGGCTTTGGGCGGTTTCAGTTCCAAAGTAGTGGAAGAGACTTTTGGTTTCCCTAAGAAAGGAAATAGGCAATAGGGTTAAAAGTCTGTTTTGTCAGGGTCTACAATCAGTCGAGGCAATTGCTACATTACCTCATTCAATTAAATATGAAAAGATTATTAATCACTGGAGCCAGCGGTTTTTTAGGATGGCATCTTTGCCAGCTTGCAAAACAAGAATGGCAAATTTATGGTAGTTATTTCTCCCATGCTATAGAAATTCCTGGCGTTAAAATATTAAAAGTTAATTTAACAGATTTTCAACAATTACAGCAGATATTTAGTACTATCAAACCAGCAGCAGTGATTCATACAGCTGCTCATTCACAACCGAACTTTTGTCAAACTCACCCTGAAGAATCACACGCAATTAATGTCACAGCATCATGCAATATTGCTGGACTTTGTGCTGATAATTCTATTCCTTGCGCTTTTACTTCAACGGATTTGGTTTTTGATGGTTTAAATGCTCCTTATTGCGAAAAAGATTCTGTCTGTCCTGTAAACATTTATGGCGAGCAAAAAGCCATCGCTGAAGCAGGTATGTTAGAGCGATATCCCATGACCGCAGTGTGCCGAATGCCCTTAATGTTTGGTGCAGCAACACCCACAGCAAAAAGTTTTATTCAGCCATTTATTCAAACTTTAAAAGATGGTAAAGAACTTAATTTATTTATTGATGAATTCCGCACGCCAGTAAGTGGCAAAACTGCGGCAAAAGGACTTTTATTAGCATTAGAAAAAGTCAACGGCATTATTCATTTGGGTGGAAAAGAGCGACTGTCACGCTATGATTTTGGTCTGCTATTAGCAGAAGTATTTGAACTTTCAACTAGTGGAATAAAAGCCTGCCGACAACAAGATGTGAAAATGGCAGCACCTAGACCAGCAGATGTTTCTTTGAATAGTTCTAAAGCATTTGCTTTGGGGTATCAGCCTTTGTCTATTAAAGAAGAATTAGAAGATTTGTAGGGTGCGTTGTCGCGCAACGCACCTTGAATTGTTGGAGGTGCGTTAGCCTACGGCATAACACACCCTACATCTATTTAATAAGCATCCATTGGCAGACAAGAACAAACGAAATTTCTATCGCCAAATGCTGCATCAATGCGGCTGACAACAGGCCAAAATTTATGTTCGCGTGTCCAAGGCGCAGGGTAGGCAGCTTGTTCGCGGGAATAGGGATGATGCCATTCTCCACTAAGCAAACTCTCAGCAGTATGGGGTGCGTTCTTCAAAACATTATCTTGGATATCTGCCTTGCCTGATTCTATTTCGGCGATTTCTTGGCGAATAGCAATCAACGCATCACAAAAACGATCTAACTCTTGTTTTGATTCGCTTTCTGTTGGTTCCACCATGATTGTACCTGCCACAGGCCAGGAAACAGTCGGCGCATGGAAACCATAATCCATCAAACGCTTGGCGACATCATCGATTTCGATCGCCGCAGATTTTTTGAGCGATCGCAAATCTAAAATACATTCATGGGCAACTAAACCATTTTTCCCTTGATATAAAACGGGATAATAAGATTCAAGTCTCTTGGCGATGTAGTTAGCATTGAGAATTGCCACTTTTGTTGCTTGGGTCAAACCAGCCGTACCCATCATGGCAATATACATCCAAGAAATCACCAAAATACTCGCACTACCCCAAGGCGCAGCCGCCACAGCACCAAGATGGGATTTTCCGCCTGACTTGTCGATAGTGACAACAGGATGTCCGGGTAGGAAGGGTACAAGATGAGAGGCGACACCAATAGGCCCCATACCAGGGCCGCCGCCACCGTGAGGAATACAGAAAGTTTTGTGCAAGTTTAAGTGACAGACATCGGCGCCAATATCCCCAGGACGGCAAATTCCGACTTGGGCGTTCATATTTGCCCCATCCATGTAAACTTGTCCGCCGTGGCTATGAACAATTGCACAGATTTCCTTAATTGACTCCTCAAAAACACCGTGAGTCGAGGGATATGTCACCATTAAAGCGGCGAGTTCTGACTTGTGCTTTTCAGCTTTGGCTTTCAGGTCGTCAACGTCAATGTTACCTTGAGAGTCGCAGGCAACTGCCACTACCTTCATGCCGCACATCACCGCACTGGCTGGGTTTGTCCCGTGTGCTGAGGTGGGAATTAAACAGACGTTGCGGTGTCCTTCTCCACGATTTTGATGATATTGGCGAATTACTAAAAGTCCGGCGTATTCACCTTGAGAACCCGCATTTGGTTGCAAAGAAATTCCGGCAAAACCAGTAATTTCTGCTAACCACGCTTCAAGCTGCTGGAACAGAATTTGATAACCTTGCGTTTGGGATGGCGGGGCAAAAGGATGAATCTTGCCGAATTCTTCCCAGGTTACCGGAATCATCTCAGCAGTCGCATTCAACTTCATTGTGCAAGAACCCAAGGGAATCATCGATGTTGTTAGCGACAAGTCCTTGCTTTCTAGCCTGTGGACATAGCGCAATAACTCTGTTTCTGAGTGATAGCGGTTAAATACTGGGTGCGTGAGATAATTGCTAGTGCGGGCGAAGGTTGAGTTTTGCACAGGTGATTTCCGCTGTACTGCAATTAAGTCTCCAATTTCTTTAAAACCGAAAAATAGATTATCAGGCGCTCCAAAAATCTCCCAAAGTTCAACTAAATCATCTACTGTAGTTGTTTCATCTAGAGAAATGCCAACAGCAGTATCATCAAAAACGCGCAGGTTAATATTCCGCCTTTGACAAGTTTCGAGAATTGCTTGCAGGTTGCGTGTTCCCAACTCCACGCGCAGGGTATCAAAGAAATGTTCGGAACTGATTTTGTAACCCAAACGCTTGAGTCCTTCTGCCAGCAGCACCGTCAAGGAGTGGATATTTTCGGCAATTTGCTTGAGTCCACCAGGGCCGTGATAGACAGCGTACATACTCGCCATCACTGCCAGTAGCACCTGTGCTGTGCAGATATTACTAGTAGCTTTTTCCCGGCGGATATGTTGTTCGCGGGTTTGTAATGCCAGACGCAATGCAGGTTTACCAAGAGCATCTTTTGATACTCCCACAATTCGTCCTGGAACCGATCGCTTATACTCTTCTTTAGTCGCGAAGTATGCTGCGTGAGGGCCGCCAAAGCCCAAAGGTATACCGAAACGTTGGGTGCTACCCACAGCAATATCAGCGCCAAATTCCCCAGGAGGAGTTAGCAAAGTTAAACTTAAGGGATCTGCTGCTACCGTCACCAATGCACCCTGAGCATGGGCTTTTTCAATAAAAGCGCGGTAATCGTAAATGGTGCCATCGCTTGCTGGGTATTGGAGAACAGCACCAAAAATCGGTTCCTCAAAATCAAATGTTTGATGGTCGCCGACAATGATTTTAATCCCCAATGGTTGAGCGCGAGTCTGCAACACATCGATGGTTTGGGGATGGCAGTCATGAGAAACAAAATAGGCATTTGCCTTATTTTTAGAAACGCCATAGCTGAGGCTCATGGCTTCTGCGGCGGCTGTGGCTTCATCGAGTAATGAAGCATTAGCAATTTCCAAACCTGTGAGGTCGATAATCAGAGTTTGGAAATTTAACAGTGCTTCTAATCGGCCTTGGGCAATTTCTGGCTGGTAAGGAGTGTAAGCAGTATACCAACCAGGGTTTTCTAAGATATTACGTGCAATTACTGGAGGGGTAATACTGTCGTAATATCCCATACCAATATATGAGCGGAAAACTTGGTTGTTGCTAGCAACTTTTTTTAACAATGCCAGTGCTGCGTATTCGCTTTCTGCCTCTGGTAAATTTAGCGGTTGCTTGACCCGAATTGCCTGGGGTACTGTTTGGTCGATGAGGTCATCTAAACTAGAAAACCCCAAGACTTCAAGCATTTGCTCTATGTCATCGGAGTTGGGGCCAATGTGTCTGGGGGCAAAATTACTTAACTTTTGACTCGTTTCGTTTTGCAGATGGCGATCGCTAGACTTGAAAATAGGGAGATTCAATACCACAAATTACTCTCCAGATAATACTATTTAATATTTTGCAACAAATACTGATAAGAAGTTAGTGTAATTTATCAATTTATTTATCTAAATTTTAATAACTTAATATTTTTGGAGAATGGGGAGTAGGGAGCAGGGACTGGTGACTAGGGCAGAGTGGAATAATTCAGAACCAATGCCATAAGCCCCATGACGCCACTTGCTCCACTTGGGGAGACCAAATGACCGCAGTGGCTCCCCCATGACGCCACTTGCTCCACTTGGGGAGACCAAATGACCGCAGTGGCTCCCCCATGCCCCACTCTCTACTCCCCTTCTACCTGAGCGCGGTATTCATCAGCAGTCAAGGCATCATTTACTTCATCAAGGTCATCGACACGCACTTTTAAAAACCATCCTTCACCATAGGGGTCATCTGATACTTGTTCGGGGTCTTCAATCAAAGGATCGTTGCGTTCTACGACTGTGCCAGTCACAGGTGAATTCAATTCTTCAACGGCTTTCACTGATTCAATAGTGCCAAATGTGTCTCCCTTTGTCACTAAATCACCAATTTCTGGCAGTTCCAAAAACACGATATCACCCAATTCATTGACGGCAAACTCGGTAATACCAATGGTGGCAATATCGCCATCTAGTCGCACGTATTCATGAGAATCTAAGTATCTCAAATCTTGAGGATATTCAAAAGACATATCACTTCCTCTCCCTTGTCGAACAATTTATTGCCTTAACAGTCATCCAAGCCATATTTGGTAATGAACCTTGGTGTAGATTGAGTAACTCACACAAGTGATGCCAAGCAATGAGTGAAAAAATGTAATTTTCACTTCTTTACTTGGTACTCGGAACTGGACACCACTGAAAACACATTATTCCTCAAAAACCTCAGCACTTATCAGTTAGTGACACGATTTTTTGAGCGATAGAAGGGACGTTTCACCACAACTGCTGGGTAAGCTTTGCCGCGAATCTCAACTTCTAATTGTTGACCAACAGTTGCTAACTTGGTGGGAACGTAGGCTAAGGCAATGGGATAACCAAGTGTGGGCGATAAAGTACCACTGGTAACTTCTCCCACAACTTTTCCGGCTGAGAGAATTTGGTAGCCATGACGAGCAATGTTACGTCCTTGGGTTTGCAAACCTACCAAGCGCCGCTGCACCCCCCCAGTTTTTTGTTGTTCTAAAACTGACCGACCAATAAAATCATCTTTGGTATCTAGGTGAACCAGCCAGTTCAAACCTGCTTCTAAAGGTGTGGTGGTGTCGTCGATGTCTTGCCCATAAAGTGCCATTGCTGCTTCTAGCCGCAGGGTATCTCTTGCACCGAGTCCACAGGGAATAACGCCAGCATCATAAAGACTTTGCCACAATTCTACTGCCACATCAGGATCTAGCATGACTTCAAAGCCATCCTCTCCGGTATAGCCTGTGCGGGCTATGAAGGCTGGTTTACCCAATACCGTTGCTTGGAGGTGACCAAATGCTTTGATTGGTTGTAAGTCTTGCTCTACTAAGGGTTGGAGATATTTAATAGCTTTTGGCCCTTGCACGGCAATTAAGGCTTTTTCTGGTGAAAGGTCTTGGAATTGCACCTCATTTTGGTCGAGGTTTGCCAATAGCCATGCTTTGTCTTTATCAGTGGTTGCCGCATTGACTATAATAAATGCCCTTTGCGTACCAGTGGTATCTTCACCTTGATAATAAACAATGATGTCGTCAATAATTCCCCCTTGGGGATTTAACAAGACAGTGTATTGTGCTTGAGTTGGTTGCAACCGACTCAAGTCTGAAGGTACTAAAGACTGGAGTTGGGATATGAGGTTTTTACCTTGGAAGGTAAATTTGCCCATGTGGGAAATATCGAACATACCGGCTGTATTTCTTACAGCTTCGTGTTCGCGGGTAATACCACTAAATTGTACGGGCATTTCCCAACCGCCAAAGCTGGTAAAACGTGCTTTGAGTTCTACACCCAATTGATATAAAACAGTTCGCGCCAAGGATTGGGCGTTTTCTTCTTGATTAGCCACAGATATTTATGCGATCGCACCTCAACATCTCTCTATCCTACGAGATGCTTTCCTGTTTGAGAGAATAGTTTGAGGTAACAAAAAAAAGCCTCAGAACACAGAATTCAGAATTGATGAATTCAGCACTCCTAACTCCTAACTCTTCTACAGATGCGATTAATCGCGTCTCTACTCAGCACTCAGCACTCTCTACTAAGGTTTAATAGTTAATGGTGGAAATGTTGAGATTTGTTAAATTAACATTATGAAGTATCGGCAAATACTCGCTAGCTTTATCTTAGCCATAGCTCTTTTTGTTTTTCCCTTCTCGGCGCAAGCTGCAAGTTCTTCCAGCATTAGCCGTTCTGCTGGAGAGGACTTTCAGAGCAAGGATTACTCTGGTCAAAGTTTAATTGGCACTGAGTTTACTAACATCGATTTAGAAAATGCTAACTTTAGCAATGCCGACTTACGCGGTGTTGTGTTTAACGGTACTGTATTAGAGGGAGTGAATCTGCATGGTGCAGATTTTAGTAATGGCATAGCCTACCTAGCAAGATTTAAGAACGCTGACTTAAGTGATGCGGTATTGAGTGATGCAATGATGCTGCGTTCTCTATTTGATAATGTCGATATTACTGGTGCTGATTTCACAAATGCAGTTTTAGATGGAACCCAAGTGAAAAAACTCTGTACAAAGGCGAGTGGTATCAATTCTAAAACTGGTGTGGATACGCGGGAATCTTTAGGATGTAAGTAAAATTGTTGCCAGACTGTTGACAGAAATTTCAATCTAGGGTGCGTTGCGCTATGCGGTAACGCACCGTCAACAATTCCAGGTGGGTTAAGGAATTTAGCAAAATATAGCAACGGACTGGTGACTGGGGACTGGGGACTGGGTGAAAAGTCGCTTTGTGTCTAAGTTTTATTCCCCATGCCCCATACCCTAATTCCAATCCTGTTCTTCTTTCTTGCCGCGACTTTTATAAATACCGCCCAAGTCATGCAGCTGGCGAGTTTTCTCAAAAAGCTGGGCTTCGGTCAAACCCCACTGCTGCAAGACTTGATCTAAATCTTTTTGAATGTCTCTTGCCCCCGGAAAACCTTGATAACGAATTCGCAATCTAGCTAATTCTGCCAAATTATATTCTGTCGCTTGTTGAGCGAGTAAAATATCAATAAGGGGGCGATCGCGGTTATAAAGGGGATGTTGTTGATCTTTGCCGCCTGCTGGTTCACTCATCGTGAGTCCTGAATGATAAGTTAGGAGTTAGGAGTTACGAGTTAAGAGTTAAGAGTGCTGAGTCTTAGTTATTAAGTTTAGCCGAGAGTAAAGGAGCACAAAAGGCAAAAGAAAATCATCTTCTGCACTGAAAAATTAATTGTAAAATTCAGAACTCGTTACCTACTCCTCACTGCTAACTCCTCACATAATTATCAGGCGGCAACTACACCTGAGGTCTTACGGCTCTCACCACTGCCAGTTAAATTTAAATAAAGTTACATTAGTCCATAAGAAAATACAAAAATCTTTAGATGAGGGTGAATTTTATATCACCCAAAGTCGAAGCAGCAAGGGAGCAAGAACCCGCTATGTTTGAACACTTCACTTCCGAAGCCATTAGAGTAATTATGCTAGCTCAGGAGGAGGCACGTCGCCTGGGACACAACTTCGTAGGAACTGAACAAATTCTCCTGGGTTTGATGGGAGAAGGAACTGGGGTTGCTGCTAAAGTGCTGGCCGAGTTAGGCGTTACTCTCAAAGATGCACGCCGCGAGGTAGAAAAAATTATTGGTAGGGGTTCTGGCTTTGTACCACCAGAAATTCCTTTTACTCCCAAGGTAAAAAGCCTCTTTGAGCAATCGTTTAAAGAAGCTCATAGTTTGGGGCAGAACTACATTAATACTGAACACTTACTCTTAGGATTGACTGAGGCAGGCGAAGGTGTTGCCGCCAAAGTGTTGCAAAATCTAGGAGTTGATTTCAAGACTGTTCGCAGCGCGATTATTCGCCGTTTGGGTGAAAATGCCCCGGCTTTCGCTAGTGGTGGTAGTCAAAAGCGTACCACTACACTAACTATGGAGGAGTTTGGTAGAAATTTGACCAAACTAGCACAAGCTGGGGAACTCGACCCCGTAGTCGGCCGCGAGAAGGAAATTGAGCGTGCTGTGCAAATTCTCGGTCGCCGCACTAAGAATAACCCAGTGTTGATTGGGGAACCAGGAGTTGGTAAAACTGCGATCGCTGAAGGTTTAGCTCAACGTATTGTTAATCAAGATATCCCCGAATCGTTACAAGATAAGCAAGTCATCAGCCTAGATATGGGTTTATTAGTGGCTGGAACTCGCTTCCGTGGCGATTTTGAAGAACGGATCAAAAAAGTAGTAGAAGAAGTCCGTTCTGTTGGCAATATCATCTTGGTAATTGACGAAATTCACACTCTCGTCGGCGCTGGTGGTACAGAAGGCGGTTTGGATGCAGCTAACATTCTCAAACCCGCTTTAGCACGGGGTGAACTCCAGTGCATCGGCGCAACCACCCTGGATGAATATCGCAAGCATATCGAACGCGATGCCGCCCTCGAACGTCGTTTCCAACCGATTATGGTCGGCGAACCATCAGTAGAGGAAACCGTACAAATTCTTTACGGCTTGCGCGGTGCTTATGAACAACACCACAAAGTCACAATTTCTGACGCAGCGGTGGTAGCAGCAGCCAAGTTGTCAGACCGCTATATTAGCGATCGCTTTTTGCCAGATAAAGCAATAGACTTAATTGATGAAGCTGGCTCCCGCGTTCGCCTGCGGAACTCCCAAAGTTCTGCCAATAGAGAACTCAAGCGCGAACTCGCTGGGGTGACCAAAGCCAAACAAACAGCAGTTAAAGCCCAAGATTTTGATAAAGCTGGACAACTGCGCGACCAAGAATTAGAACTCACAGCAAAACTGCAAAGTGAAATAGCAGAAAGTGAGAAAAATCTCAATACTGCTGTAGTTGATGAAGAAGACATCGCCCAAATCGTTGCTTCTTGGACTGGCGTACCAGTCAACAAGCTAACTGAATCTGAATCAGAGTTGCTCCTGCACCTAGAAGACACTCTGCACCAGCGTCTCATTGGCCAAGAGCAAGCAGTCACATCTGTATCTCGTGCCATCCGTCGCGCCCGCGTCGGCTTAAAAAATCCCAATCGCCCCATCGCTAGCTTTATCTTTTCTGGCCCCACTGGCGTTGGGAAAACAGAATTAGCCAAGGCGTTGGCTGCTTATTTCTTTGGTTCGGAAGAAGCGATGATTCGCTTAGATATGTCCGAATACATGGAAAGTCACACCGTCTCTAAATTAATTGGTTCGCCTCCTGGTTATGTAGGATACGACGAAGGCGGACAGCTAACTGAATTAGTGCGGCGCAAACCATATACAGTGCTGCTTTTCGACGAAATCGAAAAAGCACACCCCGATGTATTCAATATGCTGCTGCAAATCTTGGATGACGGTCAACTTACTGATGCCAAAGGTCGAAAAGTGGACTTTAAGAACACACTGATTATTTTGACCTCTAACATCGGTTCCAAGGTGATTGAAAAAGGTGGTAGTGGTTTGGGCTTTGATTTTGACACCCAAGCCGACGCTAGTTACAACCGCATTCGCAACTTGGTAAATGAAGAACTGAAAAATTACTTCCGTCCAGAGTTCCTCAACCGTCTCGATGAAATTATCGTCTTCACCCAGCTTTCCAGAGATGAAGTCAAGCAAATTGCTGACATTATGCTCCGTGATGTTGCTAACCGCTTAACAGAAAAAGGAATTACTTTAGAAGTTAGCGATCGCTTCAAAGAACGGGTGGTACAAGAAGGCTATAATCCTAGCTATGGCGCTAGACCATTACGCCGAGCAATTATGCGGCTTTTGGAAGATTCTCTCGCCGAAGCAATGCTATCTGGTGAAATTATAGACGGAGACACAGCAATTGTAGATGTTGATGATGACTCCCAAGTAAGAGTCCAAAAATCAGCAAAACGAGAGTTGTTATTGGCAAATGTTGGCTAATATCTTGGCTAATATTTATACCTAATCACTTTTTGCTGTAATATTTTAGGAACACTCTAGCCTCTTGCTTAGGCAGAGGTACAAACAGGGGCATCTCAGACAAACATCAAGTGAAATGGTATTATATGCTTCACCTCTGGTAGAAATACCAGGGGCTTTTTTTTAGGATAATTTTCTTACAGACACTTGAACAGTATTTTTAAGACAATACAGTTGAATTATAAAAATCCTAAGTTTTATCCAATACGGTTCACTTAAGGCCAAAACTCTTGTTTTACGAACCGCAGAGGCGCAGAGAACACAGAGAGAAGAAAGAGTAGAAATGCTTAACTGAACTATATTGAAGTTTTAGCCAGAATATTTTTTAGAATATATATCTCAATGTTTTTACTATTTTTATGGAAATTATTCATTAATAATTAATACTATTATTCAGTTATTAAAAACCTGACTCTAGCATTTAACGTTTGCTTAGAGAAGAATATAAGCGCCTTGACCATTCTAAGTACTTGGTATTATACTATACTTAATGTTTATTTGGATAATCAATTGAACACTTAACACCTTTGTTAAAAAAAACGTTTTGTTCTGTCTTCTGTCCTATTTTGCTCTTGTTATTACATTTTTTTTCAAACATTACTACAAACGATGAAAAAATCACTCCTTCTCGTAGCATTGGTTACTATACCGACACTTTGCCTTTCAAGTCCCTCCTTTGCTTCTGTTTACATCAAATACTATAATAAGGACTCACAAAAGCATGTGATGAAAGTTCAGATGGATGGCTTAAGCAAAGAAGTGACATTCAACGGTGGTACAACTGGAGCAGCAACTGTGCAAGGCAGTGGCAAAAATGCTGTAATAGAGACTTCCTGTGGAAAAATCGAAGTCAAAGATGATTCCAAAATTGAAATCAAAGACGGTTGTATCAAGGTTTTGTAAGGGATTACCAAGAAATAAATTATCCAATCTTGTGGGGTGGGCATCTTGCAAAGGGACTCATGTTAAAGGGGTCTTAGGGTTCCCCATAACTCAAGTTAGGGGCTTGATACTATGAGGCTATATTTCTTGTACTACGTATCTCGAAATATATCTTTTTCCTTCTCCATCTTTAAAAAGAGGGGCTTTATACCTGTGGGGAAAAGTTTTTAATTCTTTCCCTTTACCCCTTTCCCCTTGCCCTTTTCCCTTCTCGGTAAAGTACCTACGTACTTAGTCATTTTTGAAGAAGAATTCAGAAGTCAGAATTCAGGAGTCAGAATCAAGACGCTGCGCTATCCGCCAGTCATACAGAATTCAGAATGAATTCTGACTCCTGACTCCTGAATTCTGTTCGATAAAAATATCTCTTTCTTAATCTCTCTGTCTTCTCTGTGACTCCTTGCGGTAAGCGACTTTGCTTCTACGTTAAAAAAGTATTTTTCAAAACTCAGATAAGACTGCTAGAGCTATAATTCTTGATGCAATAAATCCAAATATTTAATCATTTCATATAGCGAATAATGAATAGATACATTTTTGTTGTCTGTAATTTGCCACATATTTTTCTCTTTATTTGCTATCACCTTTATTGAAATTTTTGATAGTTTATTATCTAAATTCTGAGAAATATTTACACATTGATTAACCAAAAACCCCACTCTTTCTAAAGCACGAATAGTCCATATTACTGCAATTCCTTCACCGATGATATTAATTTCTGCTTTGTGCGGCGTGTGGAGATGAAATTCTCCAGAAGAAATATCAAATTCTACACCTTCGCTGCGGAAAGTATTAGCAAAAGCACCACTCAAAACTAAATCTTCCGGTGCGCCAACATTTAAATTCCCATTACTTGATAATAACCAAACTTTATCCGCCAGCCGCAAAGCTAAATCTAAATCGTGGGTAGAAAGGAGAATCGCTTGATTTGTTTCTCGTGTTAACTGGCGTAACAATTGCATAATTTCTACCCTTCGCGGTAAATCGAGAAATGCTGTTGGCTCATCAAGTAACATAACAATAGGCGACTGAGCCAAAGCACGCGCAATCATAATTTTTTGTCGTTCACCATCACTTAATTCGCTAACTTGACGTGGTGCTAAGTGTACTGCGCCTACAGATTTGATAGCCCAATTTACTATTGCGTCATCTTCAGGTGTTAACTTTCCCCACCAATTAGTGTAAGGATATCGTCCCAGAGTCACCAAGGTGTAAGCCGATAGCATTCCCACATCAACTTTCTCGGTGAGTACTAAACTCAGACGTTTGGCTAAATCTTGCGGCGCTAACTTGTAAATATCATCATCCAAGAGTCGCACTTTACCTGCGATTGGGGGTTGCATTCCGGCGAGCGATCGCAGTAATGTAGACTTACCCGCACCATTAGGGCCAAGTAAACAAACAAGTTCCCCACCTTGCAGAGATACAGAAATATCCAACGCAACACTCCGGAGGGTTTTTCGGGATGTTTTATAACCAATAGTCAAATTGTCAGTTGTGAGAATTGCATCACTCATGAGGGGAAAGATTTTTGAGAATTACGCCGCAGAATTACCCAAGTCACAACAGGAGTTCCTATCAAAGCGGTAATAGCATTTAAAGGTAAAACCATTTGACTTACCCAAAGTTGAGAAAACAAATCTGCAATCAACGCTAAAATTGCTCCCATAATAATTACCCCAGGAATTAATATCCGATGGTCAGCAGTATTTAAAAGACTGCGACAAAGGTGGGGAATTGCAACACCTAAAAACGCTATCGGGCCACAAAAAGCTGTAATTCCTCCTGCTAACACAGATGCACTGCTAATAATATAAAATCTGGTTTGTTGGACTGTTAACCCTAGACTACGTGCATAAGATTCACCAAGTAAAAAAGCATTTAAAGGTTTTGATAACAGCACTGCTACTAATAATCCCAGACAGATAACGGGAGTTAAAATCACTAACTGTTTCCAAGTCACACCAGCAAAACTGCCAAAAGTCCACATTATATAACTTTGAATCCGTTCTTTGGAACTAAATTGCAAGAGAATACTCACCATTGCACTTGTAGCATAGCCAAATAATAAACCTAAAATTAGTAATGTCATTGTGTCTTGCACTCGGCGAGAAACAACTAACATTATTCCTAACACCGATGCTGCACCAAGACTTGCTGCTATTACTAAACCAAAATCGCCAATTATCCCCAAATTTGCTAATAATGTAGGTGTGGTAGCGTTTGCTAGCAATACAACTAATGCTACTCCTAAACTTGCACCAGAACTAATTCCCAAAACAAATGGCCCCGCTAATGGATTTCTAAATAAAGTTTGCATTTGTAAACCACTTACACCCAAAGCTGCACCTGCTAAAGTTGCAGTTAAAGCTTTAGGTAAACGAAATTTGATAATAATACTAGTCCATATCGCTTTTTCTGGTTGCTGTCCAAATAAAATAGCAATTACTTCATCAATGGGTATATCGACAGACCCCAAAGCTAAGTCTAATAAAAATGCCAAGATTAAGGCTGTAAGTAAAATGGAGAAAAGTAGAAATTTTTGATTGGCAATTTTGTGCATTATTAAGTAGTTTTTCAATTTATTTTTTTGTTTAATAAAACAGCAATCTTGGCGTCATTCGCCAGAATTAGTGAATTTAATTCAGGGATTCGCTCTGTCACTGAACGACCCTCTCAATAAACGGTCAAACACCGCACAAATTGAAATTTAAATCGTCTATAATTAGTTGCAAGCTACTCCGAACTAATTGATTTTGAATTCTGAATTCTTCTTCAACATCATTCAATGATTTGACGATAGTAAAATAATCTATAATTAGGTAATATCTCTGGATGTAGTATCTTAATTAAATCAGATAGCACTATATCTGGATTACTAATTCCACCTTCCCAGTAATCATTACCGTCATTGGCGTTAACACGAGCATTGTTATTATAAAGATTCCTCTTTTTTAGGGCATTAAAATCAGCATAACGATTATCTTCAGCTATTAAATCTTTGATACTCCTCCAATTTTGACGAAAATTTAACCAGTAATCAGCATTACTAGCACGTTCCAAAACTACCTCAAAAGATAAAGGTAAACTACCTGATGATTTATCATCACTCCAGAGATAATTTCCTCCCGCATCAGCTAGATATTTGGCTACATAACTTTTGCCTCCAGGCATATACCAAGTACCTTTAAAGTTAAATCCAACAAAAACACTCGGACGATTTTTTATAGATTGAGCTTTTCGGGCTATTGTTTTATATTTTTTCGTAATTTCGCCAAATATCTGTTCTGCTTGTTGCTCTTTATTAAAGAACAAAGCAGTAAATTTCAACCATTCACTTCTTCCCAATGGTGTGTCTTCCATATATTCAGCATTTATGGCTACTTTTAACCCTGCTTCAGTTAATTTTTGGTAACTGTCAGTTTGGGAATTTCCAGTACCATAGCTTGTTACTAAATCTGGGTTTAATTCTAATAATTTTTCAATATTAACATTGGAATTATTACCTATTTCTGAAACTTTACCCGCTTGAATGTGCTTGACAATCTCAGGTGTATTTACTTGCTTAATGTCACTAATTGCAATAAGTTTATCAACTACTCCTAACTTGGCTAAGTGGGGTAAATGAGTGGTGGAAAGAGAGACGATGGAATTAACTGGTACTGGAATTATCTGTGCTTGATTAAATCCGCTTGGCGTAGGAGTTCCACATTGAACTAAAACATATTGAAAACCAGTTTTAGCATTCTGCCAAGGATTTTTTATGGTAACGATTTTGTAGTGTTTGTGATATTCTACTGTCAAGCCTGTTGCATGAATAATCTTAATTTTATTAGGGAAGTAATCAGTATTGGGGTCATAGTTTTGAATACAGGCGTTATTATTGTTATCTCTCGATGTGTTGATTGCTGTACTATGGCAAGCAATGATTAAGGTTGCTATTAAGAAGAATTGACACAAGAAAATAATGGGTTTTGAGTGAGGGAGTTTTACCAATTTCATGGGTTTTAGAGAAATATGATTTTTCTCACGCAGAGGCGCAGAGGCAAGGCAGCGCAGTCTTGGGGTTTCCCCCATGAGCGACTGCCGCGCAGAGAAGAGTATGAGGAGAAATCGCTCAAAAATGGCTTTATATCTTTGCGTGAGATTTTAATAAAGATAAATTACACAGACTCTGGTGGATAGCAATGTTCAATAAGTTTGTTACCTTTAAGCACGTGTTCATTGACAATAGTTTCAGCTACATTTGGGTTAACGCGAGTGTACCAAGTTCTATCATCGGAATAAAATACTACCGGGCCTAATTGACAAACTTCTAAACAACCAGATGTTCTAACTTCTACGTCTACACCTGCTTTTTCAACTGCTGATTTTAAAGCTTCAAATGTAGGTTGCCATTTCCGTGAAGGAAGACAACGAGTAGAAGTACAAACTGAGATATAAGAGTTTTTTAAGGGATTTTTGGTAAAGGGTATGGGTTTATTTCCTAAAACATAAATATCTCGTAGTTCCTGATAAAGAGTTAACTTTGATAAGTTAGGCTTACCTTCTGGTAATAAATTTTCACCTTCTACGTATGGATTTGGTAGGAAAATAGTCATGAGGTTTTCATCTGCGCCATTCCAAAAATCGATTCCCCAACTTCTAGGGATACCTTCTGCATTAAACCGTCGATAAAACGCAGCACGACTTACTTGACGTTGTTGCCTTAGTTCTAAAGGAGTCTTACAATGAGGGCCACCTAAATTAGCCTCAATACATAGATGCAAATGCCAGCCTTCTGCTACTACTGTGAGATATCCATCATAGAGAATACAAATTTTAGGTGGAGCATTAAATTCCAATTCTAATACACCACCTTGCACAATATGTCCTACCCCTACCTGCTGCCAATTTTCCTGAAATAAGGTGTAGAGTAATGACGATAAAACATCGGTACTAGAATCAAAATATTCATATTCAATTTTTCCATACTCTGGTAAAGGGTTAGTGACAAATTGATTTAATCGGTTTACCCAGGAATTAAATTCAGTCATAGCTTTTAACTCTATAATATTCAGCTTGATTTACGCTAACAGTTTGAGAAACTAAACTCCAAAAATTTATCCTATCCTTTAGCCAATCTAAAATTTCCAGTTCAACCCAACTTGAAAAACCCTACCTGCATCAGGAAACCCTGCAAACAATTGATATCTTTGATTAAAGATATTATCTACACTACCATTCACAGCTAAATTAGCGCTCAATGGTACTCGTAACTTCACATCAAATGTTGTGTATCCTGCTAGAAATTCGGTGTTGATGTTATTCGTCGGATATTTACCAAGTGAATGCATAAGTATTCCCATATATAAACCTTCCGGGTTTTCATAATTAATTCCAACATTTATACTATCTGCACCTGCAAACCGCAATTCTTTATTAGTTTCTGCGGGATTAGAGCTTTCTAAAATCCGGGGGTCATTCGCTGTATAATTGACGAAAGCATAGACATTTTTCGTAAGCTGCAAATTCAAGGTTGCTTCTAATCCTGTAGTTTCAACTAAGCCGATATTTTCCCAAGTTCCTGTATTTCCGTTTACAGGTGGTATCAGTGATTTAAAAGCAATCACATCAGAGACTCGATTGTAAAAAAATGTTAAACGTAATAAGCCGATATGGCCGAGTTTTTGGTCAATTCCCACATCAAAACTATCACCTCTTTCGGGTTTAAGTTCTGGGTTACCGATATTGCTAGGATTATTATTGAATAAATTGGCAATGGTTGGAACTCGGAAATTTTTGATATAGTTGGCTCTAAAAGTTGTAGAGTCAGAAATTGCAAATTTTGTACCTACAGAGGGAGATGTCGCGGAACTATTTATCAAGCTGCTAAAGTCTTGCCGTAAGCCTAAATTAACAGTCCAGTTAGGAGTAAAATTTACTTCATATCTGGCAAATAAGGCTCCTTGACTAATACTAGTATCGTAGTTTATCCTCTCTATATTTGTAGAATAACTAAAAGATGTATTGCGTACATTCACATTGCGATAGTCAAAGCCATAAACTAAGCTTTGATTTTTGGCAAAATTCCAACTGTGTGTAGTTTGAATTCCGTAAGAAGTTTGGTTAGAATCAAAGCGATTCTGAGATGCAAGTGCGCCACTACGATTGTCAAAACGTGTGTTGATAAAATCGCTATAAACTCTTGCTGTTAAAAGTGAATCATCTCCACTACCTAGTTTTGAGTTCCAGGTTAAATCTGTCAAAACTTGGTCTGTGTATTTGCGATTATTCTCGGTTAGGGAGTTAAAAAAACCTTGACCAAATTGTGGTACAGGAATAGGTACTCCTCCCGGTACACCCTGTTCTTTTGCTAAATATATTGTGGAGAAGGCAAGAGTGTTACGTTTACCTAAGTTTGCATCAAGTTTAATGTTAAAATTATTGTAGAGAGTATCATTATTTTCCCTGGTTCCCTGAAAATTGGCTTCAGGAATTGCAAAAGGATAGTTATATTTGGCTTGAGTGCGGTTGTATCCAATTACCCAACCAATATCTCCAGTTTTTCCGCTATTTTGAATACTCTGTTGGTTTAGTCCATAAGCACCAATGTTGACTTTCGCTTCCGTTGTAATTTTTTCTGTGGGACGACGGGTGATAATATTAATTACTCCACCAATTGCATCGGAACCATAAAGAGTAGAACCACCACCCGGTAATACTTCAATTCTTTCGATGTTATTGGTGGTAAATTCTGAAAGGTCAAACTCACCGCTACCAAGATTATTAATTGGTCTACCATCAAGCAATATTAATACTTGACCGGTGTTAGAACCGCGAATAAATTGACCGCTTAAAGCATTGACTTCGGTTCCAACTGTACCATCAGGCAAAATACCAGGAAGAAATTTTAGCGCTTCTCTGACAGTTCTAGCACCTTGCGCTTCCATTTCTTCACCCGTGATTACGTAAATTGGACGGGTAGAATCTTTCACTGTCCCTTCACGACGAAAGGGTGAATACACAGGTTCATTTAATAGCTTGTCGATGACTGTTAGTTCAATGTCAGGTTCTTTTTCTGCTGTGGAGGCTGGCGCATTTTGAGATATAACTTCCCCAACTGGTTGTAAGTCTTTGGCTGAACCTACACGGTTGGATAATTCTGATATTTGTGGAATTTCTGTGGCTTTGGTGCTGTGATTTTCCAATAGTATTCTCAGGACAATAATCAAACTAGACACAACAATTTGAATTCCCCATTTGGCAACGAAATTACTATGCATTTGTGATTTAAGCAACCTGTATAACTAACAAAATTGATTTTGATTCAGCAAAAGGACGACAAGCATAGTGAAACTAGCCACCGCTTGTGTAGCGGTAGAAGGAAGCCGTAATATATTTATGTGATGATGATAATCATTATCACATGGTTATTAAATTGTGGAATTTTTCTGGTAACAAGGTAATTTTGATACTACCCAGTGAGTAATTAACAACAATTTACGTTTAATTTTGTCCACTTACTCAGTGTTGGAATACTTGCCAGAATACCTTTTTTTAGAGGTTCAGGGCGTTCTGACCAAGGTAGTGAGCCATTGGGTTTAGCATAGTATTGAGTAGCACATTGCAAAATAGCAGATGCACTACTATCAACTGCTAAATTGCCGAAGAGATAGGTTAATTTATCTTCTGCAACAAAGGCAATAACACAAGAATGGTTGCAAGCACTCATGCATTCAACTCCTTGAATGAGGAATTTATTTTGCAATTCCCAATCTTGTGCAAGTTGCTGAAGCTGTTGTAGTAGTTGTTCACCTTTGCTTTCACCAACTCGTTTGCCGTTTTGCCATACGCCCGCACAGGTTGTGCAAACAAATAAGGTATGTTGTTTGTCAAGCATTAATTTTGAAGTGTGTAGAAAGAAGTGTGAGTCACAGATATGACACATTTTTGTAGTCATACAACTGCAACGTAGCTATTAAGTGAATTTGGCAGAAATGATGTTGCAAAAGCTTTTACGCCAGCGAAAAACTAGCGTAAATTACAGCTACACTAAAGCGTAATTGCAATAATCAATAAACTGCCTATAATTTCATAGCCATGAGTAGTACGTGGCGTTTCTCTGGGACGATGAAAGCGTGAAACTGATATGTTGTTGTTGAAATATTTATGCAAATATTCATCTGTACCTCGCAGATGGGTATGAGTTTGTGTGTGATTTTCGGCGGGCATTCTGACTTTGAAGCATGAGCTTCATTACAGCTGCGGGACAGCGCCGGATTTGCACCGGACTTTCCCCGTTACCTCTGATGGCTGACCCCCACCAGAACCGAGTTGCTATTGGGCTAATAATATCATGATTATGACGATCGCAAATAATTTGTCAGATATTGGCGATCGCTCTCCTACCCCTTGCAAAAGTCAATCACCCAACTCCCACCAAAGGCTGAGTTATTTCAAGTTTCTGACGTGGCGATCGCCCTGTCAACAGTTCCACTACATCCATTCCATTACCAATTACACCCGGAACACTCGGATATCCAGCACTTGCCCCTACCAAAAACAGGTTCGGTAATTCCGTCGCATATCCCAGACGATTTAAACCAACTTGTTTTGGCACTAATTTTGCACCGTAAATATTACCCTGGGGTTGTCCAAGATAAAATTCGCTGGTGGTGGGTGTACCGTAAACTTTCATTCGGGCGTAGTTGTCCACATCTGGAATCAAATCTCGCACACTTGTCATCATCTGCTGATAAACTTCCCGTTTTCTGGCTTTATAGGCTTTTGGGTCGGTTTTATGCAGATATTCAAATGGTTGGTAGGAACAGACAGTAGCAATCTCTAAAACATGATGTCCTTGTGGCCCCATCCCTGGTTCCCTGGATTTCATCGTCGGACACGAGAGGAAAATCCACGGATGGCTGAGATCTCCTTGCAATTGTTGTTTGTATTCTTTGTTGAGGTTGCCTGTAGGATAATACCAAACATTCCAGTTACCGATGCCGTAGCGTTGAGGATCGAAGCGGCTATCTAAACCCAAGTAAATATTAAAAGCACTAGCTGAGTATTCGTAACGGGTGAGGCGTTGACGTTCTTTGTAACTCAAAGCCTCAAAATCGTGCATCAACTCTACTGTTAATTTGGGGTCGAGGTCGCTGATATAAGCTTTCCTGGCACGATAGGTAATTCCATCAGCAAGTACGCTATGAACAGTGCCGTTGCTAACTTGAATATGGTTAACTGGGCTTGAATACTTGATTACACCTCCACCTGCGGTAATTACATCTGCAATGGTGCTAACAAAATGTTTAAAGTGATGTTTTGGATAATAAGCGCCTTCTGAGTAGTCCCAAACTAGAGAAGTGTGGGTGAGTAGGGCAATTTCTTCAGGTGGTAGTGCATAGTCGCCACTTTGTCCCGCCAACACTGCTTGTAGTTTAGGCGATAATCTCACATGGTTATACAAATCTTGTAGTGTCCACTTCCGCTTGCAAAATAAATTAAAATATTTTGGTAACTTCAACCAGTCAGATAATTTCCGATCGAACCAGCGTACTTCCTGTACCAAGTTGCGGATTTCTTGGTGGAGTTGTTGAATTTCATTGCAATAATGGTTAATTGCGTTAGCTTCTTCTGGAAATGTCAAAAGTAAACGCGATCGCAGATTTTCCCATCCTAAAGGAATTTTAAAATCTGTCTCTGGTGTAATGACGCGATCGATACAGTCAGGATCGAGGCTATTAAAGGGTATATCTTGTCCAATATAGTCAAGAAATTGGCCTATAGTCTGACCAGAACCACATTGAGAAATGTAATGAACATCAGCACAAAAACTGTATTCTCCATAATCAAAGGTGTGACAACATCCACCTGGTAAATAATGTTGTTCTAAAACTGCTACGCTGTATCCTTGTCGGGTTAAACAAGCTGCTGCCGAAAGTCCACCCAGTCCGGCTCCTAGAATCACATAATCGAAGATTTCCATCTCAGCGTCCTCTGACAATATTGATTTATCTTGATTTCCGAGTTATGGTTTTTTTCACCGTTTTTTACTCGTAAAAATGGCAAAATACTTAGTATTTTTTCATCTAGCTTCGCAGCTTTCACTAAATGAAAATCAGGTAGAATAACCATTCAGTAGAAGGTGTAAGGATTTTTATCGATGATAGTGGTAATTCCATCATCACCAAATGTTTTGATATCTAGCTATGGCACTTTTGACCCAACAAGCTAATTCACATTTAGATGCCCTGAAGGGTGTTTAAAGTAGCCGCATAAATTAGCTACAAATCTTTGTGAAAACTTGTAGTTAGTTAGGCGGCGATAATTTAATACTCTAAGCTTTTTTGTTCATTGTCTATGTATTCAGATTATCTAAGCTGGCAAGAATTGTTTGACAATGTTTGCTTTTCTTTATAAAAACTGTCTATAGTTGAAATTAGTTAAAATGATACTTATCAAACGAGTATAGTAACTAATCAAAAGACTATTTTTATTAACTTAAAACCTAAAAAAATAATATTAAATTTTAGAAAATCATCTTTAGAATTGCAATAAACTATAATACGTAATTTGCTGTTATGCAGATTACAATTGACTAATGACTAATGACTGATGACCAATGACTATTAAGCCATTTGCACCACTTGTAGGACAACAGCAAGCCATAGAATTGCTTACTGAAGCTGTTAGACAAAAACGGGTTGCTCCAGCTTATTTATTTGTCGGCCCAGATGGTGTAGGCAAGAGTTTAGCAGCCAGGTGCTTTGTGGAATTACTATTTTCTAATGGAATGGAAATCACCACTGCTTTACAAAACCGTTTGCGTCAAGGTAACCACCCGGCTTTATTGTGGGTGCAACCAACTTATCAATATCAAGGACAAAGATATACAGCAGCACAAGCGGCTGAAAAAGGACTTAAACGTAAAGCACCAGCTGTAATTCGACTAGAACAAATTCGGGAAATCGCTGAGTTTCTTAGTCGTCCACCTTTAGAAGCACCAAGGAACGTGATAGTGCTGGAGGAAGCCCAAACAATGGCAGAAGCCGCAGCGAACGCTTTACTCAAAACCTTAGAAGAACCAGGACAAGCAACGTTAATTTTAATTGCACCGACAGTTGAGTCTGTGTTGCCAACTTTGGTGTCACGCTGTCAGCGCATTCCTTTTTATCGCTTAGATGCACAATCTTTAGCTGTTGTACTCACACAAACAGGTCATCAGGAAATTTTGCAACACCAGGCAGTATTGAATATAGCAGCTGGCAGTGCGGGAAGTGCGATCGCATCTTACGAGCAATTACAAGCTATTCCCCCGGAATTACTGGAAGATTTGAAAAAAGCTCCCAAATCTTACCGCAATGCTTTGGAGTTAGCCAAAAAAATTGATAAAGATTTGGATATACAAGCACAACTATGGTTAGTTGATTATCTTCAGCAATTTTACTGGCAGCAGTGGCATCAAATAAAGGCGATCGAACAGCTAGAACAAGCTCGTAAATACTTACTAGCTTACGCTCAACCACGACTAGTTTGGGAATGTTTGCTGTTATCTCTATGTCAAAAATCAACACTCTATTTATGATAGCGATCGCCAAAGGGAAAGGGGAAAGGAGGGATCTTTACTTTGCCCAATGACGCCAGTCGCCTCAAATCGGGAAACCCTTTCGGCAGTTCCTCATGGGGGGAACCCCCAAGACCCGACTGCCTCACCACGGCGCTGGCTCCCCAATGCCCCATTCCCCAGCCCCTTTTATTAATCACTTTTATTTATCGAATTAAAAAAAAAATATAATTGTTTCAATGCTTAAAAGTCTCTAAAGTAGAGTTAGCCGGTCAACAATCAGTTGATTGTCAAATTTTTCTTAGCAAAAGCTTAGGGAAATAGATTCAGTAACTTTGTATATTTAGGTGTGAGTTTAAAATATTACGCCTGTGGTGATCTCTAACAAATCAGAATACGCACTTCTAGCCCTGTTAGAGTTGGCAACTTGCTACCCTAACGGTGACGCACTGCAAATCCGAGAGATAGCAGCATTACAAGACATACCGAACCGCTACTTAGAACAACTCCTGGCAACATTAAGGCGTGGAGGTTTAATTAAGAGCATACGCGGAGCCAAAGGTGGCTATGTTTTGGCACGAGATCCCAGGACAATTACAGTGCTGGATGCTTTTACCTGTATGGAAGGGTCGGATGCTGTTGTCTCTACTTGTGAACCACCTCCCAGCACAGTAGAAGGTGAATTAATTCAGGAAGTTTGGCAGGAAGCACGTCAAGCTGCTAACTCAGTATTGGAAAAATATACACTTCAAGACCTTTGTGAACGGAGAACAATCCGACAACAGAAGGAACTGATGTATTACATTTAGGAAGAACCATCACTCTGTCATCAAGACCAAAAGGGGTAGGGACAGTGGGGAGTAGTAGTTTCGTAGTGGGCTGACACAGCTAATTTAGTGCATTAGTTTTCTTTTTGTGGGATGGGCGTCTGGTCTGCCCAGTTCAGAGGGTGGACATCTTGTCCACCCTACAAAAAAAGTTTGATGTTTTTTGATTGGGAAGTCTCTTAATGTCAAGGCTTTGAGTTGCTTACTGGGAAGGAGTTTTTGCGTCTGGTCACAAGCAGCGAACAATCAACAATCCAAAAGTTTTATACCATTAACTAGTGACCAATGACTAATACTTCGACTCCGCTAAGTACAAAGTGACCAATGACTACCCCAGAAGTTGAACTCAAGCCTTGTTTCCTTACACCGAAACGACTACAACCAGAGTATCCGCTGTTTGTGTATTTACCAGGAATGGATGGAACGGGTCAATTATTGCGATCGCAAACCGCTGGATTGGAAGTTGGCTTTGATGTCCGCTGTTTTGCAATCCCCCGAAAAGACCTCACCAGTTGGGATGTGCTAACGAACAGTGTATTAGACTTAATCCACGCCGAATTAGAAAAAAGTTCCCACAGGTCAGTTTACTTGTGTGGTGAATCCTTTGGCGGTTGCTTGGCGATGAAAGTTGCAATCAAAGCACCGCAGCTATTTAAACGAATTATTCTAATTAACCCAGCTTCAGCCTTTGGTCTTCGTCCTTTGTTGAATTGGGCATCGCAAATTACTTACTTAGTCCCATCAGGATTATATGATGTCGGCGCACTGGGGTTACTGCCATTTTTAGCATCTTTGCCACGGATTTCTAAGAGCGATCGGCATGAATTATTAAGAACTATGCGTTCTGTACCGCCAGAAACCGTTCATTGGCGATTGTCTTTACTGCGGGAGTTTGAGATTGATGAAGAGAAATTGCGCCAGTTAAAGCAACCAGTTTTGTTAATTGCTGGTGGTAGCGATCGCCTTTTGCCTTCTGTAACTGAAGCCAAGCGCTTAGGGAATATCATACCAAATACCGAGATTGTAGTGCTGCAAAATTGCGGACACGCTTGCTTGCTAGAGCAAGATATTAATCTCTATGAAATTCTGAAGACTAACGACTTTTTAGAAAGTAAAGCTGATACTGTTACACAGCAAGAAGTGAGAGGATAGGGTTCTGTTAAGAGCGATAAATCGCTTACTACGAACAAAGCTCCAATCTTACATTTAATTATGTCTACCTACTTAGGGGCACGGCAATGTTCCCTACGCGAAATCTATATGTATCAAGCTTTTAGTGAAATGGTATGACATATCTTTTGATAAAAATTCACAGGAATTGTTAATCCATAACTTGTACTTTTCGAGGGATGTCAAGCCGATCGCATTTCGCTACAAAATAACATAGAGAGGCTTTAGAGAATGGTGTATGGCAATGACAGATCGATCCCAAGAAATAGAAGCAAAAAAATTAGTTAATTCATCGACAGAAACAAACAAAGTAAAAATTCAACCTCAATCATCAGTTGAAAATCAACCTTCTATATTAGAGTTTTTTGCTAAAACTGTTGCTGAGACTGGTAAAGCAGTTTTAGACACAGCAATAGGCGTAGGACAAGCAGCAACTAAACAAACACACAAGCTAATTGAACAAACAACTCAAACCAGCGGTTCAGTTGTAAATCGCTTGAGCGATAATTGGCTGATTAGAAAACTATCTGGAGTATTAAATCTGAATTGGCTATTTGGTGCCACTGATAATGTTGATTTAGAAAAAGCAGAAGTGGCAGTTAAAAAGCTCAAGGAAAAGTATCCTAACGAATCACCCAGCCAAATTGCTCACCGCATCATGATGGACAAAGCAGCAAGAGCCGGTGGGATTGGTTTGGCAACGAGTATTTTACCAGGATTTGCACTGACATTTTTGGCAATTGATTTAGCAGCCACAACAAAATTGCAGTCAGAAATGGTTTATGAAATTGCATCTGACTATGGGCTAGATTTAAAAGATCCTGCCCGCAGAGGTGAAGTTTTAGCAATTTTTGGTTTGGCTTTGGGTGGAGGGCGTCTTTTGAAAGCTGCGGGATTAGGCTTGTTACGAAATGTGCCCTTTGCGGGTGCAGCGATCGCCGCTAGTTCAAATGCGACCATGATCTATTCATTGGGATATGCTGCTTGTCGATTTTATGAAGCCAAACTAGATGAATCAACTTCCCTCAATTCGCCAGAGACATTGGCAACATTAAAACAACAGAGTGAAGAGTATCTGCAAAGTGCGATCGCTCAACAAGCCGTCATGGATCAAATTTTAGTTCACATGATCCTCGCCAGCCATCCCGAAAAAACTTGGCAAGAAATTTTGCCAGAATTGCAAGCTGCAAATTTAAGCCCTGCGTCCCTAAAAGCCATTGCCGAAAACATCAAATCACCCAAGCCTTTAGATACACTCCTTAATCAGCTAAGCCGTGATTTTGCCATACCATTGTTAGCTCAGTGTCGCAAAATTGCCCAGCTTGATAATCAGACTACACAAGTTGAACAGGAAATAATAGACGCGATCGCCAACAAATTTGATTTGGGCATAGGGCATGGGGCATAGGGCATTGGGCATAGGGCATAGCGAATGAGTCTTTGATACTCGTGAATGAGTCTTTGATACTCGCCGACGAGTCTTTGATACTCGTGAATGAGTCTTTGATACTCGTGAATGAGTCTTTGATACTCGCCGACGAGTCTTTGATACTCGTGAATGAGTCTTTGATACTCGCCGACGAGTCTTTAATACTCGCCAACGAGTCTTTAATACTCGCCGATGAGTCTTTGAACTCTACTCTATATACCCCAATGCCCCATGCCCAATGCCCAAATTTTGAGCAATACTGGTACAAGAACGAATATTTAGATAAAATCCCGCAATGAAAATTCAACCTAGTGATACGCTTTTGCTAGAGTGGGCAGGCGATAGTCTGGCAATTGGATTATTTGAAGATGGAGTAGAGTTAACCGGAGAACTGGCAAATTTAGATCAAAAGTTTTCCGGAGTCTTGAAAGAACTGATTGCTGAAGAGGAATTTAAAGGGAAAGCCAATAGCACGATTTTTACCCGTGTGAGTGGTAATAGCCCAGTGCGTAAATTGATTGTGGTGGGTTTAGGAAAACCAGAAGCAGTCAAATTAGACACACTGCGACGGGCTGCGGCTGCGGTAGCTAGGGTAGCCAAAAAGCAAAAAAGCAAAATTCTCGGTTTGAGTTTTCCACTATGGAATAACGATCCTGAGGCAAGTGCCCAAGCGATCGCTGAAGGTGTAGAATTAGCACTCTACCAAGATGTTCGCTTTAAATCAGAACCCGAAGATAAAGCGCCACAAATAGAAACCGTAGAATTACTAGGTTTTGGCGGACAAGAAGCAGCTATCAACCGCGCTCATCAAATTGTTTCCGGGGTAATTTTGGCACGGCAATTAGTAGCAGCCCCAGCCAACGCAGTAACACCGATTACCTTAGCAGAAACAGCCCAGGCCATCGCCAACGAACACGGTTTACAACTGCAAATTCTGGAACGAGAAGACTGTGAAAAGTTGGGTATGGGTGCTTTTTTGGGAGTAGCGCAAGCTTCCGATTTGCCGCCGAAATTTATTCACCTGACTTACAAACCAGAAGGTACACCCAAAAAGAAACTGGCAATTATTGGCAAAGGTTTAACCTTCGACTCCGGCGGACTTAACATTAAAGGTGCCGGCAGTGGTATTGAAACCATGAAAATTGATATGGGTGGTGCAGCTGCAACCTTAGGTGCGGCAAAAGCGATCGCTCAACTCAAGCCAGATTCCGAAGTACACTTTATCTCAGCGGCGACCGAAAACATGATTAGCGGTCACGCCATGCACCCAGGAGACATTCTCACAGCATCAAACGGCAAAACAATCGAAGTGAACAACACCGACGCAGAAGGACGTTTGACCCTAGCAGATGCCCTAGTGTATACCGACAAATTAGGATTAGATGCGATCGTAGATTTAGCTACCCTCACAGGTGCCAACGTCATCGCCCTGGGCGACGATATTGCTGGCTTATATACTCCCGATGATGCAGTAGCTTCCCAATTGGAAAAAGCCGCCCAAACTTCAGGAGAAAAGATTTGGCGGATGCCAATGGAAGAAAAATATTTTGAAGGGCTAAAATCTGGCATTGCCGACATGAAAAACACAGGCCCCCGTCCAGGTGGTGCCATTACCGCCGCCCTTTTCCTCAAAGAATTCGTTAAAGAAACCCCTTGGGCACACTTAGACATAGCTGGCCCAGTGTGGACAGATAAAGAAAACGGCTACAACAGTTCTGGGGCAACTGGTTACGGCGTTAGGACGCTGGTTAACTGGGTATTGGCAGCTGGGGAGTAGGATAGAAGGCAGGAGGCAGGAGGCAGGGGGCAGGGGAAAAGGTGAAAGGGAAAAGGGAAAAGGTAGGGTTTATTACCTTTACCTTTGCCCCTTGCCCCTTGCCCTTTGCCCCTTGCCCAATCCCTAACAATTCGTGCTATCTTGGGCTAGCCACAAAAAAATGTTGCAATATTAACAAAAGTATTTGGCTATCTCGAAAGTTAAGCTTTTTGGGCAAAGCCATCTGGTAAAATTTGTAAGGTTTCTAGAAGCTCTAAGCAATGGGATCGACTCGTGTACGGATCGCAATTGACGCAATGGGAGGGGATCACGCACCCGGTGAAATTGTTGCTGGCGCATTGCGAGCAAGGGAAGAATTGGGTGTAGATATATTGTTGGTCGGCGATCCCCAACAAATTGAAGCTGCCTTACCTCCAAAAACAAATTTAGGGCAGGTGGAGATCGTGACCGCACAGGAAGCGATCGCGATGGATGAAGAGCCTTTAAACGCAGTTAGACGCAAACGCAACGCTTCTATCAATGTGGCGATGGATTTGGTCAAACAGCAACAGGCAGATGCGGTATTTTCAGCAGGTCACTCTGGCGCAGCTATGGCATCAGCTTTGCTCCGCTTAGGACGATTACCAGGAGTTGACCGCCCAGCCATTGGGACTGTTTTCCCCACGATTATTGCTGGTAAGCCAGTGTTGGTGCTTGATGTCGGCGCAAATGTAGATTGCCGTCCGAAATTTTTGGAGCAGTTTGCTGTCATGGGGTCGGCTTACAGTCGGTATGTCTTAGGTACAAATGAACCTAAGGTGGGTTTGTTGAATATCGGTGAAGAAGACTCTAAGGGCAATGATGCAGCTGTCCGCGCTCACCAACTGCTACGGGAAAATTCCCAAATTAATTTTATTGGCAATGCCGAAGGGCGCGACGTGCTTTCCGGTCATTTTGATGTGATTGTCTGTGATGGCTTTGTTGGCAATGTTTTGTTAAAATTTGCCGAAGCTGTCGGAGAAGTAATTCTGCAAATCTTAAGGGAAGAATTACCCCAAGGATTACACGGTCAAATCGGCTCAGCACTTTTAAAACCCAACCTGAAGCGCATCAAGCAGCGCATGGATCACGCAGAACACGGCGGCGCTTTGCTCTTAGGCGTGGCAGGAGTTTGCTTGATCGGTCACGGTAGCTCACAGGCACCATCAATTTTTAATGCAATTCGCATGGCAAAAGAAGCAGTTGACAACCAGGTACTGCAAAGAATCCAGTCCCAATACACCCTAGAGCGGGAGAGCGGTTAGTCATTAGTTATTAGTCATTAGTCATTAGTCATTAGTCATTAGTCATTAGTTCAAAGCAACAAATAAGAAAATGAATAATGGCAAAAGGCAAAGTCAAATTAGACAAATAACAAAGGACGAATGACGAAGGACAAATAACAAACGACAAATGACAAAAAGCTGATAGCTTGGGAGATTAGGTGTGCATAACTTAGGTATAGCAATTACAGGAAGTGGCTCAGCAGTACCAGCAACTTCCCTACACAACCAGAGATTGACTGAACTGGTTGAAACATCCGACGAATGGATTACCACAAGAACTGGAATTTGTCAACGGCGAATAGCACTACCATCGGAGTCATTGAGTGTACTCGCTACAGCAGCCAGCAATCAGGCGATCGCAGCTGCGGGAATTAAACCAGAAGACCTAGATCTGATTTTGCTGGCGACTTCTACCCCTGACGATTTGTTTGGTAGTGCTTGTCAAGTACAGGCTAAATTGGGAGCAACCAAAGCAGTAGCCTTTGACTTAACGGCAGCCTGCTCAGGCTTTGTATTTGGCCTAATCACAGCAGCCCAATACATCAGAACCGGTGTCTATCAAAATGTACTGTTGATAGGAGCAGATATCCTCTCTCGTTGGGTAGATTGGCAAGACCGACGCACTTGTGTACTATTCGGTGATGGTGCAGGGGCAGTGGTATTGCAGGCATCCAAGAGCGATCGCTTACTAGGTTTTGCCCTCAAAAGTGATGGTACTCAAAACCATTACCTCAACCTTAGCTATACAGGCTCATCCCAAGAACTGCTTCCTGGTATAAATGTCACTAAAGGCGCTTACCAACCCATTAGTATGAACGGCAAAGAAGTCTACCGCTTCGCCGTCCAAAAAGTGCCAGAAATCATTGACAAAGCCTTGTTTCAAGCTAACCTCACTGTTGACCACATAGATTGGCTAATCCTACATCAAGCCAATCAGCGGATTATTGATGCCGTTGCCCAACGCCTCAATATCCCAGAACAAAAAGTTATTAGTAATCTCGCCCACTATGGCAATACTTCCGCTGCTTCCATTCCCCTAGCTTTAGATGAAGCAGTGCGCCAAGGTAAAATTAAACCCAATCACATCGTTGCTACATCCGGCTTTGGTGCCGGTCTTACATGGGGTGCAGCAATTTTTGAATGGGGAAGGTGAATATTTAGTCATTAGTCATTAGTCCTTTGTCCTTTGTTATTGGCTAATGACCACTGACTAATGACTAATGACCGATGACCAATGACCAATGACCACTGACTAAATGACCAATGACTAAAACTGCATGGGTGTTTCCCGGACAAGGTTCCCAAGCGCTGGGAATGGGAATGGATTTATTAGATATACCTGCCGCTAAAGACAAATTTGACCAGGCTGAGGCAATTTTAGGCTGGTCTGTGACGGAAATATGTCAAACACGAGAAGAAAAATTATCACAGACGCTATATACTCAGCCAAGCCTTTACGTGGTAGAAAGTATTCTTGCTGACCTTCTCCGGGAACGAGGGCATCAACCAGATTTAGTTGCTGGACACAGTTTGGGAGAATATGTTGCCCTTTATATTGCGGGTGTCTTTGAGTGGTCCACTGGTTTATATCTGGTGAAGCGTCGTGCAGAACTCATGGATAGTGCTTCTGGTGGTATGATGGCAGCCCTAATGAACTTTGACCGCGAACAGTTGGAAAAAGTCATTGCCGAAACGCCTGATGTAGTAGTGGCAAATGACAACAGTCCGGCTCAAGTGGTAATTTCAGGTACTACCGAGGCTGTACAAACAGTCATGTCTCAAGTTAAAGCTAAACGTGCTATTCCTTTAAAAGTTTCTGGGGCATTTCATTCACATTTAGTTGCGGCGGCGGCGGCTGAATTTCAAGACATTTTGCAATCTGTGGAATTTCAGCCAGCTGTTGTCCCAGTTTTATCGAATATAGAACCAATTCCGTCTATTGATGCTGAAATTTTGAAGCAGCGCCTCAATCAACAAATGACGGGTTCAGTACGCTGGCGAGAAATTTCTCTGCAATTACCAGCCAATGGCATCGAGCAAGTAATAGAAATTGGCCCTGGTAAAGTTCTAACTGGCTTAATTAAACGTACTAGCCCTGACTTAATCCTAAAAAACATCAATACTGCTGCTGATTTGCCCGTTTGATTTTTTGAAAGGATCTTTTAAAAAGAAGAATTCAGAATTTGTGAATTCAGGAATCAGAATCAATGCGATCGCTTGATAGCACATCCGGCATGGCAAGCTACTGAGGCTACTTTGGAGGCAATTCAAGGTTTGAAGTCTATTGTAGTGGCGAGAAAGCCACAGCAGAATCTAGGCGAGAAGCCATTGCCTATAGCCACAGCACCAGTGCTATAGGCAGACTTGATATAATCATTTTTCTTACAGCTTGACTTGTTGCAAATGACTGCGGGGATTATAAGTACGTATAGCCCGGATTTTTTCATAATACTCCCGCTCCTGTTGGCTGAGGTCTTTTGGTGGTGCGATCGCCACCTTCACCAACTGATCCCCGCGTCCACCCTTGGCAAGCGGCCAGCCTTTGCCACGTAACCGCAGTGATTGACCAGAACGCACACCTGCTGGTAGCTTGACATTAACCATACCATCGGGTGTGGGTACATCAATAGATGCTCCCAGCGTTGCTTCATCTGGGGTAATTGCCACTTCGCAAACCAAATTATCACCTTCCATTTGGAAGAACGAGTGCGGCTGAAGTTCAACTTTTAAGTATAAATCCCCCCGTTGTTGAGTCATGGGGTTGATTTGACCTTTACCCCGCACGCGTAGGCGAGTACCACTTTTAGCCCCAGCTGGGATGCGAACATCAATTGTTTCATTGCCTAAACTAAAGCGCTTTTGCACGCCATGAAATGCTTCACCAAAAGTCAAAGTTATAGCAGCTTCACTATCTTGGGAAGTACCAGCGCCTGCATCTTGAAACCCATAATCGCCAAAGCCACCAAAACCACTAGGGGCACCTGTGGAAGTGCGGTAAGAATAGGTTTGCCGCCCACCGCGAGGACTACCACCACCAAAGCGTCCTAGTAACTCATTAATAAACTCATCAAAATTGCCATATTGACTGAAGTCAAAGCCGCCCATATCGACACCAGCGCCACCAGACGGGAAACCTTGACCAGCTTGTTTCCAATATTGACCGAATTGGTCGTATTTTTTGCGTTTATCTGGGTCTGAGACGACTTCGTAGGCTTCGTTAATTTCTTTAAAGCGTGCCTCTGCCTGCTTGTTGCCTGGATTCACATCAGGATGATATTTGCGGGCTAGTTTCCGAAACGCTTGTTTAATTTCCTCTTGACTGGCAGTCTTACTAACTCCCAAAATTGCGTAATAGTCTTTGAAGTCGGTTGCAGCCATTCTACCAGCCTCCTATATAAATTTCCGTTATGTTTTTTTAAGATAAGAGATATTTACTTTGCCAGGTATAATCCCAAGCAAAAAGAATCTGAATTTAAATTAACAAAGAATGTACAAAATCAAGTGTGGTTCTTGCTCACCGGGCGATCGCAATTTCCGTACTTTGAACAAATGGGGGACTGGGGACTGGGGATTGGGGACTGGGGACTGGGGACTGGAGAGATAAGGGGGACAAGGTAGCAATTTTTCTCCCTTGTCTCCTCCCTATGCCCCATGCCCCATGCCCCATGCCCAATGCCCCAATTTCAAAGAAAGCGAATCAGGTTGTCTAATCCTTCTTCTAGACTTGGCGGAGCATCCCGGAGTTGACGGTGCATTCGCAAGATAATGTCTTCTGGAACTTGGCGCGATCGCTTTTTATTGCGTGCCAAACACAGCCATACTGGTACATTTACCCAAATTCCTGTAATGTGCGTAAAGCCAAAGTCACGGGCTAAACTAATCACCTCACGGCGATTGCCTCGTTGGGCGTTGGTGGCGTCGAAAATTGCCGCCCTACCAGTGGAAATAGCTTGTTGAAATTGCCGTTCGACTTCCCGCCAAATTAATAGCCACGATCCCTGAATGGCTTCAGAACCAAATAATTGCCCCCGGATGGCATCAGTAGAAATCAGCTGCATCTGGGGGCATTCTGCCACTAATTGTTTTGCCAGAGTTGACTTACCACTACCTGGAAGACCAATCAGCAACAATAGTTTAGTCATTTGTCCTTTGTCGTTTGTCATTTGTCTTTTGTCCTCTGCCATTTGTCCTTTGTTGGTTCTAATCAATGACCAATGACTAATGACCAATGACTAATGACCAATGACTAATGACCAATGACTAATGACCAATGACTAATGACCAATGACTAATGACCAATGACTAAATGATAGTTCCATCAGGAATTACAGCATTTTTTAGCACAACTACGATGCCACTGCGGATGTAGAAACCTTGATTTTCGCGATCGGCTTCTTGGACGTTATCTTTGTTGATAATTTTCACATCATGGCCTATGCGGGCATTTTTATCGATGATGGCACCCCTAATGATTGTGTCAGTACCGATGCCTACGGGAATGTCACCTTTGACTAAGCTGCATTGGCGTTCCACAGAAGCTTGGTAAAAGTCTGCACCCATGAGCAAAGATTCTTCGATGACGCAGCCAGATTCAATACGCGATCGCACTCCCAAAACTGAATGTTGAATGCGGCAATTTTTCAAAATGCAACCTTCGCCAATTATTGATTCTGTGATTTGGCAATCTAATAGTTTGCTCGGAGGTAAATATCGGGCGCGGGTATAAATTGGCGCTTGTTCGTCGTAGAAACTAAAAGGTGGCTGGGGTTGGCGAGTCAGGGTTAAATTTGCGTGATAAAATGCCTCGATTGTTCCAATATCTTCCCAGTAATCATCAAATAGATAAGCTTGAACGTTGTAATCTTTAGAGGCATCAGGAATAATTTCTTTGCCGAAATCAGTCCTTTCTGTACCCTCTCTTAACAACTTGAACAAAACATCTTTTTTAAAGACATAAATCCCCATCGAGGCGATGTAGGGCTGTTGTTGGGCTTGTTCTTTTGTTAATCCCAGTACGCTTGTATCAACACGCATTTGGGTTAACGCTTCGCCTTTCGGTTTTTCGCTAAAATCGATGACTCTACCAGAATCGTCAATTTTCATCAAACCAAAATCTGAGGCGCGGCGCTCATCAATGGGGATAACTGAGAGAGTAATATCAGCCCCTGTTTCTCTATGGCGCTGGATAAACTGGCGATAATCCATGCGGTAGAGATGATCGCCTGAGAGAATCAAATATTCGTCTACATCCCATTCTTCCATTAACCACAGATACTGACGCACCGCATCGGCTGTACCTTGGAACCAGTTAGGGTTTTCTGGCGTTTGTTGTGCGGCTAGCACTTCGACAAACCCTTCATTGAACCCAGTAAAATTGTAGGTACGGGCAATGTGACGATTCAGGGAAGCTGAGTTAAATTGTGTCAGAACATAAATTTTGAATATTTCGGAATTTATACAGTTACTGACAGGGATATCGATTAAGCGGTATTTCCCCGCCACTGGTACTGCTGGTTTGGCGCGGAGTTTGGTTAGCGGATAAAGCCGAGTCCCCGCGCCACCACCAAGGATGATTGATAAAACTTTTTTCACAAAATTTCTCCCAGCTGCCTTTCAACTCTCATCTTCAGTTTAGGACTGTATGTGGCAGCTGGTAAGGGGGGATCAAAGAATCTCAGGGATGAATTTTAAAAAATGTTGCTGGTGTTTAATGATATTATTAACTACTTACAAATTAATGCCAAGTATTAATTAATACTTTAAATAATTAATTTTTAGCTACACCACTGTCACAACTAAAGATTTGGCTTGACTGTTGAAATCATTAATAAGTAATTTTAGAAACATGGTAATTTTGTTTTAGTTAGACTTGATTAGATAACTAAGTGGTTATTTATGCTTCTTAGCCTGCTCTTAGATTTCTTTTGGTGAACTTTCTGTTTTTTCTGTTCTCAGTTGGGAGTATGCTTGTTGGATAGCTGTGGCGATCGCACTCTCTGGTATTAGATTAGCGATTTCCTGTCCTTGTTGTAGAAGAAACTGTTTAAAAAATGGGTCGTTTTTAGCTTCATTGAGAATCACCTGCTGAATTAATTCAGCTTGTTGACTGGTAGAAATAGCTACACTTTGATTCTCAAATTGCTGTAACAAGCTTTGAGCTAAAGTTGTCGCTTCAGCTAAATTGCTACCATTAGCTACAAAAGTGCGAATCTTACTAGCAGCTTCGTCATAATTAATTTCACCAGAACCTGCAAGGTTTGTAATTGTGCTACCAACAATAAAAAAACTATTACCGAAAGGCCTTTTATTTAAAGCTTCTGCTTGATTTTCTGCAATACCGAGAAGCCTATTAAGTTGCTGGTCTTTGACAGCCAACAAAGTTTTAAGATCGTCATAAATTAGATTGAATCGTTGTTCAATCTCTCGCCGGGGAATTCCTTCTCTGTATGTTACTTTCACAACCCAAAGGTCGCCGCGTTGTTCGATCCCTTTCAATTCTAATCCTAAACCGTCATCATCTAATTGTAATTTACGGAAAGCAAAGCTGAGAGCTTGCAAGTTAATGCCTTCTTTAAAAACTAATTCCACTACTTCTTCTACTTTTTGAAAAAGAGCTTCAAATTCTCCTTTTTCAAAGTTGCGGCCTACAGGATACTTATCTGTAGACTCTCCTTTATCATCTAATTTGCGGTAGATATATTCACATTCAACTCCAGCAAAACAAGTCTGGGAATTAATACTCCAATCTTCGATACAAATTCCTGTCAAATTAGCACCAGTAAAATTCACTCCTGTAACTTGAGCGCGTAGCAAAATACTTCGACGCAAATCAGCACCTTGTAAATCTGCGCGATTTAAATTAGTTTCTATTAAAATAAAATCTCTCATATCTACATCTCGTAAATATGCACCTTGCAAATTTATTCTGCTAAAGTTAGTATCTTCACAAGCTTCGTTCGCGATCGTCAGCAATTTTTGTACTTTGTAATTAGTTAAATCTAAATATCTATTATCGAGTCTGGCTCTATCCAAACCCGTAACTCTTTTGAAACAAGTCCGGTACAATTCACGCGCTCTTAAGTCGCTATTTGCTAACTGAGAACCAGTAAAATCAACATTGCTCAAATCTAAGTTATGGAACGATGTTCCGCCCCAAGAAGCAACTGCGATCGCCCAATGTCGCAAAAAGTCTAAATGGTGGCGATGTTTATCATTAAAATTTGCTGCAATTACGGTAACAATGATTGTGCCAAAACCTAAAGCTATACCACCACTTAGAGAAATACTTCTGACTAAAAAACTATCTTCTTCTGGTTTATTTTCTAACCAGTGAAAGTGATATGCTGCCACAGCAATAATTATTGCTGAAAATAATATAGCGAAAATTCCCCACACTCGAAGTAAATATTTATTTTGAGGAGATAAAGTTGAACTTAAAGCAAAAGCAAAGCTACCTGCCAACAGACTAATCGTTGCAAACAACATTCCAAATGTAGTGGCAGCTAAGTTTTGAATACTGCGATCGATAACTGGCGGAATACCTTGTTTTATAGTTGGCAATAAATTAAAATTCGCTAACAATGCTGTTATAAACAAAGCTATCAAAAAACTTATAAATGCTATTTTTAAACCTTCAGCAATACCTCTGCGTATAGTAGTAATTATCCAAAGGATTACTACCACAATCATCCAAAGTAGTTCTATCCAACCATCGGCTTGTATACTTATGTTAAAAAAAACATTTGCACCAAAAAATCCAGATACAATACCTGATGTTAAATAGAGAATATTTATAAATAAAAGTAGGCAAGCTTTTACTACTAGTGGTTGACCAGCAATTACACCACGTAATTCCGATTGCAAAGATTCTTGAGAGAAATGCCAACCTCGGATATTTTGTCCGGGTTGGATAGGGCGGGATAAACGATGAGACTGCATTCCAATTCCACCAAGTAATTTTCGGATTTTACAAAAGGTTTATGAGCATTAATATAACTCCGTCTCGGAGCAAAATATTATATAATTGGTTTCTGCCTACCAGACTTCTTAGGGAAAGACTCAATGTAAGTTCTATACCAATTAATAGCCAGCAAGAACAATTACTTGAGTCTATCGACCCCGGAGATTTAGTAGAAATTATCAACTCACGTTTTGATGTTAACCCGACATCGCGGATTAATGCAGTTTTTGGAAATCCAGATTTTTTACCATTTTCTTTTTTAGAACTAGGAGTAAGGCGAGGCGCTGCGGTATGCCGAATAGTTCGGAATTTCTCTGACTCATTCAGGCAAGAAATAGTCAATGTAGTTAGTGAGTTTGAACAGGAACTTAAAAATAATAATCAAGATATTTTAACTAGGCAAGAAATAGAAGAAATATTCTCAATGTCAGAGAAAGAACAAGGTTTTACCGACGATTTTTTTTCTAATATTGCTGAAGCATCTCCTTCAAATGTGCTTCAAGATCCAGAACGTTTTAGTAAACTCCTACCAATTCCAATTGGAACAGGATTTTTAGTTGGAAATAGTTATTTACTTACCAATCATCATGTACTTCCAGATCGGGAAATATGTCATGAGATTATAGCCGAATTTGGATACGATCAAGATGGTCTGGGAAGAAAAATTCCGCCGATAGCATATAAACTTGACACCAATCCAGAAACAGGTTTTTTTGAAACTAATGAAAATTTAGATTACACCTTGGTTAAGTTGAAAAATCAACCTGTAGATCCAGACTTCTCTATTTTAGGTCGAGCAGGCGATCGCTTTGGCTGGATTACCTTAGATGAAAACCCGACAAGGATTGCACCGCCTGTAGATGAGACAAAAATCCAAAATCTTAAACTCGCTGGTTTCGATATTAAAATTCCTCAAAGTAAATCTTTGGAAGGAGAACCCGTCAATATTATTCAACATCCAAAAGGAAAGCGTAAACAAGTTATTCTTTCCAGTAATCGAGTTACTGAAATTTACAAACAATTTATTCGCTATAAAGCTGATGCAGATTTCAGTTCATCAGGTAGCCCAGTTTTTAATCAACAATGGCAATTAGTAGCGTTACATCATGCAGCAGTAGCAGATATAAATGACAGTAAAACAATGTTTGAAATAACAGCAGAAGAAGGTGTGAGAACTTGTGAAATAGTCAAGGATTTAAAAGCAAAAACAGAGCAATATAAGGCCGATCCGGATTTGATTGTGCAACAGAAATCAGAGCCAAGGTCGAAAAAGATTCAGACTTTCCTTGATATCTTTGTTGACACAGTAGAGAAAAAAGCTGAGACCAATTATACATATCCAGCACCAACTTCTACATAAATTAATCTCCAATAATTCAACATCCTAAATTATTGATTTCTTCCTCATAACTGGCGATTTTTGGTCGCAATTTTTCCTGTTCATTTTTGGCATTTCTACGTATTTTTGGGTCGCTTGTCAATCTTTCTTGTTGTTCATACTCTTCTAGTAATTCTAGTGATTCGCTAAGATGATTGCGAAGGCTTTGACACCGTTGCTGGTTACTTAATTGGTTGAGCGATGGAGATGGCAAACTAGAGGAATTAACGCTTATGCTGCGAATTTGGTTAGGAGCTTCATTATAGTTAATCGAGCCACTACCAGCAAAGTTTCCAATAGAATTACCAGACATATTAAAAGAGTTATTAATTACTGGTTGGTCTGATTGGGGTGTAGAAACTGGAGCCTGACTGCTTGTAGGATAGGTAACTAAAGTAATAGAACGTCCCCAACCCATGCGAATGGGTTCTTGTACAGAACCTCTAAGTTCGTCGCTGATAAAATCAAATAAGCGATCGCTGCTAATTCTTCTACTCTTACCTGCATTCTCAGGCGCTAGTCCCTTGAGAACTGCACCTGTGAAAATGCTATATTCTTCACTCTTAAATATTCCTGCACGTTCAAAAGCACGACAAGCTGTAATTAAGTAATAATCTTTTTGTGACCTGAAAGCAGTAAGACTTTGTTCTACTAACTGCCTTTCCAAAAAATAGCCGGCATGACAACAATCGAGTAGCACTACCAAATTACTCAATTGCGAATCTTGAATTAAGTGATTGAGACTGTCAAGAGAAATACTAGATTTTTGTTCCACAATTTGCTTTCCCGCAACTTCAATTTGAGAATCAGAAGTTGCCAAATATCCTTTTTGTTGTCCCAAGCGATCGCAAGTTATAAAACCGTGTCCGCTAAAATAAATCAACGCTTCATTATTAGCAGCTTTCTCTAGTAAAAAAGTTCTCAAATCTTCGCCAAGTTGAGCACCAGTAACTTTTTGTGCTCCCATTTCATAGCCGTTTTTCTCTTTATTCCAGCGCTGGGGTAGTCTTTGTACAGACTGGAAATCACCATATTGTTCTAGAAGTCGCGCTATAGCCTCGGCATCATTTGTAGCTTGCGACAAACGCGGTAATGATGGGCTGAGATAATCGGCGATGCCAATAACAAGCGCGTATCGTGCCATTTAACACACCTTGGGTTAGTAAATACAGGATAATCTTGACAGACACAATTGATGGCTGTGTTACTAGAAACAACACGATATGTTATTTTTTCGCAAACAGCCTGGAATATTTCAGACACGATACAAAAATTTAACCGAGGTAACCCATGTCAGAAGTACACCAACTATTTTTCCAAGCAGATGGGGAAATTGAGCAGATTGAAATTAACGTCACAACCACCGAAATAACTCAGGAAATCGAGGATGACGATGATGGCATAGAATACAAAGATATCCGAACAGATGCGATCGCTCGAATGCAACAAGCTCGCCAAATGATTCGCTCTTATACTATCTATGCTCTTAGTGCTTTTAAAGACTTTAATACTGCTGAGATTGAAGAGGTCAGACTTAAATTTGGCATTAAGTTAGGTGGCAAAGCAGGCATACCTTACATTACCGAAGGTTCAGCTGAAAGTAATCTGGAAATCGAGGTGAAGTGTAAGTTTCCAGAAAAACAAAAACCTGATTCACAGTAACAGTAAAAAATTATGCGCGCGGTGTAGGGTTAGACAATGACTATTGAACGCCCAACCTCCCAGTACCTATTCTCCTATTAACCAAACTTAATTGCTGCGATCGCTTCAAATACTTCACCCAAGGTTGCTCTGATAATTGAGAGATGGCATTGGGTGAAAGTGTTGCCGTAAAAATATCTTTACCACTGGTAACACCACTAACGCCGAAATTTTGTAAAACAGCAGTTGCATTAGAGTCTAAAATTGGTTCGGTATGGATAAAAACGCCCAAGCTCGGTTTTTCTGAATCTTGAACATCATTCAACGCTGTAGCAAGGGCGGCGTCTAGCTTTTGATAATTCATAAATAATTTCTTAGTAAAGAGGGTAGGCAATTTTTACCTACCCTAACTTATCAAATTTATAGTTTTTTATCGCCTATCCTTGTACAGAAATAATATCCACCCTGCTCAATCTAATTACAGATTTAAAGCATTAATCACTCCATAACCCCATTTCTCATCGAATGTGCCTGGGGGTTTTCCGGGTATCGCGCTATTTTTACGTAGCAAATCTTTCAAAGTAGCGGGATCGAGTTGGGGGTCGCGTTGTAAGAGTAATGCAACTAAACCAGTGACGAAAGGTGTTGCCATACTCGTACCAGCCATTGCCACAAACTTAGAATTAATCATTGACGAACGGGCAGAATTAGCATCGGCGGAAAGTGTGGAAACAATCATTGCTCCTGGTGCTGCTATATCAGGCTTTTGGGCATCATTGCGTAAGGGGCCTTCACTACTGAATTCGGAAATCGTATCCAAATCTAAACCCATTTCTCGTATTTCGTTATCAATATCTGTATACTTAGCTTTAGTAGTATAAGCTGCAACTGTAATAGCACTACTAGCGGCTCCTGGCGAACCAATTTTTACTGCATCCTTGATGCTTTTACCTGTAAAAAATACTGATGACATATCGTCTAACGTCCACACATCCACACGTGTCTCAGTTGCCGAAGTATTGCGTAGGCGTAGTTGCCAAATACCTCCCATTACTTTGGAAGGGCCGATACCACGTATTTGGACAAAGAAGTTGCGATCGCCGTTAGCTTGGTCTGGGCCTGGTGTGACAATTTCCACCCGTGCATCGGGTAACTGATATTCCTGGGTAGGATTACCGTCAGTAATGATTTTTTGGAAGGGGGTAACAAAATCGTTGGGACTCCGCACCGATACTTCCAACTCACTGTCTTTGGAATACCAACCATTTAGCCAAACTATGCCTACTTGATTCAAAGGAACATTAAAGCGCATACCACGGGTGCGATCGCTGGGTATGGTTGTTTGACCATGAATATTGATGCTTCCTTCGTTACCCGCAGCACAGCAAACAATTCTGCCAGGGCCGGTTTCGGCGTCAATCACTTTTGATAGAGAATCGCTACCATCATGGGCATCGGCGTGTCCACCCAAGCTGAGATTGACGACGGCTGGGCGTCCCAACTGTCTGGCGACTCGGAAAATGTAGCGAACGGCATCGGCAATGTGGGCATCCTGTAAATCTGACCTGACCACAACTAATTCCGCCTCTGGTGCTACACCGCTATAGGTAGCATCGGCACCAGCAGCGATTCCGGCAACGTGGGTGCCATGTCCGTCGGTATCCTGAGAAATTGTCAGCTGCGCCCCTGTAAATTCAGCCCCGTAGCCTCCTTCTGCTACTCCTGGTCCTGGGAGTGTTTGATCCCAAATGTATAAAATTCTGCCGGCAAAAGCTGGGTGTTTCGGGTCAATACCACTATCTATAATGCCGACAATTACGCCTTTGCCAGTCAGTCCAGTTTGGTTTTTAAACTCTGGCAGTTTGACTTTTCCGGGTGCAACGTCCATCCGGAGGTGAAGTTTACGTGATGGTTTGATACGTTGGATTGTATCTTCTTCAGATAAGACATCTAAAGCATTTATTGGTAAGAAAGCTGTGCGGACGCTGCCGGAATTTTGATTGACTTCAATATTATATTGCGATAAATAACTCAAGTCTGCATCAGAGTCGCAGTAGATAAAAACAACGCTTTTAGTTGGTTTGACTGTGCTTTTATGGGCAATAATTCCAAGCGATCGCTTATGTGTAACTAAAGCTTGTTCTCCTTCGTTTTGATAATCCTGAAAGGCCAAAAGCAATCCGGGAGAAAGTTTGTCGTGTCTCATTTTTGCCTCAAATTCAATTTATTCGGAGCTAGGAACCATAACAATCCATATTTTGAATCCTAACTTCCTTTTCTACTACTAGGACTGAATACACCTTGACATAATTCATAATCTATAAAAATAATCCAGTACTTGCTTAAGTAATTACGGATAAAGTTAATTCAATAAATATTAAAAATTATGAATTAAATACGAATAATAATTTTGCTAGTATTTTTTATCAAATTCTGATAATATTATTTACCTACAAAATAGATTCTGAATAAAAAATAAAAAATGGGAAAGATTCTTCCCATACCCAATGCCCAATGCCCTGTTTGGCCAATGCCCAATTTTCTATCATAAGTAGGAGCCACAAAGAAGCTAATATCTGCAACGATCGCTTCTGAAGCCACTGTGAGTAATTCATGCAAATTCAAACACCAGACTGGGTGAAACACGCTGTTTTCTACCAAATCTTTCCAGACCGCTTTGCTAGAAGCAAAAAGCCACGCAAACGCCTGTTGCATGAAGCCCGTTGGGAAGATTGGGAGGCAATGCCAACACTCCAAGGTTATAAAGGCGGGGATTTATGGGGCATCATGGAAGGTTTAGACTATATCAAGGATCTGGGCATTAACGCCATTTACTTTACACCTATTTTTCAATCTGCCAGCAATCACCGCTATCATACCCATGATTATTATCAAGTTGACCCGATGCTGGGGGGTAACGAAGCTTTTAAAGAATTACTAGACGCCGCCCACCAACGAGATATCAAAGTTGTTCTGGATGGAGTTTTTAACCATTCCAGCCGGGGATTTTTCTTTTTCCACGACGTATTAGAGAATGGGCCTCATTCCCCGTGGGTAAATTGGTTCAAAATCGAAGGTTGGCCGCTTTCAGCTTACAATGGTGACTTTCCTGCTAACTACGTGGGTTGGGCTGGAAATCGCGCCTTGCCAGAATTTAACCACGATAATCCAGAAGTGCGGGAGTACATTATGGAAATTGCCGAATATTGGATTAAATTCGGCATCGATGGTTGGCGATTGGATGTACCATTTGAAATTAAAACCCCTGGTTTTTGGCAAGAGTTCCGGGATCGCGTCAAAGCCATCAATCCTGAAGCTTACATTGTTGGCGAAGTCTGGGGAGATTCCCGTGAGTGGCTAGATGGCACCCAATTTGACGGAGTGATGAATTATTTGTTTGCCGGGCCGACAATTGCCTTTGCGGCTGGCGATCGCGTAGTCTTAGATCAAGTCCAAAGCCGCGACTATAAACCTTATCCACCCTTATTTGCTGCCGAGTACGCCACCAAAATCCAAGAATTACTCGAACTTTATCCTTGGGAAATTCAGCTAACTCAACTCAATTTGCTAGCAAGTCACGATACAGCCCGATTGATGACCATTGCCGGTGGTGACATACCCAGCATAGAATTATCAACTCTACTGCTACTCACCTTTCCCGGCGCTTCCAGTATCTACTATGGTGATGAAGTTGGCTTACCCGGCGCCATAGACCCAGACTCACGCCGTGGTTTTCCCTTAGAGGCTAACTGGAACCGAGAAATTTTCAATACTCACCGCCAATTAATTGCCCTCCGCCACACTTACCCAGCATTGCGTACAGGTGATTACCAAGTTCTTTACGCTCAAGGAGCACTTTACATCTTTGCGCGAACTTTGGAGAAAGAAGAATTGATAATTGCCGTCAACGCTGGGACAAGTCCCGTAACAGCAACTGTAGATATTGCCAGTTTGCAAACTCAACCCAACAAACTCTTATATGGTAGTGCTGAAGTTGAGTGGAATAGTGAAGGAGAAACTCAGCAGTTGTCATTAACTATTCCTGAACGTACTGGCTGTATTTTGGGCTAGAGAGTAGGGAGTAGGGAGATGGGGAGATAGGGAGATGAGGGGACAAGGAGACAAGGAGAATAATTCTTAACTCCTAACTCCTAACTCCTAACTCCTAACTCCCAACTCCCAACTCCTAATTCCTAACTCAACACTCCCAACACCCTTACTTCCCTGCTACCATTGCAGGCATCAACACTGCATCAATAATATGGATGACGCCATTGTCTGCCAAAATGTCTGTTTTGATGACATTGGCGCCATTCACCTTAATTTTGCCGTTGACAGATTCAATAGCGACAATTGACCCTTCAAGGGTTTCTGCTTCATTAATTTGTTCCAAGTCATCAGACCTGACATCCCCGCTAGCGACATGATACGCCACAATTTTCTTCAGCTTGGGAATGTTTTGTAGTAAAGAATCTAAAGTTCCCTCTGGCAAATTGACAAAAGCTTCGTCAGTGGGTGCAAAGATTGTCAAAGAACCAGGACTTTTGAGAGTTTCTATGAGGTCTACAGCTTTAACAGCCTTTATTAGTGTATTGAAATTTCCTGCTGCGATCGCAGTTTCCACAAGATCGGACATGAGGGTGCGTCAGTTAATACTACAAGTTACTTATAAAGTGACTAAAATACTCTTAGCCTCTATCAACAGAAAGGTTGCTGGCGGTTAAACAGACAATAGCAGACTGATTTAGTGCTGTTACACTGGAGAATGTCCCCAAGAACCACTAATTATGCTAAAGCGTTCTAAGTTCGAGACAACACAGTCTCAAATTATGCACCGTGCTGAGGATTTGATCAGTGCAGCCTCAAATCGTTACCGCATTACGGTTCAGGTGGCGAATCGTGCCAAGCGTCGGCGTTATGAAGACTTTGAAAGTAATGAAGATGCAATGATGAAGCCAGTGCTAAGGGCAATTATCGAAATGTCCGATGAATTGACTCAGCCAGAAATTATTGGCGAACTATAAAAATATTGCTGAGTGAGGTAGAGACGCGATTAATCGCGTCTGTACAAGAGTTCTGAATTCTGATTCAGTCAAATTCATACTTGCACTCAGCAACAACCAAAGTATTTTTCTATGAAAAAGAGAAAATTTCTTTTGAAATCAGTTCTTTCAAAACTTAAAACTCAGTACTCACCAATACTATTTGCGTTAATGGTGGGTTTAATTATTTTGGGTTCCACTTTATTTACTAACCAACCAGGGATAGCGCAGACAATCACTCCCAGTGATGTTTGGCAGATAGTTTACCAGAAATTGCCAGATTTTCCACGAGAAAATAAGTATATCAACAAAGAAAATGGCAAAGTTGCTGAAAACAATACCCTAGCAACTCGGTTGATTAGGTATCATGTCTACACCAAAGGGCGTCCCCCAGTTTATCGATTGGATTGGAAACTAACTTTAGCTGATTACCTGGGTGCTAATGAAGTTATGTATGATAGTAGCTATCCAGGAAGTGATACACTGCGGGAAAATCCCATAGATGGGGATAAAGCTGCGATCGCTCGTCTCACTCGCAGCCAGCGAAATGCTTTAGTAGAAGTTTTAGTTAGTATATTTAATCCTAATTCCCAAAACACATCAGTCCCTCGCCCTAACTCCACAGCCAACCCCACCACATCAACAACTCCACAGCCACCCCAAGATGGAGGCGCACAATTACTTAAATAATGCCAGAGTAATAAGTTGTAAATTAATAACTCCTAACTCCTAACTCCTCACTCCTAACTCCTAACTCCTAACTCCTCACTCCTAACTCCTAACTCCTCACTCCTAACTCCTAACTCCTCACTCCTCACTCCTAACTCCTAACTCCTCACTCCTAACTCCTAACTCCTAACTCCTCACTCCTAACTCCTAACTCCTAACTCCTCACTCCTCACTCCTCACTCCTCACTCCTAACTAAATTATGGAACGTGTTGTCAAAAGTGGTTCTGGTTGGCGTATTGGCTGGAACCCCGATGCACCTGAATTTAAAGGTTTAATAGGTACTGATGACTGGGCAATTGAGTTAACCGAAGCCGAGTTGAATGATTTTTGCCGTCTACTAGCACAGTTAGCAGACACCATGAAGCAACTCGCAACAGAATTAATGGAAGAAGAGAAAATCGCCTGTGAAGCTGAAAGCGATTTATTATGGATGGAGGTAGAAGGCTATCCCCACGCCTACAGCCTGCGTTTCATTTTGAATACAGGGCGAGGTGTAGAAGGTAAATGGGATGCCTGTGCTGTTGGTGATTTACTGCAAGCTAGCGGAATGCTCAAAGTTTTTTAAATCTAATATCTAGACTTTTGTTTATCTTCATGCTAGAATAGCGAAAGTGAATAAACGGATTCAAGGTTTAAGATCTAAAATCCAAAACTGATTCACGGGGCGTAGCGCAGCTTGGTAGCGCGCCACTTTGGGGTAGTGGAGGTCGTGGGTTCAAATCCCGCCGCTCCGATTAATAAAATCCTTAACCCACCAGTCTTTCAGGAGATTGGTGGGTTTTTTAGTCTCTAAGCTTAGGTTTTCTTCAGAGGGAGCATCCCAATTTGGCAAAAATAGAAGAGAGGTAAAAATTTATTCGCGATGGCTACTCGCGAATAAGATTGGGGATAAGTCTGCACTGTGCGAAAATTAGCGTAGTAAGACAGCAGGGTGATGGCAATGACACCAGAAGATAAAAAACGTCTAGAGGAGCATATTAAAGAAATTGCTCGCATTCTTTATAAAAATACTCCTTTAGAAAAAATTGAAACTTTCGAGGGGATTGAAACAACGGTACGTGAACAAGTTCTCGAACACGTTAGCCCAAAAATCGCATTTTTTTTATCGGAGAAAGGACAGGAACGACAAAAGGGAAAACGCGGACAATAAGAAGTTGTGTTGGTAAGATTAAACTCACAACTAATTAGTACTTGGAGCAAATGAATCATTCCAGGATGCAGAGAATGATCTATTGATTTTGACTGGCATAGAAGTTGGCCACAGCACGCATCATCGCCAAGTCCACAAGATGAATACATCTAAGATGAATACATCTCCTCCAGATGTCAGACAGAAATTAACGGAAGTCTGTTTAGATGGGGGAAAAGTGCGAGTACGCAGCCAAGAGAAAGGAAAACCTGCGTACTGGAAAGAATATAAAACAGGACGATTACAAGGGATATATTATGGCGCATTTTTTCAAGATAATCTGTCCCTAACTAATTGGGTCAACAGTCAAAATATTGGTAAAACTCTTTACTGCTTGGGAGATGGACATGAGGGAAGAGAGGAATCTATTTGCTGAAATTGCCGACTCCAACACAAGACAAGAAATTTTAGATTGGTATCATTTGTCGCGAATATATTTGTGTGTGTTTGTATGCCAAAACCAAAAATCAATAAGACTGAACAAGACAAACTAGCTAGATTTGAGAGGATTAAAAAGGCAATTACGGCCTTAGAAAAACAACAAGCACTCTTACTAAAGCAGGGTGAACTTGCTCCACAGGGTGCTTGGGTAGCTCGTTATCAAGTCCGTCAACATCTGAAGAAATATTGGTACTACAAATTACAAACTCCTAGCCCATACTTTCAATGTGCAACATTATCGAAATTGAGTAAATACAAGCATTTAGGTAAAGCTGGTACTCCTGAACATATTGATGCTGTTATGTCCGTTTTTAGACGTTCTGTTTGGGACGACATACAGAAAATTATTGATACCCTTGATGAATGTCTCTTAGATATTCGTTCTGGGTCTGAGCAAGAAGAGGAAGAGCCGCAAGATTAAATCCCACTGTTTATTAGCGAGTAATTCTCGCGAATAATTTTTCTCTCTTTATTTTTGCCAAATTGGGATGCTCCC
>LWTK01000046.1 GCA_003326205.1 Nostoc sp. ATCC 43529
AAATTGGGTAGAAGTGCAAACCAATTGCGTTGGAGGAAGGTACTACTGCACCGGAGATGATGTTGTTTCCGTACAGTAAGGAACCTGCTACTGGCTCACGGATTCCATCGATGTCTACTGGTGGTGCTGCGATGAAGGCAATTACGAAGCAGGCGGTGGCGGCTAGCAGGGTGGGGATCATTAGTACTCCGAACCAGCCGATGTAGAGGCGGTTGTTGGTGCTGGTGATCCAGTTTGCAAACCGCTCCCATACGTTGGCGCTTTCGCGACGTTGAATGGTTGCTGTCATGGTTTTATAAGTGCGGTTGTTTGTTTATGTATGTATCAGGCGGTTTTGTTTTCGCCTGTGAGATTACTCTACACTGCTTTACAAAAATTAATCAAGTGCTAAGAATTTTGTAGAGTCAATGAAAATGATTAGCTTTACTTATTTCAGAGCTACCAGACGCATAAGAGATGAAAAAAGAGCGATCGCCTCCGGCGGGGCGTAGCCCCCCTCCGTTATCAACCCAGTGTAGCGTCATACTAACCAACAAGTTTTATTAGAGGAGTCACAAATGAAGATTTTTGTTGCCGGAGGAACAGGTGCGATCGGTCGCCCAACGCTCAACCAATTACTTGCCAGAGGACACAATGTTGTCGCGCTGACCCGCAACAGGTGATTGCATCTTGTAGAATTATTACAACTTAGCTGGACTGAAGCAAGAGAGGCTCAACACTAGGTTCCTCAAACTAACGGCAACCAATTGCAAGTTCGACTGCGTGGAATCAATGCAAGGGAAACAAGTGTTGAAGCTACAAATAAACTGCGCTCACTAGGGGAGTATTTTAAAAATTGAAAGCAACAGGCATTGATTTCATCCCCCTCAAGGAAGGGTTTTCATACCATTCAATCTGATCTGTATCTAACCGCAGATTAGGCAAGCGTTGGACAATGGTATTTATAGCTATTTGTGCCTCAAGTCTGCCAAGGGATGCGCCGAGGCAAAAGTGGGTTCCTTTGCCAAAAGCTAAATGTGGGTTTTGTGAGCGTGTAATATCTAATTTGTCGGGATTGAAGAATTGTTCAGGGTCACGGTTAGCAGCACCAATCACTAGAAATAGGCGTTGTCCTTGGCGAATTTGTTGACCATTGATTTCCAGATCGGTAAGTGCTATGCGGGCTTGCCGTTGTACTGGGCTATCGTAGCGCAAAAACTCCTCCACAGCAGTTGTGATTAAGGAAGGGTCATTCTTTAACTTTTGCATCTGACTGGGATTTGCGAGTAAAGCAAGTAAGCCATTAGCAATTAAGTTAGTGGTAGTTTCATGGCCTGCAAAGGTTAAGAAAACACAATTTGATAAAATTTCTTCGTCTGAGAGTGAATTTTCTTTCTCTTGTGCAAAGATGAGGCTACTTATGAGATCGTCTTGGGGTTGACAACGACGTTCTTCCAAGATGAAGTGGAAGTATTGTTTCATCTCCAGAATACTTTTTTTAGCATTAGTCAAAATTTCTGGGTTCATACGGAACAGTCCAAAAAATTTAGCCAAATCTGATGACCATTTCTTAAACTGTTCGTAGTCTTCGGAATTTGCACCCAGCATTTGTGCAATAACGATTGCAGGTATTGGGTAAGCTAAATCATGAATAATATCTATGTTACCCCGCTCATAAATACTATCGATGAGTTGGTTTACTAAAGAGTGAATACTCGGTGCCATACTGCCAATAATATTAGGAGTGAATGCCTTATTAAACAGCGTGCGTAGACGTGTGTGTTCTGGGGGATCGCAAAACAGCATCCACTTTGATAAGCTTTCCAAAAGTGGAAATATATTCTGTTGCTCTAATTGGGATAATTTGCTAATTGGCGGACGTTTAGCCGAAATCCGTTTGTCTTGCATTGCAAATGCAACGTCCTGATAACGCATCAGATACCAGCCCTCCAAAAAATCATTCCAGTAAACAGGCTCTTGTTGCAAAATCCGACGATAAGTAGGATAGGGATTGGCAAAGACTTCTGGGGCAGTTAGATTGTATCGGTCTTTTTCTGGATTACTTAATGATGTCATTTGTCCCAAGAAGGTTTACTTTCAAGGCACTCGCTCATTAAGCTTACTATGAACCTATTCCACGAATAAAGGATGAAGATTACAGGCAAGCATGACACAAAACAACGTACAAGAAACAGTGAAGGATAAAAGAGTTAAAAGGGAACAGCGAACAGGACTGGTGTTGAGCTGGTTCGTGCCGTTGGGGTCACAAGAACAAATGCCCCTGAGCATCTGTTAGTGATGCGATCGCCATTGATCTCAAATGCCAGAAAGTGAAAGGAGTTGAGTTACATATGTACAAAATGGTCGATAACAAGATACTATACAGCAGTTACTCTAATACTAGATTGGCAAAATTATGGCAACAATTATAGGCACAGATGGAGACGATACTTTAGTCGGAACTGCTGGAAATGACAGATTTATCGGCAGTGCAGGTGACGATATCCTTTTCGGTGGAAATGGTAGCGATGTTATTGATTACAGTAATTTAGGACAAGCTGTAATTATTCAACCAAAGGTTATCCAAAAAGGTGTGATTGGAACTGACACGTTTGAAGACTTCTTTGAAGGCGTGATAGGTGCAACTGGACAGGCTAATAGCATTGATGCTACTTCTGACAGTACGGATGTATCAATAGTAGTGAACTTATCTCAACAGAAACTAGAGATCAGACCTGTGGGATTGCCATCAGTAGTAGTCAAGGTGAAAAATTTTGTTAATGTAATTGGCACAAATCAAAATGACAGGATTACTGGTGATGCTCAAGATAATCAATTATCTGGCAGTGGCGGCAATGACATTATTAGAGGCAGCGCAGGTAATGATACCTCGAATGGTGGAGCAGGGACTGATACGGCTGATTACAGCAAAATAGGTGTAAGCTCTACCATCTTCATTGATGGAACTCTTCAAAAAGGTGGTGGACTGGGTAGAGATTTACTTGGCAATTTTGAAAACCTTGTTGTTGATGCTAATGCTGTAAATAACACTATAGATGCCTCAATTGCTCCTTCAGCACCCTTTTTAGTTGGAGATGCATCAGTTAACGTTAACCTTGAAAGTCAAAGTTTCGTAATTAATAATGTTCCTAACATAGGCACAGTTGAATTCACATTTATAAACTTTGATAATGTTAAAGGTACAAATCAAAGTGACACCATTGTTGGAGATAGGCAAAATAATATATTATTTGGCAATGGTGGGAACGATACACTTTCTGGAAAGAGCGGAAACGATACACTCGCTGGTGGGTTAGGTACAGATACTCTCACTGGGGGACTAGGTGCAGATAAATTTGTTTTTACCAACGTATTAGAAGGTGTTGATATTATCAAAGACTTCAAGGCTGTTGAAGGTGACAAAATCCAGATTTCTCAAGCAGGTTTTGGCGCTATTTCCACTAGCAACTTCAGTTATGATCCTCTAAATGGTTCTTTATTCTTTGAAGATTCTAGATTCGCCATTCTAGAAAATAAGCCTATTGGTTTTCAAACTAATTTAGATATTCAACTGGTTTAAGCTCAGGTATTGTATAAGTTCAATACCATAGTGGGACTTAGAGGTTGTTTAAAAAGTGTCAGGTTGAGCCTTAAATGCAACTTACAGAAGCGAACGCGAATTCCAGAACCCCCATTATCTCGTTCCACTTCTAGGATAGCCAGAGTAGTCAAACATACGTTAGATGACTTTTCAAACAACCTTTTAGAGTCTTCTTTGCTCCAATTACTGTCATAGTGCTACTCGCCAAAAAATCAGATGACAGAAGGTCACAAAGATAATATTTGCTTCGGAATTATGGTAACTCCAGGGCGAACGCATCTAAATTTAGTACACGTATACTAAGAAACCAAGAAAGGTAGCGATCGCCCAGCAAGGATGCCGCTTTTGATTCAAAGACAGCAAAATATTTTCACCACATCCTCCAGAGCAACGAAAACAAGCCCATGATAGTGATTGTGATGAAAGCAATGTTCAATAACAAAATTGTAAATCAAAAGTTAAGTCAGGAAAGTCCTTAACTTTTCTACATCGACAGTGACGGCTAGAACCTATATAAATATCACAGTCAACTTTGTGATCCATCGCAAAACTTCTTCTTTGTAAGGCAGGAATATCCGTGCAAAAACTGACTTCATTCTATGAATATCAAGTTGGCGGTCGCCTCAGAGTTGATGCACCCAGCTATGTAGTCAGACAAGCAGACGAAGAACTCTACAATGCTTTAAAGGCAGGTGAGTTTTGTTACGTCCTCAACTGTCGTCAAATGGGCAAATCTAGCTTGCGCGTACAAGTAGCTAAACGACTGCAAGAAGATGGTATTGCTTGCACAACCGTTGACCTGTCAGGAATTGGCAATAGTAACATCACAGCCGACCAGTGGTATGCAGACATCATTATGCGGCTGGTGCGGAGTTTTCGGCTGAATACTCAAATTAATGTCCGCGATTGGTTAGCCCAAAGACAAGACCTTTCCCCAGTAGGGCGTTTAGGTGAATTACTGCAATCTGTCTTACCGGAATTTATTAAGCAGTCGATTGTAATTTTTTTCGATGAAATTGACAGCACAATCAGCTTACCATTTAATACAGATGACTTTTTTGCCTTAATTCGTTCTTGCCACGAACACAAAAGCTTAACCTTTGCGCTGTTGGGAGTAGCTACACCATCAGATTTAATTACTGATAAAACTCGCACACCTTTTAATATTGGTCGAGCAATTGCATTAAATGGGTTTAATCTGGCAGAAGTTCAAGCATTAGAAATTGGGTTGGCAAATAAAGTAGACAATTCGCAAGCGGCGTTAAAAGAAATACTTGCTTGGACAGGAGGTCAACCATTTTTAACTCAGAAACTCTGTCAATTAGTAGTACAGCATTGGTATGAGCGGACTGGGGAACAGGGAAACCTGTCTGCGATAGAATCGCCCTACCTGAAGAAACTGATGCAGGAGATATTGACCCCAAGCGAAGCGATGGCTGCGCCAAAGCCTTCTCTTCGAGACGCTACGCGAACGGCTAACGCCGATCAAGTAACTGCAATAGTGCGATCGCATATTATAGACAATTGGGCTTCCCTTGATGAACCACCTCATTTAAGAACAATTCGCGACAGATTACTGTGCAACGAACAAAGAGCCAGCAGATTATTAGGACTATATCTACAAATCTTACAAAATGGTGGAGTGCCCGCCGATGATTCACCAGAAAAAATTGAATTACTGCTATCGGGATTAGTTGTTAAAAAACAAGGTAGCTTACAAGTTTACAATCGCATCTATCAAGAAGTTTTTCATATTGAGTGGGTAGAAAAGCAATTAAAGAAATTGCGCCCCTACGCCGATTTAATTAATGCTTGGGTGAAATCAAATTATCAGGATGAAACCAACCTGCTACGAGGACAAGCCCTCAAGGATGCTCAAGCTTGGGCGAAAGGCAAAAGTTTGAGTAACATGGATTATCGCTTTTTAGCCGCTAGCGAGGAACTAGAAAAACGTCAGGTACAAAGTGCGCTGATAGCATCTCAAAAAGCAAATCAAATTCTCCTCAACGCCGAACAGCAAGCGAAACAAACGATTCGTCGGGGAATGATGGGGTTATCGGTGCTGTCTGTTGTCGCTGTGACTCTCTTGGGAATTTCAGGTTTACTGACATGGCAAACTGCACAACAAAAGCGACAAGTAAGCTTAGGCGAGATTAAAGCCTTGACTCTCTCATCAGAAACAGCTTTTGAGTCCCATAACACATTTGATGCTTTACTTGAAAGCCTCAAGGCTGGTATTAAGTTAAACCAGATGGGCTGGGATAATGCAGATACAGATTTAAAGGTGCAAGTAGAAAAGACCTTACGCCAATCTCTCTACTGGGTACGGGAACGTAACCGTTTAATAGGTCATGGGGATGTAGTCACAAGAGTTAAATTTAGCCCCGATGGGCAAAAGTTAGCTAGTGCCAGCTGGGACAAAACCGTAAAAATTTGGCAACGTGATGGTAAGTTACTCCACACCCTGCACGGTCATACAGATGCAGTATGGAGTGTGAATTTTAGCCCCGACGGTAAAATGTTAGTTAGTGCCAGTCGAGATAAAACCGTAAAAGTCTGGCGTGTTGAGGATGGTAAAGAAATTATCACCCTCAATAATCAAGATTGGGTAGCCTGTGTCGGATTTAGCCCCGATAGCAAGACAGTGGCATCAATGGAATGGAATGGCACAATGAGACTCTGGAACCTACAAGGACAGGAGTTAAAATCTTTCCGTACCCATAAAGCCCCAGTCGTCGCCATTCATTTCAGCCCCAAAGGACAAATGATTGCTACCGCCAGTCGGGATGGTACAGCAAAGGTTTGGAGTTGGGATGGCAAAGAATTATTGAGCCTGGGAGGGCATGACAATTGGGTAATGTATGTTAATTTCAGCCGGGATGGTAAAAACCTGGTGACGACGAGTAGAGACAAGACCGCAAAAATTTGGGATTTAAACGGGAAAGAATTGGCGACTCTGCGCGGTCATACTGATACTGTTGCGAGTGCAGTATTTAGCCGCGACGGTCAAACTATCGCCACAGCTAGCTGGGATAAAACCATCCGACTCTGGAATCGCAAAGGCGAGGAATTGCAAGTTCTTCGCGGACATACCGATGCTGTTTGGGGCGTGAATTTAAGTAAAGATGGAAAACTTTTAGCTAGCAGTGGCGAAGATGGAACTGTGAGATTATGGAATATGGATAACGGGGAAGCAGGAAAATTCCAATCCCTCAGTTTTAATCTTGGTGAAGCTGCGGCGGGAAGTGTTAGTTTTAGCCCCGATGGTAAAACTCTTGGTACAACTGGTCGTTACACAGCCGCAAAACTCTGGAATCGTCAAGGACAGGAACTAGTCACACTTAACGGTCATGGCGATACCTTAAGAAGTTTGCAATTCAGCCCCGATGGTCAAATTATCGCTACCGCCAGTCGAGATAAAACTGTCAAACTGTGGAATTTGTCTGGAAAAGAAATAGCGACTTTGCAGGGACATCAAGCAGATGTGAGAACTGCAACTTTCAGTCCCGACGGTAAAATCATTGCTAGCGCTAGTTGGGATACAACAGTTAAACTGTGGAATTTGAATGGTAGAGAAATCATGACTTTGCGCGGACATCAAGCTGGTGTCAGAAGCTTAAGTTTCAGCCCTGATGGACAAATTATCGCTACCGCAAGTGAAGATGGAACAGCTAAACTCTGGAATCGTCAGGGTCAAGAATTAGTTACCCTCAAAGGACATCAAGCGGGGATACAGGCTGTAAGTTTCAGTTCTGATAGTCAGGTTATCGCTACCGCCAGTAAAGATAAAACTGTGAAACTCTGGAACCGAGAGGGTAAAGAACTATTGACTTTGCGGGGACATAGAGGTGAGGTGAATGCTGTAAGTTTTAGCCCAAATGGAGAGACAATTGCTACAGCTAGCGAAGATATGACAGTCAAGCTGTGGAATCGTAAGGGAGAAGTGTTGCAAACCCTTGCGGGGCTTGATGCTGGTGTTAAAAGTGTGAGTTTCAGCCCAGATGGAAAGGTTTTAGCTTCTTCAGATTCCCTGGGTAAAGTCACTCTTTGGAATTTAGATTTTGATTCTAGTCCAGAGAAATTGTTGGTGCAGGCTTGTAATTGTGTCAGGGATTATTTGCTCAATAGTGCAGATGTTAAGGAGAATGAAAGGGGTTTGTGCGTAGGCGTAGCCCGTCCTAGACATCGCATTATCAAAAGCTCTCCTTAATTTAGCAGATGGAGCGATCGCACTACACTCACCACTGCTTTTTAGTCTAAAGTCCAGTGATAATTATGGTAGACAAAGCTGTACATATTGGTAGCATTGAGTCAAGTACCCGTCAGTAATGGAGGAAGTGCGATGTATGCAATCGTCATACAACCACTGACTTTTGAAGAGTTTCTTGCCTGGGATGATGGTTTAGGCAGAGAGTTTGAGCTATTGGATGGGATTCCCGTGCCAACGATCTAATAAAAATCAAAATTTAATACAAATGAAACAGCTTGGCAGCGGCTGTAACGACCACTGGCGCAAAACGATCTAATAAAAATTAAAATTTAATATAAACGAGCGAGGTCAATGCTTATTACTTCTGCTTAAGATTAACACCTTCCGTCCGGACAGATTCTAGCCGCCTTCTTGCCAGAATTACCCAACGGTAATCAAATGTGGTGTAACTAGAGGCATTATTCACACAGGTTGTAGATTGAGCAATCGCACTTTTTCTATCCTTTTGTATCTCCAGTACCTTAGCAAATATACAATTGGCTTCCCATCGCTGTTGATTACTGGGTTGTTTTTGGTTAAGGGCGATCGCCCTTACCAAACTTCTTTGCGCCTCTGCATGACGATTCTGCTCAACCTGCACCCAACCGAGATTTGTCAGTAACGAATATCGGGTGGCAAAATTATCAGCTTTGACTAAATCTAAACCTCGCAAAAAGAAACTTTCCGCTGTCAAGTAATCTCGATCGCCAAGATACAAGCGACCTAAATTGTTATAAGTCTCAGCGTTATTACCGGGTAAAGCCTGCATATACTCAGTACGGGCATTGGTTAAGTTCTCCAAATTCTCGTAGGTTTTACCCAGCAGGAGATGAGCATCAAAGTTACCTGAATTAAATGCGATCGCTTGCTTCAATTCATTTTTAGCCTCGGTAAATTCGGCTTTAGCAAAACTTTTCACCCCACGTTGATAGTAATAATTCGCCAACTGAGGTAATGAGTTTTGCAAACAAATTGCACCCAGTAATAAAAATGCCGAAATTCCAAAGGATACTTCGCTGCAATAACGTGCAGGTAATTTCAATTGATGCAACAGTTGTTTTAACTTCTCTCGTCCGGATTGCGTCAGGCTACCAAAAACTAGCAGTGCAACCGCCCCATTCCCAACCAATCCAAAGGTTGTCAGCAAATCCAGCCCACTGACAATAAATTGTGAACTGAACATTGTTAAAAAACTGACCACAGCCGTAAGATTAATGGTTGTCAGCCCATCCCAAATCGTATCAAAGCGATTCCAAGGATCTGGTTCATCCTGTTCCAAAAACCACCACCAAGCTTCTGCTGGAGGGTGAATGCTGCTGCGCCAGTCTTTGAGTTGTCCAGCTTTGACAATCTTGTTGGCTTGAGCCTTCAATCGCCTATCCAACTCCATGAGTTTGCTAACTTCATCTGGGGGTATTCGAGTCGCCTTCAACATCAGTTCTGCGTGAACTGCATCCCGCGCCAACAAAACAGCTAAGACTTGCTTTTGGGATACATCTGATTTTGCTTCCTCAATTGCTAGTAATGCTTGCAGATAATCATTGAAGACATGGCTCATCTGAAATTTTTGACCATCTTGCGAGGTTGTATTGATAGTATTAGTCATTCTCAAGTCCTAATTCTTGCAGAGTCATTGGGCCGACAATCCCATCCACAGCCAATTTCTGAGTTGCTGCTTGAAATTGCTTGACAGCTTGCTCAGTTTCGGGATCAAATATTCCTGTTACTTGGAGATTTATTTGCGTAATTTTTGCTCTTAGCAATGCTTCTTGCACCTTAGTGACATCATCACCTTGTAGGGGAGGAGACTGAAGTCGTAGAGTGCGTGGAAACAGAAGTTTAAAACCCTCTACCGGGGAATTTGCTAAACGCGCTGCCGTTTGTAGCCCGAAGCTACCATCTTCTGCAATGAGATCGTTAGGATTATATTGATTCCACAAGCGTTGAAATGCTCTAATCCCAACTTTACCCAAATCCCGCCTGGTTGCACCCGGAAGCCTGTAATCATAGTGAGGATAGTCAAAATCTCGCCCCAACCGAATCCAGTTATTGGGCTGAAAAAATCTTTCCCACCCATCAGGATCTTCAATATCTAATGCTAACCCACTTTCATGATTACTAGAACCTGGTAAAGCAGCCGCTGTAATGCCAAATAGCTTGCGCTCAAACTGTTTTCGTAGCAAGTACTGTTGAGCAACTGTGCGATAAACCGAGTTTACAACTAGTTTAGTACCCCGTTGCTTGAGTGCTAATCGGAGTGATTCTTTGGCTGCTGGTTGCACAAAGGGATTGATTTGATTTCCATTCACATCGATGTTGAGATCGCTGAAGTCAACTAAAACATTGGGTGCGATCGCATTCATTACCGAAATGATTTGCAGGCTCAGACCTCTGACTAAACCTGTGTCACCTTTTTCAATTACATCTTTTACTTTCAGCATGGTTGATTCTCCAAGACAATTTCTTTATAGAATTTGTCTATTCAACAGTCGATACAGAAAAGTTAAGGATTTTGCTCGCTGGTGGGTGCCAAAAACAATTCGATCTATGGTTAATCTTAGGAATTACCACTTATAAGTGGAAATAATAGTTAGTGAAAAGTTAAGTCTGGTTGAGCTTCTAAAACTGCATAACTTTTATATATCGACTTAAATTCAGGTAAATCTTATTGTGATAACAGTAAACGCTAGTCAATCACAGAGATTCACTTATGCTATTGTCTTATCGCGGTTTTCATTATCAAGCAAGCACCGCCTTATTACCTGAGCAGCAAGATTTGACTACTGCAAAGTATCGCGGAGTTAGTTACAACATTGTCAAACATATAACAATTAAAACTCCTAGCAAATCTCAGCTTAAATATCGCGGTTTTACCTATATTCATTAGCAGTAAATAAAAAAATATAGGTTTTGAATAATGATATATTTACAACTAGCTGTTCAAGCTCAAGTTCATCCCAACAAACAGAATGATATTGCGATAAATCTGCTAACAGGATATTTAATTATTTCTCTACCGCTAATTGTACTTTTAGCAATTACTGGCTATCGCAAGTGTCAAGCGCAAATTCTCCGCCGCCGAATTACCAAGTTAGAAAAGCTGTGGCGTTTAAATATTCCAGAAAAAACTTCCTAAACTTCTAAACCACAGCACCCAAAGATTGCAGTGTTAAAATCGTCGCATCGGTTAACCCTTTCACGCCAGTAATATTCATCCCCTCATAAAGCCGTTTCGCCCGCAAAATCTTGATACATTTGCCCGTTTTTACATCCCAAATCCTTACAGTTTGGTCTTGAGAACCACTAGCAACTACTTCCCCATCTGGACTAAAAGCTACGGAAGATACTAAATGTGTATGCCCAACGCAGACATGGCGACATTCTCCTGTGTTGATGTTCCAAATTCTCACAGTTTGGTCATGAGATGCACTAGCAAGGGTTTTTCCATCTGGACTAAGTGCAACGGCAAATACCCAGTTTGTATGTCCAGTCAGTGTTTTGAGGCATTTATCAGTTTTCACATTCCATAGTTTCACTGTTTGGTCAGTGCTACAAGTAGCGATGATTTTTCCATCAGGACTAAAGATGGCTGAATATACGCGGCTGTTGTGTCCTTGTAATGTGCTGATGCAACTACCTGTGCAATAATCCCACAATTTTACCGATTGGTCAGCACTGGCGGTAGCTAACATTTGCCCGTCTGGACTCCAAGCAATTCCTATGATTTTATCTGTATGTTCGCTCAAGGTTTTGAGACATTGACCTGTACTAATATCCCATAGCTTGGCTGTACAATCGGCGCTACCAGTTGCAAGTATTTTATTTTGGGGATGAAAAGCAACGGCATATAGCCAATCTGTATGTCCCAGTAAAATTTGGAAACATTGACCTATGCTAATATTCCACAGCCTCACTGAAGAATCTGTACTTGCACTTGCTAAGATTTGTCCGTCTGGACTAAAGGCAATTCCATAAATAAAGTCTGTATGTCCTTCTAAGCTTTTAATGCAATTGCCAGTTTGCCAATCCCACAGCTTAACTGTTTTGTCATTACTACCACTGGCTAAAATTCGCCCAACTCCTACGGAGAACGTTGCGCGAACAGGATTAAAAGCTACAGGTAATGCCCAATCTGTATTACCGTACCAAGTCTTTAAGCATTGACCAGTAAAACAATCCCACAGCCTAACGCTTTGGTCTAAACTGACACATACGAGTGTGTGACCATCTGGGCTAAAGGCGACGGAACAAACTTCATTGGTATGTCCATGTAGAGTTTTGATGCAAGTATGGGTTTGACAATCCCAAATTTTGACAGTGCGATCGCCACTACCACTGACTAAAATTTTACTATCAGGACTATAAGCAATGGAATAGACGCTGTTAGTATGTCCGGTGTAGGTTTTCAAACACTCACCTGTATGATAATTCCAAATTTTAATTGTGCGATCGCCACTTGCACTAGCTAGAGTTTGCTCATCTGCTCCAAACGCCACCGAACGTACCCACCCTGTATGTGCTTGCAAAGTTCTCAAGCATTTACCTTGACGCACATCCCAAAGTTTAATTGTGTGGTCAGCACCGCTACTTGCTAAGGTTTGCCCATCTGGACTGAAAGCAACGCAACGTACCCAATCTGTATGTTCTGTCAGCGTTTGCAAGCAAGTACCATCATGGATATTCCAAAGTTTGATAGTTTTGTCACCACTGGCGCTGGCTAATAACTCACCTTCTGGATGAAATGCTACAGAAAATACTTCATGCTCATGCCCAGTTAAAGTTTTTATACAAACCCCATCTCGGATATTCCAGAGTTTAACATTCTGGTCAGCACCGCAACTCGCTAATATTTCCCCATCCGGGCTAAACACCACAAAGCGTACCCAATTGATGTGACCTTGGCAAATGAGTAATAATTTACCTGTTTTTACTTCCCATACACGGGCATGACAATCGGTGTCGCAGGTAGCTAAAAGTTGACCATCTGGACTAAAAGCGGCCGATAAAATATTACCTAAAGTTTCCGTAAAAACACAGTGCGATAAATCTGAGTGAGCAAAGTTAACATCGTGCAAGTTTACGCCCTGAAGATAAGCTTGCCATACAGTTAAACCCGAAAAATTATAGCCACTGAGGTCAATTTGTGCTTGATGTAGCAAATTGAGAGCATTTCCGCCAGCATAGCCCGTTACTTGGGGCGATTTTCCTCGCAGGGTGGAAAGGATATGAGGCAGACAATTAGCTATGTTTTCTAAGCTACCAAGTTCTGAAATTAGTCTATCGATAATCGGTTGAAGGATCAGACTAATTTGCGTCTCCCGCAAATAATCTTTAGCTTGCGCCTTAATCAGTGCATGACTCGTAAATATTTTAGATTTTGGATTTTGGATTTTGGATTCTTTTTCTGTGTCCCATTCCCTAATTTCCTCACAAACTTGCTCAATTAACTGATTACAGACATACTCCATCACTACAGGTTGCTGAGTAAAGCCACCAGCACTTTTTTCAATTACAGAACGCCTTTGTAGTGAACTCAACGACTCTAACAATTCACGGGGTGGGATATGAGCCACAAAATCTGCTTGTAACTGGGCTAAAGAAATAGGTTCGCGGTTGATGGCTAACCAGTACATAATCTCTCGTTCCAAGGTTGTGAGGCGATGGAACTGCTGATCGAGTAGATCGCGAATATCGTCAAAGATGAATGTACCTTGCTGGGAAATTTCGAGGAATTGGGAAATATTACCGTCAAAAAAGTCTCGGATGGAAGAGGCTACAATCTTGAGAGCCAAAGGATTACCGCCATAGCGTGAAATTAAAACTTGCCATTGGTCTTCGGTAGCAGTGAATTTACCTTTAACGTTAAATAATTCGCGCCCTTCTGTTTCTAATAAACCTGTAAGTTGCAGAGAACGCACTGGCAAACTCTCTCCTTCATACTTAGCGAGTCCTTGGGGTTTTTCCCGCGAAGTGAGAATTAAACAACTTTGGTGAGAAGTTTCTGCCACACATTGCAGAAGTTGGCTGTAACCTTCACATCCAGGACGATAACGACCAGTGCGATCGCCTGCTTGTAAAATTGACTCAGCATTATCCAGAATTATGAGACAGCGTGACGAACGTAAATATTTGAGTAACAGCGAAATTCTATGCTGTAACTCACTTGGTAAATTTGTTTGTTGCTGTTCAGAAAAAAATTGAATCAATTGAGCCAAAATATCTTCCACAGGTGGCGCGTTGCGGAGACTACGCCAAATTATGTACTGAGGGGACTGGGAAGATAAGGGAGATGAAATTCTTTCTTGTCCCCCATCTCCCTTCTCATCTCTGCTAGCAATAATTTCTTGCGCCAGCTTAACGGATAGTGTCGTTTTACCAATCCCACCCATTCCCAGCAGCGTCACCAAGCGACAATTTTCCTGCGTCACCCATCGCTTAACAGTTTCCAGTTCTTCACTCCGACCGTAAAAAATCGATACATCAGGTGCTTCACCCCAATCTTGGGAAGGATGAAGTGTCAAGGATGAAGTATGAAAATTATTCATTTCATCCTTCATCCTTTTGCCTTCATCCTTTCTCTCAACCACCTCTTGCCAATTCAACCCCAGCACTTGACAATAGGCTTTAAACGCCTCAGCATTAATCGCTTGTTTTCCTGCCAAGAAACGTTTCCAAGTTCCTTCTGATATACCTACAGCGAGAACGCCTTTTTCTTTCCAAGAGACACCTAAAACTTCACTGGCTAATTCTATCCATCTAAAATCATCAACGGACCAACTCTTTTCACTTCTAGCTTGTTTAATTCTTGCGAGTCCCTGTTGAGAAGCTTTGAGAGTAGCCACAATTTTTGAGTATGTCCTGGTATATCTGAATCATTTATAGATATATTTGCAGAAACGCAATGTTGATTGCAATACCATAAAATTATGCGATCGCCAAGATCAGTTATGGCGATCGCAATCAACCCAAAACTGATCTTGGAAAGTTCGGACTATATGACGAATATTTAATAAATGTATAGAAATTGCACAATATCATTTCTCTACAGATATAGAAAATTGAGAGTGAAATTAAACTATTTACGCATGAAAGAAATATCATGATCGAGCTGTATCATTTTGAACTTTCCGGAAATTGCCACAAAGTGCGATTGATGCTGTCGCTACTAGGTGTTGAGTACGAACAGATATTGCTTGATTTTGCAACCAAAGAACACAAATCTCCAAAATACATGAAACTCAATCCTTTTGGTCAACTTCCTATACTTGTGGATGGGGATATTGTGGTGCGAGATTCCCATGCAATTTTGATTTATTTGGCGCAGCGTTATGGGAATGAAAATTGGTTGCCAACTGATGCCCAGTCCATGAGCAAAGTTATGCAATGGTTGTTCACCGCAGCTAACTACATTCGTCAGGGGCCAGAATTTGCTAGGCTTTATCATCTGTTTCAAATTCCTCTAGATGTGGAACTAGCCACAGAAAAAGCTGCTGAAGTTCTGAAAGTATTCGACGAACATTTAAGCGATCGCCAATGGCTAGAACTCAACCGTCCAACAATTGCAGATGTCGCCTGTTTCCCCTACATTGCGCTAGCTCCAGATGGCAAAATATCTCTCGACACCTATCCAAATGTGCTTGCGTGGATTGAGCGGATAAAACAACTACCCGGCTACGTTGGAATGCCAGGACTTTAAAATTATTTTCAACTTAAGTGAAAATAAAAGTAAAAAGAAAAATAAAGCCGATATTTCTTTTTACTTTTTCATATATTGTCCTTAAATTAGCTAAATCTATTTATTGTCAATTATAAATCACGAATTAATGCCAATTATTTAGAATCCAAAATTTAAACTATATGTGATTTTATTAATTACAATTTATGCTAGCGCAGCGGGGCGTACCACTTCGTGGAAGCAAGCTAAGCTATAGTGTAGAGAAGCCTATTAAAAATTACGAATTGGTGTAATATAATGTCTTTTCATGATGGAGAAATTACAGTTCAAACTCAAGCAGGAGTGCGAGAAGAAGCCCAACGTTTGGTTAATGCCATCAGCACTACCATCAAACCATCTGCTGAAGAATTTCTCCGCACACAACAGTTAGCAGTTGCTAGCACAGTAGATACAAACAGTAGAGTCTGGGCATCTTTATTAACAGGGAAACCTGGTTTTGTGCAAGTCTTGAATAGACAAACAGTACAAGTTAATGCGACTCTGATAAAATCTGACCCACTATACCCAAACCTTGACAGCAACAGTGATATTGGTCTATTAGTAATTGATTTGGAAAACCGTAGGCGTTTGCGTTTAAATGGTAAAGCAGAGGTTAATCAAGAATATATAAAATTACAGATTGAGCAAGCATTTTTTAACTGTCCTAAATATATCCAGGTACGTCACCTAGAAAAAGCTGTGACTGATTCATTAGCAAAATCTGAAGCTTTTATCAAAGATGCCTTGAGTGAGAAAAATCAACTTTGGATAACCCAATCCGACACTTTTTTTATCGCTAGCTACCATCCAGAAAAAGGGGCTGATGCTTCTCACCGGGGAGGCTTTCCGGGATTTGTGCGAGTTTTGAACAGTCACAAATTAGTCTTTCCTGATTATTCTGGTAATAATATGTTTCAGACCTTCGGTAACTTAATTGTGAATGCAGGTGCAGGTTTATTATTCATTGATTTTGCACAAGGTCACACATTGCAATTGTCTGGAAAAGCCAAGGTAATTTGGGATGTCGAAAGATTAAATGAGTTTGTTGGGGCGCAACGTCTAGTCGAGTTTGATATTGAGCAGGTGTTGGAAAGTAAGAAAGCTACCTCTCTATGTTGGCGGTTTGGCGAATATTCTCCTGTAAATCCAAGATAAAAATTCGAGATATACTAACTACTACTTCGCTACAAAACTTCATACTTTAACTGCTGCATTATTTGCCAAACCACAAATTATCTTTTTTGTCAAGGTCAGTTTTTTAAGGGCTGCTGCGCTACAAAACTGATCTTTTATTATGTGGAGCGATCGCGTAATTCTAGAAAGATAAAGATCCGCACACTGCCAACACAGGCGTTAATAACTATGCCGCAAAATCCTCTTGATATCGGTATCGAAGCAGTCCCCAGAAAAATTATTAGCTTCACTGCGTTCAAGAATGCAGCGAATAACAATATTCTCATGCCTTTGAGGAAGGATAAGGTAAAACACAAGGCTAAGTATGACTTGCAAGATACTCAAGAGAGTTTAAAAGCGGAAGTTGCGGCTTTGCAACAGGAATTAATAATTGTCAAGCAGCAGAAAGCCGAATTAGAAAATGTATTAAAACAGCAGGAAGAGGCAAGAAAAATCCAAGTTCAAGAGATGCAAATAGAGATTGATTTAAATAAACTTGCACATCAAATAGCAGAAATTACTCAAACTGATTACTTTCAACAATTACAAATAGAAGTTGAATTCCTTCGCCATACCAAAATACCTTAATTACGAATTACGTTAGCGCAGCGTTAGCGACGAAGGAGCGTCACTTGTACTGCTTGCCCTGAGCCTTGCCGTTGGTGCAGCCTCTCGTAGAGAAGGGAGCTTAGCCGAAGGGCACAGCCGAAGTATTACGAATTACGAATTAATTATGCTATGTCTAAAATTATTGCGATTCACTCATTCCGGGGTGGAACTGGTAAATCTAACTTAACAGCAAATTTAGCAGTCACAATGGCACTGCAAGACAAGCGAGTTGCAATTGTAGATACTGACCTGCAATCTCCTGGTATTCATGCTCTATTTGGTATTGATGAAACAATTGCATGTAAAACATTAAATGACTATTTATGGAATCGTAGTTCCATTGCTGATACCGCCTATGATGTTACTTCTTTTATAGCAATTTCTAAAGGTAAGATTTTCCTTATCCCTTCTAGCATAAATGCTGATGAAATTGCCAAAATTATCAGCGAAGGATATAACGTAAGTTTACTTAATAGTGGATTTCAAAGATTAATTCAAGAGTTAGAGTTAGACTACTTATTTATTGATACCCACCCTGGATTAAGCCGAGAAACTTTATTATCTATAGCTATTTCTGACTTGTTAATTGTGATTCTTCGTCCAGATCGCCAAGACTTTCAAGGCACAGCAGTTACTATTAATATCTCTCGTCAATTGCAAGCTAGTAATATGATGATGATAGTTAATAAAACTCCAAACCGTATGGACTATTTTTCGCTACAGCAAAAAATAGAGAAAACTTATAATGTTCCAGTCGCAGGTATATTTCCGCTTTCAGAAGACATGGCACAACTCGGCAGTAGTGGATTATTCTGTTTGCAATATCCTGACCATTCTTTTACTCAAATCTTGCAACATTTAGCAGAGAAAATAAGTTAAAAATTTAAAACTTAACACTTAACACTAAAATTATAAAAATATTTAGATAACCCCATAAAGTAACCGTAAGACAATGGCTGAAAATGTTCAAGAACAAGCAATTACATTTGAAACTGCTTTAAAAGTAGCAGATGAATCTGTATTTACCAAACATAAAAGACATTTAAAAAATATTGAAGTAGCTGTATTGCGGGGAGCTTTACAAGGTCAAAAGTATGACCAAATAGCCGCAGAATGTGACTATGCTCCAGAGTATATCAAGCATGATGTAGGTCCAAAATTATGGCAGATACTTTCATCTAGCTTAGGCGAAAAAGTCAGTAAAACAAATTTGATGGCTGTTCTCGCACAAAAAGCATCTGAAAAATTAAAAATTGAAGATTATTCTTCATTTTCTAGTCCGCAGTCCTCAGTATACAATCCCCAATCTTTTGAACTAGAATCACCCGTTGGACTGATACCATTGGATTCTAATTTCTATGTAGAACGTCCTCCGGTGGAAGCTCGCTGTTATGATGAAATTACTAGACCAGGGGCATTAATTCGCATTAAAGCACCTAGTCAAATGGGTAAGACTTCTTTAATGGTAAGAATTTTAGCTCATGCTAAACAACAAAATCATAGGGAAGTACGTACTGTAGCCTTAAGCTTGCAGCGAGCAGAACGTTCTATTTTTAATGACTTAGATAAATTCTTGCGTTGGTTTTGTGCTGCGATTACTCGCAAGCTTCAGTTACCCCATAAAGTTGAGGATTACTGGAGTGAAACTTTTGGCAGTAAGAGTAACTGTACAGCTTATTTTGAAGATTGTTTACTTCCAGATATTCATGGGGTTTTAGTCTTAGCTTTAGATCAAGTTGAAGAGGTATTTTTACACCCAGAAATTGCTGATGATTTCTTTACATTATTACGTTCCTGGTATGAAGAAGCAGCTTATGGAGATAGCGGTAATCCTCTGTGGCAAAATTTCCGTTTGGTTATTGTTCATTCCACAGAAGTATATATTCCTCTAGATATTAATAAATCCCCATTTAATGTAGGTTTAGCAATTGAATTACAAGCATTTACTTACCAACAAGTATTTAATTTAGCCCAACTTTATATGATTAATTTATCTGAAGCTGAATTATCAGAATTGATGCAGCTTGTGGACGGACATCCATATTTAATACAACAGGCTTTATACCATCTAGCGCAGGAAGATTTGAGTTTAAAGCAGTTAATCCAAACCGCAGCTACAGATGCAGGTATTTATAGTAATCACTTGCATCGCCATTTAAGAAGCTTACAAGAACATCCGCAATTAGCAGCAGCGTATGAGGAAGTAATCCATTCATCAAATCCTGTAGAGTTGGAACAGATTTTAGCATTTAAGTTGCACAGCATGGGGTTAGTCAAGCTGCAAGGAAATCACGTTATATCCAGTTGTGAGCTATATCGGCATTATTTTGAAGAAGCCTTAAGACCAACTGCTACACGTAATATGTAAATAGATACGTAATTAGATTCACTCCACGGGTAACAATAATTGCCATAAAGCTACTTCCTGTGGCTTAAGCCTTTGAGCTTCATTTTCATTTTAGCAAAAGCAAGAAATAGCAATAACATTATTACGACACATTATTATGACACCATCATAGGAATAAGCGAGACAAGGTAATACTTTTGATCGCTCACAGCAAATAATAACTCAACTTTGACTACTTCACAGATAAGCATCAAGTAACTTAATCCTGAACACTCATCAGTAACTTTGCAACTATATATCGATCAAAGTTATAAACAATCTAACGGTGAAGTTATACAACAGTGAGTAAGTTTGATACTAATCAGTAATATCTTTTATTTCCGCACCTAGACATTATTAGTCTGTTCAATATTTTCATTAAATCTGGTTTTTAGTACTATGTTGTATTCTGAGATCATGGAGTTTTCCTAACAAGCCTAGCTATATCTTCACCATATTCGTTATTTCCAACTATGTACTCAACATTACTGTCAACCTCTAGATCAATAAAGGTTTTAGAATCTTCTAAAAAAGTTGAGTGAAAATATAAATTTTCTGGTTGAGCGTAAATAAACCCAAATCCTTTATCTTTATCAAGGCTAGATATAGTACTTTTCAAAATTGGTTTTGTATTATCATGAAAAGAATAGACTACTTTTTCAACATTAATGGCAATATCTTCACCAGTTTGATTTTTACCAATTTGGTATTGAACTACATCATGTTGAGCAAGATTTTGGAAGTCAACTTGATTTTTCATCAAGTATTTATATCTGCAAATAGTTGTCCCATTGAGGTTGCATATTTTTCTCCTAATTACTCCTAATTATTAGTTTGGTTCATGGTTATTTAAAAAGTTAAATCTAAAGAACTTACACAAATATTTATCAGTGTAAGTTCTATTAGATTAAGTAGCTACAACCAGAAAAAGATTAATTTGAGTCATAGATAAATCTGGCTGATTTCTTAAGCTTAGAACAATTTAATTACCAGCTTGATTGAGTGGATAATTAACAGAAGTTTCTCCAATAGCTTGTGGAGAATCTATTTTTGCATAACGAGGATTGCAAGCTTGTGCAAATAATAAAATGCTGAATGATAAGGCAAGTGTAAACAGTCTGTTCCAGCGCATATTGTTCAGAGAATTTGTTAAAGTCTTCATCAGTTCAACTCCTTGATTGCAGGTGTGATGTTATCTTTATAGAATTTCCCAAGTTAAAAGTCGATACAGAAAAGTTAAGGAATTAAATGTAGAAGCTAACTTAACTTGAGACTTAACTTTTACAGCATCATGCTTAACTAGAGTAAAATCTGCAATTTTTGACGTGATAAAAATTTTCTTTCCAGCAATTGCAAGGCAATTCTTTTCCCTGTACACCAGCCGTAATATCCATAAGTTGCGGATCTAGCAACAGTTTTCTCAAAACCTACAAAATAAAGTGTAGGATCAACAATAGATTGGCATTTACCATCTGTTTTTGGTAATAACCTGTCGTTCACATTAAGATACAATTGCGGCTGTTTCAAAATTTTATTTATACCTGGATGAAAGCCAGTACCTAAAATAATTGCATTATAATCTTGTACGACACCATTGGTAAAAATTACGCCCGTCTTTGTAAGTTGTTGAATACTATTAGAGATGACTCGAATATTTCCTTTTTTGATTTGTTGAACAGTACCTCTATCTACCCAAGCTACACGGCCCTGATTAACTTCCACATCCATTGGCCCTTTATCTTCTGCATAGATAGAGTATGCACTTAAATCTAAAGCAAAACGCTGAATAAATTTATCAGTTTCCTTGATGTCTGCTTGTAATTCTTCTAGTGATAAATCTATGGCTTTCTCCATAGCTTCTATTCGAGAATCTATTGTATTATTATTAAACAAACGTTTAAAGTATGACCTACTGCGCCATAACCAATATTGTAGCGATCGCAGTTTCGGATAAAGAGGAAATACCCAACGTTTACCGCGAATTAGCATATCTACACGTTCAGTACCGTGTTCATATAAATCAAGTGCGATTTCTGCTGCTGAATTCCCCGAACCAATGACTAAAACCTGCTGATTTTGATAAGGAATGCCATTTTTATAGGCACTACTATGAATAATCTTACCTGAAAAGTTTTCTTGTTCCACAAGCTTTGGTATTACAGGTTCATTAGTTAGCCCAGTGCAGATAACAAGAACCTTGCAGCGTAGAATATCTTTAGTTGTTTGTATTTGCCAGTTATCATCTGTTTGATTCTGATTATAACTTTTAGTAATATTTTGTACTTCCTCACCAAAACGAATATGTGAATCAACTTGGAAATGATGTGCATATTCTGTTAAATACTCTACCATTTCCTCTTTCGTCTTAAATGTGGAGTATTTTGCCTTACCCTCAAAAAAAGGTAAAGTAAAATAAGGATTTTGAGTAACTAATCGCTCGTAGGCGTTTTTCCAGATAGTTGCGACAGTTTCACCTTTCTCGATCACAACAAAGTTATCAATTCCAAATTTTTTTAAACTTGCAGCTACAGTAATACCGCAAAAACCAGCTCCAATAACGATAACGTCTAGTTCAGCGTTCATAAAATTGACTTTGATTGCGAATCTTAACTCTTATCTTTATAAAATTTGGTACTTCAATAGTCGATATAGATTAGTTAGGGAATTTGAGCCGTTGCCAACCTACTTAACTCTCTTTCCTGCTTCCTCTATTCATTAGTTAAGTTTGCAAGTTAAGTCATTTCCCTGCCTAATTCCTTAACTTTTCTGTATCGACACTGCAATCGTCTACTTCTAAATATAAATAGTTAGACTAGTTATAACGAAAGAGTTGACATGAACTTAATAACTTTGCTGTTACGTTCTTCTTGGAAAATTCTCACTCTTGCTACCTGCATTGGGTTATTAAGTGGGGTTAGTACAGCCGGATTACTTATAACAATCAATACACATATTAATCAATCATCTCTGAGAATAATATTAATTTACAGTTTTATCGGTCTTTGCCTTATCAAGTTATTAACAAATATTATTTCTAAATATTTGTTAATAAATTTAGCAGAAAAAGCAATTGTAGAATTACGCCTCACATTGAGCGAGAGAATTTTATCTACACCACTATATCATCTAGAAAAGTTAGGGAAACATCGGATATTAGCTACATTAACAGACGATGTATTAGCAATTTCTCGCACAGTCTACATTATTCCTACGTTGTGTATTGATATGACTATCGTAGTGAGTTGTCTTTTGTATTTATTTTGGTTATCCCCAACGATATTTTTTCTCGTGGTCATTTCTCTATTGGTAGGAATATTTAGCTATCAACAGATTGCATACAAAGCAACCTCATTTTTTACCATAGCTCGTCAGCAAGAAGATCAACTGTTTAACCATTTTCAGAGTATAACTGAGGGAACTAAAGAACTAAAGCTTCATAAAGAACGACGACAAATATTTTTAAAGCAAGAACTTAGAGAAACGGCACAATTATCTAGACGCAATAATGTAGTTGGAATGACTATATTTGCAGTTGCTGCTAGTTGGGGTAATAGCTTATTTTTTGTGGTTGTAGGATTGGTAATTTTTGCTCTGCCTACTTTCCAAACTGTCCCTAATCATATTTTATCTGGATATGCATTGACTATTCTCTACTTGCTTTCACCTTTAGACTACATTATGAGTGCTGTTCCTACCTTTAGCCAAGCAACTGTTGCTTTACAGAAGCTTGAATCTCTTAAACTATTATTGTCGAATCGCTGTTATGAAAATAATTTAATGAATTGGGATGAAGCAGATAATTTTTGTTACAGTTTAGAATTTTTGGGTATCACTCATACCTATCATCAAGACTCAGAAGATACAGTTTTTACTCTTGGCCCAATTGATTTGACGGTTTCGGGAGGTGAAATTGTGTTTATTGTCGGCGGTAATGGGAGTGGTAAGTCTACGCTGCTCAAATTATTCACTGGTTTATACACCCCTGAAAGTGGAAAAATTTATTTCAATAGCAAATTAGTGACTGCGGAAAATCAAGAGTGGTTCCGCCAACATTTTTCAGCAGTGTTTTCTGATTTTTATCTATTTGATAATTTATTGAATTTAGGTAAAAATATTGCTGATGATAAAATTCAAGACTATTTAGTTCAATTACAACTGGATAAAAAAGTTCAAATAAGCAATGGGATCCTTTCTACCACTTTATTATCTCAAGGACAGCGAAAACGTCTAGCCTTGTTGACGGCTTATTTAGAAGACCGTCCTATATATGTATTTGATGAATGGGCTTCCGATCAAGATCCTGTATTTAAAAAGATTTTCTATACGCAGATATTACCTGAGTTGAAAAGTAAAGGCAAAACTGTAATAGTAGTTACTCATGACGATCAATATTTCTATTTATCAGATCGCATAGTTAAGTTAGATTATGGCAAGGTAAACAATGTTTATAAAAAAGTTACACCTTAAATGTAAAGTTTTTTGTTGTCTATAATACCTGCTAACTGGTCATACTGGTTACGAACTATAGTTTCACTCATATTGTTTTTTGTAAAATTTATTCGTGTTCAAGAATCGGACAAATAGTGGAATGAGAATCATCCGGCTTGATTTCCCAACCAGAAAGCAACCCTGATAATTCTTGTCTCAAAATCAGTAATTGGTGAATTTGTTCATCAATAGCTTTTACCTTATCTTCTAGTTTAGTTTTGATATGCTCGCAAGGTAATTCTCCGCTATCATGAACATTTAAAAAGTCCTTAATCTCTGACAAGCTTAATCCTAAGCTTTGAGTGCGTTTAATAAAGTGCAGTCTTTCCAAAACATCAGAGTTAAATAATCTAAATCCGCCTTCTGTTCTTCCGGATGATTTGAGTAGACCAAGTTCTTCATAGTAGCGAATAGTTTTAATTGGTACTCCGCTGTCTTTGGCAACTACACCAATCTGTTTTGCTTCTGCTTGAGCTAACATACTTAGCAAATCCTTAGTGAAATATGATTACCGATCGTATACTAAACTCTCCAGCTAACTGGAGAGTCAAGCATAAGCAGTATCATTCCGTCATTTTTATGAGAAATGAATTTGAGTGGACACCTTTTCTTCACTAGCGTCTGCGGCTTGGACGGAAATTGCACCGCGAAACATATTCATGCCACAAGTGAAAGCATATTCACCTGGTTTTTCTGGAGTGAACTCAATTGAGGTCAATTGATTGACTGGTAAATCGGCAGCAACACCAAATTCAGGAATTAGCAATTTCGCAAGGCAATTACTGGGATTTTCGCGCAGAAAGTTGAGTTGTACTCTTTGCCCCGCTTGGACAACAACATGATTCGGTGCATATCCCTTATCTACATTGATGGTGGTTTTCTGAATTCTTTGCTCTACAGTTGTTTCATGCTCATCGATTGAACTGAAGGATTTGGGTTGTGGTTCTTTCATCGTTTTTTCTTCCTTTATGACTGTTGATTGAATGTCTGAAGCTTCGGCTTGAATTTCACCGCGAAACATATTCATGCCACAGGTAAAGAGATAAGTTCCAGCTTGTTTGGGTGTAAATTCCACAGTGGTTACTTGATTAAGCGGTAAATCTGCGGCAATGTGAAAGTCTGGAATCACAACTTTTTCTAAGCAACTGCTGGGATCTTTGCGTTCAAATTTCAGCCTTACTGGTTTCCCTACTTGCACCACAATTCGACTGGGATCATATCCCCCATCAACGGTGATAGTTACTTCCTGGACATTTCCACCTGTTGCTACTGCTTTCTGAGACTTAGGTTTACTCAGCAAGAACCACCAAAGTTGTAAGCCAATTAGACCTAATCCGCCGAGGGTGACGGCTATTTTGTTTTCTAGTGGCTGATCAATACGTTGAAATTGATTAGTTTGGACTGTTGCAGATGAGTGCGTATCATGGGATTTTTGTGCAGTTGCTTCACCAGAGGCAATTGAGAATACAATTCCTAAACTGGCTATACTACCGATGAGTGCTGTTTTGTTTACCATTGAAAAACCTCCTGGATATAATTCGTAGTGACGCTCGCGGACTCGCTCTAAGCGAAGCTATGCCGAAGGCTTTACGCTGCGCTAACGTAATTCGTAATTCGTAATTAAGAAAGTCAGCTATGGTCTGAGTTTTAGGGATTGAAAGAGAATTGGTGTAAATTGTTAGCTAGACTAAAGTTCCTGAAATCACTCCCAACAGAAATCCAAATCCTGCTAAAGTCCCGAAAAATATGGTTTGATTGAACATTGTTATTTCTTCTATGCAAGTGTTTTAGGTTGGAAGTTGCGTAAACGCAGTGCATTAGTAACGACAGAAACTGAACTAAAGGCCATTGCTGCACCGGCGATAATGGGGTTGAGTAACCAACCGAAGAAGGGGAAGAGAATCCCGGCGGCGATGGGAATACCAGCCACGTTGTAAATGAAGGCGAAGAATAAATTTTGGCGAATGTTGCGAATTGTAGCGCGGCTGAGTTGAATTGCTGTAACTATGCCTTGTAAATCGCCAGAAATCAGAGTGATATCACTAGCGGCGATCGCCACATCTGTACCAGTCCCGATTGCAATTCCCACATCGGCTTGAGCCAAAGCTGGTGCATCATTGATACCATCACCAACCATCGCCACAATTTTGCCTTCTGCTTGTATTGCTTGCACTGTAGCGGCTTTTTGGTCGGGGCGAACTTCTGCCAATACCCGCTTGATACCAACTTCACGGGCAATACTTTCTGCGGTGCGGCGGTTATCACCTGTGAGCATCACAACTTCTAAACCAAGTTTTTGCAAGGCTCTCACAGCCTGGGTGGAAGTGGGTTTAATGGCATCAGCAATACCAATCAGTCCTTTGATTTCGCCGTCAATTGCTAACCAAACTGCTGTTTTACCCAGGTATTCTAAGCGTTCTTTGTCTTGTTGTAAGGCTTGAGTGTTAATACTTAACTCTTCCATCCAGCGTTGTGTACCAATTTGCACAAGTCGGTTAGCAACGATACCTTGGACACCACTACCTGCTACAGCTTCAAAATCTCTGACATCTGCTAATGGCACTTGCTGAAATTCCGCATATCTAAGAACTGCTTCTGCCAAGGGGTGTTCAGAATTGCGTTCTAAGGATGCGGCTAGTTGTATCAGCTTCAGTTCGTTGCCGTTACGTGTACCGTCAACTGTGAGAAAATCTGTAACTGTCGGTTTACCTTGGGTGATCGTGCCTGTTTTGTCTAAGACAATGGTTTGAATCTGGTGTGCTATTTCTAAGCTTTCAGCTCCTTTAATTAAGATGCCGTTTTCTGCACCTTTACCAGTACCCACCATCACGGAGGTTGGTGTAGCTAAACCCAATGCACAAGGACAAGCGATAATTAACACTCCAACTGTGGTAATCAACGCCAAGGTGACATTACCCATGATGTTGTACCAAATGATAAAGGTAAGAATGGCGATCGCAATTACCGCCGGCACAAACCACCCAGTAACTTGGTCTGCTAGTCTTTGAATTGGGGCTTTTGAGCCTTGAGCCTGCTGCACTAATTGAACAATCTGCGCCAGTACAGTATCCTTACCAACTCTTGTCGCCCGGAATTTGAAACTCCCAGTTTTGTTGATGGTTGCGCCGATAACTTCATCCCCTGGTTGCTTTTTCACTGGTACACTTTCACCAGTTACCATCGCTTCATCAACTGTGGATGTCCCATCAACTACTTCGCCATCAACAGGAATTTTTTCCCCAGGACGCACCAGCACTACATCGCCAATTTGTACTTCCTCAATCGGTACATCTACTTCTCGCCCATTGCGAATCAGCCTTGCTGTTTTTGCTTGTAAACCAATCAGCTTACGAATTGCTTCTGAGGTTTGCCCTTTGGCACGATTTTCAAACAGCCGCCCTAGTAAAATCAAGGTAATGACGACAGCACAAGTTTCATAATACACATCTGGCATCAATCCCTGAGCAATAAAAAACCCAGGAAATATCGTGGCAAACAGGGAATAAAAATATGCTGCACTTGTACCTAAAGCTATTAAGGTATCCATTGTCGCGGCATGACGCTTAAAAGCTTTCCAGGTATTAACGTAAAAAGAATAACCACACCAGAACTGTACAGGAGTAGTCAGAACTAATTGCACCCAAGGGTTATGCAACCATGTGGGAATCAAAGGTAGGTTTAACCCTGTCATCATTGGTAGTGAGCCAACCACCAGTACGATGCTCATAATTCCCCCTACCGTCACCTTTAGCTGCAAATCGCGGGACTCTTTCAGGCGATGTCTTTTTTCTTCATCATCTTCTCCCGCCATCAGATTTTGTTCTTGGAGAGGGTAAGCAGAATAACCTGCTGCATCCACCGCATCTTGAATGGCTTGTAAATCTGTTTTTCTGGGGTCATAATCAACTCTTGCCTGTTCTGCCCCAAAATTCACACTACATTCATTCACACCAGGAACAGAACTAATAGCATCTTCAATACTTCTAGCGCAGGAAGCGCAACTCATACCGCGTAGCTTAAGTGTCGCATTCTCCATTTCAAAGCTCCAATTATCAAGTCGTATTCGAGACTGATTTCATCTTGAATGCTCCAGTTCACTGGAGTGTCAAGAGGGGAGACGCAAAAAATTGGAATTAACTCAAAAGGTTATGAGTCATATCGTCAGTGCGCCCAGATTATTAGGAACCGGGCTTTTATTAGTCGCAGTTATACTTATACAATTAGATGCTCAAGACAGCAGATAACTGACCAATGATATATCTGATATCTGCAATAATTCAATCCATCATAGTTGAGATTTTCTTTGTTCATGGATACTGAAGAATTTTATCGTCGTCCCTTACCTCCTCCTAGTATTTCTTTTGCTTCCCCTGAGGGGCGACAAATCTTTCAAGAAGCGATCGCATTAGGTGGTATGGAGGGTTATTTTCCGCTGGCTGAACAATTCCATACTCAATCAGAGCCAGCTTTTTGCGGGGCGTCCTTCGGGCAATCGCATCTATCACTACACCAGTAAGGATGCGAATACCTTGATTATGTAAAGAAACGTGTACAAAAAAAATATTTCATCCTCTTTTCATCTCTAGATGTAAATCTTAAAGTATAGGTTTTTGTTGAAGATAAAACGATATAGCTATTTGATTGCAAAGAAAATTAACTTGATTTTTGCAAGAAAAGTTAAGCCCAAAAAACTTGCATAATGTCTTGATATCTCAGCAATTTTATTGAGTTTAATTTAAAATTTTTCGTCTCACAAGTTCCTCAAAATTTCTCGCTAATTTCATAAATGTAAGTTGTCTTTAACTCCTAAAATGAGGTGGGGTTATGAAAACAAAAACATTGTTTTATGGCTTGGCTGGTCTATTAACCACTAGTGCGCTCGCAGGATTAGTAATTTTAAATAACGCACAAGCTCAGGTTTCAAACTCAGAACACAATACTCATCACCCATCTACAGAAACTACTCCTCCTGGCCAAAGAGGGATGATGACTAATATGGATCAACATTTCATTGAAATGATGATTCACCATCACACTCAAGCAATAGAAATGGCTGATATTGCATTAAGTCGCGCTCAACGCCCAGAAATTAAAAAGCTAGCGGCAGCGATTAAAAATGACCAAAACCGCGAAATTCAGCAAATGAAATCTTGGTACAAGGCATGGTACGGGAAAGAAGTACCTGTAACAGCCATGACTCGTCAAGAAATGATGGCAATGCATCAGCGTATGTGCCAACAGATGAACCCAGACATGATGAAAATGCCGATGAACTGCAACATGATGGGTATGAAGGTAGATTTGGCAGCCTTGAAAAATGCACCAGATTTTGACAAAGAATTTATCCGTCAGATGATTCCTCATCATCGTATGGCTGTAATGATGTCGCAGATGGCGACTAAAAAAGCTACCAAACCAGAAATTCGTAATTTAGCTCAGTCCATCATTAAAACTCAAACGGCTGAAATTAACCAGATGGAGCAATGGTATCAGGCCTGGTATAAGTCAAAGCCTGAAGAAAGTTGAATTCCGGAGAGATTTTGACCTGACACGATTGATATCTGCTCTCAAGGAGGTCAATTATGTGGAATTTTTTTAGACGCAAGCGTCAACAAGATAGTGAAAAGACGGCTGTAGACCCAATCTGTGGCATGACTGTAGAAAACGCTACAGCATTAAAATCAGAGCGAAACGGACAGACGTACTATTTTTGCAGCCAGACTTGCCTGCATACCTTTGAATCACAACCAGTAGGATGAAGGACTGTATTCAAAGATGGCAAGAACTCACGAGTATCACGGACATAGACACGCAAGCCTTGTACCCGAACCAGGCGGGATGGCGAAAGACCCTATCTGTGGGATGACAGTACCTAAAGCTACATCCTTGAGGGCAGAACGAGGTGGACGCGCTTACTATTTTTGTAGCCAAACTTGCTTAAACACATTTTTAGATCCTGAGAGGGAACTCAAATCTATGCGGACTCGCGTTACCGTTGCGATGACGGGGGTACTGATTTTAGCAATTATGCGAGCGGCTGCATTTTTGGGACTGGCAGCAGGCATAAGTCTCATAAGCTGGGTGCCGATTCCAGTACTACCTTGGTTCACTTGGGGAGTCTGGCTTTTCATCTTGGCTACGCCTGTGCAGTTCATTGGTGGCTGGTCATTTTATACAGGGGCGTGGAATGCCATTAAAAGCCGCAGTATTAACATGGATTTCCTAATTGCTTTAGGAACCAGCGTTGCCTATTTCTATAGTGTGGCAGTAATTTTCTTCCCTAATGCTCTACCTGTACGAGTTGAGGAGCGCGACGTTTATTTTGAAGTTTCTGCCGTGATTATTGCCTTTGTTTTATTAGGCAAGTATGTGGAAGAAATTATTAAAAAGAACTCCTCGGCAGCAGTACGCAAACTTCTAGATTTAAAACCTGCTACCGCCAGAGTGATTCGAGATGGTATGGAGATGGAAATTCCGGCAGAGCAAGTAATGGTAGGTGAAACCATTATTGTCCGTCCGGGAGAAAAAGTACCAACGGATGGAGTGGTGCTGGATGGAGCTTCATCTGTGGACGAGTCAATGCTGACAGGGGAGTCACTACCTGTAGAGAAGCAAGCTGGAGCGGCGGTGATTGGTGGGACTTTAAACAGAACAGGAGCGTTCCGTTTCCAAGCAACTCGTGTCGGCTCTGAAACTGCTCTGGCTCAAATCATCAGAATTGTGGAGGAAGCACAGACAAGTACAGCTCAAGTCCAACGCTTGGCAGATAAAGTCACGGGCTATTTTGTGCCTGCGGTGGTGGGAGTTGCAGTACTGGCATTTCTCGGTTGGTTATTAATGGGAAATTTCCCCCAAGCTTTGCTGGCATTTATTGCGGTATTAATTATTTCTTGCCCCTGTGCTTTGGGTATTGCTACTCCAGCCGCATTGATGGTTGGTGTGGGTAAGGGCGCAGAAGGCGGGATTTTAATTCGGGGTGGTGAAATTTTAGAAAGGGCAGAAAAGCTTTCTACCGTAGTTTTCGATAAAACTGGAACTTTGACTCGTGGTGAGCCTAGTGTCACGGATATTGTCCCGTTAACAGAACGCCCAAAAGATGAAATTCTCCGGTTGGCGGCGGGGGTAGAAGCGGGTTCAGAACATCCTTTGGGTGAAGCAATTGTGCGCGCCGCCAAACACCAAATGCTAGATATTCCGAAAGTGAGTAATTTTGAGGCAATTCCCGGACATGGTATTCGGGGAGAAATCAACCGCGATGGGCGTAGCCCCGCCGGAGGCGATCGCATCTTACTTGGTAATCGCCGCTTGTTTAGAGAGCAAGGCTATCAGATAAATCCGGCAACAGAAGAGATACTGACTCGTTTGGAATCTGATGGTAAAACAGCCATGCTGGTTGGTTGTAATGGTTTGCTGATGGGGATTGTGGCAGTAGCCGACACCATCAAACCTGAAGCCAAAGAAGCGATCGCTGCTTTGCGACGAGAAAAAGTCAAAGTTGTCATGCTCACTGGAGACAACCAGCGTACTGCGGAAGCGATCGCTCGTCAACTAGGAATCGATAAGGTAATTGCTGAGGTATTACCCGGTGATAAAGCCCAAGTTGTCAAAGATATTCAACGACGCGGGGAAGTTGTGGCAATGGTGGGAGACGGAGTTAATGATGCACCCGCCTTAGCAACTGCTGACATTGGGATTGCGATTGGTTCTGGTGCAGATGTGGCCAAGGAAACAGGCGGGATCATTCTGGTGAAAAACGATGTGCGAGATGTTGTCACCTCGATTCGCCTATCTCGTGCCACGATGCTCAAAATTAAACAAAATCTATTCTGGGCGTTTATCTATAACTCCATTGGCATTCCCATTGCTGCTTTTGGTTTCCTCAACCCAATTATTGCCGCAGCTGCGATGGCTTTGAGTTCCTTATCAGTGATTGTTAATTCATCGCTTTTGAAAGGATTCAAATTGTCAACAAATTGAATTGCAATTGCTAACTGCATTGGGGAAAAATTCTATGAATCATCAATCTAGTCAAGATATTTGGTGGCGTTGGCGGAACGCCTGCCGTAGGCACTCGCCCGCCAAAATAGCCTTATATATTTTCCTGGCCATTGCTGCATTTTTTCTCATCACTGAACACTTAGCACATCTAGCTGGAATTCTGCCCTACTTGTTACTATTAGCCTGCCCATTCATGCACTTATTTATGCACGGAGGACATGGTGGACACGGCGGACATAGTGGCGGAAACGATCGTTCATCTCGGTAAAAAATATCAATCAACAGGAAATAAGAAATGAACAACGCACCCGCCTACGGTCTTTGGTCTTTGGTGATTATCAACTCTTTAGTCTTCATCATCTTTGCCTTCAGCTTTACAAAACCAAAAAGTCCCCGTGATTGGCGAGCTTTTGGTGCTTTTTCTGCCTTTATCGTGGCTTTGTTCACGGAAATGTACGGCATACCTTTAACAATTTACCTACTTTCAGGTTGGTTGCAAAGCCGCTATCCCAAGTTGGATTTACTTTCCCATGATGTAGGACATCTCTGGTGGACAATGCTAGGGATGAAAGGCAATCCTCACTTTAATCTGTTGCATATTTTGAGTAACATCCTCATTTTTGGTGGGTTTATCTTATTAGCATTAGCGTGGGAGGTTCTTTACAAAGCCCAGCGTTCTCACACATTAGCTACTACCGGCCCTTATGCAACAATTCGCCATCCCCAATATCTAGCTTTTATCAGTATCATGTTTGGTTTTTTGCTTCAGTGGCCTACAATTCTCACATTATTGATGTTTCCAGTGCTGGTGTGGATGTATACACGACTGGCACGCCAAGAAGAACGTGAAGTGCGAGCAGAATTTGGTGCAGAGTACGATCGCTATGCCAGCAATACACCAGCTTTTTTTCCTCGTCTGGGAGACACCACCAAGAGAAGTAATACCTAAAAGGGAGAACTAAGTAAGTGAAAAGACAGGAAAGAATCAAAATCCTGTTTAATCGTCAAAACACCTTTGCGTTGGCAATTTTGCTCCTATGTTTAGCCGTCTGTTATTGGCTACTAAATCCGCAGGTAAATATATTAACACCAGAAGGATTTAGACAAACTGTCAAAAATTTAGGGTTACTTGGCCCATTTGTCTATATTGGTATCTTGGCTTTATCTGTAGTTATTAGTCCTATTCCCAGCGCGCCACTCGCAGTTATAGCTGGCACTATTTGGGGGACATTGATAGCAGGAATATACAGCATAATCGGGGGGTTTATAGGTGGTTTAATTGCTTATTTTTTGGGGCGTACTTTGGGGCGATCGGCCATTAAAGCTTTAACTGGTAAGATAATTTATTTCTCAAAAAACAAAGGAGAGACTTATCTTAGTTGGTTAATTTTTATTACTCGAATGCTGCCAATCTTTTCTTTTGATTTGATTAGCTACGCTGCGGGAATCGCTGGTATTTCTCTCCCTAAATATGCCCTGGCTACTTTTTTAGGCATGATTCCCTCAACATTTTTACTGACCTACATGGGAGGAGCATTAAGGGTAGGCACACCTTTAGGAATTGCTATTTCGATTATTTTACTGATTGTAATTATAGTGTTGCCTTGGTTGATTCGACGTTATAACTGGCTAGACCTTAGAGATGTTGTGCGTGTGGAATAAATATATATTTTTTTGATTTATAGGACTTACGCACGAGCTATGGAATAAACGAACCACAGAGGCACAGAGGACACGGAGGAATGAGGGTTTGAGAGATATAGCAGGTGACAGGTGACTCTTGACAGGTGACAGAGTTAAAAGGCTTTTACTGTCTACGTTTTAAGTAGGTAGACATAATTAAATGTAAGATTGGAGCTTTGTTCGTAGTAAGCGATTTATCGCTCTTAACAGAGGTTTTAATGGCTCAAGCCCATACTACGAACTTTAGTTTAATTGAGTCCTTCTACTTATCATCTGTTGATGTCCTAACCACCTTGGCTGTTGCTATATTTTGCGTAAGTCCTGATTGATTAAAAACTTAAATTTTTTCGATTGCAATTATTCAAGCTTTCTACTCAGTTAATCAGAGGTGAATTATGCTATCGCAAAGTCATCATCGAGAAAATCAACATAATGTCAGGCACCCTATTAACAAGCTAAACACGCGTTCACTTGCTCTTGCTACAGCTATAATCACAGCCTTAGTCTATATAGCCTGTATTCTGTTTGTAGCAATAGCACCAAAAGCAGCAATGGCTTTTTTTAGTTATGTCCTGCACATGGACTTGAGCAATATTACTAGGGTTATTACCTGGGGAAGCTTTATTGTTGGCCTTCTATTTTGGACTGTAGGAACAGCTTTATATGTTGCCTTGGTAACTCGGCTATACAACAGTTTTATATCCAGGTAACAAATTCAAAATGTAGAAAAAACTTGTGAAATTGTTAGTGGTGCGCTACAGCTTTAGTAGCGCACTTATGAAATTTAGAAAGTTAGAGTAACTGTATAAACAAGAGATACCAAAAGCAAATTTAATTATCTAAATTAGGTTTACTTAACGAAAGCTAAGGAGTTTTTTATGTTTTACAAGATTATGGTTGCAATAGATTGTTCTAAAGTTAGCAAGCGTGTTTTTGAAAAAGCACTTTCTCTAGCAAAGCTCACCAAGGCTAACTTGATGATATTTAATGTTGTATGTCCTGAAGAAGATGGATATTTAGATAAATCTGAACTGTTAAATTACTATAATTCAGATAAAGACAGCGAGTCCGTAAAATATAGCCAAAAAATGTTAGATAAATTCTCCCAGCCAAAGTTAGAAATGCTGCATTTATATACAGCAGAAGCAACAGCAGCAGGTGTAGAAGTAGAATACAAACAACACGTTGGTCAACCTGGCGAAACCATTTGTGAATTTGCGCGAAATTGTCAAGCAGACTTGATTGTAATTGGACGGCGGCGGTGGCTTTCAGGTATGGAAGAATTTGTTTTGGGTCGTGTTAGCAATTATGTACTTCATCATACTTTTTGTTCCGTGTTAATAGTGCCATAATAGCTAGTCATAATTGATCTGATTATTTCCTTTGAAGGGCGAAGAAAAGCACAATTATTTCACTAATTACACCCGCAAGCATTCCATAGGCTGCTGAAGTAGCTCCGCTATGTTTGGTAAAAATCAAACTTCCACATACTACTAAAGTAAAGGTCGCAGCAACTACTGTTGCCAAGTTGATGAACCAGTTCTTGCCCTTGTGAATAAGTAGCCCTTGAAAAGTATTTTGCACAGCCAAGAGCAGGGGTAAATATGAGAGTATTTGTATAACTGGACGAGATGCTTCTACAAGAGAGGGATTATTCCCCAAAAACTGACGCAGTAAAAATAATCCTTGCTCTGTATACCCTAGCCAAAACGGTATGAAAGTAAAACTTAGCCCGACAATAATTACAAAAGCAGCAAGTGTTCGCTTGGAGGTTTCTTCATAAGCAGAAATTACCACTTGTTGAATCATACGTGTACCGTTAGCGATCGCCAGCACAAGTCCCCAGGCCGCAGGCCAAACGGCAAGTGCTAAACTACCATCGAATGCGCGAGCAATCAGACTCAAAAGTATGGCTCTTGCGCCCCATACTAAAAGCATGGTAGAGGCTAAAGGAAGATAGTAAAAGCTGACTCCTGACAAAGTTTGAGGCAGTTTCTTAGTCTCAAAATATCCTTGTTGGTTAAGAATAGAAATAGCACCAAGACGCATACAAAACCATGTAACCAGTACCGCCTCAATGAGTATGGCTCCCATCATGGTGATACCTGCTAAAAATGCGCCATCTAACCGTAAAGTTACTCCCACTGCCAGCGACACAATTACCCAAGTCAATCGCGCTACACTTGCCCAACCTACAGCTATGCTCTTTTGAGCGCGAATTAGCAACCCTTGAAAGAATCGCCGCCAAGCAATCACGAAAGGCCACAGAAACATCAATAAAAAAGCAGTTCTTCCTCTGGCAGCAATTGATGAGCTAACGCCAAATACATCAAGCAATAGCCAGTTATACAAAGGTTCCCAGGTGAGTAATAGAAAGATACCACTTAGAGACAATCCCGCAATCATCGTAAACTGCCAAAGTGCGCGTCGAGATTTGGCTTGACCTCCCAGTGCTGTTGAGGCATGAAGAATCATGATGATCGGGCTTTCCAGAAATACGGCAACTCCTTTGACTACCCCGACTCCGGCTAATGTCTCTTGCGGAAAGGCTAGGCGACTGAGTGCAGATGTCTGAAGCGGATCGCCGAGAGTCATTGCCACATCAGACAGAGAAAGTGGAATAAACTGCGTCAGTAGTGCTAACAGCGATCGCCCTGAAGTTATTTGACTACTTTCTGGTTTGGGCTGGGGTGAGGTGTTCATGTTATTTTTCAGCACTACTTAAAATAAAGGGGAGTTAGTGAAGCGATCGCATCCTCAAGAAGTTTCCCTTGTTTTACGGTAAATCCATGACGGTCAAGCCAATCGGAATCGTAGACTGTCTCAAGGTATCTATCGCCTCGGTCTGGATTGATCATCAGAATCCGCGCACCCGCACCTAGATCGCGCGCCAGATGCAATCCTCCTGCTACAATTGCGCCTGTTGATGCACCTAGAAGCAATCCCTCACGACGTGCAAGGACGTGACACACCGAGTAAGCTAAATCTTCTGGTACTACATAAGCGCGATCGAGCAGGGAAAGATCCAGATTTGGCGGAAAGAAAGATAACCCAATACCAGTCATCTTGTAGGGTTTTGCTGGCGTTCCCATAATTACTGAACCCACCACATCAACGCCAACAATGCGTATGCTTGGGAATCGCGGTTTAAGATAACGAGCTATTCCCATGATCTGTCCCGCAGTGCTGACACCAACCACAACAGCATCAAGGTCGGAGGAAAAGTGAGCTTCAATCTCACGGGCAGTGTAGTATGAATGTGCTTCCGTATTCAGAGGGTTCAAGTGTTGACATGGATACCAAGCATCAGGTATGTTTGCAGCCAGTTCCTTGGCTTTTTTCATACGTGCCTTCTGCATAGAGCCTGATTCATCGGCCTCATGAAGTGGTACATCCACAAGTTCTGCACCGTATGCTTTTAGCATTCGTCTAAAAGGTGGAGGTGTTTTGGCATCAACAACAATAATGACTCGATACCCTCGGACTGCTCCTATCATGGCTAGCCCAACGCCGAAATTTCCTGAGCTTGACTCGATAATCGTACCACCAGGTACAAGCAGCCCTTCTTCCTCCGCACGCGTCACGAGGTAGACTGCATTTTTTTCTTTAATTGAACCCCCAGGATTACAACTTTCCAATTTCAAGAAGCATTCTGCGATCGCACATATAGGAGAAATATTCTTGAGTTTTACAATCGGAACATTTCCTATAGCCTGGGTAACATCAGCAGCCGTAGTATTTTTCCATTTACGATGATGATTCCACTGAGAGTTGACAATGCTTTCAAAGGATGAATACTTTGCCAGATAATTCATATTAAGTACCCAAAAATTCAAAAATTAGTACAAATTCTCATAGCTACATGAACTTGCTCATTAGGGTTGATTTTATTGGAACATCGTTACTAGATTGCTTTCTTGAAAATAAAAAGATTAACAACTATTGCCCGTATAGTTAATTACCTCTTAAATCTGCTTCAATTTACTCAAAAATAGATAGCAATTAAGTTTGAATCGGTAACTAACTAGGTAAGTATTTCAGTTACGCCCATAAAAATATTGACACCCATCACGAACTCGACATATTTTTATGTTGAAGGAGAAATATGAAATCAAGATGAAATTTTTTATTTAATATTTAAAATTTCCAAAAATCAGTAGTGATAATTTATTTTTGTCAATTAGTTAACTTGAGCAGAATGCAAAGTATCAACAAAAAATAGATATTGAATACGTATTAATTATAATTTTCTGTAATATGTATTACATAATCTATAGCTTTAGTTAAAAAACAAATGTATTTATACATTAAATAACGATAATTATAGATTTTATGAACTCTATTTAATTACTCTGAATTTCATCATAATTTCATATCGATATGTCAAAATCATTATTGACTCAATAAACATCTTGTAAAACTTAGTTTCTATAACTCCTCAAACTAAGCTCACACCATACCTTAGCGAGTTGTTTACTGAGTCTTTTCTATTTAGTGATGTATAGATAAGATACTAGCCTAATATCAGGTTTTGTATAGCCTAATCCTAATTTTTAAGAATTTCATCCTAATTTCATAAATTTCTGCAACCCTATTAATAGGGGTATCCCTATGGCGAACTATGCTAAAATCACAGATTTACAAAGAAGTTTTAAATAACCAGTTTGATATGAGGGTGCTACTAGTCGAAGATGAGCCAGATTTGGGGGCAGCTATTAAGCGTACTTTAAATCAACAAAAGTACCTAGTTGACTGGGTTATGGATGGTAATGACGCATGGGCTTACTTAGAAAATAGTTCGGCGCAATATACAGTAGCGATTCTTGATTGGATGCTTCCAGGAATTAGTGGTTTAGAATTGTGTAAAAGACTGCGTTATAAAGGTAATCCTCTTCCTATCCTGATGCTAACGGCTAAAGATAGAATGGAAGATAAAGTTGCCGGACTAGATGCAGGTGCCGATGACTATTTAGTAAAACCTTTCGGGATGGTGGAACTGCTGGCACGATTGCGGGCTTTGCAGCGTCGTTCTCCACACTTACAACCCCAACAATTAACTGTTGGTAACTTGACTCTAGACTATGGCAGAAATACAGTTGTCAGAAAAAATACAACAGGGGAACAGCAAAGCATTCCATTAACTAATAAAGAATTCCAACTATTGGAATATTTCATGAACCATCCTAACCAGATTGTTACGACTGAGCAAATTCGTAATCAAATTTGGGAAGTTAATGCGGAATCTAGTAGTAATGTAGTGGCAGCGCAAATACGTTTATTACGTCGTAAACTCACAAGTAACGATTGTCCTAACCCAATTGAAACTTTGCACGGTATGGGGTATCGTCTTAATTTCTCAGATGAATCAAAATAAACTGTTTCGGCTCACCCGCGTTCGTTTAGCTCTGTATTACGCTATTGTTATGGGTTTGATTTTAAGCCTATGTGCTTTTAGCTTTTACAGGTCTGTGTTTCATGCTCATGTGGTAGCTTTAGACAGTGAAATTGAGACTGTAGCGGGAACACTGCACGATAGCATTGAACTCAAACTACAGTCACCTGGACGTTTGGAACCATTAGTAAATCAGTTATTTCCAAATACAGGTAACTGTAGAATTGGGGCTAGTAATTGTATTCAAGAACAGCCGCATCCTAAACGTCATCTTCTTGGTATTGTTACTAAAACTAGCTACTATATACGTTTTTTTGATATTTCAGGAAATTTAATTGCTAATGCTGGTTATTATCCAGAGGGATTACCTAATATTTTTAATCAAAAAACTTGGCAATTTCTCAAAGATAGCAAAGGCAACGAATACCATCAAATTACTTTATCTCTGCATACCAAAAATTATCAAGATTGGGGATATATGCAAGTAGGGCGAAGTCTAGAAGAGTTTAATCATTATTTGGATAGCGTAAAGCTAATTTTGATATTAGGGCTGCCGATGGCTATGGTTATGATTGCAGGTGCCAGTTGGTGGTTGTCAGGATTAGCGATGCAGCCAATTTATCAGTCATATCGACAAATTCAACAGTTTACAGCCGATGCTGCACATGAATTACGAACGCCTTTAGCTGCAACAAGTGCAACTGTAGAATCAGCACTTTTAATGTCAGAAATAGATGAACAAGAAACACGAGATATATTGCAAACTATACAGCGTCAAAATCAGAGGCTAACAACTTTAGTCGTTGACTTATTGATGTTAGCACGTTTAGATAGGCAAGCTCAAAAGTTACAGCACGAAGTTTGTTGTTTAAACGATATTGTTAGCGATTTAATTGAAGAATTTGAAGCGATGGCAACTACCGCAGGAGTAAAGTTGACATCATCAATCCGAGTTAAGCAAAATATGAATGTTATAGGGAATTCCGATCAGCTTTATCGATTGGTTTCTAACTTAATTGTCAATGCAATTCAATATACACTCAAAGGAGGGGAAGTCACAGTTATCTTAGAAAGCAATGATAATTATGCTGTAATTAAAGTTCAAGATACAGGTATTGGTATCCCACAACATGAACTGAGGCGAGTTTTTGATCGTTTTTATCGCTTAAGTGGCGATCGCTCTCGTAACACTGGTGGTTCTGGATTAGGATTAGCCATTGCTCAAGCAATTGTTCAGGCACATCAAGGCAAATTAAATCTACAAAGTGAATTCGGTAAAGGTAGCACTTTTACAGTTCAATTACCCAGGTAACATGAGCTATAAATACTATAGATGAAAGTATCTTTTACAGGTGGTTGTTTATGTGGAACTATCCGCTACGAATTTCCTAGGACTTGATTACGATTTCGCCACTGCAATTTACTCAGCTTGGTTTTCGCTTTTTTTATGGTAATTGGCATGGCATAAGTTGTGCCGTCAGAACAAACTGCTAAAGTCTTTACTCCCAAATCTACACCAATCTTTTCTATGGGGTGAATAATTGGTGGGATTTTCTCGGCATCTAGAGCAAACGATGCAAACCATTTATCCGCAGTTCGGGAAACAGTGAATGTTTGTGAACTGCAAATAAAATTAATTTCCTCCTTTAATCGAAATTATTTGATTCCTGGTAAGGTAATTTTCTTGCCCTGGTTAATCACAACCCTGTTGGTGAAAGGTAGTGCTGGCTTGCCTTTTTCGAGGTAAATCCCCGATGTTTTGTACACCGTAAAAGAATCGCCTTTCTTTTTGCTTTTCTTTACACGAAATTGAGCTAAACCCTTGCGCCACTGTCTCTTGGTCAATATCGAGTTCTTCGGCTAGTAATTCGAGAATTCCGATAGTTTCTTCATAGGCATTGAGGTCTTGCCTTTGGAGGTTTTCAACTAAGCGGAGTTTACGAGCTTTTTTCTCGCCGCACTCAATAATGACCAGTTTTAATTGATAGTGGTGGGTTCAAGCCCCTACTGATTGCAATTTTTAATTTTACATTTTTAATTTTTAATTTGGTTGACTACGGGTATTTCCTCAACAATACCTTTGACAAAATAAGAGTCTACAAAAATTAAAAAAGCCTTGCGAGAAACCTGCAAGGAATTTTTAGGACTGACTGTTTTTGCCCAGCTTCGGAGAAATGGGAGTTTGTACATCAACTCACCCTCGTAAATTGGCGAAGGTATTGTATGGATTGGGGTTTATGTACTGAGTCACCCAGTTTAACGTTCATCGAGAGCGATCGCTGAACAGTCAATACTCAGGCAATTCGTAAACGCTCAATATCCTTTATCGGTGGCGCACCAAACATGCGGGAATATTCACGACTGAACTGTGAAGGACTCTCATAACCAACCTGATACGCCGCCTGGGTTGCATCTGCATTTTCAGCCAGCATCAAACGACGGGCTTCCAATAACCTCAACTGCTTTTGATATTGCAACGGACTCATTGAGGTCACTGCCTTGAAGTGCCGATGAAATGATGCGGAAGACATTCTCGCTTGCTTTGCCAAATCATCCATGCTCAGTGACTTTGTAAACTCAGCTTTGATCTGTTTAATCACCTCTGCAATGCGCTGCATCTGGCTACCGGAGGTCGCAATCTGCCAAACCGCTTCGCTCTGGTCGCCCATTAATAGACGGTAATAGATTTCGCGAATCATCATCGATGCCAGGAATGGAATATCTTCGGGCGTATCCAGAAGCCGTGTGAGTCGGGTGGCACAATCAATCAACGGAGCTTTTGCATCGCTGACGAACAAGCCTCTGACTGAACTTTCTTTTTGATCTCGACGGTGCTGAATTTGGTCAATAATGTCCCAAAGCCCAGTCACGTCCAGACTTAGCTTAAAGCAGAGATACGGCTGATCCGCCGTTGCTTCGACAATATTTCCGCTCAGCGGCAGATCGACCGTGACAACAATATATTGAGCCACACCATAATGGTAGGTTTCCTGTCCTAGTAAGGTTTCTTTTCTGCCTTGAAGAATAATGCAAAGCGTCGGTTCATACACCGTGCAGAGTTCTGTCGGAGCCGCAGATTCTCGCATAAATTCCAACTGGGCGATCGCCGTTGAATGGACACCGTTTCCTCTGCCATCCGTGTGGCGAGTCACTAATCTTGCCAATTCTTGACAAGCATCAATCGTGGTCTCGCGCTTTAGAAATTCATCTGCCATACCAGATCCTCGGCAACGCTTAGCGACGTATCGTGAGACATCCCTCTCATCGTTTTACTGCACCTATTATAGAGGATTCTTTTGAGCATCATCTTGCTGTTTGAGAAAATCAGGCAATAAACTGCAAGGTTTATGTATTCATAACCTTCTTTCCAAAGCCTATGATGAACTCATGCCAGAAGAGCAATGAAAGGATAAGGCAATAAAGGAGAGCGATGCACAAAAGAACTGCCAGTTTTGACAGTAAAGGGTTAAAGTGTTCCGTCACCTTTTACACTCCAGATCAAGCCGCATCTGGTCAACGTTGTCCTGCCATTGTCATGGCGCATGGCATTGGCTTGACCAAAGAGATGGGTCTACCACAGTTTGCTGAGCGCTTCGCTCAAGCTGGATTCGTTGTCACGCTGTTCGATTACCGCTACATCGGTGCCAGTGAGGGAGAACCTCGTGGACAAATGCTGCCGACTGAGCAGCACGAGGATTACCGCAATGCTATCACCTGGACTCAACTCCAACGTGAAGTTGATCCCAATCGCATCGGTGTTTGGGGCTTCTCCTATAGCGGTGGTCATGTGCTGCATCTGGCGGCATTCGATCGGCGCGTGAAAGCCGTTGTAGCCCACATGCCGACAGTGAATCTTTTTCTCAACTCCCGTCGTCTGACTTCACCCCTTGACCTCGATGAACTCACAACGTTGCTTTCACAAGACCGCATCAAACGGTATCAAACTGGGGAAGTGAGCTACTTTCCCCTGGTTGCCGCACCCGGACAACCGAGCTTTCTGCCGACACCCGATGCATACACCTGGGTTGAATCTGCTAAAAGTGCCAGTGAAGGACGATGGGAGAATCGCATCACCTTTGAATCGATCGAGCATTCTCTCTATTACGAACCCATTCCTCACCTGGAGGCGATCTTTCCCACTCCGCTATGTCTGATTGTAGGTGAGAAGGATTTTCTCGCACCTCCCGACTTAACCGCTGCTGTCTACGCTCATGCGATGGAGCCGAAGTCTTTCACAATCTTGAAGGGTGGACACTTCGACGGTTTCCAGGGAAAGGGCTTCGAGATTGCCAGTACAACTGCTGTGAAATGGTTTGAGAAATATCTGCAACACGTTGAGGCTCCTGTCTTGGAAGTTACTGCTGCTTAATGGACACTGGAGCAGACTGTTTTTGCGATCGCCTGCAAGCAGTGGAACTGGTTACGGCAGATGGACAACTGCTGCGTGCCAGTGCTGATGAAAATCCCGAACTGTTTTGGGGATTACGGGGTGGCGGTGGCAACTTTGGCATTGCAACGGCTTTCGAGGTAAACCTGCATCCAGGCGGAACTGTTTTGGGTGGTGCCGTCTTTTATGAGGCAACCGAGGCAGAGCGCATTCTGCGAGAGTATACTTGTCTAGCAGCGGCAGCACCAGATGAACTTTCCACTGAAGTTTTGTTCATGCTGGCACCTCCTGCCCCCTTCATTCCCCCTGACAAACAGGGCACCCCAGTCGTCGTGATTATGGTCTGCTACATCGGTGACATCAGCGAGGGTGAGCGGGTTGTGGCTCCCCTGCGTCAGCTTGCCACCCCGATCGCCGACTTGATCGCTCCCATGCCCTATCCAGAGATTTTTGCGCTGACAGCGGTTGGTGAGATCCCTGGCTTTCAGCATCATTCGCGATCGCAGTTTTTCGAGACGTTCTCAGACGAGATGATACACGCATTCTTTACCCCTAAAACAATGAGTACTCAATTCAATCAAAACAACGTTGCAATTGTCGGACAGAGCGAGAACCTCGATTGGTTCGATACAATGCCCGGCGAGCAGATGGCTATCCGCGTCGATAGCAAAGATGTCGATGGGGCTTTCACAATTATTGAAGTGAATGTTCCACCGTTTGTAGGACCACCACTCCACTATCACAAAGATAGGGAAGAGATCTTTGAAATCCTGGAAGGCAGGTTTCGCTTTCACTCCGAGGGTAAAGAGTTTGAGGTCGGACCCGGAACATCGGTTGTGGTGCCCCGTAACACTGTGCATGGATGGGTCAATCTTGGACCCGGAAGGGCTAGGCTGCTCTTCACCTTCGTCCCCGGTGGCATCGACGAATTTTTCCCCCAAATCGGTCAAACGCCGCCCGAAGGTTGGACAGAGCTTGCACGCCAGCACGACACTTGGATCGTTGGAGCGCCCCTGTCTGTTTAAGCTCCATCTTCCAACGCTGTTGCTGGAACTGCACTGAATTAACGTGAGTCTCCAACGAAGGCGCACCTACGGGAAGGGCAAAAGAAATAAGTCAAATCCTCTTCCTCCTGCCTCCTGCCTCCTGCCTTCTGCCTTCTGCCTCCTGCCTCCTGCCTTATTTCTTAGGAGTTTGGGATAGGGAGGGGTGGAACAGATACCGTTGAAAGTACTTACTTCTCAACCCATCTAACCACCCCATCCCTATGTCGCGACATAGATGATCGGTTGATGGGGCAAGATTCCTGGCTGTCACCAGCCCCTTGAAGTCGCTGTCATTTAATACCCTCAAGCATACCGCGCCTTTCTCTCATACCGAAGGTCTCGCTGGTACAGATGCATTGGCAAATCCCCTGTTTAGACTTTACGGAATTGTCCAATATCCTTAATGGGTGACATACCAAACATACGAGAATATTCACGGCTGAATTGTGAGGCACTCTCATACCCAACTTGATAAGCAGCATTGGTTACATCGGTGTTTTCGATCCGCATTAGACGACGGGCTTCCATCAGCCTCAACTGTTTTTGATATTGCATCGGACTCATTGAAGTGACTGCTTTGAAGTGACGATGGAATGATGCGGGAGACATATTTGCTTGCTTTGCCAAATCATCAACCCGCAATGTTTTTGTAAACTCAGCTTTGATCTGTTTGATCGCTTCCGCAATGCGCTGCATATGACTCCCAAATGTCGCAATCTGCCGAACTGCTTCGTCTTGTTCACCAATTAAAAGGCGGTAATAGATTTCGCGAACAATCATCGGTGCCAGAAATGGAATATGCTGCGGCGTATCTAAAAGCCGTGTCAGCCTGATGGCACAATCAATCAACGATTCATCAGCATCACTGACGAACAAGCCTCTGACTGAACTGTCTTTTTGATCTGAAATGTGCTGGATTTGATCGATAATATTCCAAAGCACAGTCGCGTCCAGACTGAGCTTGAAGCATAGATATGGCTGATCCGGTGTTGCTTCGACAATCAATCCGCTGAGTGGCAGATCGACCGTGACCACGATGTATTGAGCCGTCCCATAGTGATAGGTTTCCTTGCCCAGTAAGGTTTCTTTTTTGCCCTGAAGAATAATGCAAAGTGTCGGTTCATACACGGCACAGAGTGCTGTCGGAGCAGTAGATTCCCGCATCAATTCCAACTGAGCGATCGCCGTTGAATGGATACCGTTTCCTCTGCCATCCGTGTGCCGAATCACTAATGTTGCCAATTCTTGACATAAATTGCTCGCTGTACCCCGCTTCATTATTTCAATCGCCTGCTGGATGCTTGAGAAATTCAGCCATTTCTAGACACTATATAGAGAATATTCCCTCTGGTCAATCCTCTACCTGAGAGTATTAGGCAAGTATGTGCAAGTTTTATGTATTTAGTGCTAATTGTTTCAACTCTATGATGAACACATTCCAAGGGGAAATGAAAGGATAAGGCAATGAGCAAGGCATAACGAAACTTGCTTTGATAGCTGGATCAATCGGAGGATTGGACAAAAATACGGCTACTCATTCAATGAGATAACGCTGTTATTCACTAATTCTTAGAAGAACAAAGATGTCTCAAAGAACTTGAGTGATTTGTATTGGGCGATCGCTGAACACTGAAATATAGCCAGGATAGGCAGCAAGCTCACCAACCTAACGGGGACAAAATGAGCCTGAATTAGGTTGTAACGAAAAATGCGTTTGAGCTTCTGTCTATCGGTGGGCATTATGCGTCAGTCGGATTGGTGGGCGATCGAATTGACATCCCGCTGTTTCCGTTGGTGGCTCGCGAATATACTTATCACGGTTCGTTATGGGCAATTACAACGATCTGACCGAAGTCATGGCGCTTACCTCGCAGGGCAAGATTCGTCACACGGTCAAAATTATCAACCTCGATCTCCTGTGGACGGGCAATGTTGTTGGGCGGGCGGTCATCAAATTGTGACTGATCGGTTCCGTCGCAAAGAAACTCGTGGATCGGTGATTTTGAGAAGCTACCTCAACCCCAGAAGGAGTGTACATGTTTACCCGCGCAGGATACCTTTTTGTTGCCGTCATCATCGCATGTTTGATGGGAACTCCAACTATGAATGCCTCTGAAACAAAGACCGAAGTGAACAAGCAACTGATTCAAGCAAGTTTCGATCGCTGGCGCGCTGGAACCGGAGGACCATTCGAGTTACTTGCGGCTGATGCTACCTGGACAATTACAGGAAATTCTCTAGTTGCTAAAGAATATCCGTCTCGCGATGAATTTCTAGATGCGGTGATCAAACCGTTCAACGCCCGATTGACCAAACCGCTATCCCCCACTATCCGCAATCTATACAGCGAAGGTGACACAGTGATTGTGTTGTTTGATGGTGAGGCCACAGCAGTGGACGGTAAGCCCTATCGCAACACCTACGCTTGGTTCATGGAGATGCGGGACGGAAAGATTGTCAAAGTCATCGCATTCTTTGACTCGATAGCCTTCGATGAATTCTGGAGGCGCGTGCCGCCGCGCGAGAAGTGATAAAACATTGCGACTTGCAGTACACCGAGCGTAACTGCCTGTTTCACCCTCCGGCTTGAGAAAATTAGGCAATAACCTGCAAGGTTTATGTATTTATAACCTTTGTCTTAAAGCCTAAGATAAACCCATACCAAAAAGGTAATGAAAAAATAAGGCAATCAAGGAGATCGACCAATGACTCAGAAAACATGGTTCATTACAGGTGCTTCCCGTGGAATTGGTGCCGAAATCGCGAAAGCTGTTTTGGCAGCAGGAGATCAATTAATTGCAACTGCCCGCAAAAAGACCGATCTGCATCAATTTGAGTCGAACCCAAATGTGTTGGCGCTCAGTTTGGATATTACCGATGAAGCTCAGGTGCAAGCGGCAGTTGCAGCAGGACTGGAACGCTTTGGGCAGATCGATGTATTAGTCAACAATGCCGGATTTGGTGTACTCGGCGGTATCGAAGAAACCAGTGCAGAAGAGGTTGAGCGGGTCTATCGCACCAATGTCTTCGGGCTGTTGAATATGACCCGTGCCGTATTGCCCAGTATGCGCCAGCGCCGCTCTGGACACATTATTAACCTATCGTCGATCGGGGGCTATCGCTCTACACCAGGGTGGGGCATCTACTCCTCAACCAAGTTTGCCGTTGAAGGCATTACCGAAGCTCTGCATGATGAGTTAGCGCCTCTGGGCATCCATGCAACTGTGGTCGAGCCGGGATACTTCCGGACTAATTTTCTCGATGGCAGTTCGCTCCAGCGCACTGCAATGGAAATCCCGGATTACGCAAAGACGGTCGGTAAAGTTCGTAAAATCGCCTCTGACCTGAGCTATCAACAACCGGGAGACCCCACCAAGCTTGCTCAAGCGATGCTTCAACTTGCGAATGCGGATACGCCACCGCTACGGTTGCCGCTCGGCACAGACACCCTTCGAGCCATTGCTGAGAAAAACGCTTACGTCGAGCAAGAAACGGCACAATGGCGCACTCTGGCTGAATCTACTGATTATACCGTTTCACTTTAAGTTTGATACAGAAATAGGACTTGGCAGGAGGAAAGAATAAAAACCAATAAGCAAGCGCTCTAAGGCTTGATAAAAACAGTGGGTTTATTCTACTTATGAAAATCCTGCCATATCACCAGAAATTCTTGTAGCATTAGCCCGACTACACCGCAAAACATTGTGCTATTCAAAGTCAGTAGATATGCTGAAATATCCAATTCGATTATTACTTCATTATTTGAAGTATTGGGAAATACCCGTATTGAATTAAATCATCCCGCATTTATGCAACGCCCTCATTCCGTCTCCGAGACAGCTTTCTTTTTTATAGGCTTTGGTAATGGAGCTTTTGATTCCTTTTTAGCTCCAGGTTTATTGTTGGGATTACTCTTTCTTTTCTCAGTCGCCACTGTAGCCTTATCTGTTTTTGATGCCTTGAGAAAATTGGGTAATTCTTCAGTGGGCAATCCCATCAATGAATCAAAGATAAAGATATTTTTATCAGGGTTAAATTTGGCTTTCAACTGGACGAAATAACGCTTTGCTTGTTCTGACTTAGACACTTTAGGATTAAATCGGAAGGGGGGAACAATAGCATCTTTCCAAACAATTGGTAAGTGGGATGCTTTCATAAATTTTACTTTCAATGAAGTCTCAGCAGATTTAATAAAATCTAATCTGTCGAAGTTAAAATTCTTGAAAATTGAAATGCAGGGAGTTCGGCATACAGGGATAAACTGCCATAATCCAGATAGCTTAAATTCTCCGTCATGGAGTTCTTCAAATAATCCCGAAGGGGCTTTTTGGTGTGCTACTAATTGAAAATACATTTGATGTGGTTGGTCGGGCTTAGGGAAGTGAATTACTTTCGGATAAACTAACAAAGTAGCTTCGTTAGTGTCTTTTTTCTTGAGATGTATTTTCAGTGCCTCAAATGGCTTGGGTTTAGAGACTAGTGAATATTCTCGTCTACCAATTTCAATCTTTAATTTCTTGTCTTCAGTAAAATTTATCTGACCCGAAATCACCCCAACTGCTTGGAAGTAATTCTGTTGTGACTGCTGTTCTGATTGCTCAACTTGCTCTGACATTTTTCTTTCTCCTGTATTAGCACCACGCTATTTCAAAATCGGCTTGGATTCAAATCCCCTTGACCTCGTAAGAGCGATCGCTCTTACTAATCTGAGGCTGAATGCTTTCTAATCGGCACTTTTGCCCTTATGTCGCCAAACCGAAAGTATCCCATGAAAAAATGAAAAATTTGAACAAATCCACTCGTGTAGCCCAGGTGAACTGGAAGCCGCTACGCTCGATTAGGCGGTGGCTCTTACGGGCAACAGGTTTTTCGTGGGGTCAACTAGTTTTCGCAAGCCCGCAAGAGCCGCCGCAACTACAGCCACAGCCAAGCGATGTCACTTTTAGCTATTACCGTCAGCCGGGTGACCCTGGCTGCTTGTGTTCGCGGTGTCTGTTGCGCATTGGTGCGAAAGAAGCACCCATTGTCTTTTATCCTCAAAGTAGCCAGTGGATACTTCGTTATCATCCTGGCTCCTTGGGGATGGTGACTTGCGATGATTGGGAAGATGACTATAAAGATTTACCCTACTGATTACCCACCGAGTCTATAAATTGTCTAGAGTGAATACGAAGTTAAATAGCGAGAAATAGTTAAAATAGCGCCTTATGTCAATTATTGCGCTCAGAGCATGGTATTTACAGGATTATGAGCCGATTCCAGAATTGGAAAAGCGCCCACCAGACATTCGCCTAAGTAAAAAAAGTCTGCTGAGATCGGCATTGCGAGCGGACTTTTTAGAAGAAAGCGACGAAATTAAAAAATCAATTTGGTTTGGGCGCTATCTAGAAGGGGAAGATATTGAATTTTATATTGAGGGTAGTGGCGGCTATCGCGTAGCTAACATTGACTTGATTAGTCACGAAATTTATTTTACTAAACAAGCATTGTTAGCTCAGTTAGAACCAACTATTTTTTTCTCCTACCAAACTGAGTATGCCGCAGCAAGTGATGTTCTCAGAGAAGAACTGCGAAAAAGTTTGGAGAATTTAAACTTGCGATCGCGCCTTCCTTTAACATTAGTAGAATCCTCTCGTCCCAGCGATGCGACTTTCCGAATTAATCGCACTATCATGCGAAAAATCCGTAAGAGTTTGTTATTTATCGCTGATACCACACCCATTACTAGTGTTGATGTTAAAGAAACACTCCAACTAATTCCCAGCCCGAATGTCTGTATTGAAATTGGCTATGCCATCCAAAGTAAGCGGTCTGAACAAATTCTACTAGCGCAAATGCAACGCCCAAATTTTGAAGGACAAGTTCCCTTTGACTTACCCACACAACAAATTTTACAATTTCAAGACATCAAAGAACTGAATAAAATCCTGACGCGAACACTTGAAAATCAGCTAGCAAGGTTCAAGTTGTTTTTTTGAACAAGATATTGAAGATGAATTCAGAAGTCAGAATTCAGGAGTCAGAATCAATTAGTGGGAGATTCAGATCCGCAACTTAAGATCCCCACCAAATTGAAAATTTAGTGGGGATCTTAAACGTAACCTACTCATCCAGTAGTAATACAGAATTCATTCTGAATTGTGACGACTGACGCCTTTATTCTATTTCTCTAAATTTAGACAGTTTTGCTCATCTTCCAGATCCTGGCTGTTAGAGCTAAAATAATGGTCAATTACAGTTCTAATCAAGCTAGCTTCGACTATTCAGGCTTACTGTCTATGTAGATGCTGGCTTTTTTTTGATAACTCTACCCCTCTTCTGTCACTTTCCGTACAGTCAATCTCTGAAAGCTTTATTAGTCAGTCAATACAGGCTTTCCTATTAGAAAAAAATAGGTCTTGTATTTGTTATTAGGAAATAATCTGGCGTAGGCGCAGCCCGCCGCAGGCATCGCTTGCTATACAAAAGCTTTAGAATTCAGAAATGGCAAAAGTTTTCGGAGACTGACACAAGAGGGATAACAAGGCTTAAGAGCTTTTTAGTACAAACGCATCAATCAAGTAGGGTAGCACAGCTGTGCTACCCTACAACAATTTAATTTTCAAGTATTGACCAAGCTGTAGGGGCACAGGATTGCTGTATCCTGACATATAGATGTAGTTTAAATCTACTGTAAGTGTGTAGAGCTACCCCGTCGTAGACATAACCTGTAGCGGAAAGTTGTTGGAAGGCGATCGCCAAAATTAATATTACACAGTTATTCACAGATGGAACAAGTAATTGAAACTCTCAAACAAGATTTACCTACACTTTTTGAAAAAGATATTTCCTATGACATTTATACACAGGATATCTATTTTAAAGATCCAGTGAATACATTCAAATATAAGTTTAATTATCGAATTATATTTTGGACTTTGCGATTTCACGCTCGGCTATTTTTTACCCAAATTTACTTTGATGTACATGATATAAAACAGTCTGCTGAAGATACAATTTTAGTAAATTGGACAGTGCGGGGAGTGTTGCGCGTTCCCTGGAAAGCACCTTTGCTTTTTAATGGTTATTCAACTTATAAACTCAACAAAGATAATTTGATATACGAACATATTGATACTTGGGATAGAAAGCCAGGGGAGATTTTAAAGCAGTTTTGGCAAAAGGGAGAAACAGATAGCAATGCCTAGCAGGTCATCTATATAAAATACGTCTTAGCTCATGCAAAATATGACAAAGACAACTGGAAAAATAGCCCTTACTTTTAACTCAGAGGTTTACAGCCAATTGCTGTCTCAGCATCAACCTCGAATTATCAAGACAGAAGAGGAAAACGAGAAATTTTTAGAAACTGTTGAAACACTGCTTTCTCGTTCCGATCTGGCTCCTGAAGAAGATGCTTTGTTGGAATTATTGGTAAAATTGATTGAGGATTTTGAAGATAAGCATTATCAGCTTAATGTTTCAACTCCTCGTTCAAGACTTTTGCATTTGATGGAAGCTAGAAGTTTGGAACAAGCTGATTTAGTAGAAATTCTTGGTTCGAGTGAGATTGTTACTAAGGTTATTAATGGAGAGTTAGAAATCACTAAAGAACAAGCTGAGGCTTTGGATAAGTTTTTTCATGTTGATGTAAGTTTGTTTATTTTAGAATAGGCGATCGCTTTTGTTTAGAGGCAACTAAACATGACGATAATTGGCGTTATATTGTATTGTAAAAAGGTGCGATCGCTATTTTATTTGAAGAATGATAAAAAATAGTTTTCCCTTGAAAAATAAATGGGATTATTAAATTTCCAATTCCGTTTGTTCAGCTATCTTATGAGCTAATTTATTAAAAGCATCATAAACGTTTTTCACCGCTTTAGTATGAGCGCCAATAGCCCCATCAGCAGGTTTTAAGTAGAACATAGGTTTATGAGCTTCTTGAGCCATTATCATGAGATTGTGGTAGCTTTTAATTAATCCTAAACAGTTGGGATCATTTTCAATAGAAATTTGATTTTCACTACGCTGATTTAAAATTATTTCTTGATAAGTAGTTTGAATTTCAAATATTACTCTATTATATACTTTTGCTGGACGGTCTAATCGCATTGGCATCTGCCAAACAACGTAACCAATGGGTTGTATATCACCATTGGGTAACCACAAACTTGTAGTTAGGTTTTTACTTAATATATACTTCCAGTCATTTTTCCAAGATTGCAATATATAACCAAGGCTGCGTAACCCTAGCAAGGAAGAGTAATCTAATATAAGTGGTATCACTAAATAATCTGCTGCGATTAATGCTGCACGATTGATTGCTCCTAAACTTGGGCCTAAATCCATCAATATTATATTTGCTTTATGATTAACGGCTGCTTTTTGGAGAATTCTCCAAAAAGCAGAAGTTACTTGTAAAGCTCTTTCTTGACCACCTCCACCAAAACAATTAGTCCACTGTGCTGAAAGTTCATTTTCAAAACTAGAAAGCATTAGGTCTCCAGGTAAAAGAGCTAATTTTCCTATTTCTGTAGACAAACATAATGAGGTTACATCTTCTGATAACTGATTTTCTTGGATATATTCTAAATGTGGATTATCAATATCACCAATACCAGTTAGCAGAGGTTTCACACAATCAAAAATAGTATCTATTTTATTTTCGTTTAAAGAAAATAATTCTAAACGTTCCTCATCTAAGAAAGTAGCGGTGAGATTAGCTTGGGGGTCTAGATCAGCCGCAAGTACCCGCAGCCCTAAATCTTGATACATCCATGCTAAATGATAAACTAGAGCAGTTTTACCGACACCTCCCTTAGTATTAAAGAAAGCAATAATCTTTGCACTCATAGTTTTTTCCTAACAATGGCCAACAAATGGGCATCTTCCACAGTGAATTCCAAAGGTGGGTTACCATTTTTTTGAAGTTGCTGACGAGCAAGTTGAATTCCTATACCAAATCGCTGAACATAACCAAGGTTTTTCATAGCTTCGGCAAGGTGAGGATTTCGATAGTCTGTGATGCCTGGTTTTCCAAAGTTTTGGCGATTTACTTGGCCAAAAGGTCCGCCAGGATTTTGAATTTCAATTCGGTCATTAAACCATGTAATTCTTACTGGCGCATTTGTCCCTTCATAAGTGCGATGCATCACTGCATTTCTTCCTAATTGCTGCAAGGCAACTATTGGATAATCAGGCTGTCGCAGTTCTATTGGTTGAGCAGTGATGTCTGTTGCTACTGAAATATGAACTTGAAAAATTTCGTCCAGCATCCGCAACAAATCTGGAAGCGGCCCGCCAATTTCTTTTTGGTCTTTAATTGGGTCTGTTAACTCGATACCATCAATGCGAAGAAATTGAATATATGCACTGGGAACGAATTGTCTAGGATCGTTACCCACAACTAGCACGCCTAAGATAGTTGGTTTTAGCAACAAATCGACTGTTACAAAACGCATTGATTGAAGTTGTTGTTCAACAGTGCGTTGATTTTCTTGAAGAATATCGTTTGCCAAGGCAGAAGGCAAATAAACTCGACGAAAAATTTCTAAATCGAGGTCATTTAAACTAGCTGATGGTAGAGGTTGTAAATCGAATGGCAAATCTTTTGAGCGTCTTTTTTCAGCTAAACGGCGTTCTTCTTCTGCTGTAGCAGTTGCTCGACGCGGCCCAACTCTTATCCAAACACGTCCATTAAAGCGCACAGGAGGAGCATCCGATGGTTCTACAATCACTACAGCTAGTTCACATCCGCCAATACTTCGCTTTTGAACAATTATTGTCGGAAAAGGCAAAATGTTTCCATCAGACCGCATAGCCGAGAGTGTAAGCAAAAGTTGATCTGTAATCGGAAGATTTGCACAACTTCCGTCATTATTAACCCCAATAAACAAAACTCCTGGTTTTTGGTGGTTAGGCAAGTCATTAGCAAATGCACAAATCGCTTCGCAAAGCTTACCTTTATCAGAAATCGAAGCTTTCCGTTCAACCCGGTCTGATTCTATGTCGTTTAAGAGAACTTCCAACTCCTGGTCATCCATTCAGTTTTCCTTGGAAATACTCATTCACCTTTACATACTTTTTATCGTAGTTGCTTGTGGCGGATACTGCTGCAATACCTGTTGCAAATATTGGCCAGTATAAGATTTGGGATTTGCTGCAACTTCTTCGGGTGTTCCCACAGCAATCAATTCTCCGCCTTTATCGCCACCTTCTGGCCCCAAATCGATTACCCAATCTGCACAGCGAATCACATCTAAGTTGTGTTCGATGACTAAAATTGAATTGCCTTTATCCACCAATCTTTGCAATACATCTAATAATTTGTGGACATCATAAAAAGATAAGCCTGTTGTTGGTTCATCTATTAAATAAAGCGTCTTACCTGTGGCGCGTCGAGATAATTCGGTTGCCAATTTTACGCGTTGTGCTTCGCCACCAGATAAAGTTGTGGCAGGTTGTCCCAATTGAATATAACCCAAACCGACATCAAATAACGTTTGCAAGCGGGCGATCGCCTTGGGAATATTTTGGAAAAAATCTAAACTTTCCTCAACAGTCATGTTGAGAACATCAGAAATAGATTTGTCTTTATACTTCACCTGCAATGTTTCGCGGTTGTATCTTGCACCTTTACAAATTTCGCATTGCACGTAAACATCAGGGAGAAAGTTCATTTCAATTACATTCACACCCTGTCCGCTACAAGCTTCGCAACGTCCACCTTTGACGTTGAAAGAAAATTGTCCGGGTTTGTAACCTCTAGCTTTGGCTTCTACTGTTTGCGAAAATACATCGCGAATGGCGTCGAAAATTCCCGTGTAAGTTGCAGGATTAGAACGTGGTGTGCGTCCAATGGGCGATTGATCTATGACAATTGCCTTATCAACTGAATTTAATCCTTGGATTTTCTCTAAGTCTTTTGGTAAAGGAACTTTCTTAGTTAAATGATGTTGTAATGATGGATAAAGTAACTCGTTAATTAAGGTAGATTTCCCAGAACCAGACACGCCAGTAACAGCAACAAGTTTCCCTAGTGGAATTTCTACATCTATATTTCTTAAATTGTTGCGATGGGCATTTTTAATGATTAAACTGCGCCCATTTCCTTCTCTGCGTTCTGCTGGGGTGTTAATTACTCGCCTTCCTGATAAATAAGCACCAGTCAAGGAATCTTCTGCTGCTAATAATGCTTCTAAATCGCCTTGGGCGATAATATTTCCGCCGTGAATTCCTGCACCGGGTCCAATATCAACTATATAGTTGGCTGCACGAATTGTTTCTTCATCGTGTTCAACCACAATTAAGGTATTACCTAAATCACGTAATTTAGTTAGAGTTTTCAGCAATCTGCCATTATCTCTTTGATGCAAACCAATACTTGGTTCGTCTAAAACGTAGAGAACTCCTGTTAAACCAGAACCAATTTGTGTTGCTAAACGAATGCGTTGCGCTTCGCCACCAGAAAGGGTCATTGCTGGACGGTCTAAGGTAAGGTAATCTAAGCCAACATCTAACAAAAATTGCAATCTGGCTTTAATTTCTCTGAGTACTAGATCGGCAATTTGTAACTGGCGATCGCTCAACTTAAATTTCTCAATTCTTTCCCGACAATCTCGAATCGATACGCTAGTTAAATCCAAAATTCCATATTGTCCCAACTTCACGGATAAAGCTTCTGGTTTTAACCTTTTTCCTTTACAAACCTCACACGGCTGGTCGATTAAATACTGTTCTAATTTTTGCTTAATTAACTCTGTTCCACCCTCATATTGCCGCTGCAAAATTGGAACAATACCTTTAAAAATTTGCTTTTTATCTGTTTTTGTTGTTTCTTGGTTTTCTCCATACAAAAGAGTCTGCTGTTGTTCTTCTGTCAGCTTGCTCCAATTTGTTTGTAATTCAAATCCATAAGCTTGCCCTACACTGTAGAGTAATTCCAAATAATAGGAATTATCTTTTTCTGACCAAGGAGCGATCGCCGCATATACTGGCGCTTCCGGGTCGGGTACAATCAAATCTGGCGCAAATCTCCTTAAAGTCCCAATTCCATGACAGTTGGTACAAGCACCATAAGGTGAATTAAACGAGAACAATCGCGGCGATAACTCCTCCATCACTGCGCCATGTTCTGGACAAGCAAAATTTTCCGAAAATACTAATTCTTCCTCATTTGTTGTTTGTCCTTTGTCATTTGTCATTTGTGCTTCGTTGGGACTAATGACTATGGTCGCAATGCCACCGGATTGTTTTAAGCACGTAGATAAAGAATCGACCAAACGCTCTTGAATACCGTCTTTTTTGACCAAGCGGTCAATTACTACTTCGATGGTGTGTGTTAAATTTTTATCCAATTCAATGGAATCTGATAATTCCCGCACCTCGCCATCGACACGCACGCGAACAAAACCTTGGGATGCCAGACTTGACAAAAGCTTACGATGTGTGCCTTTTTTACCCCTGACAACGGGTGCAAGAATTTGGAAACGGGTGCGGTCTGGTAATTCGAGAATGCGATCGCACATTTCATCAATTGTCTGGGGTGCAATACAGCGATCGCAAATCGGACAATGGGGTTCGCCAGCGCGACCAAATAACAGCCGCAAATAGTCATAAATTTCCGTCACCGTACCCACAGTGGAACGGGGGTTATGAGACGTTGACTTTTGGTCAATGGAAATTGCCGGACTTAAGCCTTCAATCGCCTCCACATCCGGTTTATCCAACTGTCCTAAAAATTGCCGTGCGTAGGCGCTGAGGGATTCCACATAGCGACGTTGCCCTTCAGCGAAAATCGTATCAAATGCCAAAGAAGACTTCCCAGAACCAGAAACGCCAGTGAATACAATTAAGCGATCGCGTGGCAATTCCAAATCAATATTTTTCAGATTATGCTGCCTAGCACCCCGAATCCGAATGGTATTCTGGCTATTGTGCGAGGGAAGATGTCCGTTCAACAGAGAAGCCTGAGCATTAGCCTGCTCTGAACGGAACTTCGGGGATGCTGTGAGCTGTGGGTCTGACATATTGGGCGGCAAAAAAGGAGTTTCTTATGAAACAGTCCTTAATAATACTATCTTTAATTACTTTATAGTAGAACAATAGTACTGTTTTACATACTTATTGGGCATTGGGAGTTAGGAGTTAGGAGTTATTCTCCCCATCTCTTCTTCTGTTTGCCAAATTCCTACAAACTCCATGCAGCCTGAAAAAAGTCATACTCACACAACATAGCGTAACGGTAAGTTGAATGCACAACAGCATTACTCGTGGCATAATTCTCGACCAAACTTTCTAACTGCTGTGCCAATGGCTGAAAATCGGCGCTACTGTAAGTCTGAATCCAGTCGGCATATTGATGATTTGGGATGCCATTAACAGCTAACTGTTCTCCCAAAAAAGCATACAAACGCATACATGGAGACATCGCCGCAGCTGTTAAACCAACATCTGCACTCCAAGCAGTTGCTAACAAAAAATCAGTGTAGCGACGGGTAGCGGCTCCAGGTTCCACAGAATGCAAATTAACTCCCCACTGAGAAGCATAGCCACTGTGCAATTGCAGTTCTGCTAATACACCTCCAGCTAAGTTATGAAATGTCGTGAAACCTACCCAATCTGGTGCTTTAGCTGCGGCAATACTATACGCACGGGCAAAAGCTTCTAAGAAAAAAGCATCTTGCCCTACATAATAAGCAAACTTCGTTTGTTCAAGAGTACCATCGCCAATGCCCCGAACAAAAGGATGCTCTAAGCACGCTTTGGCTAAATCTTGATTTGCCGCCCATAATTCATTTGATAAAGTCATTAGTCATTAGTCATTAGTCATTAGTCATTGGTTATTTCTCCTCCTCCTCCCCATCTCCCTATCTCCCCACTTTCTAAAAAGGTAAAAACTGAAGTAAGAGTGAGCCAACACTGCCAAAAAAGTCAACGAAACTAGGGCTACCAGAGCTTACTTTTTCAGTATAGGGGGTTTGGAGTTCTTTCATAAAAGCCTGTGCTGTTTGCATTCCAGGGGTATTTTTTTGGGATGTAAAGAATTTGTCAGCAAGTTGGGCATCTACGAATGCACCTTGTCTATCTAATATTTGGTAGCGGGCGACACCACGAGCTAGATAAGCACCTGCATAGTCTGGTTTAATGGCGATCGCTTGACTAAAATAACTAATTGCTTGCTGATGGTTGCCTTTTTCTGCTTGTGCTACACCCAAAGCATAAAAATCCTCTGGTGAAGCAATTTGTGATGGTATTCCGATTGCACCTTGGAAATTACTATTATTCAGGTAAGCGCCATTTAATTCTGCGTTTGTTAAATAGCTACTTCTCAAATCAGCAGCCGCCAAATTTGCGCCACTAAATCTAGCCTCGGTTAGGTTAGCCCCAAATAAACTAGCACCGCTCAAGTTAGCCCCTCGCAAATCAGCACCGCTCAAGTTCGCCCGGCTGAGGTTTGCACCTGCAAGATTAGCACCGCTCAAATTTGCTCCAGCTAAATCAGCCATGACTAAACCTGCATGAGTCAAATCGCAGTTTTGACATTGTTTGGTTGCCAATAACTGTTTCACGTGTTCGGGATTCGCAGCTTGTACGGTTGTTGTGAGGCTAACCAAAGTTAAAAATGTGGCTGTGGCGAGAATTGGGCTTTTCATATTTGCGTAATATTTCTTACTCAAGATTCAATATTAACCGAGATAGATTTATACCTCAGCCACATGATATGAGCAATCTGAACAGTTTGCCCTCTGTATTTGCCTACAATACGCTTGGGTTAAGAAAGTTACTCTGTGCAGGCAAGGGAACAGGGATGATAAAAACAGGCTTATCCCAACTGTATTCACCATCACGTATAAAATTCACCTTAACTGACATTATGGTTGCCTCAAGAACTCGTTAATAGCATGTAATAATTTATGGAAAGTGTAAGGCTTCCTCAAAAAGATATTGACACCAGCATTGGCAGCCTCGACCATCTGGCTGTCCGTTACCATACCACTGATGCCCATAATCTTAACTTGCGGGTTCATTTGCTGCATGATATTAATTGCAGTTAACCCATCCATTGACGGCATCATCATATCCATCAGCACCATACTGATTTTATTTTTATGCTGGGCATACAATGAAATTGCCTCAATGCCGTTAATAGCTGTCAGGGTTTTGTAGTTGTGGTCTTCTAGTAAAGTTTTACTAATCTCTAAAATAGCGGCTTCATCATCTACAATTAAAATCAGTTCTCCATTGCCGTTGGACAATTCTAAACTCTCTGCTTGCTGATTTGTACTTTGGTTAATAGCTGGTAGGTACACCTGAAATTGAGAACCTTTACCTATTTCACTGGAAACTTTCACAAAACCATTGTGGTTTTTCACAATGCCAATCACAGTTGACAAACCTAACCCTGTACCTTTGCCTGGTTCTTTAGTTGTGAAAAAAGGTTCAAAAATTCGCTCTAAAATTAGTGGAGAAATCCCAAATCCTGTATCTGAAATAGTTATAACTACATAAGGGCCAACCTGAGCATTTAGATTTATTTTGGCAAAGCTTTCATCAATGAATAAATTATCCGCAGAAATAGATAATGTGCCTCCTTTGGGCATGGCATCACGAGCGTTGACGCATAAATTCATTAACACCTGATGAATTTGAGTCGGATCTGCCAAGATATTCCAGAGTTTATATCTAGGCTGATTATTGATGACTGCGATCGCTTTGGGAAATGTGCTTTGGACAATTTGCTCAATTTCTAATAGTAGGTGTTCTATTTGTAAACAAACACCTTTGCCTTCAGATCTACGGGAAAAAGTCAGAATTTGCTTGACCAAATCCGCCGCACGTTTAGAATTATGTTCGAGAAGCTTCAGCAGTTGCTGATTGCGTACATCCAGATTGGGAAGTTTGAGCGCCAACATTTCCACTGAGGACATAATGGGCGTCAGGATATTGTTGAGGTCGTGGGCAATACCACTTGCCAACGTGCCCAGGCTCTCTAGGCGCTGGGCACGGAGAAATTGGGCAAAGAGTTGTTTTTTCTCTGTGATGTCGGTATCAACGGAGAGGATGGATTTAGGTTTCTCTGCTTCATCGCGCATCAGTGTCCATCGACTTTCCACGATAATTTCTTTTCCGTCCTTGGTCACTTTATGTAACTCACCTTGCCAGGAACCACCGTCAATAACGCTTTTTAAAGCTGCTTCCATTTGCGGTGAAGTTTCTTTGCACAAAATCTCTTCCAAGTTTTTTCCTAAAGCCTCATGAGTCTCCCAAGCGTACATACGTTCTGCACCTTGATTCCAGAATAATACTTGGTTTTGGAAATTTCGCACAATGATTGCATCAGAAGTGATATCGAGCAGAGCTGCTTGTTCGCGGATTTTCTGTTCGGCCCACTTGCGCTCAATTGTGGTAGCCAATACATTAGCGATCGCTTGCAAAAAGTGAATATCATTTTGCGTAAACTCCCGGAGTCTAGTTGTGTGTGCACCTAAGACACCAAAAGGTTGTTTTTGACCCTGAATAATGACGCTAATGCCACTGACCACAGAGTGGTCAATCAATAATGATGGCCCTTGAAACCGCGTTTCTTTCCGGAGGTCATAAACAATTACTGGCTCACTGCAAACTAGTGTGTACGACGCCTGAGTTTCATTCCCTGAATCTAATGCTAATTTGAAATTTCCCACCAGCCCTGAGTCCCAACCGACTCCTGAACGTAACAGCAAGGTGTTCCTATCCCCAAGCAGTTCCAAAACCTTACTGTACTCTACCTCAAGGCTTTGAGTAACCAAGACAACGGCTTTATCCATTAATGCGTCAAGATCTAAATTAGCCAGAGCTAACTGACCCAGTTCAGCCACAGCTGCCTGCTGACGCACACGTGCTCTTAAACCAGATTCCACCCGCTTGCGTTCAGCGAGTTCAGTTTGTACCTGCTCATAAAGTTGAGATTGCTGGATGGCAATGCCCACCTGTGTTGCCAATTGTTTGAGTAAATCGATTTCCCACGTCTGCCAATGTCGGGGTGCCGTACACTGGTTGGCAACTAATAATCCCCACAATTTTTTTCCTTGGAGGATGGGGACTGCCAAGTTTGCCCTCACTTGAAACTGAGTAAGTAAATCCCTATGGCATTCAGTCAGACCAGCTGTATAAATATCTGCGACAGCTTGGATGCGCCCCTGTCTGTACTCCTCGCCACGAGTTTCCATTAAATAAGTGTCTCGAACTTCGGTATTGAGAGCAGAAATACAATTTTTATCAACAGACTCTACCACCACCACGCCGCTGTAGTCTGGTTCAAACTGATACATGAAAACTCGATCGACTTGCAGGAAGTGACGTACTTCAGTTACGGTGGTATTGAGAACCTTGTCCAAATTCAAACTCTGGCGGATGCGCTGGGCAATTGCCATCACCAGTCGCTGCCATTGAATTTGCTGTTGCAGTACCTCCTCTGCCTGCTTACTATCTCTCAAGTGGCACACTGAATTCAACTCATCGTTGTTCATCTATAATATGCCTGCCCTAATTCATTAGGTTATCAATATCTAGTGACTACTGGGGATTATACTTATGAAGTATTGCCCATAACCCATATTTGCTAGGAATAAATGTTAAATTTTACCTGAAAAGAGAGGATTTAAATTTAACCGCAGTTGCTATTTTTATGAGTCTGTCTTAATAGGTTTACTGATTTATAGCAGAGAACAGGGAATGGGCAACAGGTTTAAAAGTCTCTTGGGAAAAGGTTTATACGAGCAGTTTATATCCTAATTTAGACGGCAACTAATATAATATGTGTTTCCTTTATTCCAGCACAAATATTTATTTCTAACAACATCCAGAGAATATATGTATGTTGAGTCAGTCAATGAAATAAGGTCATTAATCTAGCTTGGACATAGTTTTTTACTCTGTTTTGGCTATAAAACCTGGAATTATTGTGAGATTTTTATTGGTGATGAAATCTCAGAAAAAAGTGGCATTTATTTCTAATGAGGTAAATGCGTAGGGGCGCACAGCTGTGCGCCCCTACAAGTATCTATGTTGATGTTACTTTTTTGTGTACCTTAGCCATGTGGGAACCAGTTTACCAAGGCATAGATAACCCCGTAACCGCGATCGCACCTGCAACAGCACTAGCCGCAAGGGAAGTCAACGCTGTACCAAATATCCACCAAGCTGCATTCGCAACGGTTTTTTTGGTTTCTTCGGCTTGCTTTTTAGCTTGTTGTTGGATTGCTTTGAGGCGTTTTTGTGTTTCTAGCTGAATGCGTTCGGCTCGTTGCAGTACACCATCCCGTGCGGCTTCTATTTGGTCGATGATGCGGTTGGCGTCTGCTTGAGAAATATCCTCGCGAGAACTCAAGACTGCAACTAGGGTATCACGATCGAATTGGCTGAGGCGATCGCGCAAGGCTTCAAATCCAGCTTGCGGATCGTCAAAGACTTTGGCAAAGTCTTGCTTAATTCCTTCATAGTTGAGTTCTGGACGATCCAGAGAGTTAAGATAGTTGCGAATTCTGACAAAAATCCCATCTAAAACTGATTGCACTCTTTGTTGAATCTGTTGGAACTGTTCGACAATGGAACTACGAACAGACTCAATTTGATCCACAATTCGGTTAGCTTCTTCTTCTGAAATATCCTCGCGTTGGGATAGCAACGCCACAATTGTGGAACGGTCAAATTTAGCAGCGCGATCGCTTAAATTGCCAATTCCAGCGCGGGGAGAAGACAATAGCAACTGCAAATCGCGTTTGATTCCTTCGGGGTTGAGTTCTTCTTTGTTAGTATTACGCAGGTAATCTTCGAGATTTCCTTCAAAATCTAAAATTTGTTGAGTGGTACGCTTTGCTAAACGTCGCGGCGCTTTCACGATATCGCGAATTGCATCTTGTAGGCGATCGATAATTTGATTAACTTGTTCTTCGCTCAAATCTCCACGCTGACTTACCAGTTTAACCAAGGTTTCTCTATCGACATGAGAAAGCCGGTCGCGCAATGCTAATGCACCGGCTTTCGGGTCATCTAGTAATCTTTCCAAATCCTGCCTAATACCTTCTGGATCGAGTTCTTCGAGATTAGTATTGCGGAGATATTCTGCGATGGCTGTTGTAGTTTTTTCGTACTGTTCTCTCGCCTGCTGCGGTACCTGCAAAATACTATCGCGGACGGCTTCGAGTCGATCGAGAATTTGGTTAATCTCTTCTTCGCTCAAATCTTGACGTTGACTGAGGAATTGTACCAAGGTATCGCGGTCAAATTGCGATAAACGCGATCGCAAAAGTCTAATGCCGGCTTGCGGGTCTTCTAGTAGAACTCTAAAGTCGCGTTTGATACTTTCAGGGTTGAGTTCTTCTTTGTTAGTATTCCGTAAATAATCTTCAACTCTTTGCCGCAATTCATCGGCTTTTGCTTTTGCTTGTTCTTGCAATTCTCTGCCACGATTCAAGATATTATCGCGGTTGTTCTCAAGTTGGCTAACAATATCATTAGCTTCTTCTTCACTAATATCTTGACGTTGTTGGAGCAATTGTACAAAGGTATCGCGGTCAAATTGACTGAAGCGATCGCTTAATTCTTCAAAACCAGCTTCTCGATCTTCTACTAACCTCAGAAAATCTTGTTCAATAGCTTCCGGATTTAGTTCTTCTTTGCTAGTTGAACGCAGATAATTTTCGATACTGTTGCGGAACTCTTGACCTTTTTCTCGTGCTTGCGCTTGTTTGACAGTTTCTAAAACTTCCTGGCGATCGCTTTCCATTTGTTCAGCAATTTCTGTTACCCTCGCTTCGCTGATATCACCCCGCTGGTTCAGTAAGTTGACGAAATATTCTTGATTGATTTCCTCTAACTCACGTCTTACAGTTGCCGGGTCTGCATTCACATCATAAATGACTTCTTTGAATTCATTTTTGAGGGTAATACGGTTAAAATGCCAAGGAAATGAATTCAATATGTAGTCTTCTACATCTGCTTTGATTGTATTTTCTAGGGATATGGGTAATCTTGCTGTTGCTTCTTCTCTAAAGTTTTGTAACTGTTTTGTAATTTGTTCAACATCAACATCTTGAACTTTTTCTTTCAATTTTTGCAACTGATTGGTAATTTTGTTAACATCAATGTGAGACATATTTATTCTATCCAATATTGCTGGTACTGCGGCAGTCAAGCCATATTGAACAGCTTGCTTCATTACACCATTACTTTGCTTGCCATTACCACCTCCAACTGTAACTAACTCCTGGAGTCTTTGACCTAAGTTCTCGGAATTTAGTTCTTCGGGAGTGGCAGATTTAAGTAAATTAATTACTTGCTGTGTGGGATTTTTGCGATTCAAGGCTTGTTGCCAAGCTGCTTCTAATTGGTCAGCGATGCGATTGATATCTTCTTTAGATAAATCGATGCGATCGCTAATTAAATCAACAAATGTTTGCCGATTGACATTTTGCAATAAATCACTATTAACAACAGATTGTAAATCTGTATCTTGAATCAGCTTGTCAAATTGAGAACGAATTTCTTTGATATCTAACTTTGGCAATTGTACAGAAGCCAAAGAACTTTGCAACGTGTTTTTAATACTTTCAGGGTCAAAGCCTGATGTTAATTCTCGCCGAACTGCGGCTGTAACTTCTTCTGCTGTGGAAACCAATTGTTGTTTGGCAGCATTGGCACTAATACCAGTAGTTGCTGTACCGAACAACGCTTGAAAACCCGAACTAACAGTACTTGCAATAGAACCAATTAAAGAACCTACTGCGGATGAACCGAACCAAATTATCAGTGAAAAATAAATCGACCAGATGACTACACCGATAACCGATCCTAGAAATGCATTTTCGACTAAGCTAAGTTTTACCGCTAGAAAACAAGCAATAAATAATGCAATACTAGCGGTTATTAATGCCCAAGAACCGACTTTACCTTGAATTTTCCGAATTTTGCTACCTAGCTTAACTGACTCATCATCATCATCTGAATCAATTTCCCAAGAGGAAATTCCTACAGCGACTGAAAAGTTTGTAAATAACAATTGGAAAGCTAAAGCCATTGAAACCCCAGCCAACAATGCCACTAGGAATTTAGGCCCAGCAAAAAGAACTGATGCTTCTTCTGGAGTTAGCAGTTGTTGAGCGAAAATCGTAGGTGCTAATCCAAAAGATAATGAATCCCATCCTAATAAGGTTAGAAAACTTTGAAACATAGCATTTTGTCACTTGCATTCAATTAAATAACCATTTTTTGAGAAAATGGTCTATCTCTCAATGTAAATATTAAGTTCATTGGGTTTACACTTTCCCAGGTAATAAAGACTTTCGCCAAAAGTCGTACTTTTATAAAGTATGTAAAAATTACAAAACTTAATATAAAATTAATGCGTTTGCAATCTTGAAATTTCTCAATATAATTATTTATTTTTTAGTAATATAGTATTTATTTAAAAAATAACTACTTGGCTCGGTGATTTCAATTGGTTGCAATAGTGGGTTACATCGGTATAAACCTACAAGTGATTTATTTAAAAAATAAATATTTAAGTAGTTAGATTTTTATATTTTAAAATAAAAATTTAATTGGCGCTAAAAAGTTAGCAATGAAATCATATTTTCTATTGATTTTTCTATTGGTATTTTTTTACTTAACTTTAGATAAAACGCCTATGTCTGTTGATAGAGAAAAAATTTCTTCCAAGCGATTGAGGAAAAATAAATATAAACATGTATTAATAGGGATTATTACGAGCTATTACCGAGCTATAGATTTTTGAATAATTGATTTTACTGTTTGTGGAGAAAAATAATGGTTGTAGGTGTACATAAACGTGCTGTAGGCGTATTTTCTACTCGAAGAGATGTTGAACATGCGCTACATGAATTGAAAAATGCCGGCTTTGATATGAATAGAGTATCTGTTATTACGCGGGATGGAGAGCGTGATGACATTGCTGGCGCAGAAGTACGCGATCGCGTTGGTGATAAATCCGATGAAGGCGCTGCCGTGGGAGCAGTTTCCGGTGGTGCTTTGGGTGGATTAACAGGCTTATTAGTAGGTCTTGGTACCTTAGCAATTCCTGGAATCGGGCCAATTATGCTGGCTGGAGCCGCAGCAACCACTTTAGCCACTACTCTTGCTGGGGCAGGTATAGGTGCGGTAGCTGGTAGTTTGCTTGGTGCATTAATTGGTTTAGGAATTCCCGAAGAACGAGCCAGAGTCTACGACGAACGCGTCAAACGAGGACAGTATCTAGTCATCATCGATGGTACGGATGCTGAAATTGCCAGAGCAGAAGCAATATTACGTCAGCGCGGTATCGAAGAGTTTGGTATTTACGACCATCCAGATAGCACACATACGACTACAGGTGTTGCTCATCACGATGTTAGCGGCAAACATGCAGTAGGATACTTTTCTCATCGTCCAGATGCGGAAGCTGCAATTAGCGATTTGCGAAAAGCAGGTTTCCCCTTGAGCCAAATTTCTTTAATTCATAGAGACACTTCCCGACGGGAATCTTTTCCAGGTATTCATCTAAGCGATCGCTGGGACTCAAACCGTTGGAGACTACCAGATAACCGCACTCATTTCTATAACGAGCGCATCAATCAAGGCGATTACATCATCGTTGTGAATGGTACAGAAGCTGAAATCCAACGTGCAGCTGCTATTATCAGCCAACACGGAATTCAGCAGTGGCAAATTTTCGATCCAACCGGGTACACTCCTGGAACTACAGCCGTGCAAGCAACCAAACGCGCAATCGGTGTATTTTCTCATCGTCGAGATGCAGAAACAGCACTTACAGAATTGCGGGATGCTGGTTTCCAGATGAGTAGAGTATCAGTCATTGCCAAAGATGCCAACGGTCATGGTATCGCCGGTGTAGAGAATAGAAACATCGGTGCAGGTAATAAAGCAGACGAAGGTGCAAAAGCTGGTGCAGCTACAGGCGGGGTTTTAGGCGGCTTGACAGGCTTATTAGTTGGTCTTGGAACTTTAGCAATTCCCGGAGTCGGCCCAGTACTCGCAGGTGGCGCAGCAGCTACCGCCATCGCAACAACACTGGCTGGTGGTGCTATTGGTGCAGCAGCTGGCGGTATTGTTGGCGCACTAGTTGGTTTAGGAATTCCCGAAGACAGAGCTAGAGTTTATAACGATCGCTTCCAAAGAGGTGATTACTTGGTGATTGTGGATGGTACAGAAGCTGAAATCTACCAAGCCGAACCCATTCTCAACCGTCGAGGTATCCAAGAATTCGGCATATATGACGCTACCGATCTAGGTGAATATCGCTCCCGTTTTGATGCTGGAACCCATCACACCACAGGAGTTGTAGATCGCGATCATATTAACTACTCAACAGAAGTTCATAGAGACGATCCTGCTGTAGTTATCGTCGATCGCCGTGAAGACACAATCTAATTAGAAAATTCTGAATTCTGAATTCTGAATTCTGAATTTTCAATTCCAAATCCTGTACATGTACAGACGCGATTAATCAAATTTCTACTCCTGAATTCTGAATTCAAATTCCTTGCTCCTCACCTCTGCCGTAAATCTCAACAAATTTCATCTGAACCCAAATTAAACATATGCAAAAGCTAACTCCCCTAGTAATTAGTTGTCTTTTAGTTTTTGGTGTTGCTGCTTGCGATAATGTTTCTAAAACAAGTGAATCTGCACCTGCTAATCCTAACGAAGCTGCACAAACACCAACCGGTCAAACAACAGAAGCTTCTCAAAAAGATGCACAAAGTGAACTCCGCAGAAGACAACTAAATGAGGATATCCGCGCTCGCGAACAACGCAATAATGCCACTGGCGGTGATGCAAATAGAGCCGCAGGTGACTTAGCAAGTGAAGTTCGCTCCAAATTGGAGGCTAATATACCTGGTGGTCAATTAACAGTTAGTGCAGCAGAAGATGGCACCGTCACTGTCGGAGGAACCGTACCCAATCAAGATCAAATTAGTAAGATTGAACGTTTATCCAAAGAGATTAAAGGTGTCAAAGCAGTAGTTGTGAAAGCTACTGTAGCCCAACCACAAAGCTGAAACAGCTAACAACTATTCAAGTGAGTAGGTAGCCTTAAATAAACTTACAGCAGACTTCAAAAAATTAGTGAATTCGCCAAAATAAACTAGTGGTCTATCGCATTAATTTTGATAGGTTAATAAACGAAAAATTAAGAAGAAGTTCACCCATCAGAACTAATGCGACGAACTACTAGGTCTGGTAGCAACTCTGCTGTAAATGCTCCTACTCAATCTTAGTTTTCAGCTACAGCACTTTATTTGGCTACATGAAAAACTCGCTCTCAACTTCAAAAAGCCGATTTTGTATTCTTTAGTACAAAGGCGATTAATGGTGGCTCTACCCACTCCTTGCCCACGTAAATAACTGTAAAAGTCAAAGCGATCGCCATATCATACACAGCAATACGAGTTGATTTGGGAACATTTTTTGCACCTTCAGCTAAGATCAAACTTATTCACAGGCTAATTGTCTACCTAAATAAGGCAATTCGTAAACACGCTAAGAGTGGTATACTTAATGTAATGAGGGTAAATAATTGACAACTAACAACTTTAATTATTATACTTATTAACCAAAAAATTGGGATACAAGCCCCGTCCTACAAGGACGGCTTTATGTTATTATACTATTTGATACCAAACAAGCTAGTATCAAACGTGTTTATCTACGAGTACAAAGTTAACCCAAAACCACAACAAATAACTGCCATTGATGAAGCAATTAGGACATCTCAATTTGTCCGAAATAAAGTGCTGCGTTATTGGATGGATAATCGTGGTGTTGGCAAAACAGAGATGTTTAGGTATAACACGCTACTGAGAAAAGAGTTTAAATTTGTCGAAGAATTAAACTCTCATGCTTGTCAAACTGCTGTTGAGCGAGTTCTAAAAGCGGTTAACCGTTTTTACGATAATTGTAAAAAGCAGATCCCAGGCAAGAAGGGATATCCCAGGTTTAAGAAAAACACTCGCTCAGTTGAGTATAAAGTCTCAGGGTGGAAACTATCAGAAAACAAGAAAAATATTACTTTCACAGACAAGAAAGGAATAGGTACTCTGAGAATGATAGGTACTAGAGACTTAAACTTTTATCAACTAGAAGAAATTAAGCGAGTAAGAATTGTGCGTCGTGCCGACGGGTATTATGTGCAGTTCTCGGTACAATTAGACCCAAGAGATACAGTTAAACCAATAACCCCTAGCCAAAAAGCAGTAGGTATTGATGTTGGTATTAAGTATTTCTTAGCGGATAGTCAAGGAAATATTGAACCCAATCCACAGTTTTACCGCCAAGGAGAAAAACAACTTAATCAACTAAACCGCAAGAAGTCTAAAAAGTACCGCAAAGGACAACCACAGTCTAATAATTATCGCAAAGCTAGAGAAAGATATGCTCGTAAACATTTAAGAGTAAGTAGGCAGCGAGAAGAGTTTGTCAAGAGAGTGGCACTCCGCTTAATCAAGTCTAACGACTTAGTAGCCTATGAAGATTTAAATGTCAAAGGCATGGTCAAAAATCAACATTTAGCTAAATCGATAAGTGATGCAGGATGGTCAAAGTTTCGCTCCTGGTTAGATTATTTTGGCTATAAATACGGGAAGATAACTATTGCAGTTTCTGCCCATAATACGAGTCAAAATTGTTCTAATTGTGGTAAAAAGGTGCAGAAGTCTTTATCAACCAGAACTCATATTTGTAATCATTGTGGGTTTGTTGAAGATAGAGACATTAACGCTGCCATTAACATCTTGCAAAAAGGACTCTCTTACGAAGTTCAGCTCGGAGGAAACCTCCGCTCTGACTTCGCGCTAAGTACGGTAGGGCATACCGAATCTTATAAGCTTGGGGAGTTCGACCCTCTAGCTTCGTTGGAGTAATCCTGCGGGGTTACGGTTGGACGCTCGATCCAAGAATCCTCGGACTTTAGGACGAGGAGTGTCAAGCTCAGTCAGTTATAAAAACTCCTGTAATTGCTGAAAACCAAAACTATGGAAACCCGACAGCAGCCACTCGAATCCATTAATCCCTCTTCATTAGAAGCTACCCTAGCACTTGAAGGGACAAATACTACAAATTTGCCAAAGCTACCACCAGCATCAGAACCTGAATGGCAACGAATTAGTAGACAAGTTTTTGCATTTTTCGGGCAACTGCCACAATACTTAAGTAGCTTTTTTAAGGACTACAGCCAGGCTCTAATAACTCTGAGTTTAATTTTTGCCGCGCTCGTCACCGCCAAGGTAGCATTAGCAGTTCTGGATGCAATTAATGATATTCCATTACTGTCACCATTTTTTGAATTAGTCGGAATTGCTTATGCCACTTGGTTTACTTTCCGCTATTTAATTAAAGCTTCAAATCGCCAAGAATTAGCCCAGCAAATTCAATTGCTAAAAAACGAATTTGTGGGCGAATAAGTTTGTAAATCCTTTTATACCAATTCTGGCTTTGATAAGGTACAACGTAGGGGTGCATAGCTATGCACCCCTACAAATTTATTTAGCTTATGTAATTAGGAATTGCTATAAATTAATCCCACTATTATATTCAAATTATTGAATCAGCTTTAATATTAACTTGAGTAGTAGTGAGTACTCAGTACTCAGCGATAAGTTTGAGCGATGGCTACCTTTCGGGTTTTCCAGAGGAGTACCGCCTACCAAAACTTCGGTGACTTACCACTGTTTGAGTAAATCTTTTGGATACATCTCAAGATAGAGAAAAGGATGTATTTAGAAGCTTAACTCACTTCTCAAGATAGTAGATTGTAAATGGAAAACAGCCTAATCTAGTTCTCGAAGTTATTCAATAGATTCTTTAACGAGGACATAATTTATGACTAATGAATCAGTTAAAAAAGGTATAGATTCATCTGAACGTGCAGAAGTAGATACATACGATCGCGGAATTATCCCTGCTGAAACAGCTGCTCGCAGAGAAAGAGAAGGAGATAAATTCAAAACACTTCCCACAGAAGAAAGAGAAGCCAGTTCAGCTACCGACGACCAAACCGATTCCCAAAGCATACGTACCACTGACGGTTACACCGTAGACAAAGAAGGTTTGTTGAACAACTATGCAGTTGAACCAGAAATGTACTACGAAGAACCTGGTGATGCACGCCAACAAGCGGTAGAAGATACTGCACAACGTGTTGAAGAACTTGAAGATATTAACCAGGACGAAGAAGGTAAGTTAACAGAAAAGGGTGACAAACGCGGTAAAGGCTCAGGAATCATTTAATTAAAAACCATAATTGAATTTTGGATTTTAGATACTTCGACTTTGCTCAGTACAAGTTTTGGATTTTGGATTGAAGATTCCAAATCGAAAATGTATCAAAAAAACGAATTGATCGGTGAAATAAATCTCAAATTCAAAATAGTTTTACTTTTTCCTGGGTGCAATTACACGTAAAAAGGGTAATGAGGAAGTTTGTAGAGACGCAGCGAACGCTGCGTCTCTACTTTTATGGATACAGCAGATTGCAACTTGATGAGGTACAGATAATCGTAGGGGCACAATATATTGTGCCCCTACCCGCGTACTTCATTTACCCGAAATACGCTGTATATGCAAACGCCTCCGGTTTTGCTCCTGAATTCTCAATTTTGCTCTCATAAGCCTTCAACCGCACATAAGATGATTTAATCTTCTGTCCTTTTACGGATTTCTTGGCTTTTGATACATTGGGTTTGGAAGAATTTGTGGCGACCCATGTCAGAACAAAAGCCCTTGGTTATTACCAAAGAAGATGATATATTACCGCTATTTCCACGTTTACCAATTCTCACAAGTCTTCAAGCAGGTTGGCATGGGATTTCACTTGCATACATGTGTCAACCTCCTTCTGAATTCCCTGAAGTTACCACTACCAAGTGGCATTCTTTGATCGTTTTCACTCATGGAGCGCGGGTGATTCATGCTGAACGGCAAATGGATGGACGCAGACATCGTGATGCTGTACTTGGGGGCGATATTCTGATTACTCCCGTTAATGTTGGCCACCAGGCGGCTTGGGATGCTGAAGGCGACTTTATTCTGCTGGCGATTCAACCAGATATTTTTGCTCGTGCAGTTGACGAAACAGCAGATACCGAACAAATTGAGCTTATACCCCACTTCGCCACAGCCGACCCCCTAGTTTATCAAATGGGGCTAGCACTCAAAGGCATTCTGGAAAGTAATCCCTCAGGCAGCCGTCTTTATGCAGAGACAATGGCTAATGCCTTATCAGTACATCTTATGCAACACTATGCTACGCGAAAACCGATATTAAAAACATATAAAAATGGTTTGCCACGGACTCAATTACAGCAAGTTATAGACTACATTCACGAACATCTTGACCAAAATTTAGGTCTAGCAGAATTGGCAGCATTGATACCAATGAGTCCGCATTATTTTTCCCAGCTTTTCAAACAGTCTACAGGAATGACTCTTCATAAATATGTAATTCACTGCCGGGTGCAACGTGCCTACGAGTTATTGCTCAAAAGAGAAATGGCAATCAGTGAAATTGCTCACTCGGTTGGTTTTGCTAGCCAAAGCCATCTAAATTTTCACTGTAAGCGTTTAATGGGTGCAACTCCGAAAGCGATTCAACAAAGATAGGAAGAACCTGCAAAAAATCGGACGAATTTGCAAGACTCCAGCCCTTGAATCCTCTAAAATTTCCAAAAATAGCATTTTATTTAGAAATATTAAGGATTAGGGAAACTTTTGATTTATGGTCAGAATTGAAACTAAAACCGAGCCAATGACGATCAACTTTGGCCCGCATCATCCCTCCATGCATGGGTGCTTTCGGATTATTGTCACCTTGGATGGCGAAGATGTCGTTGATTGTGAACCTGTCATTGGCTACCTACACCGGGGTATGGAAAAAATTGCCGAAAACCGTACCAATATTATGTACGTGCCCTACGTGAGTCGATGGGACTACTATGGCGGGATGTTTAATGAAGCTGTGACGGTGAATGCTGTCGAGAAACTGGCAAATGTCACGATTCCCAAACGTGCTAGCTATATTCGGGTAATCATGCTGGAGTTAGCCCGAATTGTTAACCATTTGCTGTGGTTGGGGCCTTTCGTGGGAGACACTGGCGCACAAACTCCGATATTTTACACTTTGCGCGATCGCGAAATGATTCTAGACTTGTTTGAAGCTGCCACAGGCTACCGCATGGTCAACAATAATTATTTTCGTATTGGTGGCGTTGCTGTTGACCTACCTTATGGTTGGGTGGATAAATGCGAAGACTTCTGTAATTACTTTGCACCAAAGATTGATGAGTATGAAAAACTAATTACCAATAACCCCATTTTTCGCCGCCGAGTTGAGGGTATAGGAGTTTTAAGCCGCGAAGAAGCAATTAATTGGGGAATTTCTGGCCCGATGTTACGCGCTTCTGGTGTGAAGTGGGATTTACGAAAAGTTGACCATTACGAATGCTACGACGATTTCGACTGGGAAGTTCAGTGGGATACAGCAGGAGATTGTTTTGCTAGGTACGTCGTCAGAGTTGGAGAAATGCGTGAGTCAGTCAAGATTATTCACCAAGCACTTAAGGGATTACCTGGTGGTGCATACGAAAATTTAGAAGCTAAACGCCTCTCTGCTGGTGCTAAATCTGAGTGGAACGGGTTTGATTATCAGTTCATTGCCAAAAAAGTTGCACCCACATTCAAGATTCCTGAGGGTGAAAACTATGTCCGCGTAGAGTCAGGGAGAGGAGAATTAGGAATCTATATTATCGGAGACGATCGCATTTTCCCTTGGCGTTGGAAAATTCGTCCAGCCGATTTCAATAATTTACAAGTTTTACCCCAATTAATCCGGGGTCAAAAAGTCGCCGATATTTTCGTCATCCTGGGAAGTATTGATGTTGTCATGGGATCGGTAGATAGGTGAATGGGGCATTGGGCATGGGGCATTGGGCATTGGTTATTTTTCTCTCACTCCCTTGTCTCCCCAGTCCCCAATCCTCAGTCCCCAGTCCCCAGTCTCTAAATTACCAACGGTTCAAGTTCGTGACTATACCATTGCCGTTGATACCATTCGGCAATCAAGGGACGAACAATAAACTTGGGCTGACCTTCGCCTTTGACATCAATGCGTAAACTTGAATAAGGGCGTCGCTTTTGAGAACCGTAACCGTTGCGACCTACGAACAAATGCGATCGCGCTACTATTCTATTCTCTTGGTTATCTACATTCCCAAAAGTTTCCATCAAATTCGCTCCTTCAATCCGCTGGCGTCGCAGACTAAAGCCGCTACCGCCACAAACAATCCAGGGGATATGAGAATCAGCGTGTCCTGTATCCATTGTTTGCAGATATTCTAGACAGTGGGCGTGTCCATTTAATACCAAATCCACCAAAGGACGCCCCTGATTTAAAGAACCTATTTTTTCAGCTACTCCATCCAGAACATCACGCAAGTGCTTGCGAATTGTCAAAGTTTGTGCTTGCTGCCATTTTGTTGCTTCAGTCACGTAAGGAGGATGGTGGAAATAAATCACCCGTCCCCGAACTTCCTCAGTATTCCAAGATTCAATTAGTCTGTGCTTGAGCCAAGTAAGTTGTTCAATGTCAATCTGCGTTGGTCGGTCTGTGGCTAGTTGCTTATCAATATCAACAATAATTTCTTCAATTTGCGACAGCTTGGCTTGGAAGTCCTCTAACTCATCGGCATCACTAGGATTTTGAGGATTGAGCTTGGTTGAGGTTTCCATGATTTGCATTTTTTCTTGCTCTAAATCCTGACGGCGTTTTTCCAAGACTTTACGGTCTGCTTCACCTTTCCTCGTCTTCGGCAGCGGTGGTGGGTCGTTAAATGTATTAGAATCCAAGGCGAAGAAATCAATACCGCCATAGCGAAAAGTGTAGTAGCGATTGGGAAGGCGGGTAAAGTGCCCTGGTTGATAGCAAAGACAATTACCTGTGTCTGTTTTGGCGGTGTAGTAGCGATTTAAATGAGCGTCTAATGCTCCTGGAAGCTCAAAAGCTTTGAGATAGTCTAAAAACGCCCGTGCGTAAGCGTCACCGGTTCGTGAACCATGCAAACCTACATCTAAATCTAACCGCGATCGCAACAGTTTACGAATCGGTAATGTTGTCAGGGATGCTAACCCTAAGACAATCGGCAAGTCATAATAATCATGATTTCCCAGTACGGGTAAAATTGGCAGCTTAAAAACCATCTGGTCATAAGCAATATTTCTAGGATGCTCTCCACCGACAAGAAACTCTCGGTAAGGGTGAATGAAGTTCTGTTGGTAGTACTCACTCGACCCCACTAAATAGATCACATCCCCAGTGTGTAGCATAAAACGACATTCATCGTGATGGGGCAGCATGAGTTCAGCCACCTGTCGCTGGGGATTTTGTCCCTGATGGTTTCCAGAACCACTATCACCTACAACTAAAAAAGAAAACTCCAAATCCTCTGCATGGCCATCATCCAGCACTAATCGAGTTTGGTCGATGTTGCGTTCGATAATCAACGGATCTTGCCATCGTACCCGCTGACTCATTTTGCGAACTTTTTTAGCAATAGATGGATCGGATACTAATTTCAAAGCAACCTAACTCCTGAATATTTAATTAGGGCATGGGGCATGGGGCATTGGGCATTGGGCATGGAAGATGATGAGGGAGATTTAAAACAGAGAGTTTCAAGCTTAGAGGCTTAATGTTTGAGTAAAAAGGCTTAATGTTTGAGTAAAAAGGCTTAATGTTTGAATAAAAAGGCTTAATGTTCGAGTAAAAAGGCTTAATGTTTGAATAAAAAGGCTTAATGTTCGAGTAAAAAGGCTTAATGTTTGAATAAAAAGGCTTAATGTTTGAATAAAAAGGCTTAATGTTTGAATAAAAAGGCTTAATGTTTGAATAAAAAGGCTTAATGTTCGAGTAAAAAGGCTCAACGTTTGAGTTCATCCCCCAATGCCCTTTGCCCTTTGCCCTTTGCCCAATGCCCTTTGCCCTTTGCCCTTTGCCCAATACCCTCACTCTTCTGGTGGATTTTTCATCTCAATTACCAAATTAGGGAGTCCGTCTAGTTTTTCTGTAGGCTCAACTTCTTCTATTAGTGGCACAAAAACTTTTAAACCTGCTGGCACGCACTTTACTTCTATTGGTGTTGTGCCAATGATTTCGCCGTCCAAAACAACTTTTTGTGGTGGCTCTGTAGTAATTTTAAATTGTTTGGCTCGCAGATAACCAATATCATTGCGTTCTGCTGCGTTGCCTGTAGAAGCTGTTTGGAAGAGATGAAATGTTGCAGCGATCGCTCCGGCTTTACTAGTTGGAGCTACAATTGTTAAGTCTAGTAGTCCGTCGTCATAAACTAGACCTGCTGGCCCTTGTGCTAATACTGATGTGGGAGGCGCGGCATTGGCGACTGTCACTGCACAAGCGCTAGTTTTAATTATTCTGTCTTCAGTTTCAATTTGAACATCAAAGTTCGTTAAGTTTCTCAGTTGCTGAATTCCTGCTAAAACGTAGGCCATCATCCCAAAACGATTTTTAGCTTCCCTGTCTGCTAGTTCTACGGTTTCAGCTTCAAAGCCAACACCTACAAGCAGTACCATTGGCAGATCGTTACAATAAGCCACGTCTACATTGCGGGTTCCTCCCTGCAAAATTGTCTGACATGCACCTGCGATGGTGTCTGGAATTCCTAAAGCTGTGGCAAATGCATTGGCTGTACCCCTAGAAATTATACCAAACGAAATGTCAGTACCAACTACTGCCGCTGCCGCAGCCGAGAGGGTGCCATCTCCTCCAGAAGCAATTATGGCATCTACCCCTCGCTCTACTGCTGCATAGGCCAAGGCATCAGCATCAACTTCCTCAGTTGTTAAATAAATATCTAAATCAATTTCTGGCTCTAATATCGATCGAATTTCTGCCAGTTCTAATTCTGGGTCACCCTGACCCGCTACTGGATTGAAGATGAGGCAGGCGGAACGATTCATAGGGAATAAGTACTAAGCTTAGATCGTTAGGATATCAAATTATTTTTACCATTCTTGTAAAATTTTGACTTCCTTCTACTGGCTTGATTGCACTGAGCGTGAAGCTGTTTTTGAGCAAGCTTAAATGTCTTAACTATCTTCTGATTGTTTCAATAAGTTTGTTAACTGTCTCTTAAGTGTCTTATCTGTCCTTGATTTTTCCCTCAAAGCCTGAGATTATGGAGTGCGAATTGCCTAATATTAGATTCAGGCGATCGCAAAATAATACACTTTTCACACAAGCCTTAACTAGCCTCAGACTTTAATCTTGGGGTAGTTAACCATGCCTATTTAAGCAAGCTTTTTCGCTGGTTGCGGCTAGCGAAAAATCTCAATTTTGTCACAAATCTTGGAAAAAGATTAAGAAATAGAGTTTTTAGGGATTTTAAGATATGTCATACACAATTACCGGAAAAGTTTACCAAGCTGAAAATACTCAAGGAATCCCTAATCTTGTCATCACTGCATTCGATAGTGACTTAATTGGTCAACCAGATCGCCTTGGAGAAACCACTACTAATCAGCAAGGTGAATTTACAATTACCTATTCTGAAAAAGATTTTCAAGATCAATTATTTGAAGTAAATCCAGATATATATATTGTTGTCAAAACTGCTGATGCCTCTAAGATTCTACACAGCACTCAGAAAACAATTCGTCGTCAAGCTAGTAAAAACGAACATTTTGATATACCAATTCCCCAAGAAATATTAGATGCAGATGCTGTCGATGCTAAACCGTTATTAAAACTTTTAATTGGCGTCGCTTGGATTGATGGAGAACTTGAACCTGGCGAAGTGACATACCTCCAACAACTCGCCACAACAAAAGGACTCAGCAACGACCCAGAAATCGCCAGCTTATTATCGAATAAACAACCGGTTTCTGCTCAACAAGCTTATGACTGGGTACAAGCTTATTTAGGTACAAATCCGAGTCCACAAAAATTTGTGGAATTGGATGAAGCTCTAGAAAGCTTAGTAGCTAGTGATACAGTAATTGATGAAAAAGAAAAGGAACTGTTAGCGGCTTTTGCTGACAAAGAAAATCGCAAAACTACTCTCCAACAACGCTTGGGCAGTATCTTCCTCGATGCTAACTTCATCGCTAAAGTAACTCCTGATACCCCAGTTTCACCAGAAACAGCTCGTAAAAATCTGAAAAAAGGCTTTGCCTATGCTCGTGTTCCCCAGGCAATTATCAGTAAATTCACTAGCGTACAAACCAATCCAGAAGTCAAAGAAGATTTAGCCCATCGCTTTTTAACTCTCAATTTCGCCCCAGTCCGTAAAGAAATTACGGCGGATAACCTAGAAGTCATTGGCAAACTGCCACAAGAGTTATCGGGAATGTTTTTCCGTATTGGCCCTAACCCCCGCTTCGCTCCCTTGGGTCTGTATCATTGGTTTGATGGGGATGGCATGGTTCATGGGGTAAACATCAAAAATGGTAGTGCGAGTTATCGAAATCGTTACGTCCGTACCGAAGGGCTGAAAATTGAAGAAAAAGAAGGTAGAGCTATTTGGCCAGGGTTACTGAATCTACCCCGCTTCGATGAACCCCACGGCATCATGATGAAAAATGTTGCTAATACTGCTTTAGCTTGGCATCACGGGCGCTTACTAGCTCTCTGGGAAGGAGGAGAACCCTATGAGCTGCGGGTTCCTGACTTAGAAACCGTTGGCCCTTATACGTTTAATGATGAGTTGACATTTCCCTTCACCGCCCACCCCAAAATCGATCCCAAAACTGGGGAAATGATGTTCTTTGGTTATCAACCCTTAACCAAGCCCTACATCCAATACGGCATCGTCTCACCAGAGGGAAAAATTGTCAAAACTATGCCTATTGACATTCCTTCCCCTATTAGTACCCACGATTTCGCCATTACTGAAAAATACACGATTTTCTTGGATATGCCTTTGGCTCTCAAACCAATGCGAGTTATGCAAGGCAAAATTCCTCTGGTTTTTGAACGCAATAAACCCAGTCGTTTTGGGATTATTCCTCGACATGGTGGTGAAATGCGCTGGTTTAGTGTGCCAAGTTGCATGGTTTATCACATCGTCAATGCCTACGAAGAAGGAAACGAAGTGATTTTAGTCGCCTATCGCATGGATTGGACGCAACTATTTATCCGTGACATAGAAAACCCCCTGATTTTTCCCAGCACTGATGCCCTACTGGAAAAAGTCGAACCGGAACTCACAAAATTGTATCGTTGGCGGTTTAATTTATCCACTGGTCAAGTTAAAGAGGAAGTACTTGACGATGAAGTTGCTGAATTTCCCCGCATTAACGATAACTATGTAGGACGCAAGATGCGTTATGTTTACTCTGGACTGGCGGCCGTGTATATGGAACGCCCCTTATTTGATGGAGTCAAGAAGTACGATTTAGCAGCAGGAACGACGGAAACTAAACATTTCGGTCGCGGACGTTTTGGTGGTGAATGTGTCTTTGCTCCTCGCCCTGGCGGCCAAGCTGAAGATGACGGCTGGGTGCTGACTTATGTTTACGATGCCGTGGAAAAGCGATCGGAATTAATAGTTCTAGATGCCAAGAATATCACTGCGGAACCTGTTGCCCGCGTACTCATTCCCCAACGAATTCCCTTTGGTTTCCACTGTGAATGGGTTTCTTCTGAGAAAATAGCGAAAGCTAAGAGGTAGTTAAAAAATGCATTTATCCTAGTTAGGTCAAAATCCTGAAACCCAACATTTTTGTATTTGTTGGGTTTCTTTTCGTTCAAATGACCAACATTTTTTAAAACATCGTCTTAAATTGAACTTGAGCAAGAACTATTTTTGATAAATAGCGAGAATTTTAGTATATGTAGCGACAAAGCAAAGTTAAATTCTATTAAGAAATTTAAATATAAAATACTCAGAGTATCGAGCATTGTAAAATGATCAGTGGATTTTGTCGATTAAAAAATTCAGTGAAGCTTAGCTATTAGTAGATATAATCAGTAGTTGATTTCACTAAAATTAATATTACGGAAGGGTCTAATTGACAAATCATTCATTTTGGTATTATTGCTTTTTCTTATTCTGCATCACTCTTGGGCGGTATTTTTTGATAGCTGGAGGAGCATATTTGCTCTTTTATTCGTTTTTGGGAAAATCTATCGCTAACAAGAGTTTGCGTTTGAAACCGTTAATGAATTCTTCCATTAGAAAAGATATTGAATTATCGGTACTCTCCGCAGTGGTTTTTGGTATTTCTGGAGCATTTATCATTTCCGAATATACCTTAGGAGGGACATCATTATACACTGACTTTTATAAATATGGACTATGGTATTTGGTAGTTAGCTTTGTTTTGGTACTAATTCTTCAGGACACATACTTTTATTTTGTCCATAGAATGTTTCACCATCCTCTAATTTTTAAATGGATGCATTATGGACACCATCGTTCGGGAGAACCAACACCTTGGAGTTCTTCAGCATTTGATTTACCAGAGGCGATTATACAATCACTTTTCTTTGTAGGTGTCAGCTTCATAGTTCCGCTGCACTTTCTGACCTTAGTTGCTGCACTTATAACTATGACAGTATGGGCAGTGTATACCCATCTTGGATTTGAGATATTTTCATCACCTAAGAGCCACTGGATTGGCAAGTGGCTCATTGGTTCTATGCATCATTCAATACATCACCGTAAATATAAAGTACACTACGGTTTATATTTTACGTTCTGGGACAAGCTGCTTGGGACTCAAGACCCTAATTATGAAAATCAAACTGAAACTTAATAGTCATTAGTCGTTGGTCATTGGTCATTGGTTACAAGCAAGAAATAATAAACAATAGTAGAGTAAAGGTTATTCACGAGTTTGTGATTCCTTTTCATTTTTGGTTGTTTGATGGTGAGGGCGGATTCCTATAAAAATATCGTAAATAAACTCTAACAGGTCTTTCTTTTTGAGTAATCCTGAAGTTTGATAACAGCCTTTTTCATCTAACAGAGGCTTCATTACGTAGTATGTAGACTGATACTTATACCAGGGAACGCAAGTCCATAAATGATGAACTAAATGATAGTTTTGCCCTAAAATCAGAATATTGAGAATCCGGCTGGGATATACACGAGCATTTTTCCAGCGATCGCGTTCCGTAAAAGGACGATGGGGTAAATAGTCAAAAAAGAAGCCCAGTATTAATCCCACTATTCCAGCAGGTACAACCCAAAAATTAAGAACGTACATTAAACAATGATTTTGAATTGCAATATAAAAAATTGCAACGACAATTGAACGGCTGATAAACCATTCCAATAACTCGTATTTACGCCACAATCTTCTTTGAAAGAAAAACACTTCATGGGACAAAAACCGAAATGCAATTAGCCACAGCGGCCCGCCAGTAGAAACATAATGATCTGGGTCATCTTTGGGATGGTTTACATGAGCATGATGCTGCAAATGCACTCGCGTAAACACTGGGAAAACAAACCCTAGCATCAAGGCGCTACCATGTCCTAGCATCGCATTAATTATCCGATTGCGGTGGGCAGATTGATGACAAGCATCATGAATTACTGTCCCGGCACAATGCAAGGCAATAGTATTAATGATAAAGCACACCCAGTCTGGCCATTGCCAAAGCCAGTAACCAAAGTTAGATAAAACCAATGCTCCGACACATCCTAAGAATAGTAGTAAAGTCGGATTGAAATCACCAGGAGGCGCTAAAAGTTCCTTGGGCGGAATTTTTGGTAGCTTATTTACTTTAGGCGCTACCACTACTTCTGTATTTGTTACGTCTTGTAAAGTGACTTCAAAATTGTTGTCATTTTGCTTTTTATACTTATCAACAAGTGGGTCAATGATGATTAGACTTTTAGCTGGAATATCAAAAAAATTAGGATCTAAAGAGGTCATAATTTTTACTGGTCGCGGTTTCTTGATAAAGTGAGCATGAAATCCCTTTCTTCAGCCAGCACAGAATAGATTTCTTGCCCCGATTAGAGAGAGGAAACCCTGAAAATCTAGCCGATACTGTTGTCAATTAAAATTGGAATGGGCTGTTAGACCTATGGTGTAAGAAAATATGCCATTGTACTTCTAAAAAAAGTTTATATGTTAATTGTTTATAATCTTTCAATTTTCAAGAATAAATTTTAGTTTTCAAATTTTTACCTAAGCATTAGTCAGTATTCAATACCATAAAATGGAACTGATATTAAAAGAGCTAACCTTTTTAATTTCCTGGAGTTTCAAATTCTTAGACTTCAATTTAAACAAGTAAATCAGGCATATCTTGAGGTTAGAGAGTGGGGAGTAACCAACGGAGAATAAGGTACTTTCATCAGGACTTGCCAATTATAGTTTCTCAATATCTCTTGCAAAAGTAATTTTTGCACATTTGTAGGCAAAGGGCAAAGGGCAAAGGAAAATTTTGTCTGTTTTGCCGACTTCTACAAAAAGTATATGCACAAGCGATCGCTTTTGTGTACTGCGATCCCCTAAAATCTGTGCAGGCTTTGTCCTTGTCTATGGTAGATCAGAAGCGATCGCCATCTTTCTAGCCATAGCTGTGACTATCTTGACAAAATTAAGATTCTTGACTTAATACCTAGTTTATGCATATTGGTAGGATAAAGTCGAGGTGAAAACTTGCTCAGTATCCAAACCAACCATAACTCCCAATTATGACATTTAGAAATTTCAACGGCTTTTGTGCAACCTTGATTTATTTATGGCTTGGTAGTGTTGGATGTTTGACCAATTGAAAAATGACTAAAATTTCCCAAATCATTAAGTGCTAGGTAAAATACATGTATTATTTATTTCCTCTAATAGTTAATCTACTAACTTTCGGCAGTTTATACACTCCCAGTTTGACAACAGCCACCACAACACCAGATTTACCAAAAATGCATTTAACTCAAAAGCTAAACTGCAATAATCCTCAAACTCAGGTACAAATAAATGAATGCAGTAGGTTGTCTTATCAAAATGCTGATAAAAAATTGAATATAGCTTATCAACAACTACTACCAAAGTTAGACAGAAGTAGAAAACAAAAATTGATTGCTGCCCAGCAGGCATGGATTAAATTTAGAGATACGACTTGTGAATTTGAGAGAAGCGAATATGAGGGTGGAAGTATAGCCCCTACAATTTATTTTGGTTGTCTAGAAAATACCACAAAAGACCGTACCCAACAATTACAGGAATATCTTAAATCTGACCTTTAAATTCTGACTCCTCTTTCATCTTTAACCAGCTAAATACCTGTTCTACTGTCAACTCTAAATCAACACCATCGATAACAGTCAATTTATCGTTTTGATGACAAAATACTGGTTGTTGATGTGGTTTAAAAACAAGAACTGAGCGGTCATCAGGATCGAGCAACCATCCCAATTCACAAGTGTATACTAAAACTGCAACACCAATTTTAAAAGAGAGGTGATAACCGCTTGAGGACTGCATACCAGTACAAACTACGACCAACAAAACAACAAGCCACAGAAATAGACAGATGGTTGTCTATGCTGTGCGCTCAATACAACTATTTGCTGGCTCGACGTTTCGCCTGGTATGAACAGAATCGTTGTCCGATTAATGCCTGTCCTCTTGTTTGTCACCTACCAGAGTTGAGGGATAACCCTGACTATTACTCTCAAAAGAAAACACTACCTGAACTCAAGAAAACTCATCCCCATTACAGCGATATTTATTCACAGGTTTTGCAGGATGTTGTCAAGCGAGTTAAGGTGACTTTTGATAGATTTTTGAAAGGTGATAGTAATGGAAAACGAAGCGGTAAGCCCAGATTCAAATCTCGCAGCAGATACCGCACCTTTAATTATCCACAGATAAAAGACGATTGCTTACAAGGCAACTTAATTAATCTCCCAAAGTTGGGACAGATTAAAGTTGTTTTACATCGACCGTTACCTGATGGATTTAAGGTTAAAACCGTTTCTATCACCAAAAAGGTTGATGGCTATTACTTAACTCTCAGTCTGGAAGATTCTACGGTTCCAGAAATTAAACCAGATATTAACCCAGAGTCGATAACTGGTATTGACATGGGGCTGAAAGATTTTCTAACAACTGCTGATGGTAAAACAGTAGCTATTCCTCAATATTATCGTAAAGCTCAAAAACGCCTGAGAGTTATTCAAAAGCGTGTTTCACGAAGAAAGAAGGGTAGTAACCGTAGACAAAAAGCGGTTAAGCATCTAGGTAAACAACATAAAAAACTTACTGACAAACGCAAGGATTTCCATTTTAAAACCGCTAATAATCTACTGAAAAAATATGATGTAATCGCTCATGAAGATTTAAACATTAAAGGACTATCAAGGTCTAGACTTTCAAAATCTGTACATGATGCTGGGTGGGGGAATTTCTTGTCAATACTGACAAACAAAGCCGAAAATGCTGGTTTGTTGGTAATACCTGTTAAAGCCTCTGGCACAAGTCAAGAATGTTCTAATTGTGGCGTGAAAGTACCTAAAAAATTACATGAACGATGGCATGATTGCAGTTGCGGTTGCTCTTTGGATCGTGACCATAACGCAGCCATCGTAATTAAAAATAGGTCGGTGGGGCATCCCGACTTTAAAGCTCAGTTAATGTCCTATGCTGTCTTCTGGAGTCACTGAGAAGCCCACACCTACAGCTTGCTGAGGTGTGGGAGTATGTCACTTTATCAACGATCGCCACAAACTAAATCCCACAATGATGTTACATTTACTACAATCTAGCTACTATCTAGTAGTCTGCCAAGCCAAAATTGCCAGGTTTGGACTGGGAAAAGGGGAAAGGGAAAGGGTGAAGGAATAAAAACCTTTTCCCTTTACCCCTTACCCTTTACCCCGCTTGCGTAGTATCGCCTCAGCCAAACTTGGCGTAATTCATTTTCGTAAAGAATTGTAATCTAAAATCCCAAATCTAAAATCCAAAATTGGTACAAGTCACTCACTACGGTAGTCTAGATGAGAGTGAATTAATCCCTGGTTTGATATATCGTTTTATGACATCAGCTGTTTCTAGTCCTCCGCGCACAATTCGTATCGGTTCACGCAAAAGCCAACTTGCTCTAGTTCAAACCTATTGGGTACAGGAGCAACTGCAAAAAAGCTATCCAGATATCACTTTTGAAGTCCACACCATGTCTACCCAAGGCGACAAAATCTTGGATGTAGCATTAGCCAAGATTGGTGATAAAGGACTTTTTACTAAAGAACTTGAGTTGGGAATGCTCAATGGCGAGATTGACTTTGCAGTTCATTCCCTCAAGGATCTGCCAACTAACTTACCCGAAGGGTTAACACTAGCAGCAATTACCGAACGGGAAAACCCAGCCGATGCGCTAGTGGTGCATGAAAAGCACAAAGATAAACAAATCGAGACTCTGCCAGAAGGTGCAGTCATCGGTACATCTTCTCTGCGGCGGTTAGCACAGTTACGCCATCGCTTCCCCCACTTCACTTTTAAAGATGTCCGGGGAAATTTGATTACACGGTTGGCAAAACTCGATGCTGGTGAATATGATGCCTTGATTTTGGCAGCCGCAGGTTTAGGGCGATTGGAAATGAGCGATCGCATTCATCAAATCTTACCCCAAGACATCTCCCTCCATGCCGTTGGCCAAGGCGCATTAGGAATCGAATGCCGTGCCGATGATAGCGAATTAATTTCTCTACTCAAAGCGATCGAACATCCTCAAACACGCGATCGCTGTCTCGCCGAACGAGCTTTTTTACGGGATTTAGAGGGCGGTTGTCAAGTACCTATCGGTGTAAATACAGAAATCTCTGGCGAACAATTGACTTTAACAGGCATAGTTGCCAGCATAGATGGCCAAAAGCTAGTAAAAGATAGCCTCACTGGAGAAGCCAGCAAAGCCGAAGCACTAGGTACACAACTAGCACATCTGTTGCGGGACAAAGGAGCCAAAGAAATTTTAGAAGAAATTTTTACGGTGATTGGGCGGGGTTCCTAAGCAATTGCACAAGCGGATGTGATTAGATAAGTAAGTAATCAATAAACAGTCATCAGTAGTCAGCAAACAGTAAAAAACTGATAACTGAATCGCTGTATAGGCACCGGGGAAACAAAACTTACCATGCGGATTTTATTTGTTGCAGCAGAAGCAGCTCCCATTGCCAAAGTAGGTGGAATGGGCGATGTTGTTGGTGCATTGCCCAAATTCCTCAGAGCAATGGGTCATGATGTGCGAATATTCATGCCTTACTACGGCTTCTTGCCAGACAAAATGGAGATTCCCAAAGAACCTATTTGGTGGGGAGATGCCATGTTCCAGCACTTTGCAGTCTACGAAAGCGTTTTGCCTGGTACTGATGTTCCCTTGTACTTATTCGGACATCCCGCCTTCATGCCTCGCCGCATTTACTCAGGAGAAGATGAAGATTGGCGGTTCACCTTGTTTGCCAATGGTGCAGCGGAGTTTGCCTGGAATTACTGGAAACCAGAAATTATTCACTGCCACGATTGGCATACAGGAATGATTCCTGTATGGATGCACCAAGATCCTGATATTACCACCGTCTTTACGATTCATAACTTAGCCTATCAGGGGCCGTGGCGTTGGTATTTAGAAAAAATTACTTGGTGTCCTTGGTATATGCAAGGACACAACACAATGGCAGCTGCGGTGCAGTATGCCAATAAAGTAAATACAGTTTCGCCGACTTATGCAGAGCAAATCAAGACAGCTGAGTATGGTGAAACATTAGAAGGTTTGTTGTCTTTTATTAGCGGTAAGTTATCTGGGATTATCAATGGGATTGATGTCGAAGTTTACAATCCAGAAAATGATAAATACATTGCCCAAAACTTCACCGCTGATACTTTGGAGAAACGCAAAGCTAACAAAATTGCCTTGCAAGAAGAAGTAGGATTAGAAGTTAATGCCGGTGCATTTTTAATTGGGATTGTCACACGGTTAGTAGAACAAAAAGGCATCGATTTAATATTGCAAATTCTCGATCGCTTTATGGCCTATACAGATGCACAGTTTGTGTTGTTAGGGACAGGCGATCGCTACTATGAAACTCAGATGTGGCAATTAGCATCGCGCTTTCCCGGACGCATGGCAACTTACCTCCTGTATAACGATGCCTTGTCTCGGCGCATCTACGCAGGCACAGACGCCTTCCTAATGCCCAGCCGTTTTGAACCTTGCGGTATTAGCCAAATGATGGCTTTGCGTTACGGTTCCGTGCCCATCGTCCGCCGCACGGGTGGATTAGTTGACACCGTATCACATAACGACCCCGTAAATGCCGCAGGCACTGGTTACTGCTTTGACCGCTACGAACCGCTAGACCTTTTCACCTGTATGATTCGGGCTTGGGAAGGCTTCCGTTTCAAACCCCAATGGGAAGAACTACAAAAACGGGGCATGAGTGAAGACTTTAGCTGGTATCAATCTGCAAAGCAGTACGTGAAATTGTACAGGTCAATTTACGGCTTGCCAGAAGAAGAGGAAACACCACAGCCAGAGTTAGTATTAAACGAGGCAGTGGCTACTAGCAATTCCTCAACTCCCTAAATAACTACTTTTTGTGACTCGCGATCGCATTTTCAGATTAGCTTGATGCCTGAAAAATGCGATCGCGAGTTTTTTTATATATCAGGCAATAGGCAATTGATATCGGGGTTTCACTATCAGTTGATTTTCTAATAATTTCAGGTTTACTTTCAAGATTTATACCAATTCACAATTAAGAAATAACGCACATAAATAAATATACTTTAAACTACTGTGGTCGATTGAATTTGCAATTTAATCGACCACAAATATTAAATGTGTAGTACTTACGTAAAGACCAGAAAAATCTAGCTGCAATCCAGCAGTATCACGGATGACAGTAAATCCATCGAAAGCATAAAAAGCTTTTCAAATATATCAATATTATTTCCACAAATTACTTCCCAACTCACAATTATCTCTCTGGAATAATGTTGAGTTATATTAGGCAAGCCATCAAGTCCACTGACAACGAAAAATGAAAATCTTGGTAACAGTAGAACTTTAAATGAAATTCAAACCACATTACATTTACTTTTTTTGCTTGGCGCTGATTGTAACCCTCATTTTCTACAGCGGTTATGTACCAGCCTCGGCTCAAAATTTCTCGAAGCGAGATGCCGCTTACTGGCCATTCGCTACCAACAGTCCGTGGAATATGCCAATTGGTTCTAAAGCAAAATTTGAGCCTGTGAGTTCACCACAGTGGACAACAAACGCACTAAAGTACGGATTCATTATCAACTCGACAGACTACACAATTCCTGTCTACATTGCCACTTACTCAGACCCAATCCGCAAAGTGTATCGCACCGATAACAAAACTCAGGGTTACGTCGCCTTCCAGCAGCGTGTCCCAGACTCCGCAAAGCCAAGTCCAGGGGGCGACGCCCATCTCGCTATCATCGATCAGACCCACAGCTATGTTACCGAAATGCTGCGTGGCAAGCGGCGTTCTGACGGAAACTTAGAAGCGCCCTTCCCGAACAAGATCGATCTGCGTGGTACTGGGATCTTCAAAGACTATCATGGGTCATGCGCCTACGGTGGCTCTTGTATAGCCGGACTAATCCGCAAAGGCGAAATCAAGACTGGCATCAACCATGCGTTACGCATATCCATTACCACAGCCGTTTTGAATAAAAATGCCCCAGCTGGGAAACCATACGTGTGGCCTGCTAACACAGCGGATGACGGTGATGGGAGAAGCTACAAAGGCACAGGCAATGTGTACATGGGATCTTTACTGGCTATTCCGCCTAATGTCAACATTGAGGAAATTGCTTCCAAAGGTACACCAGCCTACAACCTAGCTAAAGCACTCCAAGACTACGGTGCTTACGTGGTAGATCGAGGCCACCTCAATCTTTACGCAGAACCTACAGCAAAAGACGAGGTTAAAACGCTCATGTACAATAGCTCCATACCAAAATACCTACAAGTGGTAGTCAACAACAGTCCCAGTTCTGTTGGAGGTGGAGGTAAGCGAAGGCGTCCGCTAGCCCCTCCCGTCTAGCCATAAGAAAAAGTTTGTGAGCAGTTGAAAGGGAAATTGGGAAAGAATTTAATTCTTGCCAAAGTGTTTGAATATTATTGAAATAAAAGAGAGTTCATGATTTGCACTCACAAGCAACAATGAAAATTTCTTTTCCCTACTCCGTACAGACAAGGGTTAATCGCGTCTCTACCCATTCACTACTCCTACTTTAAAGGCAACTAATCATGGGAAAATTCCACAACCAAAGCATTAAAATATTTCTTTACCAGCCAACAGTCAGCACTATTTTCAAGCTAGATCTAATCATATTTTTTATTTCATATCAAGCCTAATTTATGAAAAAAGATAATTTTTATCGATACCGTAATTATGGACTAATTGGGTTAATATCCTTAACCAGCGTATTAAGTACAACTACATCTGCCTTAACAGAATTAGTGGGCAATTCCCCAACTCAAGAAAATTCCATCCCTGCTTCTAACTTGATGTGGCCGACTCAAGGTTTTATTTCTCAAGGCTTTCGTAAATATCAACATGAAGGAATCGATATCACTGGGGCATCCGGTACTCCTATTGTTGCTGCTGCATCCGGTACAGTTATTAAAGCAGGTTGGGATAATTGGGGATTAGGCAATGCCATAACTATTAAACATCCTAATGGCAGCGTTACTGTTTATGGTCACAATCGCCGTTTATTAGTTAGTAAAGGTCAACAAGTTATTCAAGGCCAAATTATTGCCGAGATGGGATCTACAGGCAATAGTACAGCACCTCATCTCCACTTTGAAGTTCATCCACAAGGTCGAATCGCAGTCGATCCGCTTCGTCTATTGGCATCCTCAACCGCAAATGTTACTCCTGCTTCTAAAGTTCAGCAAGTTGCTAATTCTAACCGGCCAGTCTCAACACTTCCAGTAGTAAAGCAAGTTTCACCTTCGCAGCCAATTACAATAAATTCTCCACCTTTAAATAGTAATACTCAATGCAATGGAGTGACGATTATTGGAGGTGAGACTGCAAAAATTCGTGTCAAAGTGTGCGAAGAAAATGGCCAGTTATTTTATATTGGGCAGATGAAACAAAACCCAAATCAGCCTCTAAAAATACCTGCTTTGAATGTTGGCAAAGATAAATATCAAGCAAATAATGGGAGTTTTTCTTATTTAGTCACTCCTCAAAAAGTAGAAGTTTGGCAAAATGGCAGTCGAATTCGTTCTGAAAATTTTTAGGTTTTAACTATATTAATCTGCTTTGATTTTTGAACTTGATTTTTGAACTTGTAGTAATATCGTCGCATAAATGCTTGTTACGATCGCCAACATTGGGACTATTCTGTAAATAACCAAGCAGGCGATCGCTATTACGTGCCACCACTACATAAAAACTGTCCCTCTCCGACTCAAAGAGGGACAGACTTGAGCTTTAGTTCAAGATACTGAATCCTATTGATTAAACACCAACAGGAGTAGGTGCAACGTAGTTAGCATATCGCTGGATGTAAAATTCTGTGGAGTTAGCGATCGCTTTCACAGACTCACGCTCTTTGAGGGCGTGCTTCCATTGTTTCAGACGCGTAAATTCACTGGGTATACTAAAACCACGATACTCCTTGAGTGCGCCCCAGCGCTCAAACCACGGGAAATAGGTCAAGTCTACCAAACTGATGGATTCACCAAACCAGTAGGGGCCTTCCCCAGATAGTTTTCCTAGACCTTCGTTTTCAAGAAATTCCAAGTGTTTATATAGTTCCTGCTTAGCTTCTTCTTGTTTTTGGACATCTGAACTTCGCAGCAGGTTGGAAAAAGCAGAAACAAATCTAGTATTGGCAAAATCAATCCAGATGCGAGCCTGCGCCCTAGCAATAGGATCGCTAGGTAACAGCGGTGGATTAGGAAATACCTCATCTAGATACTCGTTAATGATTGCTGACTCCCAAACTCGCTCATTATTATGAGTAATTGCCGGTACTTTGCCATAGGGCGAAACCTTTCTAAAGCCCTCTGGTGGATTCTGCAAATCAATCTCAATCAAATCGAAGTCAATGCCTTTCTCTTGAAGTACCAAGCGGGTACGGTGAGCATAAGGACAAACAACTGCACTGTATAGTTTGATTTCAGCCATTTTAAGTTCCTTTGAAAATTAGGATTACTGGGGACTGGGGACTAGGGACTGGGGACTGGGGATTGGGCAGCTTTCTGGGGCAGGTTTTTTTGATTAGACAAATTTTTGGGATTTTAAAACCAAAATCATTGTCTGAGAACTTAAAACTACGTTCAATAATTGAGAACATTCTCAACTATTTATCGAAAGCCTAAAAACCTGCCCTTGAAAGATCTCCCCATCTCCCCATTCCTACGGCGCTGGGTTCGGTGACAGAGAATGAACTTTATCTAACTCTTCCAAAATGTCTTTGTTGAGAACTACATCGACGCTTTCGAGATTTTCTTTGAGTTGTTCGAGTGTTGTAGCACCAATGATTGTGCTAGCCACAAACCAACGACTCCGCACAAATGCTAAAGCTAGATGTGCTGGACTCAGTTGATAGCGCTTGGCAATGTCTACATAAGCTTTTACTGCTTCGCTGACTTTTGGTTTCAGATAGCGCTGACCAAAATTTTCAAACAAAGTCACTCTTGCTTTCTCTGGTTTGCCGTTTAAATATTTGCCAGTTAAGAAGCCAAACGCCAAAGGACTATAAGCTAGTAACCCAATTTCTTCGTAATAAACTGCTTCTGCTAAGTGTCCGTCAAATACTCGATTGAGTAAATTGTAAGCATTTTGAATCGAAACAACTTTGGGCAATCCTAACTGTTTGGCAATGTTACTAAACTGGGTGACTCCCCAAGGAGTTTCATTACTCAAACCGATATAGCGAATTTTACCTGCTTTAATGACATCGCGAAAAACTTCTAGCTGTTCGACTATGGGAACTGTTTCGCCTACTTGAGTAGGATCGAAAACCGTTTGTCCGAATCGTGGCACGTAGCGATCAGGCCAGTGAATTTGGTACAAATCTATATAATCTGTTTGTAATCTTTTGAGGCTATCGTCTACAGCTTGTTTAATATTATCACGGTCAATTGCTTTAGCTCCACCGCGTACCCATTTAAAGCCTCTACCAGGCCCGGCGATTTTAGTAGCGATGATAAGTTTATCTCTTTGTTGATGCTTTAACCATTCACCGATGTAAGTTTCAGTTAATCCATAAGTTTCACCACTTGTAGGTACTGGATACATCTCAGCCGCATCAATAAAATTGACTCCTTCACCAATAGAATAATCTAGCTGTTGGTGGGCTTCTTCAATGGTATTTTGCTGTCCATAAGTCATGGTGCCTAGACAGATTTCAGAAACTTTTAAGTCACTATTGCCAAGTTGGCTGTACTTCATATTTTTGGATCAATTTTTAGTTCAAGGATAGCAGACTTATTTGATAATTTATATCCAAAAAATATTTCATAAAGATGCTATTTTAAATATAATTTTTTGGATTAATTTTTCTATATTTTGATATTTTTATACAAAAAATAATCGAACTAATAATACAGCACAAAGCCCCAAATATTAAAGCAAGTTTGGCACTGTTTATACTCGCAAATCCACTTGTAAATAACTTCATTATTGCATAAATTAATCACATAAGTAAGCTAAGCTTGAGCAATAAAGAATCCAAAATTGTAATACAAAATACTTGCTTTAAGGAAGTTTTTGTGGATATAGACTTTTTCAGCCTGAGTAAATACTACGATAAAGCAGTCGGCTTACAGTAGTATAACAGAAAGTCTTAAGATTCTTCTAAAATTAAGTCTTAATAAATCTTTATAGTGCTAATGTTCGCACTAGCACAGCAAGCTAGTGGTCTATCGCATTAATTTTGAGGGATAAATATGTTTGTAGTAAGGACTTTAGTCCTTGATTTTTAAGCACTAAAGTGCTTACTACGAACCTTTCAGAACTAATGCGACGAACCACTAGGTAGAGAGCTTATTCTAATTCTGAATTCTGATCAAGCTAGTAATGAATTACGAAGCTGTTTTTACGGCTCAAGCAAGATGTCAGGTTAAACTAACATCTTGCTTAATTTTTGATAACTCTATTTTATAAGATGAAGACTGTCTACTGACATTAAAGACCTCAATTTTAATCTTTTTAGTAGTACCTATTCTACAGTTATTAGTTAATGAATTTTTGTCTTAAATATCACCATGTGTATTGATGACAAAGCTGTTAATTTTGAGTAAAAAACTTATTTTTGTTAGAAAGATTGTTGATAAAGCCAAATTAATCAATATATAACCTGATGTTAATACTTGGTACTTAAATTAATGACAACTTGATTGTTTTAGTCTGCTTAAGCAGCATCACCTAGTCTTAATTTGTTATTAACTGCTATTTAGTGGCTGTTAACAAGATGTCAAATCTCAATAAATATCTCAGTAATGTATGTAAATATGTGGAATATTTATTTACCAAATTACTCGTGTTATTGAGAAATGAACTGAATAGCAACCTCGTAAGCCTTAAATGGAGAACAAAGAATGAAAGGACGCTTTCACCCTAAAAACAATTTGACCCTCAACCCATCTCGTAATGAGTCAATTCGTGACGTTATTGACCGCGTTAGTCTGAGTCGGCGGCGGTTCATCATGACGGCTGTGGGTACGTCGGTGCTAACTGTTCTAGGCGATGTTTCCATCGGTGGCTTTCTTCAAAGTGTTGATGCAGCCCCGATTCCTAAGGGAACGGGATTTGGTGGCATAGGCTTCAAGAGCGTCCCACCAAATCTCCTCAACCCAGTTACAGGACTTTTAGAAAAGGATCTTGTCAGTGTTCCTGAAGGTTACACAGCTAAAGTACTGATTGCTTGGGGAGATCCCATCGCTCCCGGTGGCCCAACTTGGTTAGCAGATGCCTCCCAAGATGCCGCTGCTCAAGAAAAGCAGTTTGGTATGCACAATGACGGTATGTACTACTTCCCTTTACAGCCAGGGAGTGTTGTTGGTCGAACAGTAAGTTCACAAACAAGATCCTTAAGAGGCTTTTTAAACCAACCAATTAATACTGGTCTGTTGTGCGTCAACCACGAGTACACCCAGGAATCGATTTTGCATCCAGATGGTTTGGATACAGTCACAATTGCCAAGGTACGCAAGTCTCAGGCTGCTCATGGCGTGTCTGTTGTGGAAATTTCCAAAAACGGCAATGAGTGGAGTTTCAATCCGAATTCATCTTATGGTCGCCGCATTACCGGCAACACCGAAATGAGAGTTTCAGGGCCTGCGGCTGGCAATATTCTCCTGAAGTCCAAAAAGTTTAACATTACGCCAACTGGCTCTATTGACACTGGCACGCTCAACGACGGCTACACCGCTTATGGTACACTCAATAACTGTGCCAACGGCTACACACCTTGGGGAACTTACTTAACTTGTGAGGAAAATTGGAACGGGTATTTTGCCAATCCCACACAAGACGTAGTTGCAATTGAGGGCATCGAAAAGTCGGATATTCTCGCAGGACAAAATCGGTACGGCATTGGAACAGCATCTAGCTATCGCTGGCCTGAGGTCGATCCACGCTTCGATGCCAGCACCAACCCACTCGAACCCCATTTATTCGGTTGGGTGGTCGAGATCGATCCTTACAATCCCAAAAGCAAGCCAGTCAAACGCACTGCCCTTGGTCGGTTCAAGCATGAAAGCGCTCAGGTCGTTGTGGATGACAACAACCGTGTTGCTTTCTATATGGGTGACGACGAGCGCAACGAGTATATCTACAAGTTCGTTTGTGCCCAACCCTTCAATCCCACAAATCGGGATGCTAACCGCAATTTGCTTGACAACGGTGTTCTGTACGTTGCTAAATTCAAAGACAACGGTACTGGTGAGTGGCTGCCTTTGGTCTATGGTCAGCGTGGTCTGACACCAGAGAACGGCTTCAAAAACCAAGCTGAGGTTTTGGTGAAGACAAGACAAGCTGGCGATCGCGTCGGCGCAACTATGATGGATCGTCCAGAGTGGGTAGCTGTACGTCCCCGCATTGGTGGATATAAAGAGATTGAAGTCTATTGCACATTGACTAACAATACTCGTCGTGGCACAACGCCAGTTTCCTCCAACCAGCCAGATGGCTCAACGGCAGGAGGTAGTGCCCGTCCTCCTGTGGATGCTGCCAACCCACGCCCTGACAACCGCTACGGTCATATCATTCGCTGGCGGGAAGATGGACAAAGCGTTACAACAACTACCTTTAAATGGGATATTTTCTTTGAAGCTGGCGACAAAACTAGACCCGAACCAAATCTTCAGGGCAACATTAAAGGTGACGACTTAAGTTCACCAGATGGTCTCTGGTTCGACGACTTCGGCCGCCTCTGGGTTCAGACCGACCACGCAGGCGATGGTGTCGGTGATTTGGTAAATATCGGTAGTAACACGATGTCGTGTGCTGACCCCAACACCAAACAAGTTAGACGCTTCTTGACTAGCCCCACGGATTGTGAGGTAACTGGTGTTGTCACCACACCCGATGGCAAAGCTATGTTTGTTAATATCCAACACCCAGGCGATCGCGGAGATGCCTCGAATCCGACAATCGCCAGCAATTGGCCTAATAGTCAAGGCTATGGCCCAGCAGGTCGCCCACGTTCATCAGTGGTAGTAATTACCCGCAATGACGGTGGTGTTATTGGTGGCCTTTAAAATCTAAGAACTAGCACGGTCAAGATTTGAATAAAAAAAATCCCCACTGATCGGTGGGGATTTTTTTAATCAAAATTTTACTGATTGTGTAAGGTTAACCGACAATTTTTGTTGCTCTCTTCTTGCGCTGCATCCACAATCCAACAACACCAGCAACAGCTGTACCACCAGCAGCTAATGGTTCGGGTACTTTAGCGTAGCTGACAGTACCTACTTCTGTTGTATTTACCGAATCGCTAATCAGATAAAATCTATTTCCTCCTACTTCTGGAGTACTAGGATCGCTGCCAATTACAAACTGATCTGCAACAAAATAGCTCAGTCCCAGAACTTCGCCGTTATTCAAGCTAACTATAGGAAAACTGTCGAAATCAGTATCATCTACCTCTGTATAGCTAGTACCTAAGTAGTCGAATGCAACTTTTAGTCCATTCTCAACTCCCAATGTCTCAAGACCTGTATTGGTTAAAGTCGAGTCATCATATTGAAAAGAGCCAAAATATTGACCAGGATTATTGCCAGATGTTGCATTCACGGTGAAACCGTAATTAACCAAGGCAGCTTGTGTCGGTTTAGCAACAGCAGCCACTGAGATGGCAACTGCAAAAGCAGCAACGCTAATATCTTTAGCCAATTTCATCAGAAAATACTCCAAAGCTCAAAAGCGAACAATTCTGTAATTTCACTTAAATAAACTTTGAACCAATGTGTATAGGTTAAGAAATAACCAACAAAAGATGATCTTCGTTAAATCTTCAATTTTGTCAGGTAGATATAAACTTTGTGTAAACAAACATCGCTGTGCAAATTGCCGTTGTGATAATTTTGGCATTGCCAAAACTTCAGATGGCAATCATCTTCACCAAGGAGACCGTTAATGACTGTTAACGGTTAACAGTCAACGTGAAATCTTTAAGCAGCAACAAAAATATCTGTATTAGTTAAGGTTAGTGCAGTATTGAGTGTAGCAAATTGAATTTTGGCGATCGCTCCTGTACCATCTTGATCGAAGAACAGAGCGCCGTTATTTTTGTCGTAGATAAATCTCTGACTACTTGTAGTCGCGGCTGTACCTATAATAAATTGGCTAGCAGCGATCGCCTTACCAGCAACTAACCCGCCACCAAAACCAGCGGCACAAACAACAACAGTATCATCAATTACATTAAAATCAGTAATTGTATCAATCCCTTCACTACGAGAATTGAAAGTAAAGCGATCGCTCCCCGCACCGCCTGTCAGTATATCGTTGCCAGCACCGCCAACGAGAACATCATTACCAGTACCACCACTCAAGGTGTCATTACCCGCGCCACCGTAGAGCGTATCATTACCAGCACCACCATTTAGGCTATCATTGCCAGCGCCGCCATTGAGTGTATTCTTGGTTGATAGTGTCATAATCTCTCGTTTTGTCGTAATTGTTATCCAAATCGTAGTGGTTATAATCAAATCCATCATCGATTACACCAACTAAAACACCGCGTCCTGTATAGTCATCCCACACATTCACTACATTGAGATCAAGACCACGAAAACCATATGTGTACTGGTAGAGATAGATTTGATTCTCAAGCTCGGAAGGAAAAGTAGGCATAAGTTTGTCTGTTAATATTGTGGAAAGACTTTGATACTATGTGCTTGATATTTGCTTAGTGGTGCTACTTTTTTGACACCAAAATTTTCGACAATTTACATACAGAATAAAAAAAGCACATAAATTTGTCCTTGAGATTTTATGCAAACTGAGATGCAACTTTCAGTATAAATATCAGCATAATCATGTATGTAAAATTGCATAAAAATGTATTGCCTTTTAGACTCATCTATGCAATTTTGCAATTGCTCACCCCAAGCTTCAGACTAATCCGAGAAATACAGGACTTATGCAAGATATGACCAAAAGCCTTATTGTTGTGTAACGGTAATTTATGTAGACGCGGAGCGGCTTCCCGCAGGGTATTACCGCTATTTTCGTTATATTTTGCGTAAGTCCTAAAATATAAACCGTTGATTTTCTTTATGGGAATCGAGCGTTTGAGATTCCCGACTAGGTTGAAAATCAGAATTCTGAATTCTGATTTCTGACTCCAAATTCCTCCTATTGGTTGTTGCATCAATAAAGTATGTACGAATTAGTTTCGATATAATAATGACTCATTGTTTGTTTTCTTTCCTAACTGGAGAAATTAATGGGTCGCGCCAAAAAGGTTGTCCTGGCATATTCTGGCGGAGTAGATACCTCAGTTTGCATCCCCTACCTTAAACATGAGTGGGGTGTGGAAGAGGTAATTACCCTCGCAGCAGATTTAGGTCAGGGAGATGAGTTAGAGCCAGTCAGAGAAAAAGCTCTCAAATCCGGTGCAAGTGAATCCTTAGTAGCGGATGTTAAAGACAGCTTTGTTAAAGATTACGCCTTTGCAGCAATTCAAGCCAACGCCCTTTATGAAAATCGTTACCCTCTAGGAACTGCCCTTGCCCGTCCGCTAATTGCCAAGGTATTAGTAGAAACAGCCGAAAAATACGGTGCTGATGCGATCGCTCACGGTTGCACCGGCAAAGGTAACGATCAAGTCCGCTTTGATGTCTCTGTTACCGCCCTCAACCCCAACCTGAAGATTCTTGCACCAGCCAGAGAATGGGGAATGAGCCGCGAGCAAACCATCGCCTATGGTGAAAAGTTTGGTATTCCCTCACCAGTCAAAAAATCTTCTCCCTACAGCATTGATAAGAATTTGCTCGGTCGGAGCATTGAAGCTGGTTTACTCGAAGATCCTTCATTCGAGCCACCAGAAGAAATCTATGAAATGACCAAAGCGATCGCTAACACGCCCAATGAACCAGAGTACATTGAAATTGGTTTCCATCGTGGTATTCCCACCAGCCTCAATGGCGTAGCCAAAAAGCCAGTTGAGCTAATTGAACAACTCAATCAGCTTGTAGGAAATCACGGTATTGGTCGGATTGATATGATCGAAAACCGTCTAGTAGGCATAAAATCGCGGGAGATTTACGAATCACCCGGGATGTTAGTCCTAATTCAGGCACATAGAGATTTGGAAAGTTTGACTTTGACAGCAGATGTTACCCATTACAAGCTTGGGATTGAAGAAACTTATAGTCAAATCGTTTACAACGGACTTTGGTACAGTCCACTCAAAGCAGCACTAGACGCTTTTATTCAAAAGACACAAGAGCAAGTATCTGGAACTGTGCGGGTGAAGTTGTTTAAGGGTAATGCCACCATCGTTGGACGCTCTAGTGATAATTCACTCTACAGTCCCGATTTGGCAACCTACGGAGCCGAAGACCAATTCGATCACAAAGCTGCTGAAGGCTTTATCTACGTTTGGGGGCTACCAACTCGCATTTGGTCGCAGTTAACTAAAAGTTAGGAGTTAGGAGTTAGGAGTTAGGAGTTAAAAATGCAAAATAAAGGAAGGAAAGTTAAAAGAAATAACTTTTTACTCTACTCCTCACTCCTGACTCCTCACTCCTCACTCCTGACTCCTCACTCCTCACTTCCCACTTCTTTAACTTGACGAGACTCCAACCATACTGGCACAAAGATTAAACCAGCTAAAATCAGTAATGCTACGATCGCAAATTTACTCACCCAAGCAACCAATTGCTCTAGGGAAATAATTTTGCCAGCAAAAAAAGCTAATGTCACCATCAAGCTAGCCCAAGCAATTGCTCCTAAAAAATTGTATAAAAAGAATTTTCTGAAGGGCATTTCAGCTACCCCAGCTAGTGGCGCAGCAAAAACCCGTAATAATGCCAGAAAACGTCCAACAAATACTGCTTTTGCACTATTTTGACTAAATTGCTCTTTAATATTCAGCAATCGCACTTCCGAAATCCGAAAGATGCTAGCAACTTTTACCAAAAAAGGCCAGCCGCTGGCTCTACCAACCCAATAGCCACAAACTCCGCCAATTACAGCACCCATAATTGCGTCACCGAGAACCAGCCAGAAATTTAGTTCGTCGCTACCAGCTAAAAATCCGCCCACTAGGGTCACGGTTTCGCCAGGAACAGGAATGCCTAAATTTTCTAGCAAAATTCCCAAAAAAATCGCCCAATAGCCGTAGTTATGGGCGACTTCCTGGATGTTTTCTAGTGAAATGAACTCTAAAGACATCCCGCACCGCCGTGTTTACAAATTTTTACTTTTACTATATCTTTGCTTGTTTTTAGCTAGGGTGTCAATCAAACCACTACATGGATTTATTAACTCCTCTTAGCCTGAATAATTCATATATTATAATCTATGGTTATTATTAAGTTTTAGTTATTAATTATAAGATTTTTAGCATTTCTTACCACAAACACATACTTGTGTAACAATAACAAAAATAATTTATAAAAAATTTATAAATCGCTGGTTAAATTATGAAAATTTCGTAAAAGATACGGTTGATACCGAATTTGTTAGGCGCTTATGCCTATATTGGGGAAAGTTATTACAAATTATACGACATGAATACTGAAGAAAACTCTGTCAACTTCACGGCTGGAATTACCTAAATATCTGGGTAAAACAGTGATTTTGCTGTTGAAAGAGAAGGCGTATTTATGTCTTTTTTCAGTTTTTTGTCAAGTGTTCCAACTACCCTGTTAAATTCATGACTCTTACACAAGAACTTCAAGTGATTTTATTCAAACCCCAAGCAAGCATCGATTTGCAAGGTGGCATGGCTTTGAGTGAACAGATGGCTGGAGTCGTGCCCCAACCTCATCAACTCTGGGTTATTGACCTGGCAGAAGTTAACTTTATGGACAGTTCTGGTTTAGTTCCTCTAGTAAAAGGGTTGAAAGCTGCACGTCAAAGAGGCTGTCGCTTAGTTCTATGCAACGTGCAAACTCCTGTAAGATTGATTTTGGAACTTACACAATTAGATTCAGTATTTGAGATATTTGACACTTATGAAGACATCTTTACTACTGATAAAGATGAGAGTCTGGTGCTAGCAGTCTGATATATAAATCTAACTTAAGAAGGATGGCGGAGTCAAGCGATTTTGCATTTATTTAAACTTTTTGTGCATCCTCACATTGTCAAAGAAAAAAGTCTGGTGCTAGCAGGCTAATTTACTATTTTACTCATAGAACAATGTTGAGGAAAACTCATAGCTTCCCAGCTATTGATGTAGTACCGGAAATGACCAAAATCGGTGACAACAGATGCAATTTTTCTCAGACTCCCCAGCTTCTTGAAAGCACGGCTTTTTAAACTACTCTCAGACGATGTTTGAAAGGTGGTATGCCTTCATATCGACATTCCTCTGAACGAGCCTAAAAAAGGGGAATAAGCCAATCTCAAATCCTCCTGTTCCTCCTTTTGAAGGAGGAGGGTAGGGTAAATCTAAAGAAAAGTTTTTGATACATCAGCTACTACTTTTCAAACATCCTCTTTTAGGCATTTTGAGGAGTTGAAATCTGATTTTCTTCCGATGTAGGACGAGGAAAGTTTGGTAAATCAATGCCGCTGTGACTAGCATTGCGGGTTTTGATTGCTAAACGGTAACTTACACTTTGCAGTTCCGCCTGTAGTTGGCGGTTTTCTCGTTGTAGCATTGCGACTTTTTCTCTGACTGGCGTCATACGCTCCTCAAACTTACGGCGGTAAATTTGAGGGAGTTCTTGTACTACTTGCTCCAACATCCGGGTGCGATCGGTCAGTTCTTGGACTGACTGTCGCAATTGGTAAATTTCGGAGTCACGAGTTGTAATTTGCTCCTGGTAAAATGCCACCTGTTGCTCGACAGCTTGGAGTTGTTCTTGCAAAGCTTGTAACTGCGTGTTATCGCGCTCAACTTCAGACTGTTGGGGCATAAAATTAGTATTACCCTTTACCAGCCGGAAGAGTTCTTGAGATAGCTGTTGCACTAATTGATCGCGGAGTTGCAACTCTTGGCGTAGTTGCGACACTTCCGTAGAGAGAACTTGGATGTTTGATGTATTAGATTGACTCACAGTAGCTTACCGCTCCCATTCAGAATCTTGTCCAGTCTTAGGTATAACTGCGGGAGTACTACCTTTGGCAAGTATTTGTTAATTTAGCATTACTAACTAAGTTACTGGTAAATAAAAAAACAAAATTTTATTGAATGGGATTGGGGGTTGGGGATTGGGCATTGGGCATTGGGCATTGGGAGGATGGGGAAGAAATCTTTTCTCACACTGCCCCATCTCCTTCATTTTTCTATGCCCCATGCCCCATGCCCTATTTACTATGCAGTTGCATTTGCAGCTACTTTGGCAGTTTTATCCTCTTCCAGTTCCTGCTTAATTGTGAGATAGCGAATCACGTCTTCACTCAAGCGCATGGCGCGTTCAAAGGGAGCGATCGCAGTTGCAGGTGCGGTGTAGTTCAATTGGATGTAAATGCCATCGCGGTGTCTTTTGATTTCATAAGCCAGACGACGCTTACCACGATTTTGAATTTGGATATCCTCAGCGCCTTGTTCGCGCAGCAAATTCTGATATTTAGCAACTGCTTGCTCTACCTGCTCATCTCCCAAGTCAGGACGCAGGATGTACATTGTTTCGTAACTTGTGGTCATATTTTTTAGTCTCCTTATGGACAAAAAATGGTCGCTAGTGCCAATTCATACTTAGATTTATGCAAAATACTAGTATTCATCAACATCTGAAGCAACAAGGAACTATAATCTTACCAGTTTTCAATTTGGATCGTTAGCTAATCCGCCGAACTTTGGATTTCATTTCTTGGATGTCCCTATTGAAATACTAGGTCGCTCACCGACCCCAGATTTCTTTAGCCAGTAAGAATCCAGCTTTTGGTGTTCGCCAGCAAATTGATTGAGCTATCAGCTTAGCCTTTTTCAAAGGGCATCTGTAGCGATCGCTTTTTTGCTTAAGGCTCAATCGGTTCGCCAAAAAGCTAACTGAGGATTGCTACTACCCGCTTACAGGTTTTAATCAAAGACAAAAGGATATCGATCGAGGTTATGGCGCAGCGCTATGTACGAATTCAAAATCAAGAAGGACAAATTTACTATGGGTTACTACAACCATCCTTCAACGTCCAGGTGCTAGATGCTCCGCCCTGGTTACAAGGGCAACCCACTGATTTGATTTTAACGCCAGAAAATTACCAAATTTTGGCTCCCTGCGCTCCATCGAAAATTGTGGCTGTGGGGAAGAATTACGCCGATCATGCCGCAGAAATGGGAACTCCAGTGCCTTCTGAGCCGCTAATTTTTCTGAAGCCACCCACGTCGATTATTCCATCGGAGACGGAAATTAAATATCCTCCCCAATCGCAACGAGTAGATTATGAAGGAGAGTTAGCATTAATAATTGGCGATCGCGTTTCTGACTGTACGCCAGAAATCGCCCAAACTAAAATTTGGGGCTACACCATCGCTAATGATGTGACAGCACGGGATTTACAAAAACAAGATGGTCAATGGACGCGAGCCAAAGGTTTTGATACTTTTTGTCCTTTGGGCCCTTGGATTGTGCGGGAATTAAATCCAGGAGCGAGATTGCAGACTTTTTTGAATGACGATGCCAACCCAGTCCAATCTGCCTGTATCGATCAGATGGTGTTTCCGCCGGATGTTTTAGTGTCTTATATCAGTCAGGTGATGACGCTGCTACCGGGAGATGTGGTGCTTACAGGAACGCCAGAGGGTGTTAGCGCGTTGCAATTGGGCGATCGCGTCCGTGTAGAAATTGAAGGTATTGGTCGCCTGGAAAACACCGTAGCGACCCGTTAACAACTAGCGTACTTGCATATGCACGGCATCAGAAATCGCTGGAATTTCTGCATAACGCCCGATTAAAGACTGGATGACTGAATATCCAACTGCTACCACTACGCCTAAAAAGATAGTGTTAGCTACTGTTTCTATTGCAAAGCTAGTACCAGGAACCTGTCCTAAAATTCGGACCAATATGGAACACAAAAATATAACTATGTCCAAAAGAATTGCCTGCATTGTGTTGAAACGAATGAAGTGACTGATTTTTTCGTTTCTTACCACCAGTAGGAACAAGGCAAAGAACACGATTAGTTGTCCCAATTGTCCTAAACTACCGTAAATTATTAGCACTGGTTGGAGCGGTAAAAGCAGGACTTGTAGTACTGGAAACTGAGTGAACAAAAACCTACCAAAGACTAAACCGTCAATTAGGGGCAGCAAATAAGGCAAGCAAGCAAAAATCCGATCTGGAACAGTTGTAGACCCGCGCCAAGTCATTATGCATTCTCCTATGGTTATTTTTCAACACTTACTTGACCTTAGGATAACGCAGTTGCCTGGTCTTGCTGGTAAATTCAGTTATTCTATATGGGCGATGCGAAAGCCCATTACACATTCATACTGGTCTGGCTGCTGTTGATTTCGTTTGCGAATGGCTTGGCCACAACGGAGTTGACCCCCACGCCAACGGGGTTGGCCGCTCCCATCAGCGAGTAAACAAGACTGGCAAACCTGCTCAGGGGCAAGGATTTGCTCGTCCATTAAAATGACTAGCATAGAATCCCTCCTGTAAATTTTTATTGTCACCTACATTTAACTCCGGGAGAACGCTGGTTGTAGCGGTCTAAAAAGACAGCGCGTTATTAGCTATGAGATTGGCAATCGAAGAGCATACTTAGAAACCACATTCTACCTGCTTGTAGCAAAACGTGAGTGTCACAATTTAATCTAAAGTTGTCAAGTGAATCTTAATTTATTGTATGTTCTGTTCTGTGGAGATTGGGTTGTTGATTAAAAAAAGGCTAATTCCAAGGTATTGACTTTGCGAAAATTTAAGTATATGAAACTAAGTTAACTTGATAGGCTTTTTAGGGATGCAATTAGGAATTACTGAGGTAAACTTGCAAGCAAGCTTATACAAAATATTACTGGGCGGCTTGTAGGTCTGGGCATCACTCACAATGGAACACTGGCAATTTCTGATACAGAAGCAAGGCGATCGCTCGTGGCATATCCTGGAATCGCCAAATTTACAAATTTTGGAAGGGCAGTATAGAGTTCTGGCTCGTTCTAGCCTGCTGAATACGGATGTGGAAGTGCGCGTCACTCATTTTTCAACACACGAAGTTACACCAAAACGGCGAATTTTCAAGCGTTCGCGTCGCACTAACTCAGAAGGCTTAATGGCGGTAATTCCGTTTACTCACTTTGAGCCAGGAGTTTGGGAACTGCGCTGTTCGGGCGATTTGATGTCGGATATGTTGGGTAAATCTTGGCAATACGGAATCCAAGTGCAAGTCCTGTGTCAGCAAGCAGAGGCAGCAGGGGGAGCAGAGGGGCAGGGGAGCAGGGGAGAAGTTGCAGCAAGTCTTTCCCCTATGTCTCTTCCCGATGCCCCATTCCCCATACACCATGCCCCACAGCCAGTAGAAACGCTGGAGCAGGCGATCGCGCTCTCCACAGAGCTGCCAATTCCTACAGATAGCAGCGCTGACACGGCTATTGTGGCAAATGGAACTATACAAGAAGATATAAATAGTAAGACTGACACAAATATTGTGCTAAATGCTACTAAAAAAGATACATCTAGCAGCACTGACACGGCTATTGTCCTAGACGTAACTCAACCGGAATATACAACTAACAGCACTGGCACAGCTATTGTGCCAGATACAGCCAAAGAATACAATGTATTTAATTTTACTGGTGCAGCTATTGTGCCAGATGCAACTAGAAAAGAGGATATATTTAGTAGCACTGACACAACTTTTGTAACAAATACAACCAGAGAAGAGGATATATTTACCAGGACTGATACGGCTATTGTCCCAGATATAACTGAAGAAGAGGATATATTTACCAGCACTGACACGGCTATCGTCCCAGATATAACTGAAGAAGAGGATATATTTACCAGGACTGACACGGCTATCGTCCCAGATATAACTGAAGAAGAGGATATATTTACCAGCACTGACACAGCTATTGTGCCAGATACAACTCCAGAAGAGAATATAGGGATCGATCGCCCGATCAGTCCTGTATGGCTCAAAGGTGAAACGGTAGAACAGATTTTACAAAATTTAATAGAATTAGCTTTACCGACTCCTGAACCGTTATCTGAAGATGAAAAGGTTGTAGATTCTTCTGAAAAACAACAGCTACCGCCATTATTGCTGAGTTTAGATCGGGATACTTATATTGCTCGTTGGGGACAAGCTTTAACGATTAATGGGCGCGTAGAACTTGAGGAAAAGGCGAATCTAAAACTGGCTGAGACATTATCGCCAAAAAGCGTCCGTGGACTAGAACTAAAAATTGAATTGCGATCGCCCCTACAGTCGCAAATCTTGACCCAGGTACGGCAATCCTTACCAGACCAAGAACTGCCTTTCAATATCAATACTTCAATTGATATTCCTGCTGAATGTGAATCCAAGTTAATTTTGGCAGATATCAGTTTGTATGGTAAATTCACTGACACTAGTGAAGTCACACAGTTAGCCAACCAGTCTTTCACAATTACAGCAGATGTAACAGAATTACTGACAATCACAGCCGCAGCAAAATCTAGTACATCCTCCAATGAGGTGATAGCAACATCGGCCTCCTCTGGGAGTTTCACAGAATCAGAGGCAACTGTTAAGCTCGATTTAAAACTATTGAATCTGGTCAAAGTCCGAAAAACAGACGAGGCTGTGGTAACCAACCCATCTCCAAATACTCCCCTACCAGCGCAAATAAATCTCCAAGTTCTGCGAGAAGCCACCCGTCGGACATCTCAACTGAAAAATTCAGCTAGTTCGCCTCAATTACCAAAATTGCCCCCCATTCAAACTGATGTCAATACCCCCACAGATGTCGTTGCAGAATCTCCTTTACAGAATGAGCTTTTAGAAAAGGATGCTACTATAGCTGCCATCAACTTGGAGCAGTTAGTCATCAGGCAACGCCGAATACCAATACTCGACACGACTTTTCCATACTTGAAACGGCTACAAACTGTCTCAAGTGGTACAGAACAAGTAAAAGATAATGCTCCAGATACATTGGAAATTCAAGCAGCTGAGGAAATACCGCAGTTAGACACAACTATCAATGAAGATCAGAACACAGCCGAACTGCTGGCTCAACCAAATTTAGAAGTTCAAGAAGAATCTGTTGCTCAAATATCACCTCAACCAAATTTAGAAGTCCAAGAAGAATCTATTGCTCAAATATCACCTCAACCAAATTTAGAAGTCCAAGAAGAATCTATTGCTCAAATATCACCTCAACCAAATTTAGAAGTCCAAGAAGAATCTATTGCTCAAGTACTTTCTCAGACAAATTCAGAATTCATTAAAACAAAACTTTACTCGTCTCCCTTGCTCAGGAAGTGGATGCACAGCCAAGGTTACTCTTTCCCTGAACCTGTAAATGAGCTACCACCCCAAGACTACGATAACTATATTCCAGATCCGCAGGCGTCGCTTTCTGTGAGTGCAGAAACTCCCAATAGCGATGTTGATGCTGTTGATGTCAACTTGCTGTTAAATCTAGATGCCAATACAGAAATACTAGAAGACACAGACGCAGTAGAAAAAGTAGACCTAGTTATACAGGAAAATACGGTAATAGAACAAATCTTAGAAGAACCGACATTTTCATCACCTTTGCCATCACAAATACCGCCTCCGCCTCCGCCGATTAGCAGAAATACAGCTTCAGCTTGGTTGGCGCAAGAAATTGTTGTATATGATACATATAGTGAATTAGAAACCGAGGCAACGAAGAGTTATGCCTTAGAAGAAGAGGAGCAACTAGCATCAGATTTATCTCGTCTCCTAGCTATAAGTATGGAAGCAATTGAGCCTTTACCAATTCCACAACTGTATGTGCCAGAGGGCGAACTAATAGCTGGCAAGTCTGTGATAGTACGCGTAGTGATGCCTGAAGTACCTCGACAAATTGCTATCAAGTTATGGGTTGAAGACTGCCAAACTCGTTGGTTATTAGACGGGCCTCATTTACTGACAAATTTAGTACCTAACACCTTGGGAGGCTTGGAAGTGATGACGCAATTAAACATTCCCTTTGGCTGTTTGGAAATTCGCTTAGAAGCGATCGCTGTCGATCCAACAACCCAACAGGAGAGTCACAAAGTGACAACAGTGCGAACTGTCATCCCTCCAGACTTGCCAAACTTAGAGCTAGATGAATTATTGGGTATTTAAATGGGGCATAGGGCATGGGGCATTGGGCATTGGGCATTGGGTATGAAGAGGTGTGGAAAGCATAAATTCTCTTTCCCCCATCTCCCCATCTCCCATGCCCCATGCCCCATGCCCTATGCCCAATATCTGCTGTGTTAAAAATCTTTAGAATTTAAAAAATCTGGCGCACTTTGCAGTAAGCTCATCTTGAATTGTAGTGTGATTTAACAGGAACTTTTTCTATGGCATTTGAATTTTTGCCTACCATCTTGGCTAGCACTTCCTACTTGCCTGCTATCTTCGTTCCGATCATTGGTTGGGTTTTACCAGGTGCAGTATTCGCATTTCTATTTTTATACATAGAAAGCGAAGATATTGCTTAATTGGTTTATTCCTTCATTGGTAATTGGTAATAGATTACTTCGCACCAATTACCTAATTATCACACCAGAATTCTGAATTCAGAATTCAAAAGTAAAACATTCAAGTATAGGGTCAATCCAAAATCCAAAATTGATTGGCTTTCCTTGAAATTTGCTGTAACAATACCGCCTATCTCAAAGAGACAGGCGGTTTTTTAATGCTGATTTCTCAACAAATGCTAGAAAATTCAGACTTTATAGTATTGGCTTCAAACTAATTTTAGATTGAAGAACCCAGTCCGGCGTAGGCACCATAAAAGAAAATGCCTAAGACTGTAATTACACCTAATCCTGCGACCGTAGCGACGACCCACAGGGGAATTCTCCCACTTCCAGACACAGCTTCTCTCCTCCCTTAACAACAAATCAACACACGTTCAATAAACAAAGATTAACAACATTTGTTCTAGTTAGTTAAAGAAGTAACTAGAAAACAGAATTCCCAGAACGAAAATTAGTAGTAGTCCCAGGTATAGTGAAGTCCGGTTTAATTCAACCGGTTGATTATTAGGATTGGGCGATCTGTCCATAACTTGCTCCTAGCGTTGAATAAATTGCATTGCGGCGATCGCGCCCAAAAAGAATACAGTTGGCACACCTAAGGTGTGAACTGCCAGCCATCTAACGGTAAAAATTGGATAGGTAACTGGTTGATTGATGTTATTGCCGCTAGTCATGATCTCAAACTACTTTCCAATAAATTGTTCAACTTGTTGTTTAGCTTCAAAACGGTTCTTCACAATTGGTACTTCTTGCCGCACTGATGTGAAATATTCATTGGGGCGGGGTGTACCAAAAGCATCATAAGCCAGTCCAGTGCTGACAAATAACCAACCAGCAATAAACAATGCGGGGATGGTGATGCTATGAATTACCCAGTAACGAACGCTGGTAATGATGTCCGAAAACGGACGTTCTCCAGTGGTACCTGACATTTAGATCCCTACCTTCATTAAGAATGTATTGAGTTTATTATCCTACAAAGTTTAGAAAGAGTTACAAGTTGCAAAGTTCTTCTCAGAAATGTAATTAGGGTATGGGGCATTGGGGAGGCAGTGCGTTGCCGGGGTTCCAAGAGTTGTAGCAACTGCCGTCATTGGGCATTGGGTTAAGAAAACTCTTTCCCAGTGCCTAATCCCCAGTCACCAGTCCCTAGCCCCTAAGCGGCTTCTGCGGTAGTTGTTTCAGGGTTTGGTAGGTATTTCAGCAAGATGCCGCGATCGCCAATGACAAATCCCTGTTCTGGTTTTAAGAAAACGATCTTGTACAAATTAGCAGCTACTTCTTCTACCTCACGGTCTTTTTGCCAGGTTTTGCCACCGTCGGTACTTTGTAGCAAATTACCGCTACCGCCACCTATCCAAATTTCATCGGGTGTGCGGTATGCCAAATCTAGTAAACCCCAACTAGTGGATAACTCTGGAAATTCTGCTTTTTGCCACTCCTCAGGTTTAGTTGGTTCAGTAAACTGGATTTGACCGCCTCTGGCTAGCATCCACAACTGACCATTGTCAGCAAAACCCATATTTTCTACTCGGCGAGAACTATTGCGGTTGTGAGGAACCCAAGCACTTTGCCCTGGTTCCCAAGTCGAGTAGAAGTTCCCCTTAGCGGAAACGGCAACATATTTGCCATCAGCAGAACGTTCTAAGTTACGCACTACGCCTACTGCTGATTCCACTTGGGCTTTCCAGTTTTTGCCGCCGTCTGTGGTTTGATAGATGGCTCCCACATCAGTAGCCAACTCAGCTGTGTTGTCTGCTAGCGCTTTAACTGCGATCGGGTTACCCGGTAGCTTTTCGCTCAAAGCAATCCGCGACCAAGAAGCACCTTCATCAGTGGTATGGATTAAAAATCCAGGTTCTCCGGCAATCCAGCCTTCTTTACCGATAAAACTTACCGAGTTAAAGCGATACTTTTGCTCATCTAGTTGCAGTGTTATTGGTTTCCAAGTATCGCCTCCATCATTGGTTTCCAATAAGGTGGCATTGCTACCTACTAAGTAGCCATGCTGAGGATTACCAGTAAAAGCAATATCCAGCAACTTCGCATCTGTTGGCACAGAAATGATTTTCCAAGGGTTGTAGCTAACGGAAGGCACTTTGCTACAACCTATACACATCAGGACTACGAGTAACAAGGCAAATATTCGTTGCCAACTTTTCACAATTGAATGCATCAGTATCTCTTAGATTGATTCTAAATTTGTGTAAGGGTTTTCTAAAACGTTTACCTTAAAGGCTACTGTCTTGAGAATTCAGAATTCAGAATTCCTAACTCCCAACTCGTAACTCCTAACTCCTAACTCTTAACCGGATGTTATTGTAAGCCGTAGAGACTGACAAAAAACAAAAAGGCAAGAGCCAAGGCACCGAAAATTAGGACATTCTTTTGGGTTGGCGTTAGGCTGTTGACACCCAAACCGTAACCGAGATTTTCTTTAAAGCCGGATGCCGCACCCACAGGTCCGATGTTGGCAAAAGCCGTTTTCTTGGCAGTACAAACTGGACAGCGCCAATTTACGGGCAGTTCTGCAAAGGGTGTTCCTGAAGAAATGTCATGTTTGTCATCTCCCTTTTCAGGTTCGTAAACATAACCGCAGGCGCGACACTCATAGCGGTCTAACACTGAAGTCTCAACAGCTGGTTCGCTCATGGCTAAGGCCTCGCAGAGGAGAAATCTTAAATATACGTTAAAAATTATGACATAACTGTTAGACTTTTCTATCAATACCAAAAACCAATCAAATACCTGAAATGCATTTGTTTCGTAGATTTCAGAAAAATCAAACAGATATAATGTAAAAGAAAGTAACGTAATTCTAGGGATTGGGCATGGGGCATTGGGCATGGGGCATGGGAAGAGGATGGGGGTACAAGGAGAAAAGACAAGAAAAGCAAGTTTTCTCCTTGTCCCCTTGTCTCCCTCATATCCCAAACTCCCAATGCCCGATGCCCAATGCCCCATGCCCAGTCCTAACTTAAATACTCCATAAGCGGTAGATACTCATTGTGTTTGTCCTCAGCGGTTACGAGTACCTTCTAGGCTTCTTAATAATCTGTAGCCTAGTTCCTGCCTTAGCGCTCTCAGCATCCAAGCTTTTACGACCTAGTAGTTACAGCCCTGAACGGCGTACTACTTACGAATCTGGTATGGAACCCATCGGGGGAGCCTGGATTCAGTTCAATATTCGCTACTACATGTTTGCTCTGGTCTTCGTGGTCTTTGACGTGGAGACTGTATTCTTGTATCCTTGGGCGGTAGCTTTCCACCGTCTGGGGCTATTGGCATTTATTGAAGCGCTAATCTTTATTGCAATTCTTGTAGTTGCTTTAGTTTACGCATGGCGTAAAGGAGCTTTGGAATGGTCTTGAATTCTAACTTAATAACCCAGGACAAAGAGCGAATCATCAACCCCATTGAGCGTCCTACTGTCACTCAAGACCTTTCAGAAAACGTCATTTTGACTACGGTTGACGATCTCTACAACTGGGCACGGCTTTCTAGTTTGTGGCCGCTGTTATTTGGTACTGCTTGCTGTTTTATTGAGTTTGCAGCTTTAATTGGCTCGCGATTTGATTTTGACCGTTTTGGTCTAATTCCTCGTTCTAGCCCCCGCCAAGCTGATTTAATCATTACGGCAGGGACAATTACGATGAAGATGGCACCCCAATTGGTGCGTCTTTACGAACAAATGCCTGAGCCGAAGTATGTAATCGCGATGGGTGCTTGCACAATTACTGGCGGGATGTTCAGTGTTGATTCTCCGACGGCAGTGCGCGGTGTTGATAAATTGATTCCTGTGGATGTGTATTTGCCTGGTTGTCCTCCTCGTCCGGAAGCAATTATCGACGCGATTATTAAGCTGCGGAAGAAAATCGCTAATGATTCGATGCAAGAGCGGGGTAAAATTAAGCAAACTCACCGCTATTACAGCACCGCTCATAACCTCAAGCCAGTGGAAGAAATCTTAACTGGTAAGTATTTGCAGTCAGATACTCGCTCTGTACCACCGAAAGAATTGACAGAAGCGATTGGTATGCCAGTACCACCTGCATTGCTGACAGCTAAGAAAAAGGAGGAACAACCCCGTGGCTGAAGAAGAATCTAAACCAGTACCAGCAGCCAAAGAAGAGTCTTTGGTAGAAGCTGGCAAAGTTTCCCAGTGGTTGACGGAAAATGGTTTTGGTCATGAGTCTCTCGCACCGGACAAAAACGGAGTGGAGATAATTAAGGTGGAGCCAGATTTCTTATTACCCACCGCTACAGCCCTTTATGCTTATGGGTTTAATTATCTCCAGTTTCAAGGTGGTGTTGACCTTGGGCCGGGACAGGAATTGGTGAGCGTGTATCACTTGGTTAAAGTGGGTGATAATGCAGATCAGCCTGAAGAAGTCCGCTTAAAGGTGTTCCTACCACGAGAAAATCCTGTGGTACCTTCAGTGTACTGGATTTGGAAGACCGCTGATTGGCAAGAGCGCGAGTCTTACGATATGTACGGCATTATCTATGAAGGACACCCAAATCTGAAGCGAATTTTGATGCCGGAAGATTGGGTAGGTTGGCCTTTGCGGAAAGATTACGTCTCGCCTGATTTCTACGAGTTGCAAGACGCTTATTAGATAGAGACGCGATGAATCGCGTCTGTACAATGTAGTGCTGAGTTTCAGCTGTGATTAACCCCTTTCCGGTGGCGGAGAGGGGTAATGTTTTTTTAACGCATAGGCGCTTCTCTAGGAGATGCTACGCGTAGCTTGCTTCTCCGTAGGAGTACGCCTTCCCGCAGGGTAGGGGCGCAAAGGAGGTGATATCGTTTCACTTTAAGGTTGATACATTTAGGCAAGCAGGGGAGCATACTTCGACTGCGCTCAGTAACCGAGGAGCAGGGGAGCAGAGGGGAAAGAATTTGTATCAGGATTTTAGTGAAATGGTATGAGGTGCGATCCAATATTTTTATCTTTTCAGAGCAATAAAAGAGCGCTAAGATGTTCAGTGAAATTTTCTAGCAATCGGAATCGCTATCTCTACTGTTGTATCTATGTGGGACAATTTAATCTAAATATTTAAAGTAATATGTCAAAAATACTTCAAGACGATGGTATTTAGATTGTGCCAAATCTTAGCGATGGTCAAAAACGCCGACTAAAAGAACAACTAGATGGACTTCAGGGAGAATGGGAAATTCGGAATGAGAAAGTCAAGCGTATCAGAGCAGCTTTAGCTATTGAGACCGATCCTACCAAACAGTTTCAATTAGAACAGCAACTTAAAGCGGAGAAGACTGAGCTAAACCTTCTTAATAATGAGCTACATGAAATTGAATTGCAGCTTGAACCTAGTTATCCTCCAGAGTCATCTAAGTCAGGTATAGTTGAACCAGAATCAAAAAATAGATTACAAACCTTTCAATTTGAAGTGGTTACGGTAAATGCACAAGGCAATATCACCAACCGCCGTAATGAGAAAGCGAAATATTTTGCAGAAAATTTAGGGAATGGTGTCACCTTGGAAATGGTGCAGATACCAGGGGGAACCTTTACGATGGGTTCACCAACATGGGAAGCGGAACGAGACGATGATGAAAGTCCACAGCATCAAGTAACAGTTCCTGGGTTCTTCATGGGGAAATATCCAGTCACCCAGGCACAGTATCAAGCCATTATGGGGACAAATCCTGCTTATTTCAAAGGTGATGGACGACCTGTAGAAAATGTAAGTTGGGATGAGGCGGTAGAGTTTTGTCAAAAGTTGAGCCAGAAAACAGGACAGACTTACAGGCTACCCAGCGAAGCCGAATGGGAATATGCTTGCCGCGCGGGGACAACTACACCGTTTTATTTTGGTGAAACGATTACCACAGATTTAGTTAACTACTACGGTGAGTATCCTTACGGCTCTGCCCCACAACGTAAATATCGTCAAGAAACAATAAATGTAGGAAAATTTCCACCAAACTCTTTCGGTTTATACGATATGCATGGTAATGTATTTGAATGGTGTCTAGATATATATAATGACAATTACCAGGGTGCGCCGACAGATGGTAGTGCGTGGTTAACTGGTAAAGATAATAACTTTAAGCTGCTGCGTGGCGGTAGTTGGATCAACTATACTAGGAATTGCCGTTCTGCCGATCGCATTGGGAGCGCGCGCGCGACTCGTCACCACTTTGTTGGTTTTCGCGTGGTGGCGGTGGCTGTGGCGTGAGGATTCCTTGCCCTTTACACTTTTCCCTTTTTGCCCTCTGCACTTCTTATTCTTTTCCCTTCTTCTCTCCGCCGCAGGCGGATAAAAAATTTTTTTTCAAAAATTGGTGTCTTTATATCAAAACTATTATACACTGCATTTAATCAAATTTCTCACTTAGTTTGAGAATTTGAGCATGGGGCAGGTCGTTTTTAGCTGCTGCGTGGCGGTAGTTGGAACAACAACGCTAGGAATTGCCGTTCTGCCGATCGCAATAGGAACGCGCGCGCGAATCGTAACAACAATGTTGGTTTTCGCGTGGTGGCGGTGGCTGTGGCGTGAGTACTCCCCATTGTCAGAGTCGGTAAGTGGGAATTTATCGAGCGTACACCAGGGAGTCCAGACCTGAACCAGCGAGGAAGGCGACGACCTCCGAATATAAAACCGAGTCGGATAGCTTGGTAGGTTGCAAAACCGAACAGTTGTTCGACTCAATTAATTGTGGGAGATTGGCGAGTTTTTGAAAAAGTTAATAATTTGACCACTTTAATACCAATTCAATTAATGATTGCAATATATCCTTGGGTGAAGACGCGATGAATCGCCGTCTCTACAATAATCATTGCTTGAATTTTCATCAAAACACCTTAAGCGAAACGTATTGGAAGTTCTTTAGTACAGTTTTGCCTAAAATCGTGGTGAATTGAGAGTTGAAATTTAAACGCAAAGTGGCGCAGAGGTAAGCGCAGAAGGACGCAGAGAATTTGCTAGGAATTAATGAAATAATGTACTTAGTTCATTTACGATCGCTCTTTTGCATTCCATCATCATTGATGCCGCAGCTACGTCCGTCGTAGACATTGCACTGGGCTTTATTCACGATGAGAAACGTCTCTACAAAGGTTAACAGAAATTTTATCTGTACAGATAAGTAGTAGGATGAAAGTACGCGAAGTTATCAAACGACTAGAAGCTGATGGTTGGTATCTTGATAGAACTAAAGGTAGTCATCGACAGTTCAAACATCCAGATAAACCTGGTACTGTAACAGTGTCTGGTAAGCCAAATGTGGATGTACCAATTGGTACTCTGAAAAATATCTGGAGACAAGCTCGATTGGAGGAAGACTGATGCGTTATACAGTTGTGATTGAAAAGGGAGAAACTAGCTATGGCGCTTATATCCCTGATTTACCAGGTTGTATAGCTGTGGGCGAAACTTTAGAAGAAGTCAAGCAGATGATTGCAGAAGCTATTGTATTTCATATAGAAGGAATGCTAGAAGATGGTTTACCTATTCCTAAACCTACAAGCATTGCTCATGAGGTTGAAGTTACAAACTACAGCAAAATATAATTATAGGAAATTACAAAATTAGATTCAGTTGGGATGGAATTACCGATGACGGAAATTTATCGCAGCGTTGTTTTTGAATAAAATAGCTTAGGTTTTTCTTGTAAAAATTAATTTGATTAAGTTTTTATTAATATAAATGGTGCGTTGCGCTTTGCGACAACGCACCCTACAGAATGGATGGTAGACGAGTTAAGACAATCACTCGGCAGACTTCACCGTTTGGCTTACTGCACGTGATTTTCTGCGATCCGATCTGCGGGTTCCACCAGCCATCTCGTATTCATCACTCTTTCTGCCATAGTGAGATGCAACATTCAGTAGCATCTGTTCGGAATATGTATTAATGTCACGTTCTGCTTCTATTAGCGCATTGTGTGTCTTGTCTACTATTGTTTGTGCTTGGTTATAGGCGGCTAGTTTCTCTCGTAACTGAATAACTTTAGTGTTGTAAGTAGCAATAGAAAATCCATTACCAAAGTCTAATTCAGTGTTAATTGTCTGCATTCCTTCAATCCGTCGTTCAGCTTTGGTCAGTGCGATGGAGTTTCGTTTGCGTTGCGTCATATAGTTTTCCTGTTTGGATTAATTTATAAATAACCCCGATCGCTTAAATACTGAGTTATTTATATTTCATCAAGATACGCAATGAGCAGATCTAGTAGCCACAGTGATGTTACAGAATTTTGAGAGCATTGGATGGGATTGGTTAAGTCGATAAATGTGGGTATATTTGCTTAAATTTATTGAGAAAAGCTGCTATTCATGTCACAAAAGCTGCTATTCATGTCGCAAAAGCTACTTTTAAAGCAAGAAAACTCGATCGCGTTTATAAGCTAGCATCCATAAGAATATGCTAGTTATGTTTGGGGGTAAAAAGTGAGGAAAATTTGGCTGCTGGGTTTGACTTTAGCTAGTTTGGGTACGGTGTTGTGGTTTAATATGCGTTCTTTACCAACACCAATAGCCACTGTTGCTGTTTCACCAGCAAAACCTATCCGCTATGAACAGCGGACTTTGCCCGAAGGTATAGCGAATATCCTATTTATTCCAGCTAATAGCCGATTTTTGGTAACTGCTGCATTATCAGAGAAAGTAAGCACTGTAGAAGAGTTTGCCGAGAAGTATAAAGCGATCGCCATTTTCAATGCAGGCTTTTTTGACCCAGCCAACCAAAAAACTACATCATACGTCATCATACAAGGAAAATTGGTAGCTGACCCCAAGCAAAACGATCGCTTAGTTAACAATCCCAATTTAAAACCTTACTTGGGTAAAATTCTCAATCGCACAGAATTCCGTCGCTATGTATGCGGGCAAAATGTTAAATATGATATTACTTTACACAATGAATCGGCACCACCGGGTTGTCAGTTAGCCGATGCTATCGGTGCTGGGCCGCGCCTTTTACCTAAACTCACGTTGGTAGAAGAAGGTTTTGTGGATAATGCTAGTAAACGAGATGCACTTGGTAGCAACCAACGCAATGCGAGAACTGCTGTAGGAATTACTGATGATGGTAGTGTTGTTTTAGTCATGGTTTCTGAAAAACCCTCAGTTGGGGCTAACTCTGGAATTTCCTTACCAGCACTGGCAGATTTGATGAAAAACCTTGGTGTCAAAAAAGCGATGAATTTAGATGGTGGTAGTTCGTCTTCGCTTTATTACAAGGGTAAAACCTTCTATGGAAAAATTGATTTGGAGAGAAATTTCATCAAGCGGCCTGTGAAATCAGTTTTAGTGGTTCAGGAAAACTAGCAAAACCAAGTTTGGCTAAGTCTTAAAGGGTGATGTCCTATATTATACGTTGTATAATATAAGTCTCTGCCCTCAGGATAGCTATAACAGTATTGCAAATGGCGAAAAATGCTGACATATCAACCCAGAACGCTAAAGAATATTTAGATGATAAAGCCAAGGAACTCAATGCTTCTTTTGAAGTGAATGAAAATGGAAATATTTTGTATCGGTTCTCGTAAAAATAGGCAAGAGGCAAAAGGCAAGAGGCAAAAGGCAAGGGGATTTTAGAAGATTAAGTTTTTGAATTTTGTTTAAAAATCAAATAGGAGTCCTATACTTTTTCATACTTGCGGAGGAGGTAATCTTCAGTAAGGTAATTGTCATTATGGCAATAGGATAATCTACAAGCGCTCTTTGTAGCACTGGGAGATAGTTATATGGATGCCTATATCAAAAAAACAACTTTTAATACATTTGTCTATGACATGACTGATGAAGATTGGTTTAATTTAGGAAAATCTGATGCTTGGGCTGGACGATCTAAAATTTCGCCAGAACAAGATTCCCAAGCGGCAAGTATGTATGATTTAGGTTACAGCGAAGGCAAAAACCAACGATCGCCAACTCAAACAATTACAGGATATGAGTAATCAGAAATTGTTACAATCAAATATTTAAATCACGTAGAGCTAAACGAATTTGTTCTACGCGTCTGCGGTTAACGCCAAGATCTGATTCTCCTACACGAGATGCCGATCGCACATGAATTACTGATTCATCAGGAGGAAAATAAAACTCTACATCATCAGTAAATTTAAATATGCGGCTTTTAGAAAGGGCGTGGATGTAATTATCTGTTTGTTCGATAACCTCTGTACGGGGAACAACGGTGAGAACTTTGAGTAAGATTTCTTTTGCTGCGTTGCGATCTATATGATACGCGATGGGGTCAATGGCGTGTTTAGAATCTGCGTTTTGACTCACGACACAGTTGTTTGAAGCTGGACAAGTACTAAGATGACCGTTATTAAGTCCCAAGCTAGAAGCAGCCCAGGTAGCGCCAGGAAGTATAAAAGTTAGGAGTATTGTCAGAGTGAGACTACATAGAAGTCGCTTAGCGATCGCTGTTAATAGGTGAGACATGATAAACTTAACCCTCAAGGTTTGACTCAATTATTTTCGATCATTTTGGGGCAATTGCGGGAGTTGGGGGTTATAAAATTTTAGATAGTCAAATCAGAGAGTTTGCTATTTCTTGAAGCCTCTTAGACAACTTCTCTCTTTTGTAAGGAAGTTGAAAATGACACAACAGCGATCGCTCCCCACTTTAGCCTCTGAGGCTAAATCAATTAACGGTTAACGCTACTCATGTCAGGATAGCGATCGCCTGCTGCGACATTTTTGGGTGCAACTGCTTCAATTCGATTCAAATCTTCTTGTGTCAAAGTAATTTCCGTAGCTGCAATATTCTCCTCTAAGTAAGTACGGCGTTTTGTACCAGGAATTGGGACAATATCTTCTCCTTGAGCCAAAAGCCATGCTAGTGCCAGTTGACTTGCAGTTACTTTTTTTTCAGTGGCAATTTCTTTGACTTGCTCAACTAATTGCAGGTTTTTATAAAAATTGTCACCTTGAAAACGGGGAGAATTTCTGCGATAATCATCGGCTGGAAGATCCTCAGGACTAGTAATTGCACCTGATAAAAATCCTCTTCCTAATGGGCTATAAGGAACAAACCCAATTCCTAATTCTCGCACTGTAGGTAAAATTTCATCCTCTGGTTCTCGACTCCAAAGAGAGTATTCTGTTTGCAGTGCTGCAATTGGGTGAACTGCTTGCGCTCGTCGAATTGTAGCGGGAGCAGCTTCGGAAAGTCCTAAATAACGCACTTTTCCTTGCTGAACTAACTCTGCCATTGCGCCGACGGTATCTTCAATGGGTACGGTTGGATCTACCCGATGTTGATAATAAAGGTCAATGACATCAACTCCCAGACGTTTGAGGGAAGCATCGCAAGCTTGACGGACGTATTCTGGTTTGCCACTGATGCCTTGCCAACCACCATCTTCTGTGCGGACGTTGCCAAATTTGGTTGCTAATATTACTTTATCGCGGCGGTCTTTAATTGCTCTACCTACTAATTGTTCGTTAGTAAAGGGCCCATACATATCAGCGGTATCAAGAAAGTTAACTCCCAATTCTAATGCTCGATGAATTGTGGCGATCGCTTCTTGTTCGTCACGACCACTATAGAACTCGGACATTCCCATACAACCAAGTCCAATAGTTGAAACTTCTAACCCTTGTTTGCCTAGCTTTCTAGTTTTCATCAAATAATCTCCTAGTCAGTGATTGGCAAGAGAAATTAAACCCTTGAGTATTATCTCTTTCCCAATTACCAAGTCATCTATTATTAGGAGTATTTTCTGAAGTGCGATCGGTCTTTTGGAGAAGGAAACAGGGTTGGGGGAACAATAAACAGTCCTAACGCAGCGTTTTTACAACAGATTTCAAGTTAATCAAGTACACCATCTTGAGTTTTGAATTCTGAATTTCAATTCTTACAGGACTTACGCAAAGTCATGAAAAAACTAACCGCAAAGGACGCATAGGACACAAAGAAATAAGAGTTTTAGAGAGTTTTTGCGTAAGTGCTATCTTATTTCAACTGCACTATGGATAAAACTTGATAACCTTCACCTTGGGGGATACATTGTCCATTAAACTCAATTGGACAAGCAGTTTTGGTAGGTGAAGGGCGAGTACCTTCAACATACACTGCTGTTATTTCAACTTCTTTATTATTAAGCGTTCGCAATTGAGAACGGGAAACTTGAACAGATGGACGCAGCACTAACCTATTCTGTTTTGGTGAGTTAGTAATTAGAAAAAACTCGTTACCTTCATAAGCTCTAGCTGACATCACAGGAGGAATTTCTTCATAAATTAATTTTCCCCGCAAAGTAGATGTTTTTGATTGATTCATCTTTTTATTTGATTGCTGCCACAATCCCAATCGTTGATTTTTAGCATTGGCTTCACCAATTAAATATTGAGTTCTGGTTTCATAGCAGTTGTATAAAGAGTCTCGGTCAACTACAGCATTACCTTCTTGTACCAAAAGCAGATTAATCGAGCGATTATCCACAAACACTTCACCAATTGTGCGACCATTATTTAATTTTTCTGTACTTCTAATTACCACAGGAACTTGAGGTGGGAGCAGTTGTTTTAACTTTTGTGTTGCTGCTAAATTTGATTGCTGGCTAGTTGTTTTGGGTGTATTAATGCAGGCTAGCTTTACCGTCATTGGTCGGTCTGCATCATCTTTAATCAAAATTGTATTTCCATCTGCAACACCAACTACTGTGGCTAGTACTAATATTAGTTCAATTAATTCCATAACTTTATCTCTAGTAATTTACGATTTGTCCCATACTATTTCACATAGCATCGATATGTCACTATTTAATAAAAGCTTTGTAGTCAGCAATGATTGAAGGTGCGTTAGCCTACGGCATAACACACCCTACTTGAAAGTACTTAATATAAGTTGAAATATTAGTATCAAATTACTTAATAAATGCTTTGTAGTCTTCGATTTTGCTAGCCAAGCGTGATGCAAGAAATGAACTTGCTTCTTTCAATGTTTCATAAATCTGAATTCCTTCTTCTCGATATTGAATAATTTTTTCTTGATTCCAATAGTGTGGCGGCGCTTGTAAGTTGCTAATTCTATCGGCTAGCTTTACCATCCATATTTCTGGCGGTTGTTTCTTTACTCTTCGCAAGCTATCTGCCATTTGCAACTTTTTTTCTAAAGAATTATCTTTAGTTAATGCAAGTACACCGTTAGCGATCGCTTCTCCGAATTCAGTTTTTATTTCCTCAAATGTTGTCGCCGTATCTTCAATTACATCGTGCAAAATAGCACATTGAATTGCTAGATTACCATCGCGTTCTTTTTCCACATTTAAGGCAGCAATTAGTTCCATACTCACAAAACTCAAGTGAATAATGTAAGGTATTTCTGAACCTGGCATTTTCTGACCTTGATGTGCCTGTGCTGCCTTCTCTAAGGCTTTGATATAAATTTCTTGTGACCAGTTTTGTTGCATATATAGAACTCATATTTGATTTTTGAACAAAATTCAGTACCCTTTAATCTTCTATAAGCCTCTTGCCTATTGCCTTTTGCCTCTTGCCTACCCACATCGATCGGTTCATAAATAAAATCGGATTCCTATATATAAACGCTGTTATTTAATCATCTGGAAATTGCCAAGATGAAATACTTTCTACATTTTTGCTACTGCATTTGACACACGTAACATCAAATGTCGAATCTATCCATTCATAACCGCAAGTACGACAATGGCAGTAAATATTATTACGATTTGCATCTTTTATACCTTGATGCCATTGCTGTAGTTGGTTAGGATTTAAAAACTGAAAATTCTCAGACATAATCGCAATCAATCCTTTATAGACACGGCGATTTATCGCGCCTTTGTAATTTTACAATTCAAGAATAAAACTGTCTCGTAAATGAAAATCAGCCTCTGCACCTCGATGGGTTAACGCCCAGTAAGTAACGCCATTATCTTTGCATTTAATAACAGTGGTAATGGCAACTTGAATTATCTGTTCTGGCGAAATGATTTTATCCAAATCAATGTTTAAAGTAAGTACTAATTGATCGGTATATTTTCTAACATCAAACGAAGGTATTGTCAAGGCTGTTTCTTCCCTCATTCCTTGACGGTAGCCATCAAAACGATAGACATTCCAGTCTCCGGTGGGGGAAAGGTTGAATTCCCAATATTGTTGAGAATTTTTGATCCCAAGGAAAAACTCAAAGCAAGTATCTTCCCACAGTTGATGCTTGCGCGATGGTATATTTGATGGTGGAGCAACCAGAATTTCTTTTAAATCACCTGTAACGGTATAACCGATGCTAAGTTGATTAATATTTCGGCTGATATCACCTGTAATTTCCAAATTAGCTAGGGATTCGGTAGAAGTAAATGGTTGCAAAGAAAATGTCTGGCTATTCATTTAATATCTTTGATAATTTTGCGAATCTGCGTTTCCTGAGATTCGATACTTTCGGTGAGTTTAAACTGGACGATCGCCCTTGCTAAATTATGTTCTGGATGCTTGACTTTGAAATAGACATTTCCTGCTAAATAATCGGCAAAAAATCTTAATCCTAATTCAAAAGTAATCAGACGAATTGCATCGTAGATATAAGCGTAGTCATTTTCTGTAAGAAAAGCCTTAGCTACACCAAGATAACCTGCTAAAATTCCCTGACACAAATCAGTATCGAAATAAACACTGTCCCAATTTTCGGTTTCTTCTCCAACTGGATTGCAACCAGATCGCAAACAATCGCCAATATCGTAATGTACTAAACCGGGTTTTACGGTGTCGAGGTCGATGACGCTGACGGCTTGCTGGGTAGCTGTGTCGAACATCACATTATTGATTTTTGGATCGCCGTGCATCAAACGCAGTGGTAAAATGCCTTGGGTTTTGGCATTTTCTAGGATGTGTGCAAAGCTTTGGCGATCGCTAACAAATTGCAAGCAATAATTAACTTCAGGAGTTTTACGCGCTTTGGTTGTCGCCAAAGCTTCATTATATTGCTGGAGGTAAAGCGGTGTAATATGAAATCCTTGTAGGGTATCAGCGAGTTTTTCTGGCGGTAAATCGCTAATCAAATTGTGGAACATACCCAAGGCATAACCGATTTCTTGTGCATGTGAGCGATCGTGCATGGTATCAAAGGATTGTGAATCTTCAATAAAGCTAATCGCCCGCCAAAAGGAACCGTCAGCATCTCGCCAGTGGTCTTGTTCGTTTTTAGTCAGTAGTACTTGCGGTACTTCCCAGCGACGATTTAAAGGAGTAGATTGTAATCTTTTGCGAACATGCTCAGTGAAGATACACATGTTCTGCATAATCAATTTTGGCTGGCGAAATACTTGTGTATTAATACGCTGTAAGACAAAATGCTGTTGTTGTGAGGAATCTAGAGTTACTAAAAACGTGTCATTTATGTTACCACTACCAAATGATTTTGTGGCTGTAACCTTCCCTAGTCCGGCGAATTGATTGGCGATCGCAACTAGATTTTCCGTACCTTGTCTATTAAGTTCTTTTATCATATTTGTGTTTGTTTGTCCTGACTACTCCTCACCTACATTGCACAAAGGCAATAGGGGATATCGTAGCGCAAGTATCAAGATAATTTGTAATTCGTAATTCGTAATTCGTAATTTGTAATTTTTCAACGATCAATTTTGAAAACTACTGTATATTAATACGGGGCATGGCGCCCCGTAATCATTCACTAGTTAGCGAATCTCATCGCTATCAACCCACTCATCATAAGATGAGTCATAACCGATGTAACGAAGGAAGTATTGATGACCTTGGATTTGTTGAATCGTAGCAGAATACCAAGCTTCTTGGTCATCATCCCAACATTTTACCTTTTGACCAACTGCATATCCATTGTCATCAGCAGAGCGAAGATCGCGAGTACGAATGTCATCTTCACCTACCCATTCATCATAAGATGAACCATAACCAAGGTAATGAATATAGAATTGGTCACCTTGGATCTTTTCAATTGTTCCTTGATACCAATCTTCTTCATCACCATCCCAAATTTCTACTGTTTTACTGACTGTATATTGAGTATTATCTGACTTTGCAGCAGATGAAACATCTTGAATCGGCTTTTGCGCCTCTTGTTTAATTTCCTCTTTGACTAAAGTATATGCTTGCAAAATCACACTACGAGCAACAGTTTGAATTCCCGTATGTTCGTAGTAGTTTGTAGTTTGGTCTAGGAATGCTGCTACAAAATCTAAATTATCATCAGCAATTTGAATAAAATTACCCAAATGACTAGAAATTGATTGCGGTGTGATGCCTGTTTTTGATACTAAGCTATTCATCCACCCTTGTACAGAGTTGAAACTCTGATTAATAAAACCAAGTTTATCGGTGGGATTATTCCCTGGTAAAGAGTTATTGACAGCTAAGAACACAGGATTTTGAGCTACTGCGCTAGTATCAGCACCACTAATAACTGATTGAATTTTCGCTAAGAAATCTGGGCCTAAAGGCAAAATTCCATCTATACAAACTAAAGCAATCATCCGCATTAGAGATGCGTTTTGATAGTTGTTAGCTAAAGAATTGGCAAACTGTTGGGGATTAGGTTGAGGAATACCATTCAGTTTGCAGAAAGCAATAATTTCCACCGCAATTTTCAGTGCTAAATCAATCGATTGAGTTACATCTGCTTTGGGAGTAAGGTTGCTTAAAAAAGAAAGAAAACCAATTTTCTCACCAACTTTATTAGCTAAAGCCGCCGTCGCCATAGCTGTATCTGCTTTATCAATTATTTGATAAACTTTGATTGCAGACTGGTAGCCATTTTGAGGATCGTAATATAAAGCAACAGCGCGATCGCGGATTTTTTGGATTACCTTAGCATCGCTTTCTCCCGTGATGGCGCGGATGTTATTGTCAAACCCCACCAAATTGTTCCATTCACCTGGTGCTACATAATCAAGAGCTTTTAAAACTTTGACAGTGATATTGTCAGCTGGTAATTCGTCAACCAACTGAATAATAGATTTATCCATCAGCCGATCCTCAAAAGTCTAAACGATTCTTACAATACGGATCATATTTGCCAGATAACCAGTGCCAATTGCTACTTCAAAAGCCAGCTATTGTGGTTAACATTGCGTGAATTACTGAACCGTATTCATAGAGTTCCCAGAATCGGCGAAAAAATAACTTTCAAGAAAGCGATACGTTAAACTGCCCTTCAGGGCTAAGATCCCCGACTTCTTCAAGAAGTCGGGGATCTGACCACCGCTAACCCATCAAAATACCCGATTTTTTCAAGAAGTCGGGTATCCGGTCTGAATTCTGGCTCCTGAATTCTGACTCATTTCAGTTTTTCCAACTCAAAAACCGCGCATAAATATAAGCAATTGTTTCATCAAGAACAGTCCGCACACCTTGGCTAGAACCCCACCATTTCTCTGGATCGTAATCTTGAGTTTTGGCAGCAATTATGCCAACTTGAATTTTTGGATTGAGTATTTTTTTAAAAATTAACCAACTCCTACGGGTATGAACATCCAAGGAAAAAAGATTAATTGATTCTACTTTTATATTGGAATTAGATAGCCAGCGATAAAATTCGGCAGCAGAGGCGTAGCTACGATCTTTAACTACATAAGGTGTGGGAACAGCTACTACTTTTTCTGCTTCTAAACCGAGTTTATTGAAGGTGGCGGCTGTGACTTCTGCGAAATTATCGTATCCAGTAAGATAAGTTCCTTTTCCTAATGTACCTCCGGTAGTAATTATTTGACGATAAGAACCGTTTTTAAATTCAATTAACGCTTCTTCTATAGCGTAATCTGGTAGCCATCCTTCAACAACTAATATTTCTGCTGATTTGAGAGGGGAAGTTACGGCGAGATATGAGTGTACATGAGTAATACTGAAGAATATTAAATAAGCAACCACAGCGATTGCAATCGCCCACCCCGGAGCCGTAAGTGTCCACATTTCTTGGCGTTTTATTAATTTGATTTTTGAAAATTTTTGACGCCGACGTTTTTTTGTCTGCATTAAACTTTAGCTAGACGCTGTTCTTTCAAGTAAGTAAATACAGACTTATCGCCAATATCCGCAGGAATTGGTTGCACTGTCTTTCGCAAAGCAAATACCAAAAACAAAGTTGCCCAAATTCCTAATAAAATACCTTCCCACTGAATTGGTAAAACTCCTACTAAATGTCCTAATAATAGTAGCGGGACTATTGGAGTTAATACTTTAGTTTCCAGGCGATTGAAGCAAAAAGCTTCTTTAAAATAAATACCTGTCAAAGCAACAAAGACAAAACCAATTCCAAATAAACTAAGAGGCTGGTTATAAACAGTAACAGCCAAAGGTTCACTAGTAGATAGTGCTAAAATTACCGATGCGATAGTACCGATCGCCCAAAAAATTTGCAACATTCGGTGCAGTATTATCATGTAGATATGAATCGTAAATAAACTTACACCGAGAGCCAAAATAAAACAAGTATATAGAGGTGTCAGCGCACTTAGAACAGTCGGGTTATTATTAAGCAGAATTAAACCGCTACCGATGGCAAAGCTGAGTGCAGCTATCATTAACCCAGCGCGGTAAATAATTACGCCAGTGCGATCGTGTGAAGTAATTGTAAATTCCCCAAACTGACCTTGATAAACTTGTGGTGCAGGTAGTGTTTGCGTAGTCATAGCTAAGAATGTAGTTATGATTCCTGAGTGAGTAGTACGGTAAATTGCTGAATGGTTACTTTTATTATTATCGGCAATGATACGAATTTAATGTGAGTATTTCTAAAAGTATGCTCTAGGATATATGAATAATCAGATTTTTGAATTTAGGATGTGTTGACCTTTGAGGGTTGACTGATAAGATCCTGTTGGTTCAAAGAGTTGAACAAACAAGAATACACTGGCCACTGTGAACCGTCAACAGTCAACAATCAACAGTTCTGCTTTTGTCATCAAAACAAGACATGTAGGGCATCTTGTAAATTAAGCTCTAACTGTAAGTGAGCATTGCCGCTATTGACGGCAATTTCTACCCAGCCGTGGCTGCCAACCAAAGCCATCGCCTCTCCCACTTTGACATTACTATAAGTTTCACATCCTGGTATACTCAACCCAGTAGCCTGTACGTACCAGGTTTTACCTTCAACGTAACTTCCAGGAATGTTGCTCACTAAGTTGCCAAAGCGATCGATATATTGAATGCAACCCACTACACCAGTTGTTGTCTGCTGGCACTCATCAATATCCAGCTTCACCAAACTGGCTGGATCGATTTCTTGTCCTAGCTGTTTGAGGGGGACACCACTGGCAAGATAAGCTCCCACTGGTGCAAAAATATCTCTACCGTGAAAAGTCTTGCTTGGTTGAGGAGTTAGCCAAAAGTTAAGATTTGTGAGTTCCACAGCTGCTATCGCCGGATTCTGGCTTAATACTCCGCTGAAAATGCCATTATCTGGGCCGACGAAAAACCCTTGAGCAAATTGTACTGCGATCGCCCGTCGCCTGTTGCCCACACCTGGATCTACCACTGCTACATGGACTGTCCCAACTGGGAAATAAGGGTAAGCATTCATCAAAGAAAACCGGGCTGCGGCCAAGTCTTGGGGCGGAATTTGATGTGTCAAGTCTACCACCATGATTTGAGAGTTAATTTGGGCTATTACTCCTTTCATCACCCCCACATAGACATCGCGATCGCCAAAATCGCTTAGCAAAGTCACCAGTGGTTGTCGATCTATCCTATTCTCAGGCATGGTTTGACTAAAATTTAGATTTATTCAAAAATTTCTGTAGCAACAGCTACAAAATATATGCTATGTTAAGGATAGAAGACATAAAGGCAAAAATTAAGAGGTAATTCTTATGAATCAAGGTAGATTACAAGCTGCTAGAAAAGCCAGAGAAGCTCACAGACAGAATATTCAAAAAAGCCTAGAACATCGCTTGCAAGTAGCCAGAGCAAAAGGCGACGAACAGCTGATTCGTCAACTAGAAGCTGAGATGAAATATTCCAACTAAATCAAGTTTTCAGTGTTCATAGTTTTGTTGTGTACCCCGCTACAGCGGGTTTTTTTGTTTTCTGTCAAGGCACTAGACGCGATAAATTGCCGTCTGTGCGATTGGACTTTTTCTACCAAACTTTACTCATATTTAAAATAAAACCAGGCAATATGGGGTCGCCACTGATGGTAGCAGGATTATCTAAACATTCCTCTGATAATCCAGGGCGATAAATATAGACTTTGTGTTGCTTACGGTCAATTAACCAGCCTAACTGTATTCCTGGCTCATTCATATACTCCTCCATTTTTTCCTTCAAAGTTTGGAGGTTGTCGCTAGGAGATTTGAGTTCAACTACAAAATCTGGGCAAATCGGGGCAAATTTTTCTTGTTGTTTTGGAGATAGAGAATTCCACCGTTCTAGTTTAATCCAGGAAGCATCTGGAGAGCGTTCTGCACCTGTTGATAGCTTAAATCCAGTACTAGAGCTAAAAGTGATACCTGTACCATCCTGTTCCGACCACACCCATAACTGTCCTGAGATATTAATTTCTCGGTTTCCTGTCTCTGAACCAGTAGGAGGCATAATTACCAATTCTCCAAATTTATTGCGCTCAATGCGTAAATCACGATTTACTTGACAGAACTCAAAAAATTGTTCGTCTGTCATTTGCATTGATGACGGAATCTGCAAAACCAAGGGGGATGAAAACATGGGGATTTCCTCCAAGTTTGGATGTTAGCCCAGTGACTTTATTCTCACGCAAAGACGCAAAGCCGCCAACCTAAATCTTGGCGTCTTTGCGTCTAATGCAGGAAATCATTTTCAGATTTACTTGTTAGGCTGAGGAGTTAAGCGCAGATAAGGTTTAACTTCCTCATAGCCTTTGGGGAATTTCTCTTTGAGGACTTCTGGATCTTTGAGTGAGGGGACAATTACGACATCCTCTCCATCTTTCCAGTCAGCTGGGGTCGCCACGCTGTATTTATCAGTCAATTGCAGAGAATCGATGACCCGCAAAAGTTCGTCAAAGTTACGTCCTGTGCTGGGGGGATATGTGAAAGTGAGACGGAGTTTTTTGTTGGGGTCAATTACGAAAACCGATCGCACCGTTACAGCTGCGTTGGCATTGGGGTGGATCATATCATAAAGGTCAGAAACCTTGCGATCCTCGTCTGCCAAAATTGGGTAGTTAAGAGTCGTGCTTTGAGTTTCTTCGATATCTCCTATCCAGCCGTTGTGTGATTCAACATTATCGACGCTAAGTGCGATCGCTTTGACATTGCGCTTGTCAAATTCTGGTTTGAGCTTGGCAACTGTGCCCAGTTCTGTTGTACAAACAGGTGTAAAATCAGCAGGGTGAGAGAACAGCACAACCCAGCTGTCGCCTGCCCATTCGTAAAAATCGATGTCGCCGTGTGTTGAGGCTTGTTTAAAGTTAGGTACTGTATCACCTAAATGGAGAGCCATGTGAGATTCCCTGTAGTTAGAAAAGCATCTGTGTTCTACTTTGTCATCATGACACAAAACCCCTATTCCCCAATCGGGCTTTAGCGGTTTTAAACAAAATTTTAGGTTGTCAAGACTCTCGTATAAGGGAATGGGGAATGGGGACTGGGGAGATGAGAAGATTGAGAGATGGGGAGTTAATAGTGCTGAGTTAGGAGGGAGGAGTTAAGAATTATTCTCCTTATCCCCTTGTCTCCCTTGTCTCCTCCGCCTCTTCCCTAGTCACCAATCCCCAGTCCCCAGTCGCTTTTCCCAACGATGATTGCAATACTTTTACTTTTGACTATCGGTGTTATCCTCAGCACAACCGCAAGTTTTATTTTTGGAGTTCCGTGGTTGATGCCGATTTTGGGTGCTGCTGTACCCTATCCGATTTTCTTTTTACAAGTGCGTCGTCAACAATATAAAAGTGCTTTTTGGTGGATGTTACTGTGGGGAGTGTTGCAGAGTATTGCAGTAATTGTAGCAACAGCGATCGCCCCGCAAACAGCAGCAAAAGTCATCCTTCGCGGACAGTCATACACTACGGAAATGTTGCACTGGATTCGCACAGGAGAAGGTATGGAAGGGAAACTTAGTTTGTTTTTACCAAACCATTTATTGCACTATGGGATTTTTTGTATTTTGTGTATTGTCACCATCAGTAGCGCCGCATTAATCTTTGGCACTTGGATGCTAAATTATATGAATTTCTATGTTGCAGAATTGGTAAAAATGAGTGCTAAACCTTGGTTAGCAGCTATTTTAGGGTGGTATCCTTGGTCAATTGTGCGGGTAATTGGGTTTATTGCAACTGGGGTGGCTTTAGCTGCATTAGGATTAAATTTATTAACTCGCATTAGAGGCGAAGTTCCTAAATCTACTTTTCCGAAAACTTATATGTTAATTGGAATTACTTTTGTAATTGCAGATATTATTATCAAAGCAATTCTAGCGCCCATTTGGCAAAAACTACTGTTGTCTGCGTTGGGTTAAATTAATTTATTTGCCAAAATTTTCTCATAGGCCTTGATTGTTTGCTTAGCGATCGCATCCCAACTAAAATTTACATAAGCATATTTGTGGGCATTTAATCCCCGTCGTTGTCGTTCTGTAGGATTTTGCAAAGCTACTTGCAGTAAATCCACCAGTGCTTCAACATCTGTTGTACCCACCCAACCTGACTCACTATCACGTATTTGTTGACAAATATGCACTTGGTCAGAAATGACTACAGGTATTCCTGCTAGCATCGCTTCAGCTACAGCAATGCCAAAATTTTCATAGTAGGAAGGTAAGACGAATAAATCAGCAGCTTGTAGTAAACTAGCTTTTAATTCACCAGTAACAAAGCCAGTAATTGTAGTGTGCGATCGTAATAGTGAATTTTGAATTTGAGATTTTATCTTTTCTTCGTAATCTGGATCTTGAGGATTTGTGCCAGCTAAAACAAAATGAAACTTATAACCAACGGATAACAATTTTTCTAACGCTGGAATTAACAAATTTAACCCTTTTTTTGGGTCGATTCTTGACATAAATAATACCAACGGTATCTCATCAGGAATATTAAATCGCTGACGCGTTATATTCCTCCCCTCTCTTCCTCTTACTCCCTCTTCTTTTACTCCCAAGGGAATTACCAAATCTGGCGTCGAAACTCCAAATCGTTCTGATATTTTAGCTTCTTGTTCGCTAGTAAAATGAATTGCTGCCGCACCAGCTAAATTTTGGCGTTCTATAATTGCTGTATAAATCTGCTTTAATTGCTTTTTTTTGCGTAAATCAGCCGGATCGAGAGTACCTAAGGGACGCAAAATATAAGGTAGCTTTTGCTGACGACACACAATAGCAGCAGCACTACTTATAGGCGAAAATAAAGCATGAATATGTGCAATGTCAAATTCCTGACCATGACGTTTTAGCCACTTTAATAAATCTAGAGAAAATTTGTAGCGACGAAATGGCGCACAACGAAAATAAATGATTTCATAACCATCTTGTTTAATTGGACGATTTAAAGGAACATCCAAAGGTATTTGACCTGTATCGCCATTACTATCAGTTGTCAAAATTGTAACTTCTACTCCCTCTTTCACCAACGCTGGAGCTAATCCCAGTACCATTTGACTAGGGCCACCATAAATCAAAGAAATTGAAGGAACAATTTGTAAAATTTTCATTTTTTTATCATTTGTCATTTGTTATTTGTCCTTTGTCATTTGTCTTTTGTCCTGTATTATTCACTAATGACCAATGACCAATGACTAATGACTATTGACTATTGACCAACTCTTGATAAAACTCTAATTGCTGTTTAGCTAAAGCTTTATTTGTATATTTAATCATTGCTTTTTGATAACCCATTTCCCCAAGACTATGAGCAAAATATGGTTTATCCATTAATTCAACTAAGCAATTAGCAAGGGCTTGAGCATCACCTTCCGGAAAAATTAAACCAGCATCACCAATTACATGAGGAATTTCGCCAGAATCAGAACCAATCACAGGCACTTGACAAGCCATAGCTTCAATTAACACATGACCAAATTGTTCTTTCCAACCAGCAGAGGTTAAAGTTTTAAATTTGTAAGTTGTTTCTGAAGGCAGTACTAAAGTACTCATTAAATTAATATAGTTCGCCACCTCATTATGAGGAACGCTTTCTACTATAATTAATCTTTCTTGAATCTTGTTTTCTGTTGCTATTTTGATTAATTCAGCTTTTAATTCTCCCCGCCCCAATAACAGCAACTTCCAGGGTTTATTTTTTAAACTTACTAAGCTTTTTAAAAGCGTTAATAAACCTTTTTCTGGGACAAAACGACCAACAAAACCCACTACAAAATCTTCTTTTTCAAGACCTAAACTTGCTGCTAACTCTGGTTGTGCTTTAGGAGTGAATAAACTTTCATCTACACCTAGTTGCGGCATGACTTTAATTGGCCCTTTATATCCCCGTTGTCGCAAAATTTCTGCTCCATCTTGATTACCAGAAATAATGCCGTGGCTTTGATTAAGGTTATACTTTTCTAATAATGCAATTGGTAATTTTAATTCGTATGGTAGGTTCCACCAGGTAAAAAATACATTTTTTGCTTTGAGTTCTAATAGCTTATTTAAAGCAATCATCTGAGTATAAGCTAATCCTCTAGACCCTTGTTCTACCTGGATGATTTGGGGACGGAATTGTTTGAATAAAGATATCAAATCAGCACCAAAGGTTAGAAGTCCCTGATGATTTTGGCTGAAGTTAGAAACCGGAACTATTTTAAATGAACCTTCATCGCGATATTCAGTTTCAATAATTTTGTTTTGTACGCCGCCAGGATTCCAACGCTTTGGAACTACAACTGTTACTTCAATGTCAGGTTGTAGTTGAGATAAAGCGCGTAATTTTTCACAGTTGAGGTCTACAATATAAGTGTGACTAGCAACTAAAATCTTCATTTTTATTTGTAATTTGTGAATTTTGATTCAGTAACTCCTAACTCCTAACTCTTGTACAGACGCGATTAATCGCGTCTCTAGCACTAACTAAATTTGTTGATCCAAACGAGTGTAAATTTGACCATCATTCCATATTGATTGGATGACAGTAGCCAAGGCTTTGAAAAAACCCAAAGTGTAAAAAATACCGCGAGTGACAATTTTGATAGGGGAAGCACTTTTATGGCAAGGTGGGCGTCCCAGGACGTGACAATCAAATAAACGCGCGTATAAGCGTAAAGCTTGATTAACTGTGAGGTTTTTCAGCCCCAATAGAAAATGATTATGGTAAAAGGTGAGTTGATATTTGAGCGATCGCATACTAATATCATGACAACCACCAGTCTCTTCACCTAGATGCACCAAATGGGCTTCTGGGTCGTACCAAATCTTATATCCCGTCTTTCGTACCCGCAAACAAAAGTCTGATTCTTCCCGTACTGCACTACCGCGAAATCTCTCATCAAAACTCAGTCCGTGCTTAGTAAAAATTTCGCGGCGAAAGGACATATTACAACCCCTTGCTGTCAGTACTTGTTGGGGTTTGGTCGTATGTACTAAATCAATATGATACCAAGCAATTGCTGGGTCCATAGCTTCGGGAGGCAAATATTCAATCTCTAAATCTCCTCCAGAATCACCCAATTTCATTCTGTCAAATACCCGTCCAGCAACAGCCCCCACTTCTGGGTTTTGGAGATAATTTTTCGCATGGGCTAATAACAATCCAGGTGTTAACTGAACATCATCATCAATAAATAATATTATTTCACCAGATGACCGCCGCACAGCATAATTCCGCGCCCCTGGTAAACTCGCCCAATCTAACCGCAACCATTTAATTTTACCTGCTGCCGCCATTTCTTCTAGATAGGCTTTAATTTCTGGTTGGTGTTTTGCGGTTTGGTCTACCACCAAAACTTCAAAATTTGGATAGTCTTGTTTAAGTACATCCACAATACTATCTCGTAGCGGTTCCTCCCGACCGTATGTCGGAATAACCACTGTAATTAAAGGCAAATTATTCATAATTTTAGTCATTTGTCATTGGTCATTAGTCATTAGTCATTAGTCATTTGTCATTGGTCATTAGTCATTTGTCATTGGTCATTAGTTTTTCCCCGCGTCCCCGCGTCCCCTTGTCTCCTTTATCCCGCTGCTGCTGCATATAAATTATCAAATAACTCATTTTGCTTTTGAGAGTTATGCAAAATTTGTGCTTGAGCTAATGCTCCTGCACTTAAAAATTCATAATGTTCTCGCTTATCGCTTCTATCAAGAAATTGCTTAATTTGTTGTAGAGCTTGTTCTGCTAAATAGTCATAGGTACTATTAAGAACTTCCCAATATTCATTAGTTTTAGTTTTTTCTCCATGTGCCCAATCAGCCCAGTGTCTAATATCGTTGATTGGTAATTCTAAAATATAGCCATTTTCGTTATGACGAATAAACTCTGGTAAGGCGCATATATTTGTTGTAATTGCCGGGGTCGCAACAGAAAATCCTTCGATGATACTATAGCCATAAGTATCATGTAATGTAGGCATTAATTGAAAATGGCTTTGCGATAGTAACTCAATAACTTTGTCGTTAGGAATATTTTTATGAAAGACAACGTTATTTAAATTCAGTAACTTTAAATCTTCTATATATTTTGTGCGATCGGGAAAATCTGTAGGTACTCCTGAACCATGTCCTAGTTCTGATATTATATGGATAGTGATGGGTAAACGTAATTTTTCAGCTTTCTTTGCTAGCCTTAAAGCAACTATTCCGCCTTTGCGGGCAATGTGATTACCTATAAATATTAACTGTAGGTTTTGCTGTTGCTGATAAACTTTAGATTGATTAACTTTGACTGGAAAGTTAGGATGAATCACATCCAATTTTTTAATTAATTTTTCTTCTATATTCCAACCTTTTATTCGCTTAATAAACCTCATTTTTGCATAATCAGAAATAGCAATAAGCTTTTGGCAATTTTCCAGAGATAATCGATTATTTAATAATTCAAAAATTGCAGCTTCAGCTTGATTTTTAGGATTCCGATATAAAATACGATGATCCTCAAAGGTGAGAAACCAAGGTTTGTTTGTATAGACAATTCTGTTGAAAGAATGAATTGCTTGATATCTTCCCCATAAAGGTTGCCAGGGAATAAAACTGGCTAAAGGATGCCAAATTTTTTCGATGGGATATCTGCCAGCGGGGAAAGGCTTAGGGCGAATGAGTGTATGCCGAGAATTACGAGGTAGGTTAGGAATGCTGAGGTGTTTTTGACCTCCTACGAGAACTTTTACCATTTTGTTTACATTTAAATTGTTTTTAGACGCTTTTTCTTGTTTTTTGGGTTCGGGTCGGCATCTTCCTTATCTTGTTTTTCCAATTCTGGCAATTTAAAAAGAACTCCCGCAAAAAACCAATAGTAAACAGCAACCGGATCTACATCCAAGGGATAGTAGTAGGTGTTGTAACTAATAAACAATATAAACACCCATAAAGCTGCTCCGTAACTGCGGAAATTACGGTTTTTTATCGAGCGATAGGTTTTGAAGGCAATAATTGTTAAAGTCGTGACTAAAGCCAAAAATGCTAGTACTCCAACAATGCCAATTTCATAAAGTACTTTGGGGTAATAAGTTTCTACCAGTTTAGTTTCACCCATTGTACGGGCAGAGTTAGTTGCTCTACCTAAGCCACTTCCTAAGGGGCCGTCTACGTTTTTCCAGTTTTCTTCAAATTGCTGGACGATAAAATCTTGGGGTGGTGAAGCTTCCCAACGACTGGTAAAACTTGCGGTTCTCTCTTGGACAACAGCAGGGTTAGTTACCATTGCTATTCCCAAAATCAAAGCTAGTCCTATTCCTATGGGGATAAATCGTTTCAAGTTGCCAATTTGACCAGTTAGTAATAGTAAAATTCCAAAGCAGGTTGGAACTAAAGCTAAAGCAATTCTCTGTCCAGAAATGACAGCATTGATAAAGACTGTGGCTAAAGAACCTAAACCGATTAACCGCCAAATTATTGAGGGGTCGGTGAAGCCAGTGGCAAAGGTAAAAAAGGTGCTGGAAATTAAAAACCATGCCCATTGCCAAGGGGCGACAAATGTTCCTGGTAAGCGAATAACTCCTTCTTCAGGGCTATATAGTAGTGCTCCACCAAAATAACATCGCGCTTCTAGTGATGTCACAAATAGAGCATTTCCTTCAAGACCTCTAGTGCCTTTACATATACCAGTGAATAATAAGAAGTATTGAATAAATCCCAGCACACAGCAAATCAGTATGAGGGAAACTTGGAGGCGCGATAATAATAGAAAATCTCGTTTATCGCGAATTAAATAGTAAGCACAAGCAATCAATGGTACATAACCTAAAAGTACTTTTAGTCCCAGAATTCCCATACCTAAAGGTAGTTCTTTGGGCGCCTTTTGTAAAAGTCCGACACTAGGAGGGTTAAACTGCTGTCCACCATTGACAAACAACAGCGTTAACACACAGCAACCCAAAACAATATAAAGTGGAGTTTTAATTCCAGAGGGAATAATCATCGGTAGCCCTTGTTTGCGGCAAGTCTGCCAAAGTCCAATTAGTGCTGGAACGTAAAAAGCATCTTTAGCTAATTGCAGTACGGGACTATTCCCCAAGTAGTAAGTGATAGTACCGCCAGCAGGTACGTAAATTATGAAGGCATATAGGGCTTGGCGGGGATATTTGTAAGAAAGGGACATGACAATTACCCCTAAGACACCAGGGAGTGCTGCTTTAATTCCAGCTACGAAAAAAAGTACGATACCCAAGAAGACACCGCCACAGGTGGCGGTGGTGAGTAAGCTGGTGAGTTCTTTACGCGCTTGGGTTGCTTTGCGCTTTTGGGCTAACTGTTCTTTAAGACTAAGGGTAGGAGCTTCTGGCTTTTTTGAGCGTTTGGATTTTTTCTGCTTGGTTTTTGCCATTTCAGGGGTGTGGAGACTGGGGACTGGGGACTGGGGAGAGGGGGGAGACAAGGGAGAGGGGGGAGACAAGGAGAGAAGTCTGAGCGGAGGTTTCCTCCGATCGGAACTTCGGAGAGAAAGATTGCTACCTTGTCCACCTTGTCCACCTTGTCCACCATGCCCCATGCCCCATGCCCCATGCCCTATGCCCTACTCAGTTTATGCTATGTATTGCTGAACTTTTGAGACTAATTCATTTGTCCAGTGGTTGGCGAGTTCGGCATTGGCGGCTTCTACCATAACTCTGATTAGCGGTTCTGTACCAGAGGCGCGAACTAAGATTCTACCAGAATCACCCATTGCAGCCTCGGCAAGAGCGATCGCTTTTTGCAGAGGTTGGCAATCTTTCCATCCCAAACGGCGATCGCGGTCTATAACTCGCACGTTCCGCAATAATTGAGGATAGGTCTGGAAGCTTTGCTCTACTAATTCTGCTAGGGAAACACCTGTTTCTTTTACTAAAGCTGCTATATGTAATGCTGTTAATAAGCCATCGCCAGTTACGGCATAATGACGGCAAAGTATGTGACCTGATTGTTCGCCGCCTAGCATTCCGCCTGTCCGCAACATTTCGGCTTGCACGTATTGGTCGCCGACGGCGGTACGAATTAAGTTACCACCAATTTCTTGCCAAGCTTTCTCGAAGCCCAAGTTAGCCATGACTGTAGACACAATCAAGTTGTCTGGGAGTTGTTGCTTTTGTTGGAGGTGGCGTCCCCAGAGGTAGAGAATGTAATCGCCGTTAACTTGCCTGCCTGTATTATCTACTGCTAAGACGCGATCGGCGTCGCCATCAAAGGCAAAGCCGATGTCGGCGTTGTGTTCTTGTACGGTTGCTGCCAGAATATCTAAGTGGGTGGAACCGCAATTGACGTTAATGCGATCGCCATCTGCTTCGTTATGCAAGCAAATTACCTCTGCACCCATCTGTGTAAATACTGTTGGTGCTAATCCTACTGCTGCTCCCCACGCCAAGTCTAAAACAATCTTCATTCCTTCAAGATTGAAGTCGCCATCCAACGGTTTTTTCAAGGCGTCGCCATAATGATCGATTAACTCAAAACGTGAGTAATGCCTTCCGCAATTACTGTCAGTACCAGCAGTTGAGATATTGCCACGCAGTCCCGCTTCAATTTCTGCTTGCAATAGTTGTGGTAACTTTCCGCCATCCGCACCAAAAACCTTAATACCGTTGTCTTCTGGAGGGTTGTGACTGGCAGAAATCATCACTCCACCAATGGCATCACTGATACTCGTGAGATAGGCAACGCAGGGAGTGGGACACAATCCCAAATACCAAACCTCTAACCCAGCTGCTGTTAAACCCGCACTCAAAGCCATTGCCAGCATGTCGCTAGAGTTTCTGGAATCTTGTCCGAGAATCACCGGCCCTACGTTAGTAGCATGGTTACGTAAAACAATACCCGCCCAAAACCCAATTTGCAATGCTAGGGGCGCACTCAGTAATTCTCCCACTCGTCCGCGAATACCGTCTGTACCAAATAACGGATTTGCTGGTAGCGGTAGTAGATTTAGTGCAAAACTGCTCTCAATGCCTTTGCCTAATCCATTAGGTTCGGAGGCAGAATTCCCAGCAATGCCTGATGTCCGAGTTACAGATGAAACCATATTTTTAAACACTCCACACAACAAACTGAAAAATAGCACTTGAGACTTGATCCAGCAATTTCGGCATTCTTTATTCTCTTTATAAATTTGCTTCAGACAAACTTAATTTTACGTAAAAATACTTAAAGAAATTTGGTACAATTGTAAATATTTCATGAAGTCAGTATTGGTTTTTACGTTAGTAAGTAAAGTTGACCTATTTTAACTAATTCTTCTTCTTATGCCCTCTATCTTAGTCTGGACTCTTATATGTATTAGTTAATACCTAATGTCTTTTTAAATTAAAAGCAAGAAATATTACCTTTGGCAATTAAGTAATATTTCTAGAAAGTCGAAAATGAAAGTAAAATCTAGCTGCTAAAAGCAAAAAATCAAAATCCCAGAAATATAAGCTTTTATTCATTTATTGACTTTGTTGTGTAAAATACTACAAAAATCTTAAAGCTTAAAAAATTTTAATATAAATTCTCATCAAATAGTTTTAAGGTAACGTCTTAATGGCCTTTTTAGCTTTTGGTCAGTTAAAACTCCGGCAGTTGACTTTTTAAAGTTGAGAAATTTAGTATGAGCAGCAATTTAGCAACCAAATTACGTGTAGGTACTAAAAAAGCCCACACAATGGCAGAAAATGTAGGTTTTGTCAAGTGCTTTTTAAAAGGAGTTGTGGAGAAAAACTCTTACCGGAAACTAGTTGCTAACTTCTACTTCATCTACTCAGCGATGGAAGAGGAGATGGAAAAGCACCGCCAGCATCCAATAGTTTCTAAAATTTATTTTCCGCAGTTAAACCGCAAGCATACCCTAGAGCAAGACTTGAGTTTTTACTTTGGTGCAAACTGGAGAGAGCAAATCCAACTATCTCCCGCAGGTGAAGCTTATGTAAAGCGGATTCGGGAAATATCTGCAACAGAACCAGAACTGTTAATTGCTCATTCATATACTCGTTACCTGGGTGACTTATCTGGGGGACAAATTCTCAAAAATATTGCTGTAACGGCAATGAATTTGTCTGATGGGCAAGGTACCGCTTTCTATGAATTTGCAGATATTTCTGATGAAAAGGCATTCAAAGCCAAATATCGCCAGAATTTGGATGAATTACCTCTAGACGATGCTACAGGCGATCGCATTGTTGATGAAGCTAACGCCGCCTTTGGGATGAACATGAAGATGTTCAATGAATTGGAAGGCAATTTGATCAAAGCGATCGGTGTAATGTTGTACAACAGCCTCACACGGCGTCGTACACGCGGTAGCACTGAACTCGCTACTGCTGAGTAATACCATTTTGAATTTTGGATTTTAGATTTTGGATTGTGAAATAGTCAGTAAATCGGCTTTTTGGCTATCCATACTGTGGCAATCATTTTTCAAATTGGTATAATCAACGCTCAGTAATAGATGCGGAGTGTGGAGTGTGGAGTCATAAGTCCAGATAGCTTGATGAAAAATAATTCACAACTTTTTCTGGGAAAATACTAAGCGCCAAAAACGCTCAAAATATTTAGGGGCAATAGCCCTGTGACTGCTTTTTATTCGTGAAAGCAAGCATGGGGAAATTGCCCCTCAATTATATTGGGCATGGGGCATTGGGCATGGGGCATGGGGCATTGGGCATTGGGCATGGGGAAAGGGGTAAGGGGAAAAGGGGAAAGATTAAATTTATTCCTTTTCCCTTTAACCTTTAACCTTTTCCCCTGCCTCAAGAGCCTCCCATCTCCCCAGTCCCCACAACCTAATAAGCAATTAAATCCTTGAGGGCTTCTTTAGCTTCAGCATTTTCTGGATCTATTTTTAATGCTTCCCGAAAAATCTTTGTCGCTTCTTGTTTTGAGCGATCGCCAGATTCATCATAGGCGATATCTTTGCCTAGCTTGATGTAAAGTTCAGCCATTTTGCGGCGTGGGATGGCATTTGATAAGGGCTGATAAAATTTCATCACGCCACTAAACCCTTTTTGTTTGTAAAGTAGCATATTCACACTTGAGCAGGTGTCATAACTGCCTTCGCCAATGTTGACTACCTTTTGACAAATTGCCAGGGCTTCATCTAAATTTTCTTGTTCAACTAGTGCTTGAGTGAGTTTGTTGTAGTAATAATCACTACCATCTTGGGTAGCGGCTTGGCGATAAAAACCGATCGCTTCTTCGTAATTTTCTCGGATCGCCAGCACATCAGCTAAGTCTATATATGTTGAAGGTTCAGGTTTGATTTTAATTAGTTGGCGGTAAGCTGCGATCGCTTCATCAACAAAACCACGCTGTAATGATAATTCAGCCAACTTTTGATAATAAACTTCATCTTCGGGATTATTTTTACTTGCTTGACGATAGATCGCTACTGCTTCTGGATATTCGAGGATTTCACCTAGCTTATTGTAAGCGTAAGGAGACCAATAACCACTTTCATCAACTTTTAAGACTTGGCGATAAGCTGCGATCGCTTCTTCTCGTTTGCCTGCTTTGAATAGGGCTTCAGCTAAAGTATTGTAATTATATGCTTCAGGCTTCAGTTTAACTGCTTGGCGGTATGCGGCTAGCGCTTCTTCTGTCTTGCCGATCGCGATTAACTGGTTACCTAAATTTGTATGCGTAGTATCATTTTTACCGTCTAATTTGATAGATTCCCGTAAAGCCGCGATCGCTTCTGCGATTTGTCCCTTTTCTGCCAAGAAGTTTCCTAATTTTAGGTAAACCTCGGCATCGGGAGCTAATTGTAAAGCTTGGCGATAAGCAGCGATCGTGTCTGCAATCTTACCTTGGTAAGATAATATATCAGCTAGTTTTACGTAGGCAGAGGTGTTCTTAGAATCGCGTTTAATCAAACTCCGCCAAATATTAGCGGCTTCTTCATAATTTTTTACTTCTTGGGCAGATGAGGCTTGTTGCTCCAACTCTTCCACTGTTTGTGCAGCGCTAATTTGAGGAGCCAACGCCAAACCTAAACCCAACAGCAAAGGCAATATTTTCCAGCTTGCCATAGAATTTTAGCTTCAAATAACTTAAGTCAATCTTCAAACTAAGCTTAGTACCAGTATTTAAGATTGTAATCAGTGAAACTTCCAATACTGAGGAAATTAGGCAAAAATATAATAATGCGCTTGAATTTTTGAACTAACTTACCTAAGTAAAAATGTGATTAATTGTTCTCTATCTATGTCTGTATTTCTTCAGAAGTCCTTGAGCATCAGTAAACATCTGTATTTTATCCTTTAAGGTTTACCCATCAAGGGGCTAGAATTGTTACGATAGTTTCAGATTAGACGTTGAAGCCTTGATCCAATCTGAAACCTTAGAACTATTAGAATGGCATCGTCTGTGCCAGCACCTTTCCACCTTCGCGGCAACTAAATTGGGGGTTATAGCCGCACGTCAACTGAAAATACCCGATTTTCAGGCAGAAAGCGAACAGTTATTAAAGCAAACCAAAGAAGTCTATCAACTGGAAAGTCGCCTGACTACAGGACTGTCATTTGAGGGAATTCAAGATATTGGTGATTCTTTAGAACGGGCAGAACGCAGCGGAATTTTGGCAGGAGATGAACTTTTAGCGATCGCCACTACCCTAGCTGGTGCTAGAAATTTACGCCGTGTCATTGACAATCAGGAAGATTTGCCAATACTCGCTGATTTGGTTGCCGATTTGCGGACTTATCCAGAACTAGAACAGGAAATTCACCGCTGTATTGATGAACGCGGGCAGGTAACCGACCGCGCCAGTCAAAAACTCGGTGAAATTCGCACAGATTTGCGGCGAGTACGCACGCAAATTACCCAAAAGCTGCAAAATATAATACAGGCAAAGTCTGGCGCAGTTCAAGAACAGATTATTACCCAACGGGGCGATCGCTATGTAATCCCCGTCAAAGCACCCCAAAAAGACGCCATCCCCGGTATCGTTCACGACACCTCCACCAGTGGTGCGACACTCTACATCGAACCGAATTCCATCGTACCTCTGGGCAACCAACTGCGGCAAATCATCAGAAGAGAGCAAGCAGAAGAAGAAGCAATTCGCCGCACTTTGACAGAACAAGTAGCCGCAGTCAAACCAGATTTGGAAAGGTTGTTAGCAATTGTCACCACTTTGGATTTAGCAACCGCTAGATCTCGGTATAGTTACTGGTTAGGAGCCAACCCCCCACGATTCATTCAGCCGCAAGACAATGAAATGATTACTTTGCGGAACTTGCGGCATCCCCTGTTAGTGTGGCAGCAACAACACGAACAAGGTCAGCCAGTAGTTCCCGTGGATTTACTCATCAGTCCTCACATTCGGGTAGTGACGATTACCGGGCCAAATACAGGTGGTAAAACTGTTAGCCTAAAAACTCTAGGGTTAGCAGCATTGATGGCCAAAGTGGGTTTATTTGTCCCCGCCCGCGAACCAGTGGAAATTCCTTGGTTTGACAAAGTGCTAGCAGATATTGGCGATGAACAATCTTTACAGCAAAGTTTATCTACATTCTCCGGGCACATCCGGCGGATTAGTCGGATTTTGGAAGCGTTGGGAGAAGACACGGAGACAGGGAGACACAAAGAGAAGTCTGAGCGGCGGCTTCCGCCGATCAGAACTTCGGGAGACGCAGAGAACGATAACATCACCTCGTCTCCGCGTCACCGCGTCCCCGCGTCTTCTTCCCTAGTTTTACTCGATGAAGTCGGGGCAGGTACAGATCCAGCCGAGGGTAGTGCCCTAGCGATCGCCCTATTGCAATATCTCGCTAATCACGCCCAGCTAACTATTGCCACCACTCACTTTGGCGAACTCAAAGCCCTGAAATATGAAGATGAGCGGTTTGAAAATGCCTCTGTGGAATTTGATGAAAGTACTCTCTCGCCTACTTACCGTTTGTTGTGGGGAATACCAGGGCGTTCTAATGCTTTAACAATTGCGCTGCGCTTGGGATTAAAACCAGAAGTGGTAGAACAGGCGAAAACCCAAGTGGGAGAAGCAACAGATGAAGTTAATCAAGTAATTGCTGGGTTAGAAGCCCAACGCCGTCGCCAGGAAACCAAAGCTGCGGAAGCTCAAAATTTGTTGCAGGAAGCGGAACGTTTGTATAAACAAGTATCTGCTAAAGCTGCGGCGTTGGAGGAGAGGGAAAGCACTTTGCGGGCTTCGCAGGAAGTAGCAGTGCAACAAGCGATCGCCCAGGCAAAAAATGAAATTGCCCAAGTGATCCGCCGCCTGCAACAAGGTACACCCACAGCCCAAGACGCCCAACAAGCAACCAACGCATTAAATCAAATTGCCCAGCAATATCAGCCAGCAACCCCAGCAAAACCAAAACCTGGGTTTATGCCGAAAGTAGGCGATCGCATCCGCGTTCCTAAACTGGGACAGACAGCAGAAGTGTTAACCGCACCTGACGCAGATGGAGAGTTAAGCGTTCGGTTTGGGCTGATGAAAATGACTGTGAAGTTGGAAGATGTAGAATCTTTAGATGGGCAAAAAGCCGAACCAGTCGTTAAACCTAAACCAGCCCCAGCCGCAGTCACACCACCACCGCAAAATGTCCCGGCAATTCGCACCTCGCGAAATACCGTTGATTTGCGTGGTAAGCGGGTAGCTGATGCCGAATTGATTCTCGATAAAGCTATTTCGGAAGCTACGGGCCCGATATGGATTATTCACGGACACGGAACTGGTAAATTGCGACAAGGCGTCCATGCCTTCTTGCATCAGCATCCGAGAGTTAACAGCTACGAAGCCGCAGAACAAGCAGATGGCGGGAGTGGTGTTACCATCGCGCATATAAATTGAACAAAGATAAAAGCGATTGCACCTTTGGTTGACACTGGGAGCGATCGCTTTTACGTTTCCCTTAAGATGTTCCCATTTGGGCATTCAACATAGAGAAAAAAGTTGCATCTAAAGCTGCGGCGATTTGGACAAATACCTGGCTTGTCGTTGACTTAGGTTCAACAAGTGTCAGGGGTTCCCCTGTATCACCTCCTTTACAAATGCGGGGATCGATGGGAACTTCTCCCAAAAGGGGTGCTTTGAGTTCATCTGCCAATTTTTGACCGCCACCAGTACCGAAAATCGATGTTTGTTCGCCACTACTATTGATGAAATAGCTCATATTCTCGATAATGCCCAAAACCGGAACCCCCACTTGGCGAAACATATAAATACTGCGGCGCACATCGGAAACTGCAACTTGTTGGGGAGTTGTTACTAATATCACCCCGCAAATTGGGCTTTCTTGGACAATAGTGATTTGGGCATCACCAGTACCGGGAGGAAGGTCTATTAATAAATAATCTAGTTCTCCCCATTCAACTTCGTGGATAAACTGGGTGATGATTTTGTGTAATACTGGGCCACGCCATGCTAAAGGATGATTTGGTTGTGCTAACAATCCCACAGACATAACTTTAATGCCGTAAGCCGACAAAGGTAAAAATCTCTGACCGTTGGGAGTATCAATAACTTCAACTTCAGATTTACCCAGTCCCAGCATTTGGGGAACATTAGGGCCATAGACATCAGCATCCAAAAGACCAACTTTAGCACCAGCTAATCTCAAAGCAATAGCTAAATTAACTGCGGTTGTAGATTTACCAACTCCCCCTTTGCCGCTGGAAATTGCTAAGGTGGTTTTTACCCCCGGAATGGTGCAGAGTTGAATGTAAGTTTTTTTGCACCAAGATAAAAGTGATAATACTTTTTGAATTTCTGCTTGTAATTGGTGCTGGTGAGAACCGATATAAAGGCGTAGGTAAACGTAGTCATTAACAATACGCAGATTTCGCACCATTCCTAAGCTAACGATGTTATTTTTCAGGTTTGGTTCGATGATTTGCTTGAGAAGTTGGACGACTTCTTGCTGACGGGCGATTATTAGGGGATCGGAAGGAGAAGTTTGTAGTTGTTGATGTGATGATATAGAGTTATGCGCCATAAATCACTTCTGTTGTTGAATCTTGTCAATTGCCCGTTGCGCGTAAATAGACACATCCCGATCTGGGTCATCTAGTGCTTGTTTGAGGGCATTCAAAGCATTGCCATTACCTAAATTCCCAAGGGCGATCGCTGCTTCTTTTCGCACATCAGAATACTCATCTGTTAACGCTTCAATTAATGCAGGTAACAAGTTTTCATCTGGGGTTTTTTGTAATACTTGAATAGCGAACTTTCGCACTTGCCAATGTTCATCTTTAAGGGCAATTTTCAAAGCCGGAATTGCTTGGCGATCGCCGTGAATTGCTAGAGATTTCGCGGCATTTCTTCGCACCTGCCAATCAGCATCATAAGTCAGTGCTTGAGTGAGTAATTCTACAGCTTCTTTATCTGCTAAATGACCTAAAGTTAAAGTGGCTGCACGACGCACATTATTATCAGGATCGTTCATCAAAGACAAAGCTGGCGGACATATTTCTACTTGATTTAAATAACTAACAGTTGTCACAGCAGCTTCACGTAATTGGCTATTTTCTGATTCAAGAAAAGACAATACCGCAGGTAGAGACTGAACATCATGAATCTTGCGTAACAAAATTAGTACGTTAAGATTGAGATTAATATCTTTTTGTTGTAACGCATCTAGTAACAGCAGCAGATGGTCTGCGGTAACTAATTCACCTAATGCTGATAATGCCTCACTACGAATTTCTGTGTCGGGGGAAGCCAGAGATTTTAGTAAAGCCGGAACAGCAGCGGGATTAGCAATTTCCCAGAGTGCGGATACCGCTATTTTTTGTACTACTGTGTTTTCATCTTCCAACGCGAGAATTAATGGCTCAACTGCTGCATCTTCGCCTAAGTGTTGTAAAGATTTTACCGCAACCAAGCGATCGCTAACATCAGGCGATCGCAACATTTCCAACCATTGATTTAATTCCGAATCTGTATCCGCAGTCATTGGAAAACCTCAGCGCAACAAAAAGGGAATTTGTACGGTAATTGCATTAGTTGGGCATTCTTTTTCACAAGGAAGACAAAACCAACATTCGTCATATTTCATATAGGCTTTTCCCGTTTCTGGATTTTTTGCTAAAACATCCAAGGGACAAACTTCAATGCAAGCAACGCATTTTTCTAAACATTTAGATTCATCAACAATTACGGGGACATCTACTCTTTGTGTGATTAAAGCCATATTTTCACCTATTTCTTTAAATTATTTACGAGCCGACACGATTCGGTTAAGACTATCGGTAACCGCAGACAAAGGATTGATTTATCACTTACGCAAAAATCCTCTCAAATTCTTCTTTCTTTGCGAACTTTGCGTCCTTTGTGGTTCGTTTTCTATTATTTTTTATTGATTTTACAATTTTTTAGAAAAAGTCATAGACTGTTTGATATTTGTGTAGCCAATTTTTTCATAAAACAAATGAGCTTCTTTGCGTTTAATATTAGAACGGAGAATCACTCCATCACATCCAAGTAAATTAGCCCATTCCTCAATCTGCTGCATTAAAATCGTGCCAATTCCATGATTTCGATAGTCTTTATCTACAACTAAACCAAGAATTACGGCTTGTTTTGGCATTACTATTAAGTCATATATATGTGCGTGTACCCAACCAATTACATCATCATTTGCTACAGTTGCAACATAGACGATATGAGAATTATTATTTTGAATTTGGAGAAGACGCTGTTCTATTTGTGTTTTTGTAGCAGAATAGTTCAGTTGCTCAGAAAGAATAGCTATTTGCTCTGCATCTTGAATTTCAGGTTCCCTAATTTTAACTTGCCCATCAATAGTAAGTTTATTAACCATAATTTTATGCAGGGATTTTATCGTACTGCTACATCGTAAAATTCTTTTTGTAAGTCTACGTCAATAATGTAAGGCTCCACTGGACGCTTAAAAAGTACCATTTCACCAGTGTCATTCTTTTTTAAATTGACGTGACAAAACCATTCTTCATTATTCTTTTCTGGAAAATCCAAACGATAATGATATAAACCCCAGCGGCTTTCGCGACGATATAAAGAAGCGCGTGCTGCCATTTCTGCACAATCGCGAATAAAATGCACTTCCATACAGCGCATTAGTTCGTGAGGATCTCGCGCTCCCATTTGCGCTAATGTTTCTTGGTAGCGGACAAAATTTAGTAAACCAATTTCCATTTTGTTAGCAGATTTTGGCGGTTGTAAATAATCATTCACCAGCCGACGCAATTTATATTCAACCTGAGTGTGAGGAATGCCATTTGGCTGATTTAATGGTGTATAAATTCTGGATTTTTCCGCTTCTAAAAAATCAGCATCTGGTTCTAAGTGTTCTAAATTTTGAATATATTCAATTGCATTTTCTCCCGCCAATCTTCCAAAGACAAATGCACCAATCATATAATTATGTGGGACGCTGGCCATATCTCCTGCTGCATAAAGTCCTGGTACTGTGGTTTCTGCTTTCTCGTTCACCCAAACACCAGATGCACTATGTCCGCTACATAACCCAATTTCGGAAATGTTCATTTCAACGCCATGAGTGCGGTAGTCTTCACCTCTACCCTGATGAAAACGTCCTCGACTCGGACGCTCATTTGCCCACAAAATAGACTCAATTTCGGAAATTGTATCCTCATCCAAATGAGTCATTTTCATTTGAATGGGACCTTTACCAGAGTTTAATTCTTTCCAAATTTCTAACATCATTTGACCGCTCCAATAATCACAATTAATGAAGCGGTGTCCTTCGGCGTTGGCTGTATATGCTCCAAATGGGCCGGCAACATAAGCACAGGCGGGGCCGTTATAATCTTTAATTAACGGGTTAATTTGAAAACATTCGATGTTGCTCAATTCTGCCCCTGCATGGTACGCCATTGAGTAGCCATCGCCAGCGTTAGTAGGATTTTCGTAAGTACCGTAGAGATAGCCTGATGCAGGTAGTCCCAAGCGTCCGCAGGCTCCTGTGCTAAGGATGACAGCTTTGGAAAGGATAACGACAAAATCGCCGCCGCGCACGTCAAACCCAACTGCACCGATCGCTCTACCATTTTTAACTAGCACTCTCGTAGCCATTACGCGATTAGTCACGCTGACTTTATGGCGCTTGACTTGTCGCGTCAGAATTTGCTTGAGGTCTTTACCTTCTGGTATGGGCAATACATATTTACCCACCCGATGCACTTGTTTGAGGTCATAATTACCTTGGGGGTCTTTTTGAAATTTAACGCCCCAACTTTCCAATTCTTGAATGGTTTCGTAACCTAGTTTTCCTGTTTGATAGACGGCTTTTTGGTGGAGAATACCATCATTGGCAATTGTGACTTCACGCACATACTGTTCTGGGGTGGAATGTCCGGGGATGACGGCTGTGTTTACCCCATCCATTCCCATTGCGATCGCACCACTGCGACGAATATTTGCTTTCTCCAAAATCAATACTTGGCGATCGCTATTGGCCTGTTTCGCTTTAATTGCAGCCATTGTCCCCGCCGTACCGCCGCCAATGACTAGGACATCCGTTTTTATCCACTGTGTATTTATGTTAGCCATACAATTTTGGATGAGACTTGGGTTAAAAATAGGAACTGGGGAAGAAATATTTCTACTTTTTATTCATAATTCATAATTCATTTCTTTGCCAAACTATTTCTTTAACTTTAATTTCTTTGGGGATTAATTTGATTTTATAAAAGGTATCTGCAATTTCTTGTTGTTTGGCGATCGCTTCATCTGTTAGCGGAAGTACACCATATTCGCGCCGCTTTTCAGCTATCTCCAACACAGGAGCATCTATACCCAACGCTGGAGAAAGAAGTTTTGCAACATCACTGGGATTGCTTTTCGCCCAATCACTGGCTTTTTTAACTTCATCTAGAATTGTTTTCAAAGCATCCGGTTTACTGTCAGCAAAAGACTTAGCCGCAAGATAATAACCACGATTGGGAGCTAATCCCGTTCCATCTGTTAAAGTACGTGCGCCTGTTGCTGCTTCTGCTGCGGCTAAGTAAGGGTCCCAAATTGCCCAAGCTTCGACGTTCTTACCTTCAAAGGCAGCACGAGCATCAGCTGGTGGCAGAGTTTTGGGCTGAATATCACTGTATTGTAGTCCTGCTTTTTCTAAGGCTTTAACTAATAAATAGTTAGCATTAGAGCCTTTAGCAAAAGCAACTCTTTTGCCTTTGAGTTCAGCTACATTTTTAATAGGTGAATCTTTAGGAACTATAATAGCTTCAGCTTTAGGACTCCAAGGATCGTAAGCAACATAAACTAAAGGAATACCCCCAGCTTGGGCAAATATTGGTGGTGATTCTCCGGTATAGCCAAAGTCAATACTACCTGCGTTTAAAGCTTCTAACATCGGAGGACCAGCCGGAAATTCTGACCAAGTTACTGAAGCACCGGAAGCAGCAAAGGCTTTCTCTAAATTTTCTTGTGCTTTGAGTGCATAGAGAATAGTTGATGCTTTCTGGTAACCAATACGAACTACAGTACTGCTTGGTGCTTGGGTTGTTTGGGTCGTTCCACTGTTGCTCGTGGTTGGAGAACAAGCAAAGACAGCTAATGTTAAACCAAGTCCGACTGTAAACATTAGAGAAAATGTGTAAATCCTTTGCTGCTTGAATCTCTTAAAGAAAGCGATGGTTCTGCCTACCGCAGCTATTACAATGCTGAGCAATCTAGTTGGAGAAAACTTAATCAACGTTTTGACCAGGCTATTAGGGACTGGGGATTGGGGACTGGGGACTGGGTAATCAGTGCCAATAAATGGCTACGATAGCCTACAAAGCGATCGCCTAAAAATCCAGATAATTAATGTATTGCTGTTACAAGCAATCTACAGAGTTCTTTTATTAAAGCATACTACGGTAAATGCAGCATATTTTCGTAATATGCAATCACATTTATTCAGCTTCTGCCTTCCTTGTAAGAGCTTCTGCCTTGACTTTTCAGTATTACGCGCAGCCTGTAATAGCTCCCGCCTTAAGCATACGCAACAAACTTGCTGCGTAAGTTCTATGACGGAGCATTTTTAACGTTTCACGGCAATTATTGAAAACTAAGATAGTAAACCTTATAATTTCAAGCGTAGTAAAAATCTTGGCAATCTCTGGCAGCCTCAACTCTAGTTCCAATACAGCTATCCTGCAAGCTCTCATGGAGCTAGTATCTAAAGGTGTTAGCATCTAAGATTAGCGCTTCTATGCAAGTACCAACAAACCCAATTGCTATTGACGCGGCTGAAGCACCGCCGCGTACCAAGCCAACAATGTATCCAGAACCGTTTGCGTCTCGTATAGCCGGCAGGGAGAAACGCCCACTTGGAGATCTGTTTGGTCTAACAAACTTTGGTGTCAACCTAACAAGATTAGCTCCAAACGCAATTTCCGCCCTCCGTCATGCTCATTCCAAACAAGACGAGTTTGTCTACATCTTGAAGGGTAAACCTACGCTGCAAACTGACGAAGGTCGGACTCAACTCTCCCCTGGTATGTGTGCAGGCTTCAAGGCAGGGACTGGGAACGGACACAACCTGATTAATGAGACCTCAGAGGAGGTTGTGTACCTAGAAATTGGCGATCGCACGCCAGGAGACGGAGCAATCTATCCCGATGACGATCTTCTAGCCTTGCTTGTGGAAGGTAAATGGCAGTTCACCCACAAAGACGGTACGCCCTATTGAAATAGGGGCTTCTAACTAAAAAAATAATCAATCGTTTTGAGAGCCAGGGGAGGCAGGGGGGCAGGGAGCAGGGGAGAAGAGGCTTTTGGGATTTTGCTAAAGATGCGGTAATCATAAGTGATTAGCCGGACATGATATTATCTGTACTTGTGCGCCAATGTCTTCAACGAAGAATACCCGATACTAAAACTTTAGAAAAAGAGGTTTCAAGATGGGAGTGCGATCGCAATCTTAATCAGGTTTGTGTAGATTGGCGTTTTCGTACAGAAGATGCAAGAGTTAAGCTTTCAAAGATTTATCCAACCCCTCAGAACTAATGCGATAGACCATTAGTGGTTCGTCGCATTAGTTATGATAGGTAAATAAGTTTGTAGTTAGGACTTTAGTCCTTGATTTTTAAGCACTGAAGTGCTTACTACAAACTCATCAAAATTAATGCGATAGACCATTAGTTATGAGGGCTTATAAATCCCCGACTTCTTAAAGGGGATCTGAACACTCGCAACCTATAGGGTATTGGCTTAAAATGCAATTTCTATGGTGAAGCTGCGAATTTTTCCTGTATCCAGGTTAGCTTTATCTTGTACTTCTAGCGTCCAAGTTCCTTGGGGATTTTTACCTTTAAAGGCAGCAAGTTTGGGGGTGTTCACTTCGTCATAGGTTGTTTTGATGTTATCTGAAGATCCGCCCAGGCGATCGTGAAGAATTATCGGAGATACGCCTGTTTGGGCAGGGGGGTTGAGAGTAACTATGAGGTCAGCGATGTAAGTATGCTCGATGTCTACGGTAACTTTGATAGATTTGATGAGGTTGGTATTTGCGATCGCCAATGGTAATTTTGATGTTTGGAAGTCGGCAATTGGTACATCTTGCACTGCTTGGAATATGCCCACCGGTGATGGTTGATTTGGCTTGGCTAATTCCACAGCTTTGAAAGCATTGATTCGACCGTAACCGTAGAAGGGACTGCGACCGTTAGCATCATATTTACCTCCTACTTGATCGATGCGATCGCAGGAGCGTTTAATGATGTCTCGCACTTCATCCCAACGCAGATTTGGGTTTCTGGCAATGATTAAGGCTGCTACACCTGCTGCACCCGGACAAGCACTGGAAGTTCCACCGAATTCATTTGTGTAGTTACCTGCGGTGTCACCCAAACCGACTTTACCAGAGTTATAGCCAACTACACCAGAGCGATCGGTCGTCCAAATTCCAGTAGTTTGAGAAGTATCACCATTGTTGCTAGGGAAGGCGCACCAGATTGCTTTACCAAAGTCGCTATAAGCGCTTCTTGTGCCGTAGTCGTTACAAGCTGCCACAGCAATCACATTTTGGTAGCTGGCGTAACCGTCGTTATCCACACTTTCGTTACCATTACCAGCAGCAAACAAAACTACACAGCCTTTGCCGTTACGTCCTTTATTAATTGCAAAATCGATCGCTAGTCTTGTAGAGTCAGGTAAAGGCACTTTTTGGTTGTGTAGAGGATCGTTTGGTTCAAACCAAACACCGTCTGCTGGCCCCCAGCTACAAGAAATCACATCGGCTCCATTTTGAGCCGCCCAAACAAAGGCATCAGCTTCGTTTTGCGAACCCAGCGCTGAAGCTAAACGAATCGGCATCAGTTTTGCACCAGGCGCGACACCAGATGCACCAAAGTTACCGTTTGCACAGGCTACTCCAGCACAGGCTGTGCCGTGGTTATCATCGTTTCCTGGACTGGGATCGTTTGTTTTACGTGTGGCATCACGTGGGGCAACAATTTTTCCAGAGGAACGGAATTCTTCATGATTGAGATCTACGCCGTCGTCGATAATTGCAATAATTGTTCCTGTACCATCGCTCAATTTCCAAGCTGCCTCAACGTTGGCATGGGCGTTGATAACTTTACCATTAATTGTTGTTTGCTTGAGATGCCACTGCTGGGGAAAAACCTGACGCGGACGTAATTCACGCACTAATTCCGGATGACACAACTCAACTGATTGCTCATTGAGAAGTCTCTCGGCGATATCAAAGATGGCTAAACCAGTATTGGCAGGTGCGCTGACAAAATAAGCATTACGGGCATACTCAAGTTTGCGTTTGATTGTTAAGTTGTAACGTCCTAAAACTTCCTCACACGCCCCTGAATCTTGGCGATTATCGAATTTAACGAAGAGGTTTTCGGTATAGATTACAGGTTCTTGGGATCTGGGATCTACAAGAACACGCCCTGCGAATTCAACTTTAGGTTCTTCATTAAGAATTGCCCTGGCGCGATCGCGCAAAGCGACCCCTTGAGTCGGAACTTTTGCACGCAGAATTTCTACACCCGCTTGTCGAAATCGCGCTGTTAACTCGAATTGATTAAGAATGCTACGAGCTGCAATAGATACAGGCGCAACTTCAAAGGGTCTTTGACCGAGCAAAGGGCTGCGGTTTTCGGTACGAACTACAACATGTTCATCACTAATAGCAAGTTCATAACGTTGGCCATTTTGACCACCATAGCGAACTTCAACCATAATTTAACCTCCTATAATTGGGCATTGGGCATTGGGCATTGGACATGGGGCATGGTAAAGAGCAGGGAACAGAGGGGAGGATCTTCTCCCCTGCCCTACCTTCCCATCTCCCTATCTCCTTTATCGATTTTCATGTGTTATATCTGGATTAGGGGAAAGAAAAGATATAGCTTAAACAGAATTTAATGTCTCTAAGTTCATACAAGTCTTGAATTCTTCTTTCCAGAAAAAGAAGGATTAAAAGTCAGATTAATTTATGAATCTTTACTATTAGTGGGCATATATATTTGTGCAGGTCTTGGAAAGATTTGTATTTTATGCCACTAAAAAACGCTATAACATCATTAGAACTTAAGAAAAATGATTTATTTTCCCGTCGAGTATTTTCTGACGATATATTCTCTACCCCCGATTGCTGAAGTGAGATTTCAAAAAGATTACTTTTCTGAGTATCCGCAACAAATTCGCGTTGGCAGCGAACGCTCTGCTGTATCCTACACTCGTCAGCCTGGGTACTATGCAATACATTACAATCAACCCGGTAAGGTGGCTCCAGGAGCGATTTTACAACTCAATGAAGGAGCGATGTCTACGACGGGCTACACCTACGCAATTTTTCCTGGCGAACCCAATCAATCTGAAAAAAATAAATTGAGTCCAGTTTATACATTAGAACCCAATGGTTCCCTCGCTATACCAACTGGGCTGGTTTTCATTCGTTTTGCTGAAGGTGTTGATGTGGAATCTCAGCACGAAGCCATCAATCAAGCAGGTTACGAGATCGAGCAAAGTCTCGCCTATGCGCCCCACGCTGCTTGGTTGCGTCCCCGTTCGGGTAATATTGTCGATGCGATCGCTGGAATTTCCCGCTTAGAAGCCATACCAAATGTTGAGAATGTCGAACTTCAAATGTTGATGGAAAGGAGTTTGAAGCTAGGGAGGTAAAGGGACTGGGGACTGGGGGAAAATAACTAATGACAAATGAACAAGTTTATTGGCAGTGAGTAATCTTGACCTCACTTTTGAGATCTCTATACAGTGCCCTACAATGCGTTTATTATGCCATCGGATTGCTGGATTTACGAGCTGTTACAAAGAACATTGTGACATCATTCCAATAGCCTTCTTCGGTTGAAGCTTTATTTATCTGTGTAAAGTATTCCTGTTTACACTGCTCCAACTGTTCCTTTGACCATTTCACATCCTGAAGCCCGAAGGCACTGCTAGCATTGCCAGTCCAAACACCTGACGCATCTTGCAAGTAGAAGCCAAATTGCTCAGTTGTGATTTCGATCTCTTCAAATCCAATGGTTTCAAGCAGTTGACAACAACGTTTAGGCGTTCCCAGTAACTTATTGGGATTCGGAATAGTAATACCGTATCGTTGTACCACTGTCCGAAACAAGACAGATGCAGTTGGGGAGGTTTCGGCAAGACAAGAAAATGCAACAATTCCTCCTGGTTTCAAAGCATTGTACCATCGACGAAGTGATGCCGGAATATCTGTCAAGTAGACGATTGCAGATGAACAGAGGATGGCATCAAATTGGCTCTCCTGTAATTCTTGTTCATCTGCATCCGCTTCCTCAAATTTGATATTTGTCAGTCCCAAGACCTCAACCTTCTGCTGGGCTTGCTGCAACATTCCCAAAGCAAAGTCAGTCCCTAAAACACGACCTGTAGAACCAACAACCATCGCCGCAGCAATAGCCGCTAGACCAGTTCCAGTAGCAATATCTAGAACGTGCTGGCCTGATCGCAATTTTGCTAACTCTACTAATCGAGTTGCAGCCTGTTTATGAAACTCATTCTCGTAGTTTAGACGGCTGTTGAAGTCATTGAGGATTTGCTGTTTGTACGCATTTAGCGATGAGTAAGTCACGTCGCTTCGCTCCAATTCAAAATTCAAAATTCAAAATTAAAGACACTCATAAATCAATTTAGCGCGAAGTCTGGACGGCGGTTTCCGCTGGTCAGAACTATCGCGTTGCGAAAAAAATGGATAAAGTCGAGCTTAGTGTAAAAACTATTATTTTTTAAGTATATACAGCAGATTGGAAGTTGGTGAGGTACAGATCGTAGTAGGGGCGCTAAGCTTGGCGCCCCTACCTGTGTACTTCATTTACCTGAAAAACGCTGTAAGTAAAATTTCAGCTATTTTTGAAAAACTTATCCTGCTCCGATGAATGATGAAGCTGTAGTTACAAAAACTTCTTTTATTGTTATTAATACTCAATATGCTATTCAATATTTTCAAAAATTCTAAATTTAATATTTCACCTATAGATGTTCCCTTTAGCTGGTATGTAGTTTGGGGAACATTAAATACTCTAACAGCAGATGTAGTCTGGCGAGATGAGAATTTTGCTGTAATTTCTGCACTAACTACAGAACAATTTGCACTCAGTTATACAGAACAATTTGTAGTAGTTGGAGATGTATGGTTAACTAATCGGCTGGAGTTGCTACAAAATTTAGGAGTTGATGCAAATAGTTTTTCTACAAACAATTGTCAATTGATTGCTGAACTTTGGGAAAAATTTGGTTGCGAATGTCTAAAATTGTTAGAGGGAATGTTTGGGTTAGTAATTTGGGATCGTCACAAACAAGTATTATGGCTGGGACGTGATCGCATTGGTAGCCGGACTATCTATTACACTACTACTGGTGCAATTCGCGCCATCGCACCAAAAATGCGATCGCTTGCATCCTATCGTTCAAATGATATCGATTTGGTGGCGTTGCGTGATTATCTCTGCTGCGCCTTTGTACCGGGAGAACGCACACTTTGGGAACAGGTGCGAGAAGTGCGTCCGGGAACTGTTATCGAAATGCCTGCAAACAAAGTTTATACTTACTGGGAATTGCAACAGCAGATTACAGGGAAAGATGAATCTTTAGTATGGCATGGCGATCGCTTGCGTTCTCTGCTAAATCGAGTTGTTCGAGAATATTTACCACAAAATGCACCTGTTGGTGTTTTTCTTTCTGGTGGTTTGGACTCTAGCAGTATCACCGCTTTAGCAGCAAAGTTTCATCATCAGCCAGTGCATACTTACTCGATTCATTTTGGTGCTGAATGTCCCAATGAATTGGAGTTTTCTAGTTTGGTAGCCGAACATTGTCAAACTCAACACCACATTCTCGAAATTACTTTTAAAGATATGTGGGAACGCCTACCCGAAACAATGGCGTATCTCGACGATCCCATTGGCGATCCGCTGACAGTGCCAAATTTTCTCCTGGGAAGAATGGCGCGAGAAAATGTGCAAGTTCTCCTCAATGGTGAAGGTGGCGATCCGTGTTTTGGCGGCCCGAAAAATCAGCCGATGCTAATTAATAGTTTATATGGTTCAATTAATAATCAAGATTCATTACAAGCATATTTAATTGCTTTTCAAAAATGTGCATTAGACTTGCCGCAACTTTTTAAACCAGAAGTTTGGACAGCAGTTAAAACAGAACCATATGTATTTTCATCTGATTTAAATTCCGATGCCAGTTACTTAAATAGGTTAATGGCACTGAATATTAAATTTAAGGGAGCCGACCAAATTTTGACAAAAGTAAATAACTTAACTCAAGCAGTAGGTTTACATGGGCGATCGCCACTTTTTGACCAGCGAGTTGTTGACTTGAGTATGCAAATTCCTCCAGAATATAAACTGTCAGGAGTAGAAGAAAAAGCAGTACTCAAACAAGCTGTTGCTGATATTTTACCAGAGGCGATTATTCATCGTCCCAAAAGTGGAATGATGGTACCTGTACAGATGGGATTTCGCAAGTATTGGCAACGAGAAGCTAGAAAATTATTGTTAGATAAAAAAAGTGCGATCGCACCTTATTTCAATCAGTCACTACTACGTGACTGGCTAGATTATAAAGGCGATATTTGGGGACGTTATGGTGTTAAACTTTGGTTATTGGTAAGTTTAGAAATTTGGTTGCAAGCATCTAGCCCTAGCGATTAGAAATCGTCGCTACACAAACTCAAGTAACAAAGGGTTTAAGCAATTTAACCCGCGTAGGCAGGTTTTGTTTGTGTAGCCGCGACTTCCAGTAGCCTGGTGCAAAATGTGAGATTATAGGACTTACGCAAAATATCTCTCAAACTCTCATTTCTCCGTGACCTCTGCGCCTCTGTGGTTCGATTTTCCGTTAGCTGTGCGTAAGTCCTGGATTAATTAAATTTGAGTCAGTCTGGCTTACACATCCAGTTAATCACAGTGACAACTTCCAGAAGATGATTGTGACACAACAGTAGATATTTTCTTACCCCAATTACACGTTGGCACAAAACCAGGTAACTTGGCGTACTCCTGCGGTGTGAGTATCTCATTAGTAGTTTGATTAGTTACAATTAAACTAATAGTAATTTCTGAAGTTGGAGTAAGCTTGAGGTAATAGCTGTTGTAACTAGCATCAATAACACGTGTTACACCATCTTGAATGCATCTGCCCTTGTTATCTTCAATGCCCATACCCAGTCGCATTATTTTTCCAACAAAGTTCAAATTATCGCACTTTGCATCTTTGGGCTGAGGATTGCTCTGGTTAAGAAATATATCAATGGAGTAAGTATCATAAGTACATTTGACGTTGTTAAAGATGATGTATAAATAATCTGACCACTCGTCATAGAAAGTTCCGGATGAGTCTGGTACGGATGGCACTTCATAGTCATAGCCCAGAGACTGTGAATTCTTTGCCATATCACCAATTGTGGTATAAAGATAAGACCGAGTTTCAACAAGGTCGATCTCTTGAGCTAGGGAACCAATCAATGGGCGAAGTGGGAAATTAGATGTAAATATCGCAGCTGGGTGTGCCCGATTCCAGTTTTCAAAAATTCGATCGACATTTGAATGATAAGACCAGAACACAGGGTCATAAGCTGTATAAGCATTATCGGCCATATCTGGACCGACCCAACCATGCATATTGTCGTGGGGCTGCTCGAATAGACCATCAAAGTCACACTTGTTTGGGTACGCGCAATCAGGGGGAGGAGGATCGAAGGAGAGGATATTTGCCCAAGGATACCCAGGATTGCCCTGCGGTGTACTAAAGATATCCCACAATAGAGCATTAGCAACTTGGCGTTGATATTTACCAACAAGGGCTAACTTTTCTTCCCGTTCCTTGCGTCGGTCGTCACCAGTCGTATATAAGATGGGATCGCGCTGCACGTACTTGCATTCTTCTTCATTGAGACAGTCACCTGTTTGAGTCTGACATTTTTTACTTTTACCGTCTTTGGCAATAGCAAATCTCAACGGGTTAGGTCGTTCTTCACCTGTCTGAGGGTGAATGTAAGTCAAGTCTTTGAATGCTTGTGGCAAACCTGATTCTGGATGACCATCTTGAGTGGCATTTGGGGACATCCAGTTCCAATAAGGAATGGGAAAGTCAATCAAGTTCTCAAAGTATAATAAATAGGCTCGATGCCAGAGTAAAAATGCTTCCTGGTAATGCAAACACCAAGTTGTGTGCAGATAGGCTAATCTTTGCCAAGCAGCGTTAGAATCTACCTTGGATATATCTAACGTTTCCAGTTTCATGCGATATTCATTCAGTTCATCCTCAGTTAAATCAAGAATATTTTTCCGCACATGTAACTTGATAGGTTTTAATTCTGGAGGAGGAATAATGGGTTCTTCATGAATTGGCTGATTACTATTGAGTCTACAACCTTCATTAATCCAAACACGTAGTAATTCCAGCGCATCATATGGCCAGTATTGAGTAGTATCGCGGGTCAAAGGCATACTTTGAGAGTATAGGTGATGGTAAATTGTCACAGCCGATTCACGAACACTCTTATAATCATCAAGCGTAATACCGAAACCCGACATACATCCCTGCCATTGAGCCGCAACTTTATCTCGTCTATCTTGTTCTATCCAGTAGGGCTGAGAAAATAGTTGTTTAATGTTGTTATCCCAAGTAGGGAATTGTATTGTGTTCATTGTATTTATGTATCTGCTCAATAGACTTTTTGCAGAAGTGGGAAAAGGCTCTGTATTTTCCCTTTAACCTTTACCCTTTTCCCACAAGAGTGCAAAATAGGTTATTAAGAAAGGCAGAGGGCAGAGGGCAGGAGGCAGAAGGAATACTGCCCTGGAGTTCTCTGCTGCGACCAGAGGAAGCAAGGGTTTAAGACCCCCACCAAATTCTTAATTTGGTGGCTCCTTTTCAGCTTTGGGTTTGAATCCCCTTGGAGAAAAGAACCTTCTGCCCTCTGCCTCCAGCATAGCTGCCTTCTTCAACGTCTCCCCGGAATTTCCGAAGCAAGTATTTTAAGAACTTTATCGCTAACAACTGATTCTAGAGAAATATCAGCTGCTTTTCTAGATACTTGGAGACGCTTTTCAACTTTAGCAAGGGTTCCAGGTGGAACCACTTCTAACAGCCCAAAAGCTGCCGGACCATGAGAACCATCTGGATTAGTTAGTAACACAGAACGATTACCTAGTGGAGCATCAGGATCTGCCGTGATGGAAAGAATGAACAATCGATCGCCGTTGGTTACCTGAGAACTAAGTTTGGTTACTGTTACCCCACACCCATTTGTGAACTCAATGGTGGCATCAGCATCAACATCAGATGCTAGCAGTGCCACATTGTCTACAGTCGTACCTGGCTCAATTCGCATATTCAGACTAGAACGAAGGGCTATTTGCAATACATCCGCCTCTCTTAAATAGAAAGGACGTGGTAGAGGACGGGAGGGAGTCCCCGCACATGGAAGTTCTTCTGGTGGGGCGATCTGAGATATAGGTAACCCAGCTAGAGCAACTTGGAATGTTTGTGTAATCTGAGAACCGTATTGAATATTAATCCCATCAATAGTGATATCGCTAACTGTAAACCCCTGCTCTGCTGGCACTTCAAACACCGCATGGAGGATATAATCCACCTCCTCTCCATTTTGACGCTTGCGACCACGAACAATCTTCCAGTAATCCGAGGGTTGTGCCCCATCAGGTGCCGAAAAGGGAAGTTGATAGCGATCGAATGCTGGCTCTTGGATGTATAGTCCAACTGGATTCTCTAGTGAAATTCGCACACCAGAACCAAGTGCCCCACTGCCACGAACTAAACCATTTACCGTGGCTCCAATAGTCGGATCGCTATTACGATTTGGCGTGCCGTACTTACTACAATTAATCAGTTGCCCTTGGTCAGTAATCGGGTTTCCTGCACCATCCTTACGCAGGATAGTAGCTTGACCAGCCAGGAAAATCTCAGCACTTAAGGAATTAGGGTTACTAATTAAATGTACTGCTCCATCTGTAGTTGTGCTATTCCATTTGTTGAGATCGTTGTAGGCAGGTCGTCCAGTTTCGGGGTCGATTACTGGCTGATTATCTTGCGTCAAGTAAAGATCCTCTAATTTGACTTGAGGACTAACCAATTGTTGATAGAGTCGCAACACAACTTCTGGGTCGATGTCCCAAAGGGTGTACCAGTATTCCCGGTTCTCACAGGTAAACATCACCTTAGTAATTTGGTTGTCTGCGTTGCGGGTAACACTCCACTCACAATACTCATCTTGCCAACCACGAGGTCCCTGCGGTCTATAGTTTGGATCTGGTGGGCCTTCATCCGCATACTTCCATTGGTTAACTTGACCTGCACTGGGATAAGTAACCAATATTCGGTTTGGGAACGCAGTCCACTTGATAGCAGCCCCTTTTGTTCCCTCAGGAATGTCTGTGTCAAGTGGATTATAGTACTGAGTTAGTTCTGGTTGATTGGTTGAACTCCAGGGGTCGTTTTGTAAGGTCTGCTGTGTAAACCGATTAATGTTATCGTTCCATCGCGATCGCAGAGCTTTTTCTTTATCTTCTTCACCCGGTTTAAAATCATTCTGATTAGCTGGTGGATCGAATTGAGGTAGATTAGGCATATTAATTCCTTAAAGAAGAGGAAATGTTTGCAGTTGTGTGATTGAAATAAAGAAAATACGACTAGAGGCTAGGGAGATAAACTCGTTTGGGGAAGAAGTAAGCTAAATTCATTCAGGTTGCTGATGTATTTCCAAGACTTAAATTGATTGCGTCGTTGCACGCTCAATTTCATCAGTCGATCTAACTGCTCATCTGGTGAAAGTTGTGCAATCGTATTCAAATAGTTTTGAATTTGTTGCTGCACAGTTGTTTTCCATTGGTCATCTGCTAAATTCCAGATTTGAAGGAATTGTTGCTCAGCCGTACAGCTATCTAAATTGTTTGCATCGCAGGCAGGTTGTTTATCAGCCGCAGATTTAACTAAGGCAACAAACTTGTCAGGTACGTCGCTGACTCCATTTGTGATGGTGCCAGTCGTAATTTGATCTGCATACTGCTGTAAACCTGTGCGCTTCTCAGAAAAAACTGGGTTTTTAAAATCCACCATTAAAAGGGCAGCTATAAATTTATCTGAGATAATTTTCTGTTGACGCAGTTGTCCGACCATGAAAGTATCTTCTGCTGAAGGTACAGGTACAAAGAAAGCAAAGTAAGTAGAACCATTCTGCTCATAACGAGGAGATTGATCTTGCACCAGTTTGAAGTTATTGGCTTTCAGATAATTGTCGTAATCTTCACGCTTAAAGGTAATGGTTGGAATCTGGTATTGAAGACCCAAAGTAGTACTTAGAATTGAATCCCAAAGGAAAAAGTCATTTGGAATTCCGCTAATATCACTGTTGGGGGGGCTTGTCTGACTGCCATTGCTTTGAATATTAGTGGAACCAAAGTTGATTGTGGTATTAGAAATGACATGAGCCAACATTTGATTAGTATCACTAAGCTGGACAGTCGAACCCTCGTTTTGGTATCGCTTACGCAGCCATTTATTGTAGTAGTTCTGAAATCCTCCTTTGATGATCTGTTCTAGGTTCTCAGCACCAGTTAAATTCTGAAATATTGGTTCGTTGGCGACGACTAGGGGGACAACTTGAGAGGATATCGTGGCACGTTGAGATTGCCAGTTATTCCAGGGAACCGCTAGTTCTTTCATAATCACGACCCCATTATGATGGCAGTCAAAGCACCCTTGTCCTATGGTCTGGGGAAGCCGCGCCATTGATGAATCCCCTGCCCAACTCCATACTTTAGTAGTAGACCCCATATCTGAACTGCGCTGTTCTCGGAATTCATAGAAGTTGTATTTATTAGCTTTAGAGTCCCAGGAGATGATCTGCAAGAAACTTGAATTCCCCCCCGGTGCTGCGCTGAGTAAAATCTGAGCAGAGGTAGTTGGATTCGTTCCCCAAGCAATGGCATAACGCAGATTACGAGGAGCTTCACGCAAAGCGATCGTAGTGGGAATTTGACCGCCTTCCCCTACCATGTAGTTAGCCTGTTGAAAATTTAACCCTGAGTTGGAAATAGCTTGGATTATCTTATCAACGCTATCTGGGAAAGTTCCTTCACGAAGAACATTTGTAGCAAATTGATCGTTTAAATTCTCCTCAATTTCCTGCTGCGTCATCGCAATCACGCAGCTATCGATTCCCTCCAGAAAACGGTATATTTTGCCAGTTTCAACAGCAGTACAATTTTGATCTGCCATTAGCAAGTTCCGAGTCCTAGTACGAGATAGAAACTTGGGATGAGTTTCCTTAAGATAACTTCGTAATCGAAAGTCACCTGTTGAAAAATTCTCTTGCGTTTCTATTTTGGTACTGGCTTGTAGCGAGTCAGCCATAAAGGTAGAACTTGCTATTAAAAACAAGCTAAATAATAGAATAACGCTTAGTGTTTTAAAATTAAATCGGTGAATCTTCTCCATGTTTTATTCTTAGTCAGTTTAATTGCAGATATTAAGACTACTGTCTGATTTTTGAACAATAAAGCTGTCCCCAAATCAGCTAAAAAATCAATGAAAGCCACTCAGAGCAAGCATATTACCTAATTCCAACTCTATCGCTCAAACCTAAGCTGTATAAGCTTTTGAGCTTCATTAAGCGATCGTTATGAAATTTAGACTCAAGTCCATACGATCCGATCGTCTGGGTGGCTCAAACCGCAGTGGATCTGGGTGTACTTACCCATTTCCAGGTAGATATACGCCAGGTCTTTGAATGGTTTAGGCAGTCCCGCTTTTGACATACCAGCATAATTTTTTGTCAATTACTAAAGTAACTATTATTACAATAGTTGTATGCAGCTAATATGTGATTATTATTTATATACCTGATAGTATCCTTAAACGTACTACTACGATTACAAAACTTTACAAGGTATTACAGTTAAATAAAGCCGATTTAAGACATTATCTGGATCGATTACATCGTAAGAGTTTTGTTCTTCAAACTCAGATTAAATACTTAAAAAATTTATTTAGTTAGTATAATTTTATTTATATACGTAGGAGCTTGTCGGCGCTATGCGTCGGCAAGCTTAAGGCGATCGCATGATTCATACTTGGAATTGGAACCGCTGTAATTCTACTATCCAGCATTGCCGACACAGGGAACAGAAAAAATTATATTTTCATCCTTGGTGGTGAAATTTTTTTCATTGGGACTGCCGTTATTGATAAGTTTTATTATATCCTCTCAGATAAAAATTCTATTCATTAATAATTTATTGTGGAGTAATTTAATTTAGAAATCCGAATCAAAAATGGCATTTTTAAAATATTTTCAACCACCAGCAAATCAGAATGATTTTCCCAACGATCCAAACAAGCACCAAGAGCTACTTGATTTCTGGACAACAAATGTCAGTGGCTGGATTAATCAAGCCATAGTTGGCAATCCTTGGAATGTCACTAATGCTTCTAACCAAACATTCTTTTATAATCCCTTATACACAATCATTCCAAATACCGCAGCAGCGGCACAAATTCCCTGGAATGCATTTCCAAATCGACTGTCTCAATATCTAAAAGCTGGGGCAAATCCAGCTAATCCCTATAATAAGAGTGATGCTCAAATTCTCCAACTAGCCGATAGCGGCTATTGGCAAAAGCCAGAAACTCCGGCTAATTCCTTTCCCAAAATACCAACAGATCTTTGTCCACAGGTAGATTGGTCTAACTATCAAACTAATGGGCACATTTATGGCCCTTATGGCCCTAGAGGTTGGCAAGACGAATACTGTGAATGGAGCGTAACACGAGATAGCAATAACAATATTATTCGCATTGATTTTGTTTGCGAAAATTCTGAATATTGGCACGTACTCTGGAAAATCGATCCTGAAAAAGTTCGTGAACTTTACGAGGAGACGCTTAATTATGGTGTACCCTCGCAACAGCAGATTTCGGTTGCCCTAGAAGACTTGCAATTGCTAGACCCAGAAACTAATCAACCAGTCATCGATCCAGAAACCAAAAACCCTGCTTACAATCCACTCAACAAGTGGAACAGTGGCCCAATTTCTGTGAGGACGGGCGATTCTAGGCAATTTTCTGGTGGTGCTATGCATCTGACTAGTACACCCAATACACTACAGACTGAACTAGGGCTAGCTGGTGCTGCTACAGTTCAACGCCAAATAGGCAATAGCGATCCTCAGAAATTAATTTGTTGTAGTCAGTACGGACAGGCTTATCGCAACAGCGATCCAACAATTGGTCGCTCAGTTAACCAGGCAGTACAGGGACAAAGTAACGCAAATATAGCCTGTCTTGCCGATCCTGTCGGGCTATATATCCAAATGCCTGACTTTAACCCCGAATCCACCTCATATTCGGTATCTTCACAGGTAAAATTACCTGAAGGTGCAACAGTTGGGGACTGCTGGCAAATTGTCAGGGGACAAAAGTCTTTGGTGGATTCCGTAACTAACGAGCCTTTCCCTGGTGAATATTACGATCCAGTCGATCCAAACCTTCAGGGTGTGGGCAATTTCATCTTACATGCTGTATTTCAGATTCCCCAATCTTGGCAAAATTTAAATGATAATAAACTCACCCTCTCAGACATTCTGATTCAGAATCAACCCATCATTTGGGCGGGACAGGTTGCTCGTACCTTCAATATGTCCCTCTATGCTCGACCGATACCCACCGCAGATACACCCCCAGCTTTGGACTGCGTAGGTACTCCGACGACACTTGCTAACCAGCCTTTACAGTTGATATATACAGACTTATGGAATGCATATTACAACACAAGTGAACCGAATCCAGCAGGACAATTAATGCCTTTGGCGAGCAATACAACCTTCATTATTACCCGTGTAGAGCAGAACCAATCAGGTATCCAAGTAGTTCTAACATATGCTCCTGTCAATACCACATCTCCACCAATACCTACCGTAGAATTTTCCACAGTAGATGACCAAAACCCAAATAACCAGAGCGTTGACAGTCAGATCGCCGCAAAGGTACTTGGACAACCAACTCTAGTCAGCTATGCTGTGCCGGGAAATTCTTATCCTGGCGATTACTATGCTTTGTCATTGGAACTAGACATTACATCTGAGGCTGCGGTTGGTGTACGTGGAGTCCGAATTACTGACCCAGGACAAACACCTGCTGCTTTTGCACCATCTGTGCTAAATGTAGTTGCTGCCGGTACTTTATCAGTCAACTCATAAAATTCTCATTCAACAAATACATCCAGGCAAACTTTCCAGTAAAAAGGCTGTATTGTTTGCCATTTCATATTGCAATTACTATCATTCCAGAACAAGAACTATGGGAAAAAGAAATGTAGATTTCTGGACTACTCGTTTGGTATCTGTTTATCTAGTTTGTTGTTTGTTATTAAGTTCGATCTTTACTCCTCAGGCATATGCACAAACTACCCCACCAGTCGTTAATTTTAATTGCAATGCTGTTGGCTTCAAGGTTCAGATTGCACCAATAAACCCAACTCAAATACCAGCTTTTTCTCAATCTGCGGTGAATTGTATGGCATGGCAGACGTTTATTGCTCTCAACTGGAAGGCAAATCCCCAAAATCCTGGTCAGCCAGATCCAACTGCTACGGCAGAACAGTTTGGCGATCCCGCGGATTCAACCGATCCGGTGGTATGGGAAAGTTACAAGGATGTCTCAGATGTTTTTAGACCAAACCCTGTCAAAAGTTGGAAGTCTCCACAGCTTTTGCCAGAAAGTTTTCGGCAATTCAAAAACATTGCTGACTTGACTCCTACATCTAACTTTGGTTTCAAACCCTTAACAGCAACTTCAAAATTTGCTGATGGTCCAGATTTTATACTTGACGAAACTACACAAGCGTTTACAAATTCTTGGTTGACCGCGCAAAATCAAAGCTTGACATTCTACGAGATCAGACTAAACCAAGATGAGTATGAGTACATTACACAGAACAATTTGACAAGCCCTCAAGCACAGCAAAGTTGTGCTACAGGTAATGCTGGGCTTAACTTGCCGAGTGGTAGCGCAGATAGTGATTGTGCAAACAATTCAGCTAATTACGGTTCTGATGGGGCTATTGAAATTAAAGCCGCTTGGGTTGAATTAAAAGACTCCAGTTTGTATCCCAAATATAAAATTAGTCAAGCTATTATTAAAGGGCCAAACGATCCAGAACCTAGACAAGCGACTATGGGTCTTGTTGGTCTACACATCATCCACAAAGTATCCAATGGCAAACAATTTGTGTGGGCAACTTTTGAGCATGTAGACAATGCACCAACTCCAAATGACATTAATAATGGGAATTTGAAACCTAGTTATACTTACTACAACCACGCCTGCGATCCTCAAACCGATCGCTACCAATGCAAATTTAATTATCAACCTCAGCCTTGCAACGCCGGACAGCAAAGCGGTTGCGATCCTTACACTGCGCCTGTGCAAGTTGTGAGATTAAATCCGATTCCATCACCTTCAGCTTCACTAAACAGGGCAGTTTGGTCAACAATCACACAAGTTAATCCTGACTCAGTGTTTCAAAACTATCAACTAATCGATACTATATGGCCTAATGCCAGTTCTCCTATTCCTCCAGGAGCAACAACACCTTTGAACGATGGTAATCCCCAATCTGGCACCCCAAATAATTATGTAGCGAATACGACGATGGAGACTTATTTGCAGCAAACAGTAATTCCGCCAACTAATCAAGGTGGTTGTTTAAGCTGCCATGTTCTTGCACCGATCGCTTCCCCAACAAAACTTGGCACCAAAGCCAGGGTGTTACTTTCTTTACCAAAGGAAACACTAAGACAAACTCAGTCTAACGCTCCACTTGCATCTGATTATTCCTTTGTGTTTTCTCAAGCTCAAGCGATCGCTAAAAACATTCAACCCAAGCTACAAGAGGTAGGAAGCAGTAACTAGTACACCTTGGCGGAATTCAAAATTCACACATTAATGCAGCGTAAGCGTTTCGTTGATTTGGAATGGTCTGTTTATTTCCGCTGTGCTGTACTAGCTTATATTCAACTGTGAGGAACAAAACCCAACATTTGTCGTGATTTGTTGGGTTTCACTTCGTACCCCTGCTCTTGGGCAAACTACAACCCAATGTACAATTATCCTTAACTGACTCCTGAACTTTTCTACATTAACCAAACGTGAATTCGATAAACCTCTCCCACCCAGCCTCCCTCCCCTGCAAGGGGATGGAGGAGTAATGAAAGAATCAGGTTTTTAAGCCTCTCTCCTTGTAGGAGAGAGGTTTGGAGAGAGGTCAAATTTCAGCTATCGAACTCACGTTAACCAAAACTTTCAACGACGTACATATCATTTCCTGTATCGCCGACTAAAAACAAGCCACTGTCACCACTTTCGATATTTTGACTACCAGCAATACGCTTTTGCAGAATTTGAATTAATCTTTGGGGAGTGAAAGATTCCAATTCTACAAACTTGCCAGATTCCAAAAATTCTATTTCGTCAGTAGATAAACTTTGACGAATTTCTCCAGTTAATTTTTTGGCTGCTTGTGCCGATTCTAAAGAAGATTGAATAAACATTCCGCGCTTAGCAGCAATAATTTGACGTGGTGTAAGTCCAATATCAATAATTATAATATTGCTATCTTGAAACCATTTAGGACTAGTGCGTAGATGGTGAACTAAACCGATTCCTTGGGGACTACAATCATGGAGTGCATAGACTTTAAGATCGGAATTGCGACGGAGCATTTGCATCATAGTTTCAAAAATACCTTGAGGATAACCAGTGATGCTCAGAATTGCACAGTTATTTTCAAAATGGAAATTATTAGCGATTAATAGTTGAGCAATTGTAGCGCGATCGCAAACTATTAACCTATCAAAACTGTAAGCTGTAACATCAGGATTAAATGTAGCGAGAGTATTGTCTTCGCGCGGGGGAGGAAGAATTTTGACAATTAAACCATTAATTTGCCGCCAGCGATTTACCCAATTTTCAAACTCGTTTTGAGAAAAGAAAAATTCCTGTTTTGATAGTCCTGAGTTTTGTAGCTGTTGAGTTCCCAAGTATATCGATACCATTCCCATGAGAACGCTCAAAATAAATGCATAAAACGAATTTATAATTAATATACTGGCAAAAATTCCTCCTCCTAAAATGAGAATTGCAATAATTTGTAAAGCTCTAGCATTGGCTCTGCGACTTTTGGAGTTAAGTTTACGAGAATCACTATCTTGAAAAATCTTAAAAAGATAAATAACATTAAAAATAAACAGTATCAAGGCGACAATATCTTGATTACCACCTGTTATGTTAGCCGCCCAAAAAACTACAAATCCACTCAATATTAGATAAACTAAAACTAAACTAAATACTGAAGAAAAGGACTTACTTGCAAGACGCATATTTAAAAAATAAAATAGTTGTTTAGGTGTAAAAAATAATGTATTATTAACAGAAATATCAGATAAAATTTTAGCGAATAGAGGATCAGTAATTCTAACTTTACTCATACTCGTCGGTTCAAAAGCAAACGGATGATTACATTTTGCACATCGACCTTGATTCGCTGTTCGGTCTTTTAATTTATTATCAGTTCCGCATTTAATACACTTCATAATTTTGATTGGATATTAATAGTGAATAATTAGCTATCCAACACCTGATTCGCCAACAGAACATTGTAGTCCTCTCGTTGGCGAATTAGGCGATGTCTGCCATTTTCTAACAAAACTTCCGCAGGTTTAGGGCGATGTAAAAAGTGAGATGACATAGCATAGCCATAAGCACCGACATCTAAAATCGCAATAACATCACCAATTTCTAATGCTGGGAGTTGGCAATTTTTCCCTAAATAATCTCTTGAGTAAGTTGTGTTACCACAAACATCAGTTGTGAATAGGGATTGGGGACTGGGGATTAGGGACTGGGGACTGAGGACTGGGGATTGGGGAGTGGGGAGTTGTTTTTTCCAGGTGATGATTTCTCGGTAGCCGCCGTGTACTGAAGGTACTGAAAGATTAGCAACGGTGGTATCAACTCCGAGAATTTGTTTATGTTTTTGCCATTTTACAGAAACAACTTGAGCAAGCATTGTTGCACATCCAGCGATCGCACTTCGTCCCGGTTCAATCACCAAATCAATTTTCCTTCCTAAACATGCAATTTTCTTGCTTAACTCAGCCCCAAATATTTCCCAGTCAAACCCTACTGCGTTGTGATGATAGGGATAGCCAAAGCCACCACCAAAATCGAGATATTCCCAATCTGGCAAAAGTTGTGCTGTCGCAATTATTTTATTAATCACCTCGGTGAAAGCTGCTGTAGCATTAGTTCCCGTCCCTCGATAGAAATGTAAACCACTCAACTTCAGTCCCACCTCACCAGCCAAAGCGATCGCCTCACCAAATTCCTCAAAACGCACACCAATGCGGCTATCTCCCGTAATCTCCGGCAAATTCAAGCGTAAACCCAGCCTCATATCTTTCTCTCTGCGCCTCTGCGTCTCTGCGTGCAAAAAAACTTCGCAACACAACCGCAACTGATCCAAACTATCTAAATTGAGAGTTCTAACTCCCCAATTCAGAACCTGTATCATCTCCGCCCGATTCAAATTGCTCCCACTGTAAACAATTTCACTGGGGTTAAAACCAGCTTGCAAACCCAGAAAAATATCTCCTGGGGTATTAGCGTGGAGTCCCCAGCCAGCCGAGCGAAAAATTTTTAACAGGGCGATATTACCATTAGTAACGCTGGCAAAGCGAAATTGTGTATGAGGATAGCTGACAGCCCCAGTTATATACTCAATAGTTTGGCGTAAGCGATCGCCATCATAAACATAAAGCGGAGAACCGTAGTTATTCAGTAAATCTTGAGCAAGTTCTTTGGTGAATGGGGGAGATGGGGAGATGGGGAGATGGGGAGAACAATTCTTAACTCCTAACTCCTGACTTTTATCTAAGCTTGCCATCGCTTGTAATTCCTCCATAGCCAACGGGGTAACCAAAACGGATGATTCCAAGATTGTTTGCTGAAGTTTTCATTTAAGAACTGCGATCGCCAAAGTTGCCACATAATTAATAACCAGAGAATTTCACCAATCCGACGACCTTGAATAGCCGCGCCCAATTTACCGTCAACTATTTGGGTGGCGATGTGGGGATCGAAATGATTGTTAGCACGCAGTATTTCTGGATTTAGCCAAACACCAATTTGATGCCAAAAATCATTTAAACACCATGAAGTTAAAGGAACTCCCATACCACGCTTTTGTCGCCAAACAATTTCGGGCGGTAACCAATTTTCTACAACACGTTTGAGGATATATTTTTCACAGGCTCCTTGTAAGCAAAGTTCTCCAGACAAAGCAAATGTCCAGTGTGCTAAATCTAGATTACAAAAAGGCGATCGCACCCACAATCCATTAGCCAATCCCAAAGCACTAGCACGAGGATGGATATTCTGCGCCCCTTTGAGCATCAAACTAGCACGCCGGAGACGATGCAGCAAAGATGGACACTCAGTAGCATCGAGAGCCGTCAATAACCAATCTTCAGGATGCAAATTCTCTATCTCAGCGTATATTTCTGGCTGATAAACTTGAGATTCGTAGCCCCAAAGACGGTGAAAAGTACGGAGATATTGTTGGATAAAAGTTTCCTCTCCGGCGGGATTTTCTGACTGATAAACACCTGCGGCAATTAAAGGTTTATTCGTCCAACCGGCAAATAATTGATCTCCACCTTCCCCATTAAAAATTATCTGAGTTTCTTGACTAGCTCTTTGAGATAGCAGATACAACGGAACACACACCCCATCACCAAAAGGTAAATCTAATGCTTCCACGGTAGGAATTAAAGCATTTTTGATATCATTTGGCTTGGCTGCCACTTTTACTAAAGGAATTTTCAGAAATTGCGCGACTTGTTCGGCGTAGGGATATTCTGGAATCCCTGCATTACCAAAATCCAAAGTGTAAGCACGGACTTTCACCCCTGCTTGCACCAGTAGCGCCGCCACCACAGAAGAATCAAGTCCGCCAGAGAGAAACACCCCAACAGGTTCATCGCTTAAATCAGCAATTTGTTGCTCAATGGAATTTTTCAGAAGAACTTGCAATTCTTCAATTGCTGTAGCTTCATCTGTTAATTGTTGTGGGGCTTGTCGCCAAGAATTGATATTTTTAGATTTAGGTGTTTGAAAGATATTAAAATTGCGATCGCGTAGCGTCTCCGTAGGAGAATCGCCAAAGCCAGAGCGTAGCCCATCGCGCCAAATCAACTCAGTCCCAGCTGGAACTGCAAACACTCCAGTCACAGGAGTTAAAGGTGTCGGAACATAAGAAAAACAGCTATAGCCATATAAACCAGGAATACTAACATCTGGCTGTTGCAAAATTGGTAAGAGTAATTTTAGTTGAGTTGCAAACCAAATTACTTGTCCTTGCACAGTCCAATACAAAGGCATCTTTCCGAAAGGTTCTCTACCCAAAATCAGGCAATTATTTTCCTCCAGACTTACCCAAGCATCAGGCGAACTAAATATTCCTGAAGCCGAAACACCAGCAATTTGATTTTTTAACGGTGAATAATTTCTATCCAGTCCTATATAAACAACATTCCAAACAGGAAAAAGATGATTTTCTTGTTGAGACTGACTCAAGTCATCTGTAAAAACCAGACCTAACCCTCCTTTCCCTGTTGTGGAAGGTAAAAAAGCCTCTCTCCTACCAAGAGAGAGGTCTTCCAAAACATCAGTTAACAGCGCTTGCAACTGATGTTGAGCGCCGTAACCCCAATACCCAAGAAAATGATGTGGGATGTTGCCCATATTGGACTAGTTCACTTGAAAGGTTTCATCACTAATTTGACGGCCTTCCAAAAACATTTGCACCTGCCATTTGCCAACAGTTGCAGCTGAATTAATCGTGTGGCGACACTGAGTATTCCAAACAGAGGTATTAATTTCGCGGGTTTGATAGCTGTTTTGCTTGACAATTTGACCGCTTGGGTTAATCCAATTACAAGAGAGAGCTAGTTTTTTACCCAACGGTGCATCCTTCAAGGTGACACGATAAAAAACTTCTGGATTAGTTTGGCGGGAAATTGTGTTTAAATTACCGCTATTGTTTTGTGCCAAACTAATGCGGTCTTGTTGAGCAGAAACACGAGCAAGTGCAGAATTATGTTGCTGCATAACAAATATTGTAGATGCGCTCACCACCGCTAAGAATGCTACCACGCCAGAGGTAATCCATCGATTTTGGCTCTGTTGCGCTGAGAGTGCTTGCCGACGATTTAATTGAACTACAGCTTCATCTAGTAACTCAGGCGGTAAGTTCATCTCCTGTAAAATTTCTTTAACCTCCTGTTGGTCTAATTCTGCTTCTCGAAGCGTTTGCAGACTTTCAACTTCAGTGACTATTTGTGCTAATTCCTCTTGAGTCAGTCGCGGCGTCATAGCATAACTCCTGTTTAAAAAAGTTGATGGCGCTTGTTGATGATGTGCAATACGAAGAGTGTTTGAGAAAAGATACCCTACTGAATTGCAAAAAGTTACTATACATTCCGATGGATCGCATCATCAACTACAAGTTTATTTCGTTGCTTTTCGGATTTTTTCCCAAAAATTTTGTCAAATCTGCCAGCCCGCCACCAGATTTTTCATGCTTTAGGATTACCCGATTAAAGCTGCTTTCTCGTAGGGATTGCTGTTTTGATTATAATGAGGTGTCTTGGTGAATGCTAAAGTGCGTAGTTTACCGCCGTAGGCATCGCTCCTAACAGCGAAAACCACACCCAACATTAAACCCAGTCCTGAATTAGCTTCCAAAAACTAATTAACTCGATCTGGAAACCCTTAATCCCAATATTAATTATTTATTTTTTTAACACTTTTGAAAAGTTTCGATAATTTTGTTTGTGAAATGTATCGAAAAATCTCGGATAAATTATTAAAACTTTAAACTTGTTTATTTACACCAATAGCTAGTTCCTTTTTGCTATGTTTCAGCTGTTTCCAAAGCACCTTAATTTGCTCATAAGCTTCCTCAGTAGATAATTTTCCACCTGTTTGTAGACAAGTGATATAAGTAATTTTTTGGGCAAACTCTTGCAAGTTGGCATTAAACACCAAATTCTCTGGCTCGAACTTCCCATAATACCGACTACGAGGGTAAAGAAAGTTGTTTTTGTATTCTGGGTTGGGGTGTGTCATGAGTTTACCCTCCGTAATTTTTACTAGAGCTATAGATTTAACTTTTATCCAAGTCTAAATACACACCAGAAATTCAAATTCCAGAATCACTGCTTAAAATCAAGGGTATTGGATGTTAAGAATGTTGACTTAGGAGTTATAGCAGGCAAAAGGCAAGAGATTTGAAAAGTATCGGCATTTTACCATCCGTTTATATCCTAAGCTAACTGACAACTGCTATATTATTCTCTCCTCCACCCCCTTCCATGCCCCATACTTCGCCTACGCTCAGTACAAGTACCCCATACTATTTGGCAATCTCTTCAAAGTCTGTTATCGCATAAGCAAACTCTCTAAAAGCTGTCTTAATTAGAACCTCCTTGGTTCCTCTTTCCAGGGAAGAATTGCGTATGAGATCTGTTAATTCTATAAACAATAGAGAAAACATAAAACGATCTTGGCGATCGACTTGTTTCAAGCAAGAGAATATAAACTCATAAAGCTCTGTTTTTCTCGGCTTAGTTTGTTCATCCCATATCTGCAAACCAAGCCGAAAAGTCCTCAAACGGATTTCATTAGTATTGTAGGACGCGTCTTTGTAGCGCACTGATACGCGTTGGGGTAAGTCCATGAGTTTTCGCTATGCATATTTAATGTAAAGTAATTATTCACTTATATTTCGCCCCATCCGGAAAAATTTCTATTGGGTATGGGGCATTGGGCATTGGGCATTGGGTATTGGGCATTGGGGATGAGGATGAGAAGATGGGGGAGTGTTGGGAGATTATGAAAAAGCTTCCCACCCGTCCCACTCTTCCCTATACCCTATGCCCCATGCCCCATGCCCCATACCCTCACCTCCACTCGCCTTGTAGAGTGAAAGCTGCCCAATAATAAGGTGCAGCATATTTTTGAGTGCGCCAAATTTCCAGTTGGGCTGTTCGTAATGCTGCCGCGGGCTTTAATCCTTCTTGGAGCATCTTTTTATAAAAGACTTTCATCAGTTCTGATGTTGCTTGGTCATCTACACTCCACAGACTCACCACGACTCGTGGACTACCTGCATACATAAACCCTCTAGTTAATCCTATCAATCCTTCTCCTCTAACTTCCCCTCCCAGTCCGGTTTTACAGGCACTAAGTACTACTAGTTCTGCTTGCAGGTTGAGGTTGAAGACATCGTGCAAGCGCAAAAAGCCATTTTGTGGCATTCCTTTGTCGTCAAATAATGACAGCACTATGCCTGATAGTTCTGGATGTTTGCTGTTGAGAATGCCATGAGTTGCAAAATGAATGATGCGATATTGACTCAAATCGTTGCTAGTTGCAGTGTTACGGCTAGCGGTAAAGTCAAAAGCTTGCTTGGCTTTATTAGCTGGAACAAGGGCGAGAATTTGCTCGGCTTCGTGGCGCGTAAATTGTAAACGCCCAAAACTAACTTCTGAGTCTTTAGCAGCTCTATTTAAAGCGAGGGTGTTTAAATTAGCTTCTGTTACAGATGGAGAAGACGGTTGTACTTTACTTTGGAGGCGCTCATCATCAATACTAAAAATGGGATCTGCTAACACAATTAATGTTTTGTCAGCTGGTTTGCGTTGTTTGTGTTCATTTCTGAGAATAGCCACTGTAGAAGCTGACGGTAAAGTAATAACTTCGTGGTTAATTAGTAATGGTTCATAGCTACTAGTTCCTTGGGAGTTAGGTTTAGTTAAAGCAGCAAATGGTACATATTGCAAAGCACCATCGCTAACAACTACTAAGCGTTTATTTTGAAGTTGTGAAGCTACTGGTGCAAGTATAATTTTAGATAGAGCATCTATAGATGGGCTATGTTTGAGATATGGGCTAGTGATTTCTTGACGGAATTTTTGAGCGATCGCTTCAATGTCTGCACGCTTGGGTAGTTCGTAACTGGTAATACTCTTATTAGTAACTGCCCACAGATAACTCCGGTTTTCGCCTAAAGAATATTCTAAAAGTAAGGTGTTCTCATCAAGTATTTGCTGTTGAATTTGGGCAAGTGAAAGAGGTTGAGGTTGAGTTAAGGCTGCATAATGTGGACTAGTGGCACGAATTTTTATCTGTACTTGCTGATATTGTTCTAGAACTGCTTCATTTTCTTTTTCTAAAGCTTGCACTTGGGCTTTAGTGTAGTTTCCACCTAATAGCTGTATCCGACGTTTTTCTAAAACATCAAGTTGTTTTTGTAAGTCACGTTCTTGAGAAAGTAATTTTGGTTCCACGCCTTGCCGAATATCAGCTTTAGCTTCGGTCAGTAGTTCCAAAAGACTGCGGGCGCGGGCACGTTCGCTGGTTTGCAGTGCCAAAGCATCATATCCTTTGGATGGTTCTTGCTTGTGCATTTGCATCAACAAATCAATATAGAATTGATAATAATTCTGCACCGTAGCAAAATAGGAAGCGCGTAGTTCCTGAGAGTTAATTTTGGTACGCAGGTCTTCAACAATGTTGATGACTATTTTTATTTGACTCAAGGCTGCTTTAAGATTTCCTTGTTTGCGTTGAGCAGAGGCGATGTTATAAAGAGCCAGAGCTTCTCCTCCTCTATTTCCTACTTTTTGGTATAGAGACAGAGATTCTTGGTAATAATCCAGTGCTTTGGGCTGTTCTCCCAAATCTGAATAAATTAGACCAATATTGCTGAGGTTAGCTGCTAAGCCTAGTTTATTTTCTGTAGATTTAAATAAAGGTAAAGATTGCTGTAAATAATCTAGGGCTTTTTGTTTATTTCCCATCTTTAAGTAGACATTACCAATATTATTTAAGGTACGAGCATCACCTAATTTATCCCCTAAGCTTTGGCTAATAATCAAAGATTTTTGAAAATAATCTAGCGCTTTTTCTTGTTGTTGTAAATCCGAGTAAATTGTAGCAATATTGTTAAGTGCAGTAGATTCTGCTGATTTATCTCCCAATTCTTGATTTAAAGCCAAGGATTGATTAAGATAATCTAGCGCTTTTTGCTGCTGCCCTAAATGTAAGTAAATCAAGCCAATATTATTAATAGTACGAGATTCCCCTAATTTGTCTCCTACTTCACGCCTGAGGATAAGGGCTTGTTGAAAATAATCTAGTGCTTTTTGGTCTTCTCCTGAATTTATGTAGACATTACCAATGTTATTGATAGTACGGGCTTCCCCGATTTTATCTCCCATCTCTCGCTTGAGTAACAAAGCTTGATGAAAAAAATCGAGCGCTTTTTGCAATTCTCCTATATCTGAGTAGACGCTACCAATGTTGTTGAGAGTAATAGTTTCTCCCGTTTTATCTCCTATCTCGCGTCTGATTAATAAGGCTTTATCTAAATAAAAGAGTGCTTTTTGTTGTTGTCCTAAATCTGAGTAAATTTTGCCGAGGTGAGCGACGGTAAAAGCTTCTGATGGACGATCGCCGATTTTATGGTACAGTGGTAACGCTTCTTCAAATTTAGCGATCGCTTTTAACAAAGATTCTCCTGTTCCTTGCTCATATAGCTTTTTTCCCTCTTTATATGCCGCATCAGCAGCAGCGCTAGTTACATCGTTGGTCTGTTGTGCAATATTTACCGGATATTCTTTAGCAATTGCAATATTTGATTCTGTAAATAACAAAATGCTGCTAAAAAGAACAATACTACGACCTGCTACAAATGGGAAAAACTTCCATTGTATGGAGTGCGATATTTGAAATTTAGCCATATACATCTGCATTTTTCTAGCTTCCTAGATTTAGGATTCCCAAAAGCAAGTAAAAAATGTAATATGCCTATGCACACCCAAAGTGTAGGAATTTTTCAAAGCAGAGGCTATGCAAACGTGGATAGATTCTATATATAGCAGACTATCTGGGATTTGTGGCGATCGTAGTAATTAGTGAGTTAAACTGCGTTTGATTAGGAAAGGCAGCATCACATTATACTCATGGAGTACTTGAAATTTTATGCCAGTAGCCATTCACGCCACAGAAAAAGCACTATACAAGGTTTTTAGTAACGACTTCGCATTTTCCATACCAGCTTATCAACGTCCTTATGCATGGACAAAAGACCAAGCAGGTGATTTGTTAAATGATTTGTTATCTTTTTTAGGGAATGATTCAGAAATTACAGCCGATACTAACCCTTATTTTTTAGGGAGTATAGTTTTAATTAAGAGTAAAGATGCTCCTAAAGCTGACGTAGTTGATGGACAGCAGCGTTTGACAACGCTCACAATTCTTCTAGCTGTTTTACGAAGTTTACTCAGTGAAAATAATGCATCAAAAATTACAAAATATATTTATCAAGAAGGTGATCAGTTTGAAGGAACATCTGATTGTTATCGCCTGAAGTTACGAGAACGAGATGAAGATTTCTTTCGAGACTATATACAAAGCAAAAATGGATTAGATAATCTTCTAAAACTTAATGCTTCTCAGTTAACTGATAGCCAAAGAAACATTCAAGCAAATGCAAGCTATTTTCGTAAGGAATTATCTCAACGTTCTGAGCAGGAGCAAAGTCGTTTTATTCATTATTTAATGACGTGCTGTTTTTTAGTAGTTGTTTCTACGCCGGATCTTGACTCAGCTTATCGTATATTTTCTACTCTAAATGCGCGTGGTTTAGACCTCTCACTCAGTGATTTTCTTAAATCAGAGATTATTGGAGCAATTGATCCATCTCAACAAGATAAATATACAAGAATTTGGGAAACTGAAGAAGAAGATTTGGGTCGAGAGAAGTTTCAAGAACTATTTGCCCATATCCGCATGATCGATCGTCAGGCTAAACCGCGTAAGACAAATCTCAAGGAATTTACTGAAGATATATTGCCTAAAATTATACAGAAGCAGAAATTTATTGACGAAGTATTAAAACCTTATTCTAATGCTTTCAAAATTATTAATACAGCAAATTACCAAAGCGATAAACATGCAGAAACAATTAATCCTTTGTTTAAATGGTTGAACCAAATAGACAACTTTGATTGGATTCCGCCTGCAATTTTATATTTTTCTAGAAATAGCCATCATCCTGAGAAATTAAAGCGGTTTTTTACCGATATTGAACGATTGGCAGCAGGTTTAATGATTTTGCGGGCTGACATTAATGACCGCATCGGACGATATGCAAAACTTCTTGACGCTATTGAAGGAAATATCGATCTATATGCATTAGAGTCACCTTTACAGCTAACTCCTGATGAAATAAATCGAATTATTAAAACGCTTGATGGAGATTTATATCTAATCAAGCGAATTAGACAATATGTTCTTCTGCGCCTTGATTCGGCACTTTCTGGAGGGGAAGCGAATTACGACTATTCAGTTATTACAGTTGAGCATGTACTTCCTCAAAACCCAAGCGAAGGTAGTAAATGGCTTCAATGGTTTCCGAATGAAGAAGAACGCATCCAATATGTGCATCGCATAGGTAATTTAGCGCTGCTTTCTCGAAACAAGAATTCTGAGGCGCAAAACTACGATTTTGATAAAAAGAAAGAGAAGTATTTTCTTACTAAAAAAGGGATTAGTCCTTTTGTTTTGACAACCCAAGTTTTACAGCAATCAGAATGGACTCCAGAAGTTATTAAACAGCGGCAAGAAGATTGTTTGCAAAGTTTAAGAAAACTATGGCGGTTATAGGGGCGTACAGCTGTACGCCCCTTGAACAGAAACGATCTAACGGTTGTCTGATGCCGATACCTGGGAATTAGAAAATTAGGCTGGCTGTATTTCTGGATTACCGTCTTCAACAACGAATGAAGCTCGTTTACTAATGGTGCCAGATGGGGTTGTGACGTTTGACATCACCAGATAATCTGTCTTCCAGGTTGTGGGAGTCAGGGCGCAGCGAACATATCCGCGTTGACCGTTGAAGAATTTAATGTGTGGGTTATCCGGTAAATAAGCTTCAACTGCGGGGTTGGTATCTGCACCATCTCCACCGGAACTAATTGAAGAACAAACGAATTCACTGCCAAGTGTGGCGGATTCTGGATTATCAAAGTTAGCCTTCAAATTCATCGCCCAATGCGAATGGACATCGCCTGCTAGGGAGACTGGATTAGAGGGCTGGTTTTGTTGGAGGAAAGCCATCAAGCGATCGCGGGAAGCTACATAACCATCCCATTTATCCATGCTGTAGGTTCCCCCCGGTCCTGGTGTCATGTCTCGCTGAGCAATGGGTACTTGCTGCGCTAAAACGTTCCACTTGGTTTGTGAGTTACTTAGACCATCAAATAACCAATCCTCCTGTGCTTTACCAGTAATGGTTGCATTCGGATCTAAATTTTCTGGACAACGTTCTTTGGTGCCATCACCACAAGGCTGATCGGTGCGATATTGGCGGGTATCTAAAACATGGAAGGTTGCTAAGTTACCAAAGGCTAACCGACGATAAAGTTGCATATCAGGGCCGACAGGACGCGAGAACGGACGCAGCGGCATGTGTTCGTAATAAGCCTGATAAGCAATAGCCCGACGTTGGAGGAAAATTGCCGGGTCTTGATCTGGCTCTGTATCAATTTCCGAGATATTGTTGGCGTAGTTATTTTCTACCTCGTGGTCATCCCAGGTGACAATCCACGGAAAGGCTGCATGAGCAGCTTGCAGATTGGTATCGGTTTTATAGAGGGCGTGACGATTGCGGTAATCCTCTAAGGTGAAAATTTCTGAACTATTGTGTTGTCTGGGAGTAGTGTTGGAGATTCCCCCTTCATAGATGTAATCGCCAACATGCACTACTAAATCGAGGTCGTCCTGTGCGAGATATTTGTAGGCGGTATAGAATCCCTGCTGATAGTTTTGGCAGGAGACTAGGCCAAAATTAAATTTACTTAAGTAGCTATTTGGAAAAGGTGCTGTACGAGTGCGACCGATGGGGCTAGAGTCTTGGCCGACAAGAAAGCGATACCAATACCAAGTATCAGATTGGAGTCCTTCTACCACAACTCGCACTGAATGAGCTAGTTCTGGGGTTGCCAGTACGGTACCTCTAGAGACAATCTGCCTCATATTAGAATCAGTAGCCACTTCCCAGCGAATTGGCACATTTAATGGTGGCATTCCACCGCCGTTTAAAGGTTCGGGAGCCAAACGAGTCCAAAGCACGACGCTGGTGGGATAAGGTTCCCCCGACGCTACACCCAGAGTGAACGGATAATTGGAAAATCTGGTTTTGCCCACCGCTGTTTGATGAGAAAATTGGTTAGCGATCGCAAAACCACTTAATGCTCCTGCCCCAATAATTAAGTTGCGTCGTTTGATTCGACTCTGCAAGAGCCTTTCAATGTTATGAAAATCTACCATTTTTTACTCCTGGTTGATTGGTAATTGGGCAATAGGCAATAGGCAATAGCAAAAAAACCAGACAAAATAATTGGATGCAAGCCTCTAATTTGGATTCGGGAGAAAATTCAAAATTTGAAATGAGGTGACTTGCCGCGATATTTGAATACGTTCTTTTTCCATTCCCATAATTTTAATTACGGAAATATCCTTATTGCCTATTGCCTTATTGCCTATTGCCTTCTTGCCTTTTGCCTTATTACCTTTTGCCTTTTGCCTTTTGCCTTTTGCCTTCTTGCCTTTTGCCTTTTAATAATGACTAATGAAAACCAAAATTAAGCTTTAACTTTTTTGATGAAAATTAGCTTTTTCTTCGCCATCAAGCCAAGACCACAAACTAAGAAAGTGCCAGCTAAAGTTGTAGGTTCAGGGACTCTTGTATAAGAAACTGTACCTGAAATTAATTCGACATCAGAATCTGTTGGGGAGAAAATTGTAAAATCCTCACCAATAATTTCGTAGCGGAGTGAATTGGCAGGATTCGTTTTGTCGTCGAATGTATAGTCTAAAGCTAAAGATGGTTTTCCTGTTGAAAACACTGTTGAATATACAAGGGGAAAGTCTGGATAGTTGATATCATCTTGTTCAGTATAAATGGTAGAATCACCGTCAAATTGGAAAGAAACCGAATTGGCGATCGCTATGGAATTTTGTTCACTAAAATTTGAATCATCAAAGCTAAAAAAACCATTTCCCTTAGTGGTGGGACTATCAACGCTGAAAGCATAATTAATAATTGCAGCAGATACAGATTTTACATCTATTGCAAAACCTATAGTTAAACTAGCAGCAGCAAGCACTAATTGTGGAACAAATTTCATCTTTTGCTTTCCTCACGATAAACTTCTGCAAGTAATATACATCAGTAATTACAGCAGAATCTAAAATTAAGAATTGGGAAGTAAAACAGGCTTAATACCTGGTTACCTGACCTAGTATGTCTACTTCACAATTTTTGAAACCCTTTGTATTAATTAGTTTGTTGTTAATTAATACATCTCTTCTGTAATTTTACAAGCAATAGCTCGTCATTACTGATTACAGTTATGACAATAAAATTTTGATTCTTCAATTTGAAAAACAAAGAGACAAGTTTTCCAGTCCTTCAAACAACCACATATTAAAATCCTTAGTTTAAGCGAAGTTTAATTATGGGTAAAAATCACAGCAAATTTATTTTGCTAATCAAACAATTCCTCAAACCCAAGATATTTTTTTAGAAAATTTTTCGGTTGACTTTTACTGATATAATTCTTGTTTTAAAATATGCTGAAAGGATTTACATAAAATTACACACTGTAGCGTCAAAGCTTTAGATTACCGACTTGTTAAAGAAGTCTGGGATCTCGGTGTGTCAAGCTTCGTTCTATTGAGAATTTGTAGTTGTTTGTAGTTGAATGTGAAATCTCAGCTTGCTTTTGGGAATACTTGATTTAGTCAACTGATTGTTGGCAATTTGAGCTATCCAATCTAGAACCAAGGCATTTTGAGATAAATTATGAAATTGATTAAGCCATCTCAATATTTTCTAGTTTTTTCCTTACCTTTATGTTTGAATTTCGCTCATACTTTCACAGCACAAGCACAAGCTCAGTTATACCAACCAAACAAAACTTGGCAAATTAGTCAAACATTTAAGCCACCGAAGCGGGGAGCGCCTCCTGTAAGTGCTGGTGGTTCAACTCGTAGTAGCTCTTGTCTAGGAGGCAAAAAACTCATAACTCCCTTAATTCCTCCAAATAAATTAGGACTGACACTTGGTCAACGTCCAACATTTTTCTGGCATATACCTGAATCTTCAGTCAAAACAGCCAAGTTTTTGCTTTTTGCTGATAATGACCAAACACTAGTTTATGAAACATCTTTTACACTTCCAGATAAATCAGGAATTGTTAGCTTTACACTTCCTGACACTGCCCCACCATTGGCAATAAATAAAACTTATCACTGGTATATGACAATTGTTTGTAATACTGAAGACTCTAGTGATAATCCGATTGTAGATGGTTGGGTGGAACGAATTAAACCGGAATTAAAATTATCTGAAGCGTTAGCAAAAGCAAATTTGGGGAAATTGCCCACCATCTATGCAGAAGCCGGAATTTGGCATGAAGCCCTAAGTACTTTAGTGCAACTACGCCAAACTGAGCCGAATAATTTAAAAGTCAGGATGGATTGGAGACAATTTTTCAAATCAGTTAATTTAAATGCCATCGCTTCAAGTCCATTAATTTAAAGGGATTGGGGATTGGGGACTGGGCATAGGGCATTAGTTATTTCCCCCATCTCCACACTCAATATTATGTAGAAAAATTATGTGGAAAAACCTAAAACCCCTAATTTGGCAATGGCGGGGTGTTTTATTTGCAATTCCCAATATTACAATTCTAGTGATTGCATTACGCTTAACTGGATTACTACAATTGTTAGAATTAGCTGCATTAGATCAATTTTTTCTCCTCCGTCCACGAGAGCCAGTTGATACTCGTATTGTGATAGTTGAAATTAATGAGGCAGATGTCCGCAAACAAGGACAGTGGCCAATGACGGATGCGGCGCTTGCTAATGTATTAGAGGATATTAAAAAGCAGCAACCTAGAGCGATCGGTTTAGATATTTATCGGGATTTACCTGTTAATCCTGGTCATCAAGCTTTAGTTAAAGTGTTTGAATCTACACCTAATTTGATTGGCGTACAAAAAATATCTGATAGTTTTGATAGTTCTTCAGTTGATGCCTCTCCAATTCTCAAACAACGCCATCAAATTGGAGCAAACGATTTACCTTTAGATGGGGATGGAAAAATTCGCAGAGGTTTGCTTTACCTCAATTTAAATAACGATGATGTTCTGGAAAGTTTTGCTTTAAAACTAGCTTTGTTGTACTTAAAACCTGAAGGTATTATTGCCAAGCCAGCAGCAAATAACCCTAATTATTTGCAGTTAAATCGGGGTGTTTTTCCTATTTTTGAAGCAAATGATGGAGGTTATGTGCGAGCGGATGCAGGAAGTTATCAAGTACTGTTAAATTATCGAGGAAGGATACAACAATTTCTCAAAATTTCCCTAAGAGATTTACAAAATAAACGCATTCCAAAAGACTTAATGCGCGGCAAGGTAGTATTAATTGGGGCTACAGCTGAAAGTTTGAAAGATTTATTCTATACGCCTTACAGCAGCAATGTACTTACTGAGCCAGAACGTATGGCAGGTATTACAATTCATGCTAATTTAATTAGTCAAATTTTAAGTGCAGCTTTGGATGGTCGTCCAGAGATTAAGACTTTACCTGAACCAATAGAATGGCTATTGATTTTTGGTTGGTCAAGTCTTGGTGCAATTTTGTGTTGGGTACAACGCCACAGCAATAACCAAAAGATTTTCCTCGCTGTCGGTTTGGCTGGTAGCGGTTTAGTCGGTGGTAGCTTTTTGGCATTTCTAAGTGGTTGGTGGATTCCCGTTGTTCCTTCGCTGTTGGCATTGGGAGGTTCTGCGATCGCACTTACTCAGTATATCGCCCAAGGTTCTGCTCAGATGCGAAAAACTCTCGGTCGTTATCTCACTGATGAAATAGTCGCCAATATTCTGGAAACTCCTTCTGGGTTAAAACTAGGAGGAGAACGCCGAAAAGTGACAGTTCTCGTATCTGATTTAAGAGGATTTTCGGCTATTTCTGAACAATTACCTCCTGAAGAAGTAGTTAGAATTCTCAATCTTTATCTAGGAGCAATGACGGAGGTAATTAATCAGTATAAAGGTACGATTAATGAATTTATGGGCGATGGCATTTTTGTGATATTTGGTGCGCCAATTAGCCGTAAAGATGATTCTCAAAGAGCGATCGCCTGTGCAATTGCCATGCAATTGGCAATGCAACAAGTCAACGAACAAAATCAACAAATGAATTTACCAATCCTCGAAATGGGAATTGGAATTAATACAGGCGAAGTTGTGGCGGGAAATATTGGTTCTCAAAAACGCGCCCAATACACAGTCATCGGCAGTCATGTCAATTTAGCTGCCCGAATTGAAACTTATACAGTGGGCGGGCAGATTTTGATTTCCGAAAATACTTCCAAAGATGCCAATATTGACCTCAAAATTGCTGGAGATTTACAAATCAAACCTAAAGGCATAAAAGACCCGGTAACAATTTTTGATATCCGTGGTATTGGCAGTCAATATAACTTGTTATTGCCTGAAGATGATGAAGCAATGGTCAGTTTAAATCAGGAATTACCTGTGGAATACAGCATTTTACAGGGAAAACAAGCAGGTGGAACAGTATTTGTCGGAGCTTTAATTTGCCTCTCAGAAAAAACAGCACAATTACAATCTTTACATTCCTTAGAACCCCTGAGCAATCTGAAGCTGAAATTATTAATTGAACCAGAACTAGCTACAGAAGAAGAACATATTTACGCCAAGGTAATTAAACAATCTGATGTTGAGAAGCATCTTTTTGTGATTCGGTTTACAGCCATTCCTCCAAAAGCGATCGCATTTTTCGAGACGCTGCGTCAAACTGATTGATGCTAGTGCATCAATACTGAAATGGTAAGGTGTATGTGAATACGATCAACCGAGAAAGTAGGTTCTATTGAAACAGTAACAATTGTTGCTGACATAACCTATAATTTATTCTCTATTAAAAGTAAAAAAATCATAGATATCTTCTTTTATTAATTTTTTTTAATGTCTTAACTGTCTTAACTGTCTCCTAATTTAGTTTGTTAACCATCTTAACTGTCTTAACTGTCTTAACTGTCTCCTAATTTAGTTCTTTAACGGTCTTCTAATTTAGTAATTTAACTGTCTTAACAATTATTAGATTTTTTGTATAAACTATTGCTTAATTTTTCTCTAAAAATAAAAATAGGGAAAAATATAGCAACCGCTTTAGGTGTTATTTTTCCCTTATAGATATTGTTTACACAGTGGAAAAAACTGTGTAGATTAAAAAGACAATATATTGTATTATTACGCCTTTTTCAGTCAAAAATATTACTTAATGATACGGCTGATATAATTTAGCTTCTTAAATTTGAGGAATTTTATCTAATCTTCCTCTGCTTGCAATTTATTTAAAAAAATGCTTTTATCAAGTTAATCAACAATTGATGTAAAGCATTTAGCTTACTGGATGTTTAATCGATAGCTACCTGATTGCTATTGATAAGCTGTTACGTTGCTATTGTTATATCTAATTTGGGTAATCACTTATTCTTACAATTTTTCTGCATAATTGCATATTTGCATCTGTGCATTATTGCTAATGATAAGTTTTTAACCTGACATGATATTAGTCGGCATAGTGGGTCAAGAACAAAATTTAAAGACCTATACATCAAATATCAAATAGCATTCCTGTCCAACAGCAAAAAGAAACATATCAGTTTTTCAGTTTTATCCATAGAAATTCAAACAAGAAAGGAAAAAACAAATGGTTCATCCCATAGTATTGATTCCAGGATTAGCAGGATCGAGGCTAAAAACACATAATAAAACAGAGTCACCAGAGGAAGGGGTGACAGGCGGTGGACTTTGGCTCGGCGCAGATATGGCACCGCCAACAGGTCAAAGGAGTCAGAAAGTAGATGAACAGACAGATGTGGAATATCCTCCATCAAATATAGTCGGGCTTAATGCACCAGTATATGCTACCAAAGCAGCTCTATCTACTGAAGATCCTGTTGTAACAAATTGGAAAAAGAATCTGAAATTGAAGGATCATAATGGCATAACCCCGGAAGTAGAAGAAGACCAAAATCCGCAGCTACCAAAAGATGACCCAGCAATTCAATTTAATCGATTTGTAGATGGATTAGATGGGATTGCCAATTTATTGGTTAATTATGAGCTTGTAGACGTAGTAGGATCGACACAGCCAGCTGTAAAAAAAGTCAACTATTTTTATGAATTAGCAGCTGCGCTGTTCAATACTCCTCAGTACCGGGGCGATTTAGATATATTGCCCAAAAATATAATAGCCGCTCCCTATGATTGGCGAACGGGTCCGGCAGGTTTGCAACAGCGATATCAATATTTCTCTAATCTCAAGAGTGATATAGAGAAATTATACAAACCCAATCCATTGACACCAGGTATACCTGTGGTAATAATAGCCCAGAGTCTGGGAAATAGAGTGACGCAATATTTCTTGGAGTGGGTCAAAAATAATGATTTGAATGACGGAAAATTGTGGGGACAAGCTTGGATAGATAAACATATAGAACGATACATAGCAGTTAGCGCACCGTGGCTAGGTGCGCCACTAGCAATTCGTTTGACGGCAACAGATGATGGATTTAATCTAGGAGGAGCAAGTTTATCGGGCATTAAAAACGTATTACAATCCTTTTCAAGTATTCCTTGGCTATTGCCGGCAACAGAAACGCAGTACCAATATTTCAATACACAAGGACAATTTGGGTTTGTTAGAAAAGAAGGTGTTGATCCAGGACAATCAGTAGATCCCAGCTACTATACACCAGAAACAATCGAAAATACATTAATACTAGGAGGAGCCGAAAATACGACGCTGAAATATATCGAGGATTATGAACAAGATCCGAATTTCAGTGCAGGAGAATTCGGGAGTAAAGCGATAACAAGCCCACCCGTCAAGAACATCGATGTCATTTATTCCACTGGTTTTAACACACCAGTAGGAGCATACTACTATCAAGAAGAAGGAAAACTCAAAGTAGCGAGTTATTTGGGTAATGAGACAGAGAATTTACAACCCGTAGAGGACGGAGACTTCGTTGTAATAAACGGAGTAAGATTTGAAAAAGCGGATAAAACAACACAACTGATATCAGATGATGGAATCACTAATTCAGGAGATGGAGTAGTTCCGTATGGCAGCTTGGCATACTTTAAGAGATGGACTAACAACCCAGATGTACCAGGCCAAAAAATAACTGGATATCCATTTGTTAAGACTGAACCAACCGAGGATGAAGCTAAATTAGGGATTGATTTAAGCCACAACTCAATAATACGGCACCCAGAAGCGATCAAATTAATCTTCAATTTGTTGGGCATATCAAAGTTCAACATTTCTAACGATTAAGTGCGTTTGTTAATTTTTACCTAGCGTCTGAAAAAGCAACACTGTTTAATGTTAAACAAAGGTTGCTGCCTAAATCCCCGACTTTTTCAAAAAGTCGGGGATTTTGTTTTTCACTATTGCATTAAAATATGACGGATTAAAATACTCATTACCTCGTCGGGGTTGGCGGTTGGTAGTAGTAAACTCCAGTTTGCTTTCTGATTTCGGTACATTCAGCAAATACAGCAGATTGCAACAGGCGTGAAGTACAGATAATCGTAGGGGCACAACATGTTGTGCCTCTACTTTATTTACCTGATATATGCTGTAAAAGGATTTTTAACTGCCTGCTACTCATTTCCTAATCAAAACGATAGCCTAAGAGAATCCAGCAACTTACACATACTGCCTCATGTTACCCAAACCCAAAAAACACTGGACACCTTCAAATTGGGCAAGTTGGAAACCCTTTGGCATCGGCGAACAGTACCCCAACAATTATTGGGAAGTATTTCGGGCAATTTGGCTTTCTCGTGACCAACTGCCCTATGCGTGGAATATTCTAAATAAAGGTGTTTGCGATGGTTGCGCTCTCGGAACAACGGGGATGAAAGATTGGACTTTAGATGGCATTCATCTGTGCAATGTCCGCCTGCGGCTGTTGCAGATGAATACCATGCCAGCTTTTGACCCTGTGCTACTAGAGGATGTCTCGCAGTTGCAAAAGCAAAAAAGTGCCCAATTGCGGGACTTGGGAAGACTTCCTTACCCGATGATTCGTCAACGCAATGAAAAAGGCTTTCGCCGTGTAGACTGGGATGAAGCTTTAGGGGTAGTTGCTAGTCGCATCCGTGCCACCACACCAAACCGCCTGAGCTTTTATGTTACCAGTCGCGGCACCGTTAACGAAACTTACTATGCTACCCAAAAAGCTGTACGAGCAATGGGAAGCAATAATATAGATAACGCTGCCCGCATTTGTCATTCTCCTAGCACAGCAGGGTTAAAAGCCGCTCTCGGTGCAGGTGCTACTACTTGTTCTTATAAAGACTGGATTGGTACTGATTTGTTAGTATTCATTGGCTCTAATGTTGCCAATAATCAGCCTGTTACCGTTAAATATTTGCATTATGCGAAAAAAGCTGGCACAAAAATTGTAGTAATTAACACCTACCGCGAGCCAGGAATGGAGCGTTACTGGGTGCCGTCAATTGTCGAAAGTGCCCTTTTCGGTACCAAGTTTGCCGAAGATTTCTTTTTAATCAACATGGGCGGGGACATAGCATTTTTAAATGGCACAATTAAACATATAATTGCCAACAACTGGGTAGATGAGTCATTTATTAATTTACATACAGTCGGCTTTGCAGAACTGAAGGCATCTTTAGAAAACCAATCTTGGGAAGAATTAGAACGGCTTTCCGGTGCATCTCGTGAAGAAATGTACGCCTTTGCCAAAATGGTCGGGGAAGCCAACAAAGCTGTATTTGTTTGGAGTATGGGCATTACTCAGCATGAGTGCGGTGAAGATAATGTGCGGAGTATCATCAACTTAGCCCTCACCAAAGGTTTTGTAGGCCGGGAAGGTTGCGGTTTAATGCCAATTCGCGGTCACTCTGGGGTGCAGGGTGGTGCAGAAATGGGGTGTTACGCCACGGTATTTCCTGGGGGTAAACCCATCACGCCAGAAAATGCTGCCCAATTAAGTCAGCTTTGGGGCTTTGAAGTGCCAGCAACTAAAGGTTTAATTGCTCCAGAAATGATTAATGCCGCACATCAGGGACAATTAGATGTGTTATTCTCCGTGGGGGGAAATTTTCTAGAAGTACTGCCAGAACCAGATTATGTGGAAAGTGCCCTCAAGCAAATACCGCTGCGGGTGCATATGGATATTGTTCTCTCCAGCCAGATGTTGGTGGAACCTGCTGATACTGTAGTGCTTTTACCTGCCACAACTCGCTACGAAATACCGGGGGGAGTCACAGAAACTAACACCGAACGCCGGGTAATTTTCAGTCCAGAAATTCCAGGGCCGCGCATTGGCCAAGCGCGTCCAGAATGGGAAGTGTTTTTAGAATTGGCAAGGCGCGTCAGGCCAGATTTAGCAGACAAGTTAGTTTTTGCTAATACATCTGCAATGCGTCAAGAAATTGCCCAAGTTGTGCCACAGTATGCTGGTATTCAACACTTGCAGCAAGCTGGCGACCAGTTTCAATATGGTGGTTACCATTTGTGCTTTGGTTGGAACTTTCCCACACCAGATGGGAAGGCACACTTTGGAGTTTTATTGCCACCCCAGCGAGAATTACCAGAGGGCTGTTTTTTAGTAGCAACCCGGCGGGGCAAACAATTTAATAGCATGGTGCAGGAACGCAGAGATGCAATTACCGGGGCAGTGCGAGAAGCAGTGTTAATGAATGCTGCTGATGCGGCAAAGTTGGGTTTAAAAGATGGGGATAAAGTAATTTTGAAAAATGAGTTAGGCGAGTTGCCAGGGCAAGTTTACATTGCACCTATTCAATCAGGTAATTTGCAAGTACATTGGCCGGAAGGAAATGTACTATTAGATAAAAGTAAGCGATCGCTCGAAGGTGTTCCTGATTATAATGCCATCGCCTGGTTAGAAAAAATTTAAATTTTTAATTCATAGCGATCGCACTCATGATACTTGACATTTATTGTACTTAATGCATTTAAGGTTGCGATCGCTAAAACTTTATTTGGCAGGTTATAAAATTAACTCTAGCTTTATTAATATTACATTTAGTCTATTGACAATGCTTGTATTTTTATCAGACTATCTTAAGTGTTCCTCAGGTTATCAACACGATTTGAAGCTGTCAAAGTAAAATAGTTTGACTGCATGAGACATCGACACCGCTATACAACCCCTATTTGATTTTTGAAAAACCTGGGTACAACTGCAAAAAATTGATTCTTTATTCCTGACTCCAAAGTTTTAACAATATCTCTAACTTCCACTGCTACGCTAAACTTAATATCACCCCAAAACTTGCAGCCATGTCTGTCGTCCAAGATTTTAATCTCCCAAAAGATGTAATATTTCCTCCAGGAGATTTAGAAAGTAACGAGCCAGCATTGGAAACATACCAACATTTGCAACAAATGTTGGTATTAATAAAATGCCTTGATTGGTGCTGGCGTGACCAGAATAACTTCTTTTGTGTAGGTAATTTGACAATTTATTACCCCGAAAATTTATAAAAATTGACGGTGTATGAAATTTGATAGCTAATGAATAGACAAGCTGGTAGCAAAACCAAAGGGCGAGTTTGGATTGTGGAAAATGGTAAAATGCGATCGCGTTTAGACCATCTCACCACCGAAGAACCTTTAGAAATTCGCCTCGCTCCCTTCCAAAAAACTGTAGCTGTTACCATGCGAACACCAGGCGCAGATTTTGAACTAGCTGCTGGTTTTCTCTATGCTGAAGGTGTTGTTAGCCGTAGGGAAGATATCCAACGTATTAGTTATTGCGTAGACGAGTCAGTAGATGGGGAGCAGCGATATAACATTGTAAATGTAGAACTGCGGCATGGGTTAATTCCAGACTTACAGCCTTTGGAGCGTCATTTCTACACTAGTAGCGCTTGTGGTGTATGTGGTAAAGCAAGCCTTGAGGCTCTGCGTTTGCGAGGATGTTCAGCGATCGCAGCGGATCTAACAGTAACACCTGAAGTCATCTACAGTTTACCAGATCGGCTGCGAGCTGCTCAAGGCATCTTCACTGCTACAGGAGGTCTACACGCTGCGGCCACCTTCAATACCCAAGGACAATTGTTAAATCTGCGCGAAGATGTTGGGCGTCACAATGCTTTAGATAAATTGATTGGTTCAGCATTTCTCAGTGACGAGTTACCTTTAAATAACCATATTATCTTAGTCAGCGGACGCTCTAGTTTTGAGATTTTGCAAAAATCTGCAATTGCTGGAGTTCCCATCGTCTGTTCTGTTTCTGCTCCCAGTAGTTTGGCGGTGTCTGTGGCCAAAGAATTTGGAATTACTTTAATTGGATTTTTGCGCGGAGAAAAGTTTAATGTTTACACTGGTTTGCAAAGAATAAAGGCTATAAAGTGAAATATAAATTTTAATTTTAAATTGGTTATTTTTAAAGTTTAAATTGCGAGAAAATGAAGATAAAAATTTGCTGTCTTGAAAACATAGCATCTGAACTATAGTACAATACAGTTCAGTTAGCGCCAAAAACCTTTCAGGAATTGTGCAAAAACTCTCTGTTGCTCTTATTCTTTCGTGTCCTACCCTGCGGGAAGCCGCTCTGCGTCTATGCGTCCTTTGCCGCAGGCTACCGCAGAGGACGCAGAGGGCACGGAGAAATAAGAGCTTCAGAGAGTTTTTGCCTAAGTCCTAATGAATTTGACTGATCTCGGTTAACAGTCAACTTGTCTGATTCGCTGAATGCTTATATAACCGAAATCTAAATACTTTATCTTGGTCTCTGGTTTCTAATTTTTCTCCTTGAGGAAATCTATCTTTCACAGTAGTTACTAATTTATAATCACCTATCAAACTTCGTAACCCTGTATGTAACTCTTTTGGACTTAATTGATTGAAAGCACCATAAAAATTTGGTGAACCATCATAAAGATCTGGAATATAAAAACCACCTTTACCTGTATCAACAATCCATTTTGGTGGGTTCGCTTTTAGAATAGAAACTGCCTCGCGTGCAGTTTTTAAAGTCAGAGCGTCTGAGTTTGTGATATCAATACGTGTTGGATTTTGGCAATTTAGCAGAGTATAGAGAACTGATGCAGAGCCATATATAAAACAAGAATCCCCAGGGTTAATATTTTGTTGTAGCATCGACAAAGCTTGTGCTTTCTCTTTTGTGACCTTCACAAATTTTGTCATCGGGTGTTCTAAAGGATAACGAGTATTCTGATAAAAACTAGGAATGTAAGACTTTGCTTCTACGCCAATGGAGTCACGAACCACATATACAGAAAATACACTTGCTGTAATAAATAAAAATGTTAATGCCAAGCCTTTTTTCCAGTTAGTGGAAATTTTAGTTGACATAATTATAGTCAGCATTGCTGAGAAAATTAAAACATCGTTATCTGTATATGGTCTACCAGGCCAGGACATCTGCATAGCCCAAGTTGTCCCTAGCGTGAGAGCTATCAGTAATGGAAAAATTGGATATGGCAATCCGAAAAACTGTTTACTCTTCTCAGGAAAAATACAACTAGCAACCAAAGCTAGACTAAAGAATGTTCTTGGTATATCATAATAAATTATCTTATTATCGCCTAAAATTCTATTTCCCAAAAACGCACCAACAAGTAGCAAAATTATAAATACTATTGTAGTAATTAAGTGATATCTATTCAATAATCTAATTCGTCTATTTCCTTCTTCATTCGATGTTCTGTGATCTGGTGTTGCTGTCAATTCATTGGAATTAAACTTTTGACTAAATACTAATTTTTCTGGGTTTTTAATTATCAGAAAAGCTACTACACATAAGACTAATGGAAAAACCAGATAGAAAAAAATTCCTGCTATAGAAGAATTACGGTAAATTGCTCCACCTGATAAAGCATCGATTAAACTAAAAAAAGTACTGATATCTTTTTTTTCAGAAGCACCAATAAAAAGATGATAAAATGCCTGTGATAAGCTGTTATTCGATAATAAAGCTCCGACTATTAATCCTAATCCTAAAACAATGCCAATTAAAAATGGAGCTAAAACAGACAGCAAGTATTTTTCTAAATTTCTCGAAATATAGATTAAAAGAACTGCTAACGTAACTACTATACAGATAGTTCCGTTACTTTGGCGAGCCGCCATTACTAAAGCTAGAAAAAATCCAGCTGTAGTTAAATATATAAATGAAGCTTTTTCGGTTATATTGTTCAGACCAATAATGATTAAGAAACTAGTAATCGATAAAAACAAAGTTACATAATTATCATTTCCTCCTCGATAAAGTACAGGATGTATGAATAACCATCCACTACAAAGAGAGAAAGATATGAGCCTTGAAGTAAATTGCCTACAAGATAAATAAAAGAAAAATAGTGTGGTAATCTTGACCAACAATCTAGCGACTAAACTACTTAGGTAATTTTCTCCTAATATTCTCTGAAAAAAGGCATCGATCGCAATACCGATAAATCCAGTTTGGTAATCAAAATCTCTGTAGGGAAAATCGCCATGCAAAATTCTATTACCAAAATGAAATATTTGACTTGTATCTGACCAGTTCATTCCATGAAGCGACAGAGGGAATGAAATGAATATAATAACGATTAAAAGCAGGAATATAGTAGAAGTTTCTCGGACTAGATTGGATTTTTGAATTTGAATATTCATTTTTTGACCTCAAATTAAATTACAAAGAGGATTTTTAAGTATTAAATAATGATAATTATCGAACATCCTCTCAATTCAATTATGGACGATAAGAAAGAGATTTATGATTGACAGATTCAGGTATGAAGCCATAACAATCTCGAACCAAATAAAGTGGTCGTCCTTTTACTTCATCATAGACGCGTCCCAGATATTCACCTATCATCCCCAGGCTTAGTAGTTGAACTCCCCCTAAAAAAAGTACTGCTACCATTAAAGAAGCATAACCAGGAATATCAATCCCAAATAGCAAAGTTCTGATTATTAAAAAACTGGCGTAGGAAAATGAAATTAAGGATATGGTAAGACCAAGGTAGCTCCAAACTTTTAAGGGAATTAAACTAAATGCGGCAATTCCATCAATAGCAAAATTCCAAAGTTTCCAATAATTCCACTTAGTAGTGCCTTGATAACGTTGAGAGCGATCGTATAGTATTGAAGTCTGCTGAAAACCAACCCAAGCAAACAAACCCTTCATGAAACGATTGCGTTCTGGCATTTGTTTTAGAGCATTGACTACACGTCGATCTAATAAACGAAAATCCCCAGTATTTGGGGGAATTGGAGTATGACTCAACTTACCTATAGTTTGATAAAAAGCACTAGCAGTAAAACGCTTAATCCAACTTTCTCCTTCACGCGTTCGACGAGTTGCATAAACTACATCATAACCTTCACGCCATTTAGCAATTAGGTGTTCAATTAATTCGGGTGGGTCTTGAAGATCCGCATCAATTGGAACTACTGCTGCACCGGTTGTATAATCAATACCAGCTGTGAGAGCAATTTCTTTGCCAAAGTTACGGGATAAGTTAACAACCTTAATTGCAGGGTTCCGGTAATGATACTCAACCAAATATTTGAGGGTATTATCTTTACTACCGTCGTTCACACAAACAATTTCATATTTCATGTTTAAACGAACTAATACTGAGACTAATCGTTCAAACAGGTAGTCTATATTAGGTTCCTCATTATACATAGGAACTACTACAGAAAGCTCTACACTATCATTGTTTAAAAGCATCTATAAAACCTCATATTGGCTTGACACTACAAGAAACAGACATAAAATTAATTTTTATCTAATGATAAAAATATGACTCAGTTATCTTGAGCATCTGTTTCATTTTTTGATGATTTCACAACCTCTACGCTCTTTGAGGGAAACGTGCGCCGACGGCGATACCATGTTGCTCCTGCCACTAGGACTCCAGTGAGTGACAGAGCTAATATCATTGGCAAAAAATCTCCTGTGCTTAAAGCTTTTAAACCGTAACTACCTAATAATACAAAAGGCAAAACTCCAGGAACTGTGCCCAAGCTTGTACCGATAACGTAATCTTTAAAGCTCACTGAAGTTAAACCAGCAGTAAAGTTTACTAACCCATAGGGCATAACTGCTACTAAGCGAATAGCAAACATATAAAATAATCCTGCTCGACGCACTTCAGCGTCCATTGCTTGCCATTTTCCTGCTAATCTTTTGGCTACTGCTTCACGTCCAATAGTGCGGGTAAAAGCAAAAGAAACAATTGCAGCAATAATCGCTGCTAAACTAGTCCAAATAGTTCCTAATACTGGGCCAAAAATTGCACCACCAGTCAAATTAAGTGCCGTTGAAGGCAGAATCAGTACAGTTGCAACAACATACACAAGAATATACATGATTGGTGCCCAGATGCCGGCAGACTTCAGCCAAGCTTGAATTTGTACTGGATTAATGCCGCCTAGTAGATACATCACTAAGCCTGTGGCGATGATGCAGACAGCTGCAATGACGAAAATACTGGTTTTAAGATTTACCATGTCCAAGCTTCAGAACTAAAACAATTCATTGAGGAGACTAGCTTTGATACGTCATAAACAATTAATGCGGTAATAAGTGTACTGTACCATCATTTCCACCTAGTATTACAATAAAGTTCTTCTAAAGTGTACATATCGATTGCCTATCTTATGTACACAACAAGTTCAAAGGGTGATAATTATAAGCCAGTTATATTGAAGGGAGAAGTCAAAAGCTGCTTACAATGGTAATTCCACTCATTGTAATTTGAGATTGAAATTATATCCACTTACGTATTAGATAAATATGATTTTTGTGTGTATTGATGCATTTGTTACTATAGCATCGGTGAATTATGAAAATTTAGTCAATTTCTACACAAAATTCCTCAACCAAAAGGCAGAGATTTCGATCCCGAATGTATATGCTGAGTTTCATTTGCCTAGTATGCGATTGGGTATTTTTAAACCAAAAGACACCAATGAATCGGAATTTGAAGTGATGTCTTTTGACTCGCGGCTTGGTGTCTACGGCAAAAGTAAGATAAGTTTATGTTTAGAGGTGAGTAATTTGGAAGATGCGATCGCCCACTTAACCACTTTGGGCTATCCCCCACCAGGTAAGATTTCCATTGCTTCTCACGGCAGAGAAATTTATGCTTATGACCCTGATGGTAATCGTTTGATTTTACATGAAGCCAAAGGGAGTGTTGACTGCTGAGTTAGGAGTTAGGAGTTAGGAGTTATTCCCCCTTGTCCCCCTCATCTCCCCACTCCCTTTGATTGAAAATAATTAGTAATTGATAGTTAATCAAAAATTATGGCCATAACTCAAAACTATAAATTAAACCTGATTCAATGGTATCCAGGTCACATTGCCAAAGCTGAGAAGAATCTAAAAGAACAGCTAAAACGTGTAGATGTGGTGTTCGAGGTACGAGATGCCCGGATTCCTTTAGCGACTCACCATCCTCAAATAGCTGAGTGGGTGGAGGGCAAGACACGGGTGTTGATACTCAACCGAGTAGATATGATTACGCCACAGATGCGATCGCAGTGGGTAGATTGGTTTAAACGTCAAGGAGAAACCCCTTATTTTACCAACGCTCAACATGGCAAAGGTATAGCAGAAGTGGCACGGGCAGCCCAAGCTGCTGGAGTAGAACTGAATAAAAGAAGAAGCGATCGCGGTATGTTACCCCGTCCAGTGCGAGCTGTGGTGATTGGTTTTCCCAATGTCGGTAAATCAGCTTTGATTAACCGTCTGTTAGGACGGCGAGTAGTAGAAAGTGCAGCTCGTCCTGGGGTAACTCGCCAACTGCGGTGGGTGCGAATTTCGGAACATTTGGAATTGCTTGATGCTCCTGGTGTCATCCCCGTTAGATTAGAAGACCAAGACGCAGCATTGAAATTAGCAATTTGTGATGATATCGGTGAGGCATCTTACGATAATCAGCTAGTAGCAGCAGCGTTAGTAGATTTACTGAACTATTTAGAAGCTGTAGCCACAGATTTATTACCAAAAAAACCGCTAGAGTCCCGCTACCAACTCGACTCTATATCTGAAACCGGAGAAGCATATTTGCACGCCTTAGCAGAGCATCGTTACAAAGGTGATGTCGAACGAGCTGCAAGGCAACTTTTAACAGATTTTCGCAAGGGATTACTTGGTGAAATAGCTTTAGAAATACCACCAAATTGAAAAAGAATTCATCATTTAGCAATAGACTCCACCAATTGATTCTTAGCTTTGGTGGGGCGTCTCCTGTTCCTTCCTTGAGTTCTAACTTCTGGATTCTTCTTCTTTTGGAAGTCGTTTAAAGGTAAGACTTCAAACAAAGCGCAAATTTTGACAATAGAACGAGGGTGGTTTTGCCAAGCTTTAGGGAGAATGGCTTGAGCAGTTACAGCATCTGACCAACTTAACAATCCATATCGATTTACCTTTTGGATTAAAGGTTTTAATACTCCTGTCCAAGGTCGATAGTTCCACAAAGATGATTTGTCCTCAATATCCAATAAATCGTATCCTAGTAGCTTTAATCTCGGATGATTTTCTGGAATCTGGTGTTTGCTAGCATCTGCAAACAATAGATAATATTGTTGTCTAGATTCCGGAATTGGAAGCCAATCGAGCAAGTCCCAAACTTCCTCTAATGAATCTAGACGAAAGTTGTACGAATAACTAAAGTGTGGATTGCACCAGGAATCAATACTCCGAATTTCATAACTAGCAGGCAAACCAAGATTGTTTGTATAGTCTCTATATTCGTAGTCATTAAAAGGCTTAATTACTCTCGTACTTAACCACATTTTTTTTACTTTAGCAAATATAAAAAATTGAATTTTTAATCAATTATTTCTGGTAACTTAACTTTAAGTAAGGGGGATCTAAAATTTTAGATACCTCAACCAAGACTTTCAAAAAATACTCTAACAATTGAAGAAGGCAGCTATGCTGAGGGCAGAGGGCAGAAGGTTTTGTAAGATCGGGGATTCAGACCCCTCCTAAACAAGAGCCACCTTTCTTGAAATTTGGTGTTCTTGTCTTAAACCCTTACTCCCTACGGTCGTGGCAGAGAGCAGGAGTCAGAATTTCATAAAAGCCTTCTGCCTCCTGCCCTCTGCCTTTCCCGATAAATTTGTTTATGAATTTGCTACCCATATCACATACACGACTAGTATTCGATTGTTGAAAACATATGTAGAAAAGCTACTACAGTACGCCGGAAATAAACAGACCATTCTAAATGGTGCAAAAGCCGAAAATAGAATTATTTTGACTTTTGACTTGTGACTTCCGCGCAGCAGTACTAGTCCGAGTCGTATGGGCGAGTTCCCTGCTTAAGCCTAGACACCCAGAGGGCAGCAGCTTCTCCCAAAGTACTGGCGTTGCATTAGCGACAGAATAACGCACCATTCTTAACGATTTAGTACGTTAATATTTCGCGTAACGCACCCTACAAATACTTAATTTTTGAACAAAATTAAACGGGATTCTTATATCAACATACAGCTTATTAACAGCATAATAAATTTATTTAGCAAAAGATCCTACTTTTCTCACTTTTCCCACTAAATATTACCGATATTCCAAGTTTTCAAGGCAATGTCCTGAAGATTTGTTTTAAAAGGAACTCAGTATATTCTCAACAGAGATTTTACTGCTCAGACGCTTGGAAATCTCCATTTCTTCGTAATTAAATAAGAATAGTATATGCGCTAAGTTTTATTCTGGTTTATGAAGAATTTATCAAGGTATGATGAATAAGCTGCCAAGAGCATTTAATTTACACATCTTTTTGTGTTGGCTGTTGACAGTTAACCGTAAGTGGTCAATAGCATGAGCAATGGTGTAACTTAAAATCCTAATAGCTTAGTTCTAAGAAAATTCTAAATTTATGACATAGACAAGGTAGCGATCGCCAGTTTACCAACAGCTAAAAACGGGATTTAGTCCATTGGTGTCAACTTAAGGTAAAACCCGCTTTGCGACAAGGTTTTGCCCTCACCCCCAGCCCCTCTCCCTTTGGGAGAGGGGAGGCAGAGATTTAATTCCCCTTCTCCTGTGGGAGAAGGGGTTAGGGGATGAGGGCGTGAGGGATTTGCAAAACGCCTGTCCCATATAGCTTTAGGCTTAAGTTGACACCGATGGATTTAGTCAGACTTTAACAGGGTTATAGCTGAAGTTGAAACTAATTTACAGCTATCCTCTCCTCCTTGGCTTTATTGTAATATCCGATACACGCAGTTGTCGGAATGCAATTAACAGTGTCATAAAGAAAAGGTGAAGAGTTAACCTGTAGGGTATAACTTACCCAAGAGTTGCCTGCACCTATAGCTTCAATGGATCTATCACACTCATGACTGAACTCACCCTACGCCTACAAGAGGGAGATACCGAGACAACGATCGCAGTTGACCAAGATGTATTTACAATTGGTCGTTTGCCAGAATGTAACTTGTACTTACCTTTTGCTGGAGTATCCCGCAACCATGCGCGTATTTTAAAAACGGCTGAAGGTATGTGGACTATTGAAGATCTGGGCAGCAAAAACGGCACGCAAGTAAATAAATATCTTGTAAACTGTCCCCAACAGTTACATCACGGCGATGTGGTTTGGTTGGGTAATGTTAGCCTGGTAGTATTGCTCACAAATCCGGTTTCAGAATCGACATTCACGCCAGAGTATGCGTCAACTTCGGAAACTAATGAGCAAAGAACAATTCTTCACAACGTCGAACAACTACAACAGCAATGGATTGCAGCTGATAGTAAAGATGGTAACATCAGCAATAAAGATAAAACCATTGCCCGTCTCAAAGACTTAGTTGATATCGCCAAAAATCTCTGTGCAGCCGCGTCCATAGAAGAGATTTTTTCCCAGGTGCAACAAGTTGTATTTCGTTACCTTGATAGTATCGATCGCTTGGCATTATTAATTGATGTTAATGGCTGCGGGCACTTAGAATTAGTGAATGCTGCCACCAGAAATGTTTCCCAACAAAAACATCTGCCTGCCGATGGTAGTTGGATTAGTCGTAGCATCTGCCAAAAGGTATTTGAGGAAAAAGTCGTCATTCAAACCGGTGATACTCATCAGGACGAACGGTTTGCTAGCGAACAGAGTATTTTAGTCAAAGGCATTCGCAGTGCAATGGCAGTGCCTTTATGGGATGAAAATAAAGTTGTGGGCGTTCTCTATGCCGACGCCAATCTTTCTTCTTACCATTGGGCAAATGAAGGCGAAGAAGAACTGAGCTTTTTTTCAGCTTTAGCAAATCTTGTGGCTTCTAGCGTCCAGCGTTGGCTACTGGCAGAGAAACTCAAAACTGAAGAAGTGATTCGTCACCGACTAGAACGGTATCATTCTCCAGCAGTGGTACAGCAATTGATATCTGTAGGCGCATCGCCAGATGGACGTTTAGCGCCATCAGAGAGCGAAATTAGTATTTTATTTGCAGATTTAGTCGGATTTACAGCAATTTCAGAGAGATTAACCCCAACTGCGATCGCGCAATTATTAAATAATTTATTTGAAGAAATGCTCAAAGAAATATTTACTTACGGCGGTACTTTAGATAAATATATTGGCGATTGTATCATGGCATTTTTTGGCGCTCCAGAACCGCAGCTAGACCACGCCGATCGCGCCGTGGCTGCTGCTAAAGGAATGCTAAATCGTCTCGAACATCTCAATGCCAATAATTTTTGGCAAGAACCCCTACAATTACGCATTGCCATTAATAGTGGTAAAGCCGTCGTGGGAGATGTTGGTAGTTCCCAAAGGGTAGATTATACAGCCTTAGGCGCAACAATTAATCTTGCAGCCCGCATGGAAGGAGTTTGTCCTCCGAGTGAATGCGTCATTAGTGAGGCTACTTATGCAATGCTTTCACAACCTTCAGATTTCCAAGAAATGGGAGATTATCGCTTTAAAGGTATCGATAGATTAGTGAAAGTTTATCAAACAAAATTGCAGCCAGTATCAACAATTATTAGTCATTAGATATAGCAATCATATTTTAATAGGACTTACGCACACTCTACGATTCTTGGCTTTCTTCTCTTCGAGACGCTTCGCGAAGGCGTCTTAACGGTTCGATAAATTAAGCTTTTTACAAATTTTTGCGTAAGTTATATTGAATTATGAAATTAGAGGTAGTGATTGAGTATCGTGAACAATAAAATCTGGAATTTGACCGATGTTTAAGATGCTGGCCGTGTTAAAGACAGAACAAATGCATAATTTAAAATCCAAAATTGATTGACATCTCCGATTATGGAAGTAATACTGAATAAAAATCAGTAATGATTTTGACAAAAAAATAATATCCGCCAAGAATGCGAATTTCTCATAGACATTAATTTTCGACATGAGCCTATGAGGAAACTATCTATTTGAGGTTTTTTATTCTACGAAATAATCTGAATCGAAAAACAATAAAGTTATGTCTAATCAGAAAACTGAAAGATATCAAGAATGGAAAAGATTAATAGATGCTGGATATGATTATAGGACGGCTTATGTTCTATCTACAGATAATCCTTTGGCTACTTATTTAAAATTAGAAAAATTGAAAAAATCTTCTCAAAGCTAAGTACTATTTTTAAATTGAAAATTTAAAAATAACTCAAACATTACGAGTAATTACAGATAAAAAAATGGCTGAACATCATCCACTTGGTGATATTGAATATCTCTCAGAAAACCTGTTAAAAAGTTACTTGCCTGGTTTTCCTATTATTAAGGAATTAGTACAAAATGCTGAAGATGCCAAAGCAACTCGTTTAGACTACGGTTGGATAGAAGGTATTCCTTATGCTACACATCCACTGCTGACTTTTTTGTAGATTTTGCCCGCACAGGTGTTTTAATACAACCAAGCTAAACCTACTGAAAGTTTTACAATGGCAATTAAAAAATTCTCAAGCTGATATCCAAATAGCACAAAAGATAGGTCAGTTACTTAATGAAAATAGTTTAGAAGATATTAAACAAAATAGTTTATCAGAATATCAAGATTTAATTCGTTGGCTAAGTAAGGTTAGTTTTTTAAGTAAAGCTAAGACTTACCATCATAGTAACAATTTACTAGTTGTAGATAGTAAAGATATAGAAGAAAGCGGAAAAACTACCAAATGTCAACGCCGAACTAGAAGTAGCCCAAGCAATGCTCAATCGATTTAATAGGGCAATAGCAGATTTGGAGGCAGTGATTGAGTATCTTGAAAATTGACACGCCACTACAATCCGCAAGCAAGAAAAATCTATGCAATCAATCCAAAATTTAAAATTAAATGCCTGTACCAGCGCGAAAAATTTGCTCTGCGGTCAAATTCAACTCTGGAAAAGTTGGGGATTGGATGCGGTCATTCCCTCGAAATTTACTAACGCGATACTCACCTTCTTCTAAACAGCAAACCGAAATAGTAGGTTGTTTAGGGTTGCCAATAAATTCTCTACCGCCCAAAGCTGCATAATCAACAATCCAATATTCAGGAATTCCCATCTCCTCATAATCAGCGTATTTTTTGAGATAATCATCACGCCAATTAGTGAGGCAGTGCGTTGGACGGGTTTCCCGGCTTGTTCGCGAAGCGTCTCGTAGAGAAGCAACTGCCGTACTGACTACCTCAATTACTAAAGAAATAGATGCTGCTTGAGTAACAGTTGATTGTTTTTTCCACAGAGGTTCGTTAACTAAATTAGGGAGATTTAGGACTAGCACATCTGGCGAATAAGCTGATTCATTTCCTAATGGTTTAACTAATACTGTTTTTGGTATACCATAGGGCAAATTAAGGCGACTATATTCTAAAGTAATTTTTGTAGATAAAAAGACAATAATCTCTTCATGGTCGCCTGTTGGTTGCGGCATTTCGACTACTACTCCATCATATAGTTCGTAACGTTTTCCTGTGTTATCTGGATATTTAGCAACGAATTCATCAAATGTAACTAGTTTGCGTAAGGCTTGAGTCATGGCTGAATTCCTCGAATTCTGTTAGCGCAGTCGGGCATAGCCCATTCTGAATTCTGACTTCTTCTTAATTTGTATATTTTATTTTAAAAATAGTTACCTACTTGTAATACTAAGCAGCTAGTTATTGCCATTAGTAGGTAGTTAATAGCAACTAACCACTGACAAAAGACTGCGTTTTAAGTATAAATACATATTTAATTGTATATATTACTTCAATTTTAATTGCGAAACTGTAATATCTAACAACCACTTCTTGAGTAAAAGACTAGAATTTTGGTGTGGCTTCCAAAATAGATCTGTGTAACACTAGGAAGCCAACACTCAAGCTATGTTTTAACGGGAGGTCAGGTAATGGCGATCGCCACGATTAATCCCGCCACTGGGGAAACTATTCAAACCTTTGAGCCACTCAATGATGCAGAAATTGACGCTAAACTCGATTTGGCAAATCGGGCTTTTGAAGGCTATCGCCAGACTAGTTTTCAAAAGCGATCGCAATGGTTAACAAAAGCTGCCGATATTTTAGAGCAAGACAAAGCAGAATTTGCTAAATTGATGACTCTAGAAATGGGTAAGCCTTTCAAAGCTGCCATCGCCGAAGTCGAAAAATGCGCCACCGTCTGTCGCTACTACGCCGAACACGCCCCTGATTTTTTAGCTGATGTTGCTGTAAAAACCGATGCCAGCCATAGTTTTGTTCGCTATCAACCTTTAGGTGCGATTCTGGCAGTCATGCCGTGGAATTTCCCCTTCTGGCAAGTTTTCCGCTTTGCTGCACCAGCACTCATGGCGGGAAATGTCGGCTTACTCAAACACGCTTCCAATGTGCCGCAGTGCGCCTTGGCAATTGAAGAGATTATTCGACGGGCGGGTTTTCCTGAAGGTGTATTTCAAACTTTATTGATTGGCGCTAGCAAAGTCGCCGGCTTAATGGCAGACGAGAGGATAAAAGCTGCCACCTTGACAGGAAGCGAACCAGCAGGCATATCCCTCGCCGTCGCAGCCGGCAAAGAAATTAAAAAAACCGTTTTGGAATTGGGAGGAAGCGACCCGTTTATTGTGTTAGCAAGTGCTGATTTAGAAGCAGCAGTTGTCACAGCAACTACAGCGCGGATGTTGAATAACGGGCAATCATGTATTGCAGCAAAACGTTTTATAGTCGCACAAGCGATCGCTGACAAATTTGAAAAATTGTTGTTAGATAAATTCGAGGCGCTGAAAGTGGGCGATCCCATGCAACCAGACACCGATATCGGGCCCTTGGCAACTCCTGGGATTCTCCAGGATTTAGACCACCAAGTACAAACTGCTACAAAAAGTGGCGGTAAAGTCCTCATCGGTGGACATCCATTATCAGATCGTCCAGGGAACTTTTATCCGCCAACCATTATCATAGATATCCCGCCCGACACACCAATTGCAAAAGAAGAATTCTTTGGCCCGGTTGCTTTATTATTCCGGGTTCCAGATATCGATGCTGCCATAAAAGTAGCTAATGACACCCCCTTTGGCTTAGGTGCAAGTGCTTGGACAACCGACGATGGAGAACGCGATCGCTTGGTTGAAGAAATCCAAGCCGGTGCCGTATTTATCAACGGTATGGTCAAATCCGATCCCCGATTGCCCTTTGGTGGTATTAAGCGTTCTGGATATGGCAGAGAATTGAGTATCCAGGGTATACATGAGTTTGTCAATGTTAAAACCGTGTGGGTGAAGTAATCAAAAAGTTACGAGTGAAAAGTTAGGAGTTAAGAGTGAAAAGTTAGGAGTGAGGAGTGAAAAGTTAGGAGTTAAGAGTGAAAAGTTAGGACTTAAGAGTGAAAAGTTAGGAGTTAAGAGTGAAAAGTTAGGAGTGAGGAGCTATTAATTTAAACTCCTAACTCTCATCTCCCAACTCCCAACTCCCAACTCCCAACTCCCAACTCCCAACTCCTAACTCCTAACTCCCAACTCCCAACTCCCAACTCCCAACTCCCAACTCCCAACTCCTAACTCTTAACTCCTAACTTAATATTGTCGCTAGTCAGGAAATAAAATGAATACAGCAGAACTCTTGGTGCAGTGCCTAGAAAATGAAGGAGTACAATATATTTTTGGACTTCCAGGTGAAGAAAACCTGCACGTTTTAGAAGCACTAAAACATTCTTCGATTAAATTTATTACGACTCGTCACGAACAAGGTGCAGCTTTCATGGCGGATGTCTACGGACGGCTAACCGGAAAAGCTGGAGTGTGCCTTTCTACTCTTGGCCCTGGGGCCACAAACTTGATGACTGGGGTAGCAGATGCGAACCTCGATGGTGCGCCTTTAGTGGCAATTACCGGTCAAGTGGGAACAGATAGAATGCACATTGAATCCCATCAATATTTAGATTTGGTGTCGATGTTTGCACCTGTTACTAAATGGAATAAGCAAATTGTTAGGCCGAGTATTACACCAGAAGTAGTGCGAAAAGCATTTAAGCGATCGCAATCGGAAAAACCTGGTGCAGTTCATATCGATTTACCAGAAAATATTGCTGCCATGCCTGTAGAAGGCAAACCTTTGCGTAAAGATAATATCGAAAAAACCTATGCATCTTTTGCTAGCATTCGGGCAGCAGCAGCCGCAATTTGCCAAGCAGTTAACCCATTAATTTTAGTAGGAAATGGGGCAATTCGCGCTCAAGCTAGCGATGCAGTCACGCAATTTGCTACCCTACTGAATATACCTGTTGCTAATACCTTTATGGGTAAAGGCGTGATTCCTTACACGCATCAATTAGCGTTGTGGTCAGTGGGATTGCAGCAAAGAGATTTTATTACCTGTGGATTTGATAATACAGATTTAGTAATTGCGATCGGCTACGATTTGATAGAATTTTCTCCCAAAAAATGGAATCGTGACGGTAAAATTCCAGTTGTGCATATAGGGTTAAATCCAGCAGAAATTGATAGCAGTTATATTCCTGATGCCGAAGTCGTGGGAGACATTTCTGATTCCCTCTATGAAATCTTAAAATTAGCAGACCGACAAGGAAAACCCGATCCCTTTGCCATCAGTTTACGAGCAGATATTCGCGCCGATTACGAACAGTACGCCCATGATGATGGATTTCCCATTAAACCGCAAAAGTTAATTTATGACTTACGGCAAGTGATGGGGCCAGATGATATCGTCATCTCTGATGTTGGCGCACATAAAATGTGGATGGCGCGTCATTATCACTGCCATAGCCCCAATACTTGTATTATTTCTAATGGCTTTGCGGCGATGGGTATTGCCATTCCTGGCGCCTTAGCAGCAAAACTCGTTCATCCCAACCGCAAAATTGTTGCTGTCACCGGCGATGGCGGCTTCATGATGAACTGCCAAGAATTAGAAACTGCTTTACGTGTTGGTACTCCCTTTGTCACCATCATTTTTAATGACGGTGGCTATGGATTAATTGAGTGGAAACAAGAAAATCAATTTGGTAAAGGAAACTCATCTTTTGTACATTTTGGCAATCCTGATTTTGTCAAATTAGCCGAAAGTATGGGTTTAAAAGGTTACCGAGTTGAATCAGCTTTAGATTTAATTCCCACACTCAAAGAAGCCCTTGCTCAAGATGTACCCGCAGTCATAGATTGTCCCGTAGACTATCGGGAGAACCACCGTTTTACCCTAAAAGCCGGCGAACTGAGTTGTGCTCTGTAAAAAGTTAGGAGTTAGGAGTACAGACGCGATTATTCTCTTACGAGAAGGTGCTCTTTGAGCGTCTACGCGTCTGTAGAAGAGTAAGGAGTTAGGGGTTATTTATTCCTAACTCCTTATTAATGTGAATTCAACAAACCTCTCCCTGCCTTGAACTTTAGTTCAAGTTTCTCTCCGAGTCGGAGAGGGACGGTTTTGCGTAGTAAAACCTCTTAGAGGTCTTTTCATTGAGCTAGTTAGACGGACATTATATGAGTCGTCGAATTCACGTTGAATTAGTCTCACGCAAAGACGCAAAGACAAGGCAGCGATGGATACGTAGGGGTCTCCCCAAGTGGAGCGACTGGCGTGTGTAGTGGGGGGATCGAAAATCTAGGTAGTGAATCGAAAAATTTTGAAATGCTTATCAGACTAAACCATATTTTTATCAGAATTTGTTAGAGCCAGCAGAACGACGATAAAGTAACCAGATAAATAGCGGTGAACCCAGCAAGGCGGTGACGGAACCTACTGGTAGTTCTACTGCTCCTAATCTAGAGAGTAAATCTGCAAAGGTTAGCAACCATGCACCTGCAAGGGCGGAAAGTGGCAATACAAAGCGGTGATCTGTACCAACGAGCAGGCGGACAGCGTGAGGGACAACAAGGCCGACAAATCCTATTAAGCCGCTGATGCTGACTGCACCTGCGGCTAATAATGTCGCGACACCACCAATTAATAAGCGCGATCGCGTTAACGAAATTCCCAATCCCACAGCCAAATCATCTCCCAAAGCCAACACGTTCACCGATCGCGCCAGCAAGCATCCCCCCAGTAATGCAACGATGATGTAAGCACTAGGAATAGAAATTTCTTGCCAACCCCGTCCATTAAGGCTACCAACTAACCAACTCAGCGCAATTTGAATTTGACCGTCTTCAGCTAAAAGCAGCAAGGTACTTTGCACGGCACCAAATAAGGAACTCACCGCCACTCCGCCTAAAATCAATCGCTCAACTGAAATTCCTGACCCCGCACGACCCAGTAAAATTACGATCGCTGAAGTCAAGATTGCACCTATCCAAGCAGCTAGAGGAATGGCGATCGGGAATACTTGCCACGCAATCATTAAAATTACAATTAATCCTGCACCCGCAGAAATGCCGAGAATAAAAGGATCGGCAAGACTATTGCGTAACATTCCTTGCAACAATGCTCCCGACATACCCAAAGCAGCACCTACGATGAGAGCCGCACAAATGCGCGGAAGACGCAAATCCCAAAGAATTGTCTGTTTAGCCGGATCGCCTTCCCTAAGGATAGCTTGCCAAAACTCAGACATACTCAAAGGTACTGCTCCTTGGGAAAGCGATAGCGCTAGTGTGACCACTAATCCTACACCAAAGATTAAAATAGCCCAGATTACACGGTATTCACTGAAAATTTTCTGAAATTGTCTTTTCATGAATTGAGGAGGAGTAGCGAGTGGGGAGATGAGGGAGGAAATTGTAACAAAGTTTGTCTGTCGGTAATAGTCCCGAACATAATTTTGGAGCTGATTACCCAGTCCCTAATCCCCAATCCCTTTTAAACATAGTGGTATTGAGTAAACACTATTTTAGAATGTCCAAAAAGACAAAGCCCCATCGCCAGTTGTTTTTCTCTAAAAAAAGTTATCAGGAGTAGGCATCGCTGGCGCTAAACCAGATCCAAATATCCCAACTTTGATACAGGAGAAATCAATTGAAACCATCGCTCGTTGGAGTGCGCTTTTTTTGCTTGCTCATACACTTGGCGATCGCGATGCCTTTGATTAGATCGATAATACAAGCGATCGTTTGGATGAAAATGTCACTATCATCATTGAAGAAGACGCGGGGACACGGGAAATGACAAATAACCAATGCCCCATGACGCCAGTTGCTTCTCCTGTGGTCGCCGCTGCGCGAACAAGTCGGCAGAGCCGCCCAACGCACTTGCTCCCCCATGCCCAATTACATCAATTCCAGTCCACCTCGATAGCCAGTAACAATGCGGCTACCATCTTTGAGAATGTGAACTTCGATTTGGTCGCTAGCCCAGGTAATCTGGTCAGATAAAGCAGGGTTAAATATATGAATCCTCTGGTTACTAGAAGAAACTGGAGAATTAGGAGAATTAATTGCCAGAGATTGGACAAAAGGCCCGTCAATTAAGATATCAAGTTGTTCTAACAATTCTTGGGAACCCGGCGGTGCAGATTCAGACTGTAGCTGCTTGAGGGTGAATCCGGTAAAAGACATTACATTCAACCCAGTAGCTTTTAGCTTACGAGCTAAAGATGCTAGCGTAGCTGCTTGCCAAAAGGGTTCTCCACCAGAGAACGTTACACCAGTGTTGCGAGGATTATTGAGGATGTTCTCTGCAAGAGTATCAACGGCAACAATTTGGTTAGCCTCAAAAGACCAGGAGTCAGGATTAAAGCAGCCAGGACATTCACGCGGACAACCTTGCACCCAAATGACTGCACGACAACCAGGGCCATTGACTTCTGACTCATCAACGTAACCCATGATGTTGAGATAGCCAGAGGGAATTTCTGTGAGTGCTAGTGATGGGTCAGTTGGCTTAGTTTCCATCTCTTTAACTCCTTTTAAAACCGTTGCCTGTTAACTATATAACTATAGCGAAATATTGTAATCCTTCACCTTAGTAAGGAACTCAGGCTTTTTTGTCGGCGTTTGTACTCGATCGCTACTTAAAATGGGTGTTTTTGATGCCGAATTTTGCTACCAACACCAATTTTAAAAATGATTGTGAGACATGGAATACTTAGAGCAATTACTAGCAACTTTGTAACAAAAAATTGAAAGTAGGAAATTAACTTGCGTGTTCCCAATCACTAAGTAATTCATGCTGCTGTACTATTTTCTTGGATTTGCGCAATGGTACTTTCGGAGTACCAATATTCATTCCAGGAAAAGACTGTTTTTTGGTCTTGGTGGGTCTGTTTTCTTGTGTTGTTGAACTGATTTGTGTGGTTTTCATTGCTAATTTGATATTTGATTAAAACTTCAGCACCAATCTATAACATCAATTTTCAAATGGCAAATTTCTAAAGATAGAAAAAAATATATTGGGAATTGGGTATTGGAAAAGAGGAGGCAGGAGGCAGGGGGCAGGGGGCAGAAGTTTTTGAATTTTGATTTTTGATTTTTGATTTTTGAATTGATTTGTCTCCCCACACCCCCCACACTCCCCCATCTCCTATACCCCATGCCCCATGCCCAGTTTACATAACTCCCATCTCTTCCAACCCCTGGCTTAGTCTTTTGGCCTCTTGGGGGTTATGCTTTTCATGAAGGGCGATCGCTTTTTTGAATGCTGTCAAACTTTGTTGATGATTGCCGACTTTTAGCAGGACTACACCTAAATTTTGATAGGCCTCGGCGTAGTTGGGATTTAAGACAATGGCATTTTGATAACAAGCGATGGCATCTGTAAACAAACCCAAAGCTTTAAATGTCATCCCCAGATTATAATGTCCAGCAATAAAGCTCGGATCGATTTTCAAAGCTGCGATATAAGCAGTTTTCGCACCGTTGAAATCTCCTGCGGCTTTGAGTAAGTTACCCAGGTTATTGTATCCTCCTAGTTTGAGCATCGGATAAATTGGCAGCTTAATTGCTGTTTGATAATGAGAAATAGCCTGTGGGAAATTTTTTAACCGAGTGTAGGCAATGCCTAAATGATAGTGAAGTTCGTACAAAATATCGTAGTTTTCTTCGCCAGCGGCGTGACTTTCATTTATGCGCTGCAATCCTCGTCTGAGTAACTCCATTCCTTGGGTAATTTTCCCAGTTTCCACATATAATGCCCCTAATTTACTGCAAACATAAGGATCGTCAGGATGATTAGCGAGAAATCCTTCCATTGCTGCTGTGGCTTTGGCATATTTATTATTTTGAGCGATCGCACTTTTTTGATATCCTGTGTGGAGAATTGCTACTCCTGGTAAATAACCCACCTGCCAGTGCGATTCTTTGGTTAAAATTGCTGCCACGCTATCATCAACTAACGCATGGTAAGGACGATCAAAGCGAATATCTGGATGATTGCGAAATAATCTGGAAACCAGAGAATAAGGAGATTGTTCTGCACCAACTTCCTGGCGGACAAGGTTGAGTAACAGGTATTCCTCCCTAGCAATGGTGTCTCGCAATAGCGGTACAATTTCTGGCGTGAGAGTTTCATCAGCATCTAACACTAAAACCCAATCACCAGTCACATACTTTAAAGCTGCATTGCGGGCAGCACTGAAATCATCGCACCATTTAAAATGATGGACTTTCGCCCCGAACTCTTGGGCAACATAAGGAGTGCGATCGATTGAGCCTGTATCCAACACTACCATTTCATCTACAACTTTGTTGACACTGCTTAGACATTTAGGCAGTGTTGCAGCTTCGTTTTTCACAATCATGCACAGACTCAAACTCATACGCTAATCTTCGTTTAACTTAGTGTTTAAAAAATGGGTATTGGGAAATAGGGCATGGGGCGTGAGGGAGTGCGGGGGAAAGAAGATGGGGGAGTGTGGGGGGAAAATTTATTCTCCATCCTCCCACACCTCCCAATGCCCAATGCCCACTTGCCCTGAGCGTAGCCGTACCCCTACTCTTAAGCAAACTACGCGTAGCGTCTCGCTCCAGAAGGGATGCCCCATGTCCCACTCAATTATGTGCAAAAATCAAGATTAACAAAATTAGTGAATGAGTAATTCCAGCAGCAAGGGGGAATTTAATGCAGGGCCAAACCATCGGTGGACGCTACCAAATTCTCACCCAACTGGGACAAGGGGGATTCGGTAAGACTTTTTTAGCTCAAGACATGCAAAGACCAGGCAATCCACAGTGCGTTATTAAGCATTTTAAACCGCTCTCTACTGATGCATACACTTTAGGGGAAGCCAAACGTTTGTTTGACCAGGAAGCATTAATTCTGGAAAAGTTAGGAAAGCATGACCAAATTCCTCAATTATTGGCTCACTTTGAAGAAAATCAACAATTTTATTTAGTTCAAGAGTTTATTTCAGGTCACGATATTACTCAAGAAATACCACCTCTAGGTGAGCGATTGAGTGAATATGAAACTATTAAACTTCTAAAAGAAATTTTGGAAGTTTTAGCATTTGTTCATCAACACAATGTGATTCATCTGGATCTCAAGCCTGCCAATATTCGACGTAGACAATTGGATAACAAAATAGTACTAATTGATTTTGGAGGTGTGAAACAAATCACTACTGAAATGACTAATTCTCAAGGGCAAACAAGTTTTACAGTTGCCATTGGGACTTATGGTTATATGCCAAGCGAACAAGCTAGTTGCGCTCCACAATTGAGCAGCGATATCTATGCAGTGGGAATTATTGCTATCCAAGCTTTGACAGGAATTAATCCTGCTGACTTTGGCAGTCAAGGACTACCGAGAAATCCTGATACAGGAGAAATTGATTGGCGCAATCAAATATCAGTGAGTCAGCAGCTAGCAGAAATTATAGACACAATGGTGCTACATGACTTCCGCCAGCGTTACCCCACAGCAAAATCGGCATTGCAAGCTTTAGAAATGCTAGAAAAAATACCAGACACTACAATTCAGAAAACCTTGCAATTGGCACGACCGCAGAAATTTTTCCTCAGTGCAGCAATAACGGCAGTAGTCGCTACCATCAGTCTATGGTTATTGCAATTACAAACTCCCAGACAAAATTTTTTGACATATCAAGATTCTAGTTATGGCATAAAAATCCAATATCCAGAAAGTTGGAAAATTCAAGAAACACCAAACTTGATAACTAAAAAATTAGTTACATTTTTATCGCCCAAACAAACTGATACAGATGATTTTCAAGAATTTATAACTATCACTATTGAAAATTTTTCTGGTACTTTAAAGGAATCACAAGATTTATTTATTAAGGAAGTTCAAGCTACTTTATCTGATGCCACTATTGTAAATAAAAGTGAGACAACTTTAGCAAAAAAACGAGCTAATCAATTAATTTTTGTTGGCAAAGATGGAAACAAGAATTTGAAAAGTTTACAAATTTGGACTTTAAAGGGGAATCAAGCATACGTCGTCACTTATTTAGCAGCAATAAATGATTACGATCGCTTCTTACCAACCGCAGAAAAAATGATTGAATCCTTTGAAATTAATTAATGGTTTTATCAGACAGTGCGTTAGTATACCCCTACCAAGAAGCAAGCTCAAGCTACGCGAAGCGTCTCATAAAGAAGCTCGCCCCAAGCATCACTACTCTAGCATCTTATTCCTGGCTTGCTGCCTCAAAATGCAGTTCACGAGTAAGTATAACGACTCAATTAAATTAAAGTTCGTAGTATGGGCTTGAGCCATTAAAACGTCTGTTAATAGCGATAAATCGCTTACTACGAACAAAACTCCAACCTTACATTTAATTATGTCTACCTACTTATCAATTCCCCTTGAATTGAAAATTTTAGAAAATTCTCCTTTGCGTGTACCTAATTATTTAATAGGTGTACAATCAAAATAACAGATTTATCTCATAAGCCTTGGGTAATAGCAAATAATGTTTTTAACTAACTATCTATTACCCATTATTAATGGATATTTAAATCTGCGAAATAATGTTAATTACTGATATATATATAATGAAAAATTCATTTGCACAAATAGCAGAATTACTTTATCAAAAGCTGAAACAATATTGGCGATCGCCCAACAGTTGGTTTATTGATACACCAGAAAGGGCACTTTTAGAAGCCTATGAAGCAGCTCAGAGAATTAAAAATATTGAAATTGAACATTTTGATGGCAAAAAAATCTCTTCAGCCTCAGAAAAGTATACCGAAAATGTCATGTCTTATTGGCAAGTATACCTTGATAAAAACTTAACTATTATCAAGATTAGGCTTGCTGAGTTCACACTCAGTCGGACAATTATCGATATCTCTAATTCTGCCTTGTTAGAAAAACTGCACGTTATTGATGAAATTGTAGAAAAGTATGCCATCAAAAATCAACTCATTGATTCTCAACCCCAGGAAATTAACCGCAGCAAAATCAAAAATTCGCCAGACTCATTTGATATAAAGGAAATTAAAAGTACATCTCCATTTCAAAAGACTGGAGTCTTTCCTGGGTCTATTGGTAGAAGTATTAATGTAATTAAAGGAGATTTTTCACCACATGCAGAAGAAAATTTTACTAGAAATTATCGATTATCTAGAAATAGGACAAGAATTGCCCTGAGATTTTTCCTTATCCTAATTCTTGTACCCCTCGTAACTCAGCATTTATCTAAAGAACTGTTAGTAAATCCCATAGTAGAAAAAATCCGAGGAGAGGATACAACTCAAATTTTCATTAATTCTGACATGGAAAAAGAGGCTCTCCAGGAATTACGTAATTTTCAAGCAGAATTAAGATTTGAATATTTACTTAATCAAACACCACAATTATCATCCCAAGCCGTACAACAAAAGATAAAAGACAGAGCATCTGAGATAGCTGAAGAATTTCGGATTAAAAGTAATAGCAGTATTAGTAATGTTTTTGCTGACTTAATATCACTAATTTCTTTTGCCTTAGCCATCGTTTTCAGTAAAAAAGAAATTGTGGTTGTCAAATCGTTTATAGATAATATTGTCTACGGACTTAGCGATAGCGCTAAAGCCTTTTTAATTATTTTGTTTACAGATATATTCGTAGGATTCCACTCACCGCATGGATGGGAAATTATTCTAGAAGCATTGTCAGAACATTTAGGCTTACCAGCCAATAACAGCGCAATATTTTTATTTATTGCTACATTTCCTGTAATTTTAAATACTATCTTTAAATACTGGATATTCCGGTATCTAAGTCGCTTATCTCCGTCAGCATTAGCTACATTAAAAGAGATGGATGAATAATTATAAGAATTCAGAATTCAGAATTCAGAATTCTGAATTTAGAATTAATAAGACTTGGGTATCCAGGGTCAATAATTTTAATAAAATGTAGTAATCCAGATGACAAGCCTTTATCTTTATACAGCGTTTTTTAGGTAAATGAGGTACACGGGTAGGGGCGAACGGCCGTACCCTTCTCCTTCGGAGACGCTACGCCAACGGGAACGCTAAGAGCGAACGCCCTTACAATAGTCTGTACCTCATAAACTCCAAATCTGCTGTATATGAGCTTGTCCCCTTGTCCCCTTGTCCTTGTGAGGCGTGGTATGGATTTTGAAAGCAAAGCTAAGACTTCAACTGCTACAAATAAGATAGATTTTGCTCAACCAACTACTCGTAAGCCACTAGAATTGCTGCGAGAGACCGAGGCTTTGTTACGCCGCCCAGCTGTAACAACACTAGCGCCGATTTTACCACCAAAACTCAGCAATAGGTTGCAAACAGCGTCATCTTTAGCAGATGATTCTTTTAAAGAACTGTCAGAAATTGACCTAGACAATATTAGTGATTTGGAACTGCGACCTGCACGAATTTCTCTTGGCTTAAGCTTTATCGGTTTTGGAGCGCTAATGATATTGGTGCTGCTGTTGTATCTAAACACTTTGCATCCCGAACTCAATGCAATAGAGCAGATTCGGCAACACTGGTATCAATATGTTTGGTTTGTTAGTTTAGGTATCACAGGAATGTTTATGTTGGGTCGTGAAGCCATGCGTCCGGCCTCAAAACAGCGAAAATGAGGAGATTTTATACATGAATCATGATGCTTTTATTGTTCCACCAGGTTCCAAGATTTCTTTGAAAAAAAACTATGACCCAGCTTATAAAACTGATTTTTACCAAAAAGTCGATGCTCTAACTAAATTAAAATCAGATATTGAACGACTAGCAAATTATCAAAATATTCTCTACGCTCAAAATACTTATGCCTTGTTAATTATTTTTCAGGCTATGGACGCTGCTGGTAAAGACAGCACAATTAAACACGTGATGTCTGGCGTGAACCCACAAGGATTTCAAGTATTTAGTTTTAAAGGGCCGAGTGCAGAAGAATTAGACCATGACTACCTGTGGCGAACAATGAAGGCTTTGCCAGAGAGAGGTCGAATTGGTATATTTAACCGTTCGTACTATGAAGAAGTTCTAGTGGTTCGCGTCCATCCAGAAATGCTCAAGAAGCAACAATTACCGCGATTTCCTTCAGGAAATCAGATATGGAAACAACGTTTTCAAGAAATTAACAACTTTGAAAAATATTTAGTAGATAATGGTGTAATTATTTTAAAGTTTTTTTTGAATGTCTCAAAATCAGAACAGAAAAAACGATTTTTGCAAAGGATTGAATTCCCGGAAAAAAATTGGAAATTTTCTGCTACCGATGTCCGGGAAAGAGCTTTTTGGAATGATTATATGGATGCTTATGAAGAAGTTTTTAATCAAACTAGCACAAAATGGGCACCGTGGTATATTGTTCCTGCCGATCGCAAATGGTTTACGCGCTTGGTAGTTGCCGATATCATCTGCACAAAACTAGAAGAACTAAATCTAAAATACCCAACAGTTACAGAGGAACACAAACAGCAACTTTTAGAAGCAAAACGCATTTTGGAACAAGAAGATTCTTAAATAATTCGTATGCTAGTAGAGACGTTGCAATGCAACGTCTCTACAGGATTTTGATATCATGCACAATCGTTTTCATACATGAAATCAGCAACGCCGAATATTTTTTACTTGCAAGTCGCTTATACTATTTCACGAAATTATTGATACAAATCATTCTTCTTGCTCCTCTGCTTCCCCTGCTTGCCTAAATGTATCAATCTTAAAGTGAAACGGTATTACCAGGGCCCCCAGATAGCAAAGGTTATTCCTGGACTTTGTATGTTGACAAACATTGTCTGACCATCGGCGGAGAAGCAAACCCCAGCGAACTCTGATGTATTGAGGGCATTCTTGGCAAACTTGTAAAGACTGCCAGTCGGAGTGATGCCGAGAATGTAATCCGTTCCATCCCCATCTTCACAGAGAAAGATGTCCCGGTTGGGGACAACCACAATATTGTCTGGATTGTCTAGCACACCAGAATTGTTGGGTTCAATATAGAGTTCAACAGTATTATTAGTGGGCGAATAACGCCAAATCTGCCCATTTCCAGAACTACTCCCACTCTTGCAAGTGAAGTACACATAACCACCACCATAAAAGATGCCTTCCCCACCAGAAAATCTGGCGGCACCTTTGTTATACCCTTCTGTTCTGACGGTATCAGTGCTGGGATCGGGATTGGTAATCTGTACCCATTCGACGGCCCTCGGCGTATTTTTTGGGAAACCCGTAGCTGTGTTGATTCCAGACGACCCCGTAATCTTTAAGGCCTGTAACGAACCACCGGCACTCAGGTTGTTGGTTTGGTTGGGAATGAAGCGGTAGAAAAGCCCGTCCCCCCGGTCTTCGGTCATGTAGATATACCCTGTGTTGGGGTTTACAGCGGCAGCCTCGTGATTAAAACGCCCCATCGCTGTTAGTGGAACGGGAGTAACAAAAGTACTTGCACTGCTAGGAACTTCAAAAACATAACCATGCCTCTTGGTGTTATTGGTTTCAAAAGTTTCTTCACAGGTTAACCAAGACCCTGAAGGCGTAGGGCCACCGGCACAATTGCGAATGGTTCCTGCCAGGACTCCTCGATGTTCTATCAAGGTGCGGGAAGAACTAACAACCAACTTAGTACAACCGCCCCTCGCATTTGAGTTGTATTTCCTGCTACTAGGAGCGCTCAAACCATTACTAGAAGAGGGAGCGAGTTCGTGATTGCGAATTAGAATCGTATTCCCATTGGAACCTGGAAAGGCACCCATACCATCGTGACCACCGGGTACTCGGTAACCATCATTCATCGTTTGACCTGTTTCGGACAGTCTGCGGTAGGTGAATCCAGCTGGCAAATCTAATACTCCGTTGGGGTCGGCTACTAAATTTCCGTAGGGGCCCGCAGCGATCGCCGGTTTAGTATAGAAGGCTTGTAAAGGAGATAGGAGAACAGCACCTGTAGCCGATGCCCCTGCCAAGGTAAAAAACTCACGTCTTGATAAATTCAATGTATGCTCCCTAATATTTTTGATGAGGCTTAATTTGTTGCAAGTAGCCAGGCTCAATTATCTAGGATGAGCAGTTATTTGAATTTAATAAGAGGTTAAAAATAGTTTATTTAAGAGATTTAATTAATGTAGGAAATATATAAATTTCTAATAGCTTCTTTGGATAACAAAAATAGTTAAACTAGGAGTTTCTCAGATTAAAAAAGCGTATATAACAAAATACGGTTGAGTTAAGGCTAAAACTCTTTGTAAAGGTTAATTTTTTTAACTAACCGCAGAGGCGCAGAGAACGCAGACAGAAGGAGTAAATGCTTAACTGAACTGTATTGGTACATAACAGAAGTGTTGCTCGTTCCCTAATTCGCTTTTAACGCTCAAGCTCTGAATTCTGCTGTAAAATCAGTTTGCTGGGCTACTCAGCAAAATTGCAATTCTAGATTTTTGTGATGTGCTTACTCAGTTACCGACTATCAACGCCCTAAAACAGCCCACGAGTTCTGCTTGGATCGAACAAGCGATCGCTAACTTAGATATCATCTTACTCGACCACTCCCACTGCGAACGTAAAGCGGCAGGCGTGGCGTTGAACTTTATGTTCCGCTACCCTTCTAATACTAAAATGGTGCGGGAACTAACGGCGATCGCCCGCGAAGAACTAGAACACTTCGAGCTAGTTAACCAATGGCTAGAACGGCGTAATATTCCTTTGGCTCCCTTACCACCACCTCCTTACGGCGCAGGTTTGAAAGGTGCTGTACGTCCTCAAGAACCCCAGCGATTTTTGGATTCCTTACTAGTCACAGGCTTAATCGAAGCACGCAGCCACGAACGCCTGGGATTATTAGCTGCTTACTGTCCAGAACCAGAATTAGCAAAATTTTATCGTGGCCTCATGGCGTCCGAAGCGCGTCACTACGGTATATATTGGGTTTTAGCTGCTACTTACTTCGACAAAGAAATTGTCATGCAACGCCTTGATGAATTAGCAATTGTTGAAAGTGAGCTGCTGGCGACTTTGCATCCAGAACCTAGAATTCACAGTTAGTACAACGCCACTATGAAGCTTCAGCTAACACACTTGAGACTGCTTGTCTCCAATTACAAAGATTCTTTTTTGTTCTACCGAGATTTGCTAAAATTCGATGTCGATTGGGGCGATGAAAATAGCGGATATGCTGAGTTTAATAGTGGACATCTCAAACTCGGTTTGTTCAAACAAGAATTAATGGCGCAAGTAGTCCCAAGAATCGATCAGCCTTCGTATGTTGTCAATCGAGATAAAATTGTCTTGATTTTTGCAGTCGATAACGTGGATGAGGTCTATGAAGAAGTTAAAAAAGCTAATGCGATCGTTGTCACTCCACCAACAGACCGTCCAGATTGGGGAATTCGCACAGCCCATTTCCGAGATCCTGATGGAAATTTAATCGAAGTTTACAACAATTTGGGAATTGTTAGTTAAAAGCAACTCACAAAATTTTAGATTTTAAATTTTGGATTTTGGATTGAAGAAGAACTCAGAATTCAGAATTCGGAATTCAGAATCAATATAGTGAGGGATTCAAACCCGCCACTAATTGTAGCTCGCTAAATCAAAGATTTAGTGGGGGACTTCAACCCACTTGTTCATTCCCCAGCCGCAGAGAATTAAATTATGAATTTTGGCTCCTGATTCTTGAATTTTTTCTTGTTAAAAAAGCATAGTTTAGAACATAAACTGCTCAAAAAAGATCTACATCAAGAGACTTTCTTTGCCTATTGCCTATTGCCTATTGCCTATTGCCTATTGCCTGTTAATAGTTCCCTCTATCGGCATTTTTGATTCAAACAAACGCACAGGTTTAGTCTGCAAATTAGAAGCAATTGAACTCACCCGGTCTACCACAGAAATCATATATTTATAATCTGGTACTTGTCCGTTGGGTACATAGCCAACTTCTTGAGCTAAACCTGAAGGTAACTCGCTCAGTACTTTGCGGATGAATTCTTGACGGTTGCGCTCTATATTAGGCCCAATCAAAACCACACCCAATGGTACATAGTGGGGATCTTTATAGAGTACGCGGAATTCAGTCGGACTAAACTGTGAAGCGTGGAGACTCAAATCAGCCTCCGAAATTGCACAGGCATTGGCTTTTCCTTGAGCTACAAATTCCAGCCCTGCTTTTGGTGTGGGTGCAAACAATATTTCAGCCAGTGTTGTACCATAAAGGTTGTAAAGAGGAAAATAATATCCTGTCGCCGAACCTAACTGACCTAAAGCCACTGTTTGACCTTGTAGTTGTTTTAATTCAGATATTGAACTGTCTTTGCGAACAACAAAAATTGAACGCAAATTACTAATACCTACTAAAGGAAACAAAGGAATATATTGATGCCGTGCGATGGCAATAGCCGCTAAACCTGGTGGCGCAAAGACCAAAGACCAAGCACGAGCCTCAAGGCGTTCAACAGCTTTGTTTTCATTAAAAGCAGGCTCTAATTGAATATATGAGTTTGTTTTTTCACCCAAATAAGTATTGAATTTAGCATATTGGTTAATTATTTGTTCGCCTCCACCATAGTTAATAACGCCGATAGTTAACGGGCCTTCAAACTTACGTCTTGGTTGGCAACTAGCAAAGGCCAAACCTAGCAAATGAAACAGAAATAAACGCCGGGGAAATCGCGAAACCATCACTAATTATGATTGAAAAAATAACTTGGGTTAGAGAAGTAATTTAAATAAACTTATTTCCAGCTTAATTATACGAAATTACGACAAAAAATTAATATTTATTAATTCAGCGATCGCCAGTCTTGTAATAGGTATTAATTAATAGATATTAGACAAGCTCAGATACCACCTTCGTTGGTTAGGTTATGTTAAACAACATTACGTTAAAAAACTTAAAAATAGGTGCAAAATTTAATCTACTTTTAATATTAGTTTTTATAGCCAGTATTTTGGGAAGTGGCCTTGCCTTATCCAGTGTACTTCAGACGAGAGCGCAAAATGAAGTAACTTCTCAAGCGCAGATTCTCATCCAAATGGTGAATGCAGTTAGAAACTATACACAGGTTCGGATTGATCCCTTATTAGCACCTAGCTTAGAAACCAATCCAACTTTCATGCCTGAAATAGTGCCAACTTTTTCCTCAAAAGAGGTTTTTGAAAATTTTCGCAAAAAGCCTGAATATAAAAACTTTTTTCATAAAGATGCGACACTTAACCCCACAAATTTAGCAGATAAAGCTGATACCTTTGAAACTCAACTTGTAGAGCGTTTTCGCAACGAACCAAAAACTTTAGAAATTACTGGCTTTCGCAGCTTGCCAGAAGGCGAGGTATTTTACATTGCCCGACCACTCAAGATTACACAGCAGCAATGTTTACGATGTCATTCTACACCAGATCAGGCTCCTAAGAGTCAATTAGCAACTTATGGTTCTGAAAATGGTTTTGGCTGGAAACTGAATGATATTGTTTCTGCTCAAATAATTTCTGTCCCTTCAGAAGAAATTTTTGCCAATGCCAAACGTACTTGGATATTAATTATGGGGCTTTTGATTACTATCTTTGCACTTATAATTTTCTTGATTAATTTTTTAATCAAAAAAGCTGTAATTCAACGAATTAAAAGAATCGAAAAAATTGCACAAAGAGTTAGCACGGGTGACATGACTGCTGATTTTGAAGAAATATCTAATGATGAAATTGGTGGATTAGCAGAAGCATTTAATCGCATGAAATCCAGCTTAAGAATAGCTATGGATATGCTTAATAATCAGAGTTAAAGAGTTGTGGGCAGGGGAAAAGGTTAAAGGTTAAAGGGAAAAGGTTAAAGCAGGGATCTTTCTTTTCCCCTTTGCCCTTTGCCCCTTGCCCCTTGCCCTTTGTTTGCCCAATTTAAGAAAGTAAACGTTGTTCAAATTGTGAGGCTTTTTGAGCTTCAGGAATTTTTGAGGCTAAAATTTTTACTAGTTCTGCACGAGAAATTTGTCCAGAAGATTTAACAGCTTTTTGGACTAGGAATTTAGCTATTGGGCCGATTAAATCAGCTAATTCCCGTTCGCATTTTTCTACAAATTTGTCGCTGATGACTTCTTCTTGATTTGGTAAATTATTTGGGTTAATTGCAGAGCGATCGGATTTAACAGTAACATCTTGGAGTAAAGTAGGTTTTTCTAATAAAAATATTGTTTTCTTGTGAAAATCAACAAGTTGATTTCCTCGCAGATGAGCTTCCAATCGACTAATTAATTCTTCGCAGTTGCCTGCTGAGAGTGCAACTTGTTGGAGTAATCTTGGGGCAACAGGCCCGACGAATTCCAAAAGAATTTTTTCTAAGCGATTGTAATTTTCTGGAGACAAGATAGCAGCAGGTGAATACCGAATTGAATTTTGTTGAGCAAGTGAAGCTTGAGGGGGTTCTGTAAAATCTGAAGGTTGAGGTAATTGGGCTTCTACTTTGGTATTAAGATGTTCAAGCACGCGTAGAACTTCAGCCGCAGACTGATAGCGCTGTTTAAAGTGGTGTAACACCATCTTAGATAGCACAAATGCCAATTCAGAACTAACATTAGCCTGATACTGCCAAGAAATTTCTCCTGTATCTGGGTCTTCCTCAAAGTTTGTCGGATGTATACCTGTCAACGCTTGAATAGCAATAATGCCCAACGAATAAATATCACTGTTGGGTCGGGGCTTACCTTGCCCCTGTTCTGTAGACATGTATCCTGGGGTGCCAATGATAATACTAGCCCTGCTGTGGCCTGCAACTGTAAGTAGTTGAGTTTCCATTTGTTTGACCGCACCAAAGTCAATTAGCACTAACTTACCGTCTTGTTGCCGCCTAATTATATTGTCTGGCTTGATATCTCGATGAATAACGTTATGGCTGTGAATAAATTGCAGAATATCCAATATTTGTTGGAGGAGTTGAATTACTCGATCTTCTGTCCAACGTTCGTTGGGAGGTAGTTCTGCTTTGAGAGTATGCCCTTCAATGAAATCTTGCACCAAGAAAAACTCTTGGTTGTGTTCAAAATAGGCTAAAAGCCTAGGAATTTGGTCATTGGTTCCAAGTTGTTCTAGTGTTTCTGCCTCACTAGTAAATAGCCGTCTGGCAGTTTGGAGAAATTCAACACTGCGAGTGACTGGCTTGAGGTGTTTGACTACACATTTCGGGAAACCAGGCCTGTGGGTATCTTGGGCAATGTAGGTTTGACCGAACCCTCCTCCACCTAAAACTTGAAGGACTTGGTAACGTCCGTCTAATAACTGTCCTAGCATTGTGTTACTTGCTGAAGTCCTCAAATTAATCTTGGCACAACTACCAGCTTTAGAAAGATTTTTGAAAAAGGAAATATGTAACTAGTGCTGAAATTCCAAAGTTTTTTGAGGATTTTACTACAAGTTTTTGACTCCCTAAACTCCAAATCCGCTTAATGCCATATTATTGTTGAAGCTTTGAATTTATGAGATAGTGTTCCAAGTTTTTTAGTACTTGCTGGTTCGAGGACTAAAGTAACTTGTGTTTACGCAGTTTTATTTATAAAGTAATCGATTCCCCTAAAGCTCAACTTATAAGCTATTGGTGCTTCCGTAACTTTGCCCAATTTGGAATTTGGCTCAACATGATAGCTAACGCCACGGTATGTCAAATTATTACCTGACGTAAAGGCGCGTTGTGTTTTTTTGTCGCCTACTTGGCTTAGGTTATATTCATAACTCAGACCACGATAGTAAAGTTTCATAATTTTTGCCTCCTGAATAACTCTTGTTCAATAATGTTGATGAATTATCAGAGGTTAATTGGACAGTTATGCAAACTTTTTCAGGAACTGGTTAAACAATTAGCCGTCTTGAGGGCATGGGGCAAGCAGGAAGTGTGGGAGGGGTGGGAGGATAGGGAGGATAGGGAAGAAATCTTTCCCCCCTTTCTCCCCACACTCCCCACACTTCCCCATCCCCCCATCTCCCGTATGCCTACCCTTTTCATTCTGGGGTAACGTGGTTAACAATGGGTTGAATGTTTTTTAAATGATTCAATCTTATGCCTAGAACTCCAAATGAATACGCCGTATACCTCCTACTGGAAACCGGCCACCGGGAAGAAGTACGTTTTCCTACTATTCAAGAGTTTCAAAAGTGGTATAGTGGCGAACTTGTGCCAAAATCTGCTTCCAGTGACTTTATTAGCGTCCCGATCAAGAATATTCAGGGGGAGTATATGGTAGTACGCCCTTCTCGGATCGTGGCAATCCGGGTAGAACCCGTTTTTAGTTCCAGCGTTGAAAGATTCAACTAAATGATGAGAAAAACCCTTGCTTTACTTTCCTTGAGTCTGGGAATTGCTTTTGTAAATCCTCTTTTGTCGGGTGTTGCCCAGGTTCCTAATTTACAGCCCTTGCCAATACCGACTACTCCCGAACTGCCGCCTTTGCCAGCACCAACTACCCCTGAGTTTACGCCGCCGCTAAAACCAGTGGCCATCGGAGGTGATTGTACGCTGCGGCAGAGTTGCTTGGGTTGGGATGACCAACTTTGGGGTCAAAGGGGTAAAACAGGCGTTGGCGCTTCGCCCACCGGAGGTGATCGCCTTGCTCTATTGGCTTCTATTGACAATAGTTTGCGTTATCTAGCTAAGGATGAGGCGATTAGAGCATATCAAAATTATCCCATCCCGGAAATTACGCTCGATCGCGTCCGCCGCAGTTTATTACGTTTTCGCCAACTGGTTGTCAGTTCTAAGTCACCAGCGCAATTACAAGCTGCTGTCCGGCGAGAGTTTGATTTTTACCAGTCTGTAGGCAACGATGGCAAGGGTACTGTTAAATTCACTGCTTACTACGAACCTGTTTACACCGCTAGCCGTGTCAAGACTGCAACGTATAAGTATCCTCTTTATCGGCTACCCCCTGATTTCAACCAATGGGCGAAACCCCACCCCAAACGAATTGATTTGGAAGGAAAAGATGGTTTACTAGGAAAGAAGAGCCAACTGAGCGGTTTAGAAATACTTTGGTTTCGCGATCGCCTAGATGCATATATGATACATATCCAAGGTTCTGCCCAAATTAAATTAACTAATGGCAAAACAACGTCTGTTGGTTATGCGGGTGGAACCGATTACCCTTGGACTAGTATCGGCAAAGAACTAGCTAAAGATGGCAAACTACCCTTAGAAGGTTTGACAATGCCACGTTTGATTAGTTACTTCCAGCAAAAACCCCAGGAGTTGAATAATTATCTGCCACGTTGGGAAAGATTTATTTTCTTCCAAGAAACAAACGGTAGACCAGCTACCGGCAGTATTCATGTGCCAGTAACAGCAGAACGTTCCATTGCCACAGATAAGTCTCTCATGCCTCCGGGAGCGCTAGCCCTAATTTACAACTCATTTCCCTACCCCACTACTGGTGGCAAACTTGAAAGGCGCACCGTCAGCCGCTTTGTCCTTGACCAGGATACAGGAAGCGCCATTAAAGGCCCAGGACGAGTAGATTACTTTATGGGATCTGGGAAATTAGCAGGCGATCGTGCTGGTATCACAGGCGGTAATGGTTCACTATATTATCTATTGCTCAAAGAATAAAGTTAGAAGTTAGGAGTTTAAAGTTAGGAGTTAGGAGTTTAAAGTTAGGAGTTAGGAGTTAGGAGTTATTAATTCATAGTTTATAACTCCTCACTCCTCACTATTCATAACTCCTCACTCCTCACTCCTAACTCTTAACTCTTAATCCTAATACGGCGGATAAGCAAAATCATCTTCATCAGCATACACATAAGAACTAGAAACCCCTGCCATTGCCATTTTCGGTGTTTCTGGTTTTACAGGTTCCTTGCCAAATTCTTTGTATTCTTCAAAAGTCTTACAGATAATTGCAGACTCCAGAGAATCCGAAGCAATTAAATATTGTGTTAAAGTTCCTACCGTCGGATGTTTGTAATCTACAGTTGAAGCTACTAAAACTGTATTTGGTTCAATGCCTCTTTCTTCACACTCAATTATCGGGCAAAAAATTCCGTGAGCGTGGAATAAAGGGCCTTTTGGCGTTAACGGTTGCTTGCGATAGACAGCATAAGCCTTTTCTAGTTCCGCAACGAATCCACTAACTACTTTCCCTTGTTGAAAGTCGCAGTAAGTTTTGCTGAAACTTGCTCCTGCTGCACCATTCAGTGTTAATTGTAGTGGTGATTGATGTAAAAACTTTTTATTCTCTCCCACTATAAAAATTAAATAACGAGTAAAGGTTTTAAATTTAAGTTTGTCTGCTAAAAAAGCATCATAGTTATCTTTGAGCGTACCCAGTTTGAGACCCGTTTCTCGGTCTTTGACAGACAATGGCCCCCGCCGCACTATAACTAAGCGTGGGGTCGTACTCATAAAGACAGTTTCTACTCCAGAGGTAAATTCATGCTCTACCTGCTGCCAATTTTCATCTGGTACAAAGCCGACAGCATTGGCATTGTCAAGCTTCAGCGCCAAACCGTAAGATTGCATCCCATCTGCGCCATACCGAGGATTAATCATCTGACACCAAGGGATGACTTGAGAAGGCGGTGCATTGAATTTCTCGTCTTCAAAGTCGAAATTAGCAGATGCTTTCATCGTTTTAGGCTATCAAAGTGTTTTCTTGAACAAGTTTATCGGCAGGAAGCTGATTTTAGTGAGACAGTTATGTGCTGTCCTCAAGTTTAGAAACAACTACATTACGGTTAGTCCAACGCTATGGTATAATTTATAGCCGCAAAGGACTGCCGAACGTCACGCCAAGCTGCCATAGTAGTTTTTCCAGAGTAAGGCAGAATTAATCTATGTTGCAATCCCTGTTTTGTTTTTTAACAACAGTCATTTAGTTATTAGTCACTAGTCATTGGTCATTAGTCATTGGCCAGACAGGTGGGGCATTGGGAATGTTGACTGTTGACTATTAACTGTTGACTGAGGAGTTAAAAATTATTCTCCTTGTCCCCCCACCACCCTCATCTCTCCTACTCCCTACTCCCCCAAACTCAAAGTACCAAGGGTCTTTAAATCAGGGACTTCTAAATCAGCTTGACTGACTGCTGATACAGTGGCATCAGTTCCTTGTTGACCTGCTCGACGGTTCACCCAAACTGTCGATAGTCCTAGAGATTTAGCTGCAACGATATCGTGATAAACACTAGCCGCAACGTGTAATATCTCTTGTAGGGGTAGATTAATTCTCTCAATAGCAACTTTGAAGTTATTTAAGGAAGGTTTGTAACTTTTAGCCTGTTCTGCTGTGATTATTTCATCGAATTCCACCTCCAAATGCTTTGCTGAGAAAGCGAACAGATCGTCATCTATATTTGATATAATTACTAGCTTAAACTTTTGCTTGAGGGTTTTAAGTGCCTCAACTGTATCCGGAAAAGGTAGCCAATACTGAATTGAATCAGGAAGTGAATTTATCTCGTCATTAGTTGGCTCAAATCCAATTATTTCGCCAAATTTCTTGACTACTCTCTTCAAAACTTCTCGATACTTCATGTATTCTCCTTGTTGAATTTCTGCTTCCAATTCAGCAAAAAGTTCCAGGATTTGATTGTCATTTAAATTTTGGTTGTGTGCCAGCAGAACTGGCTTGAGCGCCCCTAAGATACCGTTTTCCCAATCGATTAAGGTTCCATAGCAATCAAAGGTTAAAGCTTTGTACTTATTGAAGTAAATCACGTTTTTATACTCCGGAGTTTGATTAATTGTCTTGAGTTTTCACAAGCCGAAAAACAGATAAATTCGTCTAATTTTCTCCAGATATGGCGTTCTTAAAGTCTCTAAACATTTCTTTGATATTAAAGCTGGGTTTAAGTAGATATACAATCAAATACTAAACTCTGTGAAGATAAGTAAGTAGAGCGGTACAAGAAAACTAAACTATGTAAAGAAAAATAAAGTAAGCTAAAAGCCTGATATTTACAGTATCTTATACGATATTCACAATAAATATTTAGTTAAGTCTACGTGTGTGAGATAATGTTACAAGCCACAGGAAAATATTCCTAAGATAGTTTGTATGGATGCTAAATTTGAGGATATAAGAGTCAATACTAATAAAAAATTAAACTCAACTGAACAGCAATCTCATAGCAAACCATCGAGACCTTTTTCGGTAGCAGAGGCAGTAGTTAAAATCCTAGAAAATCTGGGAGTTGAGTATGCTTTTGGGGTTTCGGGAGGTGCGATCGCGCCAATATGGGCTGCGCTACACAATAGCTCCATTCAGGTGCTGCACTTTCGGCACGAGGCTGGAGCTGCTTTTGCGGCCACTGAGGCGTACTTTGCGAGCGATCACCCGGTTGTAGTATTCACTACAACCGGGCCGGGAATTACAAACGCCTTGACAGGGTTGTTAGCTGCTCGATGGGAAGGTGCTAAGGTGATTTTTGTGTCAGCTTCAACTTCCGCACCACAGCGAGGACGTTGGGCTTGCCAGGAAACCAGCACATACACTATGCCTAGCGCAGGTATTTTTACTTCTGGAGAAATATTTCATTACGCGACTACTGTCGAATCCAGCGATGAATTTCTTGAAGTTTATCGAAGACTTGCTCTGGGACTGGCACAACCTGGAGGATTTGTTGCCCATATAAGTATTCCAACAAGTATCCAGACAAGTTCACTCAAAACTTCATTACCATTAGTAAATTTGTCTTATGCTGTGGCAACAGCAACTAAGGAAACAGTAGCCGAATGTGTTCAGTTACTTTCTGAGAGACCATTTGCTATTTGGGTAGGCTTTGGCGCGCAGGGTGCAGCAACAGAGATTCGCCATCTTGCTGAAAGGACAGGAGCTGCTGTAATGTGTTCGCCACGAGGTAAGGGTATTTTTCCAGAAAACCATCCTCAATTCATAGGCGTCACGGGTTTTGGGGGGCATGAGTCAGTTTTGAGATATATGCAGGAGCAACGTCCTTGGCACATCTTAGTACTAGGAACACGTCTTGGTGAATTTACCTCATTCTGGAACCCCATAATGATTCCTAGACGCAGCTTTTTGCATGTTGACATAGATCCAAAAGTGCCAGGGACCGCATATCCATTTGTTGAGACCTTTGCTGTCCAATCTGAAGTGAGATTTTTGGTGAAAGCACTGCTGAAAGAGTTTCCAGAGAATTTTAGTTTGTCAACAGGGCTGTCATTACCGAGACCCACACATAATGTGGTTCATCCACGTAGGAGCGATCGAGTCTTACCCAATATATTAATGAGTGTGATTCAACAGGTAATCGTTGAAGGAAGTGATGCATTGGTTATGGCAGAGGGTGGAAACTCATTTGCTTGGGCAATTAATTTACTGCAATTTACAAAACCAGGACGTTTTCGTACCAGCACAGGGTTTGCGGCTATGGGTCATACTACTACTGGTGTCGTTGGTGCTGCGCTAGCACGCCAAGGTAAAGCCGTCGCCATTGTTGGAGATGGTGCTATGCTCATGCTTAATGAAGTAAACACTGCTGTAAAATATCAAGCTCCGGCAGTCTGGATTGTACTCAACGACGGGAGCTACAATATGTGCGAACAAGGGATGGCGTATATAGGTTTTAAGGACGCTGATACAACAATTCCTCAGGCAGATTTCTTTAAGATTGCTCAGGGAATGGGAGCTGATGGTATCCGTGTTCAAAGCGAATACGAAATTCAGCCCGCGCTTGAGAAAGCTATGGCAGCGACTGGTCCATTTGTAGTTGATGTGCTCATAGATCCTACCCCAATACCACCTACTCAGAGTCGCAATCAAAGCCTGATTTCACAGGGCGCTACCAACTATTAAGATAAAAAGAATTCTTTTATATGGTGCATTCCTCAGTAGGTATTTGCTCAGTTGGACTAGCTTTTCCAAGTATAAGTCGTAGCAATAATTATTATATAGAAAAGTACCCTGAACTTATAGCTCAGGCTGAGCAAAAAGGACTAGCAAGGCTGTTTTCGCTAGCTGGAACCCCTCCGACTAACGAATTTGACATGGAGATGCTGCCTTATCTCTCAGATCCGTTTCGTGGTACTGTGGAACGCTGGGTGCTTGGCCCTGAGGAGTCCTCATTAACCTTGGAATATCGGGCAGCAACAGATGCTCTCAAAGCTGCCAAACTTTCTCCTAATGAAGTCGATTTGATGATTGTCGCCTCGGTTTGGCCTGAACAAATTGGATTTGGTAATGCCGCCTTCCTAGCTCGTAAACTTGGTCTTGTAGGTGCTGCATGGAATCTTGATGCAACGTGCGGAAGTACACCCGTTGTACTTCAAACTGCCTCTGCTTTGGTGCGAGCAGGAGAGTATCGTAATGTACTCGTAGTTATTTCGTGTTCGTATTCTCGTGTTTTTGACGAGGAAGATACTGTATCTTGGTTTCTTGGTGATGCTGCGGGAGCCTTTGTAGTCAGTTCGCTCAAAGAAAATCAAGGTATCCTTGGTACTAAGACTGTTCATACAGGTGCGCTGTGTGAGGTAGTATCTGCTGATATCACAAAGGACAAGCACGGCAATTCACGAGTCCGTATGCAGATGAGCAAGGGCGCAAAAGCTCTACGCGAAACAGCTGCGGAATTTCTTGGTATATGTTGTGAAGGTGCGATCGCATCTGCTGGTGTTACGCTAGAGCAAATTGACTTTTTTCTTTTTAATACTCCTACTGCTTGGATGACACGCTTCTGTACGCGGCTACTAGGTATTGACCCAGAACGCACCATCAATCTCTACCCTGTATGTGCAAATATAGGCCCAGTACTAACTGTGGCAAATCTCTACTACGCTGCACAGTTGGGCAAGATTCAAGAAAATGACTTGGTTCTCATTTATGGTTCTGGTGCAGCAGGTGTCGCCGTTGCAAGCGTAATGCGCTGGGGTAATGTAGTGCTAGGCCCTGACCCTCTTGAAAACTCTAAATCAGCAAAAAAAAGCTCTCAAGAAATAAGCCAGATTTGTTTTTAAGGAATTTTTATAAAATTGAAACTAGATTTCAGAAGTAACTGTGCGACAACAATTAGTTTTATTTAATACTCAACTGCTCCTAAAGCTTTTAAAGTATTCTTCTGAGACTCAGTTAACCCAGTGATATTCGTGATATTCATACCCTCATAAGGATTTTTACTTCTCAAAGTTTTCAAACATTCACCTGTTTTTACATCCCAAATCTTAATTGTCTCGTCTTCGCTACAACTGAACACAGTCTGACCATCACGACTAAAACCAACTGACCAAACCCACCTATTATGCCCAGATAAAGTCATTAAACAGATACCAGTGCAAACATCCCAGAGCTTTAGTGTTTGGTCACCACTACCACTAACCAATAGGCGACCATCCGAACTGAAAGCAACTGAATATACGCTATTAGTATGCCCTTGCAAAGTTCTAAGACACTGACCAGTACTGACATCCCAGAGTTTTATAGTTTGATCTCCACTACCGCTAGCTAGGATACGACCATCTGAACTGAAGCCAACTCCCCAAACCCAGTCTGTATGACCCTGTAAGGTCTTCAAGCATTGAGTTGAAGTAGCATTCCACAGTCTGACTGTTTGGTCATGACTACCACTAGCTAATGTGTGACTGTCGGAACTGGAGGCAACTGACCACGTTCTACCACTATGTCCCTCTAAAGTGTAGAGGCATTGACCAGTGCTGATATCCCATACTCTGATTGTTTGGTCATCGCTACCACTAGCAAGAAAATGACTGTCAGCAGTAAAACTAACTGATGTCACTCGATTACTATGCCCTCTCAAAATTTTAAGACATTTACCAGTACTGAGATCCCATAGCCTGACAGTTCGGTCTTCACTGGCACTAGCCAGTAATTGAGAATCAGCGCTAAAGACAACTGATGTAACTCTGCCGCCATGTCCATCCAAAGTTTTAAGACACTTACCAGTGGTAGCATCCCACAGTGCCACTGTTTGGTCATTACTACCACTGGCGAGGATGTTATTGCTTGGACTAGCAGCAACTGACCAGATTCCATTGTTATAACCCTGGAAAGTTTTAATGCATCGACCAGTGTTGATATTCCATAACTTTACTGTCTGGTCATCACTGCTGCTAGCACAAATGTTTTGATTGGTAGATATTACTAAAGACCATACCCTACTTTTATGTCCTTGGAGAGTTTTCAGGCATTCACCACTAGCTACATTCCAGACTCTCACTGTTTGGTCATCGCCACAACTAACTACAGCACTAGCATCTACACTAAAGGTAACTGAATGTACCAAATCAGTATGTCCCTTTAAAGTTTTAATACATTTACTAGTACGGATATCCCAAAGTTTCACTGTGCAATCGTGGCTTCCACTAGCTAGTGTATTACCGTCAGAACTAAAAGTGACTGAGTATACCCGCTGAGTATGACCCTCTAAGGTCTGAATACATAAACTGCTATTAATATCCCACAGCCTTACTTTATAGTCATCATTTCCACTTGCCAAAATGTTATCTTGAGGACTAAAAGCTACTGACCATACACTACAACCCTCTTCCTGTAAAGTTTTCAAACACTCACCTGTACTGACATTCCATAACTTCACTGTTTGGTCATCACTGCCACTAGCAAGAATTTGACCGTTGCGATTAAAAGTAACTGAACGAACCCCACCACTATGATTTTCTAGCGTTTTTAAGCACTGACCTGTAATAATATCCCATAGCTTTATTGTTTGGTCATTACTGCCACTGGCAAGAACTTGACCGTCGGGGCTAAAGGTGACTGACCAGACCCAACCAGTATGCCCCTTACAAGTCATAAGCTGCTGGCTATTGGCAACTTGATACAAGCGAATTTCTCCATTGGTATCACCAGTAGCTAAAAGTTTACCGTTAGGGCTAAAGGCTACCGAAAAAATACCACCAAAGGTTTCAACAAAAACAGACTTCGCTAGATGAGCGTGGGCAAAATTTGTATTATGCAACTTGACATTTTGTAAGTCGGCTTGCCAAATAGTGAGATAAGAAAAATCATAACTGCTGAGATCGGTTTCTAAATGACAAAGCAGGTTAAAGAGATTTCCTGCGGTATAACTTTGTTCTAGAGGAGATGTCTGTTGTAAATTTGCTAAAATTTGGGCTAGGTGATTTTCTAAAGTTTTTTTACTTCTAAAGACTGTAAGCAGACTATTTAAAACTGGTTTGACGATCAGGCGAATTTGAGTATCTTTAACATATTCTTTTGCTGTCGCTTTAATTAGAGCTTTACTCCTGAATAAATCAAGATTGTGAGTGACAATCTCTTGAGAGACTTTTTCTATCAAGCTAGTAGTCACATATTCCATGACCACAGGTTGTAACGTAAAAAGCGATCCAATTTTTTTAATGAATGTAGGCGTAGCCTTTTCAATTAGCGATCGCCTTCCTAACGATTCTATGGCCTCTAGTAATTTAGCTTGTGGTACTGGTGATACAATATCTTCTCGCAATTCTTTTAGTGTAATTGGCTCGCAATTAATCGCTAGCCAGTATATTATGTCTTTTTCTAAATCTGACAAGCGCTCAAATTGCTGTTCTAAAACATCACGAATGTCTCCAAAAACAGCCGTGTCTTGTTGCAAAAATTCATTTACATTGCCATCAAAAATATCTTGAATGGTCGTGGCAACTATCTTCAAAGCTAATGGATTGCCTGCATAGCGTTCAATCATGATTTGCAATTCATCTTCTTTTGCAGACAAACCTTTGAGTTTTAAAATTTCTTGCCCTTCCACCACTTTTAAACCACTTAATGGTAGAGATCGAACAGGTAATGTTTCTCCTTCTAGCAATGCTATTTCTTTGGGTTTTTCCCGGCTAGTGAGCAGTAAGCAGCTTTGGTGAGTTGCTTCCCCCACTCGTCTTAAAAGCTCGCCGTATTCTTCATATGCTTCTCGATAAACTCCGGCGCGGCTACCACTGCGGAGAATTGATTCTGCATTATCAAGTATTAGTAAACAACGATTATTTTGTAAATAATCAAGTAGGCGCGATACCCGTTCGCTAAAGCTTTCTGGTAAATTAGCTTCTGTTTCTTGTTCGTCAGAGAGAAATTGAATTAAGTGACCGAGAATAATTTTAACAGGTGGGGCTTCTCGTAGCGATCGCCAAATCACATACTCAAAGTTTTCCTGAATTTGTTGAGCAAATTTTACAGACAGTGAGGTTTTACCAATACCTCCGATTCCCAATACTGTCACTAATCGGCAATCTTCATCAAGAATCCATTGTTCTAACGTACTAAGTTCTTCTGTACGTCCATAAAAAACTGAAGTAAAGATAGCTTCTCCCCAATCTAAACGACTATTTGAGCTTGAATAGTCACTTTTATCTATTTTTAATGAAAAAGCTGAAAACAGCTTCTCAATAGTCTGTTTGTCAACCCCTCCTTCGCGATTCAACACTTTCGAGATTGTACCGGAATACAATCCAGAGCGTGCGCTCATTTCTTCTAGAGTGTATCTGTTTCCAAAATTTTCCTTTGCTTCTGACTGATGCTTTGCTTCCTTTATTTTTTGCAAACCTTTAGTAGTAAGTGCAACGCCACGCTTGCGTCTCCAATTCTGTAAAGTCATGTATTAATTCACCGTTTGCTTAATCACCTGTGACTAGAAAGAATTATCTACGAGGTTGCTGTAGATATTAAGTAATACTTATAACAAAGGAATAATCCCGTATTGTAGAGGATTAAAAAAAAGTGTAACGCCAAAATGTTCGCCGCTCAAAGCTACATCAAGCAATGTAATCGTTACTATAAGTCAACATCTATTACTCGATAGACAATCTAATGTCTGGGGTATTGCTGACATCATCTGTTTAACTAAAAGCTTGTTCCATTTAGGTAATGCCAGATTCATTACGTATGATGTTAGTTGCTTAATACATACACTTTTCAGTAATCTGATTCGGGCATAAAGCTTAAGTTCAATCTTAAAATCTCGATTTTCACTGGTAAAGACCATTGTGAATTGGCAATCTGGATAAAGGAAGTTTGTAAATATTTAGCCTATCAATACAATGAGTGATACTGCCGTAGAGAGATTTTCTAGTTTAGCAACATCCACAAAAAAAAGGACGCTCAAACGAATCACTATAAACCTGGAATCAGATGAAGCCGAAAACCTGGAAAAGTATTGCCAACAGACAGGTAAAACGGCAACGGATGTGATTGAGGAACTTATTCGCTCATTACCATAACCTAAGTTTTCACACTAAGTTTCAAAAGTTCTGAATTCACAATAGCCACAGTAAAGGTTGAGAAACATTCTCTGACCGAAGACAAAAGGGATACAAGCACCTAAATTCATTTATGGACAATGTAAAAACAATTGTGCCGCGATGCTTCAGCACAAAGCGCAAAAGTCCTTGTTTCAAGCCCCTAAATTTATTTATGGGGATTGGAATTTTGAATTCCCCGTTCGCGTAGGTCTCGCAGAGAAGGGGTTGACTCTCCTTTGTGGTATCTAATAACGGTTATTATGTCATTTTGTTTACAAATAAAAATAGAGGACAAAAGGTAAGAAGAATTACAAAAAAGCTGATAAAGTCTATTTACAAGTATTCCAAAAGAATAACATTTTTATTGACATAAGTACTGCAATCCACTTTGTTTCAAAGGCGACCTTTTTCGTAATTGGAAAGCTAGTATTGTCAAGATAATAATCTCATTGCTGAAATTCCAAGTATTTGTGCGTGTACTCTTTGCTCATACAGCATAGACAACTTTGTGTAGGCGTACTGCGCCGGGTGTAAACGAGCGCAGGACGCCATCACTAAGCTGTTACCTCTCAATCATCACTAACAAATCGCGAACTACTTTCATTTCATCACTGGCAAGGCTCGAATGAGTTCTCGAATTACATCCGTTGCTGGTCTGCCCGTCTGTTCACAATACTTTTCAAGGTTCTTGGCTTCATTGGATGCCAAGTTTACAGTAATTCGCTTGACCGCCCATTTTTTGTTCATGCTCAAACAGTTAAATCGTGTATTGATAACTTCAAAACCTGATTTTACCTTTCCGACTGGAAAGTAACCTAAATTTCGGATCTGCCAAGATACCCGTAAAATTAGGATAAGTTGTGAATATTGTAATATTGCAGTTGTACTTTCTCATCCAATCACATTTTTATTTTTAATCACCTATTTTTTTTGCTTTACACGGTTGTAAACTAGCGCTTTTCAGTAAAAAAACAATCCTGCTTGTTCACAAAGGTTAAAAAGATTTAGATTTAGATTTTGAGTCAGTAAGTTGTAAAAATTAAGACACAAAAGCCAAAGGCGATCGCCTACTACATCGGTAAAATATTTTAGTAGTATTCAATACTCTGCTGACTGGGGTATGCAGATAATTATTGATACCCAGGCTTTGTTGTCGAGCAATTTGATTATCAACCTGCTTTACTCTTTTCAATAACCTTAGTTTTCTTGGACAAGGACTGTTCTATAGTTGTGGTCAGTTCCAAAATTGACGCTGAATTACAACTATTTACAATCAAAAATGCCCAAGAAAGCCTTAACCTAAATTTGTACTAATTTTAACTCAATCTTTGCTCAAGCTGTATGCCTTAGTAAGAAGATTGTCTAGTAACTGTGATAAAATACGGTATTTCCATCGGGTTTTAGATGTATTTTATCGCTCACCCCAAAGGTAGAAGCTAAATTTCAGGCTCTTACCGTTAACTTTTTAGTGCGTTCAGGATTGTAGATTTATGAAACTGCAACTTACTAAATTACACACACTTTGAGCAAACCAAATTAACTGGAGCGTAGAGCTATAAGACACACAAATGCTTATTACAGTGGGAAACCATCTGTCTACGCAGACAGCATGAAATTTGCATATTTTTTGTGGAGTTTTGTTACTAAACTTGAGGAGTACAAATGCTTGAGGCTATCGCTGTTGCTTGGTTATTACTATTCTTTGGTGATTTCCTATCTACATTCTTCTACCACGTACCCGAGCATGTTTTTGGTAGCCTTCATTTAAAAACGCACCACTCCTGGAAAAAGGACTTTCGTCACTACGCTATATTGACTTTCAATCCCCAAGTTCTTTTAGATGGTATCTTGGGAGCTTTACCTTACATACTCATAGCAGTAGTTCTCTGGTCTTTTTCTCCCATCGGCGTTATTTTTGGACTACTGCTTGGTCAGTTTCATGTGTGGTGGAGACACATAAGTGTCTTGGGTTGGCAAACTCCAAAGCCTATAAATATTTTATGCCAAGTTCTATTTATTACTACTCCTGAGAGACACTGGTTGCATCATCACAAAACTAATTTGGGTTTTGGCGATATTTTTACCTTCTTTGAACAACCTGCACAAGTCTGGTTACGCTGGCTACGCCTGCTGAGGCTTCGTTTCCGCTACTCTCGTATTTAACTAAAACTAGCGCTCAACTAAAAATTTTTTAAACTGGGCATAGGGTATTGGGGGTATTGACTGTTAACTGTTGAGAGCCAGTTGCTAAGAAAGCGGGTTCTGCGTTAGCGGTACAAGCCTCTTAACCCGTCCAACGCAGTGGCTCCTGTTGACTGTTGAGGAAAGCCAAAGACGTTTCCGTTGCAAGGTGTGAGGAGTTATTCTCCTTGTCTCCCCATCTCCCCTACTCCCCACACACCTCCAACTCCACATTCTTTACAGCCCTTATTTTCGAGATAGGTATGATATACGACTCATATTTCATTGTGAAGCATATATAAATCAAAATTAGCCAATATTACTCTTGACAAGTTTATATTTATTAAAAACAACTATCATGATTCTCACATCTGCAAGCCATGTCTTCCACAGGCTACGCCTACGCAAATCAAATCCAGTTAGTCTGAGTGTGATTTAAATAATTAACACATAATCTTGAAATTTTTACCGTAAATATCCATAATTTTGTAGTGAATTGAGTGTTGAAATTTCAACCCATAAAGACGCAAAATTTATCCAAACATAATTCGCTACCAATTACTATCTTTTCAAAACACGGTAGGGGTAGAGCAATACTTACCCATAACAATTATTTTTCAAATTTGCTTCATATAATTTTCTATTGTGTATCGTTGTGTATTGCATCCAAGCTTCAAGGGCTATATTCTGAGAAATCCTAGTTTCTAGGAGTGAGAGGCTTTTGCCAGAACGAACTAGAATTAGGAAACACCTAGCTGGGTTCTTCTGACTTTTGAAATTAGGAGTGCATGTGTGCCCAAATCCCCTAAATATTTGCTGATTGGATCAACCGAGACTTACAGCGGTAAATCTGCAACTGTTCTGGGTTTGTCTCATCAGCTACAGCAAAAAGGACTGGATATAGCTTACGGTAAACCGCTCGGTACGTGTTTGAATTCGTCTAGCGGCACTGTAATTGAAGAAGATGTTCAGTTCATCGCTCATAGTCTGAATCTGCCCGAAAACCGTGTTGCACCTACAATGCTGGCTTTGGATGAACTAAATGTGCAAAAACGCTTGCGTGGGGAGGACAAAACAAATTATCAGCAGTCCCTATTACAGCAATATTCACAAATGTTGCCAGGAGATTTGGTGTTGCTAGAGGGGCCTGGTGATTTGTCTGAAGGCAGTTTGTTTGACTTATCTTTACTACAAGTGGCTGAGGTATTGGATGCTGGCGTCTTGTTAGTAGCCCGTTATAAATCGTTGCTTTCAATTGAGGCATTATTGGCTGTTAAGCAGCGTATGGGCGATCGCTTGATTGGTATCGTCATCAATGATATCCCTGTGGCAGAACTAAAAGCGGTTGACACTCTGTTACGCCCATTTTTGGAACAGCGGGATATTCCAGTGCTGGGAATGCTGCCAAACAGCGATTTACTTCGTAGTGTCAGTGTTGGCGAACTTGTTAAGCAATTAAAGGCCGACGTTCTGTGTCGCAACGATCGCCTAGATTTGTTAGTGGAAAGTCTGGCAATTGGCGCAATGAATGTCAACTCGGCTGTGAAGTATTTCCGCAAACGCCGGAATATGGCAGTGGTAACAGGAGGCGATCGCGTCGAAATTCAGCAGGCTGCTTTAGAAACTTCTACCCAATGTTTAATTCTCACCGGGCAACTACCACCCCCACCGTTCATTCTCAGTCGTGCTGAAGAACTAGAAATTCCCATTTTATCTGTTGACTTAGACACCCTAACCACAGTCGAAATTGTTGACCGCACTTTTGGTCAAGTCCGTCTCCACGAGCCGATTAAGGTTCAGTATATTCGCCAGCTGATGGCTGAGCATTTTGACATTGACCGCCTGTTATCTAAACTCGGTTTAACTCCCGCAGCGGCATTGTCTTAGGGCATGGGGCATGGGGCAGAGGGCAGAGGGCATTGGTTATTCTCCGCGTCCCCACGCCCCCGGGTCTCCCGATCTCCCTCATCCTCCCATCTCCCCATCTCCCCCTGGCGAAGGCACAGCAGGTTCGCTGTCACCTCCCAAGCGACGGCGTGCTGTTTCCGTTCGTCCTTTAGCTGGGACGTGCTTAGTTGCGGCAGCTAATCCAAATACAGGCATATTCCCGTAAATTGCCTTATAATTTCCCGGCTCGATTAAATATGTTTCGTGCCAAATGCCAACACTGCCATCAGCACCAATAGATCGATTAAACCTTTGCCAAGCTTCTAGATGTGCATCTGCCGGATTTCTGGCAAAACGCTCCAAATCCTCAAACGATCGCCAATACTGAATCAACCCTACTCCCCGCGAGTAAACAAAACCTTCTCCCCCTAAAAATCCCTTTTCGGGATTCTGCTGAAGACTCCGTAGCATCGGCGACATAGCCCTAACTGTGGGAATCCATTTAGAAAAAGCAAAGAATTTGTTAATTCTCATCCCAATCAGAAACACAACGAAGGGTTCATCAATCTCGGCAGTAAATCTTCCTGGCATTACTTGAGGCATGAGTTACATTCCTTGTGGTTTTGGATTACTATGCAACTAGTTGCATATATTTATTTTATGCAATTAGTTGCATATGTCAAGTAGTGAATTAAAAATTATGGCATTAGCCCACGCGATATTAGCTGCTCTTGTTGAAGCCCCTTGTAGTGGATATGATTTAGCAAAGCGATTCGATGGCTCTGTAGGCTTTTTTTGGTCAGCCAGCCACCAACAGATTTATCGAGAGTTATCGAAGTTGGAAGACCAAGGGTGGATTAGTTGCGAAACGATTGTGCAAGCAGGACGCCCAGATAAGAAGCTTTACAGCGTCACAGACTTGGGAGAACAGCAGTTAAAAGAGTGGATTGCTCAACCTGGTGAACCCACACCAGTGAAAGATGATTTACTTGTAAAAATTTTTGCTGGGTATGTTGCTTCTAAGGAGACGATTTTGACAGAACTAGAGCAGCATCAAAAAGCCCACTTAGAAAAATTATCTACATACGAGAATTTGGAACAGCATTACTTTCAGAATCCCCAAGAACTGCCAGAACCACAGCAATTTCAGTATTTGACTCTTCTAAATGGAATTAGTTATGAAAGACATTGGTTAGCTTGGTGCGATCGCGTAATTCAGTCACTCAACCAAACAAAAAAGTGAAAAATTGTAGTTGTCTAACTCAGGTTTGCCTCGCACCTACACGCTCTTTGGTAGAATATCTGGGTCGTTTAATCTGATGCACGTCTATCTTTGAGTCAGTCAACAGACCTTATTAACGTCGATACATTAGCGCAAGAACTGGCGACAATCCAGCAAACGGGTTCTAAAAGAATTGCCTTGCTGGGTTCTCGTCATGTGCCAATTACACATCAGAATCTTATTGAAATGATGACATATGCCCTAGTTTTATCGGGTAATCGGATCATCACTTCTGGTGCTACAGGTACAAATTCTGCTGCCATCAAAGGAGCAACGCGGGCCGATCCAAACTTGTTAACCGTGATTCTACCCCAAAGCTTGGAACGCCAGCCTTTAGAATCCCGGCAGCAACTAGAACAGGTAATGCATCTAGTGGAAAATCCCAGTAATGACAATCTGTCTCTTGCCGAAGCTAGTTACTTGTGCAACAAGGAAATTGTCTCTCGTTGCCAGCAACTAATTTGCTTTGCGTTTCACGACAGCCGCACTTTGTTGCAAACTTGTCAAGATGCAGAAGAACAAAGAAAAGTGGTGACACTCTTCTACTTTGATTAGTCATTAGTCAAAAGTCCTCTGTTACAAAGTTGAGCCACTGCGTTGGACGGGTTTCCCGGCAGCCAAGCAAGTGGCGTCCGTTCGCCGGAAATCGGCGCTCAGACTTTGCGCTTTGTCCTAGTTCGTGGCGAGCAGACCAAAACACGTCTATGTTTTTGAACTAATGACCAGTGACCAATGACCAATGACCAATGACCAATGACTAATGACTGATGACTAATCACTAAATAACTAATGATAATTTTTTTGTACTCGATCGCTGCTGCTGCCGTTCTAATTTACGTACCATTTTTGGTAGTAGCTTATGCCCGTGTGCGTGTTGGGTACGATCTCTCTGCCCCTCGCGCTATGTTTGATAAATTGCCGCCATACGCTCAAAGAGCTACCTGGGCACATCAGAACTCCTTTGAAGCGTTTATGGTATTTGCCGCAGCCGCATTCATGGCATACGTCACTGGTGTAAATTCTTCTACAGCAGCGACGGCTGCGATCGCCTTTGTGGCTGCGCGTTTTCTTTACTCAATTTTTTATATTTTGAATATACCCCTTTTGCGTTCGCTGATGTTTGGCATCGGTTCCCTTAGCTCTGCTATTCTGATCTTCCTGAGCATCATCCAAGCAAATAGTTAATTGGGCATTGGGCATTGGGCATTGGGCATTGGGGAGATGGCGAGGTGGGGAGGATAACTTTGAACTCCTAACTCCTAACTCCCAACTCCTAACTCCTAACTCCCTACTTCCTACTCCCCACTCCCAATACCTAATCTAAAATCCAAAATCTAAAATCCAAAATACTTTATGGCTTCTACTTTTTCCTTTGACATTGTGAGCGACTTTGACCAACAAGAATTGGTTAACGCTGTCGATCAAGTTGTGCGAGAAATCAAAAGCCGTTATGACCTCAAAGATACTCAAACTACTGTTGAGTTAGCCGATGAAAGCATTAATGTTAATACTGACAGCGAGTTTACCTTAGATTCTGTACACAATATCCTGCGGGAAAAAGCCGCTAAGCGTAATCTTTCCCAAAAAATCTTTGATTTTGGCAAAATTGAATCAGCAAGTGGTAATCGTGTACGCCAAGAAATTAAACTCAAAAAAGGCATCAGTCAAGATATTGCCAAACAAATTTCCAAATTGATTCGTGACGAATTCAAAAAGGTACAAGCCTCAATTCAAGGTGACGCTGTGCGGGTTTCTGCCAAATCTAAAGATGACTTGCAAGTTGTAATTCAACGACTAAAACAAGAAGATTATCCTGTGGCTTTGCAATTTACAAATTATCGGTAAAGTGCATTGGGCAAAGTGCATTGGGCAAAGGGCAAGGGGCAAAGGGGAAAAGAAAGATCCCTGCTTTTCCCTTTTCCCTTTTACCTTTCCCCAAGGCGTTGCCATCTCCCCCAATCCCCAGTCCCTTTTACGTTGTTGCACCGATAGTTCTTTGAAGTGCCGGACGGTTAGCCAATTGCTTCATGTAATTCAACACCCCTGGGTAAGGGCTGAAATCTAGTTTGACAACTAAGGGAATGTAGTTCAAAACAGACCCGACTGCGACATCGGCAACGGTGAATTCATTACCTACTAAAAAAGTTTGTTTACTGAAAATTTCATTCAACGTATTCAACAAACGGGGTATTTGGCGATCGCGATTTGCTTCTACCAAAATTGCTGTACTGAGAGTCGAATTAGCAAACAACACCCATTGGTTAATCACAGCACGTTCTTCTAGTGAAACTGGCGCTTTTCCATACTTATCCATGAGATAGAGCAAAATTGCTCCAGATTCCCAAAGCTGAAAATCTCCATCAACAATTCCTGGAACTCTTCCAAATGGATTAATTGCCAAATACTCAGGTTGCAGGTGTTCGCCCGCTTGCATATCAAGCTTGACAAATTCATAGGGAACTTCTAGTTCCTCTAAATACCAATGAACAATTGATGCTCGACTACGAGCGCCACCGTAAAGTTTTAGCATAATTACCTAAAGAACTTTGTGAGTGTGAGAATGCTGCTTAACGTTATCTTCTTTAGTAACAACTCTACTGGCGTTTAATACTCGCTTGCGGTCAACGGAATACTTGAACTCAGTGTAGGTTGTACCTAAAGGAATTAGGGATTTTGCAGATTCACGACGCTTGTAAGTACGAGCTGCTGCAAACAGGCGTGGGATAAATTCTTCACCGAACTGAGCCGACTGTGGAAAGCCATCTGGCACCAGTTGTGAATCGCCATCCAGCACAGATCCCAAAGTTGTGGCACAAGCCAGCTTATAGGAGGTAGGAATGCCTTTTAACAATGCTTCCAAAGCCGCAGAGGGAATTGGTTCTATAACTTCGATTTGATGAACTTCTCCATCTTCCTTGACGAAGCAGGTTGCCAAACCGATGACAATGTAATCATCGGCTGCTAAATCGGGAGCATTGGGATAAGAAATTGCAGTTGTCATCAGAATATTTCTCAAAATTTAGGGATTGGGGACACTTCGTTGAGTTTCAGTACATCGCTGGGGATTGGGGAGTGGAGTTATTCGCCTTGTCCCATTGTCTTGTTGTCTCCCTCAGCGTCCTCTGTAACGAACGAATGAACAGCTTGTTGGCATTCTACTAACTTGTCGGTGTCACTACGTTGTACATTGCGACGGGTATAAGAATAGCATTCCAAATGTTTCAAAAGCCTAGAAATACAGGATTTTTAATTTTTGACTGGTCTTGCCTTACTTGAGAACTAACAACAATTTTTTCGGCGTTGCCCAATTGCGGTATGAATCCAGATGTAGAGACGTTGCAGTGCAACGTCTCTACTGCAACGTCTCTACAAGATTTTGATATCATCCACAATTGTTTTCATACATGAAATCAGCAACGCCATTTTCTCAATCTCCAGTCCCCAATCCCTAGTCCCCAGTTCCCAATCCCCAGCGCGAAATTTCTCTTGGCTATTTCTGGAATTGACCTTAGGGGTAAAGTATCCATGATTAGGTTTGAGGAGCAATTGTCTATTTAAGGCGTAAATTTCCACTTGTGTGAGTAGTTTAAGTTCTCTCTTGAGATGGCTTTCAGGTAATATTCAGTACTCTAAAAATAGACATAGTGGTAAAGCCAATAACAAATAAAACTAGAACTTTATTCCATATAGCAGGTATTTTAGGCGTAAAAAGATGAATATTGACTCATTTTTAGCTTCTGGTGACCATCAACGTAATCAATATAAAAAACTTATCATCAATAAAATAAATAATCATCAAGACCAGAGAACAAACGATCGCACTGAATTAAAAGACAGTCACTTACGCTCTTATGCTTTGCAGTTGGCTCAAGAAGAAAATTATACTGAGGCGATCGCACTTTTAAACCAACTAATTTTCCGCCATCCCTACAATGCAATTGATTACAACAACCGGGGGCTGATTTATTTCCAAAGTGGTGAAATGCAAAAAGCGTTTTGTGACTATAATACCGCCCTCAAACTCAATCCCTATTTAGCCAGCGCTTATAACAATCGAGCAAATTACTATGCCGCTTGTGGAGAATTAGCACTAGCAGTTGCTGACTATGATGAAGCGATTAATTTGAATCCTAGTCATGTCCGGGCGTGGATTAACAGAGGGATTACCTTGCGTGACTTGGGTCAATACGAAGAGGCTATTGAAAATTTTGAGGTAGCACTGCTTTTCGGTCAACTGGAAGGTCATATTTGGGCTGAACGTGGCAGAACTTACCATCTTTGGGGTGACTGGAATTGTGCGATCGCTGATTATCGTCGCGCCCTTACTCAACTACCTCCTGTAAACAACAGTAAGGATGTTACTGGTTATCGCTTGCGTTTACAGCTAGAAAATTGGCTTAACGATCTACTATCTCCTGAGCGTCCTAATTGGTAGATGAACCATTCTGGTAAACTGAAAATTCCAAAAATCAAGAATTCATTTTGAATTTAAGATTGGAGTATAGGGACGCTGTTATTTATTAGCAATAATATAAATTTTCACCCAGTTTCTAGGTAGCCAAAATCACAAGAAACAGAATAATCCCAAATTCGATATTTATCTTAGGGTAATAAATCTGTTTGTTCAATGATGCCATCTTTATTCATCAGCACCACTCGACGCTGGCGCGGATCGAATCTGTACCCTTGTTGTTGCATAATACTTTTAGCTTGCTGGGGATCGAAGTTACGGCTAAATTCTGCCTGCAAATTGTTGACATGTGCTTCTATCAGCTTGACTTCAGTGCGGATTTCTCGCAACTTTTCTTGCTGTGACCAGTGATAAGGCAAAAGTTGTGTCAAGGCAGATGCGGCGGCAACTGCAATGAAAAGATTAACAGCTATCTTGGCAGTACTTTCCAATCCCATCACTTGGTAAGAACGTTGACGAAGGTGCCGCTTTGGTCGAGAAATGACCCGGCGTTTTTGTATTGGTTGTGAGGGTGGTCTGGAGGGTTGAATCGCGTTCATGATCCTAAAAAATAACCTCTCTGAGTGAAGTGAAACACCATCAAGAGTGCTGTTAGCTTTATTGGGGGCGTTTACCCATGTTGAGCGTTCAGGAAGAAGTAATGAGTAAGAAGTAGTACTTATAAATCTTCCCACTCACGTCTTTTAACTTTACTTAGCACTTATGAAGCTTGATTTAGCTGTCATCTTACTTCATTTTTGGAAAATAGCTACAAGTGCTGTACAAGTTAAAAAATAACCTGGCTTACGTAAGTGCATAGTTCCATAAATACTCAAGGCGTAAAGCCTTAAGCGTTTGGAAATTGCACCCCCGTAATGCCAGGATTATTAGCTTTTTAACTGTGTCACATCGTAGCCTTATTTGTAAAGTTCTGTGGCTAAACGCCAAGCTAGAACTCCTGGAATTAGTGCCACAACTAGAGCGATGTACACTTGGGTATCTGAGATAGAAGACACTTGAGCGAGGTACAGAGTATCTAAGATAGGCATGGCTGAAATTCTCCTAACCTGAATAGATTTTGAACTGTTCGTTTACTACTTTTCCTTGTTTTGCCAGGTTCGTGGAAGATCTTGTTACAAGATGCAACAAAAGCAGTTATGAGTCAGTATTCATTAGTTATTATCCTTTAAAAAAATTTATAAATCTATGGATTTGTATTTGGGTATCGACTTCGGGACATCTGGCGCACGTGGTGTGGTTATTGATGAGAGAGCTAGCATCCAGGCTGAGGTACGATATCCATTTGAAGATTCACCAGTGGCTGTGATGCCGAATTATTGGCAGCAAGCCTTGTTTGCGCTGGTGGAACAGATACCTCAGGGATTGCGGCGAGAAATTAAAGCGATCGCAATTAATGGTACTTCTTCCACTGTCTTGCTGGTGGATGCTGTTGGCAAACCAATAGATGCACCGCTATTCTACAACGACCCACGGGGATCGTCTGTGCTAAATGATTTGAGGAGCGTAGCACCTCCCAATCATACCGTGTTAAGCGCCACCTCTAGCCTGAGCAAACTGATTTGGATGAAGCAGTTACCTTCTTTTAATCAAGCTAGATATTTCCTACATCAAGCAGATTGGCTGGGGTTTTTGCTGCATGGGTATTTAGGCATTAGCGACTACCATAACGCCCTAAAACTGGGTTATGACGTGGAACAGTTGAAATACCCAGAATGGATGGAAAAGTTGCAAATACCGATTCAACTACCCAGAGTTTTGCCACCTGGTACTCCCGTGGCAGAATTACGTTCTGAAATTGCAGATAACTTTGGTTTTCGGCGTGATTGTTTGGTATGTACTGGTACAACCGACAGCATTGCCGCTTTTCTTGCCAGTGGGGCAAAATTGCCTGGTGAAGCCGTGACTTCCTTGGGTTCGACGCTGGTACTAAAGCTTTTAAGTCGCACCCGTGTAGAGGATGCGCGGTACGGAATTTATAGCCATCGTTTGGGTAAATTGTGGTTGACTGGAGGTGCTTCTAACACTGGGGGTGCAGTGCTACAGAAATTTTTCACCAACGCTGAGTTAGTAAGCCTTAGCCGTGAGATTGATGCATCAAAAGTCAGCGAACTAGATTATTATCCATTGTTGAAAGCAGGCGATCGCTTTCCCATAAACGATCCCAATTTACCTCCAAGATTGGAACCACGCCCAGAAAACCCAGTGGAATTTCTACATGGATTATTAGAAAGTATTGCTCGTATAGAAACAAAAGGGTATGAATTACTACAAAAAATGGGTGCAGACAAGTTGACTCGCGTTTATACTGCTGGCGGCGGCGCAGCAAATGACACTTGGACTGCTATCCGTGGGCAGTATTTAAAAGTGCCTGTCATCGCCTCAAAATATACAGAAGCTGCTTACGGCACAGCATTGTTAGCAATGGGAAAGGTGTCTAGGGACACGGGGATGAGGGAGTGTGACGAGTGTGGCGAATGTGAGGAGTGTGGAGGATGAGGAGACAAATCAATTCAAAATTCAAAATTCAAAATTCAAAATTAAAGAACTTCTACCTTCTTTCTCCTGCTTCCAATGCCCCATGTCCTATACCCCGCGACAGATATCTTTTAAATCAGTATCTATCCGGGTGACAATCAACATATCTCGGCCGATACTGGGATTATTAGATACCGGACTATAGGATTCCAGGTTTCATGATCTGGGCAGCTATTCGGGGATGGGTACTTTGCGACAAGCGAATGTCATCTATCCCCTTTACTAATGATTAGTGTGAGTTCTAAGTAGAATATCGTCGCCAAAGTAGCAGTTGTATGGGCGAGTGTGATAAAGTTTGCTGTGGATATTAAGCTTGTGGTAGTTGTTGGCGATCATTATGATGGGGACTAATGCTGTTGAGCTGAGTTGCGCGATCGCATATTCTAAATCATCATCCACTCTCCATTCACCTTTGCTGACACTCCTTCAGTTTCTCCCTCGCTTCTGGATGGGAAGTTGTGTAATCTTTCAGCCAGTCGCAACCCCGCGCCAGCAGTTCATCTAACCCGCCAACTCGCCACACCTCTACCCCAGATGACACAATGAAAATTTGCTTTCCATCTGGGCTAAAACTGGCGCTACCAGAAGTTTCAAATTTTGCTAACTGTCTGCCTGACAAGTCCCAAATATGGACACTTTTACCAATTTGATCAGTGGTTATGATGCTTCGTCCATCCGGGCTAAAACTAGCAATTGGTAAACCAGAAACTTGATTTTCAGGATTTTCAATTTTTGCTATCAACTTTCCTGAAAAATCCCGAATAAAAATCTCTTTTTGTGTTGTGATGGCGATAAATTTTCCATCTGGACTAAAAATTGCATTGTTCAACCAATCTTTATGTTCAAATTGTGTTATCAAATTTCCTAATAAATCCCAGATCTGTATACTGCTGTATGACGAAGTAAGTATACGCTGTCCATCTTGACTAAAACTTGCTGTTGAGAACCCAAAATTATTATTTTTTAATTCTGATAGCAACTTCCCTGATAAATCCCAGATACGGACATTGTTGTATGACCAAGTAAGGATACGCCGTCCATCTGGACTAAAGCTACTACCTCTAACATCCGAATGTCCTTTGAGTTGTGCTATCACCTTACCTGATAAATCTCGGACTTCAGCAGAGCCTTCTTTAGAGACAGCAACAAAGCGCTGCCCGTCTGAACTAAAACTGATATCATAGACCTCATCGTGATACTTTTGTATTTGATTTCGCTCGTGAATATTATCAAGAATTGTTTGTAAAGCAAGAATAGGAATTGTAGCAGGATATTTTTCTAATGGTTGTCCATCTTTAACTAATTTTTTTAACCTGTTTCCAGCTTCCATAGCTGTTAGTAAAGCTTTTATTTGTTGGTTCTCAAACTGGTTCAAAGCTACAAATCCTTGTTGGTCTAGCTTTGTATCATTTTGTGCTTCCTGAGCTTGTTGAATAATATTGTTTGCAAATACTCCTACAACTATTGCGCCAACCACAGACAACGCCAATCCCGTACCTGCAATGCGAATCAGCCACTTGGCTTTCTGTTGCGCTTTTATTAATGCCTGATTCAGGGATGGCAACTCGTTTTCGGTAGATGGAGGCTGATTCATGGGTTATTTTCCTCAGAATTCAAATAATTTTGAGCTATATGCAAAAAAATAGTTATTGCATGAGTATTAGTTTCACATTATCCCACGAGCTTATTTCAAAAATTAAATATACTTTAAAAATCATGAATCGATGAACGTAAATTGGGTCGTTGAACAGTAGGATTTACGAGTTGGATTGCCAATAGCATTCTACCTAGCATCCTAAGGTCGTTTTCTGAAAGCTTTCTAGAAATTCAACTAATCTGGCATAAACTCACAACTCATACAAATTCAAAATTCAAAATTCAAAATTAAGAATTCAGATAGGATAAGGTTTTGGAGATGTGTATCTGTCGCATTGTTTTTTTCAAATTGGTATCACTTACAAATTCAACACTTGCGCCATCGCCAACTTGATGTTGACGTTTTCCATCTAGCTAATGAGATTATTCAACAATTTTATTCATCTGCTAAACTCTGCAACGCCAACAAACCAGCACCATAAGCAGGCTCAAACCTGGGATAAATCACTTGAATAAAAGGAAACTTGTTAATTATCGATGCTGAAAACCTTTCATGTATTTTGGATCTACTTAGCCATACACTTCCGGTTGTGACTACTTCATAAATTGAATCTGGAATAAAAATTGCATCAATTACTGTAGATGTAGCTTTTACCAATTCTTGAACAGCATCATCAATTATATTATTCGCTACTTCATCGCCTGATGCTGCTGCTAAATCGACAATTGGCGCTAAAGCAGCTATCTGTTTAACTCCCCATTGCCGCCTATATATTACTTCTATTAAATCTTCTATACTTTCCAAATTAAGATGCTGTTTAAAAGCCTCTACTAAATTCGTTGGCATCTCGCGTCCATCATAGGATTTTAATGCAGCATTCATCCCAGCAACAGCAATTTTATAAGCACTACCTTGATCTCCTAAAATATAGCCCCAGCCGCCGACTCGTTTGGTATTTCCCTGCTGATTTCGCCCAAAAACTATAGAACCAGTACCTACTGCAACCACAATTCCCACATCATGACCAATTCCGCCAACTAAAGCAATGAAAGCGTCGTTACAAATTACAATTTTCGCTGGCTTTAATGACCAAGTAATAGGTAAAATTTTGCTATTTCGCAACTCTGATACTAAATTTTTTACGACTTCGATATCTGATGCGCGACCCACCCCTGCCAAACCGAGACATATTGCTTCAATAGTAATAGTATTTATAATTAGTCTTGCTTCATTAGCCGCAGTAGAAATTGCTGATTCAATTGATTTGAAAGTGGCTTCAATACCTATACTTTGATAGTTAGATCCCCCAGCTTCCCCGCGTCCTATAACTTGACCAAAATCATCCATCAACACACACACTGTCTTACTACCGCCGCCATCTATTCCCAAAACATAAGGCATAATATCTGAAGTAGTTAATTATTCGCAAGTTTTGATTCTTCTTTTAAAGGTATAAAAAATAGAGCAATCATCCCAGGAATTGTGAGCAAGCAGACCAAAATAAAAAAGAGTGGATAGCCAAGTAATTTTTGCAGATAACCGCTAATTAATCCGGGAAGCATCATTCCTAAAGCCATAATGCCCGTTGAGATAGCAAAATGGGAAGTTTTGTATTGCCCTTGGCAAATGTACATTAAGTAAACACTAAAAGCTGTAAACCCAAAGCCATATCCGAATTGCTCTAAGGAAACCAAAGGATATACTAATGCTAATGAAGGTTTTGTGTAAGCCATATAAACATAAAATATATCAGGTAAGTTTAATGCTAAAGCCATAGGCAAAAGACATTTTTTTAATCCATATTTGGAAATGAGCAAGCCTCCTAAGATGCCTCCAAAAATCAGGGATATTACACCAAATGTTCCGTAGGCTAATCCGACATCTGATGTTGATAAACCCAAGCCTCCTACTTCTGGTTTGTCCAATAAAAATAAAGAGGCCATCTTGACAAGCATGGCTTCCCCAAGCCTGTAGAGTAAAATAAAGGCTATAATATTGATAATTTTATATTGATTAAAATAAGAACTAATAATTGTCCAAAAATCTATTTTTTTTGTAGCTTCTAACTGTCGTTGACTATCCGATTCAGGTGCAGGTAAAACTAGGCGATGAAAAACAAATAAAATTGCTAAAATGAAAGCTGAGAAGCCAATAGCTAAAGTCCAACCCAAAGGAATGTTGTTAAGAGATACCTCAAGTTGACCTGCTATAACTACTAATATTCCAGATCCAAAAATAACAGCAAGTCTATAAAACAGCGAGCGAATGCCGACGAAAAAGGCTTGTTGTTCGGGAGATAAAGCTAGCAAATAAAAGCCATCTGTGGCAATATCATAAGTTGCAGAAATAAAGGCTCCTATTGTTAATGCTGTGAGGGAGATGAAGAAGAAATTAGGTAGTTGTAAAGAAAAGGCTATTAAACCTAAACAAGCAAACATGGCTAATTGGGTGTAAATTATCCATTTGCGTTTGGTAAAGTAAATATCGACAATTGGACCCCAAAACATTTTGATGACCCAAGGGAAATAGAGAAAGCTTGTCCATAGGGCAATTTGAGCGTTATCTATTCCGAGTTTTTTGTAAAAGATTACGGAAACTGTGTTGATGATGACGTAAGGGATGCCAGAGGTGAAATATAGGGTGGGGATGAATGTCCAGGGGGAGGTTGGTTGGTGTTTCATGGATTACGAACCGCAGAGGCGCAGAGGGCGCAGAGAGGGATTAAGAGAGGATGATGCGTTTGATGCCGTCTTTGAGAAGGGGGACGTTAAAGTTGATGAGGAGAGCTAGGGGGTGATTAGTCATTTTAAGATATGAGAGGACTTGAGCTTCGTGGATTGGGGCTAAATTTTGGACAGCTTTTAGTTCCAAAATTAGACAATTGGCAACTAGAAAATCTAATCTACCCTTGCCTACTTCATGTCCTTTGTAATTCACTGTTACCGACTTTTCAAACTCATGGCGTATCCCACGCCTTAAAAATTCTATAATTAGCGCTTCCTTATACACCTCCTCCAAAAACCCTGGCCCCAACACCTGATGCACCTCAATTGCCGCCCCAATCACTTTTCCTGTAAGCTGATTCATCTTCTCCCCCAACTCTCTTTTCTCTGCGTTCTCTGCGCCTCTGCGGTTCGTTTCCATCAATCCCTCTCCAACCCTGTGGCAAAATTTATTAGAGTCCTTCCTTAGTTTTCCCCGCATGACCGCAACCATCCTCAATCTCCCCAGTCTCTACGAACCCTTTTCCACTGAAGCCAAGTGGCAAAAATTCTGGGAAGACAACCAAGTTTACAAAGCTGACCCCAACCATAAAGGTGAACCCTACTGCATCGTCATTCCCCCGCCTAACGTCACCGGCAGTTTGCACATGGGTCACGCTTTTGAAAGTGCCTTGATTGATACCCTCGTGCGCTACCACCGAATGCAGGGACGTAATACCCTGTGGCTACCCGGAACTGACCACGCCAGCATTGCCGTACATACTATGCTGGAAAAGCAACTCAAGACTGAGGGTAAGACTCGCTATGAGTTGGGACGCGACCAATTTTTAGAACGCGCTTGGCAATGGAAGGCGGAGTCTGAAGGAACGATTGTTAATCAATTGCGACGCTTGGGTGTTTCGGCAGACTGGTCGCGGGAAAGGTTTACCCTGGATGAAGGTTTATCCAAAGCTGTTGTTGAGGCATTTACTCGCCTTTACGAGGAAGGCTTAATTTATCGTGGTGAATATTTAGTTAACTGGTGTCCGGCTTCCCAGTCAGCTGTGTCTGATGTGGAGGTGGAAAATCAAGAGGTTAATGGTAATCTCTGGCATTTCCGCTATCCGCTGACGGATGGTTCTGGTTTTGTAGAAGTGGCGACGACTCGACCAGAAACAATGCTGGGCGATACAGCAGTGGCAGTTAATCCCAATGACGATCGCTATAAACATCTCATCGGCAAAACTCTCACTCTGCCCATTGTACAACGAGAAATTCCCATCATTGGCGATGAATTCGTTGACCCCACTTTCGGCACAGGGTGTGTGAAGGTGACTCCCGCCCATGACCTGAACGATTTTGACATGGGTAAGCGTCACAATTTGCCGTTAATCAACATTATGAATAAAGACGGCACCCTCAACGCCAATGCCGGGGAGTTTCAAGGACAAGACCGGTTTGTTGCTAGAAAAAATGTCGTTTCTCGCCTAGAAGCTGATGGCGTTTTGGTGAAGATTGAAGATTACAAGCATACCGTTCCCTACAGCGATCGCGGTAAAGTACCCATTGAACCTCTACTTTCAACTCAGTGGTTTGTCAAAATTCGCCCCCTCGCTGACAAAACTCTAGAATTCCTCGACCAGCAAAACTCGCCGGAGTTTGTCCCCCAACGCTGGACTAAGGTTTATCGCGATTGGCTAGTAAAACTCAAAGATTGGTGTATCTCTCGTCAATTGTGGTGGGGACACCAAATTCCTGCTTGGTATGCTGTCAGTGAAACCGATGGGCAAATTACCGATAACACACCGTTTGTGGTGGCAAAATCGGAAGCGGAAGCTTGGGAGAAAGCTAAGGCGCAATTTGGCGAAAATGTCAAGTTAGAACAAGACCCAGATGTGTTAGATACTTGGTTTTCTTCTGGACTTTGGCCGTTTTCGACTTTGGGCTGGCCTGAACAAACTCAGGATTTAACGACTTACTACCCTACAACTACTTTGGTGACGGGCTTTGACATCATCTTTTTCTGGGTAGCCAGGATGACAATGATGGGCGGGCATTTTACTGGGAAAATGCCTTTCCAAACCGTTTACATCCACGGTCTGGTGCTGGATGAAAAAGGCCAGAAGATGTCAAAGACCAAAGGTAATGGTATTGACCCGCTGTTATTAATTGACAAATATGGTACTGATGCGCTGCGTTACACCCTAGTTAAGGAAGTGGCAGGGGCAGGACAAGATATCCGCTTAGAATACGATCGCAAAAAGGATGAATCACCATCTGTAGAAGCATCCCGCAACTTTGCTAACAAGTTGTGGAATGCAGCTCGGTTTGTGATGATGAATTTGGATGGACAAACCCCCGCACAACTGAGTCAACCACTCCTAACTCCTAACTCCTCACTCCTAACTCCTCACTCCGCACGGGCTAAACGCCCCGCTACCGCTAACAGCACAGAATTGAGCGATCGCTGGATTCTTTCCCGTTATCATCAAACCATCAAACAAACCAGCAATTACATTGATAATTACGGTTTAGGAGAAGCAGCCAAGGGATTGTACGAGTTCATTTGGGGTGATTTCTGCGACCAGTATATTGAATTAGTGAAATCTCGCCTCCAGCCAGATGCAGACCCAGTATCGCGAAGAGTAGCACAACAAACCCTCGCCTACGTGCTGGAAGGGATTTTAAAACTACTTCATCCCTTTATGCCTCATATTACCGAGGAAATTTGGCAATCTCTCACCCAACAACCAGGAGATTCGCCCCAAACTCTGGCTTTACAAACCTATCCAAAGGTAGATGCTAATCTAATAGATTTAGCATTAGAAGAACAGTTTGAATTGCTAATTGATACTATCCGCACAATTCGGAATTTGCGTGCCGAAGCTGATGTAAAACCAGGGGTGAAGGTGACAGCTAATTTACAAACTGAAAGTGAAAAAGAAAGACAAATCCTCACGGCTGGACAGGTTTACATTAAAGATTTGGCGAAGGTTGAGACTTTAACTATTACTGACAAGCAAAAAAACCAAACTGTTGCTGCTAAAAAACCTCAAAATGGGTTGAAAATAATTGGCTTAACTATTTTGGCGATTGTCTTTGCTAGGTTAGGTTTAGCTGTGGGGAATGCGATTTATAAAACTGCCATTATTGGAAGTTTCTTTGAAATGGTTGGTTTTCTTTACGCAGCTTGGTTTGTCACCCAAAATTTACTGACTGGTGAAGCTAGACAAAAGCTATGGAGACAGTTTTTCCAAGGGACAGAATCACAACAGGCACAAGAAGTAGAAAATGCGATCGCTGGTGTGATAGGTACAATACAAGTAGTAATTCCCCTCAGTGGTGTGGTGGATATCGAAGTTGTGCGTGCCAAACTAGAGAAAAGCCTCACCAAAGCCGAAGCGGAAATTCAATCTTTGAGTGCCAGATTAAACAATTCCAATTTTGTCGATAAAGCTAGACCCGACGTAGTTCAAGGAGCGAGAGATGCCTTAGCAGAAGCCGAAAAACAAGCAGAAATTCTGCGCGATCGCCTACGTGGTTTAGGATTGTAATACTGTAATAGGTAATGGGAAAATAATTAATTGCTAATTACCCATTACCTACCTACAAATAAGCCCTTCTACATTTTTTGAATTCCTGACTATGGCGTAGTTTCATTCTTTTAACTAATGTTTGCACTTGTTTTTTAATTAAAATAATTTTTTAAATTTGAAATTTCTAATTAAAGCGGAGTAACTCTCATGCTATATCTAGCCCAGGTGCGTAAAAATGATTTTTTAGAGCAGTATCAATTACGCTTATTAGCGCGTCAGGAAATTGATAACTTGTGGGCGATAATTCCAGAAGAGGCTTTCATTCTGCTAGGAAAGGGAAATCCTATGAGTGAAAACTTACTTGTTTTAGTCGAACTTTCCCCCACAGGCGATATTCAAAAAGTAGAAGATGCTACCGATTGGGTACTTCATTTAGTACAAACCTACCTTACCACCGGCATTACACCAGAATTTTTACAGCACGAAGCTGAACGAGCAGAAAATTGGCGACAATCCTTAACGTTGCAAAACCAAGATTTAGCGCGTCGTTCTCTGGAATTGGAAGCCAGACGCGAACAAATTCAAGCTTTAGAAGAAAGCCTCAAACGTGAAAAGAATGGCTATCACAAAGATGAGGAATGATATCAATTGAAAATTCAAAATTCACACATTAGCTGAACCAGATTTCAAAAATGTTTCTGAGTTGGAATCTGTTGCTGAATTTTGGAAAATTGGTATGATATCGTGTCCGCCTAATCACTTATGATTACAATCTCTCCGCGTCCCCGCGTCCCCGTGTCTCCGCGTGAGTCTAAACAATAAGTCTTTAACCGGACATGATATGAGAAGCTAAAGATTATTTTATCCTAATTACGTGCGCCCATTAGGAAAAATCTTAAAACCAAACGCTATTACTAACTTTAGGGTTAATTTTCAATTCGGGATTACTGATTTGAAGGTTGATTTCAAATTGTATAAGTTCTGATTTAAAGTAATAAGTAGGTCAACTTAATTAAACATAAAAAATAGTAGGGTGCATTGTCGCAAAGGGCAACGCACCTTAGCTGATTATGAGGGATTTAGGGACTAGATAATGGAGCCTGTCAGGATGCCAGTCTTTTTCTAAGCTCTGCCTCTAGCTGTTCATCAGTACTGACTACTACCCGCCCTGGCTTGGCTCTTATGATGCTGAGGAAATATTGAAATGCTTCTTCATCTTGGGGGTTGCCTTTGACGTATTCCCGCAATTCTTTTTCTGACAAATTTAAATAGTCACTCATCCTATAATCTCCTCTCCATTGCTAAGAATCTCTACCTCAATTGTTTCACCTATCAAAACTACAATTCTGTTTGTTCTTTCATCAAATCTAACCAATTCTATATTCCGTAGCAGGTTGCTGGTGCGAACGCATAAACGAAAAAAGGCTTTGAGTTGGTCTATCGTTGGTTCCATTATTTCCTGAAACCTTATACTCCAGCAAATTCTGAAGTCTTGATTTCTCGTTAAGCTATCTACAACCCTCAGTAAGCCAAATCATATAACTCCTCACTCCGAGGCCAACAATTGCCGAATTACCCTAGCTAAAGCCTTTTGCGTAAAGCGGCTGGCTACTTGTTGACCCAAACGCTGTACGCCAGGATTTCCCAATAACTGAGCAATTTTAGGGGCAAGTTCCACCGGATCGAAGCCTCGTGTTTCTCGAAGAATATTCAATATACGCTTGATATGCTCCAAGGTTTGTTGTTGTTCAACTGTCGCGGCTGGAGTTTCATTAACTGCTGTCAACCCTACCCTTTCTCTTAGTAAATAGGTAAAGTTATGCAAAACATTTTTACCTAAAGCATCGAGTCCATTAACAGATTCATCCACTAGCTTGTCGCGAATGAAAGCGCCGCGTTCAGATGATAGAAATTCTATTCCCTGATTCAGCACTAAATTAAAGTCGTAATCTTGACTATTACGCGCATTCTTCAACAAATTTTCTAAACGGTTCCAGCGGAATCTGCCATCTTTAAATAACAAATCTTGCAATGATGCCCTCAATTGTGGTGCTGGGTCTGTTAACAAACGTTTAGAAACGTAGGGATAAGCTTCGCTGAGAACTTTAAAATTCGGATCTATAAATATTGCAATACCTTCGAGGGTTACTAGGGAACGAATAATTAAAGCGTAGTAGGGCGGTACCCGGAAAGGATATTCATACATCAAAGCCGATAATTCATCGGTGATGCTTTTAATGTTGAGTTCAGCAACAGTGGCTCCTTGAGCATCAGCAAATACTCTAGCAAAAGCTGGAATAATTGGTGTTAAATCTGTTTCTGGTGTTAAAAAATCTAATTTAACGTAGTCTTTTGCTAAACCTTCAAAGTCGCGGTTAACCACATGAACGATCGCTTCAATTAAACCATAACGCTGCGGTGGTTTAATCTCGCTCATCATCCCAAAGTCGAGATAAGCTAATTTGCCATCGGTTGTTGCTAACAAATTACCAGGATGGGGATCGGCGTGGAAAAATCCGTGTTCTAGTAGCTGACGTAGGGAACACTGCACGCCCACTTCAATTAAATAACGAGCATCTATACCTTGGGCGCGAATTTCTTCTGTTTGGGTTAATTTAGTGCCGTTAATCCACTCCATCGTCAACACGCGACGATTAGTATATTCCCAGTAAATTTTCGGTACGTAAATGTCTTTTATGTGACCGTATAACTCGAAAAATCGTTCGGCATTTTCACCTTCATGGATGTAATCCATTTCTTCAAAAATGCGATCGCCTAATTCATCGAGAATCCCAACTAAGTCACTGCGTACCCGTTTGACCTTTTTCTGTACCCAAGCAGCGAGGTTACGCAAGATATACAAATCAATGGTAATCCGCTCTCTTAAGTCTGGACGCTGAACTTTAACCGCAACTTCTTCACCAGTTTTTAGCTTACCTTTATAAACTTGCCCCAAGGAAGCCGCAGCAATTGGCTGGGGTGATAGTTCTGCATAAATCTCTTGGGGAGGTGCGCCTAATTCTTCTTGAATAAACTGGTAAGCAATTTCGTTAGGAAAAGGCGGTAATTGGTCTTGTAGCCTAGTTAATTCTTCTAGATATACCGGAGGAACCAAATCCGGTCTGGTGGATAAGGCTTGGCCAATTTTGATGTAAGCAGGCCCTAGTCGCGTTAGTAATTCTCGTAGCTGAACGGCTCGGCGGCGGTCATTTTTGACAACAATTCCCCGTTTACTATCAGACCACAACCCAAAAACGAAGGAGAGTGTTGGCCTCAACACTGCGAAAATCCGCCCCAAAACTTGTAGGGGTCGGTTTTGATAATGCGCCGCTATCTCCAGGGGATTGTAAAGCGTCTCCGGTTCGGCTGTTTGAGTATCCCTTCGGGCTGCTAAAAGTCTTGGCGATTGCACTACCAAGTCTTGTGTACCATTTTCTGGTACTACATCAATAATATGCAGTTCGCCTTGGCTAGTTTTGCCGTTGCGACTGTCCTCCTGAATCGATCCGGAATTAGGGGGAAGTGTCTTAACAATCATAGGGAAGGCCACCGCTGAGAATGAGCATGTTAAGTATTGTAACAATATGTTGAAGATTGGTCATCGGGCATTGGGCATTGGGCAAAGGGCAAAGGGCAAGGGGCAAAGGGCAAGGGGCAAGGGGAAAACAAAGATCCCTGCTTTTTCCTTTTACCTTTTACCTTTCCCCAAGGCGTTGCCATGTCCTTATCTCCTCATACTTCGACTGCGCTCAGTACAAGTGCGCTATGCCCTATGCCCCATTCCCCAATAATTATTGCTTTGCTACACTAATATGGGCGTATTAATTTAATAGTAGTAGGTATTGCTGCCTTTCTCGGTGCTGAGTTAAAAGTGCTAAGTCTTAAAGAAAAGACATGCGGCCTTACTAACTAACTCCGAAATTTTTTTCGTACTCACGACTGGGCACTCAGCACAATGGAAGGAGACTTTGGCTAGATGTTGCTTTGCTTGCGAATTGAAAACTTTGCCCTGATTGACCAACTAGAATTGGAATTTGGCGCAGGACTCAATGTATTAACAGGTGAAACCGGCGCTGGAAAGTCGATTATTTTAGATGCTATTGATGCTGCTTTGGGCGGTAAAGTCTCTAGTCGAGTGATTCGTACAGGGACGAGTCGGGCAATGGTAGAAGCTACTTTCACTTCCAACCCGCCCTTAGCTGCTTGGTTGACGGAACAGGAAATCGATTTGCTTGATGAAAATTCCGTAGTTATTAGCCGAGAAATCTCCGCCACAGCTAGTAATGTCCGCAGCCGATCGCGGGTGAATGGTGTGTTGGTAAATCGGCAGATTATGGGAGGACTGCGCGATCGCTTGGTGGAAATCACAGCCCAAGGTCAAACAGTGCAAGTCGGACAATCTGCCCAAGTCCGGGATTGGTTGGATTTGTATGGCGGTGACTCGTTGATGCACCAACGGCAAAAGGTAGCGAGTAGCTTTAGTGCTTACCAACAAGCGCATTTAGCATTGGAAAAACGCCGGACATCAGAACGGGAACGTTTACAACAACTCGACTTGCTCACCTATCAAGTGCAAGAATTAGGAGCAGCAAATCTTAGCGAACCCAATGAATTGGAACAGTTGGCACAAGAGAGCGAACGCCTGAATCATGTAGTTGATTTGCAACAAATGAGCTACAAAATTTATCAGGCTTTGTATCAAAATGATGATGAAACTCCCGCCGCCGCAGATTTATTGGGAGACAGCGAAGCGACATTAAATGACATGGTGGAATACGACACCCAACTGCAACCTTTATTGGAATTGGTCAGGGATGCCCAAGCTGCGGTGATGGAAGTGGGAAGGCAAATTAATGCTTATGGTGACAGTTTAGAAGCCGACCCCCAACGGTTACAAGAAGTAGAAGAACGGGTTCGGGAATTAAAGCAAATTTGCCGCAAGTATGGGCCGACATTAACAGAAGCGATCGCCTATTACCAGCGTATCCAATCAGAATTAGCTCAACTCAATGACAGCGAACAATCTATCGAAAGTTTAGAACAGCAAGAAAAGGCGTGTTTTGAAAAACTCACCCAACTAAGTAATCAATTAACTCAACTGCGGAGTAAGGCGGCTGCTAATTTAGAATCACGTTTGATATCTGAACTCAAACCTTTAGCAATGGAAAAGGTGAAATTTCAAGTTGAAATTTTGCCGACTGCCCCAACTGCTATGGGAGCAGATAAAATTACCTTTATGTTTAGTCCGAACCCCGGAGAACCACTGCAACCTTTAACAGAAATTGCCTCTGGTGGGGAAATGAGCCGCTTTTTACTGGCATTGAAAGCTTGTTTTTCTCAGGTTGATGCAGCTGGGACAATGGTATTTGATGAAATTGATGTGGGGGTTTCTGGAAGAGTCGCCCAAGCGATCGCCGAAAAATTACACAAACTCAGCCAACGCAACCAAGTATTATGTGTTACTCACCAACCCTTAGTTGCAGCAATGGCAGACCGCCACTTCCGGGTAGATAAGCAAACTATTAATCAAGAGAAAGGTAAAAAAGCTAACAATGGCAGTGTGGAACAACGTACCGTTGTCCGAGTTACTGCTTTAGATAATTTAACTACCCGCCGGGAAGAACTAGCACAGTTAGCTGGTGGAAAATCAGCGAGTGATGCGATCGCTTTTGCTGAATCTTTGTTATTGCAAGCTGCTAACCACCGTCGCGGGGAGCAAACTTGATTGATAGATGCAGTAGGAATTTCCTGATTTACATCTGTTGCCTCATTTTGGAATTATTGAGTGTATCTTGCAGAAAATTACACAAATCTCGGCTCAGTACAGGCTAACGTATCTAAAAGTAGGGATTCTATAGAAATTTAGTTTAATTTTAAAAAAAGTTCCGTAAACCTATCATGTGAAAATCGCTGTAGTCAGCATATATTGTGGGCATCATAATCCAAGCAGAATACACGAACTAGCAGCCAGAAATTTTTTTTGGCAGCTAGTTTTTCATTGATATACACCTACAGTATCGGCTGATGGCAGATAGTTTTAGACCCGATCTCTTTATTTATCGATATACTTTTACTAAGTATATTTTCGGTTACTTACAAATTCAATTGGGAGTCATCTTAAGTTTAGGTATTTGGGCATTCTGTGAAGTTAAGTTACAAGCGGCCCAACTCCATGAAAACACTAAATCTCTCTCATCTTCGCCATTAAATATAAATCAGTATCACTTAGAACTTTCCAAATCTCTGCCCAATCGATTTTTGATTGCGGCACCTGAAAACTTCAATCCCGATTTACGAGTACCGCCACCGAAGCCGAAGCCGCCAGAGAATTCAAGCCCTCCAATACCTTCTACTGAACCAGCAACACCAAATGCAGTTTTAGAAAGTATTGACACGAACTATAGTTATGACACAGATAACTTTGGGCAAACAAATTTATTCATTGAACCAACGCTTCAGTTTCGATTGAGAAATGGCAACAAAATCTTTTTGAAGACGGGTTTTAATTTCTTTGACCAACGTGGTGTTGAATCAGTTAGTAATTTTCCTTTGCAAGTTGGATGGCAGGGAAAAATTGGACAAGTGACGCTACAAACAGCAGCCGGAGTTGATGTGTTTGACCGTTTACCGGCAGCCATGAATCTCAATGCTAAGGTGGAAGTTCCGATTGTGCCAGCGCGAGTTTCGCCATCAGGACAATTGCGATCGCTATTAGTATTATCCGGTAATTTAGAACATGGGCCTTATAAATCCAATGCCCGAACTTTAGAAAACGAAATTACTAATTGGCGATTTGGGCCTGATTTATTCTGGCAAATCGATCGAAACACCAGTTTGTTTTCTTCTTTGCGTTTGGGTAACTACAACGATGGTAATTCTGAGGTACAAAGTTTTAGTAGGCTAGAGCGTAAATTTGGACAATTTTCTTTAGCAGCTAACTTATTTAATTGGAGTTACGATCGCGATTTAGAAGGCACAAGTGGCTACTTTTCACCACCAGATTTTCTAGTTTACAACGCTGAATTAGCTTGGGAAGGAGATATTACTAAATTCTTACGCTGTCGCCTAGCTGCCAATTTAGGAAGACAGCGACTTAAAGGTGAATTTGACAATGCCAATACCTATCAAACACGCTGTACGGTAAAGCTATCACCGAATATTGAAGCAGACTTGGGCTATAGCTTTAGTAATGTCCGCAATCAAGATACAGGAGAAAGCGCTTACGGCGGTAACTCTTTTACAGGACAGTTGCGTGTCAAATTTTAATTCAGAATTCAGAATTCAGAATTCAGAATAAATATAAAATCACGCGTATTATAGATTTTTTATTTTTTCATCTTCTTCAAATTATATAGCAATTCTTAGTTACGTGAGGTACAGAACTAATGTTTTTAAACGCAAAGGAGCGCAGAGTCAAACGCAAAGGTACGCAAAGGCTTACCTAATTTTATTACTGATTTACTCAGTACTTCAGCAGGTCGGGAAACGCTATAAAACTTGACTATCAAAGTTTTTTAACTCCTAACTCCTAACTCCTAACTCCTAACTACTGAATTCTGAATTCTGAATTCTGACTCCTAAATGATGAAAGCACCATTACCTGAGAACGAAAAACAGCGAATTGAGTCTCTTTTACAGTATAGAATCCTCGATACCCCTGCCGAAGCTGCTTTTGACGACTTGACTCGTCTAGCTTCCTATATTTGTGGAACTCCCATTGCTTTAATCAGTTTAGTCGATCGCGATCGCCAGTGGTTCAAGTCAAAAGTTGGCTTGGATGCCCTAGAAACTCCCAGAGATCTGGCTTTCTGCGCCCATGCAATTCTGCAACCTGAGGTTTTTGTTGTGCCTGACGCCACAAAAGACGAAAGGTTCGCCACAAACCCGCTAGTTACCTCCGATCCTCATGTGCAGTTTTATGCTGGTGTACCATTGACAAATCCCGAAGGATATGCTGTAGGAACGCTTTGTGTAATCGATCGCGTACCCAGAAACCTCACTCCAGAACAAACTGAAGCATTACGAATGCTCGGCCGCCAGGTAATCAAGCAATTAGAAATGCGGCGCACCTTAGCAAGTTTGGTTTTGGCGAGCGATCGACGTAAACAAGCACACAAGGTACGTAAACAATTTTTAACAAGAATTGCCCAAGGATTTGGGTTGGCTTTGACTATTTTAGTTTTGATTGCGACGCTCTCATATCAAAGTACAGAGGTGTTGATTAATACGAGTAAAAATTTGCTCAACACTCAAATGACAATTAACGCCTTGGAAGAACTCCTCTCTAATATTAAGGATGCTGAAACGGGACAACGCGGATATATACTTACTGGAAATGATGCGTATTTAGAACCATATCAAATAGCAGTTGTTAAACTTGCTCCAGAAATTCAGCAATTAAGAAAATTAATAGCAGACGATCCTCAGCAACTAAGTCAAATCAACACTATTGAACCCCTGATAGTAGCAAAACTGAATGAACTCAAAAAGACAATCGACTTGCGCCAGCGTCAAGGATTAGATGGTGCATTGGAGGTAATCAAAACAGACCAAGGAAATAACTTCATGAGTGATATTCGCAATATCATTCGTGAAATGGAAAACAAGGAACAACAACAGCTTCAACAACATTTAAACATAACTAAAACCAGTGTCAACAATACAATTTTGATGCAGGCGATCGCTATTTGCTTAAGTTTTCTGACTCTGGGCATAGTCTACTACTTTATTTATCGTGAGGTCAGGGAGCGTAAATTCGCAGAAGAAACACTGAACAAAGAACGCAACTTTATTTCAGCAGTTCTTGATACAGCCAGCGCTTTGGTAATAGTTCTCGATGCACAAGGGCAAATTGTTCGCTTCAATCAAGCTTGCGAGCAAACAACTGGTTACTCATTTGATGAAGTTAGAGGAAGGCATTTCTGGAATCTGTTTCTACTTCCGCAAGAGGTAGAGCCGGTGAAAGCAGTTTTTCAACGACTGCGGACTGGTGAAGGCTCAAAAGAGTACGAAAGCTATTGGAGCATCAAAAATGGTAGCCGACGGCTAATTGCATGGACTAACACTATTTTGCAAGACTATGAGGGTCGCGTTGAATACATTGTTGCCACGGGTATTGATATTACCGATCGCAAACGAGCAGAACAGCATCTCAAAGCCCAGTATGCTACAACCCGTGCTTTAGCAGAGTCTACTACTATCAAGGAAGCCATGCACCAAATATTACAAGGAATCTGCGAAAGTTTGGGAGCGACTGTGAGTGAAATTTGGATGGTAGATCGGCAAGCTAATATACTGGCTTTTTTCGATAGCTGGTATAAAACATCATTAGAGATGGAGGAATTTAAACTACTCAGTCAGCAAACCACATTTGCGCCAGGAATGGGTCTACCTGGTCGTGTGTGGGCTGATGCTAAACCTGTTTGGATGGCTGATGTTTCTGAAGATCGGAATTTCGTGCGGTTGAAAATCGCTGCCAAAGCCGGATTGCATGGAGCTTTCGGTTTTCCGATTCGGGGGAGTCAAAAAATCCTTGGTGTGATTACTTGCTTTAACCATGAAATCTTGCAACCTGACTCAGATTTGGCAAAAGTCATGAATTCCATTGGCGAACAAGTCGGACAGTTTATTGAGCGCAAACAGGCAGAAGAAGAACTGCAACGCCAAAACTTGCGATCGCAATTATTTACTGAAATCACCCTGAAGATTCGCCAGTCTTTGCAAATTAAAGAAATTCTCCAAATCGCTGTTACGGAAGTACAAAAAATTCTCCATAGCGATCGAGTCTTAATCTATCAGCCTTTGCCGGATAAATCTGCAACCACCGTCGTCGAAGCAGTAGTTTCTGGCTGGCTAACAATCAAAGAGAAAAAGCTGACTGATACTTACTTTCGAGCAGAATATCTACAACAGTATTATCTACAACAGTATCGTCAAAAACGGAATTCGGGGCTAGCAGATTTGGATCTGGGTGAAGTCCAAAAAAATCACATAGAATTACTCCAACAATTTGGAGTCAAATCTCATTTAGTTGTGCCCATTCTTGTTAAAGAAGAACTCTGCGGTTTGCTGATTGTTCATCAGTGCGGTAGTTCTCGGCAATGGTCTAGTTTTGAAACTCATCTTTTGCGGCAAATAGCCGACCAAGTAGGTATCGCCTTAGCCCAAGCTCAAATGTTAGATGCAGAAACTCAACAGCGACGAGAACTCGAAGTTGCACGTCACGAAGCTGAATTAGCTTCTAAAACCAAAAGCGCTTTTTTAGCCAACATGAGCCACGAAATCCGTACCCCTATGAATGCTGTGTTGGGGATGACGGGTTTAATGTTAGAAACTCCCCTTAATTCAGAGCAACGGGATTTTATCGAAACAATTCGTATTAGTGGAGATGCTCTGTTAAGCCTAATTAACGAAATTTTGGATTTATCCAAACTTGAGGCTGGGGAGATGATATTAGAAACTTTAGATTTTGACTTATCTACGTGTGTGGAAGAGGTGTTGGAATTATTGGCACCCCCAGCCCATAAAAAGGGATTGGAAATAGCAGCCTTGATTTATCCCAATGTTCCCACCCATCTCCAAGGTGATGCAGGGCGTTTGCGGCAAATTCTGATGAATTTAATCAGCAACGCCATTAAATTTACCAGCAGTGGAGAGGTGATAGTAAGAGTAGAAGTGCGATCGCAAACTTCCAATACAGCCACGATTAATTTTGCCATTACAGACACCGGTCTTGGCATTAATTCTGAAGACCAATCCAAACTCTTCACGCCATTTACTCAAGTAGACGCTTCCACCACCCGCAAGTATGGCGGCACAGGTTTGGGATTAGCCATCTGCAAACAACTAGTGACCTTGATGGGAGGAGAAATTGGCGTAGAAAGTTCGGTAGGCAAAGGATCTAAGTTTTGGTTTGAAATAACTTTGCCCAAGCAACTTCATCCTATTTCTTCAATAGAGAATCCCACACTTCTAACTAATCGGCGCTTGTTAGTAGTGGATGATAACGCTACAAATCGCAAAATTATCCAGTATCAAGCCACTCGTTGGGGGATGGTAGTAGATCGAGCTGCTTCGGCTGATATGGCGCTGAAAGCTATTGAAGAAGCTGCCAAGCACAAAAGTTTGTATGACATTGTTGTGATTGACATGCAGATGCCAGAAATAGATGGCATGACTTTGGGAGAGCAAATTAAAGCAAATTCCGCGATCGCACATTTACCTTTAATTATGCTCACCTCTACTAATCAACGCGATGAAATCCAACGAGCGCTAAAAATCGGATTTGCCGCTTATTTGGTTAAACCTGTGAAGCCGTCTCGACTTTTTGATGCGATCGTCACTATTTTAGAAACGGAAGAAAACGACACCCCGACGCGGAGAATGGGAGACGCGGAGAATCTATTTAGTATATTCCCTGCGTCCCCGTGGCCCCGCGTCTGTGAATCTCCTTCCCCGACTTGTAACTTTCCTAAATTAAGAATTCTTTTAGCAGAAGATAATTTAGTAAATCAGAAAGTAGCCTTGAAACAACTCCAAAGTCTTGGCTACAGCGCTGATGTTGCCGGTAATGGTCAAGAAGTTTTGCAGTTATTAGAAAAAATTCCCTACGATTTAATTTTGATGGACTGCCAAATGCCAGTTCTTGATGGTTTAGAAACTACAAAAGAAATTCATCGTTGGCAAGAAAACAGCTTTGCAAGTGGTCGTCGTCCTGTGGTAATTGCGATGACAGCTAATGCCATGAAAGAAGACCAACAAATGTGTATAGATGCAGGCATGGATGACTATTTGAGCAAGCCAGTTATAAAGGAAAAATTAGCAGCCGCTTTAGACCGTTGGGCAATGGTGATATTGCCAAGAGAAACTTTTGCCTGCGAACAGACGATTTCGACAACAAATATCGATTTAGTTGAGCTACCAATTGATTGGGAACGCTTGCATCAACTGTCAGAAAATAACCCAGAATTTGAAATAGAGTTACTGCAAATATTTGTTGAAGATATTCAAGCTCGTATAGAGATAATTAAAATGGCGATCGCTGCTTTGGACTTTGAGCAACTTGCATGCGAAGCCCATCAAGTTAAAGGCGCTAGTGCCAATATGGGAGTTACAGCTATGCATTTGGCAGCAGAAAAACTAGAACAACTAGCTCAGAACCAAGAGCGTCGAGGCACTAATAATTTGATTTCAGAGTTAGAAGAGTTTGTTAAACGTATCCAAGAGTTTTTAGTCACGAAATAGAAGCTTAATTAACGTGCTGACAACCAAGCTTGTAAATCATCTACACTAGTAAAATCTAACAATGCTTCGCTCAAATCTTCGAGAACAGGCAACGGTAAACCAAAAATTGAAGAACGCATTTCTTGGGGAAGCTCTCCAAACCGCTTAGTCAACAGTCGAATAATAAGATTAATTGTTGCTTCTTCGCGTCCTTCTTCACGTCCTTCTTCTCTTCCTTCTTCTCGTCCTTCTTCTTTGATTTCTCTATAAACTCGCGTTTCTTTGAGTGTTATCCCTAGCATAGACTCTACCTCCGCTCGACTTAATTGTTCAAATTTGTAAACCATTATCGTCGTTATCATATCTATTATGGCGTCAGTTGACCCAGATGGAACTTCTTGACGGGTTCTACTTAACAAATACCTAGCTTCCTCTGGTGCTTGTTCTGACTCTACTGTGGTTAACAGCATCAATGCTACCCATATAGGTAGTTGGCGAATGTCTCCCAATTCATCTAAATACACCCGATGTACTTGTTCGCTATTAATAAATCCCCGATGAGGATGAATGTCGGTTTGTTCAATACTACGTGACGGATAAATAATTACTGCTTGCCAATCACTAAATCTTGCACGGTTGCGGTAAAAATATAACGATGATTCGGCGAATACTCTTTCATACAGTTGTTCATCTTTTTGAAACTGCACTTCACAGAAATATACTACTCCCGCACCTGCATTTTCTGGTGGTAAAAATACTCCATCTATTTCAAATTTGGGTTCTTTAACCGCGACTGAATCAAATCGATACGCATCAGCATTAATGGGAGGATTTGTCAATATTTCAAACAGCAAAGAGGGGGATTGTTGAAAAAGTTTGTAAAATATAGAGTCTCGCCGCATCGCCTAAAATTTTAGTATGGCTAATAAATAAAATACAGCAGAATTTAAAAATAAAATAAGGTTATAGCTGAATATTAGACTAATTTTTGTGTACTTAAGATTCTTCAAATTTGTCTATTTATTAGTAATACTTACTAATAAATAAACAGTAACGATTATCTATTGTCCGCTCATAGCTTAACTTGTCGGCAATAGCAGACATGATTTTTAAACCGCGTCCGCGTTCTTGGTCGTTATCTTCAAATTCTGATGTTTGCTGCAATTGTTCCTCTAAATCAAAGCATTGCCCATCAGACCAAATGCGAATTTCTATATACTCATTTAAACGCACAGCTTCCATCTCAATTGGAGTTTCAACGGGTAAATTTTTGTGGGCATGTTCAACAATATTAGTAAAGCCCTCCATCAAAAGTGTTTGACATTGCCACCAAATTTGTTTATCGGGGAGGCTTGGTTGATTCATCTGCTCAAACCAAGATAAAACTTCATGGGAAGCTGTCAAATCTGTGTTCACTTTTAGATAGATTTTTTTATTCATTATGAAAAATCAAATATTTTGCAATCATCTTATTCGCTAATTAGTTTATTTAATTTGAGTATTTTCACTATACATAACAAAATAAATTTCATATAACTTAAATTACATCAACTATTTGTTTGCCAGTATAATTTATGTTTAAAATTTTGGTTATTGATGACGATCCTACAGTCCGAGCAGTACTGAAAAGCACGCTCAAAAAGCAGGGTTATGATGTTACCGTAGCTAGTAATGGTGAAGAAGGAATTACACAAGCACAACTGGTCCATCCTGCTTTGATTATTTGTGATTGGATGATGTCCCAAGTAGATGGGCTAGAAGTCTGTCGGCGAATTAGATCGGCTCCAGAGTTGGCGACTACGTTTTTTATTTTATTGACTGCTAGGGGAGCAGCACGAGGAGAGGAAGATGATAGAGTCAGGGGACTTGATGCTGGAGCAGATGAGTTTATCTCGAAACCAATAGAGATGAATGAATTGAAAGCAAGAGTCAGAGCAGGATTAAGGTTATATCAGCTGAATCAAGATTTACAAAGTAAAAAGCAAGCTTTGGAAAAACTCAATCAGGATTTACGAACCCAAAAGCAAATTTTAGAAACAGAATTGGCTCAAGCAGCTGATTACGTGCGATCGCTTTTACCTTCACCCCTCGTAGGAACAGTAACTACAGAAAATTTGTTTATTCCTTCAGCACAGCTAGGCGGTGATTGCTTTGGCCATAATTGGCTCGATGACGATCGCTTAGCGATTTATTTATTAGACGTATCAGGACATGGAGTTGGTTCGGCACTGTTGTCTGTATCGGTGCTGAATGTGTTGCGATCGCAATCTCTACCAAACACCAATTTTTGTCAACCCAGTGAAGTCCTAAAAGCCCTCAATGATGCTTTCCAAATGAAGAAGCACGGTGATAAATACTTCACAATTTGGTATGGAGTTTATCACCGCCTCAAACGCCAACTTATTTACGCCAACGCTGGACATCCACCCGCTTTACTTTTATCTAGTAACTCTACAACAAATATCGAGATTCAACAGCTAAACTCTTTAGATTTACCTATTGGTTTTTTACCTGATGTTGAATTTCAAAATGCTGTTTTTGAAGTCAAAGAAAACAGTACTTTATATATTTTTAGTGATGGAGTTTATGAAATTCATCAGCCAGATGGCAAAATTTTAGGACTTGATGCTTTCATTCACTTATTAACCAAATGTAGCCAAACAAATATCTGTAACCTCAGTCAATTGTTATTGAATATTTTGGGTTTCAATACTCAACACAATCTTGATGATGATTTATCCTTAGTAAAGGTTAACTTTGGCTAGTATCCTTAAATAACCAAAGTAAATTATGAAATTTTAATTTTGCATTGCTATAACTTTACGATTGAATTCTTCTTGGTCAACAAAAGTTTGAAAAATTCTATCCATTTTAGTCAGTTGAAATAACATTTTCACTTGATCGTTAATCGAACAGATGAAAAGTTGACCATCAGTTTTTCGTACTATTTGCATTGCTGATACCAAAGCACCTAAACCAGAACTATCAATAAACTTTACATCTTTTAAATCCAATAACAAAATATTTGTTCCCTTGTCCATAAGATTGCTAACTTCACGGCGCAATTCATTACCTCTAATACCGTCTAAAATGCCAGATAATTCTAGTACAGTTACGCTCATATTCATAGATAGATGCTCTGTATGAAATATGTTATTATTTTGGCATCTAATTAATACAAACTGCAATAGCTATAAAAATTGACGCTTGAAGTTATTCTCCCTCACTCTCCCCATCTCCGTTATGCTTCTTTTGGTGGTTGCCAAACAGATGCGCGGATGATGGCCGACAAAAGTAATAAATTATAAATAGCCCATGCACCATTAAGTAGGTGAACTTCAGGATAATTCAAATGGCCGATCGCAAACCGATAAAGGCTCCATAATATTCCTAGAATGGTCAAGATAAAAACAACAACCTGTGGCCAAACTAACCGGATATAAATGCCAGACTGTCGTTGTTTGGGCGTTACTTGGAAATTGAGTTTTTGTCCTGTAAATACACTCCATACCGCTTGGATTAATAACGGAAATAGAGCGATCGCATATTGTTCCGAACGCCAAACTTCTCCAGCCGGAATTCCCCAAGTGGCAGCAAGGAAAGTCAGGCGGTTGATAATAAAAGCTGGGAAAAAGTGTATGGCAAAGTCCGGCCCGTAGGTTTTAACTGGAATAATATCCGTAAAAAAATAGATAATTGGACAAGAAATAAAAACCAGAGTTGCAAAACCAGAAAAATAGCTATACATGGTTTTAAAATAATGTAACTTCTGCCAAAAACTTAGCCCTGGTTTTGTTAATGGATTTTCTCTCAGTAGTACTTGAATAGTTCCTTGTGCCCAGCGTAAGCGTTGTTTAAGAGTAGAACTGAGGTCATCTGGTGCTAAACCTTCTGCTAGCAATTCATTGTGATAAATTGATTTCCATCCAGCACCATGTAGACGCATTGCTGTATTCATATCTTCTGTAATACTGTTGCTGGATACACCACCAATTAATTGAAATTCATTTAAACGTTTTTCATCCTTGGCAAATTCATCGGCAAAATATTGCAGTCCTACACTAATCAGCGCTTCCCGCCTCAAAAGTGCATTTGTGCCTGTATAAAAAGCAGCATTCATGCCATCTTTACCTTGTTGCAAGGGGCCATAAAATAAATTTGCTCGATGTCCAAAAGGATCGCCCGGAGGAATGTTGTAAAAATCCTGGCGGGTTTGGACAAAAGCAATTTGATTCTGGTCATATTTCCCCGTGAAAAGATTATAAGTGTAGAAATGAGGCAGAACTCGCTTAATAAATTGTGGTTTGGGAATATGGTCAGCATCTAAGGTGAGAATAAACTCTCCGGAAGTTTCCCCAGAAAAAATTGCGTAATTGAGATTACCCGCTTTAGCGTGGTGGGGTACACCAGCTGGCTTAGGACGAGCAATGTAGCGAAAACGAGCCAATTCAACTAGTTCTAGTTCTTTTTTGCGAATAGCTTCTTCTAAGGCTTTGCGTTCGGTAATCAAGCGTTCCGTCATACTTTGATGCTGTGGAGGTAACCAAAGAATAAACTGTCGCAGACTTTTCACAAATTCGCTACCAAACTCGTTTCCCTCTGATGCTTGCAACCATTCTTCAGCAGCTTGGGTGTTGGGTGTGAGATTTTCCAGTTGCTTCAAGCGTTCCAACAAACAACAGTGTTCTACATCAATTCTTTCTGCTTCTTGCTGTAGTTGTGATGACTGCAAATCCTCAATACACAATCTTTCGGTCATTGCTCGCATATCAGCGGAGTTACCATCATCTAGCACATAAACACGTAATTTGATTGGCGGGTAATCCATTGCTAAAGCAGCTTTAGCAGTTTCTTCTACAATTTCCGGCGGCTCGTTGTAGCACGTTATAAACACATCCACTGTTGGCCAGTCAGATCTAGGTATCGATGGGGTCATCTGGTCAAGAGATTTAATTTGTCTAACTAAAGGCCGCCACAACCCAATTACAAACATTACTCCACCGAAATAACTATATATTTCTGCTACTAGCAACGGGATAGAAATCCACAGCGCATCGAAATTAATAGAATGAGTGATGCGCCACTGCAAATACCAGATACCAAAAATTAAATTAATTTCTGCCAAATAGCGAAATAACAGCGTTCTTTTTTTGAGTAACGAACGGCTGTTACCAGAAAAGTTTGCGGAGTTATCAATAATAGAAACTGATGTCATCTTAGTAATATTTTGGATTATGAAATAGTTAGTAATAATCGCTTTTAGCTATCCATGTGCCAATACAGTTCAGTTAAGGTTAAAACTCTTTGCAAAAGTCAATTTGTTAACGAACCGCAAAGGACGCAAAGAGAAGAAAAAAATGCATAATTGAACCGTATCGATGTGCCGCAAGGAGAGTTTTTTTGATAAGTAGACTTTTTGCAAAATTTCTCTTCTTTGCGACTTTGCGACTTTGCGTGTTAGAGAAGTGGGGCGTAGCCCGACAAAAAATTATTTATGCAACAGGTCTAGTGATTAGGCGGACGTGATATGACTACATTCACTCATGTACAAGTATTCCCAAATACAACTGGTTATTAACAACCACGGCTTTGTCATTACAGTCAGGGCTTACGCAAAAGATAACGAAAGTAGCAGTAATTGATGAATTACCGCTACGTAAGAATATTCAATTTATTCTGTGACTTTTGTACCAGTTACTAATGAAGTATTTTTGCTTGTTGAAGCCCAGTAACTTCCTGAACCATCAGAAATTAACTTTGTTCGTTGGATTGCGGTATTGGGTAAACCTCGCCCAGAATTACCCTTAGTTACTGCGGCCCACCAAGGAGACTTCATGGTGGTAGTCGGAAGAATTAGAGGTTGTCTATTCATCACTTTGTACAACAAGGATTGCAAAATCATACTGTTGGTGCTGCTAGTAAAACCAACTGCCGTTTTACCCGTGGTTTCATAGAAGCCTTCATAAAATCCAGCCGATGGATTGTATAAATCAGTCGTTGCTTGTAGTAATTCTTGACTATACTTGTTTTCTGGAAGCAAAGCATGATAAGCAAAAGCTACTGCTGTACTTACCAATCGTCCCTTGGGTACGGTTTGACCGTCATCTCCTAAAGCTACCCAAGCATCGCCTTGCCCAGTAATTGTACTGTGGACAGTGTAAGGCTTGCGATCGATTAGGGTGGTAGCTGAGGCTGTGAGAGTGCCGGTGCGACGGTAACGTTCCGCTTGCGCTTGGAAAATCGGCTCAAAAAGCGATCGCATTTGTGGATCTAGTCCAAATTCCAAAGCATAGAGTAAGAAAGGATTGCTAACTGTATATTGGTTTTTGGAGTTAGTATCTGTGCGGCGGCGTTGAATTGGTACTTTCACTCCCTCTACTGAGGCTGTTTGATATTCACCACCAACAGCAGAACCCTCAACATTAAACCCCCATAATTGAAAAGCACGAGCGGCATATTCTTCATAACCTAAGCGGGTTTCAGGATTGACGCGAGTCAGATATCGCCCATCTTCTTCTTTGCTAACACTAGCACTCGAAAGAATACCTTCCCGTACCACACGCAAGTATGACCAATCCAGCACAATTTTATCTACCGCAGTCGTGTATTCTCGATGACAGGTTTTCAAGTTATAAAGTGCTGCCAGCATCCTGCCCAAATCTAAAGCCGACCAACCATTTCCTTCTGCAATGGGATTTCCACCATAATCTACCGATCGCAACGTTCTAGTATCGTAACCCCGACTCGGTAACTCGCCAGCAAATAAAGGTAATTTTGTCAAGGCTGCTAATAAATGTCGGGTGCGTGCGTCAAATTCTTTGGGGTTAATTATATCGAGCGATCGCGCTGCATGGAGGGCTGCAAGATAATCGCCTAAGCCCCAGAGAGTTGCACCTTTGAAATCGCTGCGATCGTCAATTAGACCATTTTTGGAATGATAATTAGCTTGAAAGTATCGCCAAGCCGCCTCTGCATAGCGTTTTTCAATAAGAGTTAGCGGTCTTTTGAGTTTGAGATTGCACGATGTTTCCGGACTAGCCACTGGGGGAATCGGTGCAACAGCCACTTCTGTAATTTTAGAAGTATCCGCAGGAGTTGGGTTAGGAGTTGTAACAGTGGAATTCGCTTGATTTGAGGGTGTTACATTCTCACTAGGCTTGGCAGTAGAGGCACTTACAGAACCAGAAGCAATTAATGGGCGATTTCCCTTAGCTTTGTAGTATAAAATCTCCAAAATTAGACCATTAGTATTACCTGTCAAAGCTTTATTGGGTTGCTTTGATTCTTCATAAATACCAGCATAGTAGCCACCATCATCAGGACTGCGGAGATCCTTGACAGCATCAAAAAGTTTTTGGGCATAGGCATTATCTGGAAAAAGATAGTGCCAACCAAAAGCAGCTTTGGTGCTGATACTGCGGAATTGTGGATAAGGCTGATTAGCGTCAGTAATTGTTGCCCAGTTTGTACCGTTGGCGTAGACAGTGTTGTAGAGAAAATATGGTGCTTGGTCGATATTGTCTTCTGTAACCGCAGTCAACTGACCTGTAGTATCGTAACGCCGTTTTTGCACATCTAAAACTCTAGCAGCAAAATCAGCTAACTCACCTTGCAAGCCAAATTCAATACCATCAAGAATATAAGACTCACTCACAACATAATTATTGGCGTTGGTGCTTTGAAAATCACGGGTATCAACGGGAATTTGTACCCCATTAATTTCCACTAACTTAAACGGCTCAAAAGCAATAGCTTTCGGTGCTGAGAAGCCCCAAAGTTGATAACCTCTAGCGGCGTATTCTTCGTAGCCGAGTCGTCCTTCTTGCACCAGTAATGTTTTGTTGTCAGCAAGAACAGTAGCGCCAAAAAGTTGTTGGTCTTTGAGCGATCGCGCTACCTGCCATTTCGTTACAATGCCCTTGAGCCAATCATTATATTGCGGATGACAGCTGCGAATCACATCAAACGCAGCCAGAATTCTACCGACATCCAAAGCAGACCAGCCAATACCCCGTTCAATGGGATTGTTGCCATAATCAACCATCTGTCCGGTGGCTGCGTTATAGACTTTATTAGGTAACGCATCCTCAAATAACTTTAGGCTGCCGAGACTCGTTAAAAACTTATTCAGACGAGCATCAAAGTCTGCTTGGTCAGTAAGATTCAACCAGCGTGCAGCATTCAACGCCATCAAATAATTTCCCATATCCCAAAGCGTACCAGAAGGATAACCCCCAGTAGAATTGGTAAATCCCGTTGCTGGCTGATAATTTTTCACAAAATACTGCCAAGCAGCACGAGCATAAGTTTGTTCTTCAGGTGTCAGAGGAACTGTAATATTGCTACAGTTATTGGGATTTTGGGATAAGACTGGTGTCGGGACGTAAAACAAAAATTGCAGAAATATTGCAATTAAAAATAGTGCGATCGATTTCAACAGCTTTTGTCGATGGTGTTTGTATATCATGTGCAAATAAAGAGTTCAAAATTAGGAGCTTGATAGCCCCTCTGTAGGTAAATAAACCAACTATGTTTAATTTTTTGGGCGTTGTTCCATATAATTTTTATAAAATTTCAGTCTAATATCCTAATTTGGATGTTATACGGAAAATTTCTAGATACCAGCGATGAATATACCTAAAAGCCCCTACTTACATAGAAAATTAGGTGAATATACGGAATATTTCCGCCTATTATCTTGAAAAACTATAATATCCACAAAATTTATGAATATTCACTCCAAATAAAGTAAGCTGCTCTATATTTAAATTGCATAATTTAGGGCGGGCAAGATGCCAACCCCACAGGAATTTCATAAAATTTATACTATTTTGTATTTGAGATTTTGCGTACTCCTACGGAGAAGCAAGCTACGCGTAGCGTGTCGCAGACAAAAGTTTGTAGCTTGCTTCCCGCAGAGTGCCCTGGCTTCGGGCGAGCAAAACTTTTCAAGACGGATTCTGAATCGCCTTGTTGCGATCGCTAATTTGCTCCCCGAATTTAAGTTTCATCGTTTAACCTGAATTTTTATTTCCCCCTGCCTCTTTTTTTCTAATCATTTAATTTCTTCACGGATAAACGACAGATTACCAGCACGCAACGCTTTTATCCAGCGTTGCCGTTGTGATTTAGTTTCTTTATCGTCAGTCTTAACAATGTATGTCTGAAAGTCGTCAATTGCGCCTTTAATGTTGCCCGTTAGCGCCCTAGCAAGACCACGACTATCACGATAAAGCCTATATTCGGGATTGTATGCCACGACTTTTTCACAGGCAAACATGACATCTTTGGCATACTTTTGTAAACTACCTTGGCGACAAAGTGTATTCCAAGATTCTGCATCAATTTCTACTTTGGGTGCGAGTTGTTGAGCTTTGGTATAAGCAGAAATAGCTTCTGGAAATTTACCCTTTTCTACAAATTCCCCGCCCTTTTGAGTTAGCACTGCCACTATTTTTGTTTCTAAGCTGGGGTCTTGTTGTAATGCACTTTGGAAAACAGGAACCGCACCATCAATATTATCTGCTTGTACTAGTTCTTCACCTTGCTTAAATAAACTTGCTGCCTTTGCTAGTTCTTCTGCTTTTTTCTTAGCATTCAAGTTTAAGTTGGGACTCCACTTTAAGGCTGTATTGAAGCTAGCAACTGCTTCTTGGGTATAACCTGCTCTAGCTTCCGCCTCACCATCTTTAACTAGAAATGGTGCGGCTGCTATCAAAGTAGATTTATCTTGGCATACTGATAGCTTTTCTAACTCTTTGGGATGAGTAATAAGGTAATGACGCAGCCAGTTACAACCTGTTGACAAATGTTCATTTAAGTTTTTAACTGCCCACACCCTTGCTGTGCCATTACTAGCGGTGACAATCTGTTTGCCATTTGGGCTAAAACTGGCATTGAAGACCACATTTTGATGTCCTTTGAGTTCGGCTAACTGTTGACCAGTAGTGCTGTCCCACACACGGGCTGTCTTGTCTAAACTTGCGGTGACAATTTGCTTGCCATCTCGGCTAAAACTGGCATTGAAGACCACATTTTGATGTCCTTTGAGTTCGGCTAGCTGTTTACCAGTAGTGCTTTCCCACACACGGGCTGTCTTGTCAACACTTGCGGTGACAATTTGCTTGCCATCTGGGCTAAAAGTGGCATTTCTGACCACACCTTGATGTCCTTTGAGTTCGGCTAGCTGTTTACCAGTAGTGCTGTCCCACACACGAGCTGTGTTGTCTGAATTTGCAGTGACAATCTGTTTGCCATCTGGGCTAAAACTGCCATTGATGACCTCTGTTTGATGCCATTTGAGTTCGGCTAACTGTTTACCAGTACTGCTGTCCCACACACGGACTGTCTTGTCATCACTCGCAGTGACAATCTTCTTGCCATCTGGGCTAAAACTGGCATATCCTTTGAGTTCGGCTAGCTGTTTACCAGTACTGCTGTCCCACACACGGGCTGTCTTGTCTAAACTTGCGGTGACAATTTGCTTGCCATCTGGGCTAAAACTAGCATTGTTGACCGAATCTTGATGTCCTTTGAGTTCGGCTAGCTGTTTACCAGTACTGCTGTCCCACACACGGGCTGTCTTGTCTGAACTTGCGGTGACAATCTGTTTGCCATCTGGGCTAAAACTGGCATTGTTGACCCAACTTTGATGTCCTTTAAGTTCGGCTAACTGTTTACCAGTAGTGCTGTCCCACACACGAGCTGTCTTGTCTAAACTTGCAGTAGTGACAATCTTCTTGCCATCTGGGCTAAAACTGGGATCTCCTTTGAGTTCGGCTAGCTGTTTAACAGTAGTGCTGTCCCACACACGGGCTGTCTTGTCTGAACTTGCGGTGACAATCTGTTTGCCATCTGGGCTAAAACTGGCATTGTTGACCAAATCTTGATGTCCTTTGAGTTCGGCTAGCTGTTTACCAGTAGTGCTGTCCCACACACGGGCTGTTTTGTCATCACTTGCGGTGACAATCTGTTTGCCATCTCGGCTAAAACTGGCATTGTTGACCAAATCTTGATGTCCTTTGAGTTCGGCTAGCTGTTTACCACTACTGCTGTCCCACACACGGGCTGTGTTGTCATCACTTGCGGTGACAATTCGCTTGCCATCTCGGCTAAAACTGGCATTTGTGACCACACCTTGATGTCCTTTGAGTTCGGCTAGCTGTTTACCAGTAGTGCTGTCCCACACACGGGCTGTCTTGTCTAAACTTGCGGTGACAATTCGCTTGCCATCTCGGCTAAAACTGGCATTGTTGACCGAATTTTGATGTCCTTTGAGTTCGGCTAGCTGTTTACCAGTACTGCTTTCCCACACACGGGCTGTGTTGTCATCACTTGCGGTGACAATTCGCTTGCCATCTGGGCTAAAAGTGGCATTTCTGACCACACCTTGATGTCCTTTGAGTTCGGCTAGCTGTTTACCAGTAGTGCTGTCCCACACACGGGCTGTCTTGTCATAACTTACAGTGACAATCTGTTTGCGATCTGGGCTAAAACTGGCATTGTTGACCCAACTTTGATGTCCTTTGAGTTCGGCTAGCTGTTGACCAGTAGTGCTGTCCCACACACGGGCTGTGTTGTCTGAACTTGCAGTGACAATCTGCTTGCCATCTGGGCTAAAACTGGCATTGTTGACCCAACTTTGATGTCCTTTGAGTTCGGCTAGCTGTTGACCAGTAGTGCTGTCCCATACACGGGCTGTGTTGTCTGAACTTGCAGTCACAATTTGCTTGCCATCTGGGCTAAAACTGGCATTTTTGACCGGATTTTGATGCCCTGTAAGTTGGGTTTGCTCTCGGATATCATAAAGAATTGTTTGTAAAGCCAAGATTGGGCTTACGGCTGGATATTGGGCTACGGGTCTATCCTTGACTAATGCTTGCAAGTCTTGTCCAGCACGCATAGCTGAGAGTAAGGCTTCTATTGATTGCACATCAAACTGCTGTAATGCTGTAACTCCCTCTCGTTCTAGCCTTGTGCCTTCCTGGGCTTCTTGAATTTTCTCTTCTGCTGTACGAATTGTTTTACTTGCCCATACTCCTGCGATCGCTGCCAATAGTAAAGTTACACCTAGTATCCCTGAGCCAATGCGAACCATTTGGCTTGCTTTGTTGCCGGCTTGCACCAATCTATGATGTGCGTCTTCTGCTTCACGGCTTTTGCTGATGTAATTTTTTTGTTGTTCGGTTAGTAGTGGTTGTTGAGCAGTATTTACAGCTAACCATTGTTCTGCTTCTTGTAAATCACTGCCACGCAGCAAAAAGCTGTCGTTCCTTGCCTTATTTTCCCACTCCAGCGCCCGAACAAGTAAGCGTGTATGCGCTTTTACATATTCCAAATTTGTGTCAATGGCTTGAATTAGCTTTAGGAAAACAGTATCGAAGTCATCCTGTTGGCGAAAAAACAGCCAGTTGTGTTTGGAAAGTGCAGGATTAACCTGCTGCATGTCAAAACCTTCTCGCTGCACAATTGGTACAAGGCGTTTATTGTGTTTGACTGCATGGTCTATTTCTTGATTGCAAACTTTCGAGACAACTGAATCTGGTGTAATGACAAACACAAAGGTATTTGTTGCTTCAATCCCTGCTTGAATTTCTGCCCACCAATCAGCAGTTAGAGGGATATCTTTCCAGTCTACCCAGGTTTCACGATTCTGAGTTTTTAGCGCGTCTTGGAGAACAGTGACGAATTCTTTGTCTCTGCGGGAATAGGAGATGAAAACGTCTGTCATGTCAGTTGCTCAGTGAAGGTCAAACTCAGATTGACCCTAGTACAATTTCCAAAGAATACGTTGTATTTTAAATCAACCTGATATAAGTTAATTCACTAAACTGTTTGTAAGTTTCGGAAAACTCTTAGAGACGCTTTGCGTAGCTTGTTTCTCCGTTCCCGTAGCGTTCCGTAGGAAACCTGAGTTCGGGATAAGCCCAAACCATGATTCTATCGTTGACTGAAACTCCTATAGGACTTATGCAAAAGACCTCTCAAACTCTCATTACTCTGTGACCTCTGCGCCTCTGTGGTTCGATTTTTCAGAACTCGTGCGGAAGTTTAGCAGCAAAATCTTCTTAACCCGAACTGAGGTTAGGAAAGGAGATAAAGAGAAAACTTGCAATAAATCTTTCTCCTTATCTTTAATTCGCTTTGTCCCCTTGTCCTCTTCCCATACCCAATTTAAAAATCTACTCCGCGTTTGAGTTCTACGCCTTGATTTGCATAGTGTTTGTGGCAGTAAACCTCTGAGTGAACGCTAGCCAAATCAAAGTAACTCGGTTGATTTTGACAGCGGCCAGTGATAATAATTTCGGTGTCGCGGGGTTTGCGGAGCAAAGCTTGGACAATGGGTTCAACGGGGAGTAGTTCCAGGTCAACTGTGGGATTGAGTTCGTCGAGAATAATTGTTTTATACAACCCAGAAGCGATCGCAACTTTGGCAATTTCCCAACCCCTTTCGGCTTCTACGTAGTCTAATTCTTGCCGGGAATTGCGCCAAACAATTGCATCTCGACCGCAACGCTGATGATCCACCACTTCTGGATATGACTGCTGCAAAGCGGCGATCGCCGCATCTTCCGTATAACCACTGCCACCTTTGAGCCACTGCATAATTAATACACGCGTAGAGCCTGGGTGATTAATTCCTCTACCAATTGCCTGCAAGGCTTTGCCTAAAGCACTGGTAGATTTACCCTTACCAGCACCAGTATAAATTTCAATACCATTAAGTAAAAGTGCTTTAGCAGTTGGGTGGTGGTGGGGTTTCATTTCTGAGTGCAAATCTGCAATATCGAGCAACTTCTGTGGTGCAGCGCGTCCGGTAGCAATGATTTCCAACTCTTGGGGTTTAGATTTTAACGTGCGTACCACTTCATCCACTGGCAGCAAACCCAAATCCAGTACAGGGTTAATTTCATCCAAAACCACAACTGAATATAAACCGCTGGCGATCGCACCTTTGGCCACATCCCAACCCCGCGCCGCTTCTTCTCTGTCAAAAGTAGTAATTTCTTCGGGGCCAAAAAATTCGGCTCTACCAGTCCGAACCTGGTCAATTAAATGGGGAAACCCGCGTTGCAGAGCTGCGATCGCCCCATCTTCATCATAATCACGCTCAGGCCCCTTTAAAAACCGCAGCAGTAAAACCCGATTGGAATTCGTAGGTGTATTTATTCCCAACCCAATGGAGCGCAAAACCACCCCTAAAGCCGCCTGAGACTTGCCTTTCCCTGCACCATCATAAACATGAATTTGACCAATGAGCCGTTCCTGTCGCACTTGCGCCGTGCGAATACCGATACCGTTCCTTATCATTTCTTGAAAAGTTATAATATAGCATTATTTGGGAATAGGGCATTGGGCATTGGCCAAACAGGGCATGGGGAAAGGGAAAGGGGTAAGCAGTAAACCAAAAAGTTTTTCCCGAAAGAGCGATCGCTAAATACTTTGTAGCCTACGATACTTTTTAATACTCGCTCCTTTAACCAGCAGACATAGTATGGATAATGATTACTTATAATTAGCTGATTGATAATTTGTTGGTGCTAACAGTCGTGGAATATAAATGCTTTCTACTACTTGATATTTACGCTGTAGGGCTTGAGATAAAAAGGCTAACATCTGTTTAAGTACGAAAAGTGTCCGGTAAATTAATCGGCTACCTTTCCTTTTCCGACTTATTCTGAGCCAGAGGAGGTTAACCCAAATATTAACTAAAAGAAAAGATATACCAACGAATAGTAATCTCAATGCTGGATTTTTATTATTTGTTCTAATTCGACAAATATTTTTCAGCCGATAACTACTTTCGATGCCAAATCTTTTTCGATAATCTTGATATATATAATCTAAATTAGTTTTGATTTTATAAGTAACATAAGCAAAGTATTGCACCCCATATTTTTTACGCTTTCCTTTTCTATATTTACAGACAATCCATAAGTCAAAGTTGACTGAATCATCTTTGTTTCTTGTAATAGTATGGGTAGCTTTATAGCTTTTTCTTCCCTTCAAAAACTGTTTAATTCCTCCCTTTTTTCCTGTCTTGATAGCAGGCATCATAAATGGAATATCTAATGCCTGCAACCATCTAATTACGGGAGTATTAAAGAAACCTCTATCTAAATAGAGTTTCTTTACATTTATTTGAAGAGAGTCAAGTTCTGCTAATAAATAAGTAATGATAGCAACACTGGTATCTAGTTGGCGAACTCCTCTAATAGCAAGAGTTACCCGCTTATTTTTGGTAATTACATATAAAGTTGCATAGGCGTAAAATGAATGAGTACCAGATTTAGCTTCACTTTTATATATGTATGGGAATTCTAAGAATGTTGGCTTACCATAATAACAAATTAAATTTAAATCAATCGCTATTTTTAAACAACCTTTTTTTTAATCCTAAAGGAATTCGACTTTTCAATACCTGATTTATTTGTGCCTCTAATTCCTCAAAGTTATTAATTTTATTGAGATGATACCTAATATCATTGGCTGTAGGAACATTCTTTAATAATTTAGCTGTGTTCTCAATACTATCTCCACTGCTAGCTGCCTTGATTAGAATCTCAAATAAAGTTTTTTGGTCACATACACCTTGAGTTTCAATAGAGAAATTTTCTACTAAACATTCAATAACCTCGTCAAGGGTTTCTAAATCTGTTAAAGCTAGTTCTTCTGATGAAACAGTCAATTTTTTCAGTCAATCTGCTACACACCACTCTCATCATTTCATTTTTTGAAACTTTTCAGAGCAGTATAAGTATTAATTATATAAATAGGACTGTAAAGTGCTATATAGCACTTTACAGTACGTAAGCTTTATTAGCGATCGCTCTTTGGAGAAAAACTTTTTGGTTTACTGGTAAGGGGAAAAGGGGAAAGATTAAATTTATTCCTTTTCCCTTTTCCCTTTTCCCTTTCCCCCTGCCTCCCCATGCCCCATCCCCCATGCCCTATTTATTAACTTCTACAGGCAAGAATCCACCCGCCTGCATTTTCCATAGTCTGTAGTAAGCGCCGCGCCGTGCCAGGAGTTTGGCGTGATTACCATCTTCGATAATTCGACCTTGGTCGAAGACCAAAATTCTGTCTAAATGGGCAATGGTAGACAGGCGATGAGCTACCACAATCACGGTTTTGCCGTCCATTGCTGAGTCTAGGGTATCTTGGATGGCTTTTTCGGTGATGGAATCGAGACTAGAGGTGGCTTCATCCAGGATTAGAATCGGGGCGTTTTTGAGAATTACGCGTGCGATCGCAATTCGCTGTCTCTGCCCTCCAGACAATTTAACACCGCGTTCGCCCACCAAAGAATTATAACCCTCCTTCATTTGGGCGATAAAATCGTGAGCATAGGCTTTTCGTGCTGCTTCAATCACTTCCTCATCGGTTGCATCTATGCGTCCGTAACGAATATTTTCTATTAATGTGCGATGGAACAGAGATGGATCTTGGGGAATTAAGCCGATCTGAGCGTGTAGGGCATTCTGAGTCATATCTCGAATATCGACCCCATCAATGAGAATTTGCCCTGATTGTGGGTCAAAAAGGCGCAAAATTAAATTCACAAAGGTAGATTTTCCAGAGCCGGAAAAGCCCACCAAGCCGACACGTTCGCCTGGTTGGATGGTGATGGCAAGGTTTTCAAAGACTTGTTTGCCAGCCGAATAACTGAAATAAACTTGCCGGAATTCGATTTTACCTTGGGTGATGGGATGAGCGATCGCTTTATCGCGATCGATCAACTCATGCGGTTGAACAATTACGGAGACGCCATTGGCGACATTGCCGATATGTTCAAAGAATTCTAAAAACCGTCGGCTCAAATTACGGGCTTCACTGATGATCAACAGTGACAAACTAGTTGCCACAACGAAGTCAGCAGTAGCAATTAACCCTTGACTCCAAAGGGAAAGTGAGTAATACAAAGTCCCGATTTTCAGAATCGCTGCTGAGATAAACTGAAACCAGCGAATTCGCTCCGAGTACCAGTTAGACTTTCTCACCTCTTTGATTTCGTGTCTTAATTGCTCATTCAAATAGCGGCGCTCAAAGTCGAGACGAGCAAACAATCGGCTACTGCTGAGATTTGTCACCGCATCTACGATGATCCCAGTTGTCTCACTTCTTGCGGCTGCGGCTCTGCGGGAGTAAATTCGACAGCGAGTTGCCAGCCAGAACGAAATACTGATGAAGAGAACTGCCCACACGCCCACAAATGCAGCAAGGGGAGGATAGGCACGATACAGTAAAATCGCGGATACAATATACACGATAATTACAGACATAAATTCAGTAATCAGCATTTGCATCGTCTGGGTAACACCCAGAGAAGTTTCGCCGATGCGATGCGCCAATGCCCCAGCAAAACTACTACTTAGGTAGCGATGGGAATGGTGTTGCAAATAGGCATATAGGGAGCGGACGATGTGCTGTCGGTGGATGGGATGGAGAATAGTCTGCAAAAGTCCAGCTGATCGCCCGAATACCACTTCACCTACACTCAAAGCAGTGAACAACATCAGTGGTTGGCTGACTGCATCAAAAATGGACTTGCTGTCGCCAGTCGATCGCGTAACGCTGCGGATAATCTCGCCAATAGCATAGGGCAGCATAATACCACAGGTTGCGTGTGTTGCCTCCAGGATTACCATTGCTAAATACCACCAGCGGAACTGGTTAACGAAATAACAAATGAACCTGAATGGAGTATTAGGTAAATTTGGTGCATCGGCAGCACGTTGAAAAGATTTAGAAATTCTGACCTTTTTTGTCATAAAAGTTGTTCTCGTACTAGCAACCTATTCTGTAAAACAAAAATAGGACGGCTTCTTTAGCCGCCCTCTGGCGTTAAATAGAGTACTTAAAAACTACTAGTCTGTAGTTTCTAAACCATAATTTCAGCGGGTGTAATTGCAGCATATAAATCAGGCGGAAGTAAAGCATCCCGAATGTCAATTTTCTTTGGTATGACACCTTCTTGAAAGAACAAATCTGCTACACGTTGTTGTTCTGCGATCAGTGCTTCACTCAATCCTCTGCGTCCCACAAAAGTACGACGAGACATCACCCTTGCGGCTACGTCTTCATCTAGTTTTTGTTCGGTAACCATCAATTTTTTGACTTCATCTCGATTCGCTTCTGCCCATTTATCAAGACCATGAAGTTCTTCAATGAGAATTTTTAGTAAACCAGGATTTTGTTCGGCAAACTTCCTGTCAGCAATGTAATAACCACCAGGAGAATCTAGACCAACAGAATCTCTGAGGACACGAATTCGACCCATTTTTTCAGCGATCGCATAATGCGGATCTCCTGTCATCCAAACAGGAATTTTACCTTCGATAAAAGCAGCTCGCGCCTCAATAGTCGGTATACTTTTGATTTTAATATCTTTGATAGTCAAGCCAATCGACTGCAAAGCTCTAAGAATAAAATAGTGCGATGCCGAGCCTTTTTGAAAATAAACTTCTTGCCCTTTAATCTCCTCAAATTTTTTCAGTGGAGAATCTGGAGGTACGGCAATAACACTACTTCTTCCTGTTCTTTTATTTCTTTGCGTGCCGACGACATAAACCAGGTCTGACCCAGCTACTTGGGCAAAAATTGGTGGCGTTTCCCCCACCGATCCCACATCAACTCTTCCCGCAGCCATTCCTTCCATAAGTTGTGGTCCTTGGACAAATTGTGCCCATTCCACTTTAATTCCCAGCGGCTCCAAGCGTTTCTCTAATACTTTCCGATTTCTCACAAGATCCCCTGCACTCTGATACCCCATGCGGAGAACCTTACTTTTAATACCAAGGGAACTTGAACTGCCAGTAGCACTATTTAATATATTTTGTTGGCTTTGTTGGCTACAACTTCCTAACAGATATGCTAGAGAAAAACCAGATATGCCTGAAGTAGCAACATTGAGAAAACGACGACGTTTAATCATAAGCTAATACCATTTAAAATTTTAAATTTGGGTATTGGGCAAGCAGGAAGTGTGGGAGGTGTGGGAGGATAGGGAAGAAATCTTTCCCCCGACACTCCCCATCTCCTCATCTTTGCCATCCCTAACGCAGAGAATCTCCTCTGCGATATTCAGCCGTGAGGTCATCTAATTTTTGTTTTAAATTGTCATCGAGTTTTAATTCCACAGCCTTGAGGGTGTCAGCAAGTTGTTCTGGGCGACTAGCACCAACAATCGGGGCGGTGATAATTGGATTAGCTAAAACCCAAGCTACTGCTAAGGTAGTGAGCGATAATCCTGCAAACTCGGCCACTGTGCGTAATTCTTCCACAGTATTAAACTCGCGATCGCGCCAATAGCGTTCTTGATAACGTTCTGCGGCGGCGCCCAAAGTGAAACGCGTACCTGTGGTGGGGCCTTGAGCAAAACTGTGTTTGCCAGTGAGCAAACCACCCGCTAAGGGATTGTACGGAATTACACCCAATCCTTCTTCTTTCGCTAACGGCAATAATTCTCGCTCAATTTCCCGGAACAGTAAATTATAGCGGGGCTGAACCGATACGAAGCGAGTTAAATTACGCACCTCAGCACGACCCAAGGCACGGCTGAGCCGATAAGCTAAGAAGTTAGAAACCCCGATATAGCGTGCCTTACCAGCACGAACTACCGTATCCAAAGCTTCCAAAGTTTCATCAAGGGGGGTTGAGGTATCATCAGAATGCAATTGATACAAGTCAATGTAATCAGTTTGCAATCGTCTTAGAGAAGCATCGATCGCATCCAAAATATGTTTGCGCGAAGCACCCTGATCCCAAGGTGCAGGGCCAACCTTGCCTACAGCCTTGGTAGCCACAATAAAATGTTCGCGCTTCCCTTTCAACCAGCGCCCAATGATTTCTTCAGTCCGTCCAGCTGTGGCAATTCCACCACCAAGGGGATAAACATCTGCTGTATCTAGAAAGTTGATTCCAGCATCAGCCGCGGTGTCAAGGATCTGCCTGGAAGTTTCTTCCTCTGTCTGTAATCCGAAGGTCATGGTACCCAGACAAAGGCGGGAAACGGTCAATCCGGTTTTACCGAGTTTGGTGGTTAATAATGCCATAGAATCTTTCCTAATGCTGCTGTTGTAGATATGAAGATTTAAATGCGAAATATTTGGGCGTTTGCTTGGGGTACTTTGGTTGGGGTTCTCGGTGGGCTAATCGGCTTGGGTGGTGCAGAGTTTCGCTTTTGCAATTGACATCAAATTAGCAGGAAGTTTGAGTCTTGCAATTAGCATTCCAACAATCGTTATGGGTCTATTCAAATATAAAAGTCAGCAACGACTTAAAGAAGTGAAATCAGATGGTAGGTTTATTGTTTCAATGGCATCTGGTTGAATATTGGCAGCAACCTTTTAAGGTCAGGACTTACGCAAAAATAGCCAACTTCGCTTAATTTATCGAACCGCCAAGACGCCTTCGCGAAGCGTCTCGAAGAGAAGAACGCCAAGAGTTCGTAGAGTTTGCGTAAGTCCTAAAGGTATGTAGCAAGTTCTTTACTACATATAATTTTGGGTGTAATTCTATTGTTGTCGGCGTTGAAGTTAGCAAAGCACAAGCCAGCCGCATATTAACCAGCGAAGGTATCTGAGCGGATGGAGCGTAAGACATAAATACTTCAGACCACTACAGAAGGTTGACGACGGCTTTGTGAAATCAACCATTTTTGCAATTTCGAGTCTCCATAGACTTCATCAGCAATAAAATGATCGCCTTCGGGTAGTACAGTAAAATCTACTATCCCACCCACACCGCGCAAGGTATCGACAATCTGCTGTGTATCCTCAACTGGCAGTTTTTCATCCTTGCCACCTTGGAATATTTGGATAGGAATTTCCTTAAGTGCAGCTAGCTGGCTGGTTTCTAAAGTTTTGGGAACACGACCGGATACTGCTACCAAACCAGCGAACCGACCAGGATGGGAAGCAGCGATGTGCCATGCTCCAGCTGTACCTAAGCTGAACCCAGATAAGATGACACGGGACGGATCGATAGACCGCGAGGCGATAAGATTATCCAATAAAGCAATTACATCTGATTCTCGTTCTACCCAAGTCTGCCCTTCAGGAAGTTGGGGCGCTAAAAAGAAGTAAGGTAAGGAGCTTGATTCATTCACAAAACGAGGTAAACCCCATTTCAGCAGCACATTTAAATCATTGCCGCGATCGCGCGCTCCATGCAAAAACAATACCAAGGGTGCAGGTTTATTGGTGTCTTCAGAGGCGGGCGCAAATAGATAAGGCAATAAACCAGAGCGGTGTTCGATAGACATAGTTGTAACTCCTAAGCGCGTGTGTTTGATTAAAGTGCTGAGTAAAGTAAAAACTACTCAGCACTTTTGAGTGCTTTAAGCCACTACAAGGTTTTTATCCACTTGTGGAGATGCGATTTCACTTACTTTGGATTCAACCGCTGTTCCCTTGAAGAAGTCAGGGTTGGCTTCGGTGTAGAACTTGTAGGGATTAGCGAATACATAAGACTTGAAGTCAGCTTCGGTAATCACGCCTTCTCTTACCAAATCCCAGCTTTCAGCCAAGGGGGAGGTGAGATCGGGTACATCCCAGTGACCAACATCCGAAGAGTAGATGGCGTTGATTTTCACACCCAACGGATTGGCTTTGTCGTTGAATGCTGCGGCGATGGTGCGGTCATCTGACTCGGAACCAAAGAAGAAGCTGTTCACCCAGCGATCGCGGATGTCTTCTATTGTTTCAATTCCTGCTGCGCCAAAATCGTTGAGTTCGCTACCAACTGGCTGGCGGCTATGACGGCTGAATGAAGAACCCAGTACAGTTTTGGTTAGTTCTTCTTTGCTCAGGGAATGCCCTTGAGTAATTTCGCCTCCGAAACGTTCAAACAACTCGAACAATTCATCAGCATTTGTCAGTTCTGGATTGTAGTTTTCCAGTCCTTTGAGGCTGCGCTTGGAGAAGCGATCGACTAAATGAATGTAGACGTGGGCACCCCAGTCTGCACCACCTTCTAACATACCCACGCGCAACTGTGGGAATCGTTTGGTGACGCCACCAAAGAACAATGCTTTGGCAAATGCTTGGGAACCATCGGCGAAGTGACCGATGTGGTTGTTCATGTAGTTACTGATGGAGGAGCGTCCAGTCCAACCCTGGCTGCCGTAGTGGGTAGTAATGGGTACACCTAGTTCGACAGCTTTAGCCCAGAATGGATCGTAGTCATATTCGCTATCCAATCCGTAAAAATCGATATAGTAAGCATACTTGGCGATTTCCGGGAATTGGTCGGCTGGATATTTCTCAGCGATCGCCTTAATCGGTCGTTTCACACCACCAGGAATATTTGCTACTTTCAAACCCAGTGTTTTAACTGCAAATTCAAGCTCCTCAATTGCTTCTTGAGGATTACTCATAGGGATACCAGCTACCACCGTCAGGCGATCGCTATATTTCCGGTAGATATCAGCATGATAGTGATTCACCGCCCGTTGCAGTGCTTGACGGTTCTCTGGACTTGCGCCAGCTGGTGCTAGGACATTGTTGGGAAACAACACCGAATAATCTGACCCCTGTTCGGCCTGACGCTCGTAGAGCAATGCAGGAAGAGTGTAAGTAGCAAGATCCAGCGTGTTGCGGGTGACTCTTGCCCACCAAGGCGATCGAATTGTGCGGTTGCGTTGACGTTCTTCGGGAGTTTGTTGATACCAATCTTTACCATTGCTCTTGGAGTTGAGACGCGAAGCTTCTGCCTTGCGTAACTCATCCACAAGTTTTGCACCGCCATAATTAGCGATGTAATCCTCAAAAGCTGGGGTGAAATCATTGGTATGAACGTCAGTATCGATTACCGGATAATCAAGAGTCGCTCTGATTGCAGCAGATTGTGAAGTCTTTAATCGGCTATATTCAGTCATGATTTTTTCTTCCAAAAATTACAATTGGGCATTGGTCATTAGTCATTGGTCATTGGTCATTGGTCATTGGTCATTGGTCATTAGTCATTGGTTATTTCTCCCCCTGCCCGCCGCCCCTCTGCTCCCTACCTCTGAAGGTGGGGATCTACAGAAAGTGCGCTTTAACTGGTGTGGCTTAACCATGTATGGGAAATTCCTTTACGCCAAGACCAATCTTTCATCTGCTTGTTTGACAGCAAAACGATTGTTCGGCCGAGCCAATCCGAGATTTTCACGCAAGGTGGTGCCTTCGTATTCAGTACGAAATAATCCGCGTTTTTGGAGGACAGGAATGACTAGGTTAACGAAATCATCTAATCCTGTAGGTAGGATTGGCGGCATGATATTAAAGCCATCTGCGGCACCGTTGTTGAACCATTCTTCTAGCTGGTCGGCAATGGTTTCGGGAGTACCAAGGATGGTGCGATGACCTCTGGCGGTGGCAAGGGAGAGATACAACTGGCGCAGTGTCAGAGTGCCACGAGTAGCTAGATCCTTAACTAGTTTGAGACGACTTTTGTTGGTGTTGGTATCGCTGGGTAATTCGGGAGCTATATCATCTAAGGAATATTTCGATAAATCGACACCTTTGTAATAGTTTTTCAAAATACCCCAAGCAACATCTGGGTGAATCAAGGATTGGAGGAATTCATACTTTTCTTGAGCTTCCTCTTCGGTACGACCAATAATCGGAAAAGCACCAGGCATTATTTTCAGATCGTCTGGAGAACGTCCGTATTTCGCTAGCCGACCTTTGACATCAGCATAAAATTCTTGGGCATCAGCTAGGGTTTGATTAGCTGTAAAGATGACTTCGGCAGTACGCGCAGCCAAGTCCCGTCCGGCTTCTGAAGCTCCAGCCTGTACAATTACTGGGTAGCCTTGCGGCGGACGACCGACGTTCAAAGGGCCTTTGACAGAAAAATGTTTGCCTTTGTGATTGAGTATATGTAGTTTGTCAGGGTCGAAATAGACACCAGATTCTTTGTCACGGATGAAAGCGTCGTCTTCCCAGCTATCCCACAGTCCTTTTACTACTTCCACGAACTCTTCAGCACGTTCGTAACGCAGGCTGTGTTCTGGGTGTTGGTCGTGGCCGAAATTAAGAGCGGCATTTTCATTGCCTGTGGTGACTACATTCCAGCCTGCCCGACCTTTACTCAAATAGTCCAAAGAGGCAAACTTACGTGCTAGGGTGTAGGGTTGTTCATAGGTAGTTGAGGCAGTAGCGATAAAGCCGATGTTTTGGGTGACTGAGGATAAAGCCGAAAACAGTGTGACTGGCTCGAAATGGGCAAGTTTTCCATTACGTATCTGAGTTTCCGGAGTTCCGCCCCAGACTCCTGGACTGTCTGCTAAAAAAACTGCATCGAACAAACCACGTTCGGCAGTCTGAGTAATTTCCTTATAATGCTCGAAATTCAAACCGGCGTCTGCTTGTGAATCGGGATGCCGCCAAGCAGAAACATGATGTCCGGTTGCTTGAATAAATGCACCTAAACGAAACTTACGTGTTTTGCTCATAATGTTTTACTGTTTTTTTACTAGTGCCTTAGCGCTAGCTCTACGGCCCGTATCGCTGATTTGTGTATAGCCAATGAGTTTTCATGTCTGCGTCAGGGATATCTAAAGCAGATATGAAAAGACACTGGATCTAATGATGGAATGCTTTGGTAACAACCAAAATTGCTTGCAGAAGCTTGCTAACTGCTCTACAAAAAATGAAATTATGGAACTGTATGTCTGGTTGATACCACAGCAGAACTAGGGATGCTACTGCTTGGCGGTCGAATTACCATAAATTTCTATAGGAATTTGACTCAGCAGATACAGTTTACACAATACACACAAAAAAAAATGTACTGGAAATCACAATCGCATGATAAACGAATTATTAGTGTTTCAAACATTAAGTATTGCAAACTTGGCGATCGCTCAGTATTGGCGTGTTGACTGAGGAGTTAGGAGTTAGGAATTATTCTCCTTGTCCCCTTGTCCCCTTCTCTCCCCATCTCCCCCAGAATTTCCCCCATCACCATCACTATCCCGGTTATACTCTCTACAGTTAACCCTTACCATTGACTTTTTATGCCTGAAAATTGGATGCTTCCGAGGATTTTTCCCATTGGTGGAATTCTGTTTGACTTTTTATTTGTACTGATTGCCATCCCTATCGAAGCTTATGTTTTACACAAACGCCTAAGATTTGATAAAAAAACTAGCACTTTTTATGCAATTTCTATTAATTTGTTTTCTAGTGTTATTGGTTGGTCTGTATTTTTTGCCTCAGAACCATTGTTGCCAATACAGATTAAATCAGAATTAATTAATTATCTGTTTTTTAATAATTTTAAATCAGCTGGCAGCCAAACTTTAATAATTTTAACTGCGTTTATAATTTTCTTTGCTACTTTTATAGTTAAATTTTTACTTTTGAGGGTGTTACTCTTATCCTTAGTCAAGGAGCCATTTGCAAAAAAAGAAGAGGAGATTCAAGTATTTCAGAGGCAGAAATGGCGCGGTTTTAGCAGCATAAAATTGCAAAATACCAATGTAGTTACTACTGTATTAATAGCAAATTCCCTGAGTTATAGCGTAATAACCGCTATTTTATTACTGCGTTCAAAGTAGTAAAAAAATTGTTTTATTCATAGGGAAACGAGTGATTAATTAGGTGTGGAGAGAAATTATGAATACACTACTTAAAGATTTATTTGGGATTTTCAAGTTTGTTGAAGGGCTTTACGCAGGGATTAGAAAAGTATTAGTTCCACCCAAAGCTTATTCTTGGCAGACATTTATTTATCTGAGTGTTTTTTCTTGGGTAATTTCATATTTTGCTATAGGTTATATAAAAGATATAATTGCGTTTTTTGGTTGGCTATTTTTAATTTCTGGTACAGCTTGGTATACAACACAAGATCCTTTGAGGGTTCCTGGTACTTTTATGCCAGTGGGAGCAGTAATCACTGGATTTTTAGTTAGTGTTTTTGCCTTTGGAAGTCAAAAGGATGTAGTTACACCAACAACAATTGTTTTTTGGCCGACAATTTCAGCACTAATTACGGCAATACCAGAATTTATTGAAGGAAGTGATACAGATGCTAAAGCTCAAATTCCTAAGCCAGAAGACCGCCAAAAAATCATAATTCTAGTAGCTAGTAGTATGTTGCTAAGCTGCTGGCTTCAGTTTTATTTTGTAGTGGATAATTGGTTAGCAGAATATCCGAGTTTGCAGGCAGATACTTTTAAAACTAGTACCTTTGTTGTCAGAAATGAAGAACCAGCTAAAGCGCCACCGAATGGAATTTTAATTTTAGATAAACTTCAACCAATAGTAGAAGAACAAATAGCCCAAACACCTTGGTCGGAAGTGGAAAAATGGTTGTTAGATGCAAAACAACGAGTAGGAAGCTTAGGTAGGGGAGTAATTCAAAAAAACCTGGGAAAATATGAAGAGAAGGAATTATGGATTGTTGAACCGCGTGTATCTAATACTAAGTCTGGGTATATATTAGATTTATTAAGTATCTGGATAGGGCCAAGTTCTAATCCACGGGGGTATTTCTTAAAGAAATCGTGCCGAATTGAGCCAGTTGCAGCCACTATTAGATCGGCGGATAAAATCACAGTTGGAGAAATTGAATGCGATCGCTTGAATAAATTTATCGCTGGTTCGCCGCCTCCGCAGCAGTGAAGAATAGGGAGATGGGGAGATGGGGAGACGCGGGGAATAACTAATGCCCAATGACTAATGACTAATGACTAATGACTAATGACTAATGACTAATGACTAATGACTAATGACTAATGACTAATGACTAATGACTAATGACTTAATGACTAATGACTAATGACTAATGACTAATAACTAATGACAACGAAAATTTTTGTACTCGCTAAGAATGTGTTTCAGGAAGTGATACGCGATCGCATCCTATATATTATTGGTTTTTATGCGTTAATACTCGCCGCCGCTTTTGGCTTCCTTCCTGAATTTTCAGCTGCTACGGAAGATAAAATATTTTTGGATTTTGGTATGGCGGCGATGAATGCCATCGGGCTAATTGTAACGATATTTGTTGGTACGGGACTGGTTAATAAAGAAATTGAAAAACGTACTGTCTTAGTATTAATTGCTAAACCTGTTAGCCGCAGCGAAATTATTGTGGGTAAGTATTTAGGATTATCCGCAGTCCTAGCTGTACTGATAGCTACTATGACAGCAATTTATCTGTTATTTCTGCAATTTGGTAATATTGCTCACCCAACAGTGAGTATTTTAATTGCGGCAATTTTCTTATTTTTGCAGTTGTCATTAATCACTGCTGTGGCTATTGCTTTTGGTGTTTTTACAGCTTCATTGTTAGCAACTATTTTAACATTTGCTGTGTATTTAATGGGGAATGTTACCCAAGATTTGGTACAACTTGGCCGGCTTAGTCGCAACGTTGGGATAGAACGTTTAACTCAAGGTTTGTTTCTTATTTTGCCAGATTTATCTCGGTTAGATTTAAAAAACGAGGCTGTTTATGGTTTGCAAGCACTACCTGATACAACAGCACTGATTACCAATGCTGGCTATGGCTTACTGTACAGTGCTATGTTGTTGGCGATCGCTATCTTTATCTTCTCACGACGTGAGTTTTAGGGACTTCTAAGTAAAAGAATATTCCATATGAGTAACTCATCAGAAATACAAAAAACCCAGTTAGTGCAAATCTTGGTTGTTGAAGATGAGTATATTCTGGCTATCAATTTACAGGAAATCCTAGAATCTCTGGGATACGCAGTAGTCGATATCGCTGATTCAGCTGAAGAAGCAATTCAGAAAGCAGCCAAGCTACGCCCCAACTTGGTTTTGATGGATATTTGCTTGCAAAGTGAGATGGATGGTATTCAAGCAGCAGAGCAAATATGGAATCATCTGCAAATTCCAGTCATCTATGTCACTGGGCATTCTGACAAAAGTACGGTAGAGCGAGCAACGCTGACGTTACCTTTTGGTTATATTCTCAAACCTATTAAAGACCAAGAACTTTACGTTGCTATTCAGACGGCACTCAATCGCTATCAACGCGAGCAATTTTTGATTAATGAACTTCAGAAAATTCAGGACGCAGTGATTCCGGCCGATCCTAACTTATGCGTTAAGTACCCGAATCACGTAGACTCGATTCATCGATTAATACTGTATGAGCAGATGCAAGCCACTAACGAGGAACTAAAAAGACTAGTTAATCTAGATTTTTTGACTCAAATAGCTAATCGTCGCCGTTTTGATGAGTGTTTCTATGTTGAATGGCGTCGTCTAAAACGCGATCGCTTACCTTTATCTTTAATTTTGTTAGATATCGATTTTTTTAAGCGGTATAACGACACTTACGGTCACTTAATGGGTGATGATTGTTTACGACAAGTTGCAAGTGCGCTAAAAAGTGTTGTTCAACGTCCAGCCGATTTAGTTGCTCGTTACGGTGGAGAAGAATTTGTGGTGATTCTTCCTAATACGGAAAATCAAGGAGCAATTTATGTGGCTCAAAAAATTTTAGAAACAGTACGCAACTTAGCAATTCCTCATGCCAAGTCTAGTATAAGTACTTTTGTCACTGTAAGCATAGGCTTTGTCAGCATAGTGCCAAGTTCAAAATTGTCACCGCAACATTTAATTGAAGCAGCTGACAAAGCACTTTATACAGCTAAACACCAAGGGCGCGATCGCATGAGTGCTGGTGTCGTTACTAGTTATTAATTTATGGGCATTGGGGGAGATGGGGAGCAAAGGGGCACAGGGGATAAAGGAGATAAGGAACAGAATAATAAATGACCAATGACCAATGACTAATAACTAATAATTATCTGAGGTTCTTTAATTGTGCCATCAGGCATGATTGTATCTCGGAATTTTGCATAAATCAGGTTTGTCTGGTAAAGGTTTGCTTTACTCAAGTTGGTTTTAGTTAAGTTTGCCCATGTCAAGTCTGCACTGGTTAAATTAGCTTCAGTTAAATTAGCTTCTAGCAATATTGCTCCACATAGCTTTGCTTTTGTGAGATTTGCTCTGACTAAATTAGCTTCAATTAGGGATGCTTCAATTAATTTGGCTTCAGTTAGGTCTGCTTCACTTAAATCCGCAGCACAAAAGGAAGTACCCCAAAGGTTACTACCTATTAATTTTACTCGCCATAAAAAACTTCCACACAAATTTGCTTGCCTTAAGTCGGCATTAATTAAATTAGCTTCACATAAAGAGGCTTCATACAAATTGGCTTCGGATAAATTAGCTGCCATCAAATTTGCGCCACTTAAATTAGCACGAGTGAGTATAGAACCAGATAGATTAGTACCACGCAAATCTGCGCCTATGAAGTTCAATCCACTTAAATCTAGTCCTTTCAGGTCAATTCCACTCAAATCATATCCACTGAAATTGTGAGGCCCAAAACATTTATTTGTGATTTGATTTAAGATCAATTCCTGCTTGCCAGCATAATTTTTCATGGTATTCACCTCTGGGTGTAACTTATCTCAAAAGGCGATCGCGAGAGTTACTGTATATTGAGAGTACACCTCAAAGGTCGATAAAAGCGATCGATAATCAAGAAGAAATTCCGAAAAAATCGTCAATAACCTGAAAATACGCTATAAAAGTCTTTTTTAGAACAAAATATGCTGACATAGGTCAGGAAATACTGATACGTTAGAATTCAGAACTCAGAATTCAGCTTCTTAATTTTGAATTTTGAATTCGTATTACTCCTCTCCCCAAGTTTGTAACTGTAAATACACTAGTATTAAAGTCACTGCTAACAACACCGTTGCGGCGGCGGCGGCATAACCAAAATCAAATTGAGCAAAGGCTTCTTGATAAATGTAGTAAACCAGCAAATTAGTCGAATTCAAGGGGCCGCCGCCAGTTATGACATAAACTTGTTCAAAACTCCGCAATGTAAAAATGGCGGTGGTGATTGTGACAAATATAACGGTAGGACGCAATCCAGGTAATGTAATATGCCAAAATTGTTGCCAAGCATTTGCGCCATCTAAATCTGCTGCTTCATAACGGCTGGGGGGAATTGCTTGCAAACCGGCTAAAAACACTACCATATTGAAGCCTATTTGTTTCCAAATACTCATTAAAATTAGTACTGGCATTGCCCAAAATGTATCTCCTAGCCAAGGTACGGTTGGAAGACCAAAAAAATCTAAAAGTCCGTTAACTGGCCCCGTAGTTTGAAACAGCCAGCGAAATCCTAAGCCAGCAGCTACAAGAGAAATAATAGAAGGTAAAAAATAAGCACTCCGCAAGATTCCCCGCAAAGCTAAGGAGCGATTTAATAACACTGCTAATCCCAAAGGGATAATTAAACTAGGAATGATGGTGGCAACAGTAAAATAAATGGTGTTACCAATAACTTGCCAGAAGTCAGAGTTCAATAACAAGCGCCAATAGTTTTTTAAACCTATCCAATAAATACCCTTTGAGGTGAAACTGCCAGCGGTGAAACTGAGGTAAAACAAATAGGCTATGGGCCAAATGATAAAAAGCAAGAGTAAAATCAGTGCTGGTGTGAGAAAAATCCAAGCAGCCGCTGTATCATTATCCAACCAAGACTTACTATATGTTTTTGGCATTTATCATTTTCCTTTTTTGCTGTTATGACCCTTTGCCCTGATTGTACCCCTAGCTTGGTTTCTCCCAGCGTTAACAATGTCTGCCGACAAGACACTCCTTTAAAACTCGGAGTTATGGCTTCTGGGAATGGTAGCAATTTTGATGTAGTTGCCCAAGCGATCGAAGATGGACAGCTAAATGCCAAAATTCAAGTTTTGATTTATAATAACCCGACGGCGAAAGCAGCGGTTAGAGCAGCGAATCGAGGAGTAGAAGCTGTGTTGTTGAATCACCGCAACTACAAAAGCCGGGAAAAATTTGATGAGAAAATTGTCCAAACATTACGGCAGTATGATGTCGAATGGGTGATTCTGGCAGGCTGGATGCGACTGTTGACATCAGTATTTATTGATGCTTTTCCTAACAAAATTATTAATATACATCCAAGTTTGTTGCCTAGTTTTAAGGGAATTAATGCTGTAGAACAAGCTTTGGCATCTGGGGTAAAAATCACTGGCTGTACTGTGCATATTGCTTGTTTAGAAATGGACAGCGGCCCTATATTAATGCAAGCCGCAGTACCAGTGCTGCCGGATGATACGCCAGAGACATTGCACGCCAGAATTCAAATTCAAGAACATCGCATTTTACCAATGGCGATCGCCTTGGCAAATGAAGTACACTCAACCAAATAAAGCTATAGCGTTTTCTAATCTGGTGAGGTACTGAATAATTCACTCTCTAAATTAGGCAAACCCACCGAAGTTTGCTTGGAGGGAAACCCTCCTGGCAACTTCTCTGTGCGTAACTCTGCGCTTAACTTTGCGCGACGGCAGTCGCTACAACTCTTGGAACCCCCGCAACGCGCTGCCTCCCCTTTGCGTTTAAAAAGAAAAATTTTTGTACCTCACTTAACAGGGAACCGCTATAAGATTGATTTCTGATAAAAGCTTTGTACGTATATTTGATAGTTCCATATCCAAATTTATCGGGAAAGGCAGAGGGCAGGAGGCAGAAGGCAGAAGGGAATTCTGATTCCTGCCCTCTGCTACGACCGGAGGGAGTAAGGGTTTAAAACCCCCACCAAATTTTCAATTTGGTGGCTCTTGTTCAGGAGGGGTCGGAATCCCCTTCTGAACAAAACCTTCTGCCGTCTGCCCTCTGCCTTCTGCCTTCTTCAATGTTTAATAGCTAAGTCATAAATAAATTATATTTTGATGTTTAAACCCTAATTTTAACAATGTAAATAACTTTTACACTAGTTTAGGAAAAATAGAAAAAATTCTCCTTCCTATGGGTAATAAATAAGTTCAAAAATGCAAGCGAATTACTATAATTTAGCAACCTCTTATTTTTTAGTTTTTGACAATTGCCAAATTTTCCACATATAACTAGAAATCAAATTGGTCATAATATGAGCGGCGATAGGCACTAATAAGTTGCCACTGAGTAAAGCGCTATATCCTAATATTATGCCGACAATCGTTGCCCAAACTACATAGGGCCATTGTTGAGAACCGCTCAGATGCAAAACGCCAAAGCAAAGACTAGATACAATAACAGCTAAATGATCTAAACCTAAAGCTGGCAGCATCACGCCCCGAAATAACAATTCTTCACTCAAACCTGGTAGCAACCCTAACCAAATTAAGTCTGGTAAGGCTAAAGGCTTCAATATCACTTCTAGATAAAAATCTGCACTTTTACGGTAGGGAGTCCAAAGGCGATAAGTTAAGCCACTTAATGCGGTGATAACAAATCCCAATCCTACACCTAATAGCAAATCCTTTTCGTTGAAATTCCAGGAAAGTAAAGAAAAGTTGCCAAAGTACAAGGACAGTTTGGCGACTATCAGTAAAATGATTGCAGTTGCTCCCATCGCGCCAAGTACTTGGATGCGCGTCAGATACGGGATTTCTGGTTCTTGTTTTTGTTGTTCTATCACGGGTTTTTTAGGAATGGGGCATGGGGGAGGCAGTGCGTTGCGGGGGTTCCAAGAGTTGTAGCAACTGCCGTCATGGGGCATTGGGCAGGGTTAGCAAAGGAAAAATCACTCCTAATTCTTAACTCCTAACTCCTAATGGTTGCAAAGACGATAATTTGGGACGAAGAACATAGGGATCGATGCCTGCTTTATGGGCTACTAAAACGCCTACTGCCTCTAAATATGAGTTTACCTGTATGGATTTGATCCTCAACGGTTGGGGAGGAACTTTTATAACAGTTTTATTTTCTTCTACTGTAATTATTTGGCATGGTGTTTGGCTTAGACTAAGTAAGGCGCTACTACCACAGGCATTTGCAGGTACAATCGCAGCATCCACTTCATTTGCCCAAATATCATCTTGTTTTAATGCTATCGCTTTTCTCTCGACTATAAATTGTGGGGCACGACTCAAACCGACGAGAACGCATGGTAAAAATGTGTAACCCAATTCCTCAGCAGCGGAACGGGGTGATAAGTCTGGTTCTGGAGGTGCGCCAGCAAGAGCAGGTGAATGGGCGCAAGGAATTTGAAAGTTTTGCACTACCAAGTGGCTAATTACGGCTTCTGCACCCGCTAGAGAATCAACACCTTCACCTTGGCGGTATTTCTGTAATGCTTCCTCATCCATATCATCGGGGAAACGGGCTACAACTGCGATCGCTTCTGCCCCAGCTTTTTTAATCAGTATTTCTGCTGCCCTCAACAAGCTATCGGGGTTACCAATTGTCCCCCAACTTGCACCGGATGAAGTAGTCCGTAATTCTACATTTAATGGTGCATCAGTGATAACATAATCTGTTAAAGTCAATCCCAAGCAGGCTCTAGCTGCGTCCGCTGCTTGTAAATGTCTTAGCCGTAACTCTGGCTCAATACCTTGGTCTAAAAGCAAACCTATTTTGTTATTCCGGACTGGACGTAAACCCCAGCATCCAGCGGCAAATTTGTCAAGTCCGAAACCTTCAACGTAGAAAGCATTGGGGAGATTCCAGTACAAACTCGCGCCATTGAGGACATTGGGGTGAGTAATCAGGCGATCGCAAACCTGTGCTATAAGTTTGGCAATAGGCAAAGCGTCTCCAGCGTAACCGCCAATGGCAGCCCCAACGCCAGTTGGTACAATTAAAATAGCAGTGTATGGATGCATATTGAGTGGTGAGTTAGGAGTTAAGAGTTAGGAGTTAGGAGTTAGAAGGCAATAAGTACAAGTGAAAAATTCTTTCCCTTGTTTCTCTTGTCTAACCATCTCCCCATCTCCCCATCTCCCCATCTCCCCATCTGGCTATTCCTAACTCTCGACTGTGGTGACAACAGCTTCAACTTTAGCCTTTTGCTGGGCAACATCTACGGAGGTAACAGCCCAACGCAGGGGTTCACCTTGTTTTTTTAACTCTGTTTCAATTGTTTTGAGTAATTCTGCGGGAGTCTCTTGTAAATCGATTTCTGCGGTAATAAAATGAGTTGTCATCGCGCTAAATCCTGTTGATTTTTAGTTTATACAATAGCTTATCAGGTGCTATGAAATACTTATATGATTTTCCAGTTTTTGTAATGATGCTAGTGAACAGTCATTCAGCTATTAATAAATCAACATCTCTACTGATAACTGTTCACTGATACATAATTATTAGTCTTTGCCAAATTGCAACTGATAAAGTGTGTCTTCTTTTTCAGTCTCTATTTTCAAATCAGAAAGGGGTTTGGCAACACAAAGCAATACGTAACCTTGTTCTTGTAAATGCGGACTAACACCCATACCATCAGTTTGATCTACCTTTCCCTCGCTGATTTGACCGGCACAAGTTGTACAAACACCTGCATGGCAAGAAGCCGGCAATTCTAAACCAGCTGCCTCGGCAACTGATAAGATGGTTTCATTGTCGGGGACTTGCAAAGTATGAATTTTACCTTGGTGATGAATTTCTACGGTGTAAGTTTTGGGCATATTCAAAAAAAGTTTTAAGCAAGGGGCAAACTTCTTACTATATCGGAATTAGTTAAAAATATCCAGATATCACCATAAAAATTTAGGTTAAGATAATTGCACTCACTAACAAACTTTGGTCATCAATGTTATAAGGTTGACTCTTAAAGTTACAACATTAAGCCTTAGAGCTAGAACATTAAGCCTTAAGGTGATAACATAAAGGCTTCAGGTTATAACATTAAGCCTTAGAGCTAGAACATTAAGTCTTAGAGCTAGAACATTAAGCCTTAGAGCTAGAACATTAAGCCTTAGAGCTAGAACATTAAGCCTTAAAGTTAAAGCGATCGCTGATAGCGGTTCTCAATTGCATGGAATACAGACCATTTGTAGGGGCACAGCATTGCTGTGCCCTATTGTCTATTGCTTAAACATAATATTATTGTGCTGAAAATCAACCTTTGATGATTAAATTCCGAGAAATCACGGGCATAAATAAAAACTTTTACTAAAAAAATGCGCTTTTTGCTGAACCAGAATACAGGTTAATTGAGACAAAATAGCTCTGTAAAGCTTTTAAAAGCCTAAATGTATGCCTGTAAAAAAACGTAGTTCCCAAATTCTAAAAAAAGCTCAGTTTAGAGTTGCTGGACTGAAAGCTATCGATCCAAATCTCAATTTTGATGATACTTACAACTTGCAAAACCTGACTCAATTACTAGAGAAGTTTCACAATATGCTTAATGATTATAACGCTGCTATAGCTATGATTGACTCTTCTAAAAAAAAGCTGGATGAGATGGAAAAAACCTTAAGTCAGGTTTCAGACAAAATGCTGACGTGGGTTGGTTGCAAGTACGGCAAAAACAGCAATGAATATGAACTTGCAGGTGGGGTTCGAGACAGCGAACGCATTCGTAAAAGCAGATTAACACGGTTAAAATCTAACACAAATAAAACATCAGATGGAAATGTAATAACTATCTAGTAAAATTGCGCGATAATTTAAGTAAGCTTTGGTAAACTCATCGTGTCTAGATCCCTGACTTCTTTTAAAAATCCGGGATCTATCTTCTCACGAATGAATCAGGACTGCTATATAATAAAACTTTACATTAGCCCATAACTTCCGCAATATTAAAATTGAATGACCCGTTTTATACATGATAAATTCGCCAAAGACTATTTAGAAGAATTATTAAAAAATTACGGACAAGTCAAGGCATCAGAAAAAGTTTCAGGAGAGATTAAAGAAATAGATGTTTTATTCACTCCTGCCAAACAGCAAAGTTCTAATATAGAAATACTAGGTTTGCTAGGAAGATTTGCGGAATATCCTGCACTCATAGAACCCTTCCGTAATCCAGCCTCTACCGATGAAATATGCGACTGTATTCTAAAATTATTAGAAGTAAAGGCTCTTTTACGACGAGAAGCCAAAACCAATAAAACCAAACTTCAGGACTCGGAAATTCCTAAATTGTGGATTCTGACACCTACCGTATCTGAAACTAGGTTGTCTAGCTTTGGAACTATGCAACAAGCAGGTTGGTTACCAGGAGTACATTTTCTGCCAGATGCCTTACGGACAGCAATTGTGGCAATACATCAACTACCGCCAACACCACAGACTTTATGGTTGAGACTTTTGGGTAGAGGAAGCGTGCAGTCACAAGCAATTATTGAGTTGCAGACCTTACCATTAGATCATCCATATCAAAAAGCAACCCTGGAATTAGTTTACAACTTGCGTGAAAATTTAAGAGTAAATCAAGAATTAGAAGCAGATGATAGGGAGTTAATTATGCGACTAGAACCACTTTATCAAAGAAACAGAGAACAAGCCAAAGAAGAAGGCAGACAAGAAGGCAGACAAGAGGGAAGACAAGAGGGAAGACAACAAGGAGAAAGAGATTTAATACTGCGTTTACTCAATCGCCGTATTGGTCAAATTGACGCGTTATTAATCGAGCAAATTACAGGATTATCGATTGAACAATTAGAAAACTTAGGAGAGGCTTTATTAGATTTTTCTAGTATTGCTGATTTAGAAGCTTGGTTAAACCAACAATCAGAATAAATTATCAGTAAATTAATTAATTTATAACTAAGGTGGAGTTTACAGCAACACTAAGAGGTTGTTTTAGAAGTGGTTAGCTGTGACTTGAGGCACTTATTGATCCCGCCTAACCCCACTGAAAAAGGGGGAAAACAGAACTAAAGTCCCCCTTTTTAAGGGGGATTTAGGGTAATCTAAAATTATTTGCTACATCACTAAGGATTTTTAAAACATCCTCTAAACGAGTTTGTTCGTAGTCTATAAAAAGTTAAAAATATTTGATAGAGGAAAACTAAACTCTAAGTATAAAACTAAATTGCTAATAAGCTATTACTAGTAAAGCTTTGAGTAATAAAAGTAAGGTAAACTTTTATAGCCAAGTCTTGCCTAAAAATATTTCATAATTAAGAGTAGAACATGCCAACGGAGAATACAAAAATGCTAGAACAATACCGTCAACACGTTGTAGAAAGGGCAGCATTAGGAATCCCCCCCTTACCGTTGGATGCAAAGCAAACCTCAGAATTATGTGAATTACTGAAGAATCCGCCCAAGGGTGAAGAAGATACATTATTGCATTTATTGAGCGATCGCGTCCCCCCCGGTGTTGATGCCGCAGCTTATGTAAAAGCTGGATTTCTCACAGCTATTGCCAAGAAGGAAATCAGCAGTCCGTTGATTTCCCCCATACAAGCAGTGCAATTGCTGGGTACAATGGTGGGCGGCTATAACGTGCAAGCTTTAATTGATTTGCTGCAATTCCCCACTGTATCTGTATCAGACTCTTCCGAAACACCTCTAGTAATGGGGGGACAAGGAAAGGAACCCATTGCTGCTTACGCCGCCAATGCCTTAAGCAAAATTTTGTTGGTGTACGATGCTTTCCATGATGTTTTGGAGTTATCGAAAACCAATCCTTTTGCCAAACTAGTAGTTGACTCTTGGGCAGAAGCCGAGTGGTTTACCGCCCGCCCCACTGTACCAGAAGCAATTACTGTTACAGTTTTTAAAGTCCCTGGCGAAACCAACACCGATGACTTATCCCCTGCCCAAAGCGCCACAACTCGCCCAGATATTCCCTTACACGCTTTAGTCATGCTAGAGTCACGGCAACCGGGAAGCTTACAAACCATTGCCGAACTGAAAAAGCAAGGACATCCTGTAGCTTACGTGGGCGATGTGGTTGGTACGGGTTCCTCCCGGAAGTCTGCTATTAATTCAGTGTTGTGGCATTTAGGGAATGATATACCTTATGTGCCAAACAAACGCGCCGGGGGATATATTTTAGGTGGTGCGATCGCGCCTATCTTCTTTAACACAGCTGAAGATGCCGGTGCTTTGCCTATCCAGTGCGATGTCACCAAACTAGAAACTGGTATGGTAATTACCATCCATCCCTACAAAGGCCAAATCACAAACGAAGCAGGCGAAGTCATTTCCACCTTCACCCTCAGACCAGATACCATCCTCGATGAAGTCCGCGCAGGTGGACGCATCCCCCTACTTATCGGGCGTACCCTCACCGATAAAACCCGCCAAGCACTTGGTTTAGAACCCAGCACCGTCTTTATCCGTCCCCAACAACCAAGCGACACAGGCAAAGGCTACACCCTAGCCCAAAAAATCGTCGGTAAAGCTTGCGGCTTACCTGGCGTCCGTCCCGGTACATCTTGCGAACCCATCATGACCACCGTTGGTTCCCAGGATACCACAGGCCCCATGACCCGCGACGAATTGAAAGAACTCGCTTGTTTGGGTTTCAGTGCAGACTTAGTAATGCAGAGTTTCTGCCACACAGCAGCTTATCCTAAACCAGTAGACATTAAAACCCACCACGACCTCCCCGACTTCTTTGCCCAACGTGGCGGTGTCGCCTTGCGCCCTGGCGATGGTATCATCCACTCTTGGTTAAACCGGATGCTGCTACCCGACACCGTAGGAACTGGCGGTGACTCCCACACCCGCTTCCCCTTAGGAATTTCCTTCCCCGCGGGTTCTGGCTTAGTAGCCTTTGCTGCGGCGTTGGGTGTCATGCCTTTAGATATGCCAGAGTCAGTTTTGGTAAGATTCAAAGGTAAATTACAACCCGGCGTCACCCTGCGGGATATTGTAAATGCCATTCCCTACGTAGCAATTCAAAAAGGTTTGCTAACAGTAGAAAAGCAAAACAAGAAAAATGTCTTCTCCGGGCAAATTTTAGAAATTGAAGGTTTGCCAGATTTAAAAGTCGAACAAGCCTTTGAACTCGCCGATGCAACCGCCGAACGTTCTTGTGCGGGTTCTACAATTAAGCTGAGTGTAGAGACAATTTCTGAATATCTGCGTTCTAACGTCGCACTTTTGAAAAACATGATAGCACGGGGCTATCACGATGCCCGTACCATCCTCCGTCGCATTGCCAAAATGGAAGAATGGTTAGCAAATCCCGTGTTATTAGAAGCCGACGCCGATGCCGAGTATGCCGAAATAATTGAAATTGATTTGAACGAAATCAAAGAACCAATTGTTGCTGCTCCCAATGACCCCGATAATGTTAAATTATTGTCGGAAGTTGCTAACGACCCAGTGCAAGAAGTATTCCTGGGTTCATGTATGACAAATATCGGTCATTATCGCGCAATGGCAAAAGTTTTAGAAGGTGCTGGTGAAGTGAAAACCCGCCTGTGGATAGCACCACCAACCCGCATGGACGAACACCAATTAAAAGAAGAAGGAGTGTACGCCATTTTTGGCGCTGCTGGTGCGAGAACCGAAATGCCAGGATGCAGTTTGTGTATGGGAAATCAGGCGCGAGTTGCTGATGGTACAACAGTGTTTTCCACCTCTACTCGCAACTTCAATAACCGCATGGGCAAAGATGCACGAGTATATCTTGGTTCCGCAGAATTAGCAGCAGTTTGCGCCCTGTTAGGACGCATTCCCACAGTACCAGAATATTTGGATGTTGTGGCGAAGAAAATCGATCCTTTTACTAATGATTTGTATCGCTATTTGAACTTCGATCAAATCGTCGGTTTTGAGGATGAAGGGCGTGTGATTGCTTTGGAAGATATGCCTAAGATTGAGGATATTCTGGGTATGCCAACAGCAGCGAGGTAGTTATAAATGACATCAAATACCTCAGGCTAAAATCTGGGGCTACAGGAACAAAGCCCGCATTAGCGGGCTTTTTGATGTAAATCAATTATTATGTAATTCTTTGATAATACAAAAATTTAGTTATTATCGTATATGATACACAAAGCAAATAACAAGCATGAAAGCATCAGAAACAAGTCTCCGTAACTTACTAGAAGGTGGTAAACAGTTTCAAATACCTCTTTTTCAGCGACCATACTCTTGGAAAAGAGAGAACTGGGAGACTCTGTGGGAAGATTTGATGAGTCTTTATAATGATGATGAAAAAGGCTTTTATTTTCTTGGGCCTATAGTAACCCAAGCCGAACTCGGAACTGCTGACGGTATAAGTCGATATATTGTTATAGACGGACAACAACGTTTTACAACTCTTAGTATTCTCTTGGCAGCATTAAGAAATTATCTCAAAAAGTCTGACAAACAAATGGCAGAACAAATTCATGAGTTTTTTTTGATAAACAAGTATCAAAAGAATAATGATTTTTATAAAGTGCTGCCTACTCAGGATGACTGCGATGCATATAAAACCATTATTGATAATAAGATACCTAAAGGTAGAAATAAAGAATCGCAATCCGGACAAATATACGAAGCTTATAAATTTTTTGATAGTAAATTAAAAAAACCTTTTGAAGATGAAGATATTTTGTTAGATTTTGCAAAATTTAAAAACATCATTCTCGAACGTTTAGTATTAGTAAATATTACATCTGATAACAACGATAATCCATATCTTATTTTTGAAAGTTTGAATAACAAAGGAGAAGATTTGACCCAGGCAGACTTAGTTCGTAATTATATATTTATGAAGTTACCTTCTGAAGAAAGAGATGAAGTTTATAACAGCGAATGGTTGCCTCTTCAAGAAAGTTTTAAGTTTCACATGAAACAAAAGGAATATGCAGACGAATTAACTAACGCATTTTGGTTTTATCTGCGTAAAGATGGAGAGGGGATAAATGAAAAAGCAGTTTATAAATCAATTAAAGAACGTTTTGACGAATCAGCAAAACGCTTTGAAAAACCAGAATTAGGTATTAAGGCTGAGTTGCATAACCTGATAAAATTTACTAATTACTATCTACGTCTTAATTTCGATGATGAAGAACAAGAACCAAAACTCAAATATTGGTTTCAACGATTAAAAAAGCTAGATTTTACTACTTGTCATATATTCCTCCTGAATATTTATTATGAATATGAGGAAAAACGCTTGTCTCTTCAAGATTTTGAGAAAATCCTGCAATATTTAGAATCTTACTTTGTACGGCGTTGGATTGTTGGGATTCCTACTAGAGCATTAGGCACAACTTTTAACAATCTGTACAAACAAGTAAAGGAAAAAAATTCTGAAGATTTAGTAATTGGTTTACGCCAAGTTCTAATCAGCTTTGATAAAAATCAAGTATTTCCTGATGACAACTTATTCTGTCATCATATAATCAATGAACCTTTATATAATACTAAAAGCTCGACCGCAAATGAACGTGTGAAGTTTTTATTAGAAAGTATAGAACAATCTCTGAGCAAGGAGCGTGTTGATACTCAGCCTATGAGTCTAGAGCATATTATGCCCCAAAAGTCTCCTTTACGTAAAGAATGGCAAGAAATGTTAGGGGCAAATTATAGCAAGATACATAAAGAATTGCTTCACACTTTGGGTAATCTCACTCTGACACAATATAACTCTGAATTGTCTAACAAATCCTTTGAGGAGAAATTGAAGATTTTAACGACAAGTAATGTGACTTTGAACCAATATTTTCGGAAGGTAGATGTTTGGAATGAAGAGCAAATTAAAAATCGCGCTGAATATTTAGCTAAGATAGCGATTAAAGTATGGCCCCGATGAAAGAAATTGTAGGCGATCGCACCCTTGCACTTTGCACATAGACCTAACCCCCAACCCCCTTCCCTACAAGGGAAGGGGGAGAAATCCTGCTCCCCTCTCCGCTTCGGAGAGGGGTTGGGGGAGAGGTCAATCATTATGTAAACATAAACACCTTTTTTCACAATCTATAAATGGATAACCCAACACCTCAGCAACTCTCTTTGCTGAAAAAAGAAGCAACTCGGAATATTGTAATCGGACAAAAAGTAGACTTAGTTAAAGTGCAACGTGCCAAAGAACTTCGTCAGCAAATGACACCAGAAGAAAAAATACTTTGGCAACATCTTCGTGCTAATCGCTTGAATGGTTTACACTTTCGCCGTCAGCAGATTATTGATGGTTTTATCGCAGATTTCTACTGCCATGCAACTCGATTAGTAATAGAAGTGGATGGAAAAATTCATGAACAACAAGCCGAATATGATGCAGAACGTGACAAAGTTTTATTAGCTAGAGGACTGCGGCTATTGCGAATTAGAAATGAAGAAGTAAGATACGAACTAGATAAAGTTTTGAGGCGGATTTCCAAAGCTTGTTATGAAGAGACCTAACCCCCCCCAACCCCCTTCCCTACGAGGGAAGGGGGAGAAATTTAGCTCTCCTCTCCGCTTCGGAGAGGGGTTGGAGAGAGGTCAATTAATGCGAAAGAGTGCGGGTTACTGGTTTTACTTGATGTTTAGAAAATGGATTGGTAGGACATTAACAAAAGTTTCTTCAGTTTGCAAATACACCTTCCAAGAAAGATATTATTTCAGCCCAAGCAGAGGTAGTGGCGGCAGAATCGTAGCGATAACCGTCGTCGCGCATGAAGGTATGTTCTGCTTCATACAAGAGAACTTGATGCGATATCTTAGCATTCTCTAAAGCTTTAATTATGGTTTGTCGATCGCACTCTGGAATGTGAGGATCGAGTGTACCGAACACCATTAGCATCTCGGCTTTGATTTCATTAACTCGATGGATTGTATCGGCTACGCCTTGCCCTAGTTTGCCACTGGGAATACCAGTAGGATAGCAACAGACACAAGCCTTAATTTCGCTGTTAAATGCTGCACGAAAAGCTAAGTGTCCTCCAATACAAAAGCCGAGAGTGCCTATCTTGCCCGGAGAAACTGCATTTTCTGTTTTGAGGAATTCAATTACAGCAAGGCAATCATTATCATAATGCGCGATCGCTGTTCGACGAGCATTATCATTACCACGCATCCGACCGAGATCGTTTGGTTCAATAACTTGCCCAATTGGCTCAAGGCGATGAAAAATTTCAGGTGCTGCTACTACATAGCCATATCCTGCCAAGTAGTTAGCTAAACGAATTATCGGCTCCCCTAACTGATAAATATCACTGTAAAATACAATACCTGGGTAAAGTCCTGCTGTTTTAGGAGACGCTACATAGACGCGCATCAAACTGTCATCTACTCTTAACTCGACATTCCGCTTAGTGATTTGCACTGTTTTATCTCCGTTTGATGTCCGCTTTTATTAGCTTTTGTACAAGTGAATTAACAGTGACAGCAGCTGACTGCCAGAAAAAGGACGTATCCTTTTATTATTTCGCTTTTTAGCGGAACGCGGGAGTTATCCAAGAACAATTTTTAATCTCGTCTTAGAGGGTGTCATCAAAAAAGGCTTGTACAAAGTATGACAAGGGATAACTCAAGAAGTAGCAATCAACTTAATGAAGCGATCGCCTCTTTTTTGCCAGCCTATAAAATAGAGTAGAGTGAGCAATGCTTACCTAATTATGTAACATCAACAAGTAACAAAAATGGATTTTTATACTGTTGTACTCAGACAAAGTTCTAGCTATTGGGTTGCTTTATGTTTAGAAAATGGTATTGTCGGGCAGGGGGATACTCAAGAAGATGCAATTAATAAGCTGAAAGCAGCAATTGAATCATTTGAAATTGTTTATGAGTCTGAAACTAATATTTATAAATCTCCTATTTCAATAGAGCAATTACATGAATTCTTATTTGTTGAAGATAAAGAACAAGATGCACAGATATACGAATTAAGGAAGGTTTATGCCTAAAAATATACCTTCCCTGAAACCAAAAGAATTAATTAAGCTTTTAGAACAAGCAGGTTGCAGATTTTATAGAGAAGGAAAAGGCGATCATAGGTTATATACTCGTGAAGTTGAAGGTCAACGAAGAGTAGTTCCTATAGATATGGGTGCAAAAGAAATGTCTCCTGCTTATGTTTTGCGAATTTTTAGGCAATTTGGCTTTACTGATGAAGAAATTGGAAGTCTTTTAAGTTAACGTGAGTTCTGGATAAGCTGAAACCTTGATTTTCTGGTTAGTTTTGACAACCTGAAAACCTTGCAAATAATATTTTTTTCCTAGTCCCAGTTCCTATTTTCAAGCTACGCTATAAAATCACACCCACCCGCCTATTTCAGCGTCAGTCAAAGGCTTCTCTAATTTGGTATATTCTGTCTGAGCAGCCCGCAATACGTGTTTCATCTGCACGGGTTCGCCAGCATCAGCGGCGAGAAAAGCTGCATTTAACGCAATATTACGGATATTACCGCCAGCCACATTTAGCCGCGCCAGTTGCATCGCGTCTAAGTCTGCGGTTGGTGTGTTGGGTGGAAAGACGCGTCGCCAAATCTCGGCTCGTTGTGCGGTGTCGGGGAAGGGGAATTGCACGACGAAACGAATGCGTCGCAGGAAGGCTGTATCAATTGCACTCTTGAGGTTAGTGGTGAGAACTGCTAAGCCTGGGTAGCTTTCCATACGTTGCAATAAGTAGCTGACTTCGATGTTGGCATAGCGATCGCGTGCATCTTTGACTTCACTACGTTTGCCAAATAAGGCGTCTGCTTCATCAAACAACAAAATTACTCCACCTTGTTCGGCGGTATCAAATACCCGTCGCAGATTCTTTTCTGTCTCGCCTATATACTTACTAACAACGGATGACAAGTCAATACGATACAGATCTAAGCGCAATCTATGTGCCAGCACTTCTGCCCCCAAGGTTTTACCTGTGCCGCTACTACCCGCAAATAAGGCGCTGATTCCCAATCCCCGCCCACCTTTGCCAGCAAAACCCCAGTTGTTATATACAGTACTCCGCTGCCGCACGTGGGCAGCAATTTCACGGAGAATTTGTTTTTGTGGTTCTGGTAATATCAAGTCGTCCCAATCACCAGACGGCTCAATTCGTTGGGCGAGTTCATCCAAACGCGGACGTGCTTGCACGCGACAAGCATCCCATAAAATCTCACCAATATCGTTTTCTGGTTTTTGTATTAGTTGCCCTGCGGCTTCTGCACAAGCGGCGCGGATAGTTGCAGCACTCAAATTAAACTGATCTACCAAGGTTTTGACTTGCCCGTTCATCTGCGGTGCAATCCCCGCTAATGCATCTTGCCAAACTACACCTTGTTCTTTGATTGTTGGTTGATATACGTCAAAACTAACTACCAAGCGTTGTGCTAGACGCATTCGTTCGCGGCTAGTGATGATTAAAAAGCCGTTGATGCGTTCGATGAAATGAGCGATCGCACTCAACCGCGCTGTATCATTGCTATCGAGTTCGTTGCAATCCAGAAGTAAGGCACAGCTACTCAAAATTGTCTCACGAGTCCACAACCGGATGAGATTATCCAACTCGCTCGGTGCTTGGGGAATCACTTGTGCGGGCATTACCCACAAACTCAAACCTTGGAGTTGACAAATTCTAGCGGCGATCGCTCGTTTACTGCTAGTTTCACTACCACATAACTGCACTATTGGCAAGCTGTTTATCTTATAAGCTTGCGACCACACGGCTGCAACTCGCTCTGCTAGCTCTTGGTGAGAAGGTACTAAATCGCTGACTTCTTGTAATGGTTCAATGATGCCAGCTAAACGTTCGTCAAGGTATTGGATGCCTGTGAGGTAATGCAAAATTCGCTCGTCAATTCTCAGGGGACTGAGGGTGAGGGCGTGGGCATCACCAACTTGAATTAATCGCCAGTGACGTAGGGGAGCATTTGGGGCGATCGCATCCCAGTGGACATGAGGTAAAGTTGCTAAAGCTAAACTTAAGGTTGGGTAAGCTCGCTGTGCATCGCCGTGTACTTTAGCACATAATTTGCCAAAATCTCCATTCAATTCCATACTTGCACACAACAACAGCAAATCACGTTCAAAGGATGAAAGTCTAAACATTTTGCAGACTCTATCCAATGCCGATGGTGCAGGCATAGCAGCAGCAGCTTCTTGGAGTGCTTGCTGTAAATTTTCGTGGTTTTTCGCCTCAGATTGATTTTGCGAACTCGCTGTGCGATCTTCTAAAATCCCCCGGACTATGGCTAGGGCTGCTGATAGGTAGCGGTAGTTTGCCCGATCCCAATCGATAGTTGTAGCGTTCATGAAATTGTTACCTGTGGCGAATCATATTCTCCAGACTGATTTTTGTGCAGTGGACTTTGGGCCCCATCTACCCGCACCCGCACAATATAAGTTCCTGGCTTCACATTTTGAATAGGGATTGTAATTGCATCAGTATCTTCAGTGCGTGATGTCACCAAGAAAGAGTAAGCTACCAAACTTTGGGCTGAGACATCACTGAGCAACAAAACTATACGCTGTGCTTTGCCAACTTTGGGATTGAACTTTACAGTAATTTCTGCTGAGCGTAAATTATCACCAATCTTTTCCACTCCACCAACGAATGCCGTAATTGTTGGATGGAGGACAAAAGCTGCAACATTTGATTCAACTATCCCATCTGTTTGTCCTGTGTAGCCCATAGGCAAATGTACCACTTGGATACTTTGCACGCTTGGGTACAAATCTGCTGGTACTAACAAGCTGATTTGCGTTTCTTTGATATCTTGAGGTACTAGTAATTTCTCGGTGTTACCCAATCTGATTCTGGTGATATCACCGCGTAACCGCTTCCCACGAATCATTAATGTTGTGCCAGCAACAATCATTTGCTGATGTTCAGTTTTTTCCAGAGGTATCACTTGCTCAATATTCGGTTGAGACAAGGGCATCATGTAGAAGCCTTCAAGATTCTCAGATTTGCTACTCTCAATCAATACCATTGATGCTAGATAGGTAGCTGAAGGTCGATAATGGGTTTGTAAAGCAGACCATAACTTAGAAGTTTCTTCCATATTAAAAAACTCTGGAGTCAGTTTGATTTGCCCAATTGCTTGTGCTAAATCAGATACAGACACCCCAGCCACAGCCTGAGAAAAAGCACTTGAAGTATTAGTTGTAGATGCATTTATCAGGGTATTTTCAATAATCTCCGTTGTAATACATGGCGTTTTATGTAACAAATGCATTGCGTAGCCTAGTAAAAGCTCTGTCTGAAAATCCTTGGCTCCGTAGGCTGTTAATAAATAATGGAGATCGAGAGCAAGTGGTGGAGTGCTAGAGGGCAAATTTCCATTCAGACGTGAGTGCCTGCTACGAAATTCCTGAGATACCCAATCAACATTGCGATTCTGCGTCACTTGATAGAGAAAGAGGTTGAGTTGAGCGCGTTCGTCAGCTTCAACTGAAATTCGATCGGGCGGTAGGGCAGTTACAATTACATCACCAACACTAGCAGCGATCGGATCGCTGACTAAACCGTTTTCCAGCAAAACTTTTAGTACTGCTGTCACGGCGGCTATAGAGAGTACGTTACTCATCCTCGTTCCTCATGGCAATAGCACATTTTAATCATGTACGCCAGGACACATTCACAGAAGATATTTTGCAAAACTTTAAATATAAGGGCTGGAAACTGGGTACTACGAATATACTTCCAATCCTTAATCGCTAATTCCCGATCCTAATCCTCTATTTTTAGTCCGTAGCTCAGTATTTATCAGGAACCAATTTTAGCGATCGCCAGTCCTGATTTTAAGGATTTTATCAAATTCTTCTCATTATTTTAAGTTCCCAATATGCTAAGCTGAGTGTAACTAGATAAATATAAGTAATATAAATTACTAAGACTTTACACAATAAATATCAAATAAGCAAAAAATTTGTAATACTGTAAGAAATGAGGAGCTTAGTTAATATACTTTGCCCCTAACCTCTGAATTATTACGTAATACTATAGGATTCCTATTTGATTTTTGAAAAAACCCCGTACTACTGGCACAACCTGATTCCTGATTTTCTACTCCCTACTCCCTACCTCAGCTGTAGGAATTCAAAAATCAAAGTGGATTGCTATAGTCCTATCTCTAACTAAACTTAACACCTTAAAATAACTTAGGATGGGTTCCCCCTGATGAAATCCCCACCTTCTTCAAATTCTTGGAATGGTCGCTTCGTAGGTGATAACCAGCGGTATCGTTTAGACCGACGGTTAGGCGGAGGTGGCATGGGAGAAGTCTTCCTAGCAACGGACACCCGTGTAGGTCAGCAGGTAGCGTTGAAGTTACTCAAAGATACGCTGGTGGCTTCACAAGAAATGAGAAAGCGTTTTGAGCGTGAAGTAGCTGTCTGTGCTGCCCTGCAAAGCGACCACATCGTGAAAATTAGCGATTGTGGAGTCACCCCAGAAGGCTTTCCATTTTACGTGATGGAATATTTACGGGGACAAACCCTCAGACAATTATTGCTGCGGGAAAAGCGGCTATCGGTAGAGCGGACTGTAAAAATTATGGCGCAAGTTTGCAAAGGTCTACAGCTTGCCCATAAAGGAGTAACTCTGCAACGGGACGGAGGAAAAACCGCTGAGCATATTCAGGTAGTTCATCGCGACCTGAAACCAGATAATATATTTTTGGTACCCACAGATTTGGGAGAGTGGGTAAAGATTTTAGATTTTGGTGTTGCCAAAATCCGTAACGAATCTTCGGAAAACACTAATATTACAAATATTACTAGTACATTTATAGGTACATTTCGTTACGCACCTCCGGAACAAATCCAAAGCGATAAAAATTTGGATGCTAGGGGTGATATTTATAGCTTGGGGATTATCCTTTATGAAATGCTGAGTGCAGCCGATCCATTTGGGATTAGTATTAAGGGTAGTCATATCAGCGAAGCATCCTGGGTATTAGCTCATGCTTATGAGCCACCAAAACCGTTGCGCGAGCAACCAGGCTGTGAAAATTTGCCCGAACAATTGGAAGCGGTGGTGATGAAATGCCTCTACAAGAACCCGGCTAACCGATTTGCCAGTGTAGAAGAACTCGATCGCGCTTTGCAAGCTGCTGCCAAATTTGCCACCCCTAGTAATATGCCAGGACAGGCTGCTGTCCAGCCGCCACGACCTCTTTACAACCAAGGTTCAAATCACGAAACTGTATCGAACGACGATACTATTCTTCGTCCTCCAGCTGCCTATAATCAAGGCTCGAATCACGAAACTATTCCAAGACAATCGGACGAGGACACAATTATTCGTCCTCCAGCTGCCTATAATCAAGGCTCAAATTACGAGACTCTTCCAAGACAATCGGACGAGGACACAATTATTCGTCCTCCAGACGCCTATAATCAAGGCTCAAATCACGAAACTCTTCCCAGATTTAACCCGATTGAGCAAAGCCAACCTGAGGAAACTATTCCTCCCCTTCCCACTAGGCAAAATCAAGGTTCAAATCACGAAACTGTTCCGAGACCCTTCAACCCAGTTGAGCAAAACCAACCGCAGAGTAACAATCCTCAACCAAGTCCTGTGAATAATCCCAATCCCAGCAAACCGGATGCGACCTTATTTCAACCACGACCCGCATCCAATCAAGGCGGAGTACAAGTACCACCAGATAAAACCTTATTTCAACCGCGATCTACACCCAATCAAGGCGGAGTACAAGTACCACCAGATAAGACGCTATATCAACCACGGCCTCTTTCTAATCCCAGTACACCGCCAACAGATAAAACATTGTATCAACCCCGGCCTGCGTCTAATACTGGCAGACCAGAACCGTCAGTAGATAGAACCTTGTATCAACCGCGACCTGTATCTGCTCAAAACAGGCCACACCCACCAACTGATGACACTATTTACCAACCAAGGCTAAATGACCAGTCAGCTACGGGAAATACTCCTAATTTCTTGCGAATTTTGGGAGTTATTTTGGCAATTGGACTAACTTTAGCAGTGGTAACCTTTATATATACTCAATGGCAATCTTCTAAAAACTCAACCAACGAGCAAAGTTTGTCTAATAGCGATCGCATTTACAGCTAATATTTTAAATTTACGCTCAAAAATCGCGAATCGGTACTAAACCAACTTGATTTAGTAATTGTTGACCTTGGTCGCTCAACAACAAGTTAACATAAGCTACTCCTGCTTGTTCGTCCAAGATGCCATCTCGCTTCATCACGACAAACAGCCGTCTAACTAATGGGTAAATGTCCTTTTTAAGCCTATTGCCTACTTCTTTACTCCTTATCAGCCTCGCTATTATTAAGTACAAGATACTTACTATTTCCTTGGCGTATCTTAGCATCTTCTTCGTTGTAAAAGAACGACAGCAAAACAAAGCGCCGTCCGCTGATGACAGGGGTAGCCTCATGCAATAAAGAACAAGAAAAAATCACTGCTTCTCCAGCATTTGGAGTATAAAGCTGGAGTCCATATTCTGGAAACAACAAATCACCGCCTTGATAAGCACCAGTATTTAGATTTAATGACATAGCAAACCGTCGGTGAGCAGTGCCTTTTGTAGTATTATCACGATGACGATTAAAAAAGCCTTTATCCGTTGCTTCGTAACAGGATACTAGGTAGCGTTCAAAGCGAGTGATGCTAAATTGAAAAGCCTTCTCAATTTCTGGTTTAACCCGTCGCATAATCAGATTATTGATTTGCTTTAATAATTGAGGTTCAGAAATTAAATAGTCTCGACGTTTTTTAAAATCATAGTCATAAACTCCAACTGTTTTGCCGTCGATTTGTCGCATAAATCCAGACTCTTGACCACCATCTGCTTCGTATAAATTAATTAAATGCTGGCAAAAACTTCGATCTAAAACATTCGGTATAAATAAAACAGGCGCTTGTCTGGCTGCGGGAATATTTTCAGCGATCGCAGGTAAACTTTTGATAAAATTAAATACTTCCTCGCAAGCATTAGTAGTAGCTGAAATTGGCAAAACTTTAATAATTCGTAAATTTTCGTCTAAAACAAAAATTGTTGGTCTGTATTGTAGTTCATTGTTTCCTTGACTTATTGGTTGGCAAACACCGTATTGAAAGCTGACTTTCCCTTCAAAATCCCAAAGAAATTTGAAATAAGTTTTATTTTCGATTAACTCTGCCAGAAAAGTGTCATTTGGGTCTATGCTGACACCAAAGAATGGCACTTGGTAGGCAGCAAACTGTTGCTGTCTTTTAGAGAATTCATCAATAATCTGGCGACTATAATTATTTTTAGAACTTCCGAAAAAAAACAAAACGCTACGGTATCCGCCAACCGAGTTAAAATGAAAACTTGGGTTTGAGGTAGAGGGAATAATGAACCAGGGAATTGGATCGCCAACAGTAAGAGGTTGCATAGGATAAATTAGGTAGTTTTAGATTTTAGATTTTAGATTTTAGATTTTAGATTGGCCTCGCGGTTCAACCAAAAGATTTGCGAATTTCGGATTAAATGATTTTCGATATTATTACGAATGACTAATGACTAATGATTAATGACTAAAACCCAAAATTAGTATAAGCAGGTTTTAACTTTCGCAAAAAATTAAGCATTGCTGAAACTACAGCATCTGAAGACTCAATTAAAAAACCATGACCACCGCGGTCGATGACTATAAGTTCAGCGTTGGGAATACCTTGAGTAAGTTGCTGGGAAAACTTGAGCGGAGTGAGAATGTCTTGTTTTCCAACCAAAACTAACGTAGGACAATGAATTTGTTGAAGGCGGTCTGTTGTGTCAAATTCAAGCATGGCTCGGCTGTGATGATACAGTGAATGAGTCGCAGGTGGAAAGGGATATCTGATAGCAAATTCAATTAAACCTTCAATCATTCCAGGAATGGAATAGAAGGCATCTGTAAATATCCAAGGCAATACGATTTTTTCATATAGTTTCAAGTCTACATGGTTAAGAAGGTCACCCCAAGTTTCGATGATGCTATTGAATAATTCATCACCTTTTGCCAAAGATGAAAGTAGCATCAGACTTTGTATTTTTTGAGGATATGCTAACGCTAACTCTTGGGCAATTTGACCGCCCATTGAATGACCTGCTAAATGTACTTTGTCAATGCCGATACAATCCAACAAAGCTGCAACATCACCAGCCATCTGTTTAATACTATATTGGCTTTCGGGAGCAGAACTTCGCCCCATACCTCGGTTGTCTATGCGAATAACTTGATATTCCGAAATCAGAGATGGCATAATCAGCGACCAATAAGCATGATCGCAAAGAAAGCCAGCTATTAATACTAAAGGCTCACCCGTTCCTTTAATATCATAAAATAAATCAATACCGTTAATTTTAACTTTTGGCATAGTAAATATTTATATAGATAGATAGTATCAAGGCAAAAGACAAAAGGCAAAAGGCAAAATAAAAAATCCTTATCTGCTTATAGCAGTCCTAAATTATTTGTTAAAGCTTTTTCTTTTCTTTGACTATTGCTTGTTGCTTGCTATATTTTTTGAGTAGAAAATTCTATGTTTTGAATCGCTCATCTACCGGAATTTGATAACCGTTGGCAAGGCGATTAGTCATATTGGCAGTGCCAGCGATCGCCATTAGTTCCCCAAACATGTTATCATTCATTCCCTTGGCACGCGCCGCTGCTGTATGCGAGGCAATGCAATACTCGCAGCCATTTGTCGCACTCACCGCAATATAAATTAGTTCGCGCATAAGTGGGTCAATTTCACCAGGGGTGGTCATCACTTCTTTCACTGCTTGCCATGTTCGTTGCAACGTGGGAGGATGGTTAGCTATGGCTTTCCAGAAATTATTGATATAGTCATTTTGGCGTGTGTTGCGAATATCATCGTATACTGCACGCACTTCGTCGCTGGCTTCTTCGTACTCAATTAGCTTAGTCATATTTCGATATAATTCAATTTCCCAATAAGTGGGAACACTTAAATTGTCATATAGAGCATCTTACTAAGAATAAAAGACCAGTAATATATCGAATCTTAAATTATTCCTTAAAAATATCTGTTGCCTATTGCCTGCCTCCACGATTAATTTCACAAGTCAAATAGGATTCCTATATGCCTCAGATTCTTGTCGAAGACTTGAAAAAGAGTTTTTTTGTGTCTCAACGTTCCTCTGGATTTTTCGGTTCAATCAAAGGTCTTGTACAGCGAAAAACAAAAGTTGTCCATGCTTTGAAAGGAGTTTCATTCTCGCTTGAACAGGGAGAACTCGTAGGATACATCGGCCCAAATGGAGCAGGAAAATCAACTACTATTAAAATTTTAAGTGGAATTTTAGTACCATCCAGCGGAAAATGTATAATAGCCGGGCGGACTCCTTGGAAAGATAGAATCCGCCATGTTGGCCGTATTGGAGTAGTGTTTGGCCAGCGATCGCAACTTTGGTGGGATTTACCAGCGATGGAGTCTTTCGATTTGCTGCGGGATATTTATCGCATTCCCGATCAAGAATATCGCAAGACACGCCAAGAAATGATTGATTTGCTCGACCTTGAGAGTTTTGTCTATACGCCTGTAAGACAGTTAAGCCTTGGTCAAAGGATGCGATGTGATTTTGCAGCCGCAATGTTGCACAGACCGGAAATTCTATTTTTGGATGAACCAACTATCGGCCTTGATGCAGTTTCAAAGCTTGCAGTCAGAAAATTTATCAAAACGTTGAATAAAACTCATCAAGTAACTACTATCCTGACTACTCATGATATGGATGATATCGAGGCATTGTGCGATCGCATCATTATTATTGGTGGTGGTGAAATTCTTTGTGATGGAACTTTAGCAGCATTGCGTTCTCAAGTTTCCTCGCGTCGATATTTAAGAATAGACCTAATAAATGATGATTTCTTTTTTGAAGAAGAAGGAGTTAGTATCATCTCTAAAGAAGGTCGTACTGTAACTCTGGCTTTCGATCCTACAAAGCTTTCTGCTGCATCTCTTATTAATCAAGTAACTTCAAAAAACGAAGTCGCGGATCTTTTTGTCGAAAATCCACCAATTGAGGAAATAGTTGCTCAACTGTATGCAAAGTCAGGAGGAATTTTATATTAATTAGTCATTAGTCATTAGTCATTAGTCATTAGTCATTAGTCATTAGTCATTAGTCATTAGTCATTAGTCATTAGTCATTAGTCATTAGTCATTAGTTATTGGTTTACTAGTCAAAGTTTAAGCGGATTTTAGTTCTGAATTCTGACTCTTTATTTACTAATTAGTTATGAAAGCATATTGGTCACTGTTTGTTGCTAGGTTTGCGTTGCTGTTGCAATATCGTACAGCTGCCTTGGCTGGGGTTGCAACCCAGTTTTTTTGGGGGTTCGTAAAAGTTATGGTTCTAGAGGCATTTTTCACTCATACAACCTCTACTCAACCTATGACGCTTCAGGAAGCTGTGGGATATGTATGGCTGGGACAAGCGTTTTTGATGGCGGTTGCACCTTGGTCAGGCGATCGCGAGATTCAAGATTTGATCCGATCTGGTGCAGTTGGCTACGATCTGCTGCGACCCACAGACCTTTATAATTTTTGGTTTACTCGTGCTTTGGCACTTCGCACAGCACCCGTTATCCTGCGTTCTATTCCTCTTCTTTCTATCACAATGTTTATTTTTCCACTGATAGGATTTCCGGAGCGATCGCTTTCTTTTCCACCCTCATTTGCAGCTTTTTTTGCCTTTTTTCTCTCGTTTATTGCTGCAATTTTGCTTTCTTCTGCATTTACTATGCTCCTTACTATATCAATGATGTGGACGCTTTCTGGCGAAGGAATTAATACTATTCTTCCCACTTTGATTATCTTCTTTTCAGGTATGATTGTTCCTTTGCCACTTTTTCCTGAGTGGATTAAGCCTTTGTTAAATGCACTTCCTTTCTCAGGACTTATGGATCGACCTTTTCGACTTTTTACTGGTAATCTTCCACCAAACGAGCTATTTCATGTATTGTTGCATCAAAGTTTTTGGATATTTGCAATAGTTATTATTGGGCGTTTTCTTGTGAAGCGTGGTGTGAAAAAGCTTGTAATTCAAGGAGGATGAACATATAATTTTTAATTCATAATTCGTAATTTTTAATTTGTGATTTGTCATGAATAATTTTTTTCTTTATCTTCGATATATCTCCATATCTTTAAAATCACAGATGCAGTACAAAGTTTCCTTTTTACTTCAAGTTTTAGGGCAACTTTTAGGAACTGGAATAGAATTTTTTGGAATCTGGGCACTTTTTAGCCGTTTTAATAGTATTGGCACGTGGACTTTAAGTGAAATTGCTCTTTTTTATGGAATGGTTAATATTTCTTTTGCCTGCGCCGATGCTTTAGGACGAGGGTTTGATTCATTTGGAAGAATAATTAAAAACGGTGATTTTGACCGTTTACTGCTTCGTCCACGCGCCACAGTGCTTCAACTTCTAGGCACAGAATTTACCTTGAAAAGACTCGGAAGACTTTCTCAAGGAATTGCCGTTATGTGGTGGTCGCTTTCAACTCTACATATCTCTTTTACTATTAAAATATTGTGGCTTTTGGGTGCTTCATTTATTGGTGCGATCGCACTATTTTTAGGTATCGTTATTGTGCAAGCAACTATCACATTCTGGACTATTGAATCTTTGGAAATTATGAATATCCTCACTTATGGAGGAGTGGAAACTGCTCAATATCCTTTTTCAATTTATAGCAAGTGGTTTCAAAGATTTTTCACTTACTTCATACCGCTTGCTTGTGTGAGTTATTTCCCTCTGCTTGCAGTTCTGGAAAAACAAGATACATTTTTAGTACCTTTGTGGTTTTGTTACGTCTCTCCAATGGCAGGCATTTTGTTTTTGATAGTTGCGCTTCAGCTTTGGAAATTAGGGGAACGATACTATTGTTCAACTGGTAGTTAATAGCACTGTATATATATCTGAAAAACTAGTGCATATTATCAATTTTCTGTCATGCCTAAGTTGTAAAATTTTCAAGGCGAAATCGTTTGAATGCTCTAGCTGCTTCAGGAATTAGTTCGATATACCAATGTCTATTTTTTTCATCTTCAAACCAACTAACTATTGCTAGTGCTGGCTGTCCAAACTGTTTATTCTCTAGTCCAAAAAAGTTGCAAAATTTTGCACCTAAAATACCAATCTGGCCAGCAGATTCACCATTATATCCCGCAGCTTCAGATAATTCCCAAGTACGTAATCTGCGATTGTCTTTCATCAAGTAACAATGCTGATACAGTTTATTTAATATGGCTTGATGTCCAGGAGTTAATTCATTATAAATAGCGTAAAATGCTTGAAGATACTCATCTTCTGAAGGAATGTAACGTTCAGTCTCGTTAACCACTCTAATCTTCTCCTTATGGCTCGGTTATTGAAAGTTCTAACTCCACATAAGCAATTATGGTATCTCGGTATATAAAAATATAGTTCAGTAAATTCCACTGACTTGTTTCTTGCAATGAAAATATTTTTCTTCGATGTGGTGTGTGATTAGAACAAATAGTAAGAGTTGACTTTTTATATATTGATTGTATCTGAAGCGATCGACTTTCAATCTCCATAAATAAAACCACCAAAAAATAAAAGTGATCGCTCCTTGAAACTAAAGAGCGATCACTATTAATTTATAATGCCAAATACAACTTAAGCAGCAACAGGTTCTAACAATTTGATGTCAGAGAAAACAAATTCTTGAACCGACACTTCCCCATTTATTTCGGTGCGAATTTCGCGGCGATTTAAAATGAAATAATCACCAACTTTTTCATACTCATCGGTAAATTCGCTTCTACCGCCCTTTTGTTCCCCGGTTTTGGGGTCGTGGTAGACAGAATCATAGGTATGAGACAAGTAACCTTCACCAGTATCGTGGCTGCTGAAGGTGTCAATTGTCACAAAAGTACCGTGAATCAGACGGTGAACGTGGCACACTTCATTGTTGCGGACTTTGTATTTGTCGCCGTCAGCCTTACCACCAACTAAAAGTTCAACTGCACCGGTTTCGTCAGTCTTACCATAGCTAAAGGTATTGGCGCTGTGGGTGTCTTCAAAGCTGCGACGGACGCGGTGAATTGCGATTTCCCATGCTTGGCCGTGAATTGCTTGCTTTGCTGACTCGTCCTCTACGCCCAAAACTTCGGCTTTGAGATTGGCGCTGATAACTACTTTGCCTGTAAAGACTTTATTATCATGCTTAAAAGTAATATTTGCGGTATAACCGGGGAAATTTTTGTCCCAAGTATAGCGGTTCTCATAAGCAGCCCGGAAAAGTTCCTGAGCAGAGAGTTGTGTAACTGTCATGTGCTTCTCCTAGTCGCTACTGTAATTAGCGTTTTAGTATTCTTGGTATTAGCATAGAAGTAATTGTTGAGGCTTGGATAGTCCCCAACTGGGTACACTTATGGTTAATTCTCTTCACGCCGTATTTCATGCGATCGCTAACGTCCAAAACGAGCAAGAATTAAGACTAGCTCTCACCGACAAAATTAGCGACCATTTTGGCGTGCAAAATTGGGGTATCTACCTCCTAGACGAACAACCAACCGCTGAGATTGATGTTCCGGGCATTCCGGCAGTATGCTTAGAGAGCAATCCAGTAGGGCGCTACGTAGTTGAGCGTCACGCTCCCGCTCACGAGCAATTACTATTATCTCCAGGAGACTGGAAGCATTTTTGCTCCCGCCATGACCACGAACACGTCATGACCGGGCCAATTGTTTGCGATGGTCGGCTTATCGGCACTCTTAACCTAGCGCGTGACAAGGGAAATCCCCCTTTTAATGGCAATGATTTAGCTGACTTGAGCGCTTTATGTATTCATTTGTCAGCAAAAATGGCAACCCTACGCGCAAAACCAAAAATATCCAATTCGCTTTTAGCAAGTCCTCTCACACCCCGTGAATTAGAAATTGCCGAATTGGTAGGACAGGGATTAACAAATGCAGAAATTGGCGAAAGACTTTGGATTACCCAAAATTCTGTCAAGCAAGCCTTGAAGAGAATGTTTCGTAAATTGAAGGTTTCAGCGCGTGCAGAATTGGTGGCAAAACTGCAAGACATACAAGTTTCATAAAAGATAATTTTATGAGTCGCCCGCGCATTTTGCAACCTGGTACAAGCTATACATTTAGCAAGTACTTTGAATTGCCTTATGCGCCAGCCGACATTCTTGCAGAATTTGATTGTCGATACGAACGCCAACGATTAGATTTACCAAAATATGAAGGGAATTTCAACTCTTAGAGATATTAACTCTTTGATGACGAAAAATATTTGATATTTGATTATTTCTCTGTCCCATCAGATTTTTGCCACGCCAGTAGGGTGCGTTATGGACGGCAGTCCTAACGCACTGTAAATCTTTGGCGGTGCCGTACCCTCAGGCGTAGCACACCCACCCTTAGAAGAGTTGAAACCCATGCTGGCTATACTTGTGTGTACACGGTAGCTAGTAGAAGAGGGAGGCTGGGTGGGTGAGGTCTGTCGAATTCACGTTAATGGAGTTTGGCTTGATATCTAGATATACCAGACGCGTAAAGTGCGCTCGTTTAATATCAAACTGAGTTAGCTAAACCTGATATTTGGGCAAACTAGTTGAAATAAATAGCTGATTTCAAGAGACTCGATCAAGCATGAATACAGCAGTTAAACATATATCTCAGCTTCTAAACTATCAAATTACCGAGCAACTTTATACGAGCTTTAGAACGTTGGTTTACCGTGGAATTCGAGAAGACGATCGACTTCCGGTGATTATCAAACTGCTTCATCAGGAGTATCCCACTTTCAGCGAACTCCTCCAGTTTCGCAATCAGTATACTATTGCTAAAAATCTCGACCTCCCAAGTATTGTTCGTCCCTACAGCTTAGAACCCTACGGCAACAGCTATGCTTTGGTTATGGAGGATTTCGGGGGTATTTCTCTGAGGGAATGGATGAAAACAGCAATGGAGAGTAATCCAAATTTCTTGGAAGAATTTTTAGATATTGCGATCGCTTTGAGTGAAATTCTCGACGGACTTTATCGGCATCGGGTAATCCACAAAGACATCAAGCCTGCCAACATTCTCATTAATCCGCAAACTAAGCAAGTTAAGTTAATAGATTTTAGCATTGCTTCGCTTTTGCCCAAAGAAACCCAAGAAATTCAAAATCCCAATGTCTTAGAAGGTACCCTCGTTTACCTTTCTCCCGAACAAACTGGACGGATGAATCGCTCAATTGACTACCGCAGCGATTACTACTCCCTGGGAATTACATTTTATGAATTACTGACTGGACAGTTACCTTTTGAGTCTAACGATGCGATGGAGTTGGTTCACTGTCACATCGCCAAGCAACCAGATCAATTCAAAATTCAAGTTGCGCTTCTAGCACACCAAAGGTGCGACTCAAAATTCAAAAATCAAGAATCTGTTCCTCCAGTTTTGTGTGATATTGTGATGAAATTGATGGCGAAGAATGCTGAAGAACGCTATCAGAGTGCATTAGGACTGAAATATGATTTAGAAGTTTGTCGGCGTCAGCTGCAAGAAACTGGACAGATTGAGAGATTTGAATTAGGTAAACGGGACATTTGCGATCGCTTTATCATCCCTGAAAAACTCTACGGACGGCAATCTGAAGTTGCAACTTTACTAAATGCATTTGAGAGAGTCAGTCGGGGAAGCACTGAAATTATGTTAGTAGCAGGCTTCTCTGGAATTGGCAAAACTGCTGTGGTTAATGAAGTCCACAAGCCAATTGTCCGACAACGCGGTTATTTTATTAAAAGTAAATTTGACCAATTCCAACGCAATATCCCTTTCTCTGCGTTTGTGCAAGCCTTTCGAGATTTGATGACACAACTGCTCAGTGAAAGTGACGCTCGACTAGAACAGTGGAAGTTTAAGGTTCTTAAAGCTTTGGGTGAAAACGGACAAGTGATGATTGAGGTGATTCCAGAACTAGAAAGTCTCATTGGTAAACAGCCTCCTGTGCTAGAACTCTCACCAAGTGCAGCACAAAATCGCTTCAATTTGTTGTTCTTGAAGTTTACTCAAGTGTTCGCGGCACCAGAACATCCCTTGGTAATCTTCATTGATGATTTGCAATGGGCGGATTCTGCTTCATTAAAGTTAATGCACTTGTTGATGAGTGAAGCTGACATCAGCTATCTACTATTAATTGGTGCCTACCGCGATAACGAAGTCAACCCAGTACATCCACTGGTACTGACTTTAGATGAAATTCAGAAGTTAGGCGCTAGAGTCAATACGATTACTTTAGCTCCTCTAGATAACATATCTGTGAATCATTTGGTTGCAGACACATTGAGTTGTTCTCTAGAATTAGCAGCCCCGTTAACGGACTTGGTATTGAGCAAAACCAAAGGCAATCCTTTCTTCTGCACCCAATTTCTCAGAGCTTTGCATCAAGATCGACTAATTACATTTAATTTTGAGGGTGGCTATTGGGAATGCGATATTGCTCAGGTGCGTAGACGCGTAGCGGCTTGTCGTCAGACATCGCTCTCTCTCACCGATGATGTAGTAGAATTCATGGCAATTCAACTCCAAAAGTTGCCAAAACAAACTCAACAGGTTTTGAAATTAGCGGCTTGTGTGGGTAACCAATTTGATTTGGCTACATTGGCAATTGTCTATGAAAAATCTCAGATAGAAACAGCTACAGACTTTTGGAAAGCCGTGCAAGAGGGGTTAATTATTCCCATCAATGAAGTCTACAAGTTTTATCAAGATGAGTCAGAATTCCAAATTCCAAATTCCAAATTTCAACACCATAATCCTAACTTATGTTCTTACAAATTTCTTCACGATCGCGTCCAGCAAGCGGCTTATTCACTGATACCTGAATCTCAAAAACAAGCTACTCATTTAAAAATTGGGCAACTACTCTTAAAAAGTACGCCATCGGAAGCAATTGAAGCCGTTATTTTTGATATTGTCAATCAATTCAATAAGGGAATTGAGATAATTGAAGAACAATTTCAAAGATATGAACTGGCTAAACTCAATTTAATTGCTGGTAAGAAGGCGAAAGTTTCTACGGCTCATAAAGTAGCTATGAAATACTTCATAATAGGTAGAAAATTACTAACTGAAGATAGTTGGCAAACTCACCAAAAACTCACATTCCAATTATATAGAGAATCTGGAGAATGCGAATATTTAATTGGAAATTTTGAGGAAACAGAAAAACTGTTTGATATTGCTTTAAATCGCAGCCAAGATAAATTTGACCAGGCAGAGATTTATGGCATTCAGATGTACCTGAAAATGACTCAAGGTGAAAATATAGAAGCTGGTTTTGCTTGTGGACTCAAAGGTTTGAGCATTATGGGGATGAATCTCCCTGTTACTGCACAAGAACAGGAAGCTACTATTGACGCTGAAGTTAAAGAATTAAAAACAAAACTCTTAGCAATTCGTCCAGCAGATTTGTTTGATTTGCCTGAGATGACAGATCCGGTAAAAAAAGTTTGTATGAGCCTTTTAGCTGACCTTTGGGCAGCTGCTTATATGGGAGGAGATCAAAATCTGAGTTGTTTGATTCCTCTATTAATGATTAATCTATCCTTGAGTTATGGTAATGCCGAAAGCTCTGGTTTTGCTTATTGTTTGTATGGAATGAGTCTGGCAAACCAAGGCAATTATCAAACTGCCTATGAGTTTGGTAAGTTAGCACTAAAACTCGATCGCCACTTCAATAGTAGCCAATTCATCCCCAAAACAAATAATATTTTTGCCCACACAATTAACCCATATTATCAACATTTAAAAACCAACTTGCCCATTTCGGGAAAATCATTTCAAGTAGCTCAAGAAACTGGAAATTTGGTATTTGGTGTTTGGGCTGTTTCGTTTTACATTTGGGCGATGTTAATTAAAGGCGATCGCCTATCAGATATCTATACTGAAACTGAGAAATATCTGGGCTATGTAGAACAAGTAAATGATGCAAATATGTTGTATGCATTTACTTTACAAAGGCAGTTTATCCTCAACTTACAAGGCATCTCGAAAAATACTGATTTATTGGATAATCAAGATGACCGAGATATTCCCTACATAGAAGTTTGGAGACAAAAACAAAACTTTGAGCATGGAATTAATTGGTACTGTTTTCTGAAAATCCAATTATCCTACCTTTATGGTTGCTATACAGATGCAATTCAAGCGGCAGAAGAAGCCAAGAAAACCCTGCCTTGTAACTCTGGTTTCTTTCCAATTATTCAATATCATTTCTATTATCCACTGACTTTGGCAGCAGTTTATCCCAATGCAACATCACATGAGAAAAAGCAGTATTGGGAAATTATGCAAGAACATCAACAAATTCAGAAAAACTGGGCGAATAATTGCCCGAAAAACTTTTTGCATAGATATCTATTGTTATCTGCGGAAATGGCAAGAATTTCTGGCAAATACATGAACGCCATCGAATTATACGATCGCGCCATTGCCAAAGCTAAGAAAAACGAATATCTCAACGAAGAAGCACTTGCCAATGAACTCGCAGCCAAGTTTTATTTAGAATGGGGCAAAGAACGCATTGCCCAAGAGTATTTGATTAATGCCTACTATTGCTACGCTCGTTGGGATGCTAAAGCGAAAATTGATGACTTAGAACAACGCTATCCCTGGCTCCTAGCTCCGATTTTACAACAAACCCGTTCGCCCCTCACGGCCAATGACACCATCGCCCCCAATGATTATGCTACATTGCATCCCAGCCTCAGCAAATCGCTAACTTCTAGTAGCCATGTCTCATTGATGCTAGATATGGCAACAGTTCTCAAAGCATCTCAGGCTCTCTCCAGTGAAATTGAACTAGAAAAACTACTTAGTAAACTGCTTTCTGTAGTAATTGAAAATGCAGGGGCAGATAAGTGTGTGTTGCTACTGCTCAAAGAAGATAAATTAGTTGTTGAGGCGACTGCTGAAGTTGGACAGCAATCAACCGTCCTGCAATCGATCGCAATTGAGGATAGCACAGATGTGCCTCGTAGCCTAATTTACAGCGTCAAACGCAATCTGCAACCTAGTGTCATTATTGATACAGCAATGTATTCGACGCTCATGGCCGATCCTTATATCATACGTCAGCAACCAAAAAGCTTGCTGTGTATGCCGATTTTGCACCAAACTAAGCTATTGGGGATTTTGTATTTAGAGAACAATTTGACTACAGGGGCGTTTAGTAGCGATCGCGTAGAAATCCTCAATCTATTATGTACTCAAGTTGCAATTTCCCTAGAAAACGCTCGATTGTATCAACAAGCACAAGAAACATTAAAAAACCTTGGGCAAACCGAAGAATTTTTGCGGTTAATTGTTGACAATATTCCCCAGCTTGTTTTCTGGAAAGACCGCAATAGCGTTTATTTAGGTTGTAACCGCAGCTTTGCAGAGGCTTCGGGTGTAGAGTCGCCAGATCGTGTTATCGGCAAAACTGACTACGACCTTTCTTGGAATCGTGAAGATGCTGATTGGTATGTAGAATGCGATCGCCGGATTATGGAGTCTGGAGAAGCTGAACTCAACATTATTGAAACAGTGCGCCAAGCAGACGGAAAAGTAATTTGGTCAAATACAAATAAAATTCCGCTACGAGATAAAGAAGGAAACATTTTTGGCATTCTTGGCACAAGCGAAGATATCACAGAACGCCAGGAAGCACAACAATTATTACAACAACAAAAGCAACAACTAGAACAAGCATTTCAAGAACTCCAAACAATGCAATTACAGTTAGTTCAAAGTGAAAAAATGTCTGCTCTGGGAAATTTGGTAGCGGGTGTTGCTCATGAAATCAACAATCCTATTGGCTTTATTGCTGGTAACATTGAACCAGCTAAAGATTATGTTAAAGACTTGTTTGGACTAATTAACCTTTACCAAGAAAAATTTCCCCGCCCTGGTTCAGAAATTGAAGACGAAATTGATGCGATGGATTTAAATTATTTACGGGAAGATTTGCCAAAATTATTGGACTCAATGAAATTAGGTGTTAACCGTATCCGCAGTATCAGTAATAGTCTGCGAACCTTTTCTAGAGCCGATCGCGATTATAAAGTCCCCTTTGATGTTCACGAAGGCATTGATAGCACTATTTTGATTCTCAGACATCGCTTAAAAGCTAATGAAAATCATCCAGGAATTGAAATAGTCAAAGATTATGGTCAATTACCTTTAGTAGAGTGTTTTGCTGGGCAACTTAATCAAGTGTTTATGAATTTGTTAGCAAATGCCATTGATGCACTTGAAGAATATAATACAGGGCGGAGTTTAGAAGAGATTCTCGCTAATCCCAATTGCATTACCATTCAAACACGTGTAGCAGATTCAGGTAATCAGGTTGTAATTAAGATTGCTGACAATGGTGTGGGGATGTTACCAGAAGTTAAACAAAAAGTCTTCGATCATCTTTTTACTACCAAACCTGTAGGCAAAGGTACAGGTTTGGGATTAGCGATCGCTCGTCAAATTATAGTAGAAGCACATGGTGGTTCACTCTCCTGCACTTCCGAAATTGGGCGAGGGACAGAGTTTGTCATTAAAATTTCTACTCAACAAAGTTAAAAAATCAAAAATCATCTTTGTTTGATATTTTTACTTTGGCATTTTATTTTGAACTTGGAGACAAACAAGGATGATACTTAAATTATTCAAAGCGTGGTTGAAAATCAACCCGCAAAAGTTTGCTAAAAATGGCAAAAACTACTTCTCATTGAAATGGCGATCGCGAAATTTACTGTTATTATCACTTGTGGTAATGCTGTCTATTAGTATTAGCGCCACCGCCATCACTAGTTACAACTTTGTTAAAGGATTATTACTCGACAGTCTCAAGCAGCAAGCACTTTTAAAAGCAGAACAAGGCGAGGATGATATTGATAACTGGTTAGCGATTCGGAAGACAGAAATTAAGACTTTGGCAAATTCCGTTGTGGTGCGATCGCTTGATTGGTCATTAATGGAACCTTATTTACAATCTGAGTTAAAGCGGCTGCAAACGTTTTTGCTTATGGCCTTGGTTGCACCAGATGGTCTATTAATGAATACTCCAGGAGATCGTCTCGATGTTCGAGACCGAGAATTTTTTCAGCGGAGTATAGCGGGTGAAACGGTAGCAGCCGATCCAATTATTGGACGCACAACCAAACAGTTACAGATTCAAATTAGTTCTCCAATTCCCGACAAAACAGGCACAAAACCAGCAGGTGTGTTAATGGGAGGAATTCCCATTAACCGAGTAATTGAGGTAGTCAGCAATTTACAGCAAGGCAAGGGTAGCTATGCCTTTGCGCTGAATTCCCAAGGAGTTCCCATCGCTCATCCCGATACGCGACTAATTGGTACACCCGAAAGAGCCGCCCAGAGTTTCCTCAACTCTCCCAATCCCCGGTTAGCTGAAATTGCCCAAAAAATGCTAGCTAAACGTACAAATATTGAATTAGCTCAACTAGATGGCAAATGGAACTATGTTGCTTACATCCCGCTGAGAGAGGCAAATTGGTCGATCGCTTTGATTGTGCCACAAGAAAATATTGAATCCCCATTGCAAGCATTGAATATCTTGGCTACGGTTTTGGGAGGATTGCTGGTGGTTGGGTTGATTAGTGCATGGCGACAGTTGCAACTATATGAAGAGATTCGCGAACGTGCATTGATTTCCAGCCACCAGGCGCAGCAACTCAGGAAAACCCTCAAAGAATTGCAAAATACCCAAGCTCAACTTATTCACACCGAAAAAATGTCTAGCTTGGGACAACTAGTTGCTGGGGTGGCACACGAAATCAATAATCCTGCCAATTTTATTCATGCTAACCTCAACCACGCCAGTGAATACACTGAAAGTATCCTCGATTTGCTCAAGCTTTACGAACAAACCTATCCAAATCCGACACCAGAAATTGGCGAACTTGCACAAGACCTTGATATTGAGTTTCTAGCAGAAGATTTACCCAAGCTTATGACTTCAATGCAAGTGGGAACCAAGCGCATTCGTCAAATTGTGCTGTCTTTGCGTAACTTCTCCCGCCTCGATGAAGCAGACATGAAAATGGTAGATATTCATGAAGGATTAGACAACACTCTGATGATTCTCAACCATCGCTTAACAGCCACAACCGAACGCCCAGAAATTCAAATTATTAAGAAATACGGCGATTTACCCCAAGTAGAATGTTATGCAGGGCAACTGAATCAGGTATTTATGAATGTTTTGGTGAATGCCATCGACGCACTAGAAGCAGCCACCGAAGAACGCAATTTTGAGACTGTTAAAACTAATCCTAATCATATTAGGATTCAAACCCAACTTGACAAGTTAACTCAAAACGCCATCGTTCAGATTTATGATAATGGTGTTGGAATGTGCGAAGAAGTCAAGCAACGGGTATTTGACCACATGTTTACTACTAAACCTGTAGGTCAAGGAATTGGATTAGGAATGGCGATCGCCTATCAAATTGTCGTAGAAAAACATGCAGGAAGTATTGAAGTTGATTCAACTCCAGGACGTGAGACAGAGTTTACCATCCGTATTCCTTTAACAAATAAAAAGTAAATATATTTTTGTGTTGACTGTTGACCGCTGACAGTTGAGTTTTAAGAGTCAACTGTCAACGAACCTCACAAGTGATTATGGAATTTAAATGTATTTTAGCTGAATTTTGTCAAAAGTTTTAAGTAGAAGGCAGGAGGCAGGAGGCAGGAGGCAGGAGGGAAAAGCCAGTTTTTATCGGGGTTTTAAACTTTTGTCTTTTACATTTAATTATGTCTACCTACTTAGTCCCCTTTCGGGTAAGTGTGAGGAGAATTTGTTTACACTAAGCTGAAATTGAGTTTTTAACTTGACCAAAACGGCGATCGCGTTTTTGGTAACTCAACAAAGCTTGATGAAATGCTTCTGTGTCAAAATCTGGCCAAAGAATATCAGTAAAATACATTTCTGTATAGGCCATTTGCCACAATAGAAAATTACTCAATCGCATTTCACCGCTAGTACGAATCAGCAAATCTGGTTCGGGGGTATCTGCGGTGTAGAGGTGTTTTTGGATAAGGCTTTCATTCACTTGTTCTGCACTGAGTTCGCCCTGTTCTACTAGTTCGGCTACTTGACGACAGACTCTTGTAATTTCGTTGCGGCTACCGTAGTTTACTGCAACTGTAAAATGTATTGCTTGATTGTTTAACGTTTCTGCCATTGAACGTTGCATTTCTATTTGCAGAGATTTAGGTAAAACTGATAAATCTCCAATAAATGAAATTCGCACTCCTTCTTGATACATCTGTGCTAATTCGCGGCGCAGTAATCGCTCAAACAAAAGCATCAGAAAATTTACTTCTTCAATGGGACGCTGCCAATTTTCTGTTGAGAAGGCGTAGGCTGTTAATGCTCTGATTCCCCAATGTTTGCAGCAACGCAATAATTCTTTGAGGGTTTTTGCTCCTTGGCGATGTCCGGCGATGCGGGGTAATCCTCGCTTGGTTGCCCATCGGCCGTTACCATCCATGATGACGGCGATGTGGTGGGGTAGGTGTTGGGGGTTTAAGTCGGTGGGTAATTGTGATTTGTCATTTGTCATTTGTGATTTGTCCTTTGTGATTTGTTCTTTGTGATTTGTCCTTTGTGATTTGTCCTTTGTGATTTGTCATTTGTTATTTGTTAATGACTAATGACCAATGACTAATTTCAAATAAAGTTTGTAGGTATTTTGGTGTGAGGGTGTTGTTCCAAGTCCACAAGCGATGCATTGTGTGGGTGAAGGTGAAGAGGAGGGTGGTTTTGTTGGTTAATGACCAGGCGTTCCAATTGAGGGTAGCCATCATCCGGCGGAGGGTACGGATGAGGTTGTTGCGTTGATAGTTTTGAGAGCGAGTTTTGATGAGGGTGCGCCCAATTCGCATTAGCCCTGTATCGGGGAAAGCCCAGACTCCAAAGCCCCAGAATTTGGTCATGTGGTTGATTTCGTCTTGTGCTAGTTCTTCGAGTACGTCGTAGAGTGCGCCTGTGGTGTGAGCCATTAGCCAAAGATAAAGGCAGGTTGCACCGTATTCTGTGGCAATGCGGTGTAAGCCGTGGCGATATAAATCTTCGTAAGGGTCATCTGTGGGGAGATAGCCTCGAACTGTGCGATGTTTGGCGGTAATTTTCTCGCCTGTTAGTTGGGTGTAAACCTTAATTAATGCTGGTGTGTGCTGACGTTCTTCTTTTTCCCACAAACCAAGCTCTAAAAGGTTGTTATCTTGACTGACTGTTCCACCAACAAACCGCGCCATCTGAGGATGCAATTTGTCCAAATACTGGCGGCTGGTTTGGGTATAGCCACGAATGGGTGCTTCTGTATCCATTGCACCTATCAATATTGATAAAAATACTTCTGGTTCTATGCCGATAATTTGATTGCGGTTTATTGTTTGCCAGTCAATCAACTTCCAAGGACGCGGTTGGGGATTTTGAAACTGTAGCAGTAAATCTTGCAAGCGATCGTGTAGTTTTTCGGCTGCGACATATCTATCTACGAGTAAACGAATGCGCTGCTGTGTTGGGAAATAGTGAGGACTGGGACAGCTTTTAGCTACTGAGTCTTCTGCAATGGGGCTGAGGGTGTGAAGCATAATTTTTATACTTTACTTTTTATCTCTTTGCCCAATAGCCTAAGCGATCGCACTTGCTTTTGTCAGTCGGCGAAAGTAGGCAGTTTTATCTGATGATGTTGCAAAAGTCGGGGAAAAAGTTGGTTTTAGGTTATTCACAATACCAATATAAATGTACTACAATAGCTAGTTAAGATTAATGCATCTACTAAAACCCTATGAAATTGGAAACTGTCAATATAAAAAGATTTAGGAGCATTGAGAATACTGAACTCGGTAATTGTGGTGATTTTAATGTTCTTATTGGCAAAAATAATACTGGCAAATCAAGTATATTATTAGCTATTAATGCTTTTTTTGAATGTATAAAAAATGGAAATGTTGTCAATTTAAACCCAAAATTTGGCCAATCAATTGATTTTTTCAAGGGGCAAACGAATTTACCTATAGAAATAAATCTTACTTTCTCACTAATGCCGTCTGATATAGATACTTTGACGCAAGATATTGTTAAAGAAGCGCCACAAATGAAAAATGCTGTTCTTGGGATTGATCTATCTCTAAGAATATCAATAACTGTTGCTATTATGCCCCTACCAGATTCTTTTAGTTTTGTTAAAAAAATTTCTCTCGTCAATCCTGCAAACTTTTGTTCTACTTCTGATAATAACGAAAACATCATTTTTAGTGTAAGTGAAGAATCTGCTGTAGAGTTATTTAATAAATTCCTACGCTCAAAAGAATATAACAAAAAAGCAGATGCTCTCTTATCTGTAAAGTTAGATACTGATGATTTTGTAAAATTGCAAAAACCTGATAACCGAGAATTCAAAAGATTTTTAACCTATCGTTTAAATAGACCTAATTCATCTGAGTTCAGTAATGAACTTGTAGAAATTATTACAGATATTGCTGAGGGATCAAGTTCATATGAAGATTTACAAAAATCAATTAAAAAAATAGCTTCAAGCATGAGAGAAGAAGCAGAAGCTACTGAGATTCAACCTTTAAAAATTAAGGTAGGCACATTTGCTGGTGAAGAATCATCTATTCCTGATTATATTCAAAATCTTTTAAAAAAAATATGTACTAATAAAGTTCTTTATCTTACAGAAAGACGTAAGCAAATAGGTAAACAAGAAGCAGAAAAACTACTTGAGTTAAAAGTGACAAGAGGTGGAACAAAAATTCTACAGAGTATTCAAGAAACTGTATCTGCATTGTTAGGGGTACGTATAGATGCTTTTCAAACTATTTCATCATTAGGCAATCAAACATCTGCTGAAATGGATGTTGATGATTTTTTAGTAGAAGTAAATGGTTCAGGAATTAAAGAAGCCTTAAGATTAGTTCTAGATGTTGAATTTGAAATACCTAATATTCTTTTAGTTGAAGAGCCAGAAATACACTTACATCCAGGTCTGGAAACAACTATCATGCGTTATTTAAAACGTATTAGCTGCAACTGCCAAGTATTTTTAACGACTCATTCAACTAACTTTCTGGATACTGGAGAAATGAAAAATGTTTATTTAGTTTCTAAACCCAATTCAACTCAAATACGACAGTTAGATATTGAAGAAGCAGAAGCAGAAATTCCACAAGAACTTGGCATACGCTTAAGTTCTCTATTCATGTTTGATCGTCTCATTTTTGTAGAAGGTCAATCTGATGAAGATATAATTCGTGAGTGGGCATCAATATTGGGAATTAATCTAAGTCAAGCAAACGTAGGATTTATTCATATGGGTGGTGCGCGTAACTTCGCACATTTTGCAACAGAAGCAACTTTATCTTTCTTAACAAAACGACAAATTCAAATGTGGTTTCTTATAGATCGGGATGAAAAAGAAGATTATGAAGTTTCTAATTTGCAAAAAATACTAGGACAAAAAGCTACTGTAAAAGTTCTACAGAGAAGGGAAATAGAAAACTATTTAATATGTCCGCGAGTAATAAGAGAGTTTATAGAATTTAAGAGAAAGTCTTCTGGAACAAATACAGAGCCAATACCATCAGAGTTAGAAATTAAGGAAAAAATAGAAGAGTGTGCCGATCAACTCAAGCAGTTTACTATAAATAAACGAGTATTTAAAATTGCCTGTAAGCCAATATATCCAAATACTAAAGGATTATTCAATGAAGTGGTACAAGGAGAGGATATATTTGTTAACAAAGTTATTGAGGAAATTCAGCAAATAATAGGACAGCTAGAAGCAGATAAAGATAGATTAGAAACTCTCTATAAAGAAAAATTAGAAGAAGTAAATAGGGTTTGGCAATATAGCAAGTTGAATTTAGTTCCTGGTGATCTTCTGCTTGACATGGTATGTCAAGCATATAAAATTCGGTTTAAGAAAGAGAGAGATGGCTCTAAATTAGCTACATTAATGACAAAGAATGAAATATGTCAAGAAATCATAGATATTATTCAAGAATTTGGTAGCTAAAGGTTACCTTTATCCGGTTTTTAGCACAATATATAGTGATTAGGAATTGGGGAAATATAAGTTAAAAGACCTTGACATGCTCGTTCCGATTAATTATTTTCATTCGATACAACTAACTGATGTTAGTAAAGTTACTCATTTTACAGGACTATCGGAAAAGTCGGGAAAAAAGTCGGATTTACAAAATCTTATCCGAAAATTTGAAAAGCATAACTGTAGAGTGATTTATAGTTGTCTCTAAAGTCTGAACTATCCTAGTTGTTACAAATGGACGCCCAAGCAGCATTAGCATGGTTAGACACCATAGTTCCTGCTCAAACCGGGGAACGGTTGAGCGATTTGCAAAAAGTTATTCTTGGGCAAGTTTGGTTGGGTAGGAAATACTTGGATATCGCTCGTGCTTACGGTTGTACGGAAGGACATGCTAAGGATGCTGGTTCTCAGTTATGGAAGTTGCTCTCTAAGGTGCTGCGCCAGAAGATTACTAAAAGTAATTGTCGCGCTACTTTGGAACGGGTTCTGAGAAAAAGTAATACGATATCCAGTCTGATTGATTACTCCAGAACGCCACACGCCGCCCCAAAATTAGAGGATAGCAATTTTATTGGACGAACAGAAGCGATCGCTCAGCTGAATACTTTGGTAAATCAAGGCTCGAAGGTCATTGTTATTCAAGGTGAAGGCGGTTTAGGCAAAACTACTCTGGCGCAACAATATCTCCAAACCCAGGATTTTGAGTTGGTTTTGGAACTACTGATGGCGAAGGAAACGCAAAACATCACTCCTGCCGAACGAGTTGTCGAGGAATGGCTCAAACAAGATTTTAATGAAGAACCTGGGGTTGAATTTGGTGTCAGCTTGGCACGACTCAAGCGCCAACTCCACAATCAGCGCATTGGGGTGTTAATTGACAATCTCGAACCTGCATTAGATGGAAAAGGTGGGTTGATTGCTTCGCACCGCAACTATGTAGAGCTATTACGGATTTTAGCTGATGCTAGGGTGCAATCTGTGACTCTAATTACTAGCCGCGATCGCTTTTGTGAACCTGGGCTAAATGTCAGTCACTATCGGCTTCCTGGCTTGGATAAAAGTGCATGGCAACAGTTTTTTAGCAACCGAGGATTAGCCATAGATTCACCAACTTTAGAAATCATGCATCGCACTTATGGCGGGAATGCTAAAGCAATGGGAATTCTCTGTGGTTCTATTCAAGAGGATTTTGATGGCGATATGGCTGCTTATTGGCAAGAAAATCATGCCGATCCTCTCGCAGCAACCGATTTAAAAAATTTAGCAGTTAGTCAAATTAATCGTTTACAAAATCTCGACCCCCAAGCCTATCGCTTACTTTGCCGTTTGGGATGTTATCGCTATCAAGATATACCTAGTATCCCATCTCAAGGTTTATTTTGTTTGCTTTGGGATGTTCCACCTGACCAACATCGCCAAATTATTACTTCCTTAAGAAATCGGTCTTTGATAGAGTGCGATAAAGGAAAATATTGGCTGCATCCTGTGATTCAAAAAGAAGCGATCGCTCGTTTGCGCCCCAGCGATGAATGGGAAATTACCAACCACAAAGCCGCTGATTTTTGGACGGCTAGTGTTACACAAATTGAAAGTTTTAAAGATGCTTTGCAAGCTTTAGAAGCATATTATCACTACATCGAAATTCAGGAATTTGAGTTGGCAGGTAAGGTTATTCTCAAAAGCCGAAATAATCAATGGCAACAATTTTTACCTCTTGGTAGTACGCTGTATCGTATGGGTTTAATTCAACCTATACTGACCGCAATTAATCAAGTTGTTAACAATCTGGATAATCACCAAAATCTCAGCGAACTTTACAATATATTAGGCGATTTCTACTGGATAACAGGTAAAATTAGTCAGGCGATCGCCTGTCAAGAAAAAACAATTACTTTAGCAACCCAAGCACTCAAATCTCTTGTACCTCAGCCAGAAAATAAACATACAGTTTACTATTTAAGAATGCTTGAGGTAGATTCTTTACTAAGTATTGGGCTTTATCAAATAGATTTGTGGGAATTAGAAGCAGCTGCACAGTTATTTCAACAAGTGATTTACCTAGCTCAAAATACCAAACATCATCGCTGGGCAGAAAAAGCTTCAGTGTGTTTAGCTTTAGTATATTCCTATTTAGGTTTGCGTGATGCTTCATATGAATTAGCAGATGTAGCTTATCAAAATATCACAAATCCAAAACTGGTAGAACAGACTGGAAGGTTTGCTTATTTCATCCAAATTTTGGGTCAAACCTACGTCAATTTAGGAGAATTTGACCGAGCAAATGAAATGTTCAACGAAGCTTTGACTTTTGCTGAAGAAAGCCACTATATGCAGGTAAAAGCCAAAACGCTCAATGGTTTCGCAGAAATCCATCGACACCAAGCAGATTTTGAATTAGCTCTTGCTAATCATACAGAAGCAATCGAACTTTTGGAAAAAATCGGTGCTAAATGTGACTTGGCTGAAGCTTATTTTCAATTGGGTTTAACTTATCAAAAAATGGCCAATCCTGATGACAGTCAAATGAATTTTCGTCAAGCAATTCAGTTATTTACTGAAATTAAAGCTCCGAAGCAAATTCAAAGAATTCACAATTCAAAATGATTGCAAAATCAAGTAGGTTAGCACATCTTTGCTATCCTAATCGGTTAGCTCATTCAAATGAAAATCACGATATTAGATTTTCGTATCAAAATCTTCTGAATTCTGGATTCTCATTTAATAATTAACTTAACTAAATTATCGAGCAGGCGATCGCGTTCCATCGGCACTAAATCGCCACTTTGCATGATATCTCGCAAGATGACGAAATGAACGAGTGTCCCAACAAAAGCTCGTGCTGCAACTTCCGCATCGGGTAGTTCTAGTTCTGGGTGAGAAGCTAGGTATTGCGTCAGAGATTCCAGCATCGGTTTTTCAATGTTCTTGACAAATGCTCGCGCTAATCCTGGAAACCTTCCTGACTCACCAATAATAATCCTCAAGAATGTGAGAGCTTGGGGATCGTTTCCAACATTGTCAAGCATCCTATTTGCAAAGGATCTCAAAAAAGAAGCCGGATCGCCCTGAGCTGATTGGATTTGTTCTGAATTAAAAATCTCTTTCTTGCAAGCTAATTGCTGCATCAATTCTGTAAACAAGCTTTCCTTATCGGGAAAACGCCTGTATATCGTTGCTTTAGAAACACCCGCCGCCACCGCAATTTTATCTATTCTGGCTGCTGCATAGCCGTTTTCTAAAAACTCTTGCATTGCCCCATCCAGAATCATTTCGGTCTTTTCTGGAGATAAATCGCGCTCAACACTCTTAGATTTGCTCATGACTCAATTTTACAAACAAATTAGGGCACTCATTACATAATTCACCTTATTTCCAGCATACACTTGACAAGACGAAACAGTTTCGTTTATCTTAATTTTAGAAACGAAACGAAACAGTTTAGTATAGCTATCAGATGTAACTAGGAGCTTGCTCATGCTGCAAAACTTACCAGGTAGGGCTACCTCAGCTAGATCTCGTCAATGGTTTGGAATTGCTGCTAGCGCGTTGATTATTGTGGGTGGAACTTCTGCTTATGTACTCTCGCGATCGCCATCAAATCAACAGGTACAAAATGCTAGCCCAGAAGTAACTTCACCCGAAATCACTACAGTGACAGCGCTGGGGCGATTGGAACCCCAGGGAGAAACGGTTAACTTGTCAGCTCCCACCGCCAATAATGGTAATCGAGTGGAAAAATTGTTAGTGAAGGAAGGCGATCGCGTCAAGGTAGGGCAAGCGATCGCAATTTTGGATAACCGCGATCGTCTATTAGCAGCATATCAGCAAGCGCAGGAAGATGTGAAAGTTGCCCAAGCGAAACTTGCGATTACCAAAGCGGGAGCTAAAACCGGAGAAATTAATGCTCAACGTGCTGAAATTGCTCGTTTGCAAGCGCAACGACAAGGAGACATTGATGCTCAAGTAGCAACGGTGGCTCGGTTAACATCAGAATTGACGAACGCACAGACACAATACAACCGCTATCAGTCGTTGTATCAAGAGGGTGCAATCTCCGCCGCCGATAGAGATAGCAGACAGCTAACTCTAGAAACTGCCCAGAAAAGTTTGCAAGAAGCAAAAGCAGTGTTAGCGCGGATTCAATACACCAGTCCAGCGCAACTCAATCAAGCCAGAGCAAATTTGGATCGGATTGCAGAGGTGCGGCCAGTGGATGTGAAACAGAACCAAGTAGAAGTCGATCGCGCCATTGCGGCCATGAAGCAAGCCCAGGCAGAACTGGATCGAGCATCAGTGCGATCGCCGATTGATGGTGAAATTCTAGAGATTAATACCCGCGCCGGAGAAGTCGTTGGCAATGATGGCATTGTGGAAATTGGGCAAACTCAACGCATGTATGCAGTTGCTGAGGTTTATCAAAGCGACATCAGCGATGTGAAAATTGGACAAACGGTGCGAGTAACTAGCGATTCGATTCCTGGCGAACTTGTGGGAAAAGTTGAACGTATTGGTTCTCAAGTCAAACGGCAAACCATTGTTAATACTGACCCTAGTACTAATATTGATGCCAGAGTGGTTGAGGTGCATGTAGCTTTGGATGCTGCATCGAGTAAAAAAGCTGCTAAGTTTACTAATTTGCAAATTACAGCAGAAATTGAAAAGTGATAGGTTTTTCACGCAGAGACGCAGAGACGCAAAGAATCATTTTCTGATTCAGCAACCCCCAAAATGTATCTTAATTACGAATTATTATGATTGGATTTATTCAGCAAATTCAACGGCGAACACCCCTCGGATGGCTGCAACTGAGTAAAGAAAAAGGTCGTCTTTTAGTAGCATTATCAGGGATTGCTTTTGCTGATGTGTTGATGTTTATGCAGCTTGGTTTCCAAAGTGCATTGTACGACAGCAACACAAAATTGAGCCGGACTCTGAATGCAGATATTGTGTTAGTCAGTCCCCAAGCGCGGAATACACAGAATTTAGGTACGTTCTCACGGCGACGTTTGTATCAAGCAAAGGATATTCCGGGAGTCGAATCAGCACAAGCGTTTTATTCCAATACCATTACTTGGAAACATCCTGAAACTCGCAAAGATACATCTATGCAAGTGATTGGATTTGAGCCTGAACAACCAGCTTTAAATTTGCCAGAAGTGAATCAGCAATTGCACAAAATTAAGTTACCGGATCGGGTATTATTCGATCGCAATTCTAGAGGAAGTTATAAAGATGCGATCGCTCAAGTTGAGCAAGGAAAAATTGTTACTACTGAAATTGAGCGGCGTACCGTTACCATCACTGGATTATTTACACTAGGTGCATCCTTTGGTGCAGATGGAATTTTAATTGGTAGCGACCAAACTTTCTTACATTTCTTTCCTCGTCGAGAAGCTGCTAGCATCAATTTGGGATTAATTACACTCCAACCAGGTTACGATCCAAAGCAAGTTGCTACTGTATTAAACTCTCATCTGCCCAATGATGTGAGAGTTTTAACTAAACAAGAATTCATCGAATTTGAGCAGAGTTACTGGCAGAAAGAAAGCCCGATCGGATTTATTTTTGGATTAGGAACAGCGATGGCATTTGTAGTGGGTGTTGTCATTGTTTATCAGGTACTCTCAACTGATGTCAACACTCATCTCAAAGAATATGCGACTTTTAAAGCAATGGGATACCGTAATCAATACTTGCTTACAGTAGTCTTTGAAGAAGCAATAATCTTGGCCTTGTTTGGTTTTATTCCTGGTTTCATTTTACCAATTGGACTTTATAATTTGGCAGCAAAAGCAACTGCGCTACCTATTTTAATGACATCAGCACGAGCAATGCTGGTTCTAATTTTAACGATTATCATGTGCGGAATTTCTGGAGCGATCGCTACTCGCAAACTACAATCGGCTGACCCTGCTGATATGTTTTGAAATTAGTTATTAGTCATTAGTCATTGGTCATTGGTTATTAGTCATTGGTCATTAGTCATTGGTCATTGGTCATTAGTTATTAGCGAATAATAAAGGGTAATTTTATGAATAATAAACCAGTTATTTCTATCAATAACCTGAATCATTACTTTGGGCAAGGACAATTAAAGAAACAAGTTTTATTTGGTATTAATCTAGAAATCAATCCTGGTGAAATTGTTATCATGACCGGGCCTTCTGGTTCTGGGAAAACGACGTTATTGACTTTGATTGGTGGACTGCGTTCTGCTCAATCTGGTAGTTTGAAAGTTTTAGAAAGAGAACTTTGTGGTGCGAGTGCAGAACAATTGACCTTAGCGCGACGAAACAATGGTTATATTTTTCAGGCACACAATTTGCATAACAGTTTAACTGCTTTACAAAACGTCAAGATGGGCTTAGAACTACACAATCATTTATCATTAAAACAGATGCAACAGCGTTCTGCTCAAATGTTAGAACACGTTGGTTTAGGGCATCGTGTGAACTATTATCCTGATGACTTGTCTGGAGGACAGAAGCAAAGAGTTGCGATCGCCCGTGCCTTAGTCAACCATCCCAAAATCGTATTAGCTGACGAACCAACCGCAGCCTTAGATAGTAAATCAGGTCGAGATGTAGTTAACCTAATGCAGACATTAGCCAAAGAACAAGGTTGCACCATTCTACTAGTCACACACGACAATCGAATTCTAGATGTTGCCGATCGCATCGTGGAAATGGAAGATGGCAAATTAACCAACAACGCAGTTTTAAGTGCAGTTACATAAACTCATATCACTCTCTGCGCCTCTGCGCCTCTGCGTGACCAAATCCACCCCCCCCAGGAGTTTCGATCGCGAAAACATCCCCAACATTCATCTCCACCGTTGCAGTACTATCCAAACTTTCTTCACTTCCATTTTGACGTTGTATCCAATTGCGTCCAACTTTTCCTGGTTCCCCACCATTTAACCCAAAGGGGGGAATCTGCCGATGTCCAGAGAGAATATTTGCTGTCATCGGTTCCAAAAATCGGATACGACGAACAACTCCATTACCGCCAGAATATTGACCTTTTCCACCGCTATCGGCACGAAGACTAAAGCTTTCTAAAAGTACAGGATAACGCGTTTCTAAAACTTCTGGATCGGTCAAACGCGAGTTAGTCATGTGGGAATGAACGCCATCAGTTCCATCAAAATTAATTCCTGCTCCAGAACCGCCGCAAATAGTTTCATAATATTGATATCGTTCATTACCAAAAGTAAAATTATTCATGGTACCTTGGGAGGCAGCCATCACACCCAAAGCACCATATAAAGCATCAACAATGGTTTGAGAAGTTTCTACATTACCTGCTACTACAGCTGCTGGATAAGTTGGGTTGAGCATACAGCCCTCCGGGATAATAATCTCTAGAGGATTAAGACACCCAGCATTAAGAGGAATATTATCATCAACTAAAGTCCGAAAGACATATAAAACTGCTGCTTGAGTTACAGCTTTGGGAGCATTGAAATTACTATTTAATTGTCTAGAAGTTCCAGTAAAATCAATAGTAGCACTGCGGCTTTCTGGGTGGATTGTCACTTTAACTTGAATTTGTGCGCCATTGTCCATTTTATAAACAAATGAACCATCCTTGAGAACAGCGATCGCCTTTCTCACAGACTCCTCAGCATTAGCTTGCACAAATTTCATATAAGCTTGAACAGTTTCAAGACTGTATTGCAAAACCATCTTCTTGAGTTCTTGAACTCCCCTTTCATTTGCTGCAATTTGAGCTTTGAAATCAGCTAGATTTTGGTCAGGGTTACGAGCAGGATAAGTATGATTTGCAAGGTGATGTCTGACTGCTGTTTCTCGGAAATTACCCTCTTCAACTAAGAGAAAATTATCAAAAAGAATTCCTTCTTCTTCTACTGTGGTACTGTGGGGAGGCATAGAACCGGGAGTAATTCCGCCGATATCAGCTTGGTGTCCGCGAGAAGCAACAAAAAAGATGGGCATTGGGCATTGGACATTGGGCATGGGGCATGGGGCATTGTTAATCTCCTCATCTCCTCCATCTCCCCAATTCCCACTTTCCAAAAATACAGGGGTAATTGCAGTTACATCAGGGAGATGTGTACCGCCGTTATATGGGTTATTTGATAAATAGACATTTCCTGATTTTATGGTATCGCCTTTATCGTTAATTAAACTACGGACGCTTTCACTCATTGAGCCTAAATGTACGGGAATATGGGGGGCATTTGCTACTAATAATCCAGAAGAGTCAAAGATAGCGCAGGAGAAATCTAGCCTTTCTTTGATATTCACAGATGTTGCCGTGTTTTGGAGAACAATTCCCATTTGTTCGGCAATAAATTGATAGAGGTTTTTGAAGATTTCTAAGCGAATGGGGTCGGGTTTAGATGTTGTGTACATTTTTGATTCCTATTGGTTGAAATTCATAGCTTAGTTAATGAAATTAAATTAAAACTTCTATACAATACGTTGCAATATTAAATGATTACGTTCAGTTAATCTAGCCTCCCAATTAGGTTCAACTACAATCGTGCTAATTTTTTCGACAATAATCGCACTTCCAATAATCCTATCTTCTGGTTGTAAATCTTCGCGTCGATAAACAGGTGCATCATGCCATTTATCAGCAGTGAATATCTTAACTATCTCAACAGATTTTGGGGCTTCATTTATAGAACGTGTACGAGTGATTAAGGGTTCTTCGGGCGTATCCATTTTCTGAATTACTTCTACTGAGATAGATTCGACAATTAAGCTTTTGTCTGATTGAATGAAACCATAGCGAGATTTATGCTCAGTTTCAAATTCTTGTTGCATCACTGCCACTTCATCAGCAAAATTTACTGTCAAGATAGAGTTAGTGCCTTCATATTTTAAGTTAGCTTTTTGGATTACTCCTACTTTGCTACGTGCTTCCTTGATTTCATTTCTAGCTTGAGTCTCTAAATATTTTATTAAATGTTGTAATTGAGGAATTAATGCAGGAGTTAAAGGTTGTTCAACTCCTGATTCTCTAATCGCCCGCACATCAGCTAATCCCATTCCATAAGCAGAGAGAACTCCAGCATAAGGATGTAAAAATATCTTTTTCATTCCTAAAGTATCGGCAATTAAACAAGCAACTTGTCCGCCTGCACCGCCAAAACAACACAGCACATATTGTGTGACATCATAACCACGTTGTAGGCTGATTTTTTTAATTGCGTTTGCCATGTTTTCGACTGCGATCGCCATAAATCCAGCCGCTACTTCTTCTGGTGTACAATGACTTCCTGTAGCAGTTGCAATCTCTTGGGCTAATTGTCTAAATTTCTGAATCACAACATCTTTATCTAAACGTAAATTACCATCAATTCCAAAGACTGAAGGAAAATATTGCGGGTGAATTTTGCCTAACATAACATTTGCATCAGTAACCGTTAATGGCCCACCGCGACGATAACAAGCAGGCCCAGGAATTGAACCAGCAGATTTAGGGCCAACACGATAACTAGAACCATCAAAAAATAGAATTGAACCACCGCCAGCCGCAATCGTATTAATTGCTAAGACTGGAACTCGCATTCGTGCGCCAGCAATTTCTGATTCTAATTGTCGTTCATACTCTCCTTTAAAATGGGCAACATCTGTACTTGTTCCTCCCATATCAAAGGTAATTACTAACTCAAAACCTGCTCTTTTACTAGTTTGGACTGCGCCAACAATACCGCCGGCTGGACCACTTAAAATACTATCTTTTCCTTGAAATTGTTCGGCTGCAACTAAACCGCCGTCAGATTTCATAAACATTAATTTGACTTGGGGCAACTGACTGGCTACTTGGTTGACATAGCGACGTAAAATAGGAGTTAAATAAGCATCGACTACTGTTGTATCTCCTCGGCTGACTAATTTCATTAACGGACTAACTTGATGAGATACAGATATTTGAGTAAAGCCGATTTCTTGGGCAATTGTCGCTACTTGTTTTTCGTGTTCTGGATAGCGATCGCTATGCATAAAAACAATCGCACAACTACGAATTCCTGTATGATAAACTGCTTGTAAATCGCGTTTAACTTGTTCAATATTGACTGCAATTAATTCATTTCCTTTGGCATCATATCGTTCATTTACTTCTATTACCTGTTCATAAAGCATCGTTGGTAGAACAATATGACGAGCAAAAATGTTGGGACGGTTTTGGTAGCCAATTCGTAGCGCATCTTTAAAACCTTTGGTAATTATAAGTACAACTCTGTCGCCTTTTCTTTCTAACAGTGCATTTGTCGCTACTGTTGTGCCCATTTTTATGACTTCTATTGCTTCGCTAGGAATAGGTTCTTTACTTGAAAGCCCCATAATATCGCAAATACCTTGAATAGCTGCATCTTGATATTGTTCGGGATTTTCTGAAAGTAATTTATAAACTATAATCCATTGGTGATTAGGCAGAGGAACAATTAAAAAACGTTCAAGATCTTGTGATAATCTGTCTATAATTGCTTGGTTATTAGTAACAGTAACAATATCTGTAAATGTACCACCTCTGTCTGCAAAAACTTTCAACATCGCTCTGTTTCCTCGATAGTCTACAAGTAGATTAACAATAAGATGTGAGGTGTTTCTACTTCGGATGTAGAAAATTTTCCAGACAACTGTCGAATATTAGAGGCTATTTATTCATAAAGTAAAAATACAATTATTGTAAGGGACTGACACAACTAAAATATTGCAATAAATTTTCTTGTGGGGCGGGCATCTTGCCCGCCAATTAGGACGGGCGAGACGCCCATCCCACAAGAGGAGAGCTAATACACGCTGCAATGATTAGTTAAATCTTTTGAGCAATTATATAGACATGATTTTCAGGATATTGGTCATATTCAAGATGACGGCATGTGCAGTGATGCTCAGTCAGAATTTGTAGGAAAGCATCTACTCCCAAAGTGCTGTAGTCAAAGTTTTGACCTTGAAATGACCCTGAAATCTCGCCGTTTGTATGTCCGCCGCCACAGGTGAACACAAGTACTCCATCGGGTTCAATAGCATTGCATAGCTTTTTCATAACAGGCTCTTGCATATTGAGCGGTAAATGAAAAGTGCTATCCCAAGCAGAAATTAAGCTGTAAAGTTTTGGAGGAATCCAACAGGAAATGTCTTCGTTGTAAAATTTGATATTTGGATGTAGTTGCTTGGCTAAATTTATCATTTCTGTGGAAATATCAAGTCCTTCAGTCTGAAATCCATGCTTGGATAAGATGTTAATAAAACGTCCGCTACTTCCACACCCTATGTCAATAGCTGAGTGCCGCTTAGAAGTAAATTTGATAGCCCGCTCTAATTGAGCGATACCATATAACGAATCTTGATGCTTAATCTGCCACCATTGGGCAATTCTATCGTATCCGGCGGCTGTAGCATTGGGGTTCATAACGATCTGATACCTAACTCAATTGATTGAAATACGTTTCAAATCTTGTAAAACTGCGGCGGCTGATTGATAGCGATCGCTAAAATGATAACAAACCATTTTATCTAAAATTACTGCTAATTCTTCGCTGACTTGTGCTGTTTGTCGCCACATCACATTACCCGTTTCTGGATGTGGATGCAGTTCCTGTGGTAGTATTCCGGTTATGGCTTGAATAGCAATCATTCCTAAAGCGTAAATATCACTGCACAAGCGGGGATGACCAGCAAATTGTTCTGGAGGTGCATAACCCCGCGTTCCGATAGCTACTGTTGCTAATTCTGTTTGTTCGCTACTTGGTGGCTGCATCAATTTTACAGCCCCAAAGTCAATCAATACTAATTGATTATCTTTAATACGCCTAATAATATTAGTCGGTTTAATGTCACGATGAATCACTCGATGTTGATGAACAAAGCTCAGAATATCTAAAACTTCTTTGAGCATCGCAACTACGAATGATTCGCTTTTTAAGTTTTGCACAGGTGGCAATTCTTCACTTAAAGTATGTCCTTCGATATATTCTTGAATTAAATAAAACTCTTGGTTATCTTCAAAATAAGCAAGTAGTTCGGGTATTTGTTGATGTTTACCCAAAGTTTCTAAAATTTCTGCTTCACTATTAAATAATCTGCGAGCAACTTGCAAAAATCTGCTATCTTGGCGGGCTGGCATTAATTGTTTCACAACACAAGTAGGATTACCCGGCCGTTGAGTATCTTGTGCTAAATAAGTGCGACCAAATCCACCTGCACCCAAGACTTTTGAAATTTGGTAACGTCCACCCAAAAGCAAATCACCAGATTTTGTTTGTGGTGAATCGATGGCGGGAGGAAAATCAAGCTGCGAATCGGGAATTGCAGTTTTATCTTCTAAGAGTAGATTTAATTGTGCGATCGCTTCTTGTTGTTTTTCAACTTGCAGAATAATTATCTGACTCTGCCGCTGATTTTGATAATTAGTATAAGCTATAACGCTGATAATACTAAACGTAAATGCCAAAGCAGAAGGAATTAATGGCACCCATCCGGCTTGAAGAAACAAAATAATGCAGATTCCCACTAATACAACTAGGGTTATACCTCCCACCGTTAACAAAAGTAATGGATTTCGCAACCACCATGCTAAAGTACTACCTAAAACTGCCCAGCCCCACACCCAAATTAATTCTACCCAGTCAGGCCAAAACCAAATTAGAGGCCGCCCATCCAATACTGTACCAATTAGTTGACTGGCTATTTGTGCGTGAATAAATAGAGCAGGCATTCTCGCTGGTTGGTCTGGTAAACTGCTGTAAGGTGTATAAAAACTAATTGAATTTAGGCGAGCTGAGGTAGTGCCAATAATTACCAGACGGTCTTTAAATAAACTGGGATTAACGCGATCGCTAAGAACTTCTGTGAGTGTCACCTGTTGGGCAAGATAATTGGGGTGACGATAATTTAATAGTATTTGATAACCATCTGCATCCAAATATTGATAACTAGCAGAATTAGGTTTTAGACGGGGGAAGATAGTTTTACCTAACTGAAAATCTCCTTTATCTGTGAATTCGTATTCAACGCCTTGTTTTTCCAAATACTTAATAGCAATTAGCGCCCCAAATGCAAATGACGTTGTACATTTTTCATCTGTAGAATGGGCGAACAACAAGCCACGGCGAAGGATTTGGTCGTTTTCATTATCAGGAACTACATCGCTAAACCCAACATTATCTATGGGAAAATTCGGCGGTGGTGGAGTTTCAGATCTGCCGACGCTGCTAAACAAACAAGTACTAATAATATTTTCTTGGTTTTGTTGGGTTGCTGCTAAATTTTTATCTTCTGGCCGAAAAAGATATAAACCAACAATACGCGGTTGATAAGAATTGATTTTTTGTAACAGTTGATTAATTTTAGTATCTGACAGATTCCATTTTTCTCGTTGGAGATCTGCATCAGTGATTGTTACCAATAAAATGCGTTTGTCTAGTGCTTCCGCAGGACGCGATCGCAACATCCAATCGTATACTCTTAATTCCCAAGGCTGCAACCATTTGAGTTCGCGAACTCCCCAAATCGAGCCGGTGACTACTACACTGCTAACCAAAATAACTTGCAGCCAGCTATTGCCCAAGGAAGTTTTACGCGAATTTCGATCTTTGATAAACGGGACACGGAGTTTTTCTAAAAGTCCACTAATCACAACGTTGCGGCGTTAGCCTCAATAGGTAGATTCCTTTAATTTAATCTAGCCTAGCAATTTACCTGCTGTAGAAGGTAGAAGGCAGGAGGCAGGAGGCAGAAGGTAAAAGCCAGTTTATATTGAGGTTTTAAACTTTTGTATTTTACTAGGACTTACGCAAAAATAGCCAACTTCGCTTAATTTATCGAACCGCCAAGACGCCAAGAACGCCTTCTCTTCGAGAGGCTTCCGCCAACGCGTAGCGTCTCGAAGAGAAGATTTCGTAGAGTTTGCGTAAGTCCTATTTACATTTGATTATGTTTACCTACTTAATTCGAGGCTTTGGCTTTGTCAGCTTTTCACCATAGAGAAAATCTAACGCCGAACCTAACGAGCGAATAAGCTTTCCACTTATGTTAATAGACTGACAAATAAAAATTACCCAATTCTCTCTTGTGGGGTAGGCATCTCCTCATTGATGTCAATTTAACGTCAAACCCTCTTTGTGACAAGGTTTTGCCCTCACCCCCAACCCCTTGAACACCTCACCCTAACCCTCTCCTAAAAGGAGAGGGAAAAGGAGCAGCTTTTAATATTTGAGGGGAGCTAGAGATTTAATTCCCCTTCTCCTGTGGGAGAAGGGGTTAGGGGATGAGGGCATGAGGAATGTGCAAAACGCGTGTCCATATAGCTTCGAGCTTAAGTTGACACTCTAAGTATTTTTTACTAAAAGCTACCCTCACAAACAAATCTTCTGACCTGCAACTCAATTGCATCGCCTCGCAATTAAATTCCTACTCAAGCAAAAGCCGTTACCCAGATCCTGCCCAATGCCCAATGCCCAATGCCCCATGCCCATTATTCATCTACTTTTACTGTTTGAGCATTTTCCACAGAACTAGCAATTGACAAAGAAATAGGCTCAGTAGATGAAGCGGTTGAATCTAACTGCGGGTGTTCGAGTGATGCTTCCATGCTGGCATCGGTGAGATAAGAACCAACAATCTTGTCGTAGTTAGAAGCAACGGCTAAAAAGGCTCCGCCTAAAATGTATATAGGCAATGGCAAGTTAAATTTTTGCAGCCAGTCAAAAAACTGTGCTAACGCAAACAGTACGAAAAAGCAAGCAAGCCAAATTCTCATATTTTTATCTTTTGCATTCAAATAACTCTATTATTAGCCCAAATAGCTTGGACTATACTGGATGTATTAAACTAGAATTATTGGATAATCTCTACAACTCCAGATAGAGGCAGTCAAGATTATACAAGAATCAAATTTAATTTGGAAAAAATAATTTTGAGGGAAAGGGCAAAGGGCAAAGGGCAAAGGGCAAAAGGCTATTAATACTTTCCCTATTTGCTATTTTCTATTGTTTATTGCGTATTTACTGTTGCCTGTTGCCTATTTACTATTGCCTCTTGCCTCTTGCCTATTGCCTATTGCCTATTGCCTATTTACTATTGCCTATTGCCTCTTGCCTATTGCCTATTGCCTGTTCCCTATTGCCTTTTCCCTATCTCTGGTATAAATAAAAAAATATATTTAACGTTATACTTTCACTGGTAAAGCTGATAACGATGCTATGAGTTTCGTTTCACAGTATAAACCGATGGAGAGAAACTGATGAGGTGCTTTTAGCCAAATACATTGAAAAATCAGGAGCAGAAACTGTGACTGCTGAAATTCGGGCAACTATCTCTCAAAATGCTGAAGAAATCTTAGCTAGGATCGGTGATGCTTTTGTCATATTGGATGGTGAATGGCGCTACACCTATGTGAACGACAAGCTAGCTCAACTTGCTCAAATGAATCAAGAAGATTTTTTGGGTAAGAGTATTTGGGATTTATTTCCTCACACAGTCAATAGCATACTCTACACGGAGATGCATCGCGCTGTTGCCCAAAAAATTACAGTAAATTTTGAGTATTTAGACCCTACATGGCATCGTTGGTTAGAATACCGAGTTTATCCTGGGGAAAATGGCGTATCAATATTAATTACAGATATTACCGAACAAAAACGTCATAAACAGCTTTTGTCTGCACACTATACAGTTACCCAGATTTTAGCTGATGCTACCGTTCTTGCTAATGCTGTTCCTCTGCTTTTGCGATCGCTATGCGAAACTTTAGGATGGCAACTTGGGATTTTTTGGAGTGTAGATGAAGAAGTTAATGCTCTGCATCCCATTGCTAGTTGGCATTCATCTGATTTGAGCATAGAAAGTGACCAAGTATTTAACCAGCCTTCAACTCTTGCTCTCAGAGAAGGGTTAAGCGATGGAGTCGCGACAACTGCTCAACCTGTTTGGATTTGCGAACTAGGTTCAAATCAGAATTTGTTTGCAGCCGCTATGGAATTGCCCATTGTACTGGGTAATAAAGTTTTAGGTGCAATGAAATTCTTCACCAACCAAATTTTACAGCCCGACTTAGATTTACCCCAGACGATGAATGCGATCGCGATTCAAATTGGTCAGTTCATCGAACAGCAGCGAACCAAGTCATTACTGCAAACAGCAGAGGAAAAATACCGCCAAGTTGTGGAAACTGCTGATGTTGCAATTTGCCAGCAAGATTTTACACAAGTTAAAAATTTAACTAATAACTTCACAGTTGAAGATACTGGAAGTTTACAGCAGTGTTTGAGCGAACAGCAAACTGCACTGCGCGATCGGCTGCAAATAGAAGAAAACCTCCGTCGCAGTGAAGCACGCTACCGTTCCCTAGCACAAGCAAGCGCATCCATTATTTGGAGTGCCGCACCTTGGGGTAATGTAATTGACGAAATTCCTAACTGGCAGGCATTTACTGGGCAAAGTCCTGAAGAATACAAAGGCTGGGGTTGGGTGAATGCACTGCACCCAGAAGACCGGAAATCTCTAGCTGCAATCTGGAGACAAGCTTTTTATGGAGGCAGCGTTGCAGTTGCAGAATATCGTGTCCGACACTATGACGGCGAATACCGTTACATGGCTATACGCGGTGTGCCCATACTCAATGAAACAGGAAAAATTATTGAATGGGTGGGGATGTGTGTAGACATTACCGAACGCAAGCAAGCAGAGGCAGAACGCGAGCAACTGTTGGCGCTACTGAAAACAGAACAGACTCGCTTAATGGAAGCTAATGTGCTGCTTGATACTCTATTTAACAACGCGCCTATCGGCATTGGCGTATGGGATGAAAAAGTTAGATACGTCCGCTTGAATAACGCTTTAGCTGAAATCAACGGTCTGCCCCAAGAGATGCATATCGGTAAGACAGTTGCCGAATTGCTACCAGGTATAGCACCGGAAGTTACTGAAGCTTTCCGTCATGTGGTGGAAACTGGAGAATCGATTTCCCAAGAAACCAGCGGAGAAACGCCCGCTATTCCTGGAAAGCAGCGCTACTGGTCAGTAAATTACTATCCGATTCAACTACCTGGCAACATTACTTGGGTGGGTGCAATTTGCGAAGAAATCACCGAACGCAAGCAAGCAGACGCCGAACGCGACCAGCTGCTAGAACGGGAACGTCTGGCTCGTGTTGAAGCTGAAAACGCCAAAGAGCAAATCACCACAATTTTAGAGAGTATCACCGATGGCTTTCTTGCCTTTGACAGTGAGTGGCGCTTTACTTACCTCAATCATGAAGGAAGCAGAACTTTAGGGCGTTCGTCTGAGGAACTGCTAGGAAAGAATTTATGGCAAGAGTTTCCTGAATTAACTGATACAAGTTTTGGTCAGCTTTATCAAAGAGCAGTTGCTTTGGGAGTGCCGCTAGAGTTAGAAGATTATTATCCACCCTTTGAGGCGTGGTTTTCTGTGCGTGCCTATCCTTCATCCAGAGGACTATCGCTATATTTCCGTAATATTAATGTCCGCAAACAAGCACAAGCAGCACTAACAGAAAGTGAAGCGCGTTTCCGGCTACTGGCGGAGAATTCCACTGATATTATTTCACGTACTACAGTAGATGGCGTTTTTCTATATCTTTCACCAGCTTGTTACACAGTATTAGGGTATCAACCAGAAGAACTAGTGGGTCGTAACGGCGGCGAGTTACTTCACCCAGAGGATTTAGTTGAGCTTGTCAAGAATTACCCAATTAATGCTGATTTACCAGATATTTATACCATTACTTACCGCACTCGTCATAAATACGGGCATTATATCTGGTTAGAAACAACTGTGCGATCGATTCGCGTAGGCGTAGCCCGCCGTAGGCATCGCCAAACTCAAGAAATTTTAGAAATGCAAGCCTCTTCGCGGGATATTACTGAGCGCAAGCAAGCGGAAGATAAACAGCACTTTTTAGCTGAAGCTAGCGAGATTTTGGCTGCATCATTGGATTATGAGACAACCTTGGCAACCTTGGCGCGTTTAGTATTACCGGAAATAGCTGATTGGTGCGTAGTTGATATGATTTGTGAAAATCAATCAATTCGCCGGGTTGCAGCCGCTCACGTCGATCCAGCGAAACAAGAATTAGTAGAACAGTTGCAAAATTATCCGCCCAATTTGGCACAAACACAAGGTGTTGCTGAGGTGATACGTTCGGGGAAATCACAAATTGTTCATTTTATTTCCTCACAAGAGATACAAGCGGCAACCTCTTCTAGCAATCACTTTCAAATCTTACAACAGCTAAATCCTCAGTCTGGAATGTGCGTGTTGCTTGTAGTTCGGGGGCGAGTATTAGGAGCTATGAGCTTAGTATCTTGCGGTAATCGTCGCTACGATAGTCAGAGCTTAATGTTAGCTGAAGAATTGGCTCGGCGTGCAGCGATCGCTGTTGATAACGCCCGACTCTACACAGAAACACAGCAATCTCAACAAACTGCCCAACGAGCCGCATCTCGAACTGCTCGTTTGCAAGCCATTACCGCCGCCCTTTCTGAATCTTTAACTTCTGCACAAGTAGCTGAAGTAATTGTCGAGCAAGGTATGGCAGCTTTAGGAGCTAGTTGTGCTTTAGTAACACAACTAATTAACAACGGCACAGAACTAGAAATTATTCGTGCAGTTGGTTATGACGAGGAATTAGTAAAGTTATGGCGTCGATTCTCCATTAATACAGTCGCGCCACTAGCAGAAGCAGTACGAACCAAACAACCTGTTTGGCAAGAGTCAACAGCAGCAAGGGCGGCTCGTTACTCACATCTAGCTCAAGTATATGCTCGATATAATTACGGTGCTTGGATTTCGATTCCATTAACGATCGAGGGACGCGCCATCGGTGGAATGACCGTAGCTTTTGCCGAAAATCAGGAATTGAGCCAAGATGACCGCGCCTTTGTACTGGCACTAGCACAGCAATGCGCTCAAGCAATGGAACGTGCGCGTTTATACGAAGCAGAGCAGACTGCACGAGCAGCAGCAGAAAACGCCAACCGCATTAAAGACGAATTTTTGGCAGTTCTTTCCCATGAATTGCGATCGCCACTCAACCCAATTCTTGGATGGGCGAAGTTACTCCAAACCAGAAAACTTGATGAAAAAACAATCCCTCAAGCCCTGAAAACTATCGAACGCAACGCTCAATTACAAGCTCAATTAATCGAAGACTTGCTGGATATTTCCCGAATTTTACAAGGTAAACTCAGCTTAAACATCCTCCCAGTTGATTTAGCATCTGTAATTTCCGGAGCAATGGAGACAGTACGCCTGTCAGCAGAAGCCAAATCAATTAAGATGCACATCAGCTTAGAACCAAATCTGGGACAAGTTTTAGGCGACTCTGGTAGATTACAGCAGGTAGTTTGGAATCTACTTTCAAACGCCGTGAAATTTACACCAGAGGGTGGACGAGTTGAGATTCGACTTGAGGAGGTAGGGGGATGGGGAGATGGGGAGATGGGGGGATGGGGAGACAAGGGAGACAAGGGAGACAAGGGAGACAAGGAGAATAACTCCTCACTCCCAACTCATAACTCCTCACTTAGTACTCCCCATGCCCAAATCACAGTTACCGACACAGGCAAAGGTATCGATCCTAATTTTCTGCCCTATGTATTTGAATATTTTCGCCAAGAAAACAGCACCACGACTAGAAAATTTGGGGGGTTGGGATTAGGATTAGCGATCGTTCGTCACTTAGTAGAACTGCATGGCGGCACAGTCAAGGTGCAAAGTCAAGGTGAAAATCGCGGTGCAACTTTTACTGTGAGATTGCCGCTGATTCAACAGCCATCAGAGAGTAAACAAGAAATTAGCGACTCCGAGTCATCCTCAAATTTAAATGATGTCAAAATTTTAGTAGTGGATGATGATGCCGATACGCGAGAATTCATCGTCTTTTTGCTAGAGGAATATGGCGCAAGTGTGACAGCTGTGGCATCAGCAAATGAAGCGCTAGCCGCCTTAAAGCAATCTCTACCAGATGTACTATTAAGCGACATTGGAATGCCAGACGTAGATGGATGTATGTTTATGCGAGAGTTGAGAACGCTACCGCCAGAACACGGAGGACAAATTCCAGCGATCGCACTTACCGCCTATGCTGGAGAAGTGAACGCCAAACAAGTGCTTGCAGCAGGATTTCACAAACATATCGCCAAACCAGTAGAGCCAGCCGAATTAATAGAAGCGATCGCCAGCTTATATGGTGTCCACAAGAACAAATAGCCAATACCTGCTATCTTGATTAATCTAAGTTTTTCACATTAGTGCAACAAAATGAAAAACCAACCAGAAAAACAAAGAATGTAAAGCCATAATCTATAAAATTTAAAGAATTTTTTGTAGTAATTATGCATACTAAACTAGTACACATCATTAAAACTCCACAAATAACTATAAAACCACTGATTATAGTTGTTCTTAAATTGTTAACAGCTTCAATTAAATCTTCGCGATCGTTAGGCATAAAGAACACCATCGATTGTTTATAGCAATTCTCGCTTTGATGATTTACAAAGTAGGAGTGCCAAGCTTGACGCCGCTACAAATTTTTGCACCTCATGTGATTGGAACCGCCACAATAAGCATTTTAGAGCAAAGAGAACAGCTTACAGCAATTTGCAGTTGAATAGACCACAGTAGGGGCACAACAATGTTGTGCCCTTACGATAATTTAGTATTCAAGCATGTATTCCATCCAAATGAAAAACGCTGTAAAACAGAATTCATAATTCAGAATTCTTCAAGCAATTGGAATTTCAATAATAAACTTTGTCCCCTGACAGTGTGAAGAAACACACTCTAATTGACCACCATGCTTTTCTGCCACAATTTGCTGGCTAATTGATAAACCCATACCTGTGCCTTTGCCCATAGGTTTGGTAGTGAAGAAAGAGTTAAAAATTCTAGAACGGACATTCTCTGTCATTCCAACACCATTATCCGCTATTGATATCCTGACGCGATCGCCTCCAACTGTTTCGGTATTAATGGCAATTTGCGGCTGAGAAGTTAGGCAATCTTGAGCGCAATCAACATCTTCTAAAGCATCAATGGCATTAGCTAAAAGATTCATAAAAACTTGATTTAGCTGACCAGCATAACAGGTTACTGATGGCAACGCACCATATTTTTTTATCACTTCAATAGCTGGACGTTCGGAGTTAGCTTTTAATCGATGTTGCAATATCATCAAGGTACTATCAATACCTTCATGAATATTAACTGGCTTCTTTTGAGTGTCATCTAAACGAGAGAAGTTACGCAGAGATAAGACAATCTGGCGAATGCGATCGGCACCTAATTTCATCGAAGACAGTAGTTTTGGTAAATCGGAAATTACAAACGGCAAGTCTATTTCTTCAATGCGATCGATAATTTCTCGTGCAGGATTTGGGTAGTGTAATTCGTAGATTTCTACTAACTCAATTAATTGTTGAATATATTCCTGTGTCGGTAATAGATTCCCATAAATAAAATTTACCGGATTATTAATTTCATGAGCTATACCTGCAACAAGTTGACCCAAACTAGACATTTTTTCACTTTGTACTAACTGCAATTGAGTGTGTTGCAGAGCTTTTAAAGAATTTTCTAAAGCAATTGCCTTTTCTCTTTCTCTGCGTTCGCTGTCACGCAGTGCCATTTCTATTTGTTGACATCGTTCTATTTCTAACTGTAACCTTTGACTTAAAGAATAACTTCTTAAAGCCGTTAGCATCGTAGTGTATAACTTTTGGCTAGTTAATTCAGTTTTAGTTTTATAATCGTTAATATCATAATTAAAAATAATTTCTTTTTCTGGTACGTGTCCTGGTTGCCCAGTGCGTAAAATAATTCGTACTAATTGGTTACCTAAAGCCTCACGAACATATTGAACAAACTCTAGCCCAGCATTATCTGTTTCCATAATTACATCTAAGAGAATTATGGCAATATCCGAATTTTCTTCAATTACCTGTTTAGCATGACTAGCTGAGTAAGCATTCAAAAAAGCTAAAGATTTATCTTCAAAAACAAAGTTAGTCAGCGCAATATTAGTAGCAGTGTGAACTTCTGATTCATCATCTACAATTAAAATTTTCCAGCTTTCGGCAGGTAATTGATCATCTATTTCAGCAGCAAACACTAACTCATCATCTAAGTTGTTTGAATTATCACTATTTGATGAAGCTATATTTGTAAATAAATTTTCTTCAAGAATATTAAAACTTTTTTGTAACATAAAAAAATTATCCTATAAAAAAATGAATGGCACTTATTGAATTTATTCGAGCAGTTTTATAGCAGTTATAAATAACTCTACTCACCCTGCATATTCCTATAATCGCACAGGAAAATTAATAATAAACTTTGTTCCTTTTCCCAACTCACTTTGACATTCAATATCACCCTTAAGTTTTTGAGTAACTAAGTTATAAACAAGATTTAATCCTAACCCGCTACCTCCTTGACTGCGTTTGGTAGTAAAGAAAGGCTCAAAAATTTTACTTAAATTTTCAGCAGCAATACCTTTACCATCATCAGCATATTCTATATGCAGTTTATCGCCAATTTCCTGGAAACTAAAAATCAACTTTCCAGAATCTTCAGGTTCGTAAGCATGAACCAAAGAATTCATCAGCAAATTAGTAACAATTTGGGATAAAGCACCAGGATAAGAGTCTAAAATAATATTTTCTTCTCCATAAATTTCAATTCTATGTTTACTCATTTTTAATTTAGGCCTCAATTGGATTAAAATCTCATTGATATAATTTTTAAAGTTAAATACACGTTGTACCTCGCTAGATTGATCTACTGCTACTTGCTTAAAACTTTGAATTAATTCTGCTGCTCTATTTAAGTTTATTAAAAGTGTATTGCCGCTTTGCGTAGTTAAATCGAAAAACTTTTCTAAATCAGAGCGTTTCATCGCGCCAGTTTGATATTTAGAGCAAAACTCTGAAGTATGTTCTACCAAAGCTGAAGCAACAGTAACACCAATTCCTACTGGAGTATTAATTTCATGAGCAACCCCAGCAACTAACCCTCCTAGCGATGCCATTTTTTCAGCTTCTACAAGCTTACTTTGGGTAGCTTTTAAATTAACTAATGTCTCCGATAATTCTTGAGTGCGTTTAGTGACTAGTTCTTCTAAGTTTTGATTGAATTCTTGTAAGTTTTTGTAGAGTTGGGCATTCTCAATTGCAATGGCAATTTGAGCAGATAATAACCTTAAAAGCTCTAGTCTATCTATAGTAAAAGCACCTTCGGTGAGATTATTTTCTAAATAAAGAATTCCAGTGATTTTACCTTGGTATAGTAAAGGAGTACAAAGAATAGATTTTGGTTGATTAGCTACAATATAAGGATCTGAAATAAACTGTCCTTCTTGAATAGCATTATTTAAAACGACATTTTCTTGAGTGTGAATCACATAGTTAATAATGGCATCTGAAAATTTTAGCTTTTCTTCAGAAGCCGTTTTTGAACTTACAGGAATTGATTGTAGTACAGTTACATTATCATTATTGACTGCACCTTCAGCTTCAATTAGCCAATTTCCTTGTTTCTCTAAAATTAAACAACCTCTTTGGGCACCAGCATTTTCAATTACTATTCTCATTAATCTAGCAAGTAAATTACTCAAAACTATTTCACCCGAAATAGCTTGTGCTGCTTTCATCACTGTAGCTAAATCTAGAGTAACTCCTATACTGGTAGTAGTAGAAGCAGTTGTGATTTCAATATCTTTAATTTTAGTGGTTGTCTTAGCTGCTTCTTTAACTAGCAACTTCGGATATTTTGTTTCTAAATCTTTTACTTTACCGAAAGCTCCCCAAAGTCGGTAACTATAGTGAGCTTTCATCATATAAGTTTTAGCAAAATCTTCTTTACCTTTTGCTAACCAAAATTTAGCTGCAAGTTCATTAGCTAAAGCTTCATCTTGGATAAATTCATTGTCTCTAGCTGAGGCGATCGCTTTATCATACAATTCCATTGCTTCTAAAACTTTACCAGAAATCCCCGCTATCTCTGCTTCCACTAACAAATACTTGTGCCAGAAATTATCTGGACATTGTTCTGCCCATTTTTTTAACTTTCTCTGGTTATCAGTTAATAATTTCAAATATTTTTCTTGTTCTATTTTAGAAGCAGATGAATAAATTGCTGTCATAATTAATGAGGAATACAAATAATAGTGACAACTAGAAATATGTCCCATTAAATAATCGAGTATCTCCGCGGCTGATATTGACCATTTGTGCGCTTCATTGTAGCGATCGTAATTATACAAAACCTGAGCTTTCAGCACATGATATTCACAAATCGCCGCCATACTCTTATGCTGATGGAACATTTTTAGATACTGAGAATCTCTTAATTCATCTATTTCTCCAATCAAATTTAATATAGCTAGTTTATTAGCCAAGATAATATCAGCAGCCCATTGGTTTTGAGTTTTTTCACAAAATAAAATAAAACTAGCTATTTCTTCTAGAAGAAGTTCCAAATTTAGCCCTTGGAAGAAAAGGGTTATAGTTTGAAACATCCGATTATATCCTGCCCATTGCAGATTCCCAGACTGTAGCCCGATTTTATAACCTTCGTTGTTAATATCAACAGTAGTTTTAATGTGATTCATCCAACAATTTAAATAGTTGGCAAATATCACACTATCTTGACAGTTTTGGGCTAAATTATTTGTCAGTTCACTCAGTTTTAAAGATAGCAATCCAAACTCGTATCCAGACTGAGAATCTTCTAACATGCAACTCAGCATAATGCCATAGCAAGAGTAGCAATAAGAACCGCCAGCCACAAAACCATATTTAAAAGATAAATTAATTGCTTTAATAACAGTAATTTTCCATAAAGATTGATGAGAAAAAAATGTTAATGGCCCCATGTGTCCCAATACTTTTAATGCCACTTTATGTTTGGGAGATTTCATTTTTTCTTCATTAATTAATGAAGCAATTTTTTTATCTCCCAAATAAGTTTTGGCTTCAGCTATTTCCCCAGGAAGTACTGCTTCTAAATCTTCTACCTTTTCTGGTAAATTAATTCCTAGTAATGCTAGTGCTTCCCGTCCAGCTTGAATTGCTTCTTCATATTTAGTTAGTAAGGTATACTGCACAATCAGGATATTATAAACTTCTGCTTTTTCAATAGCTGATTTTGCTTGATTTAATATTAATCCGATCAATGCCTCAGATTGCTCAAAATTTCCGTTTAAGTACTCAATCTCTGCTCGTTCTTTATAGATTTTTAAAGTTAAATTATAGTCTTGTGTCCATGTATTTGCATTTAAACAATCCATAGCCGCGATTAAATACTCTCTAGCAGCCGCATAAGCCATTGAGTCTTTAGCTTTTTTACCTGCGATTAAATTCAAGTCAGCTAATTTAGCCTTTTGCTCTAAATCATCAATTAACTCAACACCACTATTCAGATGGTTGACAATATCAAATATTTTTTCCTCAAGTTCGGTAGCACTAGTATTTTGAAATAGTAGTTGGCCGATTTTGAGATGAACTTGTTTTTTATGCTCTTCGATAATGAGTGCGTAAGCTGCTTGTTGCACTCGGTCATGTAGAAATCGAAAACTGAAAATTACCAAACGAGCATTAATTACTTCTTCTGACGTAATTTCTAAATCGGAAAGAGGTAAAATCAAGCCTTCTTGAATTGCTGGTAAAAGGTCTTGAAAAGCTTCTGATGTTGATTTTTCGCTAATAATAGAAAGTGTGTGTAAATCAAATGTATTGCCCGCACAAGTAGCTAACTGTAAAACTTGTTGTGTTGCATCAGGAAGTTTTTTTAATTTCCCGATCATTAACTCTACAACATTATCAGTAATATCTATTGCCTCAATATTGGATATGTCCCATTGCCATAAAGCTTTACTAATTGCTGATGGAGGTTGAAAAGTTAACAGATTTTCTTGATATAAAGTTTTGAGAAATTGATTAACAAAGAAAGGATTTCCAGAAGTTTTACGTATGATTAATTCAGCTAAAGGTTGAATAGTGAAAGTGTCACTATGCAGTGTCTCAGTAATTAACTCGTTAACGTGTGCAAGTGCTAAAGGAACTAAAGTTATATCGTTGATAATAGCAGCTTGAGAACGTAGGGAATCAAGAGTCATTACCAATGGATGTCTGGGATCGACTTCATTATCTCGATATGCTCCAATTAAAAACAGATAATGGATTTCCTCGTCAGTCATCATGACTTCTAGCAACCTTAAAGTAGCTAAATCAGCCCACTGTAAATCATCTAAAAAAATTACTAGAGGATGCTCTAATGAACAAAACACACGAATAAAATTTTGGAAAACTAAATTAAAGCGGTTTTGAGCTTCTGAAGCTCCTAGTTCTTGTACTGGAGATTGTTTACCAATTATCAGTTCAACTTCAGGAATAACATCAATAATTACCTGACCATTAGCACCAAGAGCCTGAGAAAGTTTTTCTTGCCATTGATTTAGTTGTTCTTGACTTTCAGTTAATAATTGTCTAACTAATGACTGAAAGGCTTTAACTATAGCTGAATAAGGAATATTACGTTGAAATTGATCGAATTTACCAGAAATAAAGTAACCTCTAGCTTTAGTAATTGGTTTATATATTTCTTGTACTAATGCTGATTTACCAATGCCGGAATATCCCGATACTAAAATCATTTCTTTCGTTCCAGCACTCACGCGTTCAAAAGCTGCTAGTAAGGTAGTAACTTCTTGTTCTCTACCATAAAGTTTTTGTGGAATCTGAAATTTACTAGAAATATCTTGTTGTGCAAGTACAAAATTAGAAATATAACCTTGACTTTGTAATTGTGTTAGACAAGTTTCTAAATCAGAAATAATTCCCCAAGTAGTTTGATATCTTTCTTCCACTGTTTTGGCTAACAGCTTCATCACAATATCTGAAATAGGTTCGGGGATTTCTCGATTAATTTCATGAGGGGAAATTGGTTGTTTAGCAATGTGGCAATGAACTAACTCCATTGCATCAACATAATTACAGGGTAATTGTTGTGTTAGTAGTTCATAAAAAGTGACACCAAGCGAGTAAAAATCAGTACGATAATCCATTGCTCGGTTCATTCTGCCCGTCTGTTCTGGTGAGATGTAGGCAATAGTTCCCTCTAAAACGTTAGGATTTTTAATAGTCGGATTTTCATGAGTTAATACAGTTGAAATGCCAAAATCTATGATTTTGACTTGGGATGTACTAGGATTAATAACAATATTCCCAGGGTTAATATCTTTATGAATAATATTTTTTTGGTGGATTTTACCCAAAGCTTTAGTAATTGCGATCGCCAATAATAAAAATTCTGTTAAAGTAAATTTTTGGCGATTAATTACAGATTTTAATGATTCACCACCAAAATCTTCTAATATCATTACCAAACTATTTTGAGATTTTTCTAAGTTGTAAACCTTAATTACTCCATCTAAATCTAAATTTTTTGTAATTTCGTATTCTTGTTTATATCTTACTAATGCTGATGGAGTAGGGTAATCTTGTTTTAAAAATTTGAGAATTACAGGTTGACAATCCTGGTTTCTATGCCCTCTAAAAACTGAAGAATTATTACTTTCATAGATTTGATTAAAAATCGTATAGCCAGGTAAATTTAACATAGTTAAGTTATCTCTATTCTTTATATATGTGCGAGATGAAAAATATTAGTTATTAGCTATAATTAAATCTATTAACTGTAGAGCTAATACCAATAGGAACAATCTGAAATTTGTAGCTGAATTCAACCTTACCCATTCGCTAGAGTAAGACAGTCAACTAACTAAATAAATCTTTTTGTCCTTTTACTAAAATGCCCATAAATTTAATAAAAAATTAGTTACTCAATAAAACTCAACATTTATTTAAAAAATGACATTTTAGATGAGCTTGTTGCTTGTTTCCTTAGCTTTGCAAAAACAAAGCTAGTCTAATTTTTGCCACAATAGAAAAAAGTAAAATACCTTTACTGTTAGCCAAAACTGAAAGTTCCTACAGACATAAAAAAGACAGTAGAAATTCATAATTTCTACTGTCTTTTTGTACTAATTTTCTATGTAAATCCACTTAATCTTGTTTAAACGAAATGCAAACTACGCAAACAAAAGCTTCTAAATTCAAAATTCAAAACTAAAAATGGTATGGCTACTTATTAGCTAAAACTTCAGCAGGAGTAATTTTTGCGTACTCTTCAGGTGTCAAAAATCCAACTTTCACATCCACCTTCTTTGGTATAAGTCCGAGGCTGTACCATTTATCTGCAACCTCTTGCTGCTTGATAATAGTTTTCTCAGTAATTGGTAGCACTCCGTAGCTATATTTACTATGCATAGCTTCTAGAAAAGAGGAGTCTAGTTGAGTCACAGGAGCAAGTAGTTGTGCTACTTCTTTGGGATGTTCCTTAGTCCAGATTTCTGCCTTTTCTAATTCTTCTAGAAATACTTTAATCACATCAGGATGTGCTTCATAAAACTGACGTGAAGTTGAGTAAAAATTGCCAGTATCCCGCAACTCGCCTCCATCTACTAAAACACGGCCTGATTTGTTTTGCACATTTCTGGTAACAAATGGCTCCCAAATAAACCAAGCATCTACTTTTCCCTGACTAAAAGCCACATTAGCATCTGGTGGTGGCAGAAAAACTGATTGAACATCGCTTAGTTTCAGTCCTTCTTTTTCTAACGCTTTGACTAACAAATAATGACCTATAGAGGCTTTTTGGAAAGCTACTTTTTTACCTTTTAAGTCAGCAACACTTTTAATCGGAGAGTTTACCGGAACTAAAAGTGAAACTGCTTTACCGCTAGAGTATGTAGTAGCTAAATAAACAAGAGGCGCTCCTGCTGCTTGTGAAAATACAGGAGGTGACTCGGCTGTAGATGCGATATCAAGCCCGTTTGCATTTATAGCTTCTAGCTGTTGCGGCCCAGCTGCAAACTCAGTCCACTGTACTTTAAAACCCAGAGGTTCCAATCGCTTTTCTAAAGACGCCTGCTTTTCTAATACTGCTAAGCCAGTGAGTTGTTTTGAACGTACAATTCGTACTGTTTGCTTTTCTGTAGTGTTAGATGAAGCTGGTGAATCAGAAGTAGCAGGAGACTGCTGAGCGTTATTTTTGGTTTCACTGCAACTGGATAAGGTTGTAGATAATACTAAGCAGTAGCCTAGAGTAAATAATAAAGAACGACGTGTTATTTTCTGGCTGTTTCTAAATTCCAATTTTGGTTTTATAGCGGGCATGGGTTGTTTTATTTATTGTTCTATTAGGTAGTTACAAAATTATGATTGATTGCGAACTTAAAAAGCGAAAAAATCATTTATTAATTTTTAGCAAACTCAATTAATTGAAATATAGGAATTAGAGTGGGATTATACCCACTCTATAAAGATTCGAGGAACTTGAGTTTAACAGTTGTGAGGTGGAAAATTAGAAAAGGGAGTGAGAATAACCCACTCCAGGGTTGTGCTAGTCGAAAGTTGAAGTTGATAGCAGAATTCAGGAGAAAAATAAGCCTTGCTGCTTGGGTTTTAAAACTGGGGTTATACCAATTCAATTAATGATTGCAATACATCCTTGGGTTAAGACGCGATGAATCGCGTCTCTACAAATGGTCTATGTGTTGCATTATTTTTTGCAATTGGTATTATGTACTCACAAACTTTAAATCTGTTCTCAAATAAACTTTGTAAATTTTGCTAGTACATAACGGTAACGATCAAGCTACGATCCTAAACTTTTTACATTTGCTGTAATCAAAACTTTTGGGATTTTAGCTTTCAAAGTAGCAGTTTTATTTCTTCCAAACGACTAAGATTGTAGCTTTGAGTTCTTCTGTAAAATGCCCAGAGGGTTCAACTTTTAGTAATGCTTCTTTGAGGTCTGCTTCAAATGCTGGAGCATTATCACCATAGAAAATTTTTAAAGAAAAAGCTGTGGTATATAAGTAGCCAAGATAGCTATCGACAGTCCAAGATTTTTCAAATGGAACTTCATAGACTTGTTGACGAGCAAAAGCTGAATTGGTAATCACAACTTCATGGGGAGGATCGACTGGCTTACGAGTACCTTCTCCTCGTAGTCCAGTCCGCCGGCGATCGCCCAACCATTTCTTGACAACTCCGAGAGCAGCTTGTTTCCAAGGTAGAGGACTTTCCCAAGGATTATCACCAGTGTTCAGCAGTGCTATTCCACCATCATCCGCAAGCAATTCATAAAGGCGTTCAAGCACTAGTTCGCGTTCCATCCAGTGGAAGGCTCGACCAATAGTGGCTAATTTAAATGTTCCTAAACTAGAGTCGATGAACTCTGCTCCTTGTTGTAACCAAGTAATATTATTTGCTCCGACTGCTGCTGCTTGCCGCTTAGCTTCTGCAATCATATCGGGATCGGGATCGATCGCCACAACTTCTTCAAATCTAGTTCTTAAAGGAATAGCAATCAATCCCGGCCCGGTACCCAAATCTAACAGTCGTCCTTGACCATTAAGATTAAATATTTCAGTTAGCTTATCAAATACAACAGGCGGGTATTTGGTTCTGTATTGAGCGTAGCCTTCAGCGGCTCCCTCAAATAAAGTTGGGTCATAAGTAGGAAGTGTTTTGAGTTGAGTCATATCGATTTGAGATTTTGAATTTTGTAGAGACGCGATTCATCGCGTCTGTGAGAAAATGAGGGAACCAATGATAAATGCCCTATGAATATTGCGTAATCACGGGTAGCTGGTCATTAAGTACCCAATCGCCTATAGCTCGTAATTTGTAGTCCACAGGATCGTGGAGGGTAAAGGTTTGCAAATCCCGCCAATAACGGTCAAATGGAACTCCCGTTTTAGCATCCCTTTCAACTGTGGATTCGGTAAGTTCTTTAGATAATGAAGCTGCTATATCAATATAATCCTTTGGTTTTGTTATATCTAGCACCATAAAAAATCAACCTTTTATAATTCGTAATTCCTAATTAAAGCAAATACAAATGCAGTTTCTAATTGCTTGTTGTGTAAACATTCCTGTTCGTCTGAATTTGGTATCAAACGCAAAATTTAGGAGAAATGTAGAGTGAGCAATACTCACCCTACGACTAAACAGAGGAAATGGAACATGGAACACTTTCAAGATGGGGATGGGAGTATTGAGTGTTGAGTTAGGAGTTAGGAGTTATTATTCTCCCCATCTCCCCACACTCCCTACCCCTTAGAAGCCAAAAACTCATCTGCGGCTTTCTCTACACCTGTACCTTTGAAGAAGTCACGATTGAGACTGGTGTACAACTCCAATGGGTGGATTGATAGGAAGTAGCGGAGGTCTTCTTCGGTGATGATTTCTTGTTCTACCATTGAGTAGGCGTTGGCAGTCACAGTGGTGATATCAGGCACATCCCAATGACCGGAATCAGAACCCAAGAAGGCTTTAACTCTGTCCCCAAAGGGATTAGCAGCACGATTAAAGGCTTGAGCTACACGGGTATCATCTGATTCCGTACCGAAGTAGAAATGATTCAAAAAGCGATCGCGCACATCCTCTGGCTTCTCAATTCCCGCCAGTTCAAATTCATCGAGTTCGCCTGGATCTTCTGGAGCCAACATTTTATGATGGAATCCCAAACCGTCGCCAATTCGATCTAGGCGTCCATTCACAAGTTCGCCACCGTAGCGAGTGTACAACTCTACTAGTGCTTCCTTATCTATAATTGCAGGATTGTTATTTGACAGCAAATGTTGTTTGTTGCGGGTTTCCCAATGCCAAATAATATCCGCATATAGACTAGCACCCCAAGCAGAACCACCTTCCAAAAAGGCAAATCTTAAGGTGGGGAAGCGACGAGTCACACCACCAAAGAATAAAGATTTGCACAATGCTTCTGCGGCGAAGGCAAAGTGATTAATGTGATTGTACTGAGCATTGGTGACCGATCGCTGAGTCGTCCAACCCTGACTCGAAGCATGGGTTGTGGGTACAACTTTCAGTTCTACGCACTTCTCCCAGAAGGGATCGTAATCATACTGGCTATCTAAACCAAAGTTATCAATCCAAACTACTTCGTTAGCCACTTCTGGGCCATACTTCTCAAAAGCGGGAATCGGACGACGGACATAACCGGGGATTTGAATTGCTTTGAGTCCCAGCACATTAACCGCATATTCCAACTCTTCAATTCCCTCTTCGGGAGTGTGCATTGGAATTGCAGCGATCGGTGTTAGCTTATCAGAATATGGGCGGAAAATGTCAGCATGGTAAGTGTTAACTGCTCGACAAACAGCACGCCGCATTTCTTCGTTACCGATATTTGGCGCCATAGTTGCCAAATTGGGGTACACCACAGCAAAGTCTGTACCTGCTTCTTGCAGACGTTCGTGTAGCAGCTTCGGCAAGCTAATGGTAGCCAAATTCAAAGTATCTTTGGTTGGACGACCCCACCAATTAGGGCGATTAGTCCGATAAGCAAAACGTTCTTCCCAAGTTTGCTTGTACCACTTAAAGCGGGAAGACCCTGGTAAATTTTCTTTGAAGCGTTCAACAAGCTTAGTTCCGCCAACTTGCTCTAAATAATCTAAAACTGCTGGCTCAAATTCCTGGGTATGCACATCAGTATCGATGATGGGATAACCCAACTGTTCGCGAATCTGAGCAGACCTGGTTTTTTTCGGACGTTCAAGAGCGATCGTCATGATAGTTTACCTCATATTGGGATTGGGTATTGGGTATTGGGGACTGGGGATTGGGTATAGGACTTACGTAAAAACTCTCTCTTACTCTTATTTCTTTGTGTCCTTTGCGTCCTTTGCGGTTCGTTTTTTGATGATTTCGCGTAAATCCTAAGCTATTAACAAAGTTCTTACAGTCCCTAATCCCTAGAAGCTAAAAATTCATCTGCGGTTTTCTCAACAGCCGTACCTTTGAAGAAGTCACGATTCAGGCTGGTGTACAACTCCAAGGGATGGATTGAGAGGAAATATTGCAAATCTTCTTCGGTGATAATTTTGCGTTCTACCATCGAATAAGTGTTAGCAGCGATCGCTGTAATATCAGGTACATCCCAGTGACCAGAATCGGAACCCAAGAAGGCTTTAACCCTCTCCCCATAAGGATTAGCTTTGCGGTTAAATGCTTGGGCTACACGGGTATCATCTGATTCTGTGCCGAAGTAGAAATGATTCAAGAAGCGATCGCGGATATCTTCTGGCTTACTAACTCCTGCTAAGGCGAATTCATCTAAATCGCCTGGTTCTAATGGGGCTACTAAGTCAGCGTGGAAACCTAGACCACTACCTAGTCGATCCAAACGCCCATGTACTAATTCACCACCGTAACGAGTGTAGTACTCTAGCAGTTCTTCCCGATTAATATTGCCAGGATTGTTATTTTCCACCAAATGATCTTTATTCCGAGTATACCAATGCCAAATCAAATCAGTGTATAAGCTAGCACCCCAAGCTGCGCCTCCTTCTAAAAAGGCGAACTTCAGTGTGGGGAAGCGGTGAGTTACGCCACCAAAGAACAAAGATTTACACAGCGCTTCTCCAGCCGCAGCAAAGTGACCGATATGGTTGTATTGGTAATTGCTAATGGAACGTCGATTTATCCATCCCATACCAGAAGAGTGGGTAGTGGGTACAACTTTGAGTTCTACACACTTGGCCCAGAATGGATCGTAGTCATACTTGCTATCCAAGCCAAAGGTATCAATCCAAATAGCTTCGTTTGCTACTTCTTCGCCATACTTCTCGAAGGCGGGGATGGGACGGCGGATATGTCCGGGAATTTGAATTGCTTTGAGTCCCAGCACCTTCACTGCATATTCCAACTCTACGATCGCTTCTTCGGGCGTATTCATAGGAATAGCAGCAATTGGCGTTAGGCGATCGCTATAAGGACGGAAAATATCAGCGTGGTAAGTATTAACTGCACGGCAAACAGCCAGCCGCATTTCTTCATTACCGATGTGTGGCGCCATAGTTGCCAAGTTGGGGTACACAACTGCAAAGTCTGTACCTGCTTCTTGCAAGCGCTCGTGCAACAACTTCGGTAAACTAATGGTGGCTAAATTTAAAGCATCCTTAGTGGGACGAGTCCAAAAGGGAGGACGTGCAGTCCGGTAAGCGCGGCGTTCTTCCCAAGTTTGCTTAAACCATTTAGAGCGAGATGCACCAGGTAAATGTTCTTGGAAACGTTGAGCGATCGCACTTCCAGCAACTTGCTCTAAATAATCCAAGAATGCCGGCGGAAATTCTTGGGTATGCACATCAGTATCAATGATTGGATAACCCAATTTTTCCCGAATCTGAGCAGACTTAGTTTTTTTCGGACGTTCTAATGCAATAGTCATGATAATTTACCCTATTGTGGCTACTGGTTATTGGGTACTGGTGATTGGGTAATGGGGATTAGGGATTGGATATAGGGCATTTGTTATTAACTTCTCTCTTCATTTTCCTCATCTCCCCAATCACTAGTCCCCAGTCCCAACCCAATCTTTTAATCGAAAGTCAGACTTTGCTAAACCTTGCGAAACTAAAAAGTTTTTAGTACCTTCTAAAAGTTTTACTCCTTCAGTTGGTAAAGGTTCTTCTGATACTTGTTTAAGTGGGTAGGATATTTTGATAATATCGACTGGATATTTAGTAATTTGAGCGTGGTACTGATAATATTCTTCGGAATTAGCTTTTAAATCTTTGGCTGCTTCCGTCAGAATTGTATTAAATTTCTCTGGAAAATGGAAAATCAGGTTGTTTCCCCAGAAATTTTTCGGTTGCTACTATTAATGAAGTGCCTGATAAACCTTTATGATTGGCTGAAGAATCGATAACTGGAAATCCTTGAGATTTTAGGTAAGGCCCCATATCACTCGCAGTTGCATAAGCGGCAATATCACCACGTTCTAATGCTGCTTTTGCTTCAGTAGTCATTAAGTGAAGGACTTTTACATCTTTAGCAATTTTAGTTTCAGCTAATAGACCCAATAGATATCTATGCATATAAGAACCTTTTTGGGTAGCTATTTTTTGCCCTTTAAGTTCAGCAAGCGATCGCGCCCCATTCTTTTTCGCTACTAACCAAGCGGTTGTATTAAATTGGCTAATCCGCAACAGTCGAGTTTCTTCACCCCTAGCTTTCAAAACTATCGCTGGTGTATCGCCTAAAGAGCCAACATCTAATTGACCTGCAACAAGGGCTTCATTTAGATCCGGCCCGTTAGGAAATCTTGCAAAAGTAATGTTTTGAAATCCAGCTTTTTTAAGTTCCCGCTGTAATATTCCCTTTTTCTTTGCCCAACCAAGTGAACCTGTTGGTTGGGTACTACCTACATAACCTATACGCAAGGTAGATATATTGTTAGATGCAACAATAGAACTAGTACTATTGGCATTAATAGCCTCAATGGATTGAGTAGATTCAGTTTTGCCCTGGCTACATGCTGTAGTTAGTAACAGTAATAAACAAGCGACTGAAGTTGATAATCTTGTACTAGATACCTTATGTCTAGGCTCAAAATGCCCAACTTTTCTGTTTATAACGCTACCTTCTGTCTTCTGCCTTCTGCCTTCTGCCTTCTTTAACGACAGCATGACTATTTTCTCCGCTGTACTATTTCATCTGCTTGAGAATTTGGAATGTTCGATCGCTTTTTGCTGTTGATGTGCGTTTATATCCCCAACCAACATTTTCACGGTAACTACCCAGTAAGCCGACTTCTACCAATTCTGCTTCGTTGACTGAAGTCTGCATGTCACTTTGGGGTGCTACATAAAGGGCGTCAACTGGACAATACAATTCGCACATATAACAGGTTTGACAGTCACTTTGTCGGGCAATAGTTGGCGGTGCATCAGGTACGCGGTCAAACACGTTGGTCGGACAAACATTTACGCAGATATTACATTGTATGCACCGCGATTCGCTGACCAACTCAATCACACTACGGCTCCTCCTATTTTGGATTTTAGATTTTGGATTTTGGATTGGAGAATTTCTGCTTTTGTTGTAGTGTTTAGCGGCTGAGTCTTTACCCAGACTCGATCTAATCCACCACTAATTAAATAATGTTGCTGGTTGGGATCTTGTTCGGGATAGTCTAAATGTTTGTGCATACCACGAGTTTCTTTACGTTCAATGGCACTGCTATACATCCATCGTGCTGTAGCGACCATTGCCGCAGCTTCTCTAGCGCGAATCAGTTCTTGATTTGATGTTACCTGGCTAGTGCGAATTTCTTGCCAGAGGTGATTTAGTCTCGCTAAAGATTCAGTTAGGCCTTGTTCTGTACGGAATAAGTTCTTTTCGTAGGGGAATACTTCACCTTGGACTGCCTGAATCACTTCATCAGTTGCAAATTTATCAAAGCGATCGCTCTGACTATTTAATGCTACCTCTCCAACTCCCTTAAGCTGAGGTTGTGCTTTCTGTTCTTTTAAACTGTGGACATATTCAGCAGCCGATTGACCTGACCAATAGCCAGAAGATATTGCCCAAGCTGCATTGTGACTACCACCGCCAGTGAATCCGCCACAAATTAATTCCCGTGTGGCTGCATCTCCAGCGGCGTAAAGTCCCCGCACGGAAGTAACACAGCTATCATCTAGAATCCGAATTCCTCCTGTGCCGCGTACAGTTCCCTCTAGGCGCAAGGTAACGGGAAAACGTTGGGTAAATGGATCGATCCCCGCACGGTCAAAGGGTAAAAAGAAGTTAGGCTGCGCCAGACGCATAGATGGGCGCATAGATTCCGTTGCTTTATCTAAAATCGCGTAAACTGGCTGTTGCAGTAATGTCTGGGCAATTACCGAACGTCCCCTTTGAGAACCAGCACCAGGGATCGCGGTGCCGTCTTCATAGGTGAAGGTTGCCCAATTGTAGAAGAGGGTTTTGGTAACTGAAGAAAAAGCTGGGGAGATGCCATAAGCGTTGGAAAACTCCATACCAGACATCTCGGCACCTGCTTCAGCAGCCATTAAATAACCATCCCCTGTCAGGACGTTGCATCCTAACGCTTTACTCAGAAACGCACAACCACCAGTGGCAATGATTGTGGCACGCGATGTCTGACGACAAGCCGCTTCGCGTCTACGCACCATCCATCTGGCACCAGTCTGACGGTTCGCGCCTGTAGCACCGCCAACAGCACCGTCTTCATCTACGAGTAGTTCTAAGGCTGGGCTGTGGTCTAGAATCTTGACTCCTGCCCGTTGAATCTGCCGCCGCATCAGCCGCATATATTCAGGGCCTTGGAGCGATCGCCGATAGGGTTTGCCTTCATCGTCGGTGGGAAACGGATAACCCCACTCTGCTAACTGATTGACGTTGACATAGGTCTGATTCAGTACTCGATCCATCCAATGGCGATCGGATAAAAACCCACCCAACGATTCCCGACTCGCCTTGGCTGTTTCCCGTGCTTCTGGATCGGGTGGCACATACCACACACCATTACCAGACGCAGCAGCACATCCAGTCGTACCACAATATCCCTTGTCTACGAGGACAACTCTAGCTCCACTTGATGCAGCACTCCAAGCCGCCCAAGTTCCAGCAGGGCCACCCCCAATTACTAGAACATCTGCTTGCAAGTCAAGTTCAAAATCGGTTGTTAACGTCTTCAGCATCTAAAATATTTCCCCTATCGATCGAATCCTAAGCATCAAATTTTCATCCCATCGATGCCGCACGCTATCAGAAATCTCTTTGCCTACTTGAGGGTTTTCTACTACCCTTGATTTATGGCTCCTTTAGGTTGCCACCAGGTTAATTTTTAGTAAACTACTTTATCTTTAGCGATTAACCGTAGTTTATGGCATAACAAAGCTTTTCACAATTTCTGACAAAAAGCAAGTATTTTCACAGAAAAATTTCAACATAAATTTCTGTAAAATAAACTTTATATATATCAATAGATACTTGCTTTTTCTATGGTTTTGTGCATGAGAAAAATTGAACCACAGAGAACACAGAGGAATAAGAACAAGAGAGAGTTTTTGCGTAAGTCCTATATATATAAGTACAGACAAGGATTAATCCCGTCTGTACGCCCAATTCCTCACGCCTTGCAACGTAAACGTCTCCAGCCCCGCTCAACAGTCAACAGTCAACACTCTTGAAATTTTAGAACCTATAGACGGTACGAACCCAACCAAATAAACTATCGGGATTATTGTTATCAGAGTCTGGTGCAGTAATCCAGATTAAACCCGGCGTAATCTCAATATTATTTCCGATTTTATATTGATAAAATGCCTCAACGTGTAGGGAGGTATCTTTATCTGCTTGTCCGAAACCTGCTCCCAAATTTACACTATTACTCAGACGGGTAAGTTTTGGCTCCATACCAACTAAAATTCCCCCTAGAGCGCCTTCCTTAAAAAGATCCGGGAATGCTAGTCCTACTGCCCAATCCATAGCGTTACCATCTCCACGTCCTATGTAGCGATGGGATGCATAACTTACCCATCCATTAATTGCAAATTTAGGACTAACTTGATAGAACGCTTGTAGTCCATAAAGATTGCCTATGGTTCCGGCTCCAGCCACGGTGCTGTTTACGAGGTTACTCCCAACTGCTGGGCCGAAGTTTGTGCCGCTAAAACCTTGGGTATTTGGTGGGCTATAGGTATTTACGTAAGTTCCAGCGATCCGAAAATTGCGATCGGCAGAGTAGTATATTAGCTGTGCTAAAGCTAAATACCTGCCTGTAAATAAGCCGTTATTAAGTAGCGGATTATTACCGTTTGGAGCGCTAAAGGCTACCCCAAGTTGAACCTGTTTACCTAATCGTTGGAGTATGGCAAGTCCAGGGCCGCTATCTCCATAGTTATAGACCAAAGACCGTCGTGAAAATCGTGAAATCCCATTAGCACCAGTGGCGGAAGACGATTCAAAATATGGATTAATCGGGCCTGAAAGCCCGATCTCACTAGCTCCGTCGGATAGGGCATAAATATTAACTTGGGTATTTGGAGTAGGTAAAAACCGATAGCGAACACCACCAAGAGTAATCTGATTGCGTGCAAAAGTAATACTGGAGTTATCAGCAGTTCTTCCTTCGTAAGTTCCTAATAATCCAGCTCTTGTTTGTCCCAACGATTCAATATTTCCACCCGACAACGATAAGCTGAGTGAGTCTTTACCGTTAAAACTGGTGTTCAAGCGTAAAGAAGCTGAGCCTTGAAGTGTGGGATTGCGAGGTGCAGGTGTTTTAGTAACGACATTATTACCTGCTAGAAGTGACCCAAAGACAATCTGCGCTCTACCTATAAGTTTGGTTGTGGTAGTAAACTGAGTTGCTTGTAATTGTGCAGTCCGCGCTTCCAAGCTATCTACGCGTCCGCGGAATTCAGCAAGTTCTGGAGAAAATTGTTCTTGTAGTTTTTTGATGGTATCTAAATCTTCTCGTCTGACTAAATCTGTTGTTGATGTTGCTATGAGTTCGTTGAGGCGATCTAAAGCTGCATTTAAGCCAGCTGCAAATTCATAGCGCGTTAGACCACGATTCCCTTTAAATGTACCATCTGTATATCCAGCAATTACACCGTAACGTTCCACCAAAGACTGTAGTGCTTGAAATGCCCAATCTGTTGGTTTCACATCTGATAGTTGCGAGACGGATGTCACTTGTCCGGCAGAATTATTGGTAGGCTTTTTCGTAGGTGCTGGCGTATTTCCAGACAATTCCGAGACAGGCGTCACTCGTTCTGGCTTTTTACCTTTTTTTCTCGTTAGCCCTGGAATTGAAGTTTCAACTGTCTGATTAACAACTGCTTCTGGAGATTTGTTTGCTTCTAGTTCCAAAATTGAAGTTTCAACTGTCTGATTAACAACTGCTTCTGGAGGTTTGTTTGCTTCTAGTTCCGAAATTGAAGTTTCAACTGTCTGATTAACAACTGCTTCTGGAGGTTTGTTTGCTTCTAATTCTTGAGGTTTTTCAGCCTGACTTTTAGCTGGATTAAAAACCAAAATAGCTAGAATATCTAGCAATGAAAGCACAAACAGTATGGATCTATAATTCCAGCGAAACTTGGACATGACTCTTTAACTCCTCAACCTGAAAAACGAGTAAACTAGCTCTAAATTGCACAAAAAAACAGCATAAGTTCCTGATGCAATTTTTGTGCTAAACCATTAGATACTCGATTTAGTAAAGGTTTCATTGATGAGAAAATTACAAATCTCGGATATTGAAACCATCACTAAGTCGTTGTTGAATGTACAATCCAAAAGTTGCAGTAAATTGTTAATTTTGCCGCTTGAAAGGATAGTAAGACGATGGAAAAAAAATTGGTGACTGCTAATCAGCTATATTTTGACACCATCAATTAATTATTAAATCCGATAAAACGATAGACTTACCGGATTTTGTTTAGAAATATATTTGCATAGAGGTTGCTACAATGCAAGACCTAGTAATTCTCCACGATCTGAAAATATTATGAAGAGTGCTGAATGTTGACTGTTGGCTGAGGAATTATTATTCGCTCTTGGTGTCCGTGTGCTTCCTCATCTCGCAGATTCTTCATCTCCTCATCTGCCCCACTGTCCACTGCCTATTCCCTGTGCTTATTCATAATTATGGTTTTATGAGTAGAAAGTTGTGTTTTTGAATACAGTCATCCTGACCACGAAAGTGGCAAAATAATACATGCTACCAAAGTTATGTAGTCGCAGCTGCTCATTATAAAGTCAGGCGGCAAACAAATATTTTTTACCAATGGTTAAATTAGGGTTGATTTTTACGTAATATCGGGTAGAATTTCACCTATAAACTACGGTAATTCGATCGGAAAAACGTAATTTAGAAACCTGATACCTGATAAACATGCAAATTCTTTGGTTTATTCCTACTGGATCTCGTGACGGACGCTATTTAGGCACAGATGTTGGCTCTCGTGTTGTGACACCTGATTATTTGCAGCAAATTGCCCAAGCTGTGGATAGTTTAGGTTACACAGGGGCATTGCTACCTACAGGGCGTTCTTGTGAAGATGCTTGGATTACTGCTGCGGCTTTTATATCTGTTACCAAGCAAATGAAATTTCTTGTGGCAATTCGTCCAGGAATTACTTCTCCTGGTGCTGCGGCACGTATGGCAGCAACATTTGACCGAATTTCTCAAGGGAGATTGTTGATTAATGTGGTCACAGGTGGAGATCCCGTACACCTTGCTGGGGATGGTTTGCATCTGAGTCATGACGATCGCTACGATCTAACCGATGAATTTTTAAGTGTTTGGCGGGGTATCGTCAGTGGGGAAACAGTTGACTTTAAAGGAAACTACCTAGACATCAAAGGTGGTAAGCTCCTATTCCCACCGGTTCAAAAACCCTATCCACCCTTGTGGTTTGGTGGTTCATCTGCTGCTGCCAAGCGCGTTGCTGCTAAACATATAGATGTGTATCTGACATGGGGAGAACCTCCACAGCAGGTTGCACAAAAAATTGCTGAAGTTCGGCGACTGGCGGCAGAACAAGGCAGAACCGTGCGTTTTGGCATTCGTTTGCACGTAATTGTGCGAGAAACCGAGTCTGCGGCTTGGGATGCAGCTAATGAGTTGATTAAGTATGTGGATGAAGAAGCGATCGCCACAGCTCAAAAAGACTTTGCTAGTTCTGATTCTGAAGGACAACGGCGTATGAGTCAACTACATAATGGCTCAAGGCAAACCTTAGAAATCAGCCCCAACCTATGGACAGGAATTGGATTAGTGCGGGGTGGTGCTGGTACTGCTTTAGTTGGAGATGCCGACACTGTTATTGCTAGGATGCTGGAATATCAAAAACTAGGAATAGAAACTTTCGTTTTTTCTGGATATCCGCATTTAGAAGAAGCATATCGTACCGCAGAATTATTATTTCCGCGTCTACCTTTGCAAAACCAACCTGTACCTCCACCAGCAGAAATTTTGAGTCATTTTAGCGAAACATCTGCCAATGAAGAACTTGCTAAACAACTCACAGCTGCCTCATAAGTATAGGAGTTTTAGATTTTATATTTTGGATTAAAAACGCCAAATATCCAGTCTAAAATTTTCAGAATTCAGAATACTTAAAAAATTAGTTATTATACTAAAACTGTGACATTTTTTTTGAATTTTGAATGCTGAATTCTTAGCAAAAATCTAATAACTTCACCCTTTTAGATTTATTGTTAGGAAGAATCTAAAATCAGTCTTAATAAAGTTTAGCTCTGAGGAAATCTCTGGTCTAAATTTTCTCTTTGACGCCCTATGCAAACGCAAAATCTAAAATCCAAAATACTACTATGACTATCACCTTCAAACGCAGCAAAAGTAGTAACATATCCCTAAGTGGGCTGCTAAACAGCCCACAAGCCGATAAAATAGTTCCTTGGATTGTCCCTGTTCTCGTACTAGTACTTTGGGAAGTTTCTTCGAGAACTGGTCTTCTTTCAACCAGAATTTTACCAGCCCCTAGTGGTGTAATTACCACAGCATTCAGATTAGCTTCAACTGGAGAATTGTTTCAACACATAGGAATTAGTGCTGGGCGTGCCATATCTGGTTTTATAGTTGGTGGCAGTATCGGGTTTGGTTTGGGTTTGCTCAATGGCTTTTCCCGTTTAGCGGAAAGATTATTAGATAGTTCCCTGCAAATGCTCCGCACAATCCCAAATTTGGCATTAATTCCGCTAGTAATTCTCTGGTTTGGTATTGGCGACCAAGCCAGATTATTTCTAGTATCTATGGGGGTATTTTTTCCACTGTATCTCAATACATTTCATGGCATTCGTAGTGTTGACCCTGGACTGATTGAGATGGGAAAAGTATATGGATTGAAAACACCACAACTTTTGTGGCAAATCATTTTTCCTGGAGCTTTATCTTCGATTCTTGTTGGCGTCCGTTTTTCCTTGGGGATTATGTGGCTAACACTAATTGTTGCAGAAACTATTGCAGCAGATTCTGGACTTGGATACATGGCGATGAACGCTCGTGAATTTATGCAAACCGATGTTGTGGTGTTGAGTATTGTTATTTATGCCTTGCTAGGCAAATTAGCAGATGCCACTGCCAGAACATTAGAAAGAAAGTTTTTGGCTTGGAATCCTAATTACCAAAGTGCATAGGTTTCAGTATTGAAATGATGCTGAAAAATATTCATTCTATTTGGAAGTAATGACAAAAACTGCATATTAAATATGCATTTATTCGCAATAAAAATCATAGCCAATCTGTAAATAATGGAGGTTTTTCGAGTGAGTTCAAATGTACAAGGTACACAACTAAGTATTTTGGATCTGACGAAGGATTTTGGCAAAAAAAATGTTTTAAACTCATTGAATTTAGAAGTTGCACCAGGTGAGTTTGTTGCCATTGTGGGGCGTAGTGGTTGTGGTAAGAGTACCTTATTACGTCTGGTGTCAGCATTGGATAAACCGACTTCTGGCGGAATATTACTAGATGGGGAACCACTTCGTAAACTCAGCAGGTCTGTAACCGTCATGTTTCAAGATCCGCGTTTACTACCGTGGAAGCGGGTGATTGAAAATGTGGGGTTAGGCTTGCAAGGGAATTGGCGTGAAAGAGCTAAGTGGGCACTCCAGAAAGTGGGACTGGAGGATAGAGCTGAGGAATGGCCTCATGTATTATCTGGCGGACAGCGCCAACGGGTGTCATTGGCAAGAGCATTAGTAAGTCAGCCCCGTTTGTTGTTGTTAGATGAACCCTTGGGAGCTTTGGATGCTCTCACTCGCCTAGAAATGCAACATTTGATTGAAAATTTGTGGCAAGAACGCAAGTTTACAGCATTTTTAGTTACTCATGATGTAGAAGAAGCAGTAGCATTAGCAGACAGAGTGATCCTGATTGAAGCAGGACGCATTACTTTAGATTTACCTGTGAGACTTTCACGCCCGCGAGATAGGAGTCATGAACTGTTTATTAATATTAGAGAAACAGTTTTAGAACGAGTAATGAACAATGAAAATACTCAGATAAGCAACCAGGTATTACAACTGAGTAGTTGAAATTTAAGCTTTTTTTAGTCAGTGGATATTAAACTTGAGGTAGCTGCGGTAAATAGGCTACTTCGAGATTAAAGCTTTTAAAAAAAAGTTATAGTAATCCAATTTTTTTTTGAACACTCAAAAATCTTCTCAATTTTCCTCTCTGCGCCTCTGCGTCTCGGCGTGATTTTTTTGTATCATAAAAATTTTTAACTTTGTTCGTTTTATTTAAAATAAACAATAACTTTAGGAATTCGATTTGATTCACGATCGCTCGTAGAAATAGGAAATATGGTGAAACTAATTTTACCCGATCATTTGATTGCTGAGATTCAGCCGCTATTACCATCCAATGTAGAGTTTGTGGTGGTGGATAGTGAAGGCAACATCGATGGCGATGCTAGTGATGCAGAAGTTTATGTCAACGGATTTTACCTCAAGGTCTCTACCCTTGATAAAGTACTGGCGGCAGCACCGGCGCTGCGTTGGCAACAGTCACCGAGTGCTGGTGTAAATCACATTCTCACGCCTAATTTTTTGCAAAGGGATATTATCCTGACAAATGGTGCAGGAGTTCACGCCATTCCAATTTCGGAATTTGTGCTGGCGTTCATGCTTTATCACGCCAAGAATCTGCGGAAATTACAAACTTTGCAGGATGAACACACTTGGGTAAGAGGAGTGTTTCTCGAAGAGTTGGCAGATGCGACTTTATTAATTATTGGCACAGGAAATATCGGTCAAGCGATCGCATCTCGCGCTAAAGCTTTTGGAGTTCGAGTTTGGGGTAGTCGCCGCCATCCCGAACCTTTACCCAATTTTGATAAAGTTGTCGGCGCTGATGAATGGCGATCGCTCCTCCCCGCAGCCGACTATGTAGTTATTGCTACGCCATTAACGCCAGAAACTAAAGGCTTAATCGATGAAGCTGCATTGCGTTCTATGCGTCCATCCGCCCACTTAATCAACATTGCTCGTGGTGCAATAGTAGATGAAGCTGCATTAATCACCGCTCTACGTGAAGGATGGATTGCTGGTGCTGGATTAGACACTGTTGCCATAGAACCTCTGCCGACAGAAAGTCCGTTATGGTCGTTACCGAACGCTTTTATCACGCCCCATTGTTCGGCGCTGTCACCACGGCTAAGAGAACGCATAGCAGCATTGTTTATTGACAATCTTAAACGCTACCAAACTGGTCAGCCATTACGGAATGTCGTAGACAAAAAAGCTGGATATTAAATATTGGGCATGGGGCATTGGGCATCGGGCATTGGGCATTGGGAGAAGCAGGGAGGAGAGGGGAAGATTTTTTCTTCGCCCCCCGCCCCTCTGCCCCATGCGCTATGCCCCATGCCCAATGCCCAATCACTTAACTTTCAGTGCGGATTTTCCTAGAGATTGGCAAATGACATCATTTTGCGGTGTATGGATACGGCTGCACAGAACGTCACGGTAGTGTCGCTCTAAGGGGTTCTTTTTCAACATACCAGGATTACCAGTTAGCTCCAAGGCAATCTCTACAGCACGAATTGAGTTAGTGGTAGTTAAATATTTAACACTTTGCGCCTGTAATCCTACGTTAGGTTCATATTCGCCCTTGTCGCTATCTTGAGCCAAACCATAAATCAGTCTACGGTTTGCAAATAGCAGTGCTTCTATCTCACCCACAGCTGTTTGAAAGCGTGGTAAAGTTGCTAGTGGCTCTCCTAAATTAGATGGCGATCGCTCCCAAAGATACTTAATCAACCAGTCTCGTGCAGCAGTCGCAACACCGAGATACAAAGCACTAATTGTCAAACTGCCCCAAGTACCAATCAATGGGTCGAAAGGAGGGACAGCAGAGACGGGGCGGATATCAATGGCGTATTCTGGGGGAATTAATACATTCTCTAAAATGAGGTCATGGCTGCCGGTGGCTCTCATCCCCAAATGATCCCAAGTTTCGACAATTTGCAAGCCAGGTAAATCGCGAGGAACTAGAAAATTCCCAACTTGTGGTTCATCTTCAGTTGTCCGTGCCCAAACAACAAAGTAGCTGAGGATGGGGCTACCTGTGGTGTATTGTTTGTGACCTGTTAAACGCCAGCCCTCTGTTGTCCGTTCGGCAATGGTAGCAGGTAATCCACCTCTGGCTGGCGTGCCTAATTCTGGTTCCACACGGGCAGCATTCAGCAGAGCAATACCTTCTATTGACTCACGACATACGCGTTTGTATACTTCTGAAGGCCAACGACGACTACGAGCTGCATGGGCATGTTGGAGATAGTGCATTGTTAGTACTAGCGCGGTGGAAGCATCGCCGTGCGCTATGCCTTCAATCACTCGACAGACAATCTCTAGCCCCAAGTCCTGGCCGCCCAGTTCCTGCGAGATGGTGAGGTTTAGCAATCCTGCCTCATGCAAAGCTGTAAAATTCTCAAAAGGAAACGAAGCCTCTTTGTCGTGTACCCCTGCACGGGTAGCAAAATCCTTCGCCAAAGCTTCAACTCGTTGGAAAATATTTGGGGTAGTTTCTAAGCTTTTGGCTATAAAGGTGTCTGGCAGCCCTTGTTGCAACTGTGACATAATATACTCCTTATTGAGGGGAAACTTAAATCTTCTAAAGACGACCAGACATTCGTCCTGGGAAAAAAAAGTTGATGTTCGTGCAAATTTGGGATGCTTTCATCGGAAATGAGGCGATCGCAATTATTTCTATCGTCAGTTCTTAACCTCGAACTCCTGATTTCTAGCGATTGTGATGAATAATACTAGAACTTGGTCGGAATATTGTATATCAAGGGACTGGGGACTGGGTGAAAAGTCCTTTTGTGTCTAAGTTTTATCATCCGTTGATGTCCTAACAGTCTTATCTATTGCTGTAATTACTTGTATTTAATAAGTATGACATAAACAGCTTTAACACAGCAAGCTGACTAGTGGTTCATCGCATTAGTTCTGAAAGGTTCGTAGTAAGCATTTTAGTGCTTAAAAATCAAGGACTAAAGTCCTTACTACAAACGTATTTATCCCTCAAAATTAATGCGATAGACCACTAGTATTTCCCACTTGTGTGTACACCGTAGCTGCTTACCAAAGCGATTATTTATTTTTTATTTGCAACCCCCTTAGTTGGGTGATAGTGCAGCGAGTCGTTGAAATGCGGACGGTGCTGGACTATTTGCAAGGTGCTGGCGTATCACCTCAGCACATGCACCCGGACTTAACAATGAGGTATCGACTTCAAGGTCATAGATGCCGGGGATGTGGACTTCACGTTGCCACAACTCAACCGGATTTGGCACTGGAGAGTCGGCTGAACTTACCGCCTTCCACCCCGTGTTTTGTCGTCTTTCGATAATTATCTCAATGGGGCAGCGAACGCCTACAAACAAGACAGGCAATCCGTTTAAACGTCGGGCACTATCGGTCAAAATGCCCCGCTTCATTGCATATCCGTCATGGTGTCCGACATCAACCACAACATTCAATCCCAAGCGACTGTGGGCAGCTATGGATTCATACATAGCGCTGTACAGAATCGGAACGAGGGGTTCGATGTCTTGGCGTTCTCCCCCTGGCCGCAGACCGATTCCTGGCAGGTATCGTGCGGGAGTCATTTGCATAAATCTATCGACACCCAAGTTCATCCATACACCATCAAACATTTCTTGGATCGCTTCGACAATGCTCGACTTCCCCGATCGCGGTGTACCATTCAAGATAATAATCTGTCCTAGCTCCTGTGTTTGTCCCACGATCGCTCCTCGCATCCTTTTCTAGTATGTTTAATTGGCAGTCATTAAAAAAGTTTTCTTCTACCCAACAATAACTCAAGAAAAGTGGGGAGTGGGGAATGGAGGATAAGCACGAAAGCAGGGACCACAGGAGAGGATCTTCTCCCCTGCCCCCTGCCCAGCATGAATTAACTTTGAGTCACAGTCTCCTTCGCCAAAAACTTCTCTAATTCTGTCAACGCATCAGCATCAACTTTAGTTTGCATTGGGCAGAATTTCGGGCCGCACATGGAACAAAACTCAGCAGTTTTATAGATGTCTGCTGGCAGAGTTTCATCATGATATTCCTTAGCTCTTTCGGGGTCGAGTGCTAATTCAAACTGACGGTTCCAATCGAAGTTGTAACGAGCTTTGGAAAGTTCATCGTCTCTATCCCTTGCACCAGGGCGATGTCTAGCAATATCGGCTGCGTGAGCTGCTATCTTGTAAGCAATCAAACCATTCCGCACATCTTCAGCATTTGGTAATCCCAAATGTTCTTTTGGTGTTACATAACACAACATTGCTGTACCGTACCATCCCGCCATTGCTGCGCCGATCGCTGAGGTAATATGGTCATAGCCAGGAGCAATGTCTGTTACCAATGGCCCCAAAACATAGAAAGGTGCTTCAGAACATTCTTCCATTTGCTTGCGGACGTTGAACTCAATTTGATCCATTGGCACGTGTCCGGGGCCTTCCACCATCACCTGTACATCATGTTCCCAGGCTTTGCGGGTTAGCTGTCCCAAGGTTTTCAATTCAGCTAATTGTGCTGCATCCGAGGCATCATGGGTGCAGCCAGGACGCAGGGAATCTCCTAAACTGAAGGAGACATCGTATTTTTTGAAAATCTCAATGATGTCCCGGAAATGGGTGTAAAGCGGGTTTTGTTTGTGGTGATGTAACATCCACCGTGCTAAAATTCCGCCTCCGCGAGAAACAATACCAGTGATGCGGCTTCTCACCAAGGGCAAATGTTCAATCAAAATCCCGGCGTGGATGGTTTGGTAGTCTACCCCTTGCTGGGCATGTTTTTCGATGACGTGGAGAAAGTCATCAGCAGTTAGCTTTTCAATTGTGCCGTGGACACTTTCTAAAGCTTGGTAAACTGGCACTGTGCCAATGGGAACTGGGGAAGCTTTGATAATGGCGGTGCGAATTTCATCCAAATTTCCGCCACCTGTAGACAAGTCCATGACAGTATCAGCACCGTACTTCACCGCTAGATTCAGCTTATCCACTTCTTCTTGAAGATTTGAAGAATTAGGTGAAGCGCCGATATTAGCATTTACCTTACATTTAGAAGCGATGCCGATGCACATCGGCTCTAGGTTAGTGTGATTAATGTTAGCTGGGATAATCATTCTTCCCCGCGCTACTTCCTCACGAATGAGGTCAGCAGGCAGATTTTCCCGCTGGGCGACGTAGTGCATTTCTTCGGTGATAACACCTTGGCGTGCATAATGCATTTGAGATACATTACTCTGCCCACGCCGCTTAGCAACCCATTCTGTTCTCATATTGAATTCCTCAGTAAACAGCTTCCCTCCGCTGGTATTACCCAGACTCAGGTGTTAAGGGTGTAATCTCAGCCTGATGATGTAGGCACCCCTAGCATGGTTGTTGATTGTAGCACCTTGGTTATAGTTGCGATCGAAGGCGTTAACAATTCCTGAGGTGATAGGCAGAAGGCAGGGGGCAGGGGGCAGGTTTTTACAAAAGGGTAGAAGATAGAATAAAACATCGTATCCATAACTAAATCAATAATGGTGTCATCCAAGCTTTCAATTACTTGAGTACTCACAATTTTGCCAGCAGACCATTCCGTGACTTCCCACAAAGCACCAATAGCAATTCCAAAAGTAGCAATTGTCACTAAATACAAAATTCTATGATTCCGAAATATATTCAACATTTAAGTGTTATTCAAAAAAATATTAATTTAAAACACGATTTTTATAATTAATCCCAATTCTTATTAATATCGTCATTATTTAAATTTTTAATGACCTGGTAATACCTTTGTTCTACATCTTTGTAATCTTGTTTTTGTGAGAGTGCCTCATGGCTATCTTGTAAAATCATGTCAGCATGATGCCGGAGGACTGCTTGATATCTAGAATTGTTAGTGTAAGTAGCAATTAAAGCTATAGCTTCTAATAAACGAATGGTGACTGCAATATCAGATCGCCCATACTGGCGAATTTGCTTAAAAGCAGCATCCACTAATTCCGTAAACTTTACGCCTTCGGCAATTACACGCACCTTATTACTATTATCATAGCGATAAGGTGAAGGGAAATTCCTTTGAACGAGGTGGCACAATCCAGCACTTAATTGGTCAATACAGCGAATTGCAGTAAATGGATCGTTCACAGCAGGAGATATAGCACGTAGGGCAATTTCTACTAACTGATTTATGGGAAATTCTACATCCTGTTGTTCTGTACGTTCTTTGCCCAAAATAAAGGCATCATTGATTTTTTTTACAAGTTTTTTATTTACTTTTTTTCCAGGAAAAACTAAGACTAAATCGCTACCTTGAACCACAAATTTTCCCGGTCTAACCTTAAGACGTACTAGCAAATTTTGCTTGCAAGCAATCTTCATTAATTCTTTGTCGTCAACTGCTTGTAAATAACCAGTGCCATTAGCTCGAATCGGTAAAGCTTCCTCCTCAAAAGATATGGGAATTTTTTCAACTCCAAGGCTATCTTCTGATTCACCACGCCCAATTTTTTCTGGAAATAGCCGCTTAATTGCTAAATGTAAATCTTCACTAACATTTTGGATTACGTGAGATGCCTGAATTATTGTTGAAGCATGGTGGATAAAATAAATCAAAACACCAATACTAATAATTGCGAGTAAAATACCGACTGTAACCGCGACCTGTGGCACAAACAGGCTGTATCCATCTCCTTCTCCATGAACTGTCCGCAGTACGAGCAAGCAGTAAATGAATGTACCAATAAATGTGCCAAGTACGACTTGATTTCCTGTATCCTGCATAAAATTACGCAGAAGTCGGGGACCAAAATTGGAAGCAGCCAATTGCAGCGCCACGATGGTAATTGAAAAAGCTGTAGCAGCAACACTCACCATTGAACCTGCAACAGCTTCTAAAAGGGATCTTGCTCCATCAGCTCCACCTGTATAAACCCACCAGTAATTGACGTCTACCTTACCTGTGCGGTCAAGATTAAGCATTGTGAAAGCCAAAGCAGTAGCTACCACCGCCATAACCGCCGGTATGAACCAGTAACTTGAGTGGAGCTGATCCCACAGTTTGCTTATCTTGACATTTCTCATTGTTCGTTGGTTTGAGAATCTACTTTACCGTTGTTATCTTCTGAGGAGCGTACTTGAGCAAGTAAAAGAAGTGAATCACTGATGCGGCGAGGCTTTGGTACTTCACCTTTACCAGATGGCCAACCTTCACGCTGACGGGAGCGGTTTCCATCTGTCTCTTCTGTCTGGTCGTGGAACAGAATTTGTTGAGTTGGGAAGGGCAAATCAATGCCATTTGCAACGAGAGTTTTCTTAATTGCAGTAATCACCTTGTCCCGCGAAGATAAATCATCTGCACGTCGTGGTGGATGAATCCACCAACGCACACGGATGTTAACAGTACTTTCAGCAAGTTCCATTACTAATACATCAGGAGCCGGGTCTTTTAAAACTTCATTTACACTATGCATTGCGTCTAACATTAACTGTTTGGCACGGTCAATGTCGTCGTTGTAGCCAATGCCAACATCGTATTCTAATCGTCGGTTATCAAAGGCAGTGTTTACAGTTACAGAATTAGTAAATAATTCCGAGTTCGGAATGACAATCCGCCTACCATCGTAGGTTCTGATTGTTGTTGCGCGTGTCTCAATATTTTCGACCGTTCCTTCAAAGCCTTTAAAAACAATTTGGTCATCAATTTGAAAAGGTTCAGTGAGCAGAATTAAAATCCCAGCTAAGAAATTTTGCAAAATATCGCGGAAAGCAAAACCAATTGCAACACCACTAATTCCCAAAAGTTGTATCAAATCACCAGCTTGAAATGTAGGAATCACAATGGAAAGGGCGATAAACAACCCAATCAAAATTGTCAACCCCTGCGCTAACCTTCCTAGTACTAAACCTAAATTTCGGGCAGAACGACGATTGCGAGTTAGGCGCTTAACTAGTGCCTTAATTCTGCTAGCAACAAATAAAAAGAAGATGAAGACAATTAACCCTAATACAATGTTTGGTAGCAAAGCTATCAAACCGTTAATCATAGTTTGAATCTTATCCCAAGCTGTCGATATTTCTGCATTCATGTAGTTTCCTCACTAAGTAATTTTTGCTAACGTTAACGCTCAGAATTTTGATGCAATAATTCTTGAATTTCTCCGCGCAATGCTGCGATTTCACTCTGAAGCATTTGAATCGATTTTGCTCCAGCTAACTCTGCTTCATCATCATCGGCATCACGACCAATAAAAAACGTCGCCAGAGTCGCAGTAACATAGCCAAACACGGCAAACGCATATAAGGCTAAGAAAAAACAAAGTACCCGTCCTTCGGGCGTTTTGGGCCAATACTCAGAACCCATTGTTGTTATAAGCATTGCTGTCCACCATAAAGCAGTGCCGTAATTATGCAACCCTGATTCCACAGGAACTTCGTTTTCAAAGGCATACATCCCTGCTGCTCCTATTAAAGTAACTATCATTGTTAATGCCACAACATAACCAAACCCTCGACGGCTAATACTTGCTCCTAAAACCCGCATCCCTCGGTTAGCACGAGTCATGACTCGCAACAACTGTAAGCCTCGCACAGCCCGTGCTGTTCTTAATATACGTACCACCCGTATAATCCGAAAAGTACGCAGTGCTGGCAACACCAAAGAAATAGCTGTTAGCCAGTTGGTTTTGATATAGGAAGGTTTATGAGGAGCGATCGCTAGTTTAAGTAGAAAATCTAATATAAAAATAATCCAAATAGTGATGCTAAAAGCTTCCAGTAAAGAGTTTAATCCCCAGACGATCTCGATGATGAATAGTGCTAGCCATACAAAGCCCAGCACCAGCATTGGAATTTCTAGCCAATCTTCCAACTGTTGCAAGACTTCATTACGTTCTTTTTCTAGGGCTTGTTTTTCTGAAAGCTTTGAACTACTCATAAATGGTCTTATTGTTTACTAGCAGGTGTTTCTAGCACGTTGACATCAACTAGAGGTGTCACATTTAAGTCCTGTTTCAATAATTGGGTTTGAATTGATTGGGTGAGGCGTGAGCGTATTTCTTCACTAGACGCTGTAACTCCCGGTTGACGCTGCACATAAACAACAGATAGCAGGGTATCCTGCCCTTCAATATTGGATCGTGTAAAGCGCACATTCGACTCGACTAATTTTGCTAAACCAACTTGCTCCACAGTTTTCTGAACTTGGGCGTTGGCACGTTGGGCAAGGCTAGAGCGTTGTAAATTGGGAGAATTAGAGAACTGCCAAGTTAGTAAAAGAGCCAATGCGATGACAGTTATCGCCAAGGAAATAGCGAAAACCCGTTTTTTACCACGCTGATAGCGAGTTTCTTGAGCAGACAACCCGAACATTCTAAACAACAAAGCTGCGGAAAAGTTAATACCGCATAGTTGCAAAAACAGTAAAAACAGTCCCGAAATTACCATGTCCCATCTGCCGACTGCACTGGACATACCCACAATTCCCGCAGGTGGAGCCAAAGAAGCGGCGACTAACATCCCTGTTGCTGCTCCAGATACTAAACTGCTCCGTTCTGATTGAACCAAGTTGAGCGCCCCTGCGGCTCCGGCTGCCAAGGGTATAAGTACCGCCACTGCTGAAACTTGGCTATTGTCTAACATTAAACTAGTAGGAATTTGTTGTCGTAATATCAGACTCAGTAGCCAAGTAGTGGCAATTGTGACTGCTAAAGCAGCAAAATATCGTAAAATACTCCGTCGCAGGAGTTGGCGATCGCCCCATGCAGTAGCGATCGCTGTATTCATTGCCGGGCCTGCGAAGGGTGCAATCAACATCGCCGCCACCAGCAAGTAACTTGTATTGGTATACAAGCCAATCCACACTACAAAACCTGCCAGTGCCGCATAACCAAGAAAACCTCGCCAAGAGCCAACACTTTGCAAACCAGAAAGAAAAATCTCAATCGGACTGCGTTCTTCCACATCTACAACTTGTTGCGGCGCTTGAGATGCGGGTGGTTGCAGAGTCATCACACCAGTTGGTATGAGCGTAATTTGTACTTTGGGTAAGTCTTGTAACTTCTCCAGAACTTTCCCCACTTCTCGATTAGAAACATGAACGATCGCTACATCAATCGGTTCTTCTGCATTTCCTTCAAATCGAGCCAGATTTGTGCCGTTATGAGATTTGGCAATATCGATAACAGCTTTTCCATTTCCCCGTGGTACTTGGATAATGAGTTGACGCATTCTATCCTCCTACCGCTAACCATCTTGCTTTTTCAGACAATAACTCTACTACCCAAAGAAAGATTTTTTGAAAGATGTATCTTATATTCAATTAGCACTTAATTTTTGTCCGTAAAATGGGTACATAGTAAAATAACTGATAGCCAAGGTAGCAAAAAAGTTATATAAGGAAAATTTCATTAATTTATTGTTTGAGACTTAGATTAAATCTAAATAGTGGAAAAGTCGTGGAGAACTCCGCTATATTTTTCTTCTCGAAAGCAAGCTTTAGATTTTATTACTTAGATTTATAGCAGTCCTAAATCATTCATAAAAATTATATCTCTCTTTCTTCTTTCCTTTGCGTCTTTTGCATTCTACCCTACGAGAATCCGCTCCGCGTCTATGCAGTTCGTTCCCTAATCTATATTTTTCACAACTAAAATAAGATTGCTATAAAATTATTCTATTAACATAAGCCGTTACTAAAACATTGACGTTTTTGATATTTTCGTTGTTGCGTTATCTATATCTAAAGTAATAAGCATAGTCAGTCTTTAGTAGTATTTAAATCTGTGGGATAAATTTCTCCACTAAATCTCCACTATTTGTTAATAACTATTGAAGTATTATAAAGAATGGATAATTGAAAAAATAAGGGGCATGGATCATGACACAGTTAACTAAGTTAGTGTCAGCAAGTGTATCTTTACTAACTTTAAATTTAACAGTACTAGCAGTTGGAGCATTGGATACCTATGCTCAATCTTCCCCTACAACTACCTTTAGTGATGTTCAACCTAATTACTGGGCACAGCCATTTATTCGAGGTTTGGCTGCAAGAAATATTGTAACTGGATATCCTGATGGTACGTTTCGACCAGAACAGCCAGTAGACCGCGATGAGTTTGCAGCAATCATTCGTAAAGCTTTTAATCAACCACCAATTCGTCAAATACAAAGTGGTGCTGTATATAAAGATATTCCTGCGAACTATTGGGCTACTCGCCCCATTGAAGAAGCATATCAACAAGGATTTATGGCAGGTTATCCTGGTGGTTATTTTCGTCCTAATCAACCCGTTTCTAAGATTGAGGCTATAGTTGCTTTAAGCAAAGGATTGAATTTAACTCCTAATATATCAGCAGTTCCTTTTCCCACAGTCGCGCAGAGAGTAGTTCCTCAACAAACTACACAGAAAGCTGTAAAAAGACGTATTTTCATGCCACTTGGATTTACTGGTTTGTTGCAGCCTTTAATAATACCAAAAGCCCAAGCTGCATCAACAACCGCTCGACAGGCGGCTCGTCCTGCATCATTTATTATTACTAACACTTACGCAGATGCCAACAAAATTCCGCAATATGCAGTTGGAGACGTAGCAACAGCGACACAAAAAAATATAGTCGTCAACTATCCCAATCCCAAAGTTATAAATCCAACTAAACCTGCAACTAGAGGAGAAATCACAGCTTTAGTTTATCAAACTTTAGTTTCTCAAGGAAAAATCGAACCACTTGCTGTTAATTCATCTGCTAATAAGTATATTGTTCGCATTCCTAATAGGAACCAAAATACTCAATAATAGCTAACATAGCAATTCTAGTTTAGTAGTAATTTTTTCACAAATAATTTAGAATTGCTATCATGTAATAAACAATTTCAAGAATCTAATACCAGATTTTAATAATTTGGAACAGATTGATTATGATTATGAAGAACGGGTGCATGATGTTTATCAGACTCAAACCAGACAAACGCCTTTAGAAACATCAACACCTGTAGAGACATCAACACCTGTAGATGCTTCACTAGCCTCTAGCGATCGCAATAGATATAAGTATGAAAATGAACCAAATCTTTACCAAGCAAATGAGCAAAATCACCAAAACCTAAAACTATACGAAGAACGTTTAGTTGCCAATAAATCGCGTTTTAAAACAGGAGAAGTATCTGTTGGCAAACGTGTTGAAACTGAGACAGCAAAAGTTTCTGTACCAGTTGAAAAAGAAAGCGTAATTATTGAACGCACTACTCCACAAGGAGGTGCTAGAACTGTATCGCCTGGTGAAGCTGACTTTCGTGAAGGAGAAGTTGCTCGTATGGAGGTTTATGAAGAAACTGCTGATGTTAAAAAGCAACCGATTTTACGCGAGGAAGTGAAAGTTAAAAAGGTAGTCGATCGCGATACAGTTGAAGCCAAAGATACTGTTCGTCGTGAAGAGTTAGACATCGATCGCAATGATAAATAATTACCTGCTAGAAGAAGCTGAGTAATTTTTAGCTAACTATTACTAAAACAACAGTAATAGTTCCTGATTTTGAGTATTACGTTCCTGATATTTACTCGCACTTTGATAACCTATGTGCGGGAATTTTTTATATTTAAAGTTAATTTGGGGCATTGCTGAATTAAAGTATGAAATTTAATCAATATCTCAAACTCCTCCTCTCTCTGTGCGCCTGGAACGTCTCTGCGTGAATTAAATTCATACCTAGATTCAGCAACACCTAATTTGAAATAGGTTGCGATTGCCACCTGTTAGGGAATGGCAAAATATTAAAATAGATCAATCCTTCAAGAATACCAGTAGCACCAGGATAATGAGTTAAATAGTGCCAAGGATAATGTGTTTTATAATACCACGCAAGTAGTTCTGTTTGGGCATCACTAACGATAATCCCAGCTGATGACAGTTGAAATAAACTGATATCATTTCCCGAACCTCCACAAACAATAGTTGCATCTGATTGCGCTTGCAGCAATTGTTGTAGATATGCAGTTGCTTTACCTTTGTTACTGTTCTTGGGTATGATATCAACATCTCGTCCATTGCTAAAAATCACCTGAGTTTGCAATCCAGTAAAATTTAACAAATCTTGTAAATCGTGGATGACCTCAAGCGGCGCAGACATATCTAAATAAAAGCTTAATTTCCAAGATGTTTGTTTGCTGTCGGGTTGAGGTATCAATGCAGAAAAATAACTAGCAATAGCCCAAACAGCATCCTTATTCCAATCTTGTGAAACTTGATTTTGCCAATCCTTATCTAAAAGTACACCCTGTTGATAAATCTCAGTACCTACACTAGTAATTAAATAATCGGGTTTTAAAAGCTTTGCTTGTGCTATTAACCGACGACTAGAAGCATAAGAGCGACCAGTAACATAGACTAAGTATATCTGTTTGCGTATGCCTTTTAGCCTTTGGTTTAAAGCCGCAATAGCTCGATTGTTACCGACCAATGTATTATCTAATTCAATAACTAAAACCAATTTCATTTTTACTTTTCTCCTCCGAAATGATAATCAGATTGTGTAGTAAATATGATTTATTTTGCCAACCAATTTGATACAAAAATTGATGTTGATTAACACATTTTCACTATTTAAAATTGAATTAATTACATCAAGAGCAATTATTTAGATTCAAAGTTTTAATCAAAATTGCACTATAGAAACTATAGAAACTAAGGTGATGCGCTTTTAAATTGCATAGTTCAACTCGCTAGAAAGACGCTCTGACGCGGTGAGGAAGTTGGAGTCTTCTCTACGAGACGCTGCGCGTTGGCGGAAGCCTCTCGTAGAGAAGGCGGTTCCCGTCGAGTCCAGACTTCCGAACCCGTTCGCTCTTAGCGTTCCCGTTCGCGTAGCGTCTCCGAAGGAGAAGGGTAGGGGGACACGGAGATGCAATTTGAATGACGATTAGCTGATATTTTTTAATTTTTATAAATTTAACTAGTTACCCACTGCAAAATTCCATTAGAAAATAAGTCAATTAATTTTTCTAAAGCCTTGACTTCACTAGATTTCAAAGCTTTCGACTTCAACAGATTTTGAATTTGCTTTTCCAACTCTGGAGTTAAATTTTTAGTTTGAATAATTTCTTGAACGAAAGTATCAACTGTTAAAGATTGATAGAGTTCGTGGACTTGGGCGGCAACTCCCTGAGTACTAAAACGAGACTGAACCCAATTTTGTGCAGCATTGCCATATTTCTCTCTCAAAATGCGGTTTTCTAATAGACTCCCAATAGCATTTTTCAAAGCATTAGAATCCTGGGGAGGAACTAAAAGTCCAGTTTCGCCATGCACCACTGTATGCTGCAACCCTCCTACATCACTGGCAATTACAGGCGTTTTGGCTGCCATTGCTTCAATTGCAACTAAACCAAAAGGTTCGTAGTAACTCGGTACAATACAGACATCTCCTGCGGCATAGTAAGCAGGTAGCAGTGCTTGAGAAATTCGTCCGGTAAAATTAGTAACTGCTTCTAATCCTAATTCTTTTACCAAATTTTGAATGCGTTGTTGTTCTTGAAAATCTGCTCCACCTTCCCGGCTACCACCAACTAGATACAGTTGAAATCCTGAAGGCAAACTAGCACAGGCTTTGACTAAAGTTTCAACTCCCTTGCGGCGATCGAAACGTCCTACATATAAAATTATCTGAGAATCCGATGTAATTCCTAACTGCTGCCGAGCAACTTCTTTACTAATAGAACCAAAGTGTTCGGTATTAATCCCACAAGGAATAACTTTAATACGTCCATATTGCGAAATTAATTGACGCAGATCTTCTGCTTCTTGGGGACTAGTGGATATTACACAATCTGCTTGTTCTAAAATAGCTTTCTCCACACAATGACGAATTGCTGCAACTTGCGGTGGATTTTCTACATTACGATATTTAACTGCACCTATGGAATGATAGGTATGAACTTGAGGTAACCCCAGTTGAGATTTAAGTTCCAATCCTACCCAACCAGAAAGCCAATAATTAGTATGAATTAATGTATACTTCCGCCCTGTTCGCTGCTGAAAATTTAGCCAAGCTTCAACAAATTCTGGTAGATGTTCAAATAAATCATTTCTAGGAATGAATTCAGCTGGCCCTGCGGTTAGACGAATTGTACGACACCCTGGCGCTAATTCGACAATTTCTTGTTGGTTGGGGTGTTCGCGTCTGGTAAACATATCAACCTGACAGCCGCGTTTTGCTAATGCTAATCCTAATTCTCGCACGTAAACATTTTGACCACCTGCGCCTTCTTTACCAATTTCAGCTGTTGGGTCTCCATGAACTGAAATTAGTGCATAAGTCGGTTGAGAACTTGGTGTTTCTAAAGCAGAATTTTCTAAAGATTTAACGGAATTTAAAGAAGCAATAGTTTTCATACTTGAAATTTACTTATGAATGATGAGAAAATTTCATTAAGAGCTAACTTGTAAAAAAATAATTTTACAAGTTATCTTGCATCTAAACAAATGTGTAAAAACCTTCTAGGGAACATACCCAGATAGTTTTTATTTAAACTTTTACTAGTTTGAGATTGTTCTGGAAAAGAATCAATTAGTAGCCGAACTGCTTCATGTATTGTTATCTGATGCTTGACTGCATAAATTTTCAGCTTACGATACTCTTCTTTACTAAGAACAATATGAGAAATATTTATTGAAGAACGAGACATAAAAATTTCCCTCAAGCTGAAAATGAACTTCCAAAACTTGCTTTGTTGTGGATATTACACTTTATAAGTTGGGATATCGGTTAATAATTGGGTAGAAATCGGGTATTTAATTTATTTAAAATATTAAATAAAAATTAAAATTCCCCAAGTCAATAATTAAATTGATTTGGAGAATTGTGGTGTAAAAGAGGTTAATTTCAGTATAGCAATTCCAACTTGAATCTGAGAAATCACGGAGACTAAAAGTATATATTCACAAGCTTTTTTTCAGCGATTCACTCTCTCACCAAATTATTTTAGGATTGCCATGATAGTAGTTTAACAATCAGTTGTGGAGATAAAGGGTAAATATTAGGTAGAAATCGGTTAGTGTTCTAAAGCTGCTTGAGACGATAACCCAATCCATGAACTGTTTCAATAAAATCATCAGGCGCACCTGCTTCTTTAAGCTTATATCGCAAACTCTTAATATGAGACTTAACAGTTTCTTCGCTGGGTGGGTCATCAAGAGACCAAATACGCTCAATAATTCCGGCTCGACTTAGCACCCGCCGACCGCTAGAAACCATTAGTTCTAACAAGGCAAATTCTTTGGGCGTTAATTGTAGGGGTTGGTCAGCATAAGTAACTTCATAAGTGCTGGGATTTAAACGCAGACTACCCCAACCAAGGTCTGGAAATGATGTTGCAGCACTGTTGCGGCGTAATAGTGCGCGAACGCGAGCCATTAGCTCTGGCATTTCAAAAGGTTTTACCATATAGTCGTCTGCCCCAGCGTCCAACCCAGTAACTTTGTCAGCAAGGGTGTCGCGTGCTGTTAACATGAGGACGGGTATTGTGTGGTTACGCGATCGCAACCTTTGACAAAAACTCACACCATCTAACTTGGGCAACGTAATATCTAGCACCACCAAATCATATTCCAACCCCTTAATACAATCCCACGCTTCTTCTCCATCTTGGGCTATATCTACCACATATTGACGGTCATTCAGGGCATCCATAAGCATTTCTGCTAGCTGGACATCATCTTCAACTACCAAAATCCGCATTTCCAAAATATTTGTTAATCAAAAGACTACGATAAATTCCAATACATAACCTTATAGCAAGTTGCATTCAAAAATAGTAACTGAGATATGGGGAGATGAGGAGATGAGGAGTAGAGGGGCAGGGGAGCAGGGGAGAATAACTCAGCCTGTAGTTCTATACCAGATCCTACCCTACAGGAATGCACTACCCAACCCACTAGTCTCCAAATCATTACGGAGAACGGCGTTAACCGAGAATGAATTTTCTGATTATTGGGATTGTTATAGATTTATGGAAAACAAAATGTAGATGATTTTTTTACATTAAATATATTTAAATACTTAAAAGTTAAAATATCGGTTAAAAATCGGGTATAAATCGGTTAGTTAAAAGTAATTCTTAACTCAGCTTTTAGTGAAATAATCTTTACTATAATGTAAGGTCTTGGATGAATTATTGATTTTTTATGAAATGGTTGCTAGGAGGGAAATGGATTGCTTCTGGCTTCGGCTTATCTTTATTATTAATGGGAGTAATTAGTATAATTTCTTACCAAAATGCTACTCAGCTAATTACAAGTAGCAATAAAGTTAAGGATACAAATGAGGTAATGAAAAAGATTACTGATATATTTGCGACACTAACTGATGCAGAAGCAGGACGTAGAGGTTATATCCTGTATGGAGAAGAATCAGAACTCAAACGTTACTATCAAGCAATGGAAAGCCTAGATACTAAAGTCAAAAAATTGCAGCAACAACTTGCTGATGACTCCTATCAACAACAGCAATTAACGAAGCTAAAATTCCTCATTCATGAACGAGTCGAACTATCTAAACAGTCTATAAACCTCAAACAGTTAGGTAAATCAAGCTTTGCTATTCAAGCACCTATAGTTACTCAAAGCAATCAAAATCGTAGTCAAATTCGTGAAACACTTACCCAAATGCAAGCAAGGGAAGAACAGTTACTACAAATTTCAGTCAGACATTCCCAAGAAAATATTCGCAACCGGATGTTGATAGAATTGCTTGGTACTTTCTTGAGTTTTGCCATTTTATTAGGTGTTTATGCTTTACTATATCAACAATTAGTCAAGCGTCAGCAAGCGGAAGCTATTCAAAGGACTTTAGCCCAAGAAAAAGAACTTAGTGAATTAAAGTTGCGCTTTTTTTCAATGGTATCTCATGAATTCCGCACCCCATTGAGTATTATTTTAGGATCGGCTCAACTATTAGCTCAAAGTAATCAGCAGTGGACAGAAGAGAAAAAACTTAAAAATTTGCATCGCATTCAATCATCAGCTAGGTCAATGAATCAGCTACTAACTGATATTTTAACTTTGACTAGGGCAGAAGCTGGTAAATTAGAATTTCATCCAAAATTAATTGATTTAGAAGCATTTTGCATTAATTTGATAGAAGATATTCAATTTTCTAATCAACATCAGCATACTATTAAATTTATTAATGAAAGTAACTGTACTCATGCTAAATTAGATGAAAATTTACTGTATTCAATCTTGACTAATTTACTCTCAAATGCTATGAAATATTCATCTCCAAAACAAAGCATTTTTTTAAGTCTTAGTTGCGAAACAGACGCAATATTTTTCCAAATTAAAGATAATGGTATAGGAATTCCTTCAGAATTTAAACAGCATTTATTTGAGCCTTTTCATCGTGCTAATAATGTAGGTAAAGTTGTTGGCAGTGGACTAGGATTAGCTGTAGTGAAAAAGTGTTTAGAAATACATAATGGAGAAATTTCTATAAATAGTGAGGTAGGAATTGGAACAATTTTTACAATAAAAATTCCCCAGGATTTAATATTAATAGCTAAGAGTAAGCTAAACAGTCAGTGTTAAGTGTATACTGAGAAGCTGGATACCTGGGATTAAATTAAATACAATTTATGCCAAGCTGTTAGCCACATATTTGATGCTGACGGCTTTGGGAACGTCGCTAATGGCAGGTTATATCCTGTGGTCGTTCTATGATTACTTCATGCGATCGCTTATCATAAATGTCTGAAATGTTCTCACGTTCACCCCATCTACAAGCTTTGCGCCAAAAAATGAAATTAGAATGAAATTTTTCTCTGTCAAAAGATGGATATATGCATTAGTAGTAAGTGAGTTGTAGTATTTTTTAATACTTAGATGGCATGGTCTGGCTTTATGAAGATATGAAGCAGACAAATCCAGAGTATCAAAGTTGGCTGTGCTGAGGTTTTAGCCCTAAATAGGTAAAAAAGCGATCGCACCACAGTTTCTTGTATCTCAGTAAATAGGTGTTGGATCGTAGAAAAGTGCTGAAAATGCAGCGACACGATATCTTAGAAGTGGGAAATACTATAATGAATGCCCATGTCTGCTAGAGATGTCTTTCATGAGGTTGTGAAAATAGCTTTACAAAAGGACGGTTGGCAGATAACTCATGATCCACTTTTGTTTAACGTGGGTGGGGTAAAAATGTCAATTGATTTAGCAGCAGAAAAACTGATTGCAGCAGAAAGAGAAAATGAAAAAATTGCTGTTGAAGTTAAGGGTTTTCTAGAGAAATCTTCTGCTATCTCAGAATTCCACACAGCGTTGGGTCAGTTTATCAATTATAGAGGTGCATTAAGGCGACGAGATCCAGAGCGGATTTTATATTTAGCCGTACCCTTGACGACTTACAGAACATTTTTTCAACTTGATTTTCCCAAAGAAATGGTAGAAGAAAATCGAGTCAACATGATTGTTTATGATGTTGAAAACGAGGTGATTATTGAATGGAAAAAATAGTACGATATCGCCAGATTGTACAACAGATGCTTTCAGAGTATGGTAAACAAAAACCTGCTTACGGGAATATTGAAGTTGAGACAATTTTTGACACCGAACGAGACCATTACCAAATTGTTTATGTAGGTTGGGAAGGTCAAGACTGGGTACACAGTTGTATCATACACATCGATATTAAAGGTGGTAAAATTTGGCTGCAATGGAATGGTACGGAGGATGATATTGCAGCTGATTTGGTGAATGCTGGAGTTCCAAAGGAAGATATTGTTTTAGGATTTCAGTCACCATTTATGCGGCAGTTTACCGAATATGCTGTGGGTTAATGTGGAAATGTTAGCATAATTGGCTGTAATGAAGTGCGTAGGTGTAGCCCCTCGTAGACATCGTATTTCCAAAAGCTCTCCTTAATTTAGCAGATGGAGCGATCGCTCCTCCAGTTGTACCCGTCGCTGGCTCTCCTTTCCAAGGGGGGAACCAGAATCAAAGTCCCTCTTTTTAAGAGGGATTTAGGGAGATCTAGAACATTTTGCTACCAAAAAGAGGACTTTTCAAACATGCTCTTAATGGGTAACACAGCAGAATTCAGAAATCCCTAGCCATATATTCACCAAACTACCAAGGCATTCTTAATATTTGGTGAGTTTCTTTTATCCTAAATAATGTAAATTTTCTGTAGTTATCAGGTAAATCATAATGATTAGTGGAATTTTTGAAAATTGTGTTGGCTCAAAGGATATAGAAGCTACTCTAAAATATTGGAATGAATTCGGCTATCGAGAGGTCAACAGGGGAGAATTTCCCCTAGAAAAGGCGAAATTACTCTACGGTCATGCCTCAGATTTAACATCAGTGCGGCTGCAAAATGGCAACTCATCAGCTCATGGATTGGTGCGGGTAATGTGGTGGAAACAACCGCGCAATGAAGGTTTAAGTGATACCTTGCCAGTGGTGGAAGGTAGCCGTTGGTTTGCTTCTTTGACTCAAGATATTTATGCGATCGCCGATGCTTTTGCTGACGACAAAGCCAACGATGGAGACTGGATTTATACCGAACCAGTCCGGGGAATTGAGTTTATTGGGAATGCGGGGACGGGATTATATAACCGCTTTGTTGGTGTCAGAGAAATGTTTATAATTGGCAAGGAGACACGACAAGCATTTTTCCAGCGATATAACTACGATCGCCCTGGTTACGGTACTATTAATCGCGATTCTGGACTATTAGTGAGCGAGGGGACTCACTCAAGTTTCATTACTTCTGACCATAGCCTCACCTCATTTTACACAGAGGTTTTTGGACTTATACCATCAGAGAATAACCCCAAGTTATCTGGTTATAAAAACCCCTCAACTCGACAGATTTTGATGCTTGAAGAAGGGCAAGAATTTTATCTTTCAGTTTTCGCTTCACCAAAGACCAATGTCGGAGTTTTTCAAGTTTATAGCCCACTTTATCCTACAAGCGATCGCCGCGAATACGCTCAACCAGGTTCTTTAGGCATAAGCCTTTTCACTTATCAAGTTGAAAACATTGAGGCTTTTCATCAACGCGTCATCACCAGCAACGCTACTAACGTTACACCCATCGTCCCTAACGAATTTGGCGAACCCTCTTTTGGATTAATTGCACCCGATGGTATGTACTGGGTAATCGTTGGCTAGTCTGGGGACTGGGGACTGGGGACTGGCCAATCAGGATTTATTCTCCTTGTCTCCCTTGTCTCCCCATCTCCCCATCCCCCATCCCCAATGCCCTAAATTAAACCTCTCTACCGTCTGTATGTGAGGAATTGAACGTCAATATATAGCCGTCTGGCCCAGTCAAGGTAAATGAACTGTGGATTCTGCCTGGTTCGATCTCAGAAACAGCGAGTCCCCATTCTCTCAAAGCATCTCTAGTAGCAAAAACATCATCTACCATCAAATCAAAAGGTGCCTTAGTTCCAAAACTAATAGGTTCTGGTGTTGTTCTCAACACTAAATGCGTTCCTCCCCGTAATTCTAAAACAGCTACATGTTCTGATTGAGTAATTAACCGCAGTCCTATTTTGACGAAAAATTCGCTAGCCTCAGGTACATTACACACATACAATCTCACATGACCAATGGCCACAGGAGGACGAGTATCTTTTTCTTTGGCAATAGTTTCTGATAGTGGCATGGATTTAATTCAAAAATATTTACTTACTGCTCGGTCTGCCATCTCCCAAATCAGCTTGTTCAAATTCAGCAGTTTTGGGTAAATTCATCTCAACATTTGACAGAGTATCAATCTCTACTTTAGCATTTTGAAACTGCCCATCTAAAATATGTCCTCCAGTTTTGCGATTTGCAGTTAAAAAATGAAAATGATACCCTTTAACATTCACTCCTTCCATATATTTAGGTGTACGAAATCCTACTAAAGTACCGTTTACATTCCTTAACTCGAAAACTGATTGTTCTTTAAGGGCATCTGCCAAAGGTAGGTAGGGCGGGGTTTGTTTAGGAACACTTCTAAATTTTACATAAGGAAAATTACCTCGAATACGAATTGCATAAGGATAATTTTTAGTGGTTAATTGGCGATCCAAAGATTCCTGGAATTGCTGATAATTCATCTGTCCTTTTAGATTAATTAATTTTTCTGGTTTAAAAAAGGTCACCGTCGCAAAAGGACTTACAATTGCATCAGGAATAATAGAGGCAACACCGTCAGCTTTAACCTGATAAAACTTACCATCTAATCCAATCATTTCTCCATCAAGATAATTGACTGTACCCAAACCAAAATCGCCGTATTTTTTTAACTGCTGGAAATTAGTATTTCCCTCATAAATCCCTACTGACAGAGCGCTAATTGTAGATGTTTGAAATAGCGTATTTGATGATGTATGCGCCTGAGTTTTTAGTGGTATCATCACGCATAGTAAGGCAATGATGCTTAAAATAGCTATCCAGAAATAACGCTTGAGTTTCATAAGAGGATGTTTTAACAGATAAAGAGCATTGGGCATTGGGAAGAAGCAGGGGAGCAGGGAGCAGAGGGGAGGAGCTTCTCCCCTGCACCCTGCCCCTCTTCCTTTTCCCCCTCATTCCCTCGTCTTGGGATGATTGTCGTTCCTCAACAGACATGATATGATGCTTAGTCGCTGTGTATTAATTGTACAAGTGGCTTTTTTTTGAACAGATACTAAGAATGCAAACTTTCTGTTAATCTAACATTAAGCAAAGTTAACGTTTATCAATTAACTAATTCAGCTATTTTAGTAGGTATAGCTGGATTCACAAATCAAGCTATGGGCTTGGTTATTACACCTCTAGTAGGAGTACTATTAGATAGGTGGAACTTACGATATGTTTTACTAACTACGCAGCTAACATCTATTGTTTTATCTTCTACACTAACGTTTTTAACTCTTAGCGATCGCATCACTGTCACTTGGATTATTATCATTGATACGCTTCAAGGAACAGTCAAAGCTTTTGATTTACCAGCACGTCAGGTAATTATTCCCAGACTGGTAGATAAAAAAGCAGATATTTACAGCGCCATGGCCTCCCATTCCTTCTTAATTAACACTGCTAAGTTTGTCAGTCCGATGATTGGGGGTTTCCTAATTGCAAGTTCTGGCGCTGCTTCCTGCTTTTTGGTAGATAGTATTAGCTATTTGCCATTCTTATCTGCTATCTTAACCATTCAAGTAAAGCCTGTTGTCAGAAACTTATCAGATCGAAAAGCCCAAATATGGCAAAATCTCAAAGAAGGCTTTGTTTTTGCATATGAGTTTCTACCTATAAAATCTGTATTAGCTTTACAAATCGTCATTTGTTTTATGGCAATGACACACGTAAATTTAATGCCTATTTTTGCGAAAGAAATTTTGAGCGGTGATGCGAAAACGATGGGATTTTTAATGACAGCTTCAGCACTTGGTTCTATAGTTTCAGGATTTTATCTTGTTTCTCGAAAACAAGCCATCGGGCTGGAAGATATTGTCGCGCGATCGGCGGCAATTTTAGGTTTATCATTAATCGTATTTTCGCGCATCAACAATCGACCCATTCAAGGGCATCCAGTGATTGTACAAGCAGGTTCTTCGGAAGCTGGGCAAGACTTAGCGGCACAAACAGCAGAGGCAATTTTTACAGCCCAGCAAACTCTTGCTGAAGCCCAGAATTTTTATTCTAGTGTCAAAGGTAGATTGAGCAAATACGGGCGATCGCCTGACCATCTCAAGATTATGCCTGGTGTATTTCCGGTAATTGGTAGAACTGAGGAGGAAGCCAAAGAGAAATACCAGCAACTTCAACAGTTGATTCATCCGTCGGTAGGATTAGGACTACTTTCAGGACTTATAGGGGGACACGATTTATCGAAATACCCCTTGGATGGGCCACTGCCAGATTTGCCAGATACCAATGGTGGCAAAAGTCGTTTGCAGCTGATAACTGACCTCGCCCGCAGAGAGAATTTAACTATCCGGCAATTATATTTATGGATTGCTGGGGCACGGGGACATCGGACAATTCTGGGAACACCAGAGCAAATTGCCGACCAGCTCGAAGACTGGTTTGTTAACGATGGTGCTGATGGATTTAAGATTATGCCACCTTGGCTACCTGGTGGTTTGGATGAATTTGTCGATTTGGTGATTCCAGAACTGCAACGCCGGGGTTTATTCCGCACCGAATATGAAGGCAGTACCCTACGGGAGAATCTGGGTTTACCTCGTCCTGTAAATCAGTTCAGTAAAGTTGCATCCCCTGAACTAGCTGGTGCTTCGAGGTAATTTTACTCTGAGTCTAGCTTTACCTAAAAGGGCGATCGCACTTTTTCATGAAACTCTTCTATACACCTAACTCTCCCTACGCACGCATAGCACGGGTAACTGCACTAGAACTGAATCTGGGCGATCGCGATTTCTGAAAAACTCGACCAAACTTTCAACAGACAAGGCAGGAGGCAGAGGACAGAAGGCAGAAGGGAAGAGGATTTGAATTGTTTCTTTCATTCATAGCGGGTGGCAGTGCCGCCTGTGCGGTTGCTCCTAAGTTGGCTCATATCACGCCTGTGCACTGGGATTAGAAAGTCGTCTGCCCCAATTGCAATGGCGGTAGAACTATCCCAAACTTGCTCAATGGTATGATGAATTTTCTGGGCGACCGTCCTTACAAATAACGAAACCAGAGTCCTAAAAACTCAAATTTCGTCTGGTCTGTCAGTCCAGTGGTTTGGGCAATACAATCAGCTTTCAAAAAAGCTTTTTTGCGTGTTAGGCATACTGACAGTTCTTCTATCCTCCTTTGTTTTGGCGTTTCATAACGTTACTGTGCGAGTTTTGTTTTCAGAACATCTCGTACTGAATTTTCTTTTACTTGGTGGATACGTTAAACCGGATTTCCAGAATTCATTCTTGTTGATGTTCATGCGAATGCTACTCGTGGTTCCACTCATGGCATCTCTGGCATTCAAGCTGTATCCATCTGCTTTTAAAGAATTACGAGAATTGTTCACTCGCCAACATCGGAATGTTCTGATTCAAGCCTTTAGCTGTGGAGTATTAATGTTTGTCTACATTGCCTTACTCTACGTTGCTATTGGCTTAATTACCACCGGAATTGCTACGACCCTTTTCTTCATCTATCCCGTGTTTACAGCATTGCTCTCCTGGAAGTTTTTTGGTCAACGCCCTACATTTTTGCGTTGGTTGGTGATGGGAATTATTTTGGTGGGCTGTGTTCTTGTTATTCCCCAATCTTCTGGAAGTTACAGAAATCATAACATTATATTTGGGATTATAGCGAGTATTAGTGCTGGCGTTGTTTATGCTTTTTATAACGTTATTGCCCAAAAATGTTTAGAAAAATTCCATCCAATTCCCTTTACTTGGATCAGCTTTGCTTCCACTCTGGTACTGTCTGGTATTAGCTTACTATTTTGGCCAGTTTCTACTGCTCAACTTGACTGGACGCCTCTGTGGATTGGTAGTATCTTTTCTGGTTTAGTTAGCTTTATCGGGCACACTTTAAACAATTTAGGAATTCGGATGATTGGTGCAACTACCGCATCAATAATCGGCTCTAGCAGTCCAGCTTTGACGGCGATAGTAGCCTGGGTAACAATTAGCGAAACTTTAAACTCGATCCAAATTCTGGGGATTGCTGTTGTTACATTTGGAATTGCGTTGTTGAGTGGAGAAAGCTTTTTTCAATCACTCAAAATTAGGATAACTGGTGACTAGTGGTCTATCGCATTAATTTTGATGAGTTTGTAGTAAGCACTTCAGTGCTTAAAAATCAAGGACTAAAGTCCTAAATACAAACTTATTTACCTATCATAACTAATGCGACGAACCACTAGAGATTGCAGAAGGTGCAGTACCCATAGGCAATCTCATTGGCGGCGCACTGGCAAGTTACACGCGATCGCGTGTAACTTGCCATTAGTACAACAGGCTCAAGTGCTGGCTGCACCAACGTCGGAAAACGGCGCACCATAGCTTAAGCAAGCTACAGACTTCTCTTTGCGTCAGTCCCAACTATGGGTCTTTAACCGAACACGATATGAGAGTGCGATCGCCTTCATTGTATTAACGTGAATTCGACAAGACAAACCCACCCAGCCTCCCTCTCCTAGTAGGAGAGGGAGGAGTAACGAAAAATTAGGCTTTTTGCTCCCCTCTCCTAATAGGAGAGGGGCTGGGGGTGAGGTCAAAATCCTATACATCGAATTCACATTGTATTAAACTAATTACTCAATCTTTGTCTTGTAAATCACTATTTTTTGTTAAAATTTTTTTGTTGAAAATATCAAAAGGTAGAACAAAGATAAAATCTAGTTCCACCTTTTGACTTATGAACTGAAGACAAAAGTTCCTTATATTCAAGTGAAGGTGATAATCACCTTATCAAGTAAGTGAGGTAATTAATTATGTCAAAGCAAATCAGTACATTGGATTTACTTGTGGAGTTAACCACAGAAGAACAGCAGCTTTTATCTGGAGGTCAAGAATCTCCTGAAGATGGTTCTGGAGATGGCGACAATGGAGGAGGGCAAAACAATCTCAAAAATCGAACAAATAGACTATCTATTCCACTTGGAATTCCCCAATAATGATCGGTAGGTCAACCAAATTACACTAAAGACCTCTCCCTTTGTAGGTAAGAGAATTTTTTTTATTTCTTTATACAGAAGGGAGTAGTTTGTTTTATGTTTTTTAGTTGGCTTATCTCTACTGTAATAGTAGATGGTAGAGCTACGTTTTTCTGTAAATACCTGTGGCTCAAGTCTTCGTTCTAGGTGATAGTAGTAGTTCATCTTAGCCTTCTTCTATCAGAGTGGAAGAACCCAATTCCTAAAAGCCTTCTGAAGCTTTGTGTTTCACTTTTTGGCTGAAAATTTTAATTAATATTAGAAAATAAAGCCTCAAACCTGGGATAATTCAAAGCTCCAGAGTCTGTATTCGTTTGTTATTTTCTAAAAGTTACAGAAGTGTTCGAGGAAAGTGATGTTTGATAACAAACCGCTTTGCATCTATGCATTCTCAAAGAATGTAAAGAAACATTTCTGTTTTTTAGAAGAGGGCTTAGATATCAGAAAACCTAGAGCAGTTACAAAAAGACAAGAAGAGTTATTTAGCTAATTCAAGAGCAACCAAATTTTGAGGAATTTGAGTTAATCTCTTCTGTCTTTTGAGACATTTAATACATTCCTAACAAAGGAGCGCTCAAAATGATTACTAAGTTTTCTTATGTTGACGTTGACGAACTTTCTCCTAGTCAAGCTGAAACTATTTCCGGAGGGTTTCCAGCAACATGGGGAAATGCAAGATACGAGGTTAACCCTACTGAGAGGGCAGATGGTGATTGGACTGTTACCTGGGTAAGAACAAGACCATCAGGTGGTAAAGATATCTATAACTATTCAGCCAGAAGAGTTTAACAATTGCCGATCGCCAGCAATCCCCTATTGCCTGAGGCGATGAACAAATACACCAGAACCACAGGCTTCTTCAATGAAGTCAGTGCAGAGATCAGTTCTTAGAGGAAAAGGCGATCGCAAGTGCGATCGCCTTTTTGTTTGAGTCAAGCGATGTCTATAATCGGCTTCCAGTCTCTAACAAATCAATCAGCGCCTCCACTAAAGCCTGATTTTGTTCATCAGTCCCAACAGTGATGCGTAATTTATCCTCTAATCCTGGCTGCTTGAAGTAGCGGATTAAAATTCCTTGTTCCTTGAGTTTTTGATAAAGATATTCGGCGTTTCCTGCTGGAGGTTGTGTCAGCAAAAAGTTAGTTTGGGATTCCCAAATCCGAAAGCCTAATTTTTTCAAGTCTATTGCTAGCTTAGTCCGGGATGCTTTAATTTTTGCCACACAAGCATTTTTATAAGCTTGGTCAGTAATTGCAGCAGTGCCAATTGCACAGGCGATCGCATCAATGTTATAGCTATCTTTGACTTTAAACAATCCATGTAACAGTTTGGGATTGGCTACCCCAAATCCTAATCGCAATCCAGCTAATGAGTATCCCTTAGAAAGTGTCCGTATCACGATCGCATTTTCATATTCCTTGACTAAAGCCAACGCATTCTCTTCAGTAAAATCTACATAAGCTTCATCAATTACTAATACTCCAGATAACTGGCTAGCTAGTTTTCGCAAGTCATCTATTGCCACCACATGCCCCGATGGACTATTAGGCGAGGCAATAAATGTTACAGAGCCATTAACAGCAATTAATTCTTCAAGCGGTAAAATGTAATCTTCGGCGTATGGTATCTCAGTAATATCCGCATTTTGCATTTGGGCTAACGTGCGATACAGCACGTAAGTAGGCATTGGATAGACTACTTTGCGTCCCGGTTCTGCACAGGCTCGAATCACTACGCTTAACAATTCGTCGCTGCCATTTCCCACAATTATCCAATCACTAGGAACTCCTAAGACTTTACTAGCAGCTTGGCGAAATTCCTTCCCGAAAGGTTCTGGATACCGTCGCAACCACTCTCCATCAATATTTTGCAGTACAGCTAATGCCGCAGGGGAGGGAGGATAGGGATTCTCATTACTGTTGAGTTTAATAATCTGCGTCCCACGTTGAGGCTGCTCACCAGGAACATAGCTAGCCATTGCATCAACGTTGGAACGGAAATACTTGGTCATGCTAATTCATAATTTTGAATTCATAATTCATAATTTACAATTTCTACTGGGTTCCAAGTTGATTAATTCACACTTCCTATCTCAAACTTTTTGCAAAATCTAAAATCTAAAATTCAAAATTGCTTGGCTGACAATATCCCGGTTAACTTTTATATAGCCTGGTTTAATGTGGGTAAAGTGCGAACTCAACTGTTGATGAGCTGTAGGTAAAGCGTGAAACGGAATTGATGGGTATAAATGATGCTCTGCATGAAATGGCATATTCCACATTAAAAATCGTAGAGGAAACAGCGTTAGCGTTGTACGAGTATTCGTCAACAGATTGGCATCAAGAGTACAACCTGTGTGTTCCGCCAACAGAATAAAACGTAGAATTGGTTGACCGACAAGCAAGGGTAGTAGCCAATAGAGGAAAAACCAAGGCTGACCGACTGCAATGGAGATAGCGATCGCCCCTACATAAACAGCTAATTGCCAGCGAGTGGAACGAATAACTTCAGCTCGTGCTGTTTGTGGCACAAATGGGCAATCATCAAGTTGACCACAAGCAGCCCGAAAATGTCCGCGGATCTTGCCTAACCACCAGGGTAAACCAGTAATTATCAATAAGTATTTACCTAAATTGCTTGGTTTGGGATCGGTTAGTTCTGGATCTTTGTCAGGAACGCGAGTATAGCGGTGATGCCAGTTGTGGTAATACAGAAAAAATGTGCTGTTGTAAAATGAAAGCAAACCCGCGCACCAAGCAATAATATCATTCAATCGATTGTTAGCAAAAGCTGTTCTGTGAACGCATTCATGCATGGGTGCGAACATAGAAGCTATACAAAAGCCGTAGATTGCCAGTGCTGGTATTGCTAACAACCAATTGCCAAAATTCATTGCCCACACATAACCACTAACTCCCATAACGGTTAAATGTCCAGCCAATTGAACCACCCCCTTCCAGTTGTAGCGATGATTCAAAACACTTAATTCTTGCATACCAAGAATTTGCCGGGGCTTGTGTTGCTTATCAACTTGATTTTCTAATAATTCAGTTTCAATAATTGCATCGCTAGACATGATTAAAACTCCACATAGTAAAGATGTAACTATTAAACACAAAATACAATGAATTATTCTCAACCCTAACTGAGCAACGAGCGCTGAGTCAATATATACCAGAACTGGCAATTCACAATTGTTGGGTAGAGGACGGAAAGCCTACCCAGGTCATTTAAGTTGAATATGGAACGGCTGAGCTACGTTCCTTAAGCAACCTAGATTTATTCATCAAACTCATCCAAATAAATTAACCCATTTGTAGGAGGTAATTTGTCAGGCGATCGCTGTATTTTACATATCATCAAACCCAAACAAAATGGTTTGATAATACGCAAAATTCACACAATAGATGTTTTAATTATGTTCAACCCTAAATTCATCCAATCTATAAAACTAAAATTATTAGTTTTTTCAACAGCCTTTTTTATGGCTGCGGAGACTTCTGCTAACGCTCAACAAACTATTCCTACTCTCACCCCAAGGCAAACTCAAAATTTATCTCGTGATTTAGTTCAATCTAGCTCTCAAGACTTTTTTAGACAAGGAAATAATGCTTTTGAAAGAGAAATACAACTGCTCAGAGAAAAACCACTGTCTTCAAATAAACCTATTCTAAAGATTGATTTGATGCAGATCCAAAAAAGACCATCTACCCAGGAAAAGCCTTGAGAGCATAAATACAAAGTATCTAATTCCATAGGCAGATATGGTGCGTTACTGAATCTCACGGTAGATATCGCTACCTTTGCCAGTCTCATACCTATCAGCAAATTTTTCGCTCTCAGAAAACTCTACGTCCTCTACGTTAACTGGTAGCAAGCCACCTTAGATCTACGATTTTCCGTTACCTTACCCAAGAGCGACAGTACGAATAACGCTGCTGTGGTGATTTTCCAATTTAAGAAATTGATGAATCTAATAGACATAACAAAGTATAGTTTGTATAGTCAGCTTTGTAATGAAATTTTAGTTTTAGATTGGAGACTTAAAACATGTCTACTGATACTCACATAGTTCCTTACGTTGAAGAAAGCGAGTTTGATGTTGTTTTAAATGGAAGTGAAGAGCAAGTTGTTGTTGTTGACTTTACTGCTACTTGGTGTGGCCCCTGTCGGTTGATTAGTCCATTGATGGATCAACTTGCCCAGGAATACAAAGGTCGTGCTAAAGTCGTTAAGGTAGACGTTGACAGTAACAAACCAATCTTCAAAAAATTTGGTCTTCGTAGCATTCCAGCGGTTTTAATTTTTAAAGATGGTGTTTTAGCAGAGACTATCGTGGGAGTTTCTCCTTACGAACAGTTCACCAATGCTATTGACAAGCTTCTTTAACTAATTCGTAATACTCGCCAAGGCGTGAGAAGCAAGCTACGTAATTCGTAATTCGTAATTCAAAAGTATTTGATGGCTCTGATGCTCATCAATTTACTATAAATTATGAATTATGAATTATGAATTATGAATTATGAATTATAAATATTTAAATGTTTTGTTTGCGTCTATAATGAATTTGAATTAATCCACTTGGATATTGTTTGGAGTTAATAAATTCTAATTTTTCTTCAGGGGTAGGTGGTGGGAAAAAGCGTATACCTTCACCTAAAATAATTGGAATAATCGAAATAATATATTTGTCAATTAAGCTGTGCCTAAGAAAAGAATTTATTAAGGCTCCACCACCAACTAACCAGATATTTTTAAAGCCTTGTGTCTCTATATTTCCTAATGCGCGATTCACTGGGTCAGAGACAAATACAACGTCCTCGCGATCGCATTTGAGATCCCTTTGGGTGAAAACAAAAGATTTCTTATCTGGATAAGGCCATTGGTCAAAACTCAGCCCTAGCTCATATGTCTTGCTACCCAAAACAATAGCATCAATCGATTCGTAGAAAGCAGCATAACCATAATCTTCTTCTGGAGTCTCAACTATTGATAACCAATCAATTCCTCCATTGCTGCGAGCAATATAGCCATCCAAACTAGTTGCAATATAGAGTGTAACTTTCATAATTAGTCATTGGGCATGGGGCATTGGAGGCAGAAGGCAGAAGGCAGAAGGCAGGAGGCAAGAGGCAGAAGTTCTTTAATTTTGAATACTTCGACAAGCTCAGTACAAGTTTTGAATTTTGAATTAATTTGTCTTTCTCATCTCCCTCCACTCGCTTTTACGCTGTCTGCTGCACCCAATTGCAGGGCATAAAGGTTCGCATAGACACCTTGTTGATGGATGAGTTCTGTGTGAGTACCCTGCTCGACAATTTGTCCCTGTTGAATCACTAACACTTTATCTGCCTGGGTAACTGTACTGAGACGGTGGGCAATTACGAAACTAGTACGACCTTGCAACAAGCGGGCGATCGCACTTTGCACTAGCGCTTCTGTACGGGTATCAATGCTGCTGGTCGCTTCATCCAATATGAGAATTCGGGGATTAATTAATACCGCACGAGCAATACTGATCAGTTGTCGTTGTCCCTGACTCAAGGGAGCGCCTTTTTCACCCAATTGAGTTGTATAGCCCTGTGGTAATGAGGTAATAAATTCATGGACATTCGCTGCTTGTGCAGCTCCTTCGATATCAGCTTGGGTAGCATAGGGACAGCCAAAGGCAATATTTTCGGCAACAGTACCGCTGAACAGAATATTATCTTGTAGGACGATGCCAATCTGACGACGTAAACTCGCTTGAGTAACACTACGTACATCAATATCATCAATTTTTACTGCACCACCAGACACATCGTAGAAGCGCAAAATCAAGTTAATAATTGTGCTTTTTCCCGAACCCGTCGCCCCTACTAACGCAATCATCTGCCCTGGGTAAGCGTGCAAATTTACCCCTTTGAGAACGAGTTGGTCTGGATTATAGCCAAACTTAACATTCTCAAATCTTACCTCGCCCTGAATTGGTGGCATTTCCCTAGCATCAGGCGCATCTTTGAGTTGTGAGGGTTCATCCAATAACAGAAAGATTCGTTCTAATCCAGCGAATGCAGATTGAGCTTGGGTGTAAAACTGGCTGAGAATTTGGATGGGGCGGAAGAACTGCTGGACATAAAGTAAAAAGGATGTTACTACACCCACAGTTGCACCTCCCGTCACCGCCAAATAACCACCATAAGCCAACACACCTGCGGTTGCTAATGTGTTGAGAAAATCGATGGAGGGCAAAAAGGCCGAAGTAATTGCCACAGCTTGGACGTTAGCATCTCGGTTGGCGGCATTGAGAACCTCGAATTCTGCAATGTTGAGGTGTACGCGATTAAATGCCTGTGCTTCTCGCACACTACCAATATCTTCTTCCAACTTGGCGGAAAGTTCGCCAATGGTTTGTCGTGTGACACGAAATCTAGCTCTTGCCCAACGTGCAAACAAGCCTGTAGTAAAAATCATCAGTGGTACTACTAGGTTACTCAACAAGCCCAGTTGCAGGTTAATTGAGAGCATGGCAATTACAATGCCGATTAAACTGAAAGTATTACCCAGCATTTGGGCGATGGTTAGTCCAAATGCCTGATTCACGGTGTTGACATCATTCAGCAAGCGACTCATTAAATCACCCGCTTCGCTACGGTCAAAAAAGCTCAGGGGTAAACTTTGGATTTTAATGAAAATATCTTGCCTGAGTTGAGCCAATAATCGCTGCATAATCCAGCCGACTCGAATAATTTGGCCCCGGATTGCTAAGATACCAACTCCGTAATTCAGTGCTAGTAGCCCCAATAACAGCAATAGTCCCTGCAAATTTCCTTTAGCAATGAGGTTATCAATCGACCAGCCAAGAAAAAATGGCCCAATTGCCTGGGTAACTGCACCAATGAAAACCAATCCGATGGCAATGGGAATTTCTTTACGATAGGGTTTTAGGTATTGCAAAAAGCGCCCTAAGGTGGAGGTTTGCTTACTAGCTTGTTCCTCGGATACAACAACGGCAGCTGTAGTTCTCATTTGTTCTCCTTTTGCTGTACCTGAGATTCCAAAATTACACCATAAAGCGGGCTACTTTGCATCAATTCTTCGTGAGTACCTTGTGCTACTAATCGCCCTTTGTCCATAACAAAAATGCGATCGGCATTCTTGACAGTGCTGATGCGTTGAGCCACTACAAAGGTTGTGCAAGCTTTTTGGCGCATGAAACCATCTAACTCGGCTTGAATTTGGGCAGCAGTTCTGGCATCTACAGCAGAGGTACTATCGTCCAAAATCAAAATACTGTAATCAGTGAGTAAAGTACGGGCGATCGCAATTCTTTGTTTTTGCCCACCAGACAAACCCACACCACGTTCCCCAACAATCGTTTCGTAGCCATCCGGCAGACTGATGATGAAATCGTGTATTTGTGCGCTTTTTGCCACCTCAATCACTTCTTCTAAGGTTGCATTGGGTTTTGCATAGGAAATATTTTCGCGGATTGTCCCAGAGAAGAGTGTCGTTTCTTGGAAGACAATACCAATACGAGATCTAAGGCTTTTGAGGTTAAAATCTCGTACATCCCGCCCGTCAATGCGAATCGCTCCCTTTGTGACATCATAAAACCGGGCAATCAAATTCATAATTGTGCTTTTTCCGGAACCAGTCATGCCTAGAACAGCGATTAGTTCATTGGGCTTAGTTTCAAAGGAAACTTCTTTGAGAGTTTCGGTACTTGCTCCTGGATAGCGAAAGGAAACATTTTCAAAAGTGATTCTACCACCGCAGGTGTCAAAAGGGATGGCATCAGAGCGATCGCGAATTTCTATCTCTGCGTCCACAACTTCGTAAACTCGTTCTGCTGAAGCAGCTGATTGAGCGATCGCTGGTGCAGCAAATCCAATTACCAAAATTGGTTGCAGAATCAAGGCTAGGTACGAGTTAAACGCCACTAGTTCACCAATGGAGAATCTATTTTCAACTACCTCCGCTCCCCCATAGGCAAAAACTGCCAGTGTTACCAAATTACTTAACAAAAAGATAAACGGAAAGGTATTACGAATAGCACTAATAGTCTTGATGTTTGCCTTAACTAGGTTATCATTCAAGGTCGTGTAACGCGACCTTTCAGTGGACTCCCGCACAAAGGCTTTTACTACTCTTATTCCGATTAAGTTCTCTTGTAATACAGCATTCAGGTCGCTTAGTTGCTCTTGTACTTGCCGAAAAAGTTTGTTATTACGAGTCACAAATCGTGCCATTAACCATCCGGTTAAAGGTACTACTGTTAGAGTAATCAGTGCTAATTTCCAGTTCATCACCAGCAAAATCACTGCAATACTCACCAATGTTACAAGTCCACCAATGACCTGAATCAAGCTAGTACCAACAAATGTACGGATTTGCTCAATGTCACTGGTAACACGAGTTAACAGTTGAGAAGTCTGGGCTTGGTCGTGATAGCTGAAACTGAGATTTTGAATTTTGCTGAAAATTTTGTTTCGTAGATCGTAAGCTACACCTTGAGAGGCCGCTTCTGCCAAATAACTTTGTCCGAAGTTAAATAAACCACGAGCGATCGCTGCGACTACCATCCAGCCAGCGCTAATTAGCACAATTTCTAAATTTTTTTCGGTAATCCCGCGATCGATTCCCCACCGAAATAGTTGTGGGGTAACGGCGTTAGCGATGGTTAACAGCAATAAGCTTACCAATGCTCCCAGCGAAGTCCATCGGTAAGTACTCAAACTAACCAGCACACGCTGGATTGATTGCATTGACGAAGTTTCCCGGAGTTCTGGTTGCTGAACCAATGGAGTTCACCCTGTGTTTTGGAAAAATTATCTCCTACTTTGATTCTAAAAAACCACTTACTCAAGTTGAGAATGAGGAATATTACAATACCTTTGTAAATAAAATTGCCTCACAATTGCTCTGGATTAATTCCCCGCTCTTTTAGTAGAGTATGTAGAGCTTCTAACTTGGCTTCGGCTTGTTCGGCTCTTTCTTTTTCTTGTTGTAGTTGTTGGTCTAGTTCCAAATGGGTAAGAAAGCGATCGCTATCAGGGTAGATAATGCCTTTTGGGGTAGAAGATGGTAGCTGTGTAACCATTGCGATGATTCTCAGGTGATTGTTAGAAGGGGTGAGCGATCGCTTTTCCCGCACAGTCCTTATTTCACATCGTAGCTTGACCAAACCTAGTGGTCTATCCCATTAATTTTGTAGGGAAAAAATGTTCGTAGTAAGGACTTTAGTCCTTGATTTTTAAGCACGCTTTGTGCTTACTACGAACTTTTCAGAACTAATGCGATAGACCACCAGTGCCATTAATACTTCCTCAAAGAATTTTTACCAGTCTATCGTTAAAGTTACAATCTAGTTTGTGGGCTACCTTGCCCAATCATTAGTGATTAGTCCTTGCATAAGATTGCCTCCCCCGGTTGATATTTTTTATGAAGCTATTTGATTTATACTTTTAAATTCGTCTAATTTTAGAGAAATGTTAAAGTTGTATGTCCAGCCTGACTTCTGACATGGTACGCGTCTATTTGCAAGAAATTGGTCAGTTCCCTTTATTAACATCCGACCAAGAAATAACTTATGGCAGGCAAGTACAACAAATGATTGCCATTGAGCAGCAAAAACAAGAGCTTAGTCAACAATTACATCGCCAACCAACACCCGCAGAATTAGCTCATTTTGTCAATAAAACTGAAAACGAAGTCGATCGCATACTTGAGCTTGGACAACGAGCCAAGCAAAAGATGATCGTAGCAAATCTCCGGTTAGTGGTTTCCATAGCTAAAAAATACCAGCGCCGCAATTTGGAGTTTTTGGATTTGGTTCAAGAAGGGGCAATCGGTTTACAAAGGGGGGTAGAAAAGTTCGATCCTAACCGAGGCTATAAGTTATCAACTTACGCATATTGGTGGATTAGTCAAGCGATTACTAGAGCGATCGCCGAAAAATCCCGGACGGTGAGGCTACCAATTCACGTTAACGAAAAACTCAGCCAAATTAAGAAGGCACAGCGAGAACTATTTCAAACACTTGGTCGTCGTGCTACCGTCACGGAAATTGCTCAGAAGCTGGACATTGAACCAAGCCAGATTCGAGAATATCTCAGTGCTGCTAGTGCGACAATCTCTCTAGATTTAAGAGTGGGTGATAACCAAGATACTGAACTTAGTGAACTTCTAAGCGATGAAGGCATCTCGCCAAATGAGCAAATCACTCAGGAACTGCTGCGCCAAGACTTGAATGATTTGTTAGCATCGCTCAAACCCGTGCAGCGCGAAGTATTAATCTTACGCTTTGGACTGTTGGATAATCAAGAACGAAGTTTAGCTCAGATTGGAGAGAAACTTAATGTTAGTCGAGAACGAGTCCGCCAAATCCAGCAGCAAGCCATGACTGCTCTGCGTCGTCAAAAGCCATCCATTGGCCAGTATTTATCTTCTTAATAAACACTAAAAGTTCACCCCTAAGGGGGTGATGACTTTAATTATTTTTCGGTTTAGCTCTAGAATGCCTTGATAATTTCTTTTGTTCTGCTGATTTTGATGTGAGTTTTCAATCTAAAATACCAAGCAGTTAGTAAACGGATGATTCAACAAAAATCAAATATGAGTCCTATATATTCCCTTTTGTACTCAGGCAAATCGGAGGCACAGTTGTTTTGGCGATCGCTTACTATGGAATGGCTGAAATTTCACGTCATCTTGCTTCCACGCCTCACGATGTGACTCCAGTTTGACCGCCCGATGGAATTGCTGCTGGGGCTGTTCTGTTGTTTGGTAACCCTGTTTTACGAATTGATATCAGCTATTTTCTGCCCCGTTCGTGCATTTCTTGTTGGCGCATGGGCATAGCGTCTATTTGGTCGAAAATTGCTGTTGCTTGGACTGGTGTACTATCTTGACGCTTAACACCACCATCTTTGCCCACCAAAATGACGCGAAAATTTTCTTTATCAATTCCAAAGCGATTTCGCAAATTGGCAGCAGAAGGCTCATCTATTGGCAGTCCGTTGGCATAGCTTTTACCTGTTGCCAAAACCTGAACAAGAACTAAATCCCTATCTGTAAAACCATTTTGGTGCTGGTCAAATAACTTCATTTGTTGCTGATAGTTACGGTTATCAACAGACGGTGCAAAGACCAATAAAACGCGATTTTGCCATTTTTGGGAACTGAGGTTAAATGAAAACATTTTGATGCTTGGATTGGTTGAACCTTCAACAGTATGAGCAATATTAACTGGCAGTAGCATAAACGATGCTAATACGGTCAGAGCGATTAATACTGAGTTATTCACGTTGGAAATATTTAGCAATTAGGTATGAATGATTGTTCGCGAATAGTTGATAAAAGTAGTTGCGGACGCAAGCAAAGATAAGCAAGAGAACCGAGTAAGGGAATAAACACCATTGATGCTATAAGTTTGAGAGGCAGTCAGAATTTAACTATCAATTAGTTAAATCCTGGCTGCATTGTAAATTATGAATCCTCTGCTCGTTGTCGCTCAATGGGTAGAGCTTCTAGAGTTGAAACAGGTAATATAGTTGCTCAAGTAAAATTTATTACCAATCATCTCGGAAAGCGATCGCCATATTACCAATGCCGAATACCCCTTATTCATGAGGGCTGTAACTCTGATTTTTACTTTCGTTTCCATACCTAAGTATAATTTACTGAAAATTAACCCAATAACTAGGACTAAGGTTTAAGAGTGGCAACTGGTAAGTAAGATTTAAATTGATACCAATTATTTGGAAATAATGATGAACCCCAAGACTTATAAAAAACTCGTTGTCAAACAGTTGAGCCGAGATTTTAGAGCCGCTGTCGATATTGTTGAAGCTGATTTTCCTATACCTGCTCCCAATGAGATTGTGGTGCGTAATCTGTATGCGGGAGTGAATGCTTCTGATGTCAATATTGCTGCCGGGGTATATTTTCTAAATACACTACCATTCGATGTCGGAGTTGAAGCTGCATCTGTTGTCGTTGCTCTTGGTGAAAATGTACAGCATCTCCACATAGGTGACCATGTTATTACTTTTCAAATTGGAGGTGGGTATCGCGAGTATTTTGCGGTTGATGCTAGTCAAGTTATTCCTATTAAAGAAGCGACAACAGAAATACTGACTGTCGTGGCTAGTGGTATGGCTGCTGCTATTGGTTTAGAAGTTGTTGGAGAAATCAAAAGCAGCGATGTGGTATTGGTAACAGCCGCAGCAGGTGGTACGGGTAGTTATGCTGTCCAACTCGCCTTGCTTGCAGGCGCTCATGTGATTGGAACATGCCGATCGCACTTCAAAGTTGAATTTCTCAAGCAGCTTGGCTGTCATCGAGCGATCGATTACTCTCAAGAAAATCTTGATGAAGTTCTCAAAAAAGAATATCCCCAAGGCATTGACTTAGTTTATGAATGCGTTGGCAGTCAGTTATTTGATATATGTGTTGATAACCTAGCACGGCGCGGCAGACTAGTTATCGCTGGATATATTTCTGAATACTTATCATCAGAACTAGAGTTAGTCAACCGTCCGAGAATATACAACAAATTACTATGGAAATCAGCGTCACTACGCGGTTTTCTGTTTACTGACTATTTAGAATATCTACAAGAGAAACAGTCTCGATTGATGGAATTAGTATCAACAGGTAAAATTAAGCCTGCTGTTGATTCAACAGAATTCAGAGGAATAGAATCTATTGTTGACGCTGTAGAATATTTATATAGCGGTCAAAATTGCGGTAAAGTAATTGTTCGTTTTTAACAAAAATAATCAGGTTGTTGAATGTTAACTGTTGACAGCTGACAGTTAACATTCCTTCTGCCTCCTGCCTCCTGCCCTCTGCCTTTCTTGGTAAATTTTTTAACGATTTGTCCTGGCAAAGGTATTACATTGTTGAGTATCACCAGTCTGAATACCTCGCTGAAACCAGCTAACCCGTTGAGATGAAGTACCGTGTGTAAAAGATTCAGGTACGGCATAGCCTCTGGCTTGTTCTTGTAAGCGATCGTCTGAAATTCCTAGTAAATTTTGGACGTGATGCCCAACTTCATGAACAATCACATATGCTTGAGCAAAATCTCCAGGTGCTTAAGGGGGATCGAAAACGTTTTGTTACCGACACCAAGACTTTTCAAGCATCCTCTTAACTATGCTAGAAAATGTAATTAATCTCAGCTATCAATTTCGTCTACCTACGGGCAAAGTGGCAATAAAGCAGAGTAAACCTTTAGGAAGATTATGAAGATATGATTGGTAATAAGTAAACAAAAAAGTTTTTTATCAACAGCGATCGCCTAACGAAATATTATTTTTAGACTTAGTTTTGAGCAAAAAGTGTAGTTAAATGCTATCTTGGGCATACTAAGGAGGAATTTAGGCAATCTTTTGAGCTACTCATCCCTAATGTAGGATGAAATGCCTAGAAGAAAGTCAGTACCTTGCAGGATTAAGCAAGATGGTGTTTTTTGACATTCTTCCCCAACAATCTTCTCAGGCTTTTCTGTGGAGTATTCTTAACAGTATTACAGATCCGATCTTTGTCAAAGACAGACAACACAGTTGGGTGTTTGTCAATGATGCATTGTGTCAGTTTATCGGATATGAACGTGCAAAACTAATTGGTAAGTCCGATTATGATTTCTTCTGCAAAACAGAAGCTGATGTTTTTTGGGAACGAGATGAACTGTTATTCACCACAGGCGCCACTGATGAACATGAGGAATTAATCACAAATTCCCAAGGTGAAACTCAGATTATTTCTACTAAGAAAAGCCTATTATCTGATGAGGCTGATAATTTATTTATAGTAGGTTTAATTCGGCTGATTGGTTCCAAAAATAAAATTGAAACTGCTTTGCTACGTCAAACAGTAAATAAGTTGGAGCAGGAAATCTATGAACGCCAAGAAACAGAGAAACGTTTTTGCAGACATAGTACTGCTCTACAGCGTCTTGTCCAAAGTGAAAAACTACAACACTATGATTTTCAAATTGCGATCGAGTATATAACGGAAGTGGCTAGTTTGGGTCTTGATGTCGAACGCGTAAGCGTTTGGTTGTATACAGAAAAATGTTTGGGAATTCAATGTGTTGACTTATATCAACGTGAGAAGAATTGCCACAGTCATGGTTTGGAATTATTTGTCCGCGACTTTCCCAACTATTTTCAAGCTCTCAAAGAAGAACAAGTAATTGCAGTTTCTGATGTTCATACCGATCCCCGTACTTCAGAGTTTTCTGCAACTTATACAACTCCACTGGGAATTACCTCAATGCTAGATGCTAGGATTTGGTCGAGAGGACAGGTGATTGGTGTAGTTTGTTGCGAACATTTGGGAATTGGGCGTCAATGGACATTGGAAGAAGAAAGTTTTATTAGCTCGATTAGTGATTTCGTGCGACTGGTAATTGAATCGCGCGATCGCAAAATCGCTGAAGAAGCACTGCGACAATCAGAAATGCAGTTAAGACAACAAACTCAACAATTAGAAGAGGCGCTCAAGGAATTACAACGCACTCAAGCGCAAATGCTTCAAAGCGAAAAAATGTCTTCTCTGGGACAATTGGTAGCTGGTGTTGCTCACGAAATCAATAATCCAGTTAATTTCATCTATGGCAACATTGCACCTGCTCATGATTACATTCACAACTTACTAAACCTGATTAACCTCTATCAAGAATACTACCCTTATCCAGTTCCAGTTATTCAATCAGAAATTGCGGCGATCGACCTAGAATTTTTGATGACAGATTTACCTAAGCTACTATCTTCCATAAAAATCGGAGCAGAACGCATTCAGCAAATTGTCCTTTCTCTGCGAAATTTTTCTCGTCTAGATGAAGCTGAATATAAGGCAGTTGATATTCATGAAGGAATTGATAGTACGTTATTAATTTTAGATAATCGTCTTAAAGCTAGACCAGATCGCTCAGGAATTGAGGTTATTAAAGAATATGAAAAGCTACCTTTAGTTGAGTGTTATGTAGGTCAACTAAATCAAGTATTTATGAATATTTTAAGTAATGCTATTGATGCCTTAGAAGAACGCGATCAACAACGAAGTAAACAGGAAATTAAAGAATATCCTAGTAATATTCATATTCGTACAAAAATAATTAATAATAATCAGATTGCTATTCAAATTGCCGACAATGGTTTAGGGATATCAGAAAAAATCAAACAACGTATTTTTGACCCATTCTTCACTACGAAACCAATTGGTAAAGGCACAGGAATGGGTATGTCAATTAGTTATCAAATTATCACAAAAAATCATCATGGAACCCTTGAATGCATTTCATCTCCAGGCCAGGGTGCAGCTTTTGTGATTGTCATTCCTTTAAAACAACAGCAGTTTGTTAAGTAGAAAGGCTGGGATAAGGGACTTTATAAAAAATATTCCATTGTCTTGAAGTAGGGGGGCAGGGAGTTCTTAGCTGGGGGGAGAGAAAGTCGTTTTGAAGGAGCGAAATTGAATAATTTATTTTCTGGAGTTCCCTAAATTATCAGACCAGCGATCGCAATTATAATCGCCGGTAGAATTTGATTACTCAGTAACATACTCAGACAAATTAAAGCAGCAAACCCTATAAGCAACCACTGAATCAGTGTTAGAACTATTTTCATCAGCATATTTCAATTAAAATTTCAGCCTATGTAGACATAAAACTAACCCTGTTTACAGATGAAAACTTACACTTTGGGATTTCTGTGATGAAATCTTGTAATTGTCAGCCTGCGGCTGGCTCATTGCGATCGCGTTTTCTGCACAAGGTCTAGTTTTCAGTTTTCCCTGTGCATTGCTTTTTCTAACAACTTGCTCGTAAGATCCACGAGTATCCATCGCTGTAGCTGGTATTGGCTAAACAATCCCTTGACTGATACTTAGCGCCAGCGAAGCAGAAACAGGGGTAGTTGAGTTTTTAATAACGTGATATTATTACGTCGCAATTGCCTTCAAAATTGCGTAGCTTGCTTCCCGCTTAGGGGTAAATTGCGAATCGTTCGGTCAAATCTGGTAAAGAGTGCGGTATTGTTCCCATTGTTGAGCGAAAATCAATACTGGGTTTAAAGATAAAGGAGTGCAGCTATGCCAACAATTCATTTGATAGATGGGGAAAAGGGAGGAGTAGGTAAGTCTTTAGTCGCTAGAACAATGATTCAGTATTGTCTGGATAAAAATATGCCCTTTGTACCAGTAGAAACCGATAGGTCAAATCCAGATGTAGCTGGGGTATATAAGGGAATATGTCAGTATGCAGTCTTTACCGAAGATGAGAGGCAAGCTGATAAGGCAGATAGAATCTTTGAGATCGCAATGAATAAGACAGTGATTGCTAATCTAGCCGCACAATCTCATAGGGCAGTCAAAGAATGGATTGAGAAGAATCAGTTAATTGAACTGGGAGAATCACAAGGGGTATATTTTTGTAAGTGGTTTGTGTCAACAGGCGGATATGACAGCTTAAATCTATTTAAGCAATCTGTTAATAGCTACGGTGGCAAAGTTCCTCATGTATTGGTAAGAAATTTAGGCTTATGCGATGACTGGGAACACGTAAATTCTGATGTGACAATACAAGAGGTAGTAAAAAAATATAATATTAAGGCTATAGATTTTCCGAAACTTGCATATAAAGAAAGAAATATTATAGACCAGCACAGATTAACATTTGCAGATGCAAGGCAGTACAAAGAATTTGGCATAATTAGCAAACAAAGAGTGGTGAATTTTCTCAAGCTTGCCTATGCTGCTTTTGAAACAGTTGGTATATGGTATGAAGAAGTTAAATAACGCTAGAAATTAAGGCTAAGTTATCACTGTTTTCTAGCTCTAACTTTTGGATAAAGTCGAGCTTATGGCTGGTAATTGTGGACTCACATTAGGTAAGTATGCTCCTCTCCACAGAGGACACCAATTTGTGATTGAGACGGCTTTAGCAGAGATGGATGAAGTGGTAGTGATAATTTATGATTGTCCAGAAGTGACTGCCATTCCTTTAATAGTTAGGGCTAACTGGCTGCGAAAACTTTATCCCACAATTGAGGTCATTGAGGCGTGGGACGGGCCAACAGAAATTGGTGATACGCCTGAGATTAAGAAAAAGCACGAAGAATATATCCTTAAAAAATTAGAATCAAAAAGAATTACGCATTTTTACTGTAGTGAATTTTATGGCGAACACGTAAGCCAAGCATTGGGATCAATTAATCGACTTGTAGATAGCGATCGCAAAACCTTCTCCGTCTCAGCAACCCAAGTGAGACAAGACCCTTATGCTTTTAGGCATTATTTACATCCTGATGTTTACCGCGATCTAATTACTAATGTTGTTTTTCTAGGCGCTCCCTCAACTGGTAAAACAACTATTGCATCCCAATTAGCAAAAGAGTACAAAACTGTATGGATGCCAGAATATGGGCGTGAATATTGGGAACAACATCAAATCGAAAGACGACTTTCACTTTCTCAACTTGTGGAGATTGCCAAAGGACATTTAGAACGCGAAGAAACTTTACTGTTGCAAGCAAACCAATACTTGTTTACAGATACTAACGCCCTAACGACCTATCAATTTTCTTTGTACTATCACAAAACTGTCGCTCCTGAGTTAGCACAACTAGCACATCAAGCCGTATCCCGCTATGATTTGGTATTTCTTTGCGATACAGACATACCCTATGATAATACTTGCGATCGCTCTGGAGAAGCAAATCGTAGGATATTTCAAAAACAGATTAAGAACGATTTGATTGTAAGAAAAATTCCTTTTTTTATTCTACAAGGTAATTTAAATACACGCATTAATTTTGTGAAAAACCTATTATCTCATTATCAAAAATATCATAATTTAAGTAGGTAGACATAATTAAATGTAAAATTGGAGCTTTGTTCGTAGTAAGCGATTTATCGCTCTTAACAGACGTTTTAAGGGATAAAGCCCATACTACGAACTTTAGTTTAATTGAGTCCTTCTACTTATTAGATTTATTTATAAAAATATAGCAATTGCCAGCTAGCTTAAGGCATAAACTAATCGTATAACTTAGACCTCAACAGACTTTTGCCAACCTGTTGCCCCAACCCTGTTCCTTGCTATAACTTAATATGCTTGAGTTTTGGAGTGTTAATAATATTGCCTTCCAAGTTGTGGGTTATCCCATGAGTTATCTTGAACTCTTGGGAACTATTTTCTACTTATGGTCGGTATGGCTAATTTCTAAAAGGAAAATTCTCACTTGGCCTGTTGGGATAGTGAGCGTATTGCTGTACATGGTGCTTTTTTATCAAATTCGTTTATATTCAGATGCCATCGAGCAAATTTATTATTTAGGCGTTAGTATTTATGGCTGGTGGCGATGGAGTACACCAGAATCAGCTAGTGGCAAAAAAATATTAAATGTTAGATATAGTTCTCCACGCACAATCGTTTTGGCTGCTTCAATAACAATAGCCATTTCCTTTGTAATGGGAGCATTCATGAGTCAAATTCATACAATACTCCCAACACTATTTCCAGATAAAGCTTCTTTTCCCTACTTGGATGCACTCACAACAATTATGAGTTTTACCGCAATGTGGTTGATGGCGCAAAAGCGGATTGAAAGTTGGTATTACTGGATAGTAGTTGATATTATTGGCATTTGGTTATATTACGTCAAAGAAGTTAAATTCATTGCTTTACTTTACGTAATATTGCTATTGATAGCAATTAACGGCTCAATATCTTGGCTTAAAACAACCTCCGCCTTCGTTGGAGGTTCGCGTTAAATAAGAAAGAGATTCAGTCTACTGTGAGCATCCATCGCATCAGGAACTGACTCATCAAGTCGAAAATTTATATCTAAAGGTAGATATTAGCTGCTTGACCTGGAGTCAGCTTAGTTTGACAATATCTGTATTTGTAAAGCTATTACGCTTTTAAATTGCACAGTCATACCAATTCACGAAAAATATGATACAAATGCAAACCCTGAAACCTATGCTCAGTCTCACTTTGTTAATTTTTAATTTTGCGGAAAGTCTGAGCGGAGATTTCCTTTGCTCAGAACTTTCCAAGAGGGAATTTTGAATTGGTATCACTCATGCTGTTGACGGTTAACTGTCAACTGTCAACAACCAACACGAAAACATGTGCTGCGTTAAATACAAAGGCAGCTTACTGACTCAAAAGCCACTAACTTTTTAAAGCCGTATGAGCAAAGTTTATTTGATTACCGGAACGTCAACCGGATTCGGCCGCGCCCTAGCAGAAGCAGTTTTGGAACGCGGCGACAAAGTTGTGTTGACGGCACGAAAACCCGAACAAGTTGCTCAATTGGCACAAGCAAACCAGGAGAATGCAATTGCTGTTCGGTTGGATGTAACCAACGCCCAAGAACGACAGGCAGTTGTTAAAGCCACACTGGAACGCTTTGGTCATATTGATGTTCTAGTCAATAATGCTGGACAAGGTTCTCTTGGTGCTTTGGAAGGATTTTCATCCGAGCAAATCAGAAAACAGTTTGAAGTTAACTGCTTCGGTGTTATTGAAATGACACGCGAAGTATTGCCTGTGATGCGCCAGCAAAAATCTGGTCATATTGTGAATATTACCTCCATCGGCGGTTTGGCCTCAATGGGCGGATTTGCACTCTACTGCGCGACGAAGTTTGCAGTGGAAGGTTTTGCAGAAGGTTTGCGTGATGAAGTCAAACCACTCGGTATTAACGTGACAATTGTCGAGCCGGGGGCATTTCGCACCAACTTCGCCGGAGATGCTAATATGCAGCCGGAAACGGAAATTGATGATTACAAACCGGCCATCGAGCCGATTAGACAATATCTCTACGGTGGCAATGGCAAACAGCCAGGCGATCCCAAAAAGGCGGCGTTGGCAATGATTCAAGCCATTGAATCGGAGAATCCGCCACTAAGATTGATGCTCGGTTCTGACGCTTACGGTTTGTGGGAGCAAAAGCGGACTGCTGAACGTGAGGAATTTGAGTCTTGGCGAGAAATCGGAATTAATACTGCCTTTGAAGACGCGGTAGTTGCACCAATTGGTGGGTAAAACGCGAATACATCTGCAAGTTGTGAATTCTTTGGCTTCTAGCAGGGAACAGGGTTGGGACAATAGACTTGTTCCCTGTTCCCTTTAAAACCAATATCATTTACGTTCTTCCATACCAAAGGTGTAGCGAAAAAGTGACTTCATCAGACTAGGAGATAGGCTATAAATTGCTTGCCTATCTACGCAAATAATTTCAGTAACCTGAGTTCGGGATAAGCTCAAACGATGATTCTATCGTTGTCTCAAACTCCTATAGGACTTATGCAAAACGGCTCTCAAACTCTTATTCCTCTGTGACGCGCCAGTTGCTTCTCCTGTGGTCGCCGCTGCGCGAACAAGTCTCTTAACCGCAAGGGCGCACTGGCTTCTCTGCGCCTGGAGTGGTACCCTGCGGCAAGCCGCTGCGCGTCTACGATATTTCAGAACTTGTGCTGAAGTTAGCAGCAAAATCTTTTTAACCCGAATTGAGGTTCAGTAATCAAATCGGATTCCTATATTAAAATTTAACTTACTCCGTATTAAGATTGAAACCTTTGATAGCAACACGAGCGAGAATCACCTTTAAGCGTAATATTTGCTATTTTCTTGAGTTATCTAATTCAAGTGTTACAGATTGCAAAATGCTAAACCGCCAAGTCAAAACTATAGCTGCACTGGCTAAACCAATTGCTAACCCCCACCAAAGACCAATTGCTCCATACCCTAACCATATACCCAAAGCATAACCAATAGATAAACCAATACCCCAGTAAGCAACAATACCAATTAACATAGGAATTTGTGTATCTTTTAAACCTCGTAATGCTCCGGCAGCTGTGACTTGCACTCCATCAACAATTTGAAAAATTGCAGCTACTACAAGCAATTTAACTGCCAAGTTGACTACATCTTCATTACTAGGATTGTTGATGTCAAGGTAAAGAGAAACAACCGACTTTGGTAATAACCAAAAAATAATCCCTGCAATAGCCATAGACAAAGCACCTAAGCTAATGCCCACATATCCAGCCAGGCGAACACCAACTAAATCTTGCTCTCCGGCTAGTTGTCCAACACGTACAGTTGTTGCTAAAGAAATACCAAGTGCAATCTGAAAAGACATAGAAGCTGTTTGCAAGGCAATTTGATGGGCAGCTAGGGAAGTGGTTCCTATTTGTCCTAGTAAAAATGTGACAACTGTAAACAGTCCTCCTTCTACTGCAATTAATCCACCAATAGGCAATCCAACTTGAAAAATTTGCCAAAAAATGCGCCAATTTTCTTGGCTGAAAGTGTCGCGGAATGAAGTCTGAAATATACAGTAACTTGTAAATCTATGCTGGCTATATATATAGATTGCTAAAGCAATAAACATACTCCAAAGTGACAATGTACTTGCCCAACCAATGCCAGCTAATCCTAAAGCAGGTAGCCCCAGTTTGCCAAACATCAAAATATAGTTAGTGGCAATGTTAAGCAAAGTACCTAACACAACAGTGATGGTAATTAACTGCGGTTGAGACACAGCAGAAAGAAAACTTTTGAGTACAGCAAAGCCCAAAGCAGGGATAAAACCCAGTGCGATCGCTCTTAAATAAGTTTCTGCTAGTGCTGCTGTAGGGGCATTCTGACCCAATAGCAGTAGTAAAGCCCCTCCATTCCAAAGTACTATTACAATGGGTATCCCTAACAGCAAAGATATTCCCAATCCTTGCCTGACAATCTTGCCTACTCGTTCAAGCTTTCCGGCTCCGTATGCTTCGGCAACTAAAGGACTCACAGCAGAAACAATACCCGTAGTAATTAAAAGCAAAAAAGTAAAGATCGTAGCTCCCAAACCTCCAGATGCAATAGTCTGACTTCCCAACCAACCCATCATTACCGTATCCACAAAGCCAGTTGCTGATTGAGAAAGCTGTGCTGCTGCCAAAGGAACAGCCAATAAGAGACATTGTTTAATTTCAGATATCAATCTGTCTCTACGAATCGGGTTATTCATGAAGCTACAAAGATATTTATCTTAATACTCTAAACTTTTTTAACTTACTACGGTATCTAATTTTATTCATATTTCATCAAGTTATAATTACGTTATTTTTATACCTTTAGCGAGATGATTCGCAATTATATAGAGCTTTTTATATTCATAATTTTAATTAATGTTGATTAAACATAAAACTATAAATCAAAAGCATAATAATTTAATATAAAACATTTATTTGATATTAAAAATAGCTCAATATTAAGCATGAATAATTTTTTAAAATTTATGATATATAGAAAATAGTAAAATATTTTTACCAATTAATCAAATTAATTGATGTTAATAGCTAGTTGATAACAAGCTATTAGGTATACGATTTTTTTATTTTAAGATAATTTTTTGTTAACTGTCTTAACTGTCTTAACTGTCTTAACTGTCCTTGCATTTTCTGTGGATTCTCGGTAGATTAATTCAGCTTTGCAAAATACTTAAGATTAAGACAAATAATTGGCTGCTTAGCCAACTAATTTGTCGTTCTAAATTTGGATTATTTTTTATACATAAATTTGATATGCCTACAATCAGTAAAAAATCAGCAAAAAAAGCTTGGGCAGGTGCGATCGCCGAGCCAGGAAAAGAATTTCCTCTGACGCAACTACCAATTATCTCTGGTAAAATCCCCGATGGCTTACGTGGCACACTCTACCGCAATGGCCCCGCACGGCTAGAACGTGGCGATCAGCGTATGGGACATTGGTTTGATGGAGATGGGGCAATTCTGGCTGTAAATTTTACCGATGCAGGAGCCACCGCAGTTTATCGCTACGTGCAAACCACAGGCTACAAAGAAGAAGCAGCAGCAGGTAAACTGCTCTACGGAAACTATGGTATGACTGCACCAGGAGTTTTTTGGAATCAATGGCTCAAACCAGTGAAAAATGCTGCTAATACTTCAGTGATAGCACTGCCAGATAAACTCTTAGCACTGTGGGAAGCGGGTTTTCCCTACGCCTTGGATTTGCAGACTTTAGAAACAAAGGGCGAAGATGATTTAGGAGGGTTAAATAAAGGATTAGCCTATTCCGCACACTATAAGCGCGACCCAAGAACAGGGGAGATTTTTAATTTTGGTATCACTCCAGGATTAAATGCCAGACTACATCTTTATAAGAGCGATGCCACTGGCAAAATTATCCAAAAAGCCGCATATTCTCTTGATGGAATACCAATAGTGCATGATTTTGCTTTAGCAGGGCAATATCTTGTATTTTGCATTCCCCCAGTACGGCTGAATTTTTTTCCTGTACTGCTAGGGTCGAACTATAGTGATGCACTAGAGTGGCAACCTCAACTCGGAACTCAAATTTTAGTTTTCGATCGCCAGACATTATCTTTAGTAAGTCGTAGTGAAGCCGAACCTTGGTTTCAGTGGCATTTTGTCAACGGTTATCTAGATGCTAATGGTTTACTGATTGTAGATATTGCTCGCTACGAAGACTTTCAAGTAAACCAATATTTTAAGGAAGTACCTACAGGTGAAAGCCACACTGCTGCTCAAAGTACGCTAACAAGAATACATCTTCAGCCCCAAACTGGCAAAGTTACAACTATTGAGCGAATTGTAGACCGACATTGCGAACTAGCAACTGTACCACAGCAAAATGTGGGGCAAGCTTCTCGCTATACATATTTTTGCTCATTCCGAAAAGGAACAGAGATCGGCAAAGAAATCTTAAATGCGATCGCCCGCTTCGATTACCAAACCGAAACCCTTGTCGAAGCAAACTTAAAAGAAAATCTCTATAATTCAGAACCACTACCCGTACAAGATGCCCAAAACCCCGATCTAACTTGGGTAATAAGCACGATCTATGATGGTAATTCTCATAGTAGTGAAGTTTGGGTATTTGATGGCGATCGCTTGGACGAAGAACCCGTCTGCAAACTTGCATTACCGAGCGTCATTCCTCATGGTTTCCACGGCACTTGGAATCCTGCATAAAGAAAATCTCTAGTTTTGGTATGAGGTGGGGATTTAGACCCCACCTCATACTCTCCCTTGCCTGTTGCATCTTTAAATAACTGACAATTAAAAATTTTCTCTTAACCTTTAAATCATCATGAATAATCTCAAGCTTTTTCAGGTTAGCGGACGAGTTTATGAAGCTGAAAGTAATCACGGTATTCCTAACTTAATTATCGAAGCTTTTGACAAAGATGTTGTTAAAAGCGATAAGTTAGGACAAACGAAAACCAATAGCAACCGTTCCCATTGACATACCAGCCCCGGTGATGATGCATGATTTTGCCATTACTGAACACTACACCATCTTCCTAGATATGCCGCTAACCTTCAAACCAATGCGAATCATGCAAGGTCAGCTACCGATCAAGTTTGAGGTTCAAAACCCCAGTCGCATTGGTATCTTACCCCGCCACGGAGATAATCGAACAATCCGCTGGTTTAAGATTTCTACTTGTATGGTCTACCATGTGGGTAATGCTTGGGAAGAAGGCGATGAGGTAGTAGTTTTGGTTACCCGAACACCCGATACCTACTTATTTATTCCTCAAGAAGATAAAGGTGAAGGTGGGGAAACTGAGTTTGAACACTTCCGGCTGTATCGCTATCGGATCAACCTCAAGACGGGTGTTGTCAAAGAAGAGGCTTTGGATGATTTTGCCACAGAATTTCCTCGTATCAACGATGATTTCACGGGTCGGAAAACACGTTATATGTATGCTTCCCGGCAGGCTACCTACATGAGACCCAGATTATTATTGGATGGTTTGATTAAGTATGATTTGGAAACTGGTAGCTCCCAAGTGCATGAATTTGGTCGAGGACGCTTTGGTGGTGATAGTGCGTTTGCACCTCGTCCAAATGCAGTTGCTGAAGACGATGGTTGGTTGCTGACAATGGTCTGGGATGCAGTAGCCAAGCAATCTGAATTACTGGTTATTGATGCCCAAAACTTCACTGGTGAACCTGTAGCGCGGATACTTATGCCGCAACGCGTTCCTTATGGTTTCCATGCTACTTGGATATCATCTGTTTGCTAATGAAAGGGAACTCTTAACGGGCAACAGGTGATACCATTTCACTAAAAGCTTGATACATATAGATTTCGCGTAGGGGCACGGCAATGCCGTGCCCCTACTGACGTATTTGTATCATCATTAAAGTGAAACGGTATGAACTAAAATTTGGATAGCTAAATAACAGTTAATTTCTAGTAATGAATCCCTACACTATCTTTAATCAGACCGAACTTCAGCGTGTTAGTGATGGCATGACTCGACCCCTACTAGAAAATTGCGAGGCTGCTTCACATATCCTTATTTTAGTTTGGCCACAACTTGGGGATTTTGATAGTCTTGAATATGCGTGGTGGTTACAGCGCCAAGCAAAAAAATTACCTGCTGAAAAACTTGCTATTCGTGCAGTAGGAATTGGCGATCGCGCCTCTGGAACAAAATTCTGTGAATATACAGGATTTCCACCCCAAAATTTATTTGTTGAACCTAACGCAGAACTCCATCAGCAACTCAAACTTTATTCAGGTCTGAATCTTCCTTTCCCTGGACTTTCTCAATCTCAGAAAGCTTGGCTCAATCTACTATTCATGTGTGCAGGTTTTGGAAGTCCTGGAACCCTAAGAGAAGTTTTTCGAGGATACAGGGGAGATCGTCAAGCTCCTCAACTCATTGAAGACGATGAAATTATTCAAGCTACTCCTCTACCTGCTTTTAAAGGATCGTTTTTCCAATTGGCTGGCGGAAATGGATTTCAGCGTCCTTTTGAATTAGCTACTCTACGACTGCGGAATATGGTGGAAGTTCTGAGCAATTGGCATACTTATGTACCTAATTCTGCTTACTTAACTCAGCGTGGTGGAACTTTTTTGTTTGATTCCAAAGGTCAGTTACTTTACGAACATCGAGATCCAGGAATTTTGGGCTTTGCTGCTAATATGAGTCAGCCTTTGTCATTTTTATCCTTCATCGAAACAGACAGCTTTACCTCAACTTACTAATTCCTGATTGCTATTTCAATGATAAGTATCTAAGAGACCATTTATAAAGTAAATCTTAAGTAGTGGCGTGACAAGGCTAAAATAGTGCATTAGGAAATGGGCTTTAAACTTTTAAATTCAATGTTTTTAGCGCTTATTTATTGCAACATTTTAGTCCGGTCACGCCACTAGTGGTCTGTCTCATTAATTTTGTAGAGAAAAAATGTTTGTAGTAAGGACTTTAGTCCTTGATTTTTAAGCACTAAAGTGCTTACTACGAACCTTTCAGAATTAATGCGATAGACTACTAGTTCGTGCCCAGAGCGATCGCCAAAATCAAATAGTAGCCCCATAGACGAAATACTAAAATAGCATCAAGATGAGTAGGAAATCTCGAAAAGCATTGATTGGCATTACAACTTACGGACGGCAAGCATCATTACCATTTTCTCTGCCAAGCGAATATATAGATGCAGTCCGGGCCGCAGGTGGCATTCCTATATTATTACCACCGGGAGAAATGGAGCCTGCCACACTTCTAGATTCTTTGGATGGTTTAATCATCTCTGGTGGTGGAGATATTGACCCTGTTTGCTACAGAGGTTTTGCTCATCCTAGTATTTATGCTGTTGATAGCGAACGTGATGCTTTTGAATTGGAGCTTGCCAAGTTTGCTCTTGAACGTCATTTGCCGATATTGGGTATTTGTCGGGGTTTACAAATTCTCATGGTCAGCAGTGGAGGTACTCTAATTCCTCACATTCCAGATGTTTACGGTACATCTGCATTGCATCGCCTAGAGCCTGAGCCTGGACGACGTTTGCCTACAGAACATCTCGTCAGGATAGATGTAGAAAGTTATTTAGCTGACTGTTTACAGAATTCTCATATAACCGTAGTCTCTTGGCATCATCAAGCAGTAGATAAAGTGCCATCTGGTTGGCGGGTTGTTGCTCATGCTTTAGATGATGGAGTAATTGAAGCTGTGGAACACGAACATCATCCTTGGGCAATTGGTGTGCAATGGCATCCTGAGCTTTCAACTGTCGATCCTAGTCATCAAAGACTTTTTCAAGCTCTCGTTCAGGCTGCACACATAGCAGGGAACAGGGAATAGGCAACCCTTCTCCTGCAAAGACGCTACGCGAATGGTAAATTAAGAATTAAGAATTAAAAACCTCCCCTACTGTTTGCCCTCATTTCTCTAGCTGCCGAATTCGCTTGATTTGGAGCAGATTCCAGTCATCTTCAGAATAGGGTGTGCTAAACCAAGCATCTAATATTTCTTTGGCGATCGCTTCTGTAGTCGCCCGTAAACTTAACACTAAGACATTCGCATGATTCCAGATGCGGGCACCCCGCGCCGTCTCAGCATCATGGCACAAAGCAGCACGTATCCCAGAGACTTTGTTCGCAGCGATCGATGCACCGGTACCAGTCCAACAAAAAACAATTCCCTCATCTACTTTCTGAGTTGCTACTGCCAAAGCAACCTTACTACTACTGATAGGCCAATCAACCTCTCGCTGATTTTCTGCTAGGGAACCAAAAGGTATAACTTCATACCCACGCCGCTTAAGTTCTTCCAATACAGTATCAGTAAGGTTAGTGCGTTCATCACTGCCAATAGCGATTCTCATGCCTTCCCCTCTAAAAGTAGCCTACCCTATGGTTTCATCTTACGATAAATAGCGACAGTTAATTACCTTTTTAACTGTCGCTACAATTTAGCAATCAGAATTCAGAATCGGTGAAGTAATAACTGAAAGAATAATTTAACTTTCTTTCGCCCTCAAGAGCAAGATGTTAAATCAATATTCATTACCCAATCGGACTTAAATTCATACTGAATTCTGAGTCCTGACTTCTGAATTCTTCTTGAACAACCGCTCCGTCGTTCCCTTAATCACTATATACAAAATTGGCACTACAAACAAACTCAAAAAAGTAGCAATTAACATCCCACCAAAAACAGTCGTTCCCAAAGATTGGCGACTACCCGCCCCCGCACCTGTGGCAGTAACCAAGGGAAAAATCCCAATAAGAGTAGAAAAAGCAGTCATCAAAATTGGGCGTAACCGCTCTTGTGAAGCCTCAATTACTGCTTTAGTCATAGACAGTCCTTGGTCTCGCAATTGGTTAGCAAATTCCACAATCAAGATAGCGTTCTTACTAGCCAAACCAATCAACATTACTAGACCAATTTGACAGTAAACATCATTGGCAAAACCCCGCATTGATTGAGCTATCAGCGCTCCAAAAATAGCTAAAGGAACTGACAACATAATAATCAAAGGGTCAATGTAGTTTTCGTACTGAGCCGCTAGTACTAAAAATACAAACACCAATCCTAATCCAAAAATCAGAGGTGCTAAGCCAGCAGAATCTATTTCTTCTAATGCAGTTCCAGACCATTCGTAACCAAAACCTGGAGGTAAAACTGCTTGAGCAACTTGTTCCATTGCTTTAATAGCGTCTCCAGAACTAGAGCCAGGAGCAGCAGAACCGTTAATTTCAATTGAGCGGAACAAATTGTAGTGATTTATTGTTTGCGCTCCCACAGTTGGTGTAACTTTCACTAAGTTACTCAAAGGAATCATTTGATTCCTTTCGGAACGAACGTAGAGTTTACCAATATCTTTGGGATTAGAACGAAATTGTTCATCTGCTTGGATATAAACCCGATAATTTCGCTGCTGGAGATTGAAATCATTCACATATTGTGAACCCAAAGCAGTTTGTAAAGTACTGAAAATATCATCTATAGGAACTTGTAGTGATTTGGCTTTATTGCGGTCTACTTCCACAAGTAATTGTGGTGTATCTGCGGCAAAGGTACTGAATACAGCTCGTAATCCTGGTGTTTGATTGGCACGACCGAGTAATTGCCCCATCGACTGCACCAAATTTTCCAAACCACTGTTACCTCTGCGGTCTTGCAGCTGAAAGACGAAGCCGCCAAAGTTGCCTAAACCCTGAATTGGTGGTGGATTTACCGGAAAGACCCTGGCTTCTGGGATAGACAACAACTTACCCTGTAATCTGCCAATTATCGCTTGTACTGATTGATCGGGTCTTGCACGCTCGTCCCAAGGTTTTAAAGTTGTAAATATGATACCGCTGTTAGCAGTGCTACCACTAAAACCAAATCCTCCTACGGCGAAAGTCCCTACTATTTCGGGAATTTGCAGGATTTCTTTTTCTACCTGTGCCATGACATCGCTGGTATATTGCAGCGAAACGCCTTGGGGCCCTTGGATAATTGTGATGAAATAACCTTCGTCTTCGTCTGGAAGAAAGGCTGTAGGTACTGTGGTGTACAGCCAAGCAGTCATTCCCAAAGAGACGATAAACAAGCCAATAACAACGCTTTTTATGCGTGTAAGATAAGTCAGCGATCGCTCATAACTCGATCTTACCCATTCCAAGAACCGATTAATCAGGTCGAACAACCAACTAATCCACCTGGGGGGGCTTTGTCCTTGACGCAGCAATACCCCACACAAAGAAGGTGTCAAAGTCAAAGCCAAAAAAGTCGAAATCGCAATGGAAAAGGCAATGGTCAGCGCAAATTGCCGATAAAGTGCGCCTGTGGTTCCGGGAAAAAAGGCCACTGGTACAAACACCGCCATCAACACCAGTGAAGTTGCAATCACCGCCCCAAAAAGTTCCGCCATCGATTCGCTAGCGGCTCGACGAGGGTTTATACCTTTATCCTGAATAAAACGGCTAATTTGCTCCACTACAACGATCGCATCGTCTACTACCATCCCAGATGCTAAAGTCAGACCAAACAACGTCAAACTATTAATGGAAAAGTTAAAAACTTTGACGAAGGCAAATGTCCCAACTAAGGAAAGTGGAATTGTTACCGCTGGAATTAAGGTGGTTCGCCAATCCTGTAAAAATACAAAAATTACAATTACAACCAGCACTACCGCTTCTATTAGAGTCTTGACCACTTCTGCCATCGATTCTTCGACAAACATAGTTGTGTCAAAAGCTACCTGATATTTCATGCCTGGAGGAAAACTCGGAGCTAATCGCGCCATTTCTGCTTTCACTCCCTTAGCGACATCCAAGGCATTACTACCAGGAACCTGATAAATCCCTAAACCGATAGCATCTTTGCCAAGAAATCGCAGAAATGTGTTGTAATTTTCTGCACCTAGTTCTGCTCTGCCAACATCTTTGAGCTTAACTAATGTGCCATCAGCTTCCGTTTTCAGGACAATTTCGGCAAATTCAGTAGTGTCTGTTAATCTACTGGCAGCACGCACATCAATTTGATACCTTTGTCCTTCCGGAGCCGGTTCTTGTCCAATTCTTCCTGCACCGATCTGAATATTTTGTTCGGCTAAGGCATCTGCCACATCTTGAGTTGTTAATCCCCGGCTAGCAAGCCGATTCGGATCTAACCACAAACGCATGGCATAGCGGCGTTCACCAAAAACTTGGGCATTACTGACACCTTTAACTCTTTTTAAGGCATCTGCTAAGTAAAGGTCAGCATAGTTGCTTAAAAATGTATTGTCGTATTCGTTATTTTCCGCGAATAGACCAATTGCCAAGAGAATATTGCTAGACTCTTTTGATACTTGGACTCCCGTGCGTTGCACGGACTCTGGTAATTGCGGTTGGGCAACAGAAACACGATTTTGCACATCTACAGCTGCAATATCTTTATCCCGCGATGAATCAAAAGTTACTGTGATTGTACTAGTACCGTCATTACTGCTGCTAGAAGTGATATATCTGAGTCCCTCAACGCCGTTGATTTGCCTTTCTAAGATATTGGTAACACCGCTTTCTACAACCTCGGCACTGGCTCCACTGTAGTTGGAAGTGACACTGATTTGAGTGGGACTAATTTCTGGGAACCTGGCGATGGGCAGTGTCGGAATACTGATTAATCCTAGTAAAAGGATAATAATGGCGCAAACCGACGCAAAGATTGGCCGCTTAATAAAAAAGTCAACAAACATAGTTTAGAAAATTGGGCATAGGGGATAGGGCATAGGGGATAGGGGAGCCAGGGTTTACCGATTTAAGGAGCCACTGCGTTGGACGGGTTTCCCGGCAGCCAAGCAAGTGGCGTGCGACTGGCGTCATTGGGCATTGAGAGTTCTCCCCATCTCCTTATCTCCCTCTCTCCCCAATCCCGTTTCACTTAAAAATTGCGACTACCGACTGTTTCCGGTGCGGGAGTGATGGGGACGCCATTGGTGAGGTTGAGAATACCAGAAACAACAATTTTGTCACCAGGTTTTAGTCCTTCGATCACTTGATAATTATTGCCCTCAATAGCTCCCAGCTTTACGGGCTTTTGCTGAGCTACTAATTTTGACCCTCCGGGTTTAGAGTTTTGTGCCGGCGCTTCAGCCACAAAGACGAATGTCTCCCCACCCAAGCGAGATACTGCTGTTACTGGAATTAAAATTCCTGGACGTTCGTCCCAAATTACTTTGGTTTGTACTGACTGGCGATTAAGCAGTTGCCTTGTAGAATTGCCAAAGTTAGCTTTAGCTAAAACTGTTTGGGAATCTATACTTGCATCTGGGGAGATGAAACTGATTTTACCTGTGGCTATGGCTTTGCCTTGGGCATCGAGCATTTGCACGGGTAATCCCAAGCGCAACTTTTTGGCTTCTTCTAGGGGAACGGAAATATTCAGTTCTAATGAGTCATTTCTAGTTAATGTAGTGAGTTCATCTGCTCTTTGTACGTAATCTCCGACTTTTGTGGGAATATCACCAACAATGCCAGTGAAAGGAGCTAAGACTTTTGTATATTGCAGTTGCACTTGAGCAGCTTGGACTTGACCTGCTGCTTGAGTGACTTGCGATCGCGCTTGGGCAATTTCTTCTGGGCGAGAACCATTTTCCAGCTGCTTTAGGTTCTGTTGTTGTTGTTCTACAGCAGCTCCTAGCTCATTGATACTAGAGTTTCTGCTCTTTTTGAGCTGGTCTAAACGTTTCTGGGCTACTACGAGGGCAGCTTCGGCACTTTGTTGTTCTTTAACATATCCTTCTAAAGTATCTTGGGAAACTGCACCTTCTTTTCTGAGTTGTTCGTATCGCTTAGCTCGTGATTGTGCCAGTTCCACATCAGATTTAGCTGACTGGATTTGAGCCTCAGCCTGAGCAATTTCTTCTGGCTGCGCTCCCGCTTGGGCATCCCTAAGGCGAGCTTGGGCTTGGGCTAACTGCGCTCTAGCTTGGGCAACTTCTTCTCGCCGGGTACCTGCTACAAGTTCAGCAAGACGCGCCTGGGCTTGTTGGAGTGCGCCTCTAGCTTGTAATAACTGAGCTTGGGCATCATCACTTTGCAAGGTAAAAATAACTTGCCCTTGTTGTACTCGATTGCCTTCGTTGACAAAAATCTGGGTAATTCGTCCTTCAATCTGTGGCCTAATGGTTACCGAACGAGGAGCCTCTAAGGAGCCAATAAACTGGGAACTTTCTTGTGTAGTTTCTGTCTCTACAGTTTCTAGCTTCACGGGAACTGCCATAGGTTGACCAGGAGCGCCTTGATTAGCTGATGCTCCATTACTGGCACTGCTAGTTTGCCACCAACGCCAACCAAAACCAACACCCGCGATTAACAGGATAATTCCCAAAAGCACAGGCCAACGTCGCTTTTTCGGTGACTTGGGCGATCGCTCTGGCAACGATCCGGACTGTTGACTCGAATCATTTACAGCAGGCTGTTCTATTTCTACAGGAAAGGAAGATTCAGGGAACTCAGAATGGGACATTTTCGTTTTCTCATCTTGTGGATCTAGACTTGAGCAATCTTACTTAGGTCAACGAGGAGGAGGGCATTGGGCATTGGCAATGTACGAGGTGTATCAGGTGTGGGAAGCTTGCTTATATTTTTCCCACACTACTTTCATCTGGCTTATCTCCCTCATATTTGCTACCCTATATCTCTGCCTCTCAAGCAAAGCAACATACCTGCAAAACTATGCAAAGATGGTTTCAAATCAGTATCTGAGCTCACTGTACCTTTCTCCTCGCCGTTTTCTTAGTACACAACCAGCTATTTGGGCAGTAATTTGTCAGTCTCCTATCACCTCAGATGGGCAACCTGATGCTGGGTTTTTCATAAGTGTTTGCAAGTGGTTGCTTGCATATCTATGTAAGTGTTAGGTTGCATTATAACTACATAGTAAAGAAGATTGGTAATGCTAAAAATGAGTTTACCGTTCTAAAGTAGTACTGAATATTGATCTCAAGGAAGAAAAGAGTGACTAATCGGTAATTATTTCAGATCTATCTAATCAAGATTGCAAGTTTCATTGATTTATCCTCACCAAGAACGAAGCACCATCAGTGTTTATTGATCCAGAATCCTCTTTTTAAGAGATTTCAACTTCCTACACTTAGGTCACCCGATCGGGTGATTTAATTTTCCCAGATTTGGGGAGTGGGGAGATGGGGAGGTGGGAAGATGGAAAGACAAGAGAAACAAGGAGAATAATTCTTAACTCCTAACTCACCACTCCCAATATCTTTCAACCATCCACAATCGATTTCTTGGAATCTAATTCTGGTAATATACTCTCAATTGATTTTTGATTGACAACAATCTGAGAAAATAGTAACTCATAGCGATCGAGTGCTTGCTCTAAGGAATAGTTTGCTTCGGCGAATTGTCTGCCTATGTGGCCTAGCTTGGCTGCTAAGTTCGGATTGGTATACAAATCTTGTACTGCATCTGCTAAAGCCTGGGGTGATTCTGGTTCCACAATTATGCCACCACCACTAACTGCGATCGCTCTGGCAGCAGTACCACTGGCTGGTACTGAACCCACAATCGGGCGACCACTCGCCAAAAGCAGTGGTATTTTTGAAGGCATATTGAATGAAATTACATTGTGTTTTTGCACAATCAATCCCACATCTGATGCTGCTAGCATTTGTGGTAGTTTCTCTCGTGGCTGCAATGGTAGCAGCAAAACATTATCTGCTCCATTTAATAGACAATATTCCTGTAACCTCTGCAATGCTCTTGATTCACCAACAATCACAAACACAATATCCTTGATATGACGCAAGCAAATTGCTGCTTCTATGACTGTTTCTAAACCTTGTGTGAGGGCAATGTTTCCAGAATAAAGTACTACAAATTTCCCATCTAATTGATGTGTAGCTCTCCAGGAGTTATCGTGTTTCGGTAAGGGACGGATGAAATTTATATTCACCCAATTAGGAATACAAACAATTTTATTAACAGGTACTCCCTTATTCACTAAATTCTCACTAAACCCATCAGCAATCACACTAATTTTTTGTGCAGTTTGATATGCAAATTTTTCTAAGGCTGCAAGAGTTCGGATCATCCACTTGTTTTTCAGTAGCCCAACACGCACAGCAGCTTCTGGTAATATATCTTGCACATTCAGAATTAACGGGCAGTTGTATAAATAGCTAAATATTGTTGCTGGTAAGATACCTAGTAGAGGCGGAACTGTTAATATTATCGCATCTGGGCGATCGCCTTTAAAGGCTAGCGGTAAACTTGTGAAAACAAAGCTCAACTCCAATAACAGCCGATCTACAAGGTTGGGTTTAGACTTAATTCGCACGTAACTTCGTTGGATTGTAACACCATTTTTGCGTTCGGTTACGTACCATTTACCCCGATACCCATCGTAAATCCGTCGCTCAGGATAATTAGGCATTGCAGTGATTACTCGCACTTGGTGACCTCGCTTTACTAATCCTTCTGCCAATTCAGTCATTAAGGGAGCAATTCCAATCGGCTCTGGATGGTAGTTGTAGGAATAGATCAGAATGTGCATGAGCTATTTTTGAAGTTTGTGAACGCAGCCACATATGAGCAGAGTAATTTCAGTAGAGGCTGTTACTTTGTATTATTTAATTTAGGTTGTGAGCAGGTTATGAATTTTTTAAATTACAATTGCATTAAACACTATTTAGAAATTTTAAGGTGGATTTTAACGGTTATGAGTTATCAATTATCTGTTTTTTTGCTTGGTTTGAGTCTCTCCAGCCCAAAGTAAAAAGTAATCAGCGAACACTCATAACTCTTTTTTTTTTGACTGGATTTAACTGGCTCTCCATAGGCGTGACAACTATTTACTCATTTAAAAATAAATTTAATGCTTAATTTTACACTTAGGGAATTGTAGCATTATATTTATCTCCTGCATGAAACCCACAGATTCCACTTTTTAAACTGGCACATGAGGCTTTTACCATCAGCAGCTTTGATTGCGTAGGCTAAGCCTACGCAAGGTGATAAAACTCAATGATGGACTCTCCAGTTCAGTGAACTATTGAGGCTAGAATAGAAATTCATAAACTAAATTAGGCAACCTCAAACTAGGATGCCCTACTTTCTAGCAAGAGGCTTGCTTTTTCTTCAAAGTTGAACCTACACCCAACATTCCTAATGCCAGTAAACCCAACACAGAAGCAGGTTCAGGAACTTTAGCTACGCCAATAGAACCAGAATTTTCATCTAGTGTTATTGATGTTCCCTGTTGATCGACATCCTGACGTAATTGCAAAGAGTTACCAACTGTTCCAGAGAAGAAGTATTCTCCGATTACACCCGTTCCTCCTCCTATATTTAGGGAACCAAACAATGTACGAGTGGAAGTATCAAAGTTGAACTTGAAGAAGTTGGATTGCGAGACACCACCACTAACGGTGTTGTAAGTTCCCAGAAGATTGTTAGATGGATCTAAGAAAGAGACACTCAAGGATTGTAAATAGTTGGTGGCTCCAGCACCACTTTCTGAAATAATTGTTGGTGCTGTGGTTTCGTCGTAGCTGAATGAGCCGATCGCTGAATAACCAGCATCTCCTAGCCAGTTAAAATTAAAATCGATAGCCTGAGCGGGATTGTTAGCAACAGTGGCGATCGCAACACTAGCAACAGCACTAGTAGCTGCTATCTTAGCCATTTTGGCGAAAGTATTTTTCATGGTTTACAACTCCAAAATTGATTGATTATGATGCCGATATTAATGCATCAAATAACTTTAGCTTACGACAGAAATGTTTATAGGTAAATGACGCATAAAGCTCTGCGATAAATATAAAAATTCAATGGGGAAAAATGCTGATTTTTTAAAGTTTTGGACAAAGTTTCAAGTATATTCAATTAACGAAGGCAGGAGGCAGAAGGCAGGAGGCAGGAGGCCATTTTTGTAACGGGGATTTATACCCGCCCCAAAAACTTTTCGCCCTAAAAGGCGTTCGCGTAGCGTCTCGCAGAGAGGTTTTAGGCCTGATTGTTTCGATAATTTTACTGTGCCTGAATTACAGGATTTATGCCGTCGATACGGTATCCGTCCTACAGGGAGTGCAGCTTACAAGGCGAGTTACATCACTTCGTTAATGGCATTTCCGATTTTAGCGGTTCAACAGATGGAACTAGGAAAGGATTTAAAGCCGCCTAGCCTAGCCTCTATCCAGATATTTGCAGCAGCAATAGATGAGATGGGTAAACCACTAATGAGCAAATAGGCTCATCAGGATAACACTCAAAGGCACGAGAATGAGTTACCCAGATAGATACGAGCAAGAGAGTTTATTGAACTTGCATCTGGCTAAGATGAGGCTTGAGCAGGTGATTGCACTGCTGAGTCGGTAAATCGCTACTAGTTAACTCTCTTCATTCCAGAGGGGAGTTATATATATAATTTGGGTGGTACAAAAGACTGTGTAGCAATTGGGTATTAAAAATTACTTATTATGCTTTGCTATACACTTAAGTAAATGAATATTGTGTCTTTTTTGTGTAGTAAATAGATGATTCAAGCCAAAAATATCGATAAATCAGCAAATTTAGCGTTTTTATTAGAAATTGGTACAGAAGAACTACCTGCAAACTTTCTCAGTGATGCCCTAGTCCAATGGAAAGAACGCATTCCCCGGAGTTTGGAAGCAAACAGCCTCAATAGCCAAAGCGTGGAGGTATACGGGACTCCCCGGCGTTTGGCGGTATTGATTAAAGGTCTGCCATCTCAGCAACCAGACAGGGAAGAAGAAATTAAAGGGCCTCCTGCTGGTGCTGCCTTTAAAGATGGTCAGCCGACACCAGCAGCAGTAGGTTTTGCGAAAAAACAGGGCGTGGAAATAGACGCGCTGTCTGTTCGCACCACGGATAAAGGAGATTTTGTGTTTGTGCAAAAAAGAATTTCTGGCCGTCCTGTGGCGGAAATTTTGACAGAACTTGTTCCCCAATGGATTTGGGGCTTGGAAGGTAAGCGGTTGATGCGTTGGGGTGATGGAGATGCGAGGTTTTCTCGACCAATTCGTTGGCTTGTGGCTTTGTTAGATGATGCGGTATTGCCTTTAGAATTGGTGAATGGTTCTAAAACGATTCAGAGCGATCGCCTGACTCAAGGTCATCGCGTCTTACATCCTCAACCTGTGACAATTGCCCAGGCTACAGATTATATTACCACCCTCAAAGAAGCCTACGTTACTGTTAACCCAGAAGAACGAGCAAATTTAATCGCAGAGCAAGTAAATAAGGTAGCAGAAAATTTAGGTGGACATACAGTAATTTACCCGGATTTATTAGAAGAAGTAATCAACCTGGTAGAATATCCTTCGGCTGTTGTGGGTAAATTTGAGCCAGAATTTTTGGAATTACCAACTGAAGTAATTACTGAAGTTATGGTCACTCACCAGCGTTATTTTCCTGTATTCAAATCAGGTAGTGCTCAGCAAGAATTATTGCCGAATTTTATCACTATTTCTAACGCTGACCCTCAAAAATCAGATATTGTTGCTGTGGGAAATGAACGGGTAATTCGTGCCAGATTAGCTGATGGCAGATTTTTCTACGAAGCTGATTTAACCAAGCCTTTAGAAAGCTTCTTACCCAAGTTAGAAACAGTCACTTTTCAAGAAGAATTGGGTTCTTTGCGCCTCAAGGTAGATAGAATAGTTAAGATTGCCGAGCAAATAACTAATCAATTAGAATTAGCAGCAAATCAAAGCCAAAAAATCCACCGTGCTGCTTTATTATGCAAAGCAGATTTGGTTACTCAAATGGTGTATGAATTCCCAGAATTGCAAGGCATTATGGGAGAAAAATATGCCTTAGCCAGCGGTGAAGATAGTGAAGTAGCAAAGGCAATTTTTCAACATTATTTGCCAACGGGAGCAGGTGACAATTTACCCGAAACGCTCACAGGTCAAGTTGTCGGTTTAGCAGATAGATTAGATACTTTGGTGAGTATCTTCGGTTTAGGTTTAATTCCTTCCGGTTCTTCTGACCCCTTCGCCTTGCGCCGTGCCGCCAATGCAGTTGTGAAAATTACTTGGTTTGCTAATTTACCAATAAAATTGGATGAATTACTGTTGCAAATAGCGACAGATTTTGCAGCCAAATATCAAAAAGACCGCACATCATTAACTGCAACATTACAAGAATTTTTCTTACAACGCATCCGAACTTTACTGCAAGAAGAAAAACAGATTGATTATGATTTGGTAAATGCAGTTTTAGGAGAAAACGATCCAGAATATACGGAGCGAGCGTTAAGGGATTTGTTAGATGTACGCGATCGCGCTTTATATCTGCAACAAATTCGCAACGACGGCATCTTAGATACCATCTACGAAACCGTTAACCGTTCCACACGCTTAGCTGCCCAAGGCGATCTAGATACAAAACAGCTAGAACCCACAAGCTTAATCCGTGAAGAACTATTCCAGAAGCCTTCCGAAGTGGCTTTGTATAATGCTTTAGTTGATTTAGTGCCAGAAACTCAAGCAGCACAAGAAACCAGAAACTATCAACTGTTAGTAGCAGCCCTCACAAAAATTGCTCCCACAGTTGGTAACTTCTTTGACGGGCCGGATAGCGTTTTAGTAATGGACTCCGATCCAGAAATTAAGCGTAATCGATTACATCTGTTGGGATTAGTTCGCAATCATGCCCGCGTTTTGGCTGATTTCGGAGCAATTGTCAAAAATCTGTAGCGTAGGTCAACAAAAAGTTGTGTAATTTCTGCCAATAAACGTTAGTATAAGGAGTGCTTAACCAGGGATCTCTGCTGCAATCTATGTCCAGAGCTACTGTAATTGGATTTGGAAAGTCCGGTGTTGCTGCGGCGAGATTGTTGAAACGGGAAGGTTGGGAGGTGGAACTGAGTGATTCCGCTAGTGCCGAGAGCTTAGCTGAACGCAACACCTCCGAGACCCTTCTCCAACAACAACAAGAACTTGCTGCCGAACAAATAACCATTAAACTAGGTCAATCCCCAGACTTGAATGGTGCTAATTTACCAGAATTAATAGTCGTTAGTCCTGGCGTGCCTTGGGATGTTGCTGTATTAAATAAGGCACGGCAATTAGGGATTGAAACCATCGGCGAAATGGAACTCGCTTGGCGACATTTGCAACCTTTACCTTGGGTAGGAATTACTGGCACTAACGGCAAAACCACCACTACATCTTTAATTGCCGCTATTTTTCAAGCAGCAGACTTAAGGGCACCTGCTTGCGGTAATATTGGCTACGCTGCCTGTGAAGTCGCTCTGTCTTGGAAGAGAAGAGGAGCAGGGGAGGCAGGGGGAGCAGGGGAGGAAAATCAAATCCAAAATCCAAAATCTAAAATCCAAAATTCTCTTGATTGGATAATTGCTGAAATTAGCAGCTATCAAATAGAATCTTCAACGTCTCTTGCACCTCGCATCGGTGTGTGGACGACTTTCACGCCGGATCATTTGGCGCGGCATAAAACTTTAGAAAATTACTACAACATCAAAGCTAAGTTACTACAGCAGTCTGAGTTACAAGTGTTCAATGGCGATGATGCTTACTTGAGCAAGCTGGGTTTGAGTGCTTGGCCAAATGCTTATTGGACTAGTGTCAAAGGCAAAGATTTCCTGATTAGCGAAAAAGGCTTTTATATTGAAGATGGCTGGGTTGTAGAAAAGTTAACAGCTACTTCTGCACCAGAACGGATTGTGAAGGTATCTGCTTTGCGGATGGTGGGAGAGCATAATCAGCAAAATCTCTTGATGGCGGTAGCGACGGCGCGGTTGGCGGGAATTAATAACGATGCGATCGCTCGTGCAATTAGTGAATTTCCTGGGGTTGCTCATCGTTTAGAGCATATCTGCACTTGGGAAGGTATTGATTTTATTAACGATAGCAAAGCCACAAACTACGATGCTGCGGAAGTTGGCTTGGCATCGGTGAACAGTCCAGCGATTTTAATTGCTGGTGGAGAAGCAAAAGCAGGCGATGATACTGCTTGGCTAGCACAAATTCAAAGCAAAGCTGCTGCTGTATTATTGATCGGCTCTGCCGCATCCGCCTTTGCCCAACGGCTGCAAGAAGTAGGATATTACACTTACGAAATTGTGGAAACTATGGAAAGGGCAATTCCCAGGTCAGCAGAATTAGCCAAGCAATATCAAGCACCTGTAGTGTTGCTATCTCCTGCTTGCGCGAGTTTCGACCAATACCCGAATTTTGAGGTACGGGGCGACCATTTCCGCGAGCTGTGTCTTGCTTGGGTGGAAAACTCCAAACCCAGCAAACTAGAACTTCCAGACTTAGAAAATTCTAATCAACAGTCCATACTCCAAAGTCGTTAAGTTCATCCCAACCCTAAAAGGGGATTAAATTTCACGTTGACTGTTGACCGTTAACAGTTAGGGACTTCCAAATAAAAAAACATACAATTTTTATTGTAAGCTGGACATCTTGTCCGCCCCAAACCTTGGGCGGGCGAGACGCCCACCCCACAAAATTGGATAATTTATTTCTTGGTAATCCCTTAACAGTCTCATCAGTCAACCGTCAACGAAAAAGGTGTTAAGAATTTTTAGCAACAATCCGATCCATATACCAGTTAATTCCAGGAGCTAGCAGGCTGTGGAACCTGCTAAGCAATGTCATTTCTATTCCGGGAGTAATTGTAAATGATTTTTTGTTAATACCTTGTACGATTTCAAAAGCCACTTTCTCGGCCCTCCAAGTCTTGGCAGTGCCAGTAATCATTTTTGTTTCTACAGGCTTGGTTTTGTTTTCTTCCTCAAGTTGTGGGGTGTCAGTGTCGGGAGGATAAACAATTGAGACGTTAATTTTCATTAACTTCAACTCACCGCGCAGAGACTCAGCTAAACCCCGTAAGGCAAACTTGCTAGGGCTATATGGCGTGTAGCCATAGATACCAATCAAACCTGCGCCAGAAGAGATTAGTACGATATCACCCTGTCGTTGTTGTTCCATTGCTGGTAGTACTGCCCTGATGCAGTAAAGTGAGCCAAAATAATTGACTGCCATTGTACGTTCAAAAACCTCTGTTGAGAGTTCTTGAAAATAACCAGGTTGAGCGATACCAGCACAGGTAATTAACAAAGCCGATTTGGTCAATAGCTGTTTTAATAGCTTGCTGGGCTTGAATTCGGTCTGCTACATCTGCCGAAATGGTAATAACGCGCTGATTTGGATGCACTCTTAGTGTTTCTATTTCTGCTTTTGCAGTCTCCAGTTTAGTTTGGCTGCGAGCAACAATTGAAATATGTGCGCCTTGGCTAGCTAAGAGTTTGGCTGTTGCTTTACCGATTCCACTAGAGCCGCCAGTAATAATAGCGTGTTTTTGGTCAAAATTTCTATTCATAATTTTGAGGATAATCTTGAAACAGGCAAAGTAATTCGTCATAGATAATACTCTCGTGGTCGGCAAATTACGTAATTCGTAGTTTTAATTAGTGAAGGCTTAAACCTACCACCTAGAAGCACCACCAAATCAAATATTTGATGGGAGTTTATACCCTCTTTAATTACGAATTACGTAGCTTGCTTCTCGCCAAAGGCCAGTATTACGAATTACGAATTAGTAATTATTTCGTAACTCATGCTGTTAAACGCTATTAACTGTCAACCGTCAACAGTTAACAGCCAATACGAAAAGATGTCCTGGGTTAAATGGATTACAACTAAATTAATTTTGTCCCTATTCGTGAAAATTTTCCAGCTTGTTTGGATTTACCCAACGATTCACAAATTCATTTTTATTTTTGTACACCTTAATTTGCACTTCCTTGGAACCTAACTTGACCACTTCTGCGGGAATTCTTTGGATATCAGCAGAATCACCACGAGCCTTGTAAAGCCAAATAACTTTTTGTCCTACTTCAAAGTAGTCAGGATTGCTAGTTAAGGACGATGCTGTTTTTGCCCAGGTGGGAGATGCAACTGCTAAATTGAACAAAAATACTAATAACACTAAAGTAATTTGGATAAATTTGATGTTCATTACAGTTAGTAGATTTTTAGACAATGCTGGTGGAATAATTGCTAGAAAGGGTTAAGATTGTTTGTTTATTACCTTTCTCAAAACTTATTTTAAAATTGCGCTAATTTCATAAATTTTACTTCTTTAATTGAGTATTCTTTAGCTCTATTAATGCTGAATATATGTTAGTTTAATTTTGAGTAATAAAAGTTATATTTAAATCTTGAATACTTCTACAATAAACAATTTTTCAAATACAATCAAATGTTATTCTTTGTTAAAACCATAAATTAAACTAATCGTAGATTATCTAAATAAATTGCTCAATACAGGTAGTGGTTGACAATATATTTCGAGTAAAGTCAAGTAAACAAGCTAAATTTCAAAAGCAAGAATTAAGCTTGTTTCCCTTGTCAATTTTAGCTCGGAGAATTGACCAAATATGCTGTTTGTGGATTTTGATGAGTTTTGTCATCGAATTTTTGGGCAGCGATCGCACTACATCAGCTTGTCTATTCTAACTAATGGAAAAAGCTGCCCAAATCAGAATCTCTATCTCAAGAATAATTGACGCCAAATAGCGCTCTAACGTAAACATTAAATATATAGAGCATTATAACTTTCATTTATCTGCTTCACAGTAGAAGACTACTTGTGGCAAAACAATCCAATATTAGTAAGCTAGTTCGTGAGCTGCGGCAAGAATTGAATTCTCAATAAAAATTTGCCGCCGAGTTTGGTGTGGCGTTTACAACAATAAAGCGTTGGTAAAATGGACGCGCAACACCCTCTCCTTTGGGAATGCAGCGTATTAGTACCTTACTCAATGAGTTGGGCGATCGAAGTAAAATTCTCCAAGGGACATACTTTGGGGAAGAAAAGTAAGCTTGTTTTATGGTGCTGAGTTCGGAGTCAAAATCGCCCTCAACACTATTTGGGCCATACCAAAAAAGGATTTTGACCAGTACATGACCAAAACTGTAGCTTAGTACCCGACCCATGACTAATCGAGAGGAACCAATGAAAAACGAGTCAACGTCAGCAAGCAACGCCGACGGTAATTTCCTTCTCGGTGGAGGTGAAATGGGTGCGCGGATGCGAGAATTCGACTGGTCGCAAACCTCCCTTGGCCTAACACAGCATTGGCCGCAGAGTTTGAAAACTGCGGTGCGGATTATGCTCACTTGTCGTCAACCGATGTTTGTCTGGTGGGGCGACGAACTAATTAATCTTTACAACGATCCTTACAAAGCTATTATTGGCGGCAAACATCCACAAGCACTCGGTCAGCCAGCTTCCCATGTGTGGCGGGAGATTTGGGATCAGATTAGACCGCGAGCAGAATCAGCGCTGCTGAAGAACGAGGGTACTTACGATGAAGCGCTACTGCTGATTATGGAGCGTAATGGTTACCCAGAAGAAACTTATTATACTTTTTCCTATAGCCCGGTTCCCAATGATGAGGGACAGACAGGCGGGATTATCTGTGCCAATACAGACGACACACAACGCATTATTGGTGAGCGTCAGTTAAAACTGTTACGGGAGTTGGCAACCAGGACAGCAGATGCACGTACATTTGATGAAGCCTGTACCCTGAGTGCCAGTTGTCTGGAAACCAACCCCTATGACTTACCCTTTGCAATGATTTATTTGGTCGAGCCAGATCGACAAGAAGTTTTTCTCGCCAGGACATGCGGCATTGAGCCAAACCACATAGCAGTTCCACAAACGGTTGCTCTCGATTCTGATGCAATTTGGCCTTTTGGGGAAGTGATGACAACCCATCAAACAAAACTGGTTGACATTGTAGCAGCGGATTTTGGCAATTTGACTTGTGGGATATGGGAGCGAACGCCACATCAAGCACTGGTTATACCCATTGCACCATCAGGTGAAACAGGCAAAGCTGCCATCTTAATTGCTGGCTTAAACCCCTTCAGGCTGTTTGACGACAATTACAAAGGATTCATGGAACTAGTTGCAGCTCAAATCGCAGCTAGCATTGCCAACGCCCAAGCTTACGAACAAGAGCGCAAACGGGCTGAAGCTTTAGCAGAAATCGATCGCGCCAAAACTATCTTTTTTAGCAACGTCAGCCACGAGTTTCGTACCCCACTAACTTTAATGTTGGGGCCACTAGAAGACATCCTAGCCAATTGTGGCGGCTTGTTACCAGCCAACGAACAACAGCAGTTAAAAATGGTGCAACGTAACGGACTGCGCTTGTTGAAATTAGTCAATAGCCTCCTAGATTTCTCGCGTATAGAAGCCGGAAGGGTTCAAGCTTCATACGAACCCACCGACCTTGCCACTTTCACCGGAGAATTAGCTAGTGTTTTTCGTTCAGCGATTGAACGGGCAGGAATGCAGTTATCAGTTAATTGTCCTCCCCTACCCGCACCAGTGTATGTGGATCGCCAAATGTGGGAAAAAATTGTTCTCAACCTGTTGTCTAACGCTTTTAAATTCACGTTGGCAGGAAAAATTGTAGTGAATTTGCAGTGGGTGGGAGAAGAGGATGGGGGGACGCAAGGACGCGGGGACGCGGGGAAAGAAGATGGGGGGATAAAGGGACATGAGAATGTAGAGAATTTATCACAAACAATCTCCGCGTCTCCCCCTCTCCCCGTCCCCGCGTCTTCTTCCGTAGAATTGTCGGTGCAAGATACAGGAATTGGTATCCCAGCAGCAGAAATTCCTCATCTGTTTGAACGATTTCACCGGGTCAAAGGAGCGCAAGGACGAACTTTTGAAGGATCGGGAATTGGCTTGTCACTGGTGCAAGAATTGGTGAAAATGCATGGTGGAACTGTCCAAGTAAGCACTGTTCTGGGAGGAGGCAGTTGTTTTACTGTGTCTATTCCTACAGGTTATGCTCATTTGCCTCCAGATAGGATTAGCGCCACTCGAACTTTAAGTTCAACAGCCTTAGGTGCAGCACCCTACATAGAAGAAGCCCTGCGTTGGCTACCTGAAGAGGGGAATAGGGACTGGGGACTAGGGACTGGGGATCGGGAAATAAGGGAATTTTCGCAATCCCTAATCCCCAATCCCCAATCCCCAATATCCCGCATTCTCCTAGCTGATGACAATTCTGATATGCGCGATTATGTCAAGCGATTGTTAAGCCAGCACTATGAAGTGGAAGCAGTGCCCGATGGTTTAGCTGCTTTGAATTCTGTTCGGGAGCGTCTGCCAGACTTAGTACTGACAGATGTGATGATGCCTTTATTAGATGGCTTTGGATTGTTACAAGCATTACGAAGCGATCCGCAGACGAAAAAAGTTCCGATTATTCTGCTGTCGGCACGGGCAGGAGAAGAGGCACGGGTGGAAGGGTTAGAAGCTGGAGCTGATGATTACCTGATTAAACCGTTCTCTGCCCGTGAATTGTTGGTACGGGTAGAAGCAGCCTTAAAAATGGCTCGTCTGAGACAGGAGACAATGCAACGGGAACAAGAGCTACGGTTTGAAGCGGAGGTAGCAAAAGCACACTTGGAGACCGTGTTAGCTGGTATTCAAGACCAGTTCTTTGTATTGGATCGCGAGTGGCGCTACACCTTTGTCAATGAACGGGTAGCTGAAGTTGTGGGCTTTTCAAAGGAAGAGTTGCTCGGTAGGAGCATTTGGGAGATGTTTCCAGATCTCGTGGGAACTGAATTTTATACCCAGGTTCATCGGGCGATCGCCCAACAGACCGTGGTTCGTTTTGAATACTTTTATGCTAAATGGAATCGCTGGTTTGAGAATCGTATCTATCCCTTTAATGAAGGAGTATCAATCTTTGTTACAGATGTCAGTGATGTCTACGAGGAACTACGCTTACGCAAACAAGCCCAAGAGGCACTTCGAGAGAGTGAGGAACGCTTTCGGCTAATGGCAGATTCAGCACCGACATTAATTTGGATGGCTGGGATTGATAAATCATGTAATTATTTTAACAAAACATGGTTGGACTTTACTGGGCGCAGCATAGGGGAAGAGATGGGCAATGGTTGGACTCAAGGAGTGCATTCGGAAGATTTACAATATTGCTTAGATACTTATGTAAATGCTTTTGATGCCCGTCAAAGGTTTCAAATGGAATATCGACTCAGACGCTTTGATGGGCAATACCGCTGGGTTTTTGATGTAGGTGTACCCAGGTTTACTCCCGAAGGAGACTTTTTAGGCTACATCGGTTCGTCTATTGATATTACCGAACGCAAGGCAGCAGAATCAGAACGCGATCGCCTGCTGCAATTAGAGCAAGCTGCCAGAAACGAAGCCGAAAGAGCCAACCGCATCAAAGATGAGTTTCTAGCGGTGCTTTCCCATGAATTGCGATCGCCCCTAAATCCGATTCTGGGTTGGGCAAATTTGTTAAAGACGCGTGAGTTTGACCCAGTGGCGCTTAAAAAAGCGATCGCCACCATTGAGCGTAATGCTAAATTACAAGCTCAGCTCATTGAAGATTTGCTCGATGTCTCCCGCATCTTACAAGGTAAACTCAGCCTCAATATGTTTCCCGTCAGTCTAGTGCTTGTGATTGATGCAGCATTGGAGACAGTGCGTTTGGCAGCAGAAGCTAAAAATATTCAAATTCATAAAATCTTCGATACTTCTATAGAGAGAGTTTTGGGCGATTCCGGTCGTTTACAACAAGTAATCTGGAATTTGTTATCGAATGCCGTGAAATTCACCCCTGAAGGAGGAAAAATTGAGATTCAACTCCAGCAGGTTGACACTCAAGCTCAGATTACCGTCAGCGACACAGGTAAGGGGATCAGCCGCGAATTCCTTCCTCATGTGTTTGAATATTTCCGTCAAGCTGACAGCACGACAACCCGAAAGTTTGGTGGCTTAGGGTTAGGCTTAGCAATTGTCCGTCATTTGGTAGAACTACATGGGGGAACGATTTGGGCACAAAGCTTAGGCGAAGGACATGGAGCCACTTTCACAGTCAGACTACCGTTAATCAAAAAATATTTAAGTAAAAAACAAGACAACAACATTCCTGCCTCCCATGTTTCCCCCGCAACTGAAATTCTTACGGGCATCCAAATTTTAGTTGTGGACGATGACACAGATACCCGTGAATTCCACACATTCGTCCTCGAACAGGCTGGAGCAAAGGTGACTGCTGCGGCATCTGCTTTGGAAGCTCTACAAGCCTTGGCACAGTCAAAGCCGGATATTCTGGTAAGCGATATCGGAATGCCAGAAACAGACGGCCACATGCTGATGCGCCAAGTTAAAGCATTGCAAGCAGAACACAACAAACAGATTTTAGCGATCGCTTTAACTGCTTATGCAGGAGAAATCAACCAGCAAAAAGCACTCGAATCAGGATTTCAAAAGCATATATCCAAACCCGTCGAACCAGAGGAGTTAGTCAAGGCAATTGCTACTTTGATTGGTAGATAGGAATAGGGAATGGGGCATTGGGCATTGGGCATTGGGAAGAGGCAGAGGGGCAAGGGGCAAAGGGGAGAATAAAAAATTACTTCTTTCCCCATGCCCCAGTCCCCAGTCCCCCTCATCCCTTAGCGTGCTTGTCGATGATATTGGCTAAGTCTGGTACCGCCTCTTCGACGTGTTTTTTCGCTGAGCCGCGAAGCTTTTCATAGGTTCCTCGCACGATTTGGCGTTTCACAGTTTTGAGCCTCGCGTCAGTTACGCTTAAAAGCGCATCTGCTGTATCTGATGAATTCGCAATTACGTGTCCCACTGGGTCGCCCTTCTGGACGCCTTCATTCCAAATGGGATCGAGCGCCGTGAAACACTGCGGTAAAAGTTGTTCAACAGCATAGGGAATGTATCCAGGCTTGACTCCTTTTAAGGCTCCAAAGGCAGCTTTCAAAGCCATACCGCTGATACCTGACTTAGAAGCAACTTGTGTTTCGAGCAGGTTGCAGCAGTCTTCTACGACCATAGCTTTTTTGTTTGGGTTCAAAAGTTCGTCGCTAAGTCCCATTTCACTCCTCCTGAGAAATCCAGTACTTAATTTTCATTCGACTAATTTTTTAGCAAGCAGGAAGTTACAGAAAATGGTATCTGAGATGCCATTATCAGTCCTAAAGATAACCTTGCTGTGCTGTTCAATGGTAGTTCTGAAGTTAGCTATAACCTAAATTAGGTAATCTTAGTATCACATCATGAGATTAAAATTAAGTAAATACAATTAATTTGCGCCATTAAAGTGAAAAATTTTATACTAAATAAGCAATTTGAGGTCAAACAGCATACAGATGCTTAACCAGCTGTTGAAAATTCTAGCAAGTACTGGTGCGATCGCAAATACTACATTTTTTTACAAATTTTATAACTACTTAGCTATGAAGAAATATTTTGTTAGGAGTATCATTTGTTTGTGTAAAGTACTTTAAAAAAAAATTACTCTCATGGCAAGTCTGTGCCAATAGCATGTACAATTTTCACTTAAAATTTAAACGATGCTAGACAATGTGTGAGCAACAAGTATCACTTTACTCCTGTAATTTCTAGTTAGGTGTAAGGCTATGATTTCTCAAGATTATGATGCAATTTCCGTTGTCGATGAACTGCTGAGAAAAATCAGAATCAAAGAAAGTCAGCTAAAAATAGCACAAGAATCTGATATGGTGAACGTAGTTACAGCATTACAGACTCAACTGTTAGAATTACAGCATCAGTTATCAGAGTCACCAGACTCTGAATTGCAAGCGTTGATGAGTTTGTTAGACGATTAAAAATTTCCTAATTGATAATACTTGCTTTGGGGGATAAGCAAGCTACCTAATTAAATTAGTTGAGGATTTAGCCTCAACTAATTGAAGACTATCAAATCAAACATTTTGCTCGAGGACTCAAACCCAATAATTACGAATTACGAATTACGAATTAGTAATTATTTGATTGTTCTAGCTAAACTTCTACCGGATGTTGTCCATAATAAGGCAAAGCCTCAGACCAATGAGGAGATTTGCCGTGCTGCCAATCAAGTTCAGCTAGTTCTAGAATACTTGTTACAGTCGCTGCTAACCCAGATTGGGCTTGAATCAGCTGATAACTGGTGTTCCAATTGACTAAAGTTTCCTGCCATATTTCTGGTGTCATAACTGTATCTGGCAATAAAGCTATTAGTCCAGAGGCATCTGGCATGGATTGATAGATAGCAGCAAAAATTTGACCTCGTTGTCCTGGCATTTGGACAGCAAAAGTTTTTGGATTTTGGCTTTTGCTTGCCTCTGACCAAGCTACCGCAGCCAAAGTCGAAATCGCAAATACAGGAATAGCTAACTGTTGCCCCAAAGTTCGGGCAGTGACGACACCAATACGAGTCCCAGTAAAGCCGCCAGGGCCTTTTGCAACTGCTATAAAGGATAAATCTGCCCAAGTTTGTGGTTTGATAAATTCAATTAGATATTGATGTATTAAGCTAGATAAATCACGCCCTAAATTCCAAACTTGAGAACGAGTCTCACCTGAAAAATTACTAATTGCTATACCTAATTCTGGCGTTGTGGTGTGCAGTGATAAAGCGTATTTTGTTATGAAAATTTTTGTTGACATGAACTATAAATTTACATTAAATTGATAAGATACAGCACTTTACAAGGTAATCAAGTAATTAAGTAGACAATTCTGCATCATCTTCGCAGCTTCAGTTACGAAAATAAGTAATCTTAAGCATTAAAGTTGCTACGAGTAATAGCCAAAATATCGGCAATCCAAAATAGATTCCTGCGTAAATGGCGTTAGTGGAGCGTGTCTTGATAGGCTCCACAGAAAGCCAGAGATTCATTATTGCAATATTAATTACTCCAAGAATAAAGTGTAAAACTAACACGAAAATTGTCAAAGAAATTGCAGAGACAGGTTGTAAGTTCAGGTATTGCCCCCAAGCGATCGCCACTAAAAACAGAGTGCTAGCAAGACCCAGCCAGCGTATGCCCGTAACAGGAAAAAAGATAATAGCTGCTTCATTGGCTTTAATTCCAGGATGTGTAAATGGGGACATAGGCAATGACCAAAACAACAGTAAGGCGGTACTGGCAAGTGAAGTAAACCAGGAACCCCAGAAGAAAGCTTGGTTCATGAACTTTAGACTCTGCGCGAAATATTACCAATAAAGAACAAGCTCGCCGACTTTCTCCATAAACAAGTCGGCAATCTATATTATTTACCTGTTATGGGGGTATCTATGCTATCAGTTTTCAGTTGACCATCTTCCATATAAATGATGCGATCGGCAATATCGAGGATGCGGTTGTCATGGGTAACTAGCAAAATTGTACAGCCTTGCTCTTTTGCTAACTTCTGCATTAATTCCACAACATCGCGTCCGGATTTTTTATCAAGTGCAGCAGTTGGTTCATCTGCTAAGACAATCTTAGGATGGCTGACTAAAGCACGAGCGATCGCCACACGTTGTTTTTGCCCTCCAGATAGTTTTTCTGGATAGTAATCTACCCGTTCTCCTAAACCGACTGTTTCCAAAATGGCGATCGCTTTAGCATCGATATCCTGATTCAAAAAATCTTCATGCAATTCCAGAGACATTCGCACATTTTCTTTAGCTGTCAAAAAAGTCATCAAATTATGCGCCTGAAAAATATAGCCAATATTACGACGCAGCTTCGTTAACTTCTGCTTTTTAGCACCGCGAATTTCCTCTCCTAATATTTTAAGACTACCATCTTGAGCAGAACGCAAGCCACCCATTAGCGTCAACAAAGTAGTTTTTCCCGAACCTGAGGGGCCAGTCATAATGACGATTTCCCCGGCATTAATCTCCAAATTAATATCGAATAATACTTGTTTGCGAAGGGCACCTTCACCAAAATAGTGGTTGAGGTTATTCACAGAAATCACAGGTTCTGAAGCAGAAAATATCGAATTGGAATTTAGTGGTAAAGATTTTTTTAACATATTTTATGGGGTATTGGGCATTGAGCATTGGGCATGGGGCATGGGGCAAAGGGCAAGGGGCAAGGGGCAAAGGGCAAAAGAAAGATCCCTGCTTTTACCTTTTCCCTTTTACCTTTCCTCAAGGCGTTGCCATCTCCCCATGCCCCATGCCCAATGCCCCATGCCCTAAAATACATCAGCAGGATCGGCAGATCGCAGCTTTCGCATAGCGATCGCCCCAGAGAAACTACACATGATCAAGGTCAAAATCCAGACAGATATCGCTCGTTCGAGCTTCATAAAAAGAGGTAGCATCGTTGCAGTGTAAGCAAGTTGATACAAGCCAGCAGAAAGGATTAATCCAGGAATAAAACCTAAAATCGCTAAAAACAATGCTTCTTGAAATAAAACCCCTAAGAGATAGCCATCAGTGTATCCCATTGCTTTGAGTGTGGCATATTCTGGCAAATGATCGGAAACATCTGAATAAAGGATTTGGTAAACAATAACAATACCAACAATGAACCCGACTCCTGTTCCTAAACCGAAAATGAAACCAATGGCAGTACCGGCTTCCCAGTATTTTTTCTCGATTTGGGCAAATTCTTCTGGGGTGAGGACTTTGACATCTTTAGGTAGTGCTGCGGCAAGTTGCGATTGCACTTTCTGGGGATCGGCACCCTGTTTGAGAGTTATTAATCCTACTGTGATGCGATCGGGTTTACTATTTGGGAATAGTTCCGCAAAGGTGGAGTCACTGGTGATCACATTACCATCAGCAGCAAAGGAGGCACCATCAGTAAACAAGCCTTTAACGGAGACAAGTTTATCATTCAGTTCTGTCTCTAACTTGCCTGTTTGATTAAAAATATCGGCAACTGTTCCGTATTCTGGCCGCCCAGCTTGGTCAAACAGAACTTGATACAACTGTTTGAGGTGGTGCTGATTTTGTTTGATTTCGGCAGATTTAAATGCGGGTTTTGTAGGATCGATACCCCAAACTAAGATGGTGCGATCGAGACGTGTTTCTGGATTTCGCCACTGTGCGCTGCCGATGTAGACAGAATTCACTGACTGAATACCCTCGAAACCCAATACTTGGTACAGTCGCTCTCTGGAAAAATTTTTCACAGAGAACAGAGTTTGAAATTGGGGATTAATCAAAACTAAATCCGCCTGTAAATTGCGATGGGGTTTGATGGCTGCATCAAACAGCGCACTTTCAAATCCTAACTGAATGAACATCAGTAAATCGGCAAAAGTAATACCTGCCACTGCAACAGCCAGACGCGTTTTTTCTTTCATCAACTGCCGCCATGCTAGAGGCGTTTTACGAAACATTTTGGAAAACATATTATATTGAATAAATTTTTAGTAAGCTACTATGTCAGCTTGCTGTTCAAGCTGGCGCTGTCGCATTAACAGAAATAAGGGAAGACCTAAGGAAACGCCAACCAGAAGATTACAAACAACATAAATCCAGAGATTTTGCATTTTCAGGCGTGTACCTTCTATAAATACAAATGTCCACAATACTAACGATGAAACAATAACATCCATGCCAAAAAATCCGGAAATTTTGTTAGCAAAGAGTTGCTCAAAAAATAACTTTATATCAAGACCATCCTCTAAGATAAATGGAACAAACTCTGAGTAAGGTAGAACAAAGCCAACTATACAAAGCAGAAGGTATATAAGTTTAACCATGATTGCATTCACCCAAGAGAAAATACATCGCACTAGCTTCACCAAATCAAATAGGAGTCCGATATATTCTGAATTCTGACTCCTGAATTCCGCTATATTTCAATAGCTGTCTGTACCTGTAAGTTAGTGAAACCTGCAACTCGCTTACTGTCTTTGGGATTGAGGCGAATTTTCACTTCAATGACTCGGCGATCGAGGTTTTCACCAGGCTGGTTGCTAAAAACGTTTTGTCTAATGACTTGGCGACCAATTTGGGCAACGGTTCCTCGCACTTCTCCTACAAATGCCTGACCGGTAATCACTGCCTGTTGTCCTAATTTCACTTTAGCGATGTCGCTTTGATAGACTTCTGCTACTGCCATCATTTGGTCGTTTGCCGCTAACTCTGCAATGCCAGAGCTACTAATTTTTTCTCCGACTCGCGTGTGAATTTTGATGATCTGTCCGGCCATTGGTGCTTTGATGTAAGCTCCAGCTAACTCGGTTTCGGCATGTTTGAGTGTGGCGATCGCATTTTCAACTTCTGTCTTAGCAGCGGCCACATCCACATCTCGAACTTCTGCAATACTGGTGAGTGTGGCTTTGGCTTCGCTGACTTGTTTGTTCCCGGTGGCGTTGGTGCGGGCGAGTGCTGCTTTGGCTTCAGACAGTTGTTTGCTTGCGGTGGTGTTAATTCGGTTGAGAACTGCTTTGGCTTCGTCTAGTTGCTGTTTGGCAGTTTCTACAGTCAAGTTTTTACTGTCATACAAAGAATTAGAAACTGCTCCTTGGGAATATAGCTGCTGATAGCGTTGATATTCAGCTTCGGCATTTTTCAATTCTGCCTCTAGTTTCTTAATGGTTGCTTCTTGGGCGATTTTATCTCCTTGCCATTGTGCTTCGATGCGGGCGATCGCTTCTTGTTGTGCTGTGATATCTCCCTCTGATTGGGCTTGCAGGCGTTCAACACTTGCTTGCTGGGCTTTGATTTCTCCTGCTTTGGCTCCGGCTTGGACTTGAGCTAGTTTAGCTTGGGCGACTTTGACTTGTTTTTGGGCTTGGAGGACGGCAGTTTGCAAGCGATCGCGGGCGTCTAAAATTGCGATGGTTTGCCCGGGTTGAGTGCGATCGCCTTCTTTGACTAAAATTTGGGCAACGCGATCGCCATCCAAAGCCAAGGGCGCAAACAAGCTAATTACTTCGGCTTCTGGTTCTAATCGCCCTAAGGCAGTGACTTTTTGACTCTCTGGTGTAGTTTCTATCGGCTCAGATGAGGCAGTTTGATTAACTTGTCCAAATTGAGAAACTCCATAAAAAATAATTCCACCTGTAATTGCAGTAGCCGTAATTACTAATGCAATTAACCCTTTATTCCCGGCTTTGAACGATACGTTTTTAACCATCTCTTTTGTTTTCATAAATTTTGTCTTTGCCAGACAATTTTGGTTTTTATGTTTTCCAAAAAATTCGAGCATCGATTTCCAGCAGTCTCAAATTTTCCAGACAGGTTTGGATTCATTCCACGAATAAATCCTGGGAGTTATACATCAAGTAATCATTGGTATTGATCGCAAATTAATTTGAGATAATTAATTGCTAGATTGCGGCAAATATGCCGTCAACATTTTGCCTAATAATGCACATTGTTCAATGAAATCAACTGTTTCATCACCCCATAACTTCTCCAGAATTAAACCATTGACAAAACTCAATACAAAGGAAGCTAGCACTGGATCTTGAACGCCCAAAAAATCATAAACAGCCTGCTGATACTGCTTGTTAGTATGTTTAAAAATACTAGTATTCTGTATAACATTAGTCTCTTGATGCTGGCAAAAATCAATCCAAATATAAGTCCACTTCACAAAATAATCTTCATTGTTCACTAGATATCTTCCTAGTGCTTCCATTGCCTCTTGTAGTGTTTGCGCTCCTTCCAATTCAGCTAAAGCTGCACTTACATCTTGCTCGCATATCTCTTGGGCTAGTTGCTCAAATAAACTTTGTTTGCTAGGAAAATAGTGGTACAACGTCCCCGTGGAAACCCCTAATCCTTCAGCAATTTGGCGCATAGTAATCGAACCATAACCTTTTTCGGCAAATAAATCAAAGCACTTTTTGAGCAGTTCTTTACGATACTGCTCATGGTCAACAATTTTAGGCATGGTTCAATTTATTTATATCGAACGGTCGTTATATTTTATATAAACAAATTGATCCCCCCTATGTCAAGTTATGACTAATTGATTTAAATCGAGCATCAGTTACAGTTTAATCTAGTTTCCTGACGCATATAATACTTATTACTATTTTTGTCCTTACTTACGCAGAAAAACAAGAATTATATTAATTTTTTTTATATAATATTCTGATTTGATTCATAAACTGTAAAAAGCAATAGGCAATAGGTAAGAAGTATTTTTTTGCCAGCACTCAGTACATAGTTGTTAAAAATAAGAGTTTGAGGGAATCTTAAGCAGTATCTGTCTTACAAAAATTCCTATCGTCCAGCCATGAATAATATTTTTTGCTCAATAAATATTGTCTAATTTCCAATATCGATCAAATATACAGAACTCGTATTTGATTGCATCAGGACTTACGCAACTGGCACAGGCGATCGCTAATTACTGGTACTTTAGTACTACATAAGTGACGTAACTGGCATTTGAAGAGAGAAAAGTTAACACTTCGGTTACTCTGGGATAATGTGAAAGAGGTAGTAGACAGTAATGTTAATGGTTACATATCTGGCTACAAGCCAAGACGGCAAGTTGACTCACCTCTTGCCTTCTCTCAACGATAAATTTTCTTACCCACCTACTTGTATCTACGCCAAATCGCATTGCTCTGTACTTTCTGGATAATAACTTGTTTTAAAACTCGGTAAAAAAATAAAGGATTGCCAATAATGTAACGATCCCAAAGACGAGTAGGTTCAGTAATTAAACGTGTTAACCACTCAAACCCATTATCTGTTAGCCAACGTGGGCCACGATACACAGAATCAGTATAAAAATCTAGGCAAGCACCTAGTGGTAGAAAAACGCGAGTTTCCATTTTATCAAAGTTATCTAAAATCCAACGTTCTTGTAATGGCATACCAAAGCCAATATATAAAACATCAGGTTTAAATTTATTAATTTTTTCAATCACAGCATCACTATTGATGCCAGATTTATCAAAGTAACCATGATGACCGCATATACGTAAATTGGGTGCGATCGCTAGTAATTTTTTAATTGCTTTGTCTGTAACTCCTGGTTGTCCAGCCAGTAAAAATAAAGAAATATTTTGTTGTTCACAAGCTAATGCTAAAGATTCTATATAATCAGGGCAAGTCATGCGATGTAAAGATTTCATCTGATAGCCCAAAAATTTTGCGCCTAGCAAGACACCAAACCCATCACAAAATACCAAGTCAGCCTTATTTATAAAATTTCGATACCAAGGTAATTGATAGGCAAAGTTTATAGCCCGGACATTAACATTAGCGATTACAGTTTTTTTGTCAACTTTACCAGCCTCAACTATATAGCTGATTAAATCTTGTACGGTTAATTGATGAAATCTTACATCTAAAACTTTAACTTCAGGAAATTCTTTTATTGTTTCCATATACAGCAGTTTTCATTTGCATAAGTTAGAGAGTAATCGCTGCAAGAGGCAGGAGGCACAGGACAGGAGCGAAAAGAAGAATTTCTATATTTAATAATTCTCCAGTTGTGTACCTTATTTATTTGCAAAGTGATGTATCTACCTTGCTTGGGCAAAAACCATAGGTTAAACCATGTCTACTTTGAAACCCTTAGTCTTTTGAAAATAGAGTTTTATTTCCAAATCCTAGACTCTTTTCTGTTAATAGTTCCCATTCCCTTTTAAAAAACTCCAGTTCTCTATTTGGACGAAGTTTAGTTAATTAGATTCAGTAAGAGCTGAATGATAAATTTTAGATAAATAAGTCATGTATTGATTAATATCAAAGGACTGGACACTTTTTCTAGCATTTCTTCCCAGCCTTTGCCTTAATTCATAATCCTTAATTAGAAGCTGCATTGCTAACAATAGCTCTTCAACTTGTCCTGGTTGAACGAGTAACCCATTTTCTTCAGAAATTACAAGTTCAGGAATACCTCCAACTGGTGTAGTAATAACAGGTAATTCCCAACTCATAGCTTCTAATAATGCCATTGGTAAACCTTCATTATAAGAAGGTAGTATAAAAACATCAGCCTTTTCTAAAAGTGCATCCCGTTGCGGCTCATCCACCCAATTTAAAATAGTAATGCAATCACTTAGTTGAAGATTATCAACTAAACTTCTAGCTCGTTCTCCTTCTCCATCACCTGCCATAACTAATTGTGTGTTTTGTCTTTGTTCAGCTGGAATTGCTGCAAATGCTTGAATTAAATCAAAAGCTCCCTTGCGTTCTCCAATTCTGCCCAAGAATAAAAAATTAACTTTTTGAGTCAGAGGACGTTGAGAAACTTTTTGAGGAAACTTCACTGGATTAGGTAAAATATAAACTTGTTCTGCTTTTAAACCCAGGTTATCAATATAGTATTTTCTCCAGTTATTTGATAAAACAATAAAACGATTAGATTTACAAAATATCCAACTCAATACAGTTTTTATAAAAGGTGGCAAGTGTGCATAAAATATGTGAAAATCAGCACTATGCATATGAATAATGACTGTTTTTTGAAACATCCAAGCAATCATAGTAGTAATAGCCTGACGAAAAGCACTACCACGTTCAGAAACATGGATATGAACAATATCAACCTTTTTTTGTAGAATTTGCCAGCATAATCTTCCTAAAGCTTGGACAAAAACTAGTATTTTACGTAATGTTGAACCATTAGGCAAAGTAGGTATGTGGTTAATTTGCAAGTCAGCAGGTGCTTGTTGAAGTATCAGTTTTTCAACTGAAACTATACCACCTTGTCTATCTAAACTTTCTCCTAGCATTAAAATTTGCATTTTATGGATACCCTTAATATCAAATTATGAACTTGAAAAACTGCATTAGTATTACACTTAAATTTCTCGATAATTACTTTTTAAAGTGGATTGAAATAAGTGGTAACACTTATGTAAGTTACTGTCTTATGTACTTGATAAATCTGTCAATTCATCGTTACAAATAGCAACATATTTACATTTTTATATAGTTATTAAATCTAATAATAAAGAAACTGGATTTTACTAGCTTTTACTGATTAAGCATTGTTAAGTGAAATTACTACAGATGCCAATATGATTTCTTTGAATGCAAGCTTTCCGGCATTGGCAAGATTCAACACCAGTTAATTGTTTGAGTTCTCGATGAAACTTTACTTTTGACTTGTTTTAATACATATGTCCTATTCTTCTCTCTTGACTGTGCCAGTTGCGTAAGTCGTGTGCATAAAAAATTACCTAGAATTAGAAGAGGCTTATTGCCTATTGCTTGCTTGTAACGCTTGGCACACCACGTAAATCAATTGAAAAATCTCAGGCCAAATTATAGTATTTTATATGTTGATTTTACGTAACATATAATTGACAGCCTAAGTATATACACAATACAATCATTATTGTTAGAGCTAAAGATAGAGTAAATTAAAATAATTTACCCAAAAAATAAAGACAAGCAATATACAAATAATTTGGATAAAAGAAATGAACACCAAAATTATTGCTTTCTTGGGAATTACGGCTGCCTTTGCAAGCTTAGGAAGCCAAGTTTACGGGCAGTCCTCACCATCAAACCTAAATACCCAACAATATACAATAACTGGAGATTCTCTAGTTGGGATTGATAATAGAACAGCCGAAGATGACTTTAGAAGCTTTTTTGAGCAAACTAATCCATCCAATTCCAACACTAATCGCACAGACAATAAAACTCGGACTCGAATACGCTTTAACGAATCATTATCACTGCCAGAAAGTTCAGTTCTTCTAACACCTGCTCAGTCTGGAAATGATAATGATGGATTGCAAGTACAGTTAGATCTAACCGGAGAATAGTTAAGTATAAAAGTTAACTCTATAATCCTCGTAATTTGTCAGCTAGCAACAACTAATGACCAATGACAAATGACAAATGACTAATTTTAATAATCCGCTTTCTGTAGTAGATAATTGTGCAATCATTTTGCAGTAAAATTAGTCGTCTAGATACAGGAGGGCTTTTTGCGATGACTCGTGTCATCATAGTACGTCATGGTCAAAGCGGTTATAACACCGAGCGGCGTATCCAAGGGCGCACTGATGCGTCAAAATTAACCGAAAAAGGTGGTAACGATGCCAGTAAACTAGGCAAAGCCCTCAGTAATCTTTCATTTAGTGCGATTTACAGCAGTCCTCTGCAACGAGCGAAACATACAGCAGACATTATTCATAGTGAGTTAGCTTCTGGTGGTAGACAGTCTGCGGTAGTGCAGGTTTCTGATTTGCTCCTAGAAATCGATTTGCCTTTATGGGAAGGAATGCTGACAGCCGAAGTCAAGCAGGAGTTAGCCGAAGACTACCGCACTTGGCACGAACGACCCCACGAACTGCGGATGCTGCTCAATGATGCACAAGAAACAAGAGAACATTTTCCGGTTCTGGCTTTATACGAACAAGCGCGGCAATTCTGGCAAGAAATTTTGTCCCAGCATCAAGGCGAAACCGTTCTCATAGTGGGACATAACGGTATTAATCGCGCCCTGATTAGCACAGCATTAGGAATTCCCCCAAGTCGTTACCATTCAATACAGCAATCCAACTGTGGTATTACTGTCCTAAATTTTGCTGGGGGATTGGGGGAACCAGTACAGCTAGAATCTTTGAATCAGACGCAACACACCGGAGAGATTCTACCCTCCTTGCGACCAGAGCATCAAGGAGTCAGGTTGCTGCTAGTGCGTCATGGTGAAACAGAGTGGAATCGCCAAACCAGATTTCAAGGGCAAATTGATGTTCCCCTTAACGATAACGGTAGACAACAGTCGCAAAAAGCAGGCGAATTTCTGCAAAAAGTAGCGATCGATTATGCTGTGAGTAGCCCAATGCTACGTCCTAAAGAAACAGCAGAAATTATCTTAAAACAGCATCCGAGTGTTCAGTTGGACTTACAAAGTGGTTTAAGAGAAATTAGCCACGGGCTTTGGGAAGGAAAATTAGAAACAGAAATAGAGCAAGAATTTCCAGGAGAGTTACAACGCTGGCGGTTAGTCCCAGCCGAAGTTCAAATGCCTGAAGGGGAAAATTTACAACAGGTATGGGAACGTAGCGTTGCAGCTTGGGAATCAATTGTGCAAACAGCGTTAACTAACCAAGTGAAAACCGTTTTAGTAGTAGCCCACGATGCTACGAATAAAACCTTGCTTTGTCACATTCTCGGTTTACCCTTAGAAAATTTCTGGAACTTTCGTCAGGGGAATGGTGCTGTTAGTGTTATTGATTATCCTTGTGGATTAGATGGTTTACCAGTACTCCAAGCAATGAACATCACCACTCATTTAGGTGGAGGGGTATTAGATAAAACAGCAGCCGGGGCGTTGTAGGAGTGCTGAGACGCGATGAATCGCGTCTGTACAAGAGTGAGGAGTCAGGAGTTAGGAACAAAGTTAGGAGTTAGGAATAAAGTTAAAAGTGATGAGCAAATAGCAAAAACTCATAACTGATAACCGATAACTCCTAACTCATAATTAAAGATTTTTATGATTGAACTGCTGCAACAAGTACGGGTAATTGACCCAGTTTCCGAAACTGATGAAATATTTGATGTCCTGATGGCTGATGGTTATATCCAAGCAGTAGCTTCGGGTATTTCTGATATCAGTTCGGATACTCAAATCAGAGATTGTCGGGGATTAGTTCTTGGTTCTGGGTTAGTGGATTTATACAGCCACTCCGGCGAACCAGGGTTTGAAGAACGGGAAACTCTTGTGTCTCTTTTGCAAGCTGCTGCTGCTGGCGGCTTTACTAGAGTTAGTCTATTACCCGATACATCCCCAGCTATTGATAATCCTGCGCTGGTGGCGCAGTTGCAGAAGGGGGTAGGACACGGAGACACGGAGAGAAGTCTGAGCGGCGGCTTCCGCCGATCAGAACTTCGGGGGACGCGGGGACGCGGAGAGATTGTTAATAACATCTTTGCGTCAGAGCGTCTCTCATTCTCCGCGTCTTATTCTCTCCCCCTGCTTCATATCTGGGGTGCGATTACCCTAGATGTTGCTGGAAAGCAAATGACGGAATTGGCGGATTTAGCCTCGGCTGGGGTTGTTGGTTTTACTGATGGCAAGCCTTTGGAAAATTTAGCACTAGTGCAGCGGGTGTTAGAGTATCTCCAACCGTTAGGGAAACCTGTTGCGTTTTGGCCTTGCGATCGCCAATTAGCTGCAAATGGTGTAATTAGAGAAGGTGTCCAAGCCCTGCGTTTAGGTTTACCGCCAGTACCAGCCAGCGCAGAAACAAGTGCGATCGCTGCAATACTTGAATTAGTTGCAGCCATCGGCACACCAATACACATCATGCGCGTTTCCACAGCCCGCAGTGTGGAATTAATTGCAAGAGCTAAAGCTGCTGGTTTACCCATCACCGCCAGCACTACTTGGATGCATCTTTTACTTGACACTAAAGCAATTAAAAGTTATAATTCAAGCCTGCATTTAGACCCGCCTTTAGGCAATGCCAGTGATGTAGCGGCGTTGCGTGCAGGGGTGAGAGGAGGAGTTATAGATGCGATCGCGATCGACCATGCACCCTATACTTACGAAGAGAAAGTCCAGGCTTTTGCAGAGGCGCCAGCTGGAGCGATCGGTTTTGAAATAGCATTGCCTTTGCTGTGGCAATATCTTGTACAAACTGGGGAATTTACAGCTTTAGAATTATGGCGTGCGTTGAGTAGTAATCCAGCAAAGTGTTTGGGACAGAAAATCAATGCAATTACCCCTCATCAACCAGCAGAACTAACTTTATTTGACCCCCAGCAAACTTGGAAAGTTGAAAGGAAAAATCTGCATACACTTTCACAAAATACACCTTGGTTAGGACAACAATTACAAGGTCGCGTTGTACAAACTTGGTGTTAGTTGCGTTCAATCCTGTTAATGCAAATTCTCTGAGTAATTTGTCAATATAGGAATATGATGTGATTTATGAGGGAGAATTCCATGATAGAGACAGATATTTTAGTGAAGGTTACAGCAGAAGGTCAATTGAAACTCCCCGCAGAAATTCAGGCGCAACTTCACCCCGGTGATGAATATCTTGCGACTATTACAGATGAGGAAATTGTCTTCAAAAAAATTTCCAAGCCGAGTGTTGATTTAGATGAATTTCTCGAAAAAATGGATGCACTGGAACCCGATCCTAATCAACCAAGCTTAGAAGAAATTCATGAAATCGTAAAGGAAGTACGACAGGAGTTATGGTCTAAATAATGAAAATAGTGCTTGATGTTAACGTTTGGATTTCGGCTTTGCTTTGGGGTGGTATACCAGGTAAAATTTTACGTTTAGCACGAAATCAACAAGTTAATATTTTTACGTCTGAAGCATTATTTTTAGAATTAGAAACTACTCTCAGACGTGTCAAATTTCAGTCACGTCTACAACAGCGAGGTTATACAGTTGAAGAATTAATGTCTGTAGCAAAAGCATTTTCCGAATCATGTCAAACAGAAGATCTAGATATTCCTGAATTACGCGACCCCAAAGATATAAAAATTATAGAAGCTGCTTTAGCTAGTGATGTAGAAGCTATTATTACTGGCGATTTAGATTTATTGGTACTGACAGAATTTAACGGAATTCCGATTTTGACACCGCAAGAATTCCTCAATCGGTATTTTCCTGAGATATTCTAAACATCCTGGTGAAGAATCTCGCACATCTGCAAAAACTTCTGGTTCAATACCTGCGGCTTCTAATTCTTGTTATTGGCGAAATGTTTCTAGGGTTTTCCAAAATTGTGATTCAGCACTGAGGTTTATTGTAGAGTCGTCGTATAAAATCTCAATGACTATTTCTTGCCCATCAGGAATGTTTATGTCTTGAAATATTTCTATAGTGTTTCTACATTTGATGCCTTTTATTTTCATATAATTACGAATTAGTAATTACAAATTATCAATTACGAATTATGTTAGCTTGTTTGTGAAGATTTACAATTTTTTGTAAGACTTATATGTTAAAGTTCACAGGTATCCATATGACGAAAGAGACCAACGACGGAAATAACACGTACTTCTTGACCCCAAAAGGTACGCGGGACTAAAATCGGAAGGTGTCCTTCGGGGGCACTTGTGTCGAACGTGAAGTCTGAGTATGTTAGCCATTTGATTTGTTTTTCGGTTTGTTGTTTCAATCCAAACCATTTGTTAACTACAACTGTTCTCCACTTCCGCCAGCCGACGCGATCGCTAAAAGTGTCGTAGTCTTCTACGCTTTCCCAAATGCGTTTTTGCACGCTAAATCCAAAACGTCCATTACTGTATTTTACCCACAGTTGGTCAATGGTGCGTAAATCAGTACAGGGAAGCTTACTAATAGATCCAAGATCGAGCGAAGTGTTTTGTTCGCTCCCAGAAGCTTTGAGCATAACTGCCAGAGTTTCTCGATCCGCTTCTATCCACACACCATCTCTGAGTAAATCACGCAAACGCGTATAGTCCACACCCTTCTCAGAGGACAGCTCATTACTAGCAGATTGCTGTTCTTGTTGCAGTCTCTCAACTTCTTCTTGTTCTCTTATTTTTTGCAGCCTTTGAGTTTCCTGTTGTCGCTGCCTCTCGACTTCTATCGTTTCTCGTAGTCGTTGCAGGTTGTCTGCTTCGTTCAATTGTCTGTTGGCTTCTTCTGCTTGTTGGAGTTCCAGTTTCGGTGTTTCTTCTTGTTCTGCTAGTTTTTGTAGCTTCTCGTTTTCTTCTTGCTCTTTAAGTTGTTGTTTACGCGCCTCAATTAATTTCTCAGCCGCATTCCAAATTCCTTCAACTACATTTGTGAATGCCTCATCTCGATTGTGCCAAGAATTCGAGATTACAGGTGTGGCATTTTTAGGCAAAGCTTGAATTTGAGCCAGGGTTAATGGTGGGTACTTCCAATAAACGCTTCGCAGAATAATTGGAATAACACAAGCCTCTCTAGCTTTATGGCGTTCTATTGCTGTATTAACTTCGACTTCCCAGCAGTATCTAGAAGCGAGGAAGTCTGAACTAATGAGCAACAGAATAATGTCAGCTGTCTTCAGATTTTTCTTAATTTCGTCATCCCACTCCTCACCAGGCAGGATTTTGCGATCGTGCCAATTAGAAATGATACCACTTTGTATAAAGGGACTCAAATGTTTATCTAGTTCATCCCGTAGAGGTTCGTCTATGTGAGAGTAAGAACAGAATACCTTGAGCGATACTTCTGCCATTTTGCGTTTCAGGAGTAGGATTAAGTTACGCTTTTAGCAAATTATAGTCTCTTTACCTAATTTTTCTCAGAAGCTAACAGCAGTAGTTTCAGTGGTTTACTTACGTCATAATCGTCAGAGCGATCGCTTTTTTCATGTTGTTCGCTCGATTGATAGCACAATTAAGTGAAACCCAACATTAACTTAAATATAACGTTGGGTTTCACTAAATTTAACTAGCCTGATTATTTGGCGGTGTTGCATCCGGTGGCGTTTCGGCTGGCGGAGCCAGAGATGCATCTGGAGCAATTTCCTCCACGGGGATCGGTTGTTTGTTCTCAGTTTGGGGATCTGGTTGGGCTGCTTCCACCAATTCCCAGGAAGGGGGATTTGGTGGAATTGCTTCTGGTACACTCTCGGTTTTTGCTTCGGTGTCAGTAGTACTGACCGTCTCCTCTGCTGGTTGTACTGGTGTAGCAGTAGTATTGTCGATAATCTCAACAGCAGGTTTCTGTGCCAATACGGAAGTAATGTCTTCAGGTTTGGTCGTTGTGGGTGTCTTTTGACCTACAGTTTGTTGCACCTTGTCTTTCACGCCACTCAAGGTGCTACCAATATCCTGTTGTAACTGAGCTAGCCGTTCCTGAAGAGACAATTTATTCACCTGTTCCTGAATGCCAGTTTTCACCGTCTCAGGACTAGGTACTTGGGTTTGTTGTGCTTGTGGTGTTAGTTGGCGACGTAACGAAAGAGTTTGCCAGCCAAACCAGACCAAAAGAGCGACGCTAGCCACATGACCAAGCAACAACCCCCCAGTAATGCGTGGTGCAAACACCCATAAGACTAAGGCGTAGAACAACCCGACACCGCTCCAAATAAAATCATTCTTGCGGTGGATTTCTGGAAAAAAAAACGCTGCTATGTAAATGGTTAAACTACCAAGACCGACCACCAAAGCTAGGACATATGCCAGCATTATTTGGTTACTCCTTTGACTAGGGATTGGGCATGGGGCATGGGGCATTGGGCATTGGGTATTGGGGTAGTGGGGTGGTAGGGTGGTGGGGAGATGGGGTGTAATTCTCTCCCCATCTCCTCATCTCCCCATCTCCCCATCTCCTCATCTCCTCATCTCCCCATTCCCCACTCCCCGATCTAAATGAATACAAGTCAATTGTTGATTTAGATACAACTTAAAATTAATTATCTGTGTTAGTTGTGGATTTTTGTCGTTGAGATCAACTCTTAAGGTCTTCTTTAGGAGATCGGCGAAAATCTCGGACTACCCTAAAAGATGAAAGGATCTGCAAGAGTTAGCCAAACAAATTTATGACACTACAAAGCTTTGGTGTGATTGGATTAGCCGTTATGGGTGAGAATATCGCTCTAAACGTCGAGCGTAATGGCTTCCCAATTGCAGTTTACAACCGCTCCCGAGAAAAAACGGATGCCTTTATGGCGCAGCGTGCGCCAGGACGGAACGTCAAAGCCGCTTTTACCCTAGAAGAATTTGTCGCCTTATTGGAACGTCCCCGCAAAATCCTTGTCATGGTGCAAGCTGGTAAGCCAGTGGATGCGGTGATTGCTCAACTCAGACCTTTGCTAGATGAAGGCGATATCATTATCGACGGTGGTAACTCTTGGTTTGAAGACACAGAACGACGCACTCAAGAATTAGAACCTGCTGGACTGCGCTATCTTGGTATGGGCGTCAGTGGTGGTGAAGAAGGAGCGCTAAACGGCCCTTCACTAATGCCCGGTGGTACAACCAGTTCTTACGAGTATCTATCACCCATTTTCAACAAAATTGCTGCCCAAGTCGATGACGGCCCTTGTGTAACCTACATCGGCCCTGGTGGTTCTGGGCACTATGTAAAAATGGTACACAACGGCATTGAGTATGGCGATATGCAGCTCATTGCTGAAGCCTACGACTTACTCAAAAATGCGGCTGGACTAGACCATAATCAGCTACATGAAGTGTTTGCTGAATGGAACACCACCGACGAACTCGATTCATTTTTGATTGAGATTACGAAGAATATCTTCCCTTACATTGACCCAGAAACAAATCTACCCCTGGTGGACTTGATTGTTGATGCAGCTGGTCAAAAGGGAACTGGACGCTGGACTGTGCAAACTGCATTGGAATTGGGAGTTTCGATTCCCACAATCACAGCGGCTGTGAATGCACGGATTATATCTTCTATCAAAGAAGAACGGGTAGCAGCATCTAAAGTCCTCACAGGCCCCAGTGGCAAGTATAGCGGGCAAACCAAGGACTTTATCAACAAAGTACGCGATGCTCTCTATTGCTCGAAAATCTGTTCTTACGCTCAAGGGATGGCGCTGCTTTCTACAGCTTCAAAAACATATAATTGGAATTTGAATCTGAGCGAAATGGCGCGGATTTGGAAAGGTGGCTGTATTATTCGCGCTCGCTTTTTGAATAAGATTAAGAAGGCTTTTAGCGAAAATCCAACTTTGCCTAACTTGCTGTTAGCTCCCGAATTTAAGCAGACAATTCTCGATAGACAGACTGCTTGGCGGGAAGTGATTGCGACAGCTGCAACACTGGGAATTCCAGTACCCGCATTTAGCGCATCCTTGGATTATTTTGACAGCTATCGCCGCGATCGCCTACCCCAAAACCTGACCCAAGCACAACGCGACTACTTCGGCGCACACACTTACCTGCGTCTTGATAAGCCAGGAACCTTCCACACTGAATGGGTACCAATCGCTGAAGCTGATAAAAAATAAACTTTCACACTTACACCCCAACAGATTGTGAAAGTTGAAAGAGTTTTCAACTGCAATTTTTATACTGACTCTGAATTTCAGAGTCATTTTTTTATGAATGCTGAGTCAAACGCCTAAATTAGTTGACTTAAAACCTTTAAATATAATATGATTATAGATTGTCTGTCTAATTCCGCTCGGAACAGGTAGACACATAACAAAGGCTGGCAAAAGCATCTGTAAACAAGATATAAACCAGCTACCTGTACGGCAACTTCAAGGACAATTCCATGACCTACGCAATTATTGAAACTGGCGGCAAACAAATAAGAGTAGAGCCAGGGCGGTTTTACGACATTGAACTGCTGACAGCCCAAGCAGACGAAAAAGTTACAATAGATTCAGTATTATTGGTGCAGAACGATGGCGAAGTCACCATTGGACAGCCACGGGTGTCAGGTGCGACTGTAGAAGGGACTGTATTACGAAATTTCAGAGATCGTAAAGTCTTGGTATACAAAATGAAGCCGAAAAAGAAAACCCGCAAAAAGCGCGGACATCGCCAAGAAGTTACCAGGCTTTTCATTGACTCCATCACTCTTAACGGTACCGTGTTTACTGCCCAAGCAGTAGCAGATGAAAGCCCCGCTGTTGATGCTCCTGCACAAGAAGCTGAAACCGTTGCAGAATAATAAACATAAGTAGATACACAAAAGGAAATCATGGCTCATAAGAAAGGAACAGGTAGTACGCGTAACGGTCGTGACTCTAATGCTCAACGTCTAGGTGTTAAGCGCTATGGTGGTCAAACTGTACGTGCAGGAAATATTCTCGTGCGTCAGCGCGGCACCAAATTTCACCCTGGTAACAACGTCGGTATTGGTAGCGATGATACTTTGTTTGCCTTAATCGACGGCGTAGTAACCTTTGAAAGAAAGGGCAAAACCCGTAAAAAAGTTAGTGTTTACTCAGCCGCAACTGCCACTGAGGAAGTAGCAAGCTAAAGTACGAGGTGGGTGAAAGTGCCCACCTCATTCACTATTTATTAGCTAAAAGCCACCAATATTTCGCTTATTTTTAGACATGTACCAAAAGTTAGATTTTTGGGAAAGGATACAATAATTATCTTTTTTCCGTACTCTTCATTAACGATCTGACTTTGGTTTTTTATATCTTCTGATTGCTAAAATATGGGTAAAGCGAATCGAAGACACAAAGTTTAAGCTAACAGTAACTAGCAGAATACATTAGCTGGTATTGAGTGAAATTCAGCTAAAAAATAAACTGGGCGATCGCCAATTAAAATAATGTTCAGTTTTCCACTAAATAATGATTTTTGCTTAGTTTTTGAGTAAGTTTTGGAATTAAGACAGAGGAAAATTCTGATAAAAAAAATCTGTTTTGTAGAAGTAGCATGACTGCTTTTACAAACCTCAATAGATTTGAATTCGTAAATAAGTTGAGGTACTTTATGAATTACGTTGTTGCAGTTTTACCAGACCGAATACAAGTTGAAGCAGCTTACTCTGCGTTGGCAGAAAAAGGCTTATCAGATAACCAAATTGACATTTTAGGTAGTGGCTATAAAAGTGCTGATGAATATAAATTAGTTGACTCAAATCAACAAGCGAAAAAAGGAATAAAAGGTTCATTTTATTGGCTAATGCTCTTTGGATTTGTTGCAGGTTATACTTTTAACTATTTAACTGGCATTGAAATCTTGCCTACAGTCAGTACACTTGCAAATCATATTATTGGCGGGCTTTTAGGAGCCATTGCTGGCGCATTAGGTGCGTATTTTATTGGTGGAGGTGTAGGTTTTAAAGGTAGTGGGGATACTTTACCTTATCGTAATCGCCTGAATGAGGGTAAGTATTTGATTATAGTCAAGGGTACTGAAGAATTAATTCATCAGGCAACTCGCGTGCTGCGGGAATTTGAGCCTGAAAATATTCAAGGTTATATAGAACCAACAAGTGCGTAAATAAATGATTTTTATCGTCGCCGTACAGTATAACTAGATTTTTGAAATGGGTGACTGTACGTTATTACTCAATTTTTTAAGAGTAGCGCAACCAATGTTATGGCAAAGTGCTGTTAGCGGAAGCGGGGTGTTTAGCTTGTGTTGAGTGGTGAGTAAAAACCACTTGCTGCAAGGCTTTGGCCAGCTAACACCGTCCTCACTTATGTTGCTAAAGCTTATAACGTACAGTAACTTTTTAAATGCTCAGCGATTAATTCCGTATTTTTACTGTACCGTTTTGCTTTGATATCTATGTAATGTTGTGTAGCTCCATATCTTGTTATTAACTCAAGAATTTTGAATTTTTTTTTCAAAACTCAGTTCAGACAAAAAATAAAACTAAAATATTAGCTTACTTGCTGTCTAACTGATATTAAAATCTAGAAAATTAAAATCAATCTACTGCTAAGAGTAGTTAGAGCCATGTCTTCTCAAACAAGTGATGTCTTAGAAGCAGGGCGCATATATAGAAGTATAGGCGCAATACCACCCGATCTGTTACGTGCAGATATCTATCGTGCTTGGGAAAGATCGCACCTCCAAGGAGCTAACCCCCACACTTTGCAAGCAGAAAGGCTATCAAATTTAGATACAGAACGTTTGTTAGAAAAACACAGTTATTTACTCAATGCAGTTCGTCCTTATTTCCGAATACTATCACAGGCAGCTGGAAGGGAGCGTCATGCAGTAATGCTAAGCAATCATGAGGCTATCCTGTTAGATGTAATTGGCGATGAACAGACTATAAATGGGCCAGAACCATTTCCTTTACCTGGAGCCTTACTATCAGAAGCCGTAGCTGGTGCTAATGGTATTGGTACAACACTAGCTGAAGAAAATTACACAGAAATCGTAGCAGCAGAGCATTTTATTGATGGGTTCTCGCCATTTACTTGTCAAGGAACTCCTCTGCGTAATGACAAAGGAGAAATTGTCGGAGTCTTTAGTATTTCAGTACGCCATAAAGATGCAGGACAGCGCCTAAAAGAGATATTACTGTGTGCTTCCCACGGTATTGAAGCAGAATTTTTGGTAACTAGCCTCGAAAAAGATGTTCGTGATGTATTGGCATCAAATCCCGATGAATATCAGCCGTTAGAAAATCTGCGTCAGGATATTATCCAAGCACATCAAGCAACTAGGTTGAAACTTGAAATCATATCTCGAATGGTGGCTGTTAACACTTTAGATTATGCGATGCAATTGCTTCAACAGGCAGAGAAATCAATTCAAATATTTCGCCGTCGTGCTAAAATTTGGCGTGATTTAGCATCTTTAGAACGTGGTACAACCCAACTTTTGGTACTCAATGATGTTGTGCAGGATTTAGTCGATATTTTATCAACTGAAGCTGCAATACGCAAAGTGGAAATTGTTATACATTTTTCAGAGCAAATTATAGTATTGGCTGATTTAAAAAACCTTTTGCGTCAACTGCTTCGTTATTTTTTATATGCTTTTGAGAGCGTCAATAAAGGTGGAATAGTAGAAGTAGAAGTGGCTAGAATACAGCATTCTGAATTGGTAAAAGTCACTTTTTGTTCAATTCCAGGATTAAATAGTCAATCAGATTTGACCTCATATATTTTTACCCTACCTATAGGAAACAGGGACTATGAAAACTGATAATTTAGTTACGCGTACAGTACTCATTGCAGATGATGACAACGATAGTCGAGTTCTACTTGCTTTTTTACTCGAACAAGAAGGTTGGGAAGTAAAACAAGCCAAAGATGGCAAAGAAGCTTTAGAAAAAGTGTTTCAAGAACAGCCAGATTTATTGATTTTAGATCACAGGATGCCTGAATTCACAGGAAGTGAAGTTTATCAGCATCTGCAAACACGAGGAATTAGTTTAACAATTGTATTGGTTACAGCTTATGGATATTTAGAAGAGTTATCCTCATCTCTAGGTATTTCCTATTTTGTTAGTAAACCATTTGATATTCCAGATTTACTACACATTGTTGAGTCTGCCTATAAAAAATCTCTGGAGCCAGTGTAAAAGAAAGTTGAAAATAGAGAGTGGAGAGTGAGTGGAGACAAGGGTTAACTCTTGTCTGTACGGAGTGGGGAGGAGAGGAGAAAATCTTTTTTATCCTTAGTTATGGGATTTTTCCGCAAATGACTGGTGTGAAAATTGTCTCTGTGGTTTCACCCATGCCAATCTCCTGACTCATTTGCTAGAGATGCTAAAGGTTTACTATTATATAAAAAATGCTTGCTAGAGTCTGGAGTGCATCAATTGTCGGTATCGATGCCGTTAAAGTAGGCGTGGAAGTCGATGTCTCAGGAGGATTACCGGGAATTGTTGTCTTGGGACTTCCTGATTCGGCGATTCAAAAAGTCGTATTATCAAACTGATGAGTTTGGATGCAGGGCGTGAAATTTCACGTTGGTTCTGCGAGGGTTAGCCGGGAAGAACAGGCTTACGAACAGAGTTTGAGGATGCAGGTTGAACGGTTGCAACGCTCTGGGTGCGATCGCGTTTACGCAGACATTGGTAGCCGGGACAGTGATGATCGCAAGGGATTGCAGCAAATTATCTCCATGATGGAGGCGGGGGAAGTTGAATCTTTAGCTGTGGTGCGCTTGGATAGACTTACTTGTTCTCCGGTGCTGTTTGAGCGATTGACTAAATTGATGAAAGCTCAAAATATCCCGCTTATAACCCTAGATGAAAGCGTGGATATTCACTCGATGGATGGGCTATTTTCAGCCGATCTGCGAGTGCTATTTGGCAAACACGAATTGGCGATGATTCGTCACAGGGTCAAGAAGTCTTACGAAAATCGTCGGGCTAGAAGCAAGGCTAACACCCAAGTACCTTTTGGTTATCGCAACGAAGGGGGAAAATACGTTTTTGACCACACTCCCGTAGTTTGCCTGTTGAGCGATCGCCCCAGCAACGGCGAAGAGTTCTCAGGAAGAACCTATGCTCAAATATCTACTCAAATAATTGAGACTTTTTTTGAAGTTGGGCAAAGTGCAGGAAAAACGGTGAAGGCAATTCATTCTTGTTATGGGGTGCTGAAATTTAAGCACACTGCCCCTTCTGAAACAAACTTATTGGTGTTCGGACAAGATGATGACTTTCACTATTCTCGTAACAAAGATCCCCGCGCTGGAGTATTGAAGTGGAGTCCAGATGGTTTAAGAAAGTGGCTGAGAAATCCAGTTCTACGAGGACATACACCTTACAAAACTCGTCTGCCCAACAGCGGGAATGTACTGCCACAACAGCAATGGGATATCAGATACAACACGCATCCCGACCAACGATTACTCACCGATGCTCAATGGCAGCAAATCGAAGAAGCGATCGCGCTCAATCGCAACATCAGAGGCTATGGGCACAAATTTACAGGCAATCCCAATACTTTCATTGGTATACTGACTTGCGCCAGATGTGGGCGAAATATGCGCTGCCAAACCATCAAGCAGCACGGCGAGAAATATTACCAGTGCAGGAGCTACGCGGAAGAACACAGTTGTGATGCCAAAAAAATGATCAAAGAATCAACAGCGATGGCTGCGGTTGTACGGGAACTTGCCGCTGCTGCCGAACGATTGACTGCCATTGCTACCGCCCCAGACGATATCGTAGAGCCGCCAGAAATTCAGCAGTTACGCCAGCAATTGCAGGGACTCGATAGCCTTGGATACAACCTTGCTTTTGAAGAGGCGAAACAGAAAATTCAATCCCAGATTGACCAATGGCGTCAACAGGAGGAAGCCAAAAAATCGGCAGATGCTAACAACCAAGACTTGCTAATAAGGGCGTTTAGCGATTCGAGATGCTGGTTGGAACTCGACAAAAAAACTCAACAAGAAGTGGTGCGATCGCTTGTCAAGGAAGTGCGATCGGTGGGTGGTGAGGTAACTTCTATCACTCTAAAAATTTGATTGCCGTTACTAAGTCTTTTCCCCCAGGCAATTGCTCAATGTCTGCATTTTCGGCTAAAACTTGTGCTGCTTGAGCGACTGCCAATAATCTCTGCAATTGCTCTTGTGCCTTGCGATCCCAGTATTGAAATGCAATTTCGTTTAATAGTTGCTTTGTTGTTTTCATACTCTGCGTATCTGGCGGAAACCGCCAGATGTAAAGCCTTGTAACTTAGTATTTATGATTTAACTTCAAGTTAAAGTTAAACAATCGCTGGTTCAAGTTGGTGAATCAAGCGCGAATCTAGAGAAACAGTTGGGTACAAAGCTTCCAGCCCGCGGCCTAAAATCGCCAAAATAGAGACAATCATCCGGGCGTCAATAGAATCAACCCCCCCCTTTTCGATTTTTGCAAGCCCCTGAATTGTAATATCGAATCCTGCTGTCTCTAATCTTTCGCACATTTCTCTTCTGGACATATTGCCACGCAATGATTCCAGCTTCGAGCCAAGTCTTTCGTCCCAGACAAGTCGGGAAATATGAGTGATCGGGATCATAGGTATTGCGCTAATGGCTACTTCTAGTTTAACATTACTACTCATAGTTTATAATCCAAGATAGGGGCGACATATCAATAAAACCAGTACTAGGGCTGAATTGGCATCTAGTAAGATTTTGAATCGCAAACTTTTAAATTCTTAATGCGATGAACTATCGGCAGTTAAAAGCAGAAATCAAGCAATTGCTCGGCATGAATGATGCTTGCAATGTCGTATCTCGTATTGATGTCCGCACAGAAGATGGGGCGTTGATTTACAACTCGACACGCCATTATTCGTTGTTGACAGAATTTAGATTTCCGTATATTTCCGCAATAAAAATGGGCTTCGGACTTTTAAAATGTCTTCAGCCCATTGAAGCAAATATTCGACTTTGATGCACTTTCTCAGGGTTCTTCAAAGTCGAACCTGAAATCAATGGAGTTATTATGCCACAAACAACCGAGACTGCAACAAACATTAGCACCCGTGGCGATTTACGCCCTATTAATCCTACACAGATAAGCCTACCAGAGGGCATTATTCCGAACATAAAGGAAGTAGAAAGAATTCGAGAAATTTTGAAAAATAAAGGATCTTTGCCTGACATAATTATCACTTCAGATAACGTATTAATTCATGGGATTGATGCCTTAGAAGCAGCCAAGCAAATGGGACAAGCGCTCATTTTGGCATCAGTTCAAAAGTTAAAAATAGAGGCTTCAAAAATACAGCTAGCTAACATTAAGCTTGATGGTGGTACGCAGTCTCGCGCTGGTATCAATCAACAAGTTGTAGGTGAGTATGCAGTTGCCTGGCGGGATGGGGCAAAGTTCCCTGCAATAATTGTGTTTTACGACGGCGAAAATTACTGGCTGGCTGATGGCTTCCACCGATGCATTAGCGCCAAGCAAGCGAATTTAGCTGAGATTGAAGCAGATATCCGCCAGGGCACTCGCCGCGATGCGGTGCTGTATTCGGTGGGGGCAAACAGCAGCCACGGGCTGCGGCGGACAAACGAAGACAAGCGTCGCGCCATCCAGACCCTACTGGGTGATGATGAGTGGAAACAATGGAGCGATCGCGAGATCGCTAGGCGCTGCGGCGTACACCACGATACTGTAGGGCGAATCCGGGGCGAACTAGCTACCACCCAAACAACAGACAATCTATCTGGCGTTTTCCGCCAGATAGAACAAGGGAGCCAAGGGACACAGACTGAGAGAAAGGTCAATAGAGGCACTTCAACTTACACCCAAAGGACTAGGAAATCCAGTAAGGAGAAACCTTGGATTCCTAAGGAAACGGAAATAGTAGAAGTAACAGACGGCGAACACAAAGGCAAAATAGCCGAGGTGAGGGTCATCACAGGCAATACGGCTATGTGTTTCGTGGATGGCTCTACCAAGCACGTTCACATTTACCTGTCGCACATGCAGCCTCAACAAGAGAAGCCGCAAGAGCCACCCGCGTCTGTAACCGAGGAGTTGAAGCGGCAACAACAAAATTTAGGACTGGGAACAAGAACACAAATCTTCCCCGATATTCCTCGCAACGAAGGGTTTAACCCCGAAGAACAGCCCAACCTTCTTGTCAGCGGCAGTGAGGACAAAGCCGTAATTGAGGCAGCTTTTGCCCTCTCTAAATTATCCCCAGAGCAGATAAACCAGGCTCTAGCCAAAGCGGCCTTTAGCTGGAGCAAGGCGCAAATAGAGGCAGCTTATCAAGCCCTGCACCAGAGTTCGGCAAAGGCGGCATAACAGAAATTACCCCAGACAACAAGAGGATTTATGAGCTACTGGAGAGAAAGAGCAACAGCAGCGATTGATGAAGCGATCGCGGGCTTTCCTGCTGACTTAAACAACCTAAACGAGCAGCAAAAGAAGGAATTGAGATGCGCGATCGACGCCTCTTATCCATTCGGTCTGCGGAAAAATCACCCCTATCAGGTTTGGTTGGACGAACGGCGTAAAGCCTTCTATCGGCTTGGATTAGCCGAAGCTCAAACTGGAAGCAAGGGCGCTAAAAGAAAGCCAGCGATAGGATGTGATGCGATCGTCCCAGGACAACAATCGCTTTTCTAGGAAATGAGTGCAAGACCGGATTCACCTTGGCACTATGCCCGCGCTTTCTATGCTTTAGTAAAAGCCGAATCGAGGTTGCGTAAATTAATCCGATTTGTTGGCAGAACTGAATCTTATCTTCAGTCCGAATCCGATGATGAAATGATTCTTGATTGCCTTAACGAGATCGAGCAGCATCTGAATTTTGTACGCCAAATCGCCAGCAACAAACCAATGGATTTAATAGAAAAAATTCAAGCCGAATTAGCTCTTAAAGACTGCAATGCAGGGCAAATAAAGGATGCTACTGGAGCGACTTACCCTGAGATTTTCGCGGTACTCAAACAGCTTACTGATGAGGGCAAGGTTAGCCATTACTTTGATAACAATTCAGTGCTGACATATCAGATGAAAAAACAACCCTTCTGGAGAGTTTAATGAGTCGCCTTTTCCAAAAAAAAGAGGCTCCCTTGCAGAATAAACGCGGACTACAAAGGAAACCGATGAGACTATCTAATAATACCATGAAAGATTTTTTGCATTCAAGATTTGGACACAAGCAAGTAATTTTTGCTGGACAAGAAGAATGGTTTGATTTGTCTTTTGAAGACACAAAAGAAATCCAATCGCTATCGCAGTCAATTGCAAATGAGGGGGAATTGCGATGAATGCCAAGCGACAAGGATATGCAGACAGTAGAACCAGTTTCCCCGTATTTATTGATAGAGAATTAGACGATTTTGGATTAGATCCTTATCAGTTTCGCATTTACGCCAGAATTGCCCGTAGAGCCGGAGAGAAAGGGGCTTACGAATCTATTAAAAACATGGCTCAAGGATGTCAAATGTCAGAAGGAAAGGTCAAAACTTCCTTAAAAATGTTACTCCAATGTGGACTCATAACCAAAGAATCTTGTCCTGGAGATACTTCTATTTACAGACTGACAGATAAATCCACATGGGCTAAATCTAGCAAAAACCTACGCAGTAGGCGTGGACATAGTGAAACCCAGGACGCAACAGATCTACCTACCCAGGACGCAACAGATCTACCTACCCAGGACGCAACAGATCTACCTACCCAGGACGCAACGTGTCCACAAAGATACTCCATAGAAGATACTCCAGTTAAAGGTACTCCAATTGAAGAAGATCCCCCTTACCCCCCCGACGAGAAAAATGGCGAGGGAGAGGAAAAAGAGTTGAGAGGATTTTCCTTCAAAGAAAATTCTCATACGCCCTTACCCGTTGATTTGTCCGTTTTGAAAACGGAAAACCCCAAACCTCTAGAAAACGACAGCTCTTCATCAGGAGCAATTATTCCGCGAAGTGAGAATCATTATCAAACTCAGCCATTAAGCTCGATTCAGCAAATTTTTGAGGAATCGGGGAAAGTTCCAAGCTACGGAATCGAGTACAAAACTTGGATACAGGCAGAAATGGGCGATGTTATCAAGCACTATCGACGAAGCGGCAGGGCTTTAAACGTTAGTCCAAACGACATCGATGCTGAGTTTAAAAGTTTTACAGCTGCCAATGCTAATGGTGGCAAAGGGTTAAAGCTAGCGGCTGCCCAAGGCTGGATAGTGAATTGCGAGAAAGATCCGCTTCGATGGGGGGAGTTGAGAGATTTAGTTGCTGAGTGGCTGCTCGTTAAACAAACTGGCGATCGCCACACCAGCATTGCCCAACAAATCAATCGAGTCTCAAAACCACCCATAAGACTAAACTTAAACTGCTAGGAGTTGTCAATGCTCGATTACCAAGATTTCAAAGATTCTGTATCTGAATTACAGAGCTTCTATGGCGGCAGCATTCTCAACGGCGGGATATTGGAGGCTGCATGGTACGAAACACTCAAACACTTGTCTTTACCCCGCTTGCAGAACGGCATTGCCCGCTGCTTTAAAAAACACCCCAGAGCGTATAACTTTTTTCCATCAGCAGATCAGATTCTTGAATTTGCTCAAGGCGAGTACAGGCCGCCGGGGGAGTGCGTCATGGGCGATTTTAGTCTAAAAGCTTTGCCTTCTCATGAGGATAGGCTAACCCCTGAGCAGATAGCTGAGTTATCAAAGCGTGGGCGACTGGTAGCCAGAATAATCTTAAATTGCACGGGCTATATGACTCCTGAGCGTAAAGAACAACTAATCGAGCAATTCAAAACTACTTCCACTCATGAACTTGAGCGCATTGCAAGAGCAAGCGATCTGACGAGAAAAACTGGAGGGACTATCAACAATATTGCGGACATTCTTTTAGGGATGGAGCAAGATTTTAGGGACAAGTCGGCACAATGCTATGAAAATTCCAAAGTCGTTGCCCGTCAATGGCTGGAGGAGGAAGCGTGAAAGCCGTCACAGTCAAGGCGCCCTTAGCCTGGGCGATATTCAACGCGGGACACGCCACCCTCTACCGCAACGAGCATATAGATTGTCCCGCCCAGCTTGCCATTCACGTCGGTAAATTTTGCACCCAGCCGGATGTTGAAGAATTTTCCAGGAAGTCGGGTCTTATCCTTCCACCTCGCGATCGCTTGTTCTTGGGTCAAGTTGTGGGAGTCGTTGAAGTGGTGAGGTGTCAACGCGTTCGCGCCAATTACTCTCGCGTATGGATGCTGGCAAACCCCAGACCCATCAAACGTTTTGGATGGAAAGGGCAAACCCAGCTTTACGATATTCCAGATGACCGAATTGATTTTGATGCTTCTAAAAACCCCATCCTAGAAGAATCTGGCTACAAATTTTCTGGAAACCCCAGAGGTGAATGGCGAGTTACTGTGTGGCCGCACCCCACCGAAGAAGATCGTTATTCCTATGCAGCGGGCATAGCTGGTGGCGTGATGGGTGGCGGAATTTATGGACACACCCTTTTGCACGGGTGTTACGGCGATCCAGAAGAGGCGCTTCAAGCAGGGATAAAGGAGCTTTACTCATGAGAGCTATTAGTTTGTGGCAACCTTGGGCGTCCTTGATTCCCTTCGGACTAAAAAAGTACGAGACCCGTTCCTGGGCGACTAATTACCGAGGCGATCTGCTAATTTGCTCGGCTAAAAAACAGTCTAGAGAGCAAGAGCGAATCTACGACAAAATTTTGTACAAATATCAAGACCAATATCCTGATTTGCTCATAGATGATGAATCTGTTCGGGAGTGGAACGATTTGCCAAGAGGTTGCGTGATCGCCATTGTCACCCTCGCCGACTGCATCCAAATGACCGAAGAATCTATCACCCAGCATCCGGAAGTTGAAATCGACTGCGGCGATTGGCAAGTCGGGCGCTGGGCTTGGAAGTTGGAGAATATCAGGAAGATTAAAGAGCCTTTCCCAGTTAAAGGCAGACAAGGATTTTTCAGTGTTGATGTTGATTTGACCGTTGAAGTTTTGGAGGCAGTTAATGTGTGATTGCGAAAGTCCGGAGGTCTGGAGTGAGTCTTACCCCAAAGCCAGAATTGCTCACAAGTGTTGTGAATGCGATCGGCAAATAGATGTGGGAGTAACCTACCGACTAATGAAAGGGCTTTGGGATGGGTGCTGGGCTACTTACAAAATGTGCTTAGAGTGCGAGAAAGTAAGCGATACCTTTCACCGAAAAGGTGGCTGTCATTGTATTGGCGGACTTTATGAAGAATTAATTGACTCTGATATCTTGCTTCGAGACGAAGAAACGTGGATCGAGCAAGAGTCCTGGTTAAAAATTGTTTCCCAAAATCCTCTCAGGTGTGAAGTGGTTGAAGAAGTGGAGGAAGCTGCATGATTAAAGTTTTCCATCCGTCCATTGAGGCAGAGTTTGATTATTGCGGTCACGGCGGCTATTTCCCCTGCTACGTGCTGGCAAGGATAAAAATCTCGACAAATATCGCCTCATTTTCAACATACTTATTTTTGGTCGAAACCATCGACGGAAAGTATCAGGATTGGATTCATTATTCTATGCTGCGAATTCAAGATAAGGAATTGCACGATAGAGCTTACGACCAGGGTGAGGGAGTGAAAGCATGAATTTTTCCTCAAGACAACTTGAGCTTATAAGTTCGCAAGTCAGCTTGATTGCTCCTGCTGCGATCGCTGTTTGCGATGGTTTTTCCTACAGGCAAATTCCCGATTATCGCGCTTATTTTCAATGCCATACCAGAGGCAGCAAAAAACCACTGCTCATTATAGAAGCCGACCCTTGCATGAGCGTTCACCCCATAATTCGCTGGGGAATCGCAATTATGGGGTTTGAGGTTAAAAAAATCGCTCACATCCAGCGCGATGACGAGGGCGGCTGTGCATTGTCTGTCAACCTTTGGTTGGTTGAGAACAAACCCAAACCCGAACCAAGCAAATCTTGCTTGAATTGTCTGCTGGGAGAATTCAGGCAAGAAATTGATAGTGGCTTGTATTCGTACTCCGGTCAATGTTCTCATTTTGAGTCTGGCGTCCGCGAGCAGGTTGTAGACATCGTTGAGGTTCAGGATGAAAATTTGAGCGTTGTCGAGGAGATGTTTGAAAAAGTGGGGACTCTTTGCCCGATGTGGGAGCCAGTGGTATGAGGACTTGTGAATCATCAAAGCAAATCTCCCTGTTTGCTCTGAAGTGGAAGCCACAAAAGGGTCAGCCAATGCCTTGGGACATTAAGCAAAAGCTTTGCAAGCCAAAGGGAGGGCGAAACAAGAAAGGGGATTTTGATAACTTCCATAATCGTGATTATGACTTTGTTTCGCCAGATGGAGAAGTTTTCACTGGCAAAGGAATTCGTAGGTTTGCTCAAGAACACGGATTGTGTGAATCCGCGCTTCGCAATGTTCTTAATGGCAGGCTACACAGTTACAAAGGATGGACAAAAGCTATTGGTGGGAAGAAATTACCCGTGCCTCCAACTTATTGCTTCTTGTCGCCATCCGGAGAAGTTCACACAACAACTAATCTGAGTGAATTTGCGCGTCAGCACGACTTGTGCTATGCCGCGCTATCCCGAATTTCTAGATGCGTCAGGGGTACGCACAAAGGATGGCGACATTGCACGCCAGATGGACAGCCAATTGTGCCAAGCGATCGCAAACACAGAAAATTCACACTCCTCTCACCTACTGGCGAAATAGTTGAAGGCAGTAATCTGAAGGCCTTTGCCGAACAGCATGGTTTATCTCGTGGTTGTCTGATGAATGTTTTGGATGGCACAAGTAAAGAGCATAAAGGATGGAAGCTTCCTGTAATTAGCCCTATGACCACTACCACTGCACCCAATCTTGGAAAATTATTTACCAGTTCCGGTACTAGACCTGCCACAGATGAAGATATCGCCTTACTTGAAAAAGGTGATTGGATTAGCGCCAGAGAAAATCCTTGGAGTTACCAGTTCAAAAGCTGGGACGGGGATACTTGTATTGGCACTTTTGAAGGGAAAGAGTTTTTAATTCCTCGTCACATATTGATGGTTGTGGAATTTTTTGAAGGTCAGGTTGTTGAAAAATTTTACAGGAGGGAGCCGGATTCAAATCAATCCCTGAATAACCTGAATAAGAGTAATACCAAGCCAGGGGTCTACATCGTTGATCGCCAGGGGTCGCTTGCAAAAGTCGCTGACGATCTAGGCTTTGGCTTTGTCCTCGATTGGCTGGGCTTTGGCGAAGCTCCTGTACCAGCATCCGGCAAAAATTTAACTTACAACTGGGAGCGAGATGATAAAACTATTGGTAGGCTTGCGATCGCTCCCCAAGAACTGGTAGCCAAGTATAAGGCTCAAAATGAGCGTACACATCAATTCAAGGTTGGCGATCGCCTAATGAGTAGCCATCCAATCACCAAAGGTGAGATTACGGTTGCCAAATACCCTACTTTTTCTTGGGATGGCAAGCAAGATGTGGAGAAGCCGGACTATGTTCTGACCACTGAAAACAACTTGATTCATGTCAGCTACCTCAGCTCGATTGATAGTACGCAGCAATTAGTTGAGGGCAGATCCAATGCCTTTAAAGTAGGCTCACGCGTCCGTATCCTCAATAAAAACTTTGGAGAGTACGGGCAAGAATGCAACGTGATTAACCTGCAAACTAATGGCTGGGTCGTGGTTGATACTCCCAAAGGCACTTATCACTCCAGTAATTTGGAGTTGATTGAGTCCAGCAACTCACATAAATTCAGCGTTGGCGTAGCTTGCTTCTCCGTAGGAGATCGCGTCCGCGATACCTTCCCCGGCGGTAAGCCAAGAACTGGCACGATCGCCGATACTCCTGAAAAATACGCTCTCGTTCATTGGGATGGCGTCAGTCTCGAAAATTCGCCCAACGGGCAGCAGTGGAGTTATGAGTATTTGGAGAAAGATGATTCTTCTCGTGCGATCGCTACGCGATGGAATCCCGACCACTTTGGAGAAGTGCCGCGCCAAGTAGATGCTTCGGGGCAGGCAACCATCTTCTTTGACGACACTGGCGAACCGCCCGAACCGGATGATTTCGACACTATTGAGGAGTTTAACCAGGCTTGGGATGAGTGGGAGCAGCGCGATGTTTGCACCCCAGAACCTTCGGCGGATGAAAACGACGGGCAAAAACTTGTGACTGAATTCAGAAAAGGCGATAAAGTCGCCCCCGCTTGGCCTGCTGGTAGAGGTAGAAGAGGCGTCGTTGAAAAGGTCGAGAAAAATTTTGCTCACATAGAGTGGACGAATGGAACTTCTGGTAAAGTCCGTTTTGACCAGCTACTGTTGGTTGAAAGAGCAAAAGAAGAATCGCTCCCAATTCCCTTTTGGCGTTCTAGATTTGGGCTGCACCCCTGCGACCAGCCAGCACCAGAGGGCGCACAGAAAGACCATATCCGGTGCGATACGCTGCCGACCGACCAGCAAATTCGCATCTGTCAGGAGCGAATTTTCCAGCAGAATTGGCGCATTCAGGATTTGGAAGCTCAGCCCAAGCAGTCCAAAGAAATCAAAAAAACTATTGAATCAGCCAAGAGCAACATCGCCTTTGAAGAAGAACTGATTAATTCGCTACTTCCCTCACTGATTATTTATCGGCAGTTCCTAGATTTAGGGTTGTCCGAGGGTGAAGCTAAGAGGGAGGTTCTTGGGATAATCGCAAGTCAAACCCCGCTGCCTCCAGCTTGCCATCAATGCTCGCAATTTCTTCGGCAGTAAAATCGCCAATCCCGGAGATATTGCTCATCGCTTCTCTAAGGCGGGCGATCGCAAATTCCAAAGTTTCAGTTTTACGGAGCGAGGTGAGGGTGGTGAGCAGGGTGGTAAAAGCTGTATTAGCCTTCAAGGTCTTTTCAGCCGCTGCATAGGCTTTTCCCCATTCGGGAGAGCTATCTAAAAGTGAAATCAGTTTATCCCAGTCTTGAATTTGAGAAGGGGTGGGAGGATCGGGCGCAACCCATTCGTTAATCGCACTATCCCAGTAATATTCGGGCGATGGCTGTTGTGGTTTGGGGAGTATTTTGCGCCCATTCCAGTAAATCAGATTCAGAGGTAAATCGGGCCCTTCAACTAAGGTAAATCCAGTAGGTAATTGATCCGTGAAAGCGTTGCTCATACCAGCGATCGCATCGCCTTGAATGAAAAAAAACATAATTAAGTTACCCCACGGGAATAAAGCTTCTTAAAATCAATTGTCCAGAGGTAGCCAAGATAACTCCTTTTTGCCCGCCACTACCTCCAAATCCGCCCCCGCTTCCTCCTCCGACTGCTGTTCCGGTTTCGGTTCCGTCAGTTCCGCTAAAAAGCAAAATGGTAGATCCAGTAGTATTGTTGCTCGGACTAATCAAAACCACCTGCCCGCCGCCGCCGCCGCCGCCGGCGCGCGCGCTGGTTCCGTTTCCGTTGCCGCCGTTGCCGCCGCGAACATCTACTGTTGCAGTTGCAAAGATCGTTATCGAGGTTAAACTCCTCAGAAGTACCAAGCCCCCAGATCCGCCGCCCCCCCCACTGGAGCTTCCAGATCCACTACTTATAGTGCCATCCCCGCCATTACCGCCTTTGGCATTGATAAATCCGGTGATGGATATCGATCCTCCGCACTCAATAATCAAGCCCCCGCCGCCCCTGCCTCCATTGGCAACCAAGCCAACACTAGAGGAACCAAGAGAGCAAAATCCAGATCCGCCGCCCGAACCATGTCGGGCAAGCACGTAATTATATGCCGATCCAATGCCGCTTCCTGAGCCACCCCCAGGCCCAGCACCAGAAAGACCGCCGACGGTGCCGGGTACGTTAGTCCCAAAGCCGGCACCGCCGTTAACAGCAGTGCTAACGTTGATCGTCCCGGCGATGGAGCAGTTACGGGCGACATAAATGTGAGCGCCCCCAGCGATTGTGAGTGTCGCCCCAGCTTGAATGGTGAAATTTTGGAAGTAGTACTCGCCTTGATCGAAAGTTGCAGTACCTGAAAGGGTGTAGTCTCCTTCCCCTCCAGATCCGCCGAACGAACGGATTGCTTCTTGGCGAGGAGAAACTATAAATCTTGGGCGCAGATCGACTACAGCACCAGAAATAGCACCGCCGACTGTGGTAATTTGTGCCAGCAAAAGAGCCAGCAAAGGTCTGGCTGTAGCAGCAGTAACAGTTCCAGAAGAATTGATATAGAGAAAATTTGTGGCGTTGTCTGTAAGGGCGATTGTCCCAGGAGCGATGGCAGCGATCGTTCCGTTGGGGAGAGTAACGGCGCCTCCCGTATAGCTTGCTGTTAGCCCAGTCCCAGCGCTTACTTTGAGCGTGTCCCTAAAAGTCGTCCACTCCGGCTTAATTTGCCCTGCCGCGTCGCTCAAGTCGTCATTCGTAATTTTTGCAAAATGTCCGTCGAAATCAGTACCATCAAAGGAGGGATTGTTGATGGCATTTAGGAAGTCTGCGGTTACTGTTGTGCCGTTTACAAAAGTTGTTTTTGTCATTAGACTCCCGCATAAATAATTTTATTGACAGCAATTGCAGGTGGCAAAAGGCTAAAGCTAGAGCGAGTCAGGGCAATGAGTACCCGATCGAAGAATCCCGGAGTTGTCGTCGTTAACCCAAAGCCAGGAGCTTCGTTATTGCTAGTCCAAGCACCTGCTTGCCCGTCGGTTAGAGTCCGCGTCTCTTGCCCCCCGTTACCACCTAACGTGGATGCCCACGCGGCTGCAATTCTATTGGCAGCGCCCGCCGCAGTGCCCATGTTATCTAGCCCGATACTGGCGCGACCACGGCAATCGGGGATGTTAAATGTCGTTGTTCCGTCCCCAGCGCCAAACGTAGTACCGATCGCGGCAAATAAAGCACTGTAGGTAGTCCGAGAAAGTGCTCTGCCATCGCAAAGTAGCCATTTACTAGGCGCTGAGGTTAACGCCCATTCGACCATTCCTCCAACAGGCACTGTACCAACTGCGGCGATCGCACTATCTACGTATGCAGTGTTGGCAGCGCGAGTATTGTTGCTGAGAGCTGGTTGGCTTGGGACTGTGGGATTATTTATAAAAGCCGGACTATCTAACAGCGCGTAGCTTGCTAGATCGGTAATTCGTGCCAATTGCTCGATAATGTCGCGCACCGCATTGCGGCTGGGTGCGTCGGTTGCACCGTTCCAGCCTGTCGCGTCGTAGGCACTATCATTTCCGCCAGTCCCCCCCGCGTCCCCTTTTTGGGCTAAAAGCTGCCAGTAGTTGGTGTTGACTACTGAAGGCGTTTGATTGACGGCAGGATCGGCATTGATATACACCCAGGACGAGCCGCTATAAGTTACCGAGTCGTCCCTTTGGTAGTAAGTCGCAGCCGAATAAGCCCCTTTGAAGCGAGGGCCGCCGCGCAGTGCTTCAACAAAATCGGCATCAGTGGTCAAGAGTTCGGCAAGACTTCGCACCGTCCGAGGTAGGGAGTCTGTAGAAACCCGTGAGGGGATGAGTTGGGCAAATTCGACTGATAAGGTGTTGGGTACAACGGCGTGGAAGTCCATTACCACACTTGATTCTGTGTTGGCAACTTGTCCTAATTGCTGTGAAGAATCCGCATCGTAAAACGTGCCCGTGTAGTAAAGTCCGCTATGGATAACTACTGGCCCGTCATATTGGGTGCCGTCAGCAAGCCAGTAGGTAGTCTTCGTCTCATGCCTGTTGATAACAAAGTGGTAAGTGACATTGCTTGTGGCGCTTTCAACTACGCTTACACCACTGAGCGTGCCAGAAGTGAAATTGAAGGTATGGGCAGCTAGGGTATAAATTGAATCGGGTGTTGTACCAGGATCGACCAATGGGGCATCGAGAGCGATCGTTAAGTCGCCGTCAAACGCCACCCCACCCGAATCTACGAATTTTCCTGTTATTTGCGTCATGGGGGTAGGGTTCCCCATGAATGGGAAAGAGGAGAGGGGGAAGGGGAGATGGGGGGAGACGTGGGGACGCGGAGAATAACTCTTAACTCCTAACTCCTAACTCACTACTCCCAATGACCAATGACCAATGACCAATAACTAAGGAGCTACCGATTCTCTAAACTGCTTCCCGGCCGAAAATGCCGGGACTCTAGTTGCTGGAATATCCATTTTTTCATTAGTTTTGGGATTGCGACCTTCCCTGGCCTTGCGATCGCGCCTTTCAAACGAGCCAAATCCCACCAGCGTTACCTTATCGCCACTAGAGACAGTTTCAATAATGGTGTCAATAGCGGCACTCAAAACCGCGTCTGCTTCTTTTTTAGTCACGTTTGCTTTAGCCGCGATCGCGTCAATCAGTTCACCTTTGTTCATCTTGATACTCCTAAAATCTGGCGATATTGTAGCTAAAACGCCACAGAACTATCAAAAACTGGATCGCCTGCTACTGAGAAACCTGCATAAAACTGCGAGTAACACACGGTTGACTTGACGTACGCCGGCCCGTAAAGTCTATTGAACTTAACCGCAAGCCGCCACTGATACGAAGTTCGCAAATACGAAAGCGGTAGCAGTAGAAAGTATTCTAGCGGCTCCCCTCCAAGGGCATCCCCCGCCACGTTGCGTCCTGCGAGGAATTCGCCCAGTAAGTAAATTTTGCCCACGATCACAAAAGTTTCAAGCAAGAATTCCAGCACAGCCCTTGTACCTTTGCTCTCCCAAATAAAGGTAAAGGCATTGGTAATTAAGCTTCGCTTTTGTGCCTCAGTCCAGCTAGTTTCCCAGTACTCGTCCGTGAAACCGCACAGTTGCCCCAGCCAATCCAAGTTTTCAGTCTTGGCTGTCGCTGGGTCGAGGTAGTCTGCATAAAAGTTGTCAACTGCCCCCTTGAGAGCCATTAGGTATTCGTCAATCGGCAGAGTTAACCAATCCGCCACGGGATCTAGTTCCGGGTCATCTGGTGAAACTTGATACTTCTCCTCAGCAATGGGCAGGCGTTTGTAGATTGGCCTCCCTAATTCCCACGCACTTGGCATCAGTCTAAATCTCCCCCTTCACCGTAGCTGTAGGTGAAACTTTGCCCCTCCAATACCAGATCCACTGTGAGGTCAAGCAGGTAAGCTGTGCTGTACGAGTTGGGCAACTGGATGTCTGCATAGCTCACATCTTGGTCGGTGTGCGTGGAAACGGACTGCACGAATTCCACTCCTGACAGTTTCACCTGAAACTCTAATTCTTTGAGGTTGATGGTTTCTCCCAAGGGCAAATTACCTGGTTGCAAATACTCTTGGAGCCTTTGATAAATCGTCAGCGCGATCGCTTCCGGGTTGCTTCCTGGTAATAGGCTGGCGATCGCGTAAACCTCCAACGGCACGAGTTCGATGCTGGAAACGTATACCAGTACGCCAATTGGAGCTTTACCTGGCGCTCTTAAGGCTGATTGCAGCTCGTTAATTTGGGCTTGATTCAACTCCGTGCCGTCTGGGTTGAGTCCAAATACGTGAACCGCACCCTTTTCAAAGCTGACTTTATCAGCTGCGAGTAACCCCACTGCCTTGGCCACGCTGCCTTCGCCTAATAGCAGCTTTGTTTCTTGCTCGTAATCGTCGGCACTGGTTAACCCCCGCCGCCGCAGCGCAACGAACCCTCTGGCTCTTGCTTCATCCTCCGTCTCTTCGTCGATTCCACCAGAGGCTGGTTCGGTGTTGGTTACACTTTGCAGGAATGCCCGCGACTCTGAGAGGTTCTTAATGGTGTAGGCAGGTAAATTGTAGGCTCGTCCCAGGTTCTCAGCTGTAGCACTCACCACCCCCGCAATTGACCCTGCCGGAATTACCAAGTCTTCATCAGTCAGGAAATTATAGGTATTACTCACATCGCTCACCATATACCCTGCGCTCAGATAGAATGAACTGCTAAGCGGTGCTGAGAGCGTAAAAGTGAGGTAGACTTGCGCCGCTTTTCCCAATCTTCGCTGTATTCCGGCAATTTTCAAAAACTCCACAGCCATTGCTGATGGTAGCTTGTTGGTGTAGTACAAATGCTCCAAAACGGCGAACAAGTGCCCTTCGTACAGTGCCGTGATGGGGCTGGCTGCACTAAAGTCGTTGAGGCGGCGATCGCTTGCCGTGTAGCATCTATCCTGCATTGCCTGGAGGATAAGCTTTGGGTCTGCTGGGTAAAGGGGTTCGCTTTGGAGGGGAGTGAATCTGGTGGGGTTTGGCATGATCTAAGTTTTCCCCATAGTTCTATCTGGCGGATTCCGCCAGATAGCGGCTTGGTATAATTGGAGTGCGATCACTACCTCGACCAAATAGAACGCGGGTTGATTCGTGACTAAACGAGTCTTAGAAAAGCAGAGGAACTGCTATTGACAGGGAAAGCAACTGTAACCCTGACCTTCGTGCCGATTCCGTGTGCGGTAGTTGCAAAAAGTAAATCGGTGAAAGCCGACCATCTCAACGGTGGAACGCGGCTTGGAGCGATCGTGCCTCTGGGCATTGTGGCAGAAATAGTAATGCGGGTTGCGACCGAGGGGCGTAATGTGCGATCTGACGGCTGAAATGATAGTACGCAAGAAAATATCAGATACCCTCAATGCGGGTGCAATTCCCGCCTTTGCCATTTTGATGGCTATGGCTATAATCTACTTACGGTGAAACTCCGACAGTTAATACTGATAGCGTAGCCGTTGCATGGGCGATGGTACGAAACCAGGGCGTACATCCTTTGGGTGCTTGGCTACCTAGCCCCTTCTGGCAGAGTGGCAGAAATAGTAATTGCAGGTTCAGGCTTCTGCCTAACCTTCCTGGGTAGTAACCAGAATGGGTGTAAGTGCAAGTCTTACCTTTGCCTCTGTAAAATATGAAAATGAAAAAAACACGAAACGACGCAGCTAAAATCCTGCTTGCTCAAGGGTGGACTTTTGAAGAAGTCGAATCTGTTCTGGTCAAAAAGGTCGCTAGGGCGCGAACACCAAAACCCAAGCAAACTAAATAGCGTAAGAGTAAAGACGCGTCTTGAACTCGATCTGCGATCGCATTCACGATCTAATTAACGCGTAGGTGTAGCCCGCCGTAGGCATCGCGATCAAGATTTCAACACCAAACTTATCGGCGGCTGCGGTACTTCTCCAATGCTCCATCCAATCCGCACCTTGAAACCACCATCTTCCTCAATGTCGCCAGTTACCTCGAAACTCACGTCGGGGATTTGTTCTTCCAGCGCCACTTTGATGCGGGATAGAACTACTTGAGGTTGGGTGACAGCATCAAAGATGAAGTCGGGGCAACCGAAATTTTGACGCATAACTAATTCGCCTGGTCTGACTTCCAAGACAGCAAAAATTGCGTCTCGAATACAGTTAAAATCTTCAGATAATTTTAGGGAGCCGTTGAATACTTGAAGCGGGTAAGCGAGTCCTCTAACCTTTGCCATTGTTCACCTCAACCGCTTTTAGAGTCGCATCAAGCCACGCTTGCTTGTATGTTTCGTTGACAGATTTGATCCATACATCTTCCAACTCTTCACGAGTCGTGGCTTGTGAAATAATACCGCTTTTTACTAAAGACAAATTGAAGGCGATAAACGCTTCTTTGGCTAAATCAAAATTATTAGTCATTAGTTATTAGTTGTTAGTTATGAGTTATTGGGCGTTAACTGTGAGTTGCAGTGCATTAATTACGAGTTATTGAGCATTAGTTGGCCGTTAATACCCTCGACTAACTATATGGTCGCCGTCGCTATCAACAGCCCCAATGACTGCAATGCTCTTACCATTGATTGTGACATCGCTGGCGTTTGTAATTGCGATCGCGCTTCCAGAAGCGTTCCAAATCCAACTCGTTCCCGAAGCCCCCCCCAATTCCCACTCTTGCCCAGCAGCATTACCAAATCGCAATTTTCCGCCAGCCATAACAATATAGCCACCGCTACCATCCTCTAGTCGCACCTGGGTTAATCCGCTAATGGTGACTTTGTTGTTAGCAGCCTCCAGATTAATTTCGCCTACGGAGGTAGTCAGGGAGTATGTTTGTTCGACTTTGACAACGTGGTTTTGGTCTGTTTCATCAACTCTATCCCCCACGGTTTGGTGCGTACTAGAGCCGATGATTGTGCGGCGATCGTTTCCTTGCACTTCCACCGCGCAGTCGCGTACTGGGTCTGTTTGGGTGGGGTCTGGTGGGTTAGTGTCGTTGTGGGTGACGCCAAGCCACACGCCATCGTGGGGGTCACCGTCTAGGAATTGGAAGTAAACGGTTGACCCAACCGCAGGGATAGGTGCGTCCATCGCCGGTGCCGGGTTGCAGTGCGATAGCCAGTCAGTTGGTGCTAACCCCGCTTTGGACTGGGGCGATACCTTGATGCGACGCTGGTTTAGGGGGTCAAAATTATCGGTGACGATGCCGATTTGTAGCCCGTACACTCGATTCGGGAGTTCCGCTAGTTGGGCTTTTAGTCTGTTTAGTTCCGCGAGAGTGCTTAAAATTTGTGACATGGAGAGGCAGTGCGTTGCTGTTTAGGTTTCCCCTCTGGAATCACCAGGGTATTTATTTAAAGCCTCTGGTAAGCTAATTCCCGATGATAAAATCTCTTTTTGTAGATGCTCGTTTACTTCTTCAATAAAGCCGAGTCCTGTTAATACATCGGCAGAAAGTTTGGCTGGCACAACATTTCCTAACTTCATTAGTTGAGCTACAAACTGGCGAACCCCAGCCGCAGATTTGTATCCGTCTACAAGGGATTCTGTGAGTATTTTTTGATATCCTTGTTGCATAGAGCAGTCTTGTATTTTCGGTGTAAGTTTTTGGGGTGCGATCGCTGCTTAATCATCTCTTGGTTGAAAGTCACGGCAGGGCATGTCAATCAACCCCATAGGATGAATAGCGCAGAAAAAGCCATCGGGCAATGAACACCCAGAAGCGCATTTTAAGCACAATTTAGTTTGCTCTTTTATGGCATTACGATGAGCAAATATCTTTTCTCGGTTAGCTTCAAATATGGCTATGTGTTTATCTCGTTTATCCAGCCATTGAGCATATTCTTCGGCGTTATCTGCTAAGAAATTTTCGATTCTTTTTCTAGAGTAAAGTTTGATTGCTGGTGCGTTTCTGTAGCGAGGATTATCTAGTAATTTATTAGGCTCGCCTATACGTTTAATCCAGCCATCTGAGAGTAAATATTTTTCTTTTAATTGCGTTTTGGTTATCCAAGTATCTTTGGGGTTCCACTTGCAATCATCCTCATGGTAAAGAGGAATCCACACGCCCCATTCTTCATCTTTATCCCACACCCAAGCGACTGCACGAGGCTTTGTATCTTCGCTTGGTGCTAGATTTATTTTCTTCAGTTGACCAACAGTTTTGAGTTCGCCTACATTATCCCACTGTACGATGGACGGCAGTTCTGGGTTATCTATTTCGCAGTCCTTAACACTATAAAGCCAAGTCCAACAGCAGCGTCTCATGGAGTAAATTCCGCCGCCAGGACTCGCACCTTTTTTGGGCTTTAAGTTTCGCTTGTGCAAATCAACCAAGTCTTTTAAATGGTCGGGATGACAGCCCCAATCATACCTAGTAACACCAGGGCATTCCGTTCTCGGTTTGCTATTCCACTGCCAATCACAAACCGTGCATTTCCACATCCCGCTAGGATGTTTAAATAGCTGATGTTGTAGCATAAAACTTGCCATTAACTAATAATTAATAGTTACAATAAGCGACATAAATTTGTCAAATAATTTCTAATATTTTTGCTAAGTCATTAATAGTATTAATTGTATAATTAATAATAAAAAATTGCCCCATGATCGGCAACTCCGGGCGATGTATTCCTGAGCCAAAGGAACACCATGAATCTTAATATTTATTGCAGTTGGGGTTGAAACGCTGCACAGGTAAGCCCATTTTCAACACGTCAATCCCGACTTGAGAAAGCAGACAAGGATTGCCATTGAGGAGGAATCTGAGATGTAAGTGCGGGCCACTTGATAAACCGGTAGAACCAACCTTGGCTACTACTTGTCCTTGTTTAACCTGTTGCCCCTGCTGTACTAAAATTCCTCCATCCATAAGGTGCATATAAGTTGATTCATATCCACCACCGTACTTGATGGTAATCATGTTGCCAGCCCCGCCGTTGCGGAGAGCAACTTGCGAAACAACACCATCGGACATCGCTACCAAAGGCGTTCCCATAGGTGCTGCAACATCAAGGATTTTGTGACGATAACCGGCTGGGCGATTTTTTCTTGTCCCGTACCCATCACCTATAGAACTCGCGCCCTTGGGAACCGGGAAAATAAACTTCCCCGGCGCGGAAACTGGAGCCGCTGGAGTCGGCGCAGCTGCACTCGCCACAGGTGCAGCATTGCTCGCAGGCGCAGCTTGCGGCGTGTAGAACTGCAACTGCGTCACCCCGCCAGGAAACTTGTGAAATACATTGCTGACTCGCCACTCTCGATTAAATGGTGCTGGCACGAGTTCCCCAGAGATGCCAATGATTTGCCCTGGTGCGATCGCCAAATACTCAGGCGTGGTAATCACACTCGCCTCTGACTCATAGCCTTTGATGCGTTTGGATTCGTCAGCGATCGCTTCCCCTTCGGCCCTCCCATCCGCCAAGTCAATTGCACCAATCGCCTGCCGTGGCATTCCCGCGTCATCTGTTGATTTTCCAGGGTTAGCGGTTACGGGTTGCGGCGGCGGTGCATCTGCTTTCAAGGTGAGGCTAGCCAGCGCTGCTTTGGAAACTTGGCTGTTGCTGGTGGTGGACTTGGTAATTACCCCATTGGCGTCGATATCCTCAGTCTCAATTGTCGTACCTGTGGTGGTTTCAGTAGTTGTCACCACTTTCTTAATCGTCGTCGCACCCGTGACTGAGGTTGTCTCGACTACCGTCACAACTTTGCCGCGTTCGATGGTTTTGTTGGTAATGGTAGTGATGTTGGTAGTTGTACCGTCAGGGTTTTTCTGGGTTTTGGTTGTGGTTTTGGGCAGTTCAAATTTTTTGGGCGACTCCTTGGGCGTGTTGTCGGCGGTGGTAGTCGAGGGCTTGGATTTCACATTCCCCACAATCGGCGGTGCAGCTGCACCAGTTACACCGGATGGCGCTTTTCCCGTCCCTGCTTTATCCTCAGTTTTGTGCTGCTCAACTTTCCCGGTTTGGCGGTCAATCACCGCCTTAGATGCGGCGGCGGGAGTGGGGGGAGAAGTTGCACTGGAGCCGGAAACTGGGGCGTGATCGCTTCTTGCTTTATCACCGAATCGCAAGCTCAATACATCGCCCCAATCAATGACAATGCCCGTGTACTCCGGCCTGCCACTGGGCTTGAGTATTAGTTTGTTTTTGTCTTCCTTGATTGTGTAGCCAATAGAGCGACATTGCCGGAGCAGTAACTCATAGGCAGTAATCCCCGTTTGGTCGAGAAACTGATACGTCGGCCCGTTGCCCTCCATCTCCAGCTTGAGATTGTGCTGGCGCGTGACTATCTCGGCTAGCTGCCGCAGAGTAATATTTTCAAAACTTTTATTCTCAGTTCGCCGCGTCATCAGCCAGCGAATTGACTGCCCCGTGAACGTGGTAACGTCCTTTTCCCCTTTTGCTGAATCAGTCCCGATATGAATGAAATGGTAGGCGATGAGTTGGTCGGGTTCAAAGCCTAACTCGATGATGATTTCAGTTCCTTTGATACTGGTTTCTTGTGGCGGCGTGGCTGACTGTATCTGCGCTTGGGTCGGAGTTGGTTGAGTCTCAGGAGCCATCGTGCGCTTGGAATTTAAGATGCTCCAAATGATAGGCAGTGTACCAGTTCGCCCATCTTTTGTGCCACTGCTGTACCTGCCATCGGCGACATACATTCCCGAATCATAGTGCTGAGAACCAGCAAGCAGGTAAGGCGACGGACGCCCTTTAAACAAATACCCCAAGCCGTTGTAGCTTTCCAAAAACCAACAGAGGTCGGGGATGTTGCCCCAGTTCACGCCTTTAAAGCGATTATCAGAAGTCAGCGCATCAATGGCAGCTTGCTCAAAAGTGTAGGGAGGAGCAACGCCAGGGATTCTACCGGCAGGGACGCGCACGGTTTTTCTTTGAAGTGAGTCGCCGTTGGCGATATTTTGGCTGAAGTTATAGGAACATTCGCGGTAATGGATAGCTGCTATCACATACCAAGGCACGCCAGTTTTAGCAGAAATTGTTTGGTATCTTGGCTGGTTAGCGATCGCCTGCTGTGCTGCTTCCTTTACTATCCCAGCGCGATCGCTTCGGATGGACATCGTTGACCAAACGCGATTGTAGTAATCAGCCTGAGCAGATTTTGATCGACCGGTGGGGCGGGTAAGGATTGCCGCGCCACCTGTTGAGGTGGGGAGAGCCAGGTCTGAGGTTGATGTTGTGGCGGCGGGTGTGGCAGTTTGTTTGTTGTTTAGCAGTTCAGGAGGAACGACGATACCACCAGATTTTAGAGAGATGTCCTGGAATTTGCCACCGATTACTAGTCCGGCATCGTAAATCGAAAAACTGCAACGGCTGGATTTTTCTGATTCACCAAGTTCCACGCTCACTTCTAAGAGGAAGCGATCGCCACTTTCAAAAACACTTTCACCAATGCGGCAGCGACAAAAGGGGGCGATGAGTTTCATTAAACTTGTCCCCCCAGCAGCCATTTCACCAGCTGCACTGGCTTGCCGTCATAACTTGAAATCTGTTCCTCCGCCTTATTGAGCGTTGTCTCTACATCCCCCAAAACGCCATTCACATCGCCCAGTAACTTCAGTGCATCCTTAGCGTAGCCTTGTAAGTTGCCGGGTAACTGGGTTTGTAGAGTGGTGAGCGTATTGGTTGCAGTATCTAGGGTTTCACCAATCTGCGATAGCACGGGCTTGGCGTAGTTAAGGATTTGGGAAGTGTCTGGTAGTTCCAAGTCGATACCTTCCACTAATTCCCCAAATACGTCGATATCTGGGTTGAGGTCAAGTAGTTCGGTGAATCGCGTCACGTCGCCGTTGAAGATTTCGGAAGCGAGGGTGGCTATACTATCTCCGGTTTTGGCTTGAATCATTGGTTAAACAGGTTAATAGTTAATGGTCTATCTGGCGGAATCCGCCAGATAGAATCACGGTGCTTTACCGCCAGTCACCAGGGGAATCGTGGTTATACTCTGTCCCGTTTTAGCTGTAAACCCGTCCCACACAAGAACTGTACCTACAGCCTTCCCTCCAACACCAATCATTGCAACCGCCCCACTGTTGGCATCAGTCGATAACTTATATTTATTTCCCCGAATCGCCGCCTGAACATCAGCTGCCCATTGTTTGATATTGGTTTCAAGGTATTTTTTGGCAGCAGTCGAAGCATCAGCACGCTGTCTATCAGTCAGCGGTAGTCTGGGTTTTCCCTGTTTCTCACGGGTTGTTTTGGCAGTTTCCATTGCCTTGGTTTTCTGTTGTTCAATTTCGCCTCGGCTAATCGCCTTGGGAACTTCCTTAAGCTCCAGCCCCAGCTTCACGCTAGCGGGTTCACCCCCCAACCACGCCGACTCTTCCCACTGAATGTTAGTCAGCACGCACGGGCCGAATTCCCTTGTTCCCCACTGAAACTTCAGGATAGGAGGAGCATACTTTTTATTTTTGATGTCTGCTTGCAGTAGCAAGTTTATCCCTTCAATCAGCGGGCGCAAGGATTTACCGCAGTACCAAGTTTGCAAGATTAAGTCCGGTATTGAGAGCGTTTGCCCCGTGGTGGCGACGTACTGAACCTCTGATCGCTGCGATGCTAATGGCGAAATCTCGGTGTATTTGGCTTCCCTAGAAAACCTGAGCGATTGAGGGTTGACCAAAAATTGCCACAAAGGTTTAGCGGCATTGCCTGAAATATCATATTCCAGTAGCACTGCCTCGATAGATGCGCCTTCCTTGCTGGCCTCTGGGAGTTGGCTGTATACGGAGTTGTACCTCATGCTAATACCCCCTGTTGCTGTTGAGCGTACATGATTTCCAGTTGCTCTAGGGCAAGGCGGGCGATCGCCACAGGATCGTTCACTCCATACACGTTGATCGTTGGGGCGAAGGTCACGTTTTTAGATGAAGCTCCCACCGCCGCACTTCCCTGCATCATTCGCTGCATCTGGGCTGGAGTTAGGATGAATTCTGAACTATTGGCAACCACCGGACTCGCTCCAGAGGGCATATTACGCGACTCGTTGGCAAAGGCTCCCAACAATCCGCCAGCAGCCGTGGGGATGTGCCCTTTGTAGAAGCCAAGTAAGCTGCCGACTCCAGAAGCAATATTTTGCCCTAAGTTAAATGCCGATTGTCCGGCGTTTGTAACTGCGCTAGTAGCAGTGCCAACAGGGTTTAAGACCGCTTGACCAACACCAGTAACTGCGTTGGTGGCAGCCCCAACAGGATTGCTAACGAAATCGCCAATGGCAGTAGCGGGGGCGGTTATCGTGCTTTTAGCTTGATTAACAACATTGTCGATCGCTCCCGTAATTGCTGATAGCAATTGGTTCCACATATCGGCGATCGCTTGTCCGAGTGAAGTAAAGAAACCTTGCACTGAGGTAATGGCGAAATTTCCCACCTCTGCCCAGCCGCTAAGATAACTAGAAAGCCATGTATCGATAATTTGAGTAGCTGCCGAGAGCGTTTGGTTCCACATATCGGCGATTCCAGAACCTAGAGAATTGAAGAAATTTTGGGCGCTGGCGATCGCGAAATTTCCGACTTCCATCCAGCCATTGATAAAATAAGCAAGCCAATTTTGAATCGAGCTAACAGCAAAACTCCCCACTTGCCACCAACCGCTGATATAAGAATTCAGCCATTCAGAAATTGTGTAGCTAACACCTAACCAAATATTATCCAATCCTTCCCAGAGTTTAGAGCGAATATTCAGCAATCCCTTGCTAATCTCTGCAAATAGAGTGGCACGGAAACCAGCAACCAATCCCACAATAAAGGGAATAGCAGCCAAGGCGATATTGCCGATAGAAATCAGGATATTATCCCAAGGCAAGTTGATGATGAATTGGATTAATTTACCTACCAATTGACCGCCAAAAATCCCAAGCTTTGCACCCATCACCCCAAAGCCAATGGCGCCGCCTCCACCGGATAAAATCTTGCCGGAGGAGTCTGCAAGCCATGAGAAAAATTGCCCAATCCAAACGTTGATTCCACCCAAAAACTTCTCAAAGCCGTTTAATATTGCAGTGGGATTGAATAGCTTCTGCGCCCCTCCCATAAAGCCTCGAAAGGCATTAACTAAAATGTCTGGCTTGATAAAACCTTGAATTGAACCGATTAATTTTTTTAGCCCGCCAAGAAGAAAGCCAGGGGCAAAAATCTTAGTAAATATTGCGCTTACTCCACCTATCCCACCACCTGCACCCTTAGCGATATTGGCAAGATTTGTGGCAAAGTCAGAGGCTTTTTTTATCCAGCCAGTAACAGTATTGATGCCGTTGTAAAGTACCAGCATCGGATCGACAGAAGGCACTCCAAGAGCTTGAAGAATTTTACCTCCGGCTTCAAAAAAGCCCATCACTGCCTTAATTCCAGCAGCCACAGCGGTCATCACGTTTTGTTGCCCTTCTCCAACCGATAAATCCCGGAGTAAACCAAATACGCCAGAAGTCGGATCGAAAAAACTCGACTGAATCCCTGCCATTAGCCCTTCTACCGTGTTGCTAGCGGCGTCGATTACGTCCTTTGTGATCAGTTTCCCGCTGACTGCTTTGACAACTTCAATTCGTTCTTTTGATGACATATTTTTCATGTCGTTGAGAACTTTGCCCCGCTTTTTCATCTCCTGTTCCAACAGGTTAATAAAAGCTGGGTTGTTGTCAGCAAATAATAATTGTTTGGCACTTGCGACGTTACCATCCAACAGCCTTGCTGTGAACATCCCCACGGCAGAGGCATCGGTTCCGCTGGAGATCCCAAGCAGTGTCATTTGCTTGGTGATGTCGGTAAGATTTTTCTGGAATTCGCCCTTGTTGAGTACGCCGTTGGCATCTTTGAAAGCCGGGATAACGTTGTCCATGATGGAATTCGCGACTTTTTGATAGTCGGCCGTCGCCCCAGGTAAAGCCCCCGCAATCTTTGATAGTTCGGCACCAAAACTGGTGACAAACTTCTCTGATTCCTTGTAAGACTCCCCAGTAAGTGCAGCAAACGTCCCAGCCGCCGACACCGTGTCAAGCTGGATTTTCTTGGCTTCCTCAAACTTCTGCCCCATGAATTGAGCGGCATTCCCCACAGCATTCAGAGCTTGCCCCAGCAAGTTAGCCTTAACAATTCCAGAGAAGATAGCATTGCTCAGGCTCCCAGTTGCCCCACTGGCGGAAGTTGCGGAATTTCCCAGTCCCCCCATAGCTGCGCCAATTCTGCCGAAAGCATTAGTAGCAGCAGCGGCTCCAGCAACTTGGACTATCAAATTTACGAGGTTACTTGCCACGTTCCCACGCCTTCTTCTCTATTTCTGCTGCCTCTAAGTGAATCGCTATCATGCTTTGCAAGGTGTCGAGGGGGATTTCCTTGTAGTCTTTTAGCCCGTTGAATGATTTGCCGTTGAGGTGATAGACAATCTTTAAAAAACTCTCCTCATCAATCCCCTTGAGGCTTGCGGCAAAAGGATTGCAAAAGTTTTGCTACCCCCTGCCAGTCTCCCATGTTGATTGAATTTAGCGTTTTCTCATCTACGCCATCTTTGTCGCCCCAACGAACGCACAGGCGGATAGCGATCGCTACTTGCGTTTCCAAATCCCCATCTTTGTTTTTGCTAATCGCTTCGGCATCGCCGTAGTTAGGGCGGCGGAAAATCGTCTCAATGCCATTGCTAAGGGTAAGGGATTTCGAGCGATCGCTCAGTTCAATGAATTCAGGTATCTCTTGTGGCGCAAGGGTTTCACTGATTAACTCTACATCTTCAAGGTCGCGCTGCCGCAGTTGTGGTAGGGCGATTCCTGGTTTGTCTCCCCAGCGGACGCAGTTTCTCGCTATCAGGCGGCCAGATGCTTCGATTGCGTTAGCGATGCCAGCTTTGGTAAGAATCCGCACATCTTCTAGCACCACAGGGCGAAATACGGTAATCGTGCCATCGCCAAGGGTGATTTTGATTTCTTGGGGGCTTTGCTCCTGCACTTCAATGGCTTGCTGCTCGTTTGATTGGGTGCGTTGAATTCTGCCCATTATGCGTACTCCCAGTCATCCGCGATAAAGGTGAGTTTCAGCATCGAGATATCATTGGATTTTTTATCTACCTCAAAACCCTCCAGCCCGGTGGGACGGGCTTTGTAGACAATTACGCTAGGTCCGATTGGTTCTACCTCTGGGCAATAGGTAACGGGAGTGATTGAGATGGTGATTACGTCTTTATTGCCGTCACAGTATTTGCGCCAAAAATCGACGATGGGCTTATCCGCCACTGGATCGAAAGCTTTCTCTAAGTCCATCTCGTCTAGTTCTCTTGGTCCCACAAGTTTGTACTTGCGGTTGCTGAGTCCGTCGTTGTAATCAGTGGTATCCGCTTTGTCCTTAATCCCTGAGAATTTTTCCCAGTAGCTATCGATGCCTTTGATAGTTACTAGATACTGCTGTTGGGTAATTGGGTTAGCCGTTCCTCCTGCCATGTTTTACGCCACTCCTGCTGCTTGTTGTACTTGGTCGATTGGTACGCGGTAAGAGCCAACCAGCATCCGTTCTAGAGTCGGTGCTGGAGCCGCGTAGACTTCAGATCTGACAATTCCCGCCTCCAAATCGATGGCAGGATTTATGGAGCGATCGCACTTCACTAAGAAAGCGTCGGCTGGAGTTGCGCCAAAGAATGCTCCGCCTTCCCAAAACCTGTAGGCGATCGCTTCGATGGTTTCTCTGATTCTGGTGAACAGCACGCCCTGTCCGTCTACTGCTGAGAAAATCACGTCGCCGTCATCGAGTGTTTGCTGGATGGTGCGGTTAAAAACCGAGAAAATAATTCGAGTGTTGACAAATCTGTAGTAGGGCGAAGCGCTGCGAGTGCGAGAGCCATACACTACAACCCCGTGTCCTGGGAGATTGCGAATACAGTTGACTCCTTCAGGGTTGACTACCGCTTGCTCTGCTTTTTTCACCGTTACCGCCACACCTTTTACACCACGCATCGGGTATTTTGTTCCGGCTGGCGGTTGCTGGAATCCCTGCTCTCTATAGCGGCGTAGCGCGATCGCAGCCACACCAGCAGAAGGGGGAATGGTGTTGTCGAGCAAATCAACAACGTAGGGGAAGAAGTAAGCTAGGTGACCGCGTGCTGTGGTGTAGTTGGCGGATTCGGTTTGTGCCAAAGCAGGGGTGTTAATAGTCCCACTGGGGCCAGAATCAACAAATGTCGCCCAGTCAAAGCCCTCAGACGCACAGAGATTTTCCATTGCGGTGGCGACTGAGGTGCGATCGCCTTGACTTGTCAATCCTGAAAAAGCCTCTGGGCAAATCAAAATACCTTGCTCGTGCAAGTCCGGATCGAAGCTATTTTGAATTGCATAAACGTATTCATCAGCCAATGTAGCGTAGGTGTCAGCCGTAACCGAAAGCGTTGAACCAACTGGCGCCGTGGGGGAAGTAACAGTAAAAGCTGTAGCTACAGCGTCGGCAGTGATGATAAAGGTGCTGTTTCCCGTGCCGTCGTCGGATGCTGTAACGATGGCTGCAACCGTACTGTTGGCGTTAATCGCCGCTATCAGCCCATTTACAATTTCTTGGGCGGTGGGAGTTGAATCTGCTGCGTAGGTAACAGCAGTGCCGCTGACTGTTAATGAGTAATTCCCTTCTGTTGGCGTGCCTACCGTCACTGTCGCGATTTGCTTGGAGGCTGCGCGGATAAAGAAGAGAATGCCGTTAGAAAGATTATTAAAAAAGAGTTTTACAGAATTCAGGCTTGAAGAAGTCCCAAACTTTGTGGCGAAATCATCGGCACTGGTGACTTGCGTGGGCGTGTTGTAAGCTCCCGTTGTGCCGCTGCCAATAAGATAGGCGCGGTTGAATGAGGCAATATCGGCAGGGATAATGCCCGCCGTGTCCTCGTAGACATACACGCCGGGCGCTGTTAGTTGATTTATGTTAAGCGTTTGAGGCATGAGCAGTTATCGATAGCGGAAAATGCGGTCTTGGGGTCTCCCCAAGAGGAGCAATTTTCCAAGACAACTGCCGCTAGGGTTCCCTATACGACCATCTTGCCGCTTGCGTCAAAACTGAAGGGCATAAAAGCAGCAAGAGCGATCGCGTTCCACCCAGCGATTTCTTGACTGCTGGGCTTGCTCAAAATAGGCACTCCATCAATCATCGCGTTCCATAGCATCGCGATAATATCGTAGTTTTCGTACTGCGAGCCACTGACTCCGGCAGAAATGGCTATGCTCTCTAATCTGCGTACAGCGCCCCGGTTGGTGGATGATTCGCTCATACGGTTGTAAGCTGCATTTGGCAGAATTGCTCTATTAAATGCTCCCCAATCAGGATCTGGTTTTGGCGCGGCAGGGCGTGTAAAACTTGTGCCATTCCAGATATCGCCCATTCCTGCTGTCTCGCTTGGAATCATGAGTGAATCTGTTTGATAATCATCTGGGTCGTCTAATACGATTACATTAACAACTATTGCATCTTCGACAACTGCATATCGCATCCTTACCCCCAAAAAACCCTAACTTCACCACGTCCACCATTGCCACCGCTTCCGCCAGAAGTAGTGCCAGGTCCGCCACCACCGCCGCCAGCGCCGGGAGCACCACCGTTGCCGCCATTACCTCCTGTGGTCGTCGATCCGCCGCCACCACCACCAGCACTACCCGCACCAGTTGTAGAGTCAGTGCCATTTCCTCCATTTGCCCCAGGAGTTCCAGTGGCACCGCCAGTACCGCCGCCTCCAGAGTTCACCCCACCTGAGCCGCCATCGCCGCCAGCTGTACCAGTGCCGCTAGCTCCACTCCCACCGCTAGGGCCGCCGTAAACGCTCCCCCTACCAGGGCCACCAGCTGTGCTATTAGATGCTGCCCCTGCAAAGAGAGCTGCATTCCCTCCAGTAGCCCCCGCAACGCCGTCTGGGTCTAGCGCTGTTGCCGATCCGCTTGCAGCTTGTAGGCTCGAAGCTCCCGCAGATCCAGTAGTCGCGCTAGAAGGAGAACCACCTCCGTAAGCTGTTAAAAAACTGCCGAAAGAAGAATTTCCAGCTTGTGTACCTTGAGCGCCTGGAGCGCCGCCAATCCCGCCAGCACCCACGGTCACAGTTACGGATGAGGGTAAAGTGCTTGCGGCAAATCTTTTACGCACATAGCCGCCGCCACTTCCTCCTCTGCCTCCTGAAGTGGTAGATCCGCCACGGCCTGGGCCGCCTGGGCCGTAAACTTCTACCTCTACCCAAGTGATGTTATTCGGTTTTGTCCAGGTTCCACTGGCAGCAAAAATCTGGCATCCAGATGTGGAAGCGCTAGCCGATCCTTTGACATATCCCATCTATTAAGCCTCCCACCAAGTCACGAAGCCGTTAACGGCAACAGCCGACCCGACATTGATTACAAAAGTCTGGTCAACAGCTAAAGCTAAGGCTATAGGAAAATCTGCAACCAATTCAGAAACGGTCATTGCTCCTGTCATCGCTGTAGAAGCCTTTTTCAAGGTGATGGCTGTAGCGCTTGCCATCACCAAACAAAGACTGCTAATTCTTAAAGCCTTGCCGCTTGTGGGAGTGAGAATTGTTTTATCGCCGCTCGTGGCGTCAGTGGCGATCGCGCTCATGCTGACTGTAGGAGAAGCGGGTAAGCGATCGCGTATTTCTGCAAGCCTAGTGAGTTGCGTGCCTTGATTGGTTGCTGTGGCTGCATCTAAAGGCAATGGAAGCGATGTAGCTGATACAGGCTGTGTAGCAGGAAAATTGCTAACTTGAAAACTTGTGGGGAAGTTGGAAACACTTACACTGCCTGCAATTGTCTGTGTAGCAGGAAAATTGCTAACTTGAAAACTTGTAGGGAAGTTGCTGACTTGAAAACTAGTTGGGAAATTAGAAACGCTGACACTACCCGCGATCGTTTGCGTTGCGGGTAAGTTGCTAATCTGAAAACTTGTAGGAAAGTTGGAGACGCTTACGCTGCCTGCGATCGCCTGGGTGTCAGGAAAATTGCCAATCTCAAAACTTGTAGGAAAGTTGGAGACTTGAAAGCTGGTAGGAAAATTAGTAACTCCAACACTGCCCGCGATCGTCTGCGTGGCAGGAAGATTGCTAACTTGAAAGCTGGTAGGAAAATTAGAAACACTAACGCTACCCGCTACAGTCTGCGTGACAGGAAAGTTGCTAACTTGAAAGATAGTAGGGAAGTTAGATACAGCCACCTCGCCTACTTCTACATTAATGTCGCCCACGCTCAAAGGCGGCATCGCGGTAACTTCCACTTTGCCTATGTTGTTTTCGCCAGCAGGCAAGGGTTGGTTAATCGCTACCGCCCCAGTAATGCTTTGTTGCGTTTTTAGCGGGTCGTCAGAGGTTCCAGCGCCTGTGGTTGCAAGGTATTTTGTTTGCCCATCAGCATCTTTAATTTTGAGAGTCATAGAATTTCTATATATTGAGAAGCGCTGGAATCTGAAAAGTCCATCAACCCTGTTGGCACGCTTTCTATCACTACAAAAGTCCGATCCACTACGTTATCAGGTAGGTCATCTGCACGCGATCGCCTCACAGCAACTTGAATTTGAGCCGCATTATAAGGACGCACGCCCAAAGCCGGATCTCGCGTTAAGTAATCGATATCGGCAGCGGTGTATGGCTGCTGCCCTTCGATTTGCATCATCGCCACCCCCACGACCATTGCGTAATACCAGACGCTATCCTCGGTTTTGAGAAATCCTTCTTGGACTGGGTAGCACTTAGAAAGCGGGCCTTTGAGGGGAATTAAACCGGTGATGGCGTAGCGTACTGCATCCAGTAACGGGTAAGCACCTCTATGGGTACGCAAGTCTTTTAGTTGCAACGACAACTCGAACTCGGCAATGATCTCCACGGTCATGGGCTGAATGGATGTCACGCGATGGCGACTGCGCTTGTAGCCAATCAAAATCATGCCCTTGCGTCCTGGCTTTGGTTGCTGATCGCTGTCGCCAGGAAAGGGAGCGATATTCACCTCAAAAGGAGCGAGAATCGCTTCGACTCTTTTGACTATGGCGGCTTCAGCTTCTGCAAGCATTACCAATAATCCTTCAGGCTTAGCTTAGTCCACGTTCTGCCAGGGCTTCTAAAAAGTGCCACATCGCCATTCCCGGCATCAGTTGTGCTGCCATCAGTGCCGTCAACGATGCCCGGTAGCGATGCTTTGTTGGCTGCCAGATCTTTCAAGTAGTAGAAAACTAAATCCCGCCGCCTGGTTACTTCCTCTCTGGGTTTATCTTTATCGAGGAGATACCGCGCTACATCGCAGGTGTAATTGCGAATCACCGTTGGCACGACCGCCAGAGGCACTTTGTAGCGCGTCGCCAAATAGGAATCGAGTTGCGCTTGGGCGTCTTCAATCGCCCGATTCACCACATCTTCGTTGATAGTGGTGGCATCGGGATAATCGATATTGCTCAATTCCAAGATTTCTTGTTCGCTGAAGGCTGCAACCATATCGGCGACGGTGGCGTAAGACATTACACGCGCCTCAAAGAAACCGTAACCACGACACCAGCCAATGCAGTCACCGTACCTGCAAAATCCAGAGACAAGCGATCGCCACTAGCTAAAGTGCGTGTAGCTTCAGTTGCCACAAGCGCCCCAGCTTGCACGGTATTGGCAGTGCCTTTGCAGTCAAAGCCTGCATTGGTGTTGTTGGTTAATAGGTCGGTTCCAGCGCCAGGAGCAGCAGTGCCCGTGTCTTTAGTGATTTGCAAATTCACCGCGCTAGCATCGCTCCCCGCAGTTGAGTGTACGTAGGAAATGCCAGTCACCAAGTACGCGCCATCCGCCACAAAGAAGGGCTGGTCAACACACAGTGAGTTGATGGAACACTGGACACTGATATTGTGAGTGAGGTTGATGTTGGCGTTGAGAAGTTCAACACCGATTTTTTGTTTAACTGCCACTATTCATTGCCTCCCTTGATTGCTGTAATGCGGCGGTTGATTGCCCTGCGGACGGTGACACGGCTTTCGTTGGTGAGCCACCCTTCCAGTTTGGCGATATCAGGGCAGCTTTCAATTACTTTTTCTGCCTCGTCTACGTTCATAGTCGAGAGTTCCGAGGGTTGGGGGGCATTGGGATTAATCTCGGTTTTAGGAGAGATAATCTCAATCACTCCCCAGCGTTCGTATTGGGGGAAGTCGGGGTGCGATCGCAGTTGTTCTACAGTGCCATCTGAGATGTTTAAATTGCTGCCGGGTCTTAGGGTGAGGGTGTCAAAGCAAACCGGGCCGTTGCGTGGGGGAAAAGATTTCTCTGGTCTGAGAATGATTGTCGCCATTAATTCACCTTCGGAACTTTGATGTAGCGGAAAGCGCCAGGATAGTTAATGATGGTTTGAGTGGTACTGGAGAACATAGGATAAACCTTCCGTCCGTCCCGTACTGTTACCCATTCCTGGGGCATGAGTTGAACCAATTCAATATGGCGCTCAACCACCTCTGGGTCTTTGGTATAGAGGGTGATGAGGTCTTTATTTGTGCCGCCTGCTTGGACGCCGTTTCTTTCTAATTGGTCGGAGTCGCACTCTTGACATTTGATGATGTTGAACTTCACATCTTCATCGGACAAGGCTTCTTTGATGTAATTAAGCACAGTCATAGAACTGTCGGGCATTCTGGTTTTAGCCAGCTTAAAGTAGTAGCCTGTGCTGATGAGCGTATCCATCGGCATTTCAACGTTGTTTGATGCCGTGTGTGCTGCCTTTAATTCGTCTACAAAAAATTCCGCCAACTCATCAGGCGCTGCGGTATTGGGGTCAAAACTGGAGTTATTGAGAGTGACGCTGGCGTTGTTCAAAAAGCCAGTGGCATTTAGCCGGGTATCGCCAAATGCAGCGATACGGTGATGGCGCTCGCCAATGGAGCGCTTGGCTAGCATTTGCTTGCGATTATCAATCTCGGCTTTTGCGCCTGCAAAGTTGTACGCGCGTTCCTGTGCAAATGTGTAGGAAAAGGCGCTAGCAATCATAAAGACTTTGTAGCGGTCTTCGTTGGCCGAAACATCCACGATTGGGATGTCGAACGCCCCATCGCTGACGATATCCGCATCGCCAACTTCATCGACGGTGTTGCGTACCACTTCAGCCGCGCCCGGTTTCAAGTCTGCTTTTGTAGGGACAATCTTACCGTTTTCAAAAGCTAAATCGCGGTATCTTCTTGAAAGCACTCCGGGCATATTTTGTTCTAGCGCCCGGTACAATAAATTTCCGCCTGTGGTCATAGGTTAGGGATTGGGGAGTAGGGGAATAGGGAATAGGCTTGAGAATGGTTCTCGCCCTGCGGGAAAAGCAAGTTTCGACTCGACGGAAACCGCCAAGACTCGAACTTGCTCACTATGCCAAGTTAATCGAGAGAGGAACGACAGAGCCAGCAGTAGCAGATTTGAGGAATCGAGCATTAGTTATCTGCACTGCGCGGTTGGTGTCCGCGTCTGCCCTAAACTGACCTTTGCGTTGCCCAGTTTGCGGCGTATGAATCCAGTACACGGCGCTTGCAGGGGTGACGTTTTGCTGCACCTTCACGCCGATAATCCCCCGCACCAAGTATGAAACAGCCCAGTATAGGGGATAGCCCAAGTCACCATCGCTGTTGATGCTAAAGCCAGAGCGTTTTTCAAAAGTGTCAGTAGCAACGGCAATGCCCATCAGCACGCTGTTGGCATCCACGGGCAAAATCAAGTCTTTATCGCCAGTTCCTTTGACCAGTCCCCGACCAAAAACGAGGATGCTATTAGTGGAATCAGCGTTCACCCCTGTGCGGATAACGGCTGATTCTAGGTTGGCGATTTGTCCTTCGTAGAGCGAAGCGCCATCGAGTAAATCTGTGTAGTTAGTAATTGGCATTATTTCCAAGCCTCCTCATAAGCTTTGGCTGCATCTGTATAGGCAGAGTGCGATCGCTTCTCATCTTCAGAGAATTCCTCAATCTCCTCATCGCGCACCACTTCACGGAGATTAACCAAGTCGGGCTGAGACTTAAGAAAATTTTGGAGCCAAGCTAAGTGAGTTTGGGGTTTACCCTCTGCAAATTCCACCTCTTCTTCTGGCAAATTCATCATGAATTCAACCAGTGGCGCTTTTTGATTGGGGCGAATCTTACCCTTGAGTCCTTCAACAAAATTCGCGATCGCTTCCCTTTTTTTCTCCAACTTCGCTTTGTTTAGTTCAGCCTGCAATTCCTGAACCTGTTCCGACAGTTCAATACTTTCTTGTGATGGCACTGGTTCTGATTCCTCCGTATATTCGTGTCTTGTTAAAAGCTGTATAACCTTCTCCCCGACCTCTGCCAATCGGGATTCCATATCGGGCGAAAATGTCTTGTTAATAAAACTTTCTAGTTCATTGACTCGGTTCTCCAGGTAATCAAGGCGGCCATCACTGGGCATGGAAAGCAGATAGGCAGGAACAACGCGATCGCTCGTGTCAATCCCGTACTCTTCAATCAGCCATTCCCGCAGATTGCGAAAAATCTCCTTATCTGTCCCCATACCGCAGCAAAAATCCACCACGCCTTCTTCAACTTCAGCAAAGGCCACGGATTTAAGCCCTTTGACAGCTGGCGCCATTCCTCCCAAAAACCCCACATGGCGCAGGTAATAGCTTCCTTGCTTGGGATTTGAGGGAGAATCGGGACTGTAAAAGCTGGCGGAAATCTTCTTATAGCGTTTATTCCTAACCGCCTCTTGGAAATCTGTATCCCAATCCTTAAGACTGGCCATCAGCTTATTGCCTACCCGCCGCACTCCTTCTACCCAGGCGTAAGCTGGGGAATTGTCGCGGGGATGTCCCACGACGGCGGGAGCGTCGAATAAGTCGGGGTCGTAGGAATTGGCGATCGCGTCGAGGTCAGATTCGTTAAGGGAGACGGTTACGCCGTTGCTGGAAGTGTGGGTTCCAGCTGCAAAGATTTCGATTTCTTGGGGCATGGGAAGCAGGGGAGAAAGGGAGGGGCATCCTCCCAAACTATAGGTATTTCTAATGCAGTTGTAGAGTTCCCCAACCTATCTGGCGGATTCCGCCAGATAGATTTAACTACCAGACTTGATATAACTAAGCAAAATCTCTCCTAGCTCTTGCTCATCCTCTGCCGACGCTCCCAAAAACGGGCGGGCTGGCAAATTGCGCTTAGGATATCCGTACTGGTGAGCGCGAGCATACTTCACATTGCAACCCACAACAACTTGAGTGCCATCGGCACGGTAGGTAATCGAAGCCCGCAACCGCCCTGATTCAGTGAGTATCTTCGTTCCCCGCTTGCGTTTGCGGTACGCAGCCGACAAGGGGTCCCACGCCACGCCATCGGGGTCGCGTTCGCCTTTGAAATTCTGCTCGGTTTTCCGCACCATGTATTCGCCCATCGAAGCAAAAGCGGGGCGGAGATTGTACAAGCGATGTTCAATTTCTGCCAAGTCTTGACGGGCAGCAAGGTCATCAAGGGTAATAATAATGTCAGCCATAACACTTCAAGGGGCGATATGACTACGGTTCCCTACGTTCAATGGAACAACGCTACTTTAAATGATTTAAGACCGTTCTCTCGGCTGTATCGCTTCGAGGGCGAATTTGGTTACGTCGCTCACATTGGCAATAACCGTGACTGGGCTGTTTATAAGGGTAGTGCGGATTGGGCGTTAGACGCGATCGCTGACCACGGCACGAAGATTCCAGAACGGGAAGCAAGGGAATTGTTTCCTATCTGCGTTGAGGCAAGGTTGAATTACAGACGATGAGCTATCTTAATGACGACGATTATGACAACCTCCTGCCTCCCAACAGCAATCCTTACAAGTGGGGATACCAGCAGGATGAATACATTGATTTCGAGTGCCAAAAGTCACGCGACTGCACGATCGCTTTTGAATTGCTAGATTTAATGACCGATATCTCCACAGACGCGTGGATGGCTATCTGGATGAATGGCACAGAATTTGTGCTGTGGGAATCGGCACTTGGGAAACAGCAAGTCTGGGGTGGTGCTTTCATCAACCAAGAAACAGGGGAAAAGCTGAAAAATCTGTCCGACTCCTGTGGTGGCTGGTGGATTTATCACCGTGGGGAACGGTTTTTAAGTTCACAGGAATGGCAGAAATTGTATCAATTAATCCTGACTCGTTAAAATTTCACCATCGACAGTATCAACTCCGTCGCCTACTCCTTCGCTATAGCCGATGTAGAGTGCCGTTGCTGACTCTTGAGAATTTTCTGAAAACGCCCTAGTGCCGAGATGGTCGTATTCTCCATAGTAGGAGCCATGACCAAGGTCTGGTTTAATCTTTGTTTTTATAACTGTTTTGACCGGGTTAAGATTCGCTTCGTACCCAGTAACAACCACTTCAAGATCTGGGTGCTGAAGCAAAATCCCTGCAAGTTCTTTAGCTTTCATGGTTAACATCTCTCGCGCTCAATATCCACTCTTTGAATTGCTGTCTTAGCGACTCTCTTTCTTCTGGAGTTATATTCTCTACCTCTCTTAAATAATCGGGCTTGGTATCGATTTTTGTAGTACCTAAATCCCTGTATTGAACACTTTGTGGAGTAATAGCGATCGCTGCTTTCTTGTGTGAATCAACATACACCTTTGCGAGTGGATCTATTAAACTCAATTCGCAAAAAAGATCGCCTTTTTCTAGCTGGAAAGTATTGAAAGTTATTCCTCGTATCCAAGGAAATAACCGTGCATCGAATTGTTCAAGCCATTGCTGCAATTCTTGCTCGGATTGAGGTCTGGGAGATTCCTGGGGAGATAGTATTGCCTCAGCAATTTGATGCACTATCTCCGGACTGTTGCTGATGTGAAGGAGGATTGTTATTTCTGACATAATCACCGCCTGCGTTGTCTAATGGAGGTCATTTCTTTAACGCCTTTTTCACTTGTTCTTGCAGATGCGGCGGCAATTTCCGCATTGCCTGTTCTAGTATCGCTTGCTTTTGGCTGGGGTCGCTACCACCGGGGATGGTACTAAATCCTGGCTCACCTATGGGTTTACCACCGATCGCGGGAACCTTTTTGCGATCGCCCGTCACTTTATCCACCACAGTCACCGTCTCTTTTGGCGGTTCGTCCACGGTTAGTCCTTCTCGCTCGATATCCCGCCGAGATACCGAAACTACGCCGCATCTGCATCCCCAACCGGAGGGTGGAAACGCTGTTTGCCAAAACGGGTCATCAGCTGCAAATATTTTTCGATCCAGTGCTAGGTGATGTGGCCGCGGCACTCGTGAATCGCGGTGTACCCATTGCCAGTAAGGTCTGAGCTTCAACACCTCTGGGTCAGACATCTGCTTGTAGCGCCCAGCTTGATATGCATTCCTGAGATTTTGATTGAAGATGAGCGCAGTCCTGTATGGGCGGTTTGCTGGGTTCCACCCTGCTTTATCAATCGCTTGGTCAAAGCCCTTTTTAAATTCACCGTAACTATCGCCGTTCTCCAGTCCACTTAGTACCAAATTGTAAACGTCGTTGAGTAATTCGGCTTCTGTTACCGTTGCCAATGTGAATGCGTAGTCTTGGGCTGCATCAGCAAAAGTGTCCCAACTGGTGCTAGGAAGTGGCACCTTGGCCCGGTAGTAGGCGATCGCCTCGTCAAATGGCAGTTTAAAAGGGTCAATGGTTTCTGGCATGGGCTTATGTTTCCCCCAACCAATCCTTATCCAACTTCCCTTGGGCAATCAACTCTTTGATTACTGCTTTGCGGATAAAATCGCTGCGATCGCTCATTCCCCGCAACACCCTATCCACCTCTGGCGGATACTTCGTGCTAATAGGCTGCTGTTGATTTGTTGTCCCTAATCCTGTGTCTTGAAATCTACCTTCTCCCTCTCTGTTCAGCGGTGGCGAGAACCACTGGATGAGTGCCGCTTCAATCGATGGCAGCAGATCTTCATCAGATATTTCTAGCCAAGAAACTTTCGCGCCTGTCATCTCGCGTATCTCAGCAAGTTTATGATGTGCAACCCATCGCGATCGCAGATTTTTGCTTCTCCCTATGTACTGAACTACTCCATCGCCATCAATTACAAAATAAACGCCAGCGCATTTTGGCAATTGACTACGCCGTACTAGGGGCAACGACGGCAAGTGATTTGGCTGAATATCGTTAATGACTATGTTCGCTGGATTCATTTATTTGTACCCCTAATTCCTTGATAGCCGCTTGGGCAATAACTCGCCGTAGCCAAACCACTCTTTCCTTTTGAGGCATTTTTTCAAGAGCCTCAGCTACAGGTTCGTAAATCCATATCTGCAATTTTTTGGTCATTGGGACACCTGGATATGGGTCAGCGTCCATTCGAGGAAATACTTTTTCTTCGACTTCTGGGGGGCGAACTGGATTTGGGTTTCCGCCCTTATCTCCCTTTTTCTTGGGCATAAGACTCGCTCAAACTTTTTCTATATTATCCCATGTATACCGGGAAAAATAAATAGGATTTGCTTATAGATACAACCTTGTATACTGGGAAATTATTATCTATACCATGTTGACAGTTCCCAGTATACTGGGTATAGTAAATACATAAGCGGCGAGGGACACCACTTCAACCCCCTCCCCAAAAGAAAAAATGCGCTACATCGATACCCGCCAAGAAAGAGATTACAGCCAAGAAGAATTGATAGCCCTCTGGAATCAGACCGCCAAGCCCTTCCCCAATAGCTACTACCAGAGCGAAAAGTCGTTGATTACCCAAAAGAATGCTTCTTTGTGGAGCGATCGCCAGGAACTGATCGTTAAAAAATACGAGGCAGATGGGGGAGACTACAGCGAGTTTTCCTGCCCACTGCACAAATGGCAGTATCTGTGCAAACAAATATAAACCGAAGTGGGGCATCGTCCCCACCCAACCTCAGCCGCTTCACCCGAATCTACTACTCAACAAAGGATCAATTATGCAAGCTTTACTAACCAACGCGATCGTTGTTATTTTCATTGTTTTTGTTGCTAGCGCGATCGCAGATTTCGTTTGTGGACTGATTAGAATTACCGCACCGACACCCAACCCAGCAATAGAAGAATCTCCTCAAGTGGCGACACTTCCAGATCCCTGGATGTGCGATATCCTTGCAGTTACTCCACGCACAAGCGCGATGGCAACCATATCCCCACTCCCCAGTCTTTTGCTTCTACCACCTGCAAATTCAGAGAAAGTCTTGGCGATCGCCGTTGCAGACGTACCAGAAGAAATTGCTATCCCCGCGACTGTACCAATTCCCGACCAAAAGCGCAAACCTGGTAGACCTAAAAAGCACCAGACTACTGCACCGACCATAGCACCCAAACGCAAACGCGGAAGACCAAGGAAAACAGCATAGGGACTAAGCTTTAAAACCCCTGAGTTATTGCCACATAACTCAGGGGTTTGTTTTGGAATGAAGCGTAGGCGTAGCCCACTGCGATGCCTACGGCGGGCTAACCCACCTTATTGTCATTTTTAGAGAGCTTCTTTTAGCTCAATTCGCTCTTGTGAATGGCTAATCAATTCATACAAAGGTATGGCAAAAAAATCTTCCTTTGGGTCAAATTCAGAAGCATAAGAACGTGATACTACCGCTACATCAGTACCCTTTTCTTTGCCCAGTAAAACAAGTCTAGTGCCGCCAATGTTTCCGATGGGGCGAATTTCATCGTCTGGAAGAAAATCTACATCTGGCATTCGATTTTTATTAGTAATCATGCCACTTCCTCGGATGGTTCGTTCTTGAAAAGTTCGTTGTTTATTTGCTCTAGTTCCTCATTTGAGAGAGAATCAAAATATTTGTCACCGAAAAGTCTTTGGCTGACTTCAAGAGATTGTTCGCAGCGTTCAATCAACCGTTGAATATCGCCTGGGAGCTTATCAAAGCTACCAGCCTCTATCGCCTTTTGTGTGATTAAATCAACTTGTTTTTGCCAATCATCTTTGGTAGTCCCACCTGCTAGTTTGGCAATATAGTACCAATAAGGAGTACTTCTAATTAAGCTAAGTCTCCTACAAAGTTCAGCGTTCATTTACGCTCCTGTGCCTTTTTTCTTACCATCAGCATAACTCAAGTCTTTATCTTGCACGATAACTTTACCTCTATTTAAAAGGTTCATGAAGCTATCTTTTTCATAGCTATTATTTAAAGCTACAGCATCAACACCTCTGGTTACGGCATATCGTCCAGAAGTGCCATTGCCGATATCACCAAATAACACATCTCGCGCCTTTTGAGCTTTATCTTCAATTTTCTTGAGTTCAGATGCTTTATTTGAACCCTGGTTTGATTCGTGGTCTGCGTAGACTTGTTTAACCTTTCTCAAGGCAGTGGTTAAGTTTCCGGAAGGTATATTGTGGACTATGCCATCTGGTCCGGCAAAAGAATATTCGCCAAACATATTTTTTATAAGCTTGACCTTGATGTCAGCACCGTATTTGCTATTTTTATGCGGAATAGTATAGTCTTCCACTGTTACTGGCATTCCCCCCATCTTATATTGTCCAGAGCCATCTAGCTTGGCCTTAGCAACGTCCAATGACTTTTTGTAAGCATCAACTTCTTTTTTGGCTTTCGGATCTGTTTGAGAAAGGATTTTTTGCTTTTCAGCTTTCTCCCAGTTGTCAATTTTTGATTGTAAATCTTTGATTTCCTTCTGCATGGTTCTAGCGGTCATCACCACAGCATCGTCCTTGAGCGCCATCCGTAATGTGGCGCCGCCGCTTTTCTCGTCAACAATGTAGTCGTGCTTGGCAACATCGTTCCAAGCGCGTTTTTGAGACTTTGCATTACTTTTACTGACAAACGTAGAGCCATCACTCGAAAAGCTTCCCGAATGTCCAACGTAAGTGCCGTTGCCGTAAATACCATTGCCAGTGTGATAGTCGCCCGTCCGAAATTGCTCTGTCATTTTTGCGGCATCCGCTCCAGTCGATGCGCTAACGCCCCTGGTCATCATCACAGCCCCACCTTTGGCTAGGGCATCCATATCCTTTTGACTCTTGACTTCGGGCTTGGCATCGTAGCCAGCTTCTGCATACAAATGCTTGAGATATCTATCCCGTTCTCCTGGGGCAAGGCTCACTTTTTGCGCGTCGGCGTGGATTTTTTCTGTGTGGTCAACGACTCTGTTGATATCGCCCTTAGTTATCGCATCATCCAAATCTTTGAGCCTTTGCGATCGCCTATCCTTTGGCGGGTTAGCAATATCATCGAGTTCCTTGGTAGAAAGCTTTTTGCCACTGACATAGAGATCGACGCCGTTATCTTTGGCGAATTTGGCGATCGCGGCAGTGGGGCGATCGCTTGCTCCTTTGGGTTCAAAGTGAATCTCGGCGATATCTTTGGCTGTGACCTTGCCATGAATTTGCGCTTCGACGTAGCGGTTGCCTGTTGGGGCGAGTCCGTTGGTCAAGTCGTCGATATTTTTAGCTTTAGCAGCTGCTGTAAGTTGTCCTTCATCCCCAGATTTATCGGCGTAATTAGGCGGGTAACCCGCAGGGAGATTATCTTTGTCGTAGCCGTGGCGGGTGCTAGATACTAGAGCTGCGGCGCTGGGATTTCTGACATCAGAGGCAATCCCAGATTTAAAGGAATCGGCGCCGGTGAAGGTACTCCGGTCTTTAACTTCATCCTTGAGCTTGACGGTAATCGAGCCGTAGGCTTGGGCGATATCTGCGTGAGATGTCCCTTTCATGTCCTTGCCGCCCAAGTAGCCGTAAATGGGGCGGTCTTCGGGTTTGGTTCCTTTTTCGGGGTAGCCGAGGGTTTTAGCCTCGACTCGATTGCGAGCTGCTTGATACCCACCTTTGAGGTGGGGGATTTGGTGGGTGTCGATGCCGAGTTCGGCACTAGTTTTGAAGCGATCGCCCAAAATCAACTCCAGTGTCGCTGAAGATCCGACTCGGATGTGAACTGCTACATCTGGGTCATTAACAATGCGCTTGACGTTCTTTTCCGCGTCTTCAACAGCTTTCTTGCCAAAGCGTTTCTCTAAGTCCTGGCGCTTGGCGTCGAGTTCGGTGTCGTTGGTTTTAATCGCTGGATGGCGCGAAGTTGTTGCAGGTGGTGTTGTTGGTGCGGGAGAACTGCTGCCACCGCCAGCACTTGGGGTCTTCGCTGTGTTGGCAGGAGTGGGAGAAGTGGTAATTGCTACCGCAGCGGCTTTAACCTTGGCTACTTTAGTTTTTTGAGCAGGTGTCGGATTGCTTTTACATTGAGTGGGCTTGCCATTTGGCTGCACTGCCCTTAGACAGCCTCCACCACAAGGAATCCCTTTTTTGCAATTCTTTGGTTTTTTGGTTGTAGATGCAAACTCTATAGCTTCAGAGAAACTCTCGACCTGATTTGGGTTGAGGAGCGAGTACACCATCTCCGAATCCGTGATTTTAAATCTGAGGCGCTTAGTTAATTTCGGGCTAACTTTATCTTCAAAAATTCCTGCAATGTCGCCCGATTCATCGAGATAAGCCTCTGGGATTGCTGTAATTCCGTCCGTGTAAGACGATTCCAGAATACTTTTCAAGTCCAGAAGCGACTGTTTATCTTTGATCGGGGTCTTGCCTGACGCTCCTAACGTCGCTAACGCTTCGCTATCTGCAAACTCAATAGCCTTGTCGCACAGCAGCCGCGTGACAAATAAACCGACAAACTTATATTCGTGTTCGCTAAACTGTAGTGGCATTACCAGAGGCTTATGAGTTTACGCCTCTAGATTTCCCGCCTCATTTATTACCTCCCATCTGCCACCAGCTTCGGTTGCCATCATTGCTTGTGTCATCAGTTCAGTAAAATCTGTTGTGTCTAACTGGGGAAACAAGTCAAACAACTTGGAGCGCACCTCTTCAAAGCTCTCCGATTCCCGTACCAATCCCCTTATCTGCTCGATCCAGTCAGCGATGATAGGCGCAGAACGCTCTTGCAACTGAGCCGCATAAAGGTCAGCGCTATCCTTTTCCTGTTCTGCAAAGTTAGCAGCGATGGGGAGGGATTGAGAAGTGGAGAGGTTAACCGCCTGACGTTTGTACTGCCCTAAGCTTTCGACGGTTACTTCCTGGATTGAGCCGAAGAAATCAACGGGCATTTCCTGAAGATACGCTTGTTTGGCTGCTTTGAGGTTTGCATAACCAATCATGTACTTGTGTTCGTCGAAATCGCCATCTTCTGGGGATACCTGGCCGACTTGGAACAAGCGAGACGCTCCTTGCGTCGCTACCGCTTCGCTATCGCTCCCGCTAGGCTTTTCCTCATCAAGCAGCCCAGAGTAAATGTAACAGTCGAGGGCTTCACCATCCGCCCCGATGTAACTGCGTATGTGACCGTAACCAGAGCGCAGTTTCTTGGAGTGCTTGCGGCCGGGGAACCTCACTTGATTGGGAAGGAACTCCACCCCAATAGCCAAGCCGTTCCACTTCAGCACGCGGTCAATAATACTGCCAAAATCAACCGACTCTGACATATCAGCAGTATCTTCTCCCCCTGCCCCCTCCTGTACGCCCGAATTACTCAAAAATTGTTCGTCACTCGCTTCGCCACCCTGCTCGACTTCCTCGTAGTGGTCGCCGTAAATCTCGGTTACAGCTTCCTTTTTGAGCTTGAAGCCCATATCAAATAGGGTCTTGTCGCGCTGCGATCGCCCGTTTAAGTCTTCTGCTTCCTCGAAGTTGCGCCACAAGCGCGGTGGCTTGGCTTCGGGTAAGTTGAGTTGCACGTCCCATTTAACGAGGGTGCGGTTGAGGGTATCGGATAGTAAATCGCTATCTGCTTTGGTTAGCTCTTTCCGCACCTCATTGTGGGTGTTGGCAGCTGCATAACTTCCCCTACTGCCAATTTCGGTGGTGAGAGTTTCCCCCAGTACGGTTTTGCTGATTTCCCCGTCCATGTATTTGCACAGGGACTCATAGCAGTTGATAGTGCCACTCCGGGAAGCTTCTAGGAGCGTGATTTCTAAATCTTCTGGAATCGCAACGCCAGCATCGGTGGCGATCGCCTCCAACGCCTCCAGCAAAGTGCTTTTTTGCTCCTTCGTTGCTCCCCGCTTGTATTTGCCGATCGCGGTAGGAGATGCAAACTTATCAACGAATTGCAGCCAGAATTTGATACCTTGCTTTTTGAAAAAGACATTCCACCAGAGTGTACGCCCCAATCCCACGCCATAGGGATTGTCATCGGTAGCGCCGCAAATGTGGGTGAAAAATTTCTTAGGGTGCAGTTTAGTGACAGCTTCCCCGTCAATCCAATCTTCAAGGGTCAGCATCCGCAGTTCCCACTTTCCCGCCTCGTTGATGGCGAAATTAAAGCGCTGCTGGTTTCTGGCTTTAATCTGGTTGGGGTAGAACTCTTTGCCATCTACATTCCACAAGATTTCTGCCGGCTTGAAACCTTTGAGGGTGGCATCAAGCAAGTTGTAGCAGGTTCTATCAAATCCAGTTGCCAATAAATCATCGTCAGCCGCCCTGGATGCAAGGCTTTGCAGGTGGTATTTCACCATGTCTGCTGCCTTCTGGTCGATTTTATCCTTTGAGGCGGGTTCGACTGACCACTCGCGGGCTATGACTGCCAAGTACCGTTTTTGTACCACCGAGAAGCAATGCCCGTCTTTGAGAAGGTCATCATAGGCTTTGTACTCGCCCTTGCCCCGCCCCTGCAATACATCGTCAGGGTTGAGCAAGCGTGACCCCAACAATAGTAAGTAGGGATCGCGCTTGACTGAAGCGATTTCTGTGTTGAAATTGCGGGGGAGTGGCATTAGGGGAGGGAAAGTCGGCGAAACACCGACTGGTGCATGAATCAAAGGCTAGGGTTCCCCGCCCCGTCTATCTGGCGGAATCCGCCAGATAGAATTAAGCTTCCATTGGGTCTTCGCGCCCAATGCCGAGCGATCGCAGTTTATCGCGCACTGATTTGACATCAACACCACAGTAATAAAATCGCTTTTGTTTTAAGTCGCCGATGCAATACCCTGACTTGCCGTCACTCGCGCGAAATAACTCCGCTGCCAGTTTCTCGCGCGAGATATCGTATTTGCGGATGGCAAATTCAAGGTCAGGCGGCTCGCCAGATAGATTGTAAAATGAGCTTCCCAAAACGTGCTGCCAACGATCGCGCTCATAATGAAAAATCCTTAGATAACCGGGAATACAGATATCCATTGTGCTATGAATAAAGAAAGGAGGGCAGCCCAAGCGTGGGGCGCTCAGGCTGCTAACTAGACGCTAGGCGGGATCTCCAGGTTCGTCTGAATTTTCGTCAGACAATAACTCGTCGATTTCGTCCATGACATCTTTGGCTGTTAGTACGTCTTCACGGTCACCCGTTTCCGGATTGACGCGGTAGAAAACGTCACTGTCATCGACTACCCGCTCGTATTTGACTTCGGGGTTGTACTCCCCTTGTCCGTTACCGGATTGCGTCATATTCCTCCTTTTGTTTTCTAGGTTCAGTGTGGAGTTTTTTGCCCTCCACTCTTTTATAATATCCCGGTTAACCGGGAATGTCAATAGATTGACCAAATATTTTCGAGGGATTATCATAAGATAAAACCCGGTTAACCAGCAATGAGCAATCCCACGCCAGTACAATCACAAAGCTTTAAAGAGCAGCAATTCAAAGGCTACACAGAGGAGCTAACCGAGCCTTTGGCAAAGAAGGTAACAGGCTTGAAGTTACCACAAAGCGTCCATGATGCGTTACACGCACTTCCTCAAGAAGAAAGAGTAAAATACTTGCGGCGAATAATTTGCGAGGCAGTTGAACGAGATTTGATGAGCGATCAATAATCCCTCAACCTTGACCCTACGCGAGAAGCCTTACCCACGCTTTCAAATTCAACTACCCCACCAGTGCCGTTGTACCCCAACACTGTCGCATCCCCGACGTTGGGCGAACGGTGAAGTCTAGCAGTGGTTTTTTTCTTATCCTCAATTTTGGTTTTGCCTGTGGTGGTTTCCTCATAGTAGGTTCCTGCCAAATCCTCCATGAGCATTTCCTCGATTTCGCCAAGGGGAGCGATCGCAATTTCCTCATTCCTGAACCCTTCACGCAGCATCCAGTAGTGTTCGGCTTTGAGGTTAGCGAATAAGCTATTCTCGTCCGCCGCCTCTCCCCAGTGCGTGCCATCGCCGGGGTAATCGCCTTCTAGCAACTTGGATAAAGCGCCACTCCCAACGCCAATGATGTCCACGTTGATCCGCCCTGGCTTTTCATCTATCACTTTTGCTCCAAGGGCTGCTGCTCTGCCGACATCCAAGCGATCGCCTTTAGTGGGCATAACAGCAGCTGCATACAGTACCGGGCCGCGCCAGCTAGCCGTAGCGTGGTCGTCGCCGCCGTCGCCCACATCCAAACCGTGCCGCCAGTGGTGATGTTCTGCCATGAAATCCCATTTTTGCGGATCGGCATCGTAACGGGCGCGGGCTTGGAGGAACCAGCTGCGAGGTACTATCGACTGCTCGCTATCAACAGGGAACAATCCCTCAACGCGGGATTGCCAGAATGCTGATGATTCACCTTTTTTGCGGACTTTTTCAATCCAGGCAATTGAGATAGCGCCGGGGATAACATCGCGCTGACACCAATCGGGCCACGCTGATTGTGGCAAGACATCACCTGTTACCGAGTCAACTATTGCAGCTGCGACATCTGGCTTCAAGCGATGAATGCCATCGGCGTGCTGCTCGTAAGCCCAAGAAACATTAATGTGGCTCCAAGCTGAAATCCGGTTGTGTTGACGAGCGCAGGATTTTTCAAAAGGTGTGCCGCCGACTATGGGGTTGCCGATTCTTAAGCCTCGGTTATCAGAACCGGTTAAACAGCTGGCAAAACCATCGTCGATTTCTTCGGTGATGCCGCACGCTTCATCTTGAATAAGTAGTAATTTTTCAGCGTGTTTGCCTTGGAAGCTGTTGCTGTCATAGTTCCTGGCAGTGAAGCCATAGGCACGGGCAGACTCAGAAAACTTTAAAAATAACTCCCCTCTCTCCCCGCCCAGTTTTACCTTATTCTTGTCGTAGAGCTTGCGGACTTCCGACCACAATATCTGCTTGACTTGGGATTCGGTAGGAGCTGTAGAAATAGCCAAACCGCCAATAGCGAACACCCACCACAGGACAATACAAGCTGAGATGAAACTTTTGCCCACACCATGAGCGGCTTGGACGTTTGTCTCTGCCCTGTCTCTAACAGACTCCAAAATCCTGACTTGCTCTCCCGTCACCGTCTCAACAGCTAACACTTGCTGCACGAATTCAACTGGCTTGGTGGCGTACTGGGCAAAGGGAACCACGTCGTCTTCAGCTTGTGCTAAACCAAGCGCCGCCGCGCACTCCTCGGCAAACTCCCTCCGCCGCTTGTCGGCTACGCTTTCTTTTGCCACTGGTCATTCAAAGCCCGAATAAATTCTTGGGGGGAGATGTCAAGAGAAATCGCCATGTCAGCCAGATCCGCAGCTGTCTTGGGCACAAGCTTGTTACGCAGTTCGATGAGGCGACACAACCCCGTAGCAATCCCACCAATGCCGCGAGTGTCTTCTCCTCCTCCTGCAAGAATGCATGAAAGTGAAGCGATCGCACAATCGATGATTTCTATTTCATCAATTCCTTGTGCTTGGCGACGTTGAGCGTTTGGAGGAGGCAAGGGTGCAGAACGAGCAGCAGGTTTAGCTTGAACGCTGTTTTGTGCTTGATGTGCTTGGCGCGATGCTAACCAACTTTCTTCACTAGATCGTTTCTCGACAGCACGCTTAGAGATGCCAAACCTCATGGCGATCGCCGCTAGCGAGTCTGTGCCAGTGACATAAGCATCTTTCGCGTCACTCCAAGTTTTGTCATCAATAGGACTTGACATTACCGCATACCGTACCGCATTTAGCATTAGCTTTAGCCCTACAGTTCCCTGCAAACAAAGGTTTTGGTATGCGGTGCGGTGAAAGTTTTACCGCAGAAAACGATGGCCTTCGTCAAGCGAAGTGCGGGGATTTTATCGCCAGCAATTCGCCGCTGATAATCTCATCAAAGCTCTGGCAAGCCGCTAGCAAATTGAGCGATCGCTCACTTGCTGGTATCGTTTTCAAATCTTCTTGAAATTTTCTCACTTCCTGCAACAGACGCAGTGCATACGAAATATCGTTGTCCAAAGCGGGAAAATCTTCTGATAATTTCACGAGGCACTCATTACTTATACGCATTTTATTGAAAAAATGTATTTAATATTACTTAAAATAAAAGTCTTGTACTTTTGTAGCAGCCTCAAACCCATTACGATAAGGGCAAAAATACAATATCACTTGTTTTTGTATTACGTAAAATTACGCAATCTTTCTCAAAGTCAACTCGTGGCGACTTGACACGGTTGCACGAACCCTCGAAAATGCTATTTCAATGGTCTTCGGGGGTTTTCGGGGGTGGATAAAAAGCAAGCGGCTGAGTTTCTTGGCGTCTCCACGCGAACTATTGAGAACTACGCCAAAGAAGGTAAGATAAGTGTTGCTTATATTTCTGGCAAGAATGGAAAGCAAGCTCAATACAACGAAGGGGAGTTGAAGGCGTTCAAGGAAGAATTAGAAATGCCCGTGCATCGGTCTTTTGTTGCTTCGAGCAGTTCCGAAATTACTTCTGCGGAGGTTTTCGGGGGTCTAACTACAGTGCCCAAGGACAGGGTAGTTGAGTTATTGGAGGCGATTAGCGGCGCTCAGAGATTGGCGCTGTTGTGGAATAAGCTGGTGTGGAGTTTGGAGGAGGCAGCGATCGCTACTGGGTATTCGCGGTTTCATTTACGCCAAGCGATCGCATTGGGGGACTTGCCAGCAAAGAAGGTTGGTAAGGGGTGGAAAGTTCGCCCCCAGGATTTGCGAGACTATACTAGGCGGTTGTTTGGAGATACAGCCCAAAATCGCAGCCGAATGGCGGGACTAGAGAACTAAAATCTTTTGGATTACATCTTTGTTGGACAACAAGACGGACAAATCTTTGTCCGGTTAAGTCGTGAATTGCCATAATATTTTTTAGCCTTGCTTTGTTCGTGCAAAGTTGAGGTCAGTCAGTACGTCTTGTTGACGCAATTCGTACTGGCGCATACTTGCTATTATATCCTGAAACCTTTACTATACAAAGATTGTAGAGCTAGAAGCCTAAATAATTTCCGCTAGAGTCATCAGGGTTAGCGTGCAAATATTTATCCGTGGTTGCCACAGAGCTATGCCCCAAACTAGTTCTAACTAGGTGAATGGGAGCGCCTTTGTTCAAGGCATGACTAGCATGGCTATGGCGCAGCCAGTGGGCTGATACCTTCGGATTTACGCCCGCCACGATCGCGGCATCCTTGATGATGTGATGCGCTGCTACCCTGTCAATAGCATTGCCCATCTTTCCCACAAATACATACTCATGACCCTTGCACTGTTCCAATTCCATCCACACGACAATAGGCACTAGCACCGTCCGCAACTTTTCACCCTTGCCCAATACAGTGACCTGCACTTCACCTGAGTCGCGCTCTTGAAAGTCTTCCCATTTTAAATTACAAGCTTCACTGACTCGCACTCCGGTAGCGTAGACGAACTTGAGGAAAGCGCGATCGCGCACTGACAATTTTGGGCAATTAATCAGCTTCAATACCTCTGAAGTTTTGAGAATGCGGCCAGCCAAGGAGGTATCACCCTTAGGCATTTTCAGTGCCGCCGCTACATTGAAGCGAAGATAGTTCAGCTTGGTGGCGAATGTGAATAAGGATTTAACAACGTTCAACTTGCGTTTTTTGGTGCTGGACTTGATACCCTGTTCGTCCAGGCAGGTGGAGTAGGCTTGTAAATCTTCCAGCTTACACTCCTGTAAATCTTTGTCCACAAACGCCAAAAAAGCATAAGTGTCACGCCGATATTCTTTTTGGGTGGAAACGGGCCTTCCGTGCAGCCACATTTCAATCAATTTTTGGTCAGTGGAGACGCGGGACAGGGAACTCATGAAAGCCTTGAAGGTTGGTGCTTTTAGGGTTCCACTTCACACTTACAACAAAAGTATAGTTTTGTTTTTTTGGCAAATAATTGAAAGTGAGGGTATAATTTGCAGCTATGATACGCGGCGACAAGCTCCTCTGACGCTAGCAAAATCCAGCACTCATAGGTTGAACGCCACCAAGCTTTAAGGTGGCGATTTTGTTTTTAGGGGAACCCTAGCCTCGTAGTGTAAAACCCTTGCCCATGACTTCCCCTCCAACAAAAGACTCTTCACTAGGCAAGGGCTATTCGTATCTCTTCGCCGTTGCCTTGACCGCCCTGCTTATCGGGCAATCCGTAAATATTTCCTTAAAATTCAACAACTCTGGTTTTGAGAGATTCGACATTGGTACTCGCGAACTAAATGGCGCAATTTTTTATCCCTGCGTGGGGTTAATCGCTGCTATCTTAGGACTGCCAACAGACACCATCGCCTTGGCTTTGGGGCATTTTTTGAGCAGAGGGCGTGAATAATGTGCGATGGCTCAAATGGTTACAACAATGGATCGCGGGGTTATTCCAGCCTAAGAAAAAACGCCGCATTTACCCGAAAATTATCAAGCAGTGGTACGGAAAAGACTGCGCCGTGCTGCGAATTGAACGCGACACCCCAGGGGAAAGAGCGACTTACCGCATCACTTCAATCCACGGGCAATGCGATTATCTCGTCACCCTTGATTATCTCCGAGAATTCCATACAGAATTGGTTGGGGTTTTCCAAGGAACCCCTATCCGCATCCCAACGATGGAGTATCAACGCAACTCTGTACTCACGCATCGCTTTGCGGTCTGGCGGCTATGGCGTAATGGCACTAGCGATCCTTTGGGCATTTGGGATGTTGATCTTGAAGGCAACGCTCAACGCGGAGCCAACTTCGCAGAACTCGCATCACGCAACGCAGTTAAGATGGTCGCGCTGAGTCCCCTCGTGTTGGAACACGTGCAAATCCCCTTTCTACATTGGGAAGCCCAGATGGAACGAATTGATTGGCTTGTCCTGCTGGAAGAAAGAATTAGGAAGGAATTATCAAACGAAAACCACAACCTGAAAGCTTGCGTAATTCTCAATGATTCGGGAAATCTAGCCTAGTTCCCCGTTTCCCCCGCAAAATGAAACTTTCTCACCTACTTCTCGCCGTCGCCATTACTAAGCAGCAGCAAGCTGACCGTAAAGCCACTCATGTAAAAAAGCCATCCCGCTAGGCAGCAAGTATCCCGCCATCTTTTCAAAATTTTCTAACTCTTCAGAATCGGCAGCAATCTGCACTGCTTCGGACAAATCGCAAATTTCTAATTTTGATAACTGTTCTATGCCCTGCCACAACAGGGCATTTATTTGGGCTTCCGAGGTGTGCAGTATTCTGGCTGCTGCCTTGGGGTGTTTCCCTTGAAGGTAAACGAGGTCAATTGCTGGGTTGTTGAGAGACGCTACCGCCTTTGTTAACTTCCGCAATATCTCATCGGTTCTATCAGTCGGCTGCGATTCGCCGACTAAGGTATCGCCCAAGGTCAAATCGTCTGTGTCGTCTAACTTGGAATCCAAACTCCAGACGTATTTTTGATTTCTGGAAGCTGCAAGGGCCTCGTTAATTTGCGCTTTGGTGATACCCAAAAATAGCGCTATCTCTGCATCGTGAGGGTGGCGTCCCAGTTGAAGAGATAAAGTTGCTCGCGCCTTCTTAATCTTGGCACTCAACTCATGCAATCCTCTGGGGATTCTGACAGCACTTGCTTTATCGCGCAGGTAGTGGAGGATTTCGCCTTTGCAGTAAGGGATGGCAAATGATGTGAAATATTTTTGCTCTGGGTTGTAGCGCTCGACTGCCTTAATCAGCCCCATCGTCGCCAGTTCAAATAATTCCTGGTAGCCAAGGGTGCAGTTGTCTTCCATGCGATGCGCGACTGTCCTGGCTAGCCCAATATTGAGTTCGACCAAATGGTTTCGCAGTAACAGGCTGCGAGTTGCGTGATACAGCACAAATATCTCTTTCATCTTCCTTACTCCAGCCAATAAAACTTTTATGGCGTAGCAATAAAGACAAAAGTAATGATGTAAATACTGAGTTTGCAAAAACTTTAAATTTACTTCAATAGAGGAAAATACTGTGGCTATCTGGCGGAATCCGCCAGATAAGACGATTGCGCGTTACTCACTCTCAGTTTTATCAGCCTGCTTTTTACGCAGCTGCTTATTAACCAAGCGTTTATTGCTGCCTTCGGCGTGAACCGCAAAACCCTTTTCCCAAAAAACACGATGCAATTCTGACGGCTTCCATCCTTCTGCCTTGGCTAATTCCAGTGCGTCTTCGAGCAAGTTTTCAGGCACTGAAAAGTCTATCTTGATCATCTTCGGCGCGTTTGTCTCTGGCATCTGTTCCACTTCATAAACTTCTGCTTTCTCCATCATTTTGCCTCTTCATAGCGTATTATTTACCCCTTAGTCGCGGCTTTTTTAGTTTTAGCCTCATCTAAGGGGTAACTAAGAGGTATTATAAAGTGAAAGACCAACATAAAAGCGATCGCTGACCTTGGACGGATTGCGATCGCTTCCCACCCGAAGGTAGTTCCCCCAAAGTAAGTTGGAGGCACATTAATGATTGCACAAATTCAAGATGTTAAAACGTCCCCGTGTCGCGGCAATGGCGACTGTCACAGTATCCCGAAAAATAAGCAAAAGCTTCACCAGATTGCTCAAGAAGTTTTAGACAAAGCAGGACTAGCAGGGAAACTCTACCCGGAGGAACGAGATTTTATATCAACCGCTTCACGATTGATAGTGCCCCTGATTCAAGATTATTTGTCTCGGACTGGCGGACAAGCGCCACCTCTAGCCAGCGTTCGAGACTGGTTTTACAGAGGATGCCCAGATTGGGCGATCGCAATCTTAACAGACCAGATTCAACAAAAATAATTGTGGAAAATCCACAATCTTGTAGCGCTCTTTGAGCGCTTTTTTTATGGTTAAAGGCGTGGGCTTTTCGTGAGCTAATCGTGAATAAGACCGTGAGCTTATTGTGGACTAAACAAAGTCGCTCGTGGCAAGACATTTATTTAAATGAGTGGGCTTCAAAAAGCTTTGAGGACATCCTAGATGACGAGATTGTTTATCTTCCAAGACAGGCGATGTGCGAACTTTTGTACAACGGAGCCGAAACCACTTTAAAAAGAGATTTGTCATGCCTCGTGGCAATGAAAATCAAGCCAAAAGGCTTTGATTTTAAGCCGCAAGATGAAGGCTTTAGTAGAGACTCAATGCGAGTTTTGTTTGAATTTCGCAAGCTAGTCAAGAAGTTTCAGTACGAAAGTGCTGTAGACAAGATTCACCAGAGAATGGAGGAGATTTATGAGCTACAAGAATGCCAGAAATAAAGCAGCAGGAGCTAAGCAGCCTGAGACACACTCTGAAGAAACAGGACAAGAAGCAGGATTCCAACTTGACGACCAATTTGAAGAATTTGATACAGCGATCGCCAATCAAATTGTCGATCTGCGTGGTGCCAAGATTATGCAAAAAGTCTTGGTTCGCATCTCTGCTGGAGACATAGGAACAATTGCGCCTCAGATGCTCAAAGCCTTTGAGCAAGGGGCAAAAACCAGCTTGGGGGAGGAAGTGAAATTGTTGGAAGAATGGCACAGCAGACCTCTGAGAACGCTTCCACCCGCCGACAAATAGAATGGCTAATCCTGTGGGTTTATATGAATAGAATTAGTAAGTTTTTTGAAATCCTGACCTGGATTATCGTTTTCTTGGGGCTATTTGGCTTGGGAGCTTCTGCCTATGTAATTGCTAGTTTTTGGATGATTCAAAACGATGGCAGACAAACAGTTCAGCCTGTTCGACCTGTTGGGGTTATCAGCGATGGTTCTAGTGATCGCTCTACTCTGGGCGGACAACAGTAGGCTCAAACAGCAGTTAGCGGATCTCAAATCAGAAAATGAAGCATTGATAGCCCAGCTAAAACTGCAAAAAGCTGAGTCTGAAGGCTTGATGAAAGGCATTTTACTCAGAAGGTGAAATATGGTTAAAAAATCGGTTGAAGGAGCTTTTTCGTCAGCGGCTGACACTGTTAGAAATTCTCAAAACCCCACTGACAAAAGCACTGACAGCGCTAACATTCCAATCGCGCCAAGCGTAGGCGGGCTGATTAAATCTTTTAATTCGGCCCCCGAAATGCAGGGATTGTTGAACGAATATTTCGGCATTGGGGATTTCCTGACAGCCTTGCCAGGTATGACTCCCAACGAGATCGCTGCAATGGCTGACAAGCTCGATCAGCTAAACTTTCTGCTGGACAACTTGCCAGCGATCGAGCAGAACATCATCAACTACGTCCAAGGCGTCGTTAAATACCACGAATTCGTAGAACGCTGCGTCAAAGAAGGCGTAGCGGGCATGAACAAAATCGACCAGTCGGTTTTGGATATCTTCCTATCCCATAAAGGGTTTTTAGGAGAACGCCAAAAGCGCGAAGCAGATGGCAAAAACGAGGTTCAGCTAATTGACAATGGGGTTAGCAATTATGTCGAACTGCAAGACCATAAGCTTCAGGCAGCTTTAAAACGAGCTGCTAAAAAACTCCAGTCCGATAAAGAGAAGGAGACAGCTAAAGCCGAAACAGAACCACAGACTGAAAAGCCTGTGGAGATGGTTGCGGTATTAGACACTCGCGCTCGACTGCGGAGGTTGATGCAATACGGGACAACCAACCCCAAGGCTTTTACCCCCCTGAAGTCGGCTGCTGTTCCACAGGAGCAAGGCAAAAGTGGAAATGCTTCCAATGCAGTTTTTGAGTTTCTAGCAGGAAAGTAGTCAATGGCGAGGGTGTCGAAGCGTCTTCAAATGATGCGAATTGTACATTTTGGCAGCGCCTACGGATTCTGGTTTGCGCTGGGAGTAAGCGCTGCCCATTTCTCCCGCCTTCTCGTGGGCGGGTGGATTATTTACTTTGTTTTGAAGTTCTCGATCGCCGGATGGTTATTGTTAATCCCACCCGAAGAACCAACTCAAGAAACATTGATGTTGCGCCGCTTGAGTGGGTTAGCGATGGGGCTTAGCGTCATCGCTTTTTGGGACACAATTTTTATGCTATTGAATAACCCAATTACGATGGGCTACTGGATATTACCTGCTTGGCAAGTTGGGATTTTGGGATTGGGAGTATTGCTAGCAATGCTGTTGTTTTTGGCGTTTTTAAAATGAGCTTTCAAAAACTCTATGCTCCCGCCAGTACTGCATTATTCATTTGCGGGGTAATTGCTGGTATCGGCAGTTTAGCTGGCTACTTCACCGCTAGGCAGCAATATTGTGATGCGATAACCAAGCCATGCACGGAAGTGGTAATTCCTGCTGATGCCAAGCTTCCACAAACAGCAGAGGATGTAACTGTTCTTCCCGGTAACGGTAAAATGCGTTTGTCATTGAGCTTACTGGCATTAGCAGTTTTAGCGGGTGGTTACGCCCTTTCTGGTAGAGAAGTTGATGCTTTAAAGTTAATAGCCAAGCAAGAGCAAATTGATGAAGAACTAGAACAAAAACGCCAACAGATTTTGGCTCAGGAAGAAGAAAAGAAGTTGGTCTTCGCTTCAGACATCCGCTACAAGGATTTTGAAGAAGAACTGCTTGATGGCTACGCTCAAATGCTGCTGGAGAAAAATCCTGAACTTGCTGCCCAAATCTTAGCTTTGGATGAAAAGCCGCAGCCGCAGCCTGTTATTGCGGCATCTGATTCCAGTTCCGTCGTCCAATCGGAACCAGTAGATAAATCGCCACCAGAAGAACTTGCCAGTAGCGATACACTTTTACTCCAGCCAGTAGAACCCAACGTCTTACAGGAGCTTATAGACGCTGGTTCAAGAGCGATCGACGCCTTAATTGAAACCAGCCAAAGCTTGATTTTTTTGGGGACACCAGGAGCAGGTAAATCCGTTTCGATGGGAGTCGTCATCGGGCGAAAGAAAAAGCGGTTTGACGATAAGCTTTGGCTCTACGCGATCGCTATGAAGAATGACGGCTTTTCTGGGGCTAAGGTTGGGCGTCTGAATGCAGACTCCAACGATTGCTACGCAATTTTATTGGAAGTAATCACAGAGTTGCGGAAACGAGCAGGAATGCCCAAATCCGAAAGAGAAGAATATTGTGAGGCGAATCCAGTAATTTTGATACTTGATGATTTTATGTCTCAGCAAAAATTATTGAGTTCATCGCTGAGCAAAAAAATTGTTCGCTATCCAGAGGAATCGGGAGCATTTCAGAAAATTTCTCTGGGCGATGCCTTCAACGCAGCAATGGCAGAGATCGTGTTTAACGGGCGGGAGCTAAATGTTGCTGGCTACGTTGGAACACAATCTAGTAATATTGAAGACCTCAAATTTCTGTCATCTAAAGGTGGACGCGCAGGCGTGATTTTGATGTATCAGGCTTTCCGCAACCTGAAAAAGAATCAAGGTAACTACGAAATCATCAGCCAAGCGATCGCCAATCATCATGTGATTGCAGACTCCAAAGAACGAGAAAGGATGCGGAAGATATTCGACCAAGCCAAAACTTTGTCAGTACAAGAACAGCGCCCCATGATTTTGTCGTCGAATGCTGACACTGGGGAATTCATTTTGGGCATCGTCCCAGATGTGCTAGTTGAGTACAAAGAATACGAGCGCCTGTATAACGGTGCGGAGGATGAAGCCGAGATTAGCTTTGCTTGGACGATTCGCAAAATCGGCGAGTTTTACCCGGACACCACACCCGAAGAACTGTTCAACGAGATTCGCAATTTAGCCAACGATAGCGTGCCGCAGCGGGAAATCATCAGAAGAGTACTCAAGTGCGGGGAGAACAAAAAGCATCCCACGCGATCGTATTCGGTGCATGGAAAGACCTTGTTTAGATGGCTGTTAGAAAATTATGACAACGGCGAGTTAACTGCAATGCTTGAGGAGGATAAATAATGCTTGGATTTTTCAGCGATTTGTTTAGTCCGGTCGAGGAAGTTACGACTGCCAATGAATTGCAAAGCCTCGATCCAAACTTGTCAAAGAAAGATGCAGAGCGGTTAGCTTTGAGCATCAACGTTGGGATTGCCAGAGATAAGAAAAAAGACAAGGCAGCATCTAGTAACACGAATATATGAGTCGGGCGAAAACTACGTTTGAGTATGCTGACAATTGGCGATCGACCTGTAAGCGAGGACTTAAGTTGATGCCTTTTTGCACCTGCAACCCTTTTCATGGCAGAGCGGTGTACGTTCATCATGTAAAGTACAGCCGCAGTCCTCTGCGGCGGCTGTTGGGAATTTTCTTGTTTCACTCACCGAGAAAATCAGTTTCAGGGTGCGAAATCATTGGCTACGATGCCTTTCCAGTGTGCGAGAACTGCCACCACAACGTTTACGGCAGAAGTGATCGCCCGAATAGCGTTCACTACACAAAAGTATGGATTCAATTAGGTGGCTTGGACAACCACAACATTTCGTCTTTTGCTTGGCGATTAAGAATTAAATTTTGGTTTTGGGTAATAGTTTTACATTTAGGCAGAACGATTATTAAGTTGTTCAAAAGAAAGAAAATATGAAATTACAAGAAGCACTGACATCTTTAGCAACAAGCCCAGTCTCTAAAGATCGTGAAGCAATCACCAGAATTGAGAGAATCACTGGCGAGGATATTAATACAATTATTGGGCGATTGGAAAATGAATCGGTGTTGGTAAATGTTTTAGAAGGACAGCTATCTGCTGATACTAAGCAGCAAAACATGATGTTGATTGCGTCGTGTGGTTTGATGTGCGGCGGGCTTTGTTGCCTGCTGATGATATTGATTAGACCTAATTTTGCGATCCTCTCTGCTCCAGTTGGGTTGGTGACTGGAGCCGCAGCAGAAAGCGTAAGTCTATTAAGGAACGAGAATGCCCGAAAACGAAATTCGTATCAGATTCAAAACCGACGAGGAGTGTGACCTGTTGACCCTCGTTCGCCTCAAGGCTGACAGTGAAGGGGTATCGGTGGAGGAATACGTCATGAATGCCCTTAAAAAGTACATGGAGGCATCATTGCCCCGTCCGCCAGAAAACCCAGATCTATCGCCAGGGCAAGCAAACGAGTTTCGACGGCGTATTGCCAACGTTGAGGGGGCGATGCGAGGAGAGGTTGCCACTCTCAAAAGGAAGATGGATGTTTTGGCGGAGGCGATCGCTTCCATCCAGGCCCAATTAGACGGTACTACCTGAAAAATGGACATGGTACTGCATCAAACCGTGCGATCGCCAATAAATCGTCAAACCCCAACACAGTCTTGCACTGGGGTTTGATTTTTCACTTCATCCATCAAGTCTCACTCGCAACATCTCAATCTCTGCCGCCGCAGTTAACCAGAATTGCCTGTAAGATTTTCCGATTTCTGTATCTGGTCGCTCCAAGTCGTCATCAGCTGTTCGCTGGCATTCATTGGCTAATTCAGCAAGGAAAGCTGTCAGCCCTCTTTTGTCCCTGATAATGTCTCCAAGAGGAGCATTTTTGTATTTATTTGCCAACTTCAATCCCCTCCAAAAACTTCAACTGTGCTGGTGTGATGTGATGCTCAAACATCCCAGGACGAAATCTATCGCGCCACACATCAGCAGGACAGAAATTAATCCCGGCATTGATGGCGCATTGCTCATCTTCGGGGCGATCACCTATCATCCAGCTATTAATATTCACCTCGTATCTATTGGCGGACAATTTAATCATTCCTGCCCCCGGCTTTCTAAAACTGCCAAATTCAAGAGTATTAAATTGCTTAATTTCGCTGCTTGAATTGGCTTCAATTCGGAAGCTCGTTAAACCTTCAAAATCGGGGCAGATATAAATACAAGAAAGCTGTGGAAGTAATTGCAAAGTGTATTGCATTTCGGCGATCGCGTCGCTCAAGCTTTTATGTCCAGCGGCGACGCCAGCTTGATTGCTGATACCGATAACCGTCCATCCCTGGTTGTGATAATAGGACACAGCTCTATCCGCCCCCTCCATCACCTTCACATCCTGGGGATGCTGTTTAAAGGTGTGTCCTGAGATGGTTTCGGTCAGCGTGCCGTCGATATCAACAAATAAAATTTTCATTACCACTCCACTGATTAAAATTTTGGGTTGAAATTTTTAATTCGCTCAATCACTTTGTCATATTGAGAAGCTGGAATATCGGCGGTTGATTCTACTTTGAATTCAGTCAATATTACCCTCACCTCCCCATCAGACAGATTGCATTCTTTACGAGCGATCGCCCACAACCTTTTAGCTTGAGCTTCACTAATGGTTTGAGCGGGATTAACTCCAGCTAAATCGTGCAATATCGATCCCTGTTTGCCGTCTTTAGGCTTGTGAGTCAAGCCAGCTTCTTGTTGGATTTCTCTGGCCAGCTTGCGCTTGGTTTCCTCCCAGTTTTGAGAATCTATGACGGTGATATCTAGAAGGCAAAGAGTATTGTAGCGGCGGCTGTAACTGATTTGAATCCCCAATTCTTTAGCATCGCTAAACCCTATAGGCAAAGGATACAAGGATTCTATCTGCTCTCCGCTTTCGTGCCGCAATGTAGAAACCAAACAAAATTTATCTTCTACAAATTGCATTTGATGAGCAATTGCTAGTCCGTTGGCGCTTAAAGTCGGGACAACAGCTTGGGCGATTTCTTCCAATTCGGCGTAGGTGAAATTAATCTCCCTCCCGGTTTTCGTGGGTATTTTAACATTTTTGTTAGCCAGAATTGTCGGGAATTCAGCTTTGGCTTTGGCGAGGGCGGCATTAAGCTGGGGTGTTCGATCCATTGCTCGTCCTCACTTCAACACATTCCTCCACACAATTCATCGCTTCACCGAGATAGTGAAGCACATCGCCCAGATGAATTTTCATCTCTGGATCGTTAGACTTGTCGCACAATTCATGCCATTCTGCGGACTGAGCGATCGCTTGGATCTCGACATAGCAGGAGTTAAATTTTTCCAATATTTGTAATGGTGTCATTCTGAATCCTCCTCAATTCCTGTCAACTCGCTCGACAATCTTTTTATAAGACAAATAGCGGCCTTGAGATTGTTGCCAAATTCCTCTGGATTGTGGATGAAATCGTGCCTGTGATTGTAGACATCTTCTGCCAGGGCAAGGCAGTCATCAAGAGTCCCAGCAGCTTGCTCAAGGGTCATCAATTCGGCTTGAGGCTCTACATAAGAAGCCCTGATCTTGCCCAATTCAAGCAATAAGAGATTTAGAAATGCATCAGAAGGATTGCTATCAAACAACTCTTTCCCGTTTTTCTCAACCCGCCAATACTCTCTGCTGCCAAAAGATCTGGCTATTACAAATTTTTCCTCTTTATAGCTAAATTTTGCACAAACATAGACTGGCTTCTGATACACAGTGTGGATTTCGATTCCCATCTCAAGCTGTAAATCTGGCGAAATTATCGCATCGAAATCCGTGCGAAAATGCGCGATCGCTTCTTCAGTTTCTTGCCGTTGCTGCAACTTCTTCGCCTCCTCCTTGGCTTGTAGTTCGGCTTGGTGTTTGCCGTAAACCTCATCAATTAATCGATCTAAACTCATTACTACCTCCAGATATTTATGAGTTTGGGGAGGTTTTATTCCTCCCCAAAATTGTTTTAGCGATTTATCAAAACCGGGCATCCTTGGCGTCTATCTTTGGCTTTGCCACAATTTTCTTTCTGGGCGTTGACGGGCAAAGATAAGACGAGCAATGCTGACGCTAGCAATATCGATAGTGTATATTTCATGGTGTTTACCTTAGATGGGTGGACGGGTGCGATCGCTTTACTTTGGACGGTGGGGCGATCGCATTTCAATCAGCTGTTTACTCCTCGTTGTCGTCAGATAGATCCTCAATACAGCCCTCAATAAGTGTCATTGCGGTTTCTAAGCTGTTACCGAAGTTTTCTTCAGAAGGCAGAAGTACGAAGGCAGAAGGCAGAAGGGAACCCACGTTTAAAAACGTGGGATTGAAGCAATGACGCTTTGTATCTCGCGCTACGCGTCTCGATACAATTCTTTTTTTTAAACTGGGCTTTAGACCCAGAACTAAAGTTTTTATTAATACTCCTTTCCTTCTGCCTTCTGCCTCCTGCCCTCTGCCTTTCTTGTAATTGTGTTTGAGTTCTCGCTTGTTCTCAAAAACTTCGGTGATTTTTTCCAAAGCTTCTTCTAGGATTGATTTGGCTTGTTCGGGTGTCATAGCTTGTTAGTAATGTTTTGGGTTTACAAGTGCGAAGGATATCGCACTTTCAAAGTTTGCTTAAGCTGCTAATAATTCTTTTTCCAGATTGGGATTGAGGAAATTCTCTACAGCTATCTGATGCTTGCATTTTGAGCCTCGGTGGCGGCAATCGGCGCACTCACAGCGTTGATTGGGGTCGAGGTGTTTGGGGCGAACGGTGTAACGGCTTTTGTTGTCGCTGCCTTGGACTACAAATTTATCGTCGCGGTGTTCCAGTACTTGAATAGTATTGGCGCGTTCTGTGCGCTCAGACAATCGTTTTTCCTGAACTCTAGCAACGGCAACCAACGCCCCAACGATCACCCCATCGTAATCAGCAAACACGGCATCGCTAAGATTGCATCTGTATTCGCCATCTTCAAGCGTGATGCGAACCAAAATACCGTTGACGGTTGATTCCCATCTGTTATCAGCAACTTTCTCGAATGCGATCGCCTCCTCTGACTGTATGCGCTGTTCTTCGAGTAACGCCTGGAGCGATTCGTACAAGTCGATAACTGCTTCCTGGGGAGTGGCGAATGTGCCAAGAGTCATCGTGTGTGACCAGAAAGTATCCCATCCCATTCTCACTTCGCCCAACAAACTGTCATCCTTGTAAACATCCCAAACAGTTGCGTAATCGCCACCGACTTGGGCACAACGGAGGAGGAAATCACTAATGAAGTGAGTGTCGCCGATTTGGGGAAGGTTGGCTGGTTGCTGCTCGTCGTGGAAGAGGTAGTCGTCGGCTTGTTCTTCGATGTATTGGTCGAGTTCTACTTGGGCTACGGCTTGCTCGTCCACGACAATTTCATCATTTTGTTGTGGTTTAGCTACCACTTCGCCATAAGTCATTAACTCAATTCGTTGTATAGTGAAGCACAAATCGTCGCAACCATCGTTCACAACTACCATTCCTTGCTCGTTGCACCCCTTGATGGTTAAGAAATTTCCTACACCAGCCCAAGAAAATACGTAACCTGATTTAGCCGCCTCTTCTACAGTGAATGGATTTTCTCTTGTTGGCTGTAGTTGTGGCGCTTGAGTTGCAGTTGCTATTTTCTGAGTTTGTGAATTTTGGCGCTTGACGATCGCACTGACCCAGTTATCTTTGTTGCGTTTGTCGCCTTCTGGGGCGACACCCATCCGAGACGCGATCGCTTTGATTTCGCCTAGCTTGAGTTCTTGAAGTTGTTGGAGAGTGTAAATTGGATGTGTCATAATTTTTTGTACCTGATCTAACTAAAGGGTTCCAAACAAGGCGATTGCTGACCGTGGTAAGTGGGCGATCGCCTTTTTGGTTGGATGAATCTATGTTAGTACTTTGTTAGTACAATAGTCAATAGCTGTTAGTACGAAATTTGCTTTATATGTATTAGCTTTCGAGAGTGGAAGTGCTATCTTTGTTAGTACGACATCGACTGACATGGAATAGAAATATGGCAGAAGAATCAAGATTGACAATCCGGATTAGCCCAGACAAGAGAAAAGCTCTCAAAGAAAAGGCGGAATCGGAAGGCAAAAACACAACTGAGGTGCTGATGGAATTTATCGATCAATACCTTGGCTTAAAGCAGCTTCACAATCCGCTTGAGGTGCGCCTTACCAGACTTGAACAAATCGTTGAGGAAAAGCTGGGGGAATCAGCCGCCTGAGGGAAGAAAATGAATCCCTCAGGCAAATAAAAGAAAAAATAATTGATGCAGTTTTCAAAGAAAAACCCGCCGAGCATTAGGCGGGTTTTGCATTTTGTGACAGCACTTGTACTAACTACTGCATGACGTTATACTAACAGACAAGCGATCGCAGTTAATGGCGATCGCATCCCCCAAGCCAGAGGACTAAAAACGGTGTACTGCTGCCTCATTATCAGTAGCCAGCAAGGGCACAACTGCCCTGTGAGATGACTTCAGGCATCGTTTCCTAGCCTTGGGTAACCGAACCTTGAAAAGTAAATGGCGTCGTCTTTGCATCGTCGTGACCGGACGACGCGGACGGAGGAGGACAGGGAACGAATTTTTTCATCGAAGTAAGCAGCAGATCACACTGACTGTTTTGGGTTTTTGCTAAGACATTCAAAACCATGAGTGTCTTTATGCTTGGTCTTCTCGTTCTGCTTAACATTGCTTCATTCGTCGCTTTTGCAGCTGGATTGGTTAACCCCAAGCTGGTGCTGCGTGGCGACAATCGCACTCGCCTAAAAAGTTCTGCGTTGTACTTGGGATTATTCCTGGTTTCCGGCTTTACAGTTGGCGCTAACGCTCCCAAAAAACCTGAGCCGATAGCATCTGCACCGATACCAGCACCAAAAGCAGAAACAAAACCCGCACCCACACAAACGCCAGAGCAACAGATAAAGCCATCATCAACTCCTATGGAGGTAACGCCAAACCCAACACCCACACAAACGCCTGCGTCCATTGCTTTTGACCCTGCTGCGTGCAACACAGATGACCATCTTCCAGTCAACGGAGCCAGCATCGCGCTGTACACTACTTGTCAATACATCAAAACTGGTTCAATTAAGCCAGAATCAGTGTCTATTGTGACTTGGAAAAACGGCGATGCCGAAGCAGCGGTACAAGAGTTGGAATCTGAGTCGGGGTTTGAAAAAGTCATGTGGAGAGATTACACTCTTGCCCCAGAATCAGGTAAAGATGTGTGCATTCATTACAAAGACCAATCCGTGTCTTGCCTGACTTTTTCTAATCCCGATGAAACAGGTGGTACGCAAGTTCAAGCACAAGACACGGCGAACGCTCCTACAGGCGGCAAGTGTGGAGATTTTGCCACCCAAGCAGAGGCACAAACGGCATTACCATCTAACCCTCAACTGAATAGAGACGGTGATGGTACAGCGTGCGACTCACTCACATCTGGAGGTGGATCGCGCACAGGCAGTAGGCGCAAAAGGAGGCAATAATCTTCATGCTATCTGGCGGATTCCGCCAGATAGATTTGTTTACAAATCCCGTAAAGCGATAAAACCCGCTGATTGCGGTAGCGAACAACTATCGCCTTCCTTGCGGATGCATACTCCATTCGGTGCGCCAAAGCGATCGCTTGCACTGCCCAAAACCATTCTTGGCAGCAGTCCATATCAGCGATGAGTGCTTCTTCGCTCGTAAGATCCAATATTGGGTCTGCTGGGGTGCAAAAAACTTTCATCTCACTTGACCCCTAAAAAATGGGCAGGCTTCAAAAAACGATGCTCCGTGGGACAAGACAGATAACTCAAAACAAGCCTGCCCATTTTTTTCTCGTGTTGGTCTCTCATGGGGGAAAGCTAAAAACATGATGCTTACCGACTATAACCCCCAGGACGCCGAACGGCTACAGTTGGCGAGACTTGCCCGTTTTCAAGCATTTGTCGTCACTAACCTCATCATCACGGTCAATAACGACTGCCTCATTCTCCAAGGCGCTGACCCTAGTCTCGCTATTACCCAAGCCAATACTCTACTATGCCAAGCTGCGATCATTCTTGGCACATCCAAGCTCGAAATATTTGGCACTGACAGCAAACTAGTATTTGCTGCTGAACTAAAATCAGAACAAATACATATAAGCGAGGAAGCCATGACAGCGGTAACAGCAGCAAGATCGGTAGAGTTTGAATTGTCCCAATCCCCAACGATGCCAGTAACAATACCCTGGAATCGTATCGCTGCCATCACCGGCGAAACAGAAGACGAGTTGCGATCGCGCCTCCAGGCTTCGGGCACTCCCTTCTACTGGAGCGATGACGGATGGGCGGTAGATGGCGACATGGCCGGACAACTGGTCATTCGCTTTCGCACCGAGCAGGGGCAAAAAGAAGCAGCGATGTTGTTGGGCGAGGAAAACAATCAACAGCCATCCCAGGAAGCCACTAACGGTCACAAGCCTAAAAATGAGAAACCTGAGTTTCGTCCGCTGAAAAAAGGTGCCGGGACAACACTGGAAAAATATCTGAGTTTTGTCAGCGACAATGAATCGCGACAAGTCCAGATACTTGCTGATATTGTTGATGAAAATACTAAGGGCAAGCGGCACGTAAACAAAATCCTTGCTGCTTACCCAGACGATATGGAAAAGCCCAAACCATCGGAATTTTTTGCAGCCGCCAAAAGATTAGCGACAAAGCGATCAAAGGCACAAGGCGAAACCGAAGCGGCAGAAACTGAAGAAGCGCCAAGAGAATAATTGCTAAATTTTAGTTTGATAATACGGCTCTTTAAATTCAAGAATCAAGAGAAAGAGTGAAGGCAACGCTGAAAAATGCAGGTTTCACTTTTCCCATGCGAAAAATTGTCATTAATTTAACTCCGGCAGATTTACGCAAAGAAGGCCCGTGTTTCGATTTACCTATTAGTGTGGGAATTTTGGCGGCTTCTGAGCAAATTAACGCTGATTTGTTAGGGGATTATTTATTCTTAGGGGAAGTATCTCTTGATGGTACCTTACGTGCGGTGGCTGGCGTGTTACCGATCGCTGCTGCTGCCGAAAAGATGGGAATTACAGGTTTAGTTCTCCCTGCTGATAATGCCCAAGAAGCAGCAGTGGTTCAAGGTTTGGCTGTTTATGGCTGCCAACATTTGTCTGATGTGGTGAACTTTTTAAATAATCCAGGACGTTATAAACCTGTGCAGATGTCGGATAATGTAGAGAGGTTAAATGTAACGTCTCTACATTCACCAGATTTACAAGATGTTAAAGGACAAACTCATGCGCGTCGTGCTTTAGAAATTGCTGCGGCTGGCGGGCACAATTTAATTTTTGTCGGGCCGCCAGGTAGTGGGAAAACTATGTTAGCGCGGCGCTTACCGGGAATTTTGCCGCCTTTGAGTTTTGCTGAATCTTTGGAGGTGACTCGGATTCACTCTGTGGCTGGTTTATTGAAAAATCGTGGTTCCTTAGTACGCGATCGCCCTTTTCGCAGTCCCCATCACTCAGCATCCGGCCCTTCTCTGGTAGGCGGTGGTAGCTTTCCTCGTCCTGGGGAAATTTCTTTATCTCACAATGGTATATTATTCATTGATAAGTTAACATTACCAAATGAAAATTAGCTAACAAAACAGTGAAAACTTACGGTTATGCTCGTGTCAGCAGCAGGGAACAATCCCAAAATTCAAATGCCCTTGAACAGCAAATAGAAAGGCTCAAAGCGGCTGGTGCATCCGAGATTTTGATTGACGTGGAATCGGCGTGGAAAGGTAAACAGCGCCCGAATTTAGACAAGCTCATGGCAATGGTGCGATCGCATCACATTGATGAAGTTGTTGTCACTCGCTTAGACCGCCTCAGTCGCCAGGGCTTGAAAAGTTTCCAGATAAGAGCTTTAGATGAACCATTTGATTTGACTACAGCCGCAGGGAGAGCGATGGCTGGTCAGCTTGTGGTTTTTGCACAATTTCACTCTGACCAAAAAGCAGAGTCTATTATTCATGGCTGGGAACATTTACGTGAGCGCAAAATCGCAGTTAACCCGCCTTTCGGCTACTGTAAGGTCAATGACCACCACGAACTAGACCACACATTGTTTTTATGTTTGATTGATGGTCAGCAGGAATTCTCTAAGGCTGATATTGCCCGTGACATTGTTAATGCTTTTCTAGAGAGAAAAACTCTAAGACTCGCACTCAGAGAAATTAACACTCGCTACGGCATTCAGACTTTTGCCCACAATAACAAAGCTGGTGAGAAGAAAAAAGGTGGTCGTGTGGCTCAAGGTGTTTTTAAATTTAGCCCAGCTGGTTTGAGAAACTGGCTTTTGAATCCGGTACTACGAGGGCATCTGCCTTACTTAAGAAGGGATAGCGATCGCTTACAAATCCATTACGATACTCATCCCGATCACAAACTAATCTCGGATGCTGAATTCAGAGAAATAGAATCTATTCTTGCCCATAATCAGCAAGTTAGGGGATACGGTAGTACTGCCCTAAAATACCCGTGTTCTGGGCTTGTTTTCTGTGCTGAATGCCGAGCTTCTTGTTATTCTCTGTCGGGAGCAAATAACTATCACAAAGCCAAAAAACTGGGCATTCCGCCAGACCTGAACTACTATTTTCAGTGCAAAAACTGGGCGTTAAGAAGCTGTAATAACAAGAAAGTTATCAGAATGGAAGTAGTAGAGGCTGCTGTAATTAACGCTCTCATCCAAAAAGCAGCGCAAATTACCGCTGTTGCTCAAACTGTAACTAAACCCACCATAGAACCCGAATCACCGGAGATGCAAAAACTACAGAGCCAACTTTTTCAACTCCAGCAGGTAAACGCGATCGCTCCCAATGATGCAATTAAAACAGCAATGGCTCAAATCGAAAGCCAGATAACACAACTACGTTATTCGTTATCCAAATCACAGGAAATTAACACCGCTTCTCATGAATTGTTACTGTGGGCATTTTCCGATCCCGAACTTTGGATGAATGCCAGCAACGACGACAAAAAACGGGTTTACCGGGAATTGGTAGAAGCTGTGGTTGTCCAAGATGCCCAGGTAGTTGAAGTCAGGCTGAAAATTTGATGTGTGGGCTATCGCCGTTTCTCAACTATTCCAATAGTGCAGCATACTAAAATTCAGTAATTAAACGAATTAATAGGGCTTTCGTGATTTTTCATCCATGCACTATGACAACTAATTCTCAATTTACCTGAACGAATATTGGGAGTGGTATTAGATATTGGGTATTAGATATTGGGTATTGGAGATTGGAGGAAGTTAAGAGTTAGTTTCGACTATCCTTAGTCGATCCGGACTTACGCACAGATAGGGTCAAATCAAACCGCAGAGAACGCAGAGTATACGGACAGAAGTGACAACTCGTCGGCTTACCGTAGGTATGATAATTTCGGTGGAAATAGTTTCAGAGAGTTCTTGCGTAAGTTCTATCTATGCGGTGACACTGGCGGATTATTGCACCGAAGCAAGCGATCGCGTCTCAGCTAGCAAACTACCTGTAAATTCATATTCCCTATTCTGATTTCTTGTTTCTTACTTCTTGTTTGTTATTTGTCGTTTCAAACCGACTAACACGATTTGCTTTGTAATCAGCGATTGTCGAGAGTGTTGCTACTGCACACAAAAGCAATTTAATTCCATAGCGATGTCTGAAAATTTTTTCTATCAGTTGATGGCACTCTGTTCTTAGTTGCTGTCGTTTTTGCCAAAGTGCTTCTTCATCAATATAGCGATTGTATCTTTTCACGCTGCCTCTTTTATTTCTGCCAATTCGACAAGTGCTTCTACAAGTTCATTTCTGCCTATAAAGTTTTCGTCAAATTCTACAGAATGTTTTGCAAGTTCAGCAACAGCTTCTAGTTGTCGGATGTATTCAGCAGTTTTACGGTCTAAGTGAGCGAGCGCCAGTCTATTCAATAACTGGGGAAAAGTTTCAACCATGCTATTCCTCCTTTGGTAAACCAATTGATAATCCAAGTTCAAGCATTTCTGTGCGGTTGAGAAGCTGGCATTTAGTTATTCTGTAAGAACCAAACAAAATGCTTTTATCTCTGCCATCAAGTTGTAAATACTGACCTTCACATCCCCAATAACCAACAATTTGCGCCAAACAACCTTCAAATTTCACCCAATAACCAAGCGGGAATGTTTTTTCTAATCTAGAAAGGCGACTTTCTATTTTAGCCTCTGACTCACAAGCTTCTTTATTATCATTAGACATTTTACACTTCTCAAATTTAGATGTCTTCTAAATCAATATCTTCTTGTCTACATGCTTGAGGATTATCTAATTCAAATTGTGCCTGCTGTTTTCTCAGTTGCACTTCACGCTCATCGTTCTCTGTCCGCCTATAAATTTGATTAGGCATTGACTTTTTTTTGGCTAGTTCCTGAATATTGAAAAATTTTTGGCTGACTGTATTGTTCCAATCTTCGCGGCTGATTCTATCCAATTCACCACAGATAGCAGCTGTCAATCTCATATCTAAGTTGTCTTTGAGGTGCATCAATTTAGACCCCTCGTAGCATTTAAGCCTTTGGCAGACAGGAATACGATCGCGGTTGTAGTCATACTTTGGAATTACCAAGCGGATTAAATTTGTTTGAATTCTCCCCGTATCTTGACAACAAAAACAGTTCCAACTAGGTTTCCAAATTTCTTTATCACCATCACCATTTGTTGCTCGGCTAAGTCGGCTAGGAGGTAGTTGTGGAAGCGGATCGATCATGTTGCCTCCGATTTTTGTGCTTTATCTAACACGCCGCTACATCTAGCCCAATTGAAAAACTCTTGGCGTTCTGGGTTCTGTTCGCCGTTTTCGTAGATAAATGCCAAAAACCCGCTTTTGATTATTTGGTTTACCCACTCCTGTGTTCGGGGGTCATCCTCCCATTTTCGATTTTCTGCTTGCAAGGTCTTTCCCTGCCTCCTCAAGTTTTTCTCCCATTCCCCACGAATTTCCTCCCAGTGCCGTTTTACCCATGCTTCAGGTAGCTCTGGCGGTCTGGGTAGTTTTCGGGCTTTTTCTAGTCCAAAATTCAAAAAACTCTCTTTTTCCCCATCTGAAAGAGAGTTGATAAATATTTGATAAAGATTTGAAGACAGGCTGGAATTAGGACTGGATAAGGATTTCGGCTGGTCAAATTCTACACTCGTAGAATCGCTTTCTATGTTTAAAGAATTGATTTCTATATTTTGAGAGTCGGTTTCTACGTTTAGAGAATCAGTTTCTACATTTGGAGAAAGTTCGCTCCCTGATTGGATTTCGACCACATTTGATTCAGGAATCCACAACTCAAGCCCAGCGATCGCCTCCCAGTTCAGCCGCCCTTTGACCTTCAGCTTGCTGATAGCTTTGTAGAAGGTGCTAACTCCAATGTTGAGTTCAGCACAGAAAGTTTCGATATGCTTGACTCTGAGTTTTTGACCTGGCGCTCGGTAAATTCCTACGGTGTAGTAAACAAGCCCAGTTGCCGTGATAATACCGTCCTTGTAGTCCTGAATAGCTTTGCTCAAGGATAAGCGGTAATGCTGCTTAGAATTTGGCAGTGTCATGTGTGCCTCTTCAAGTACAAATTCCTTGAAAATTGCTTCAAAGAATTTTTAAGTTAACGAAAACTTAAATTTTAAATGTAGATTTTTTAACCTTTAACTGATAAAATTGAAACCCCTTTATAGGGTTGATAAATTTAGACAAAAATATTTAGTTAGAGAAATACTGCAACTGAAATTCTTATTTATCAGATTCTTTTGGAGGTTAAGAGTTGCTTTCTGTTACGCATGATTTGATAGTGGCATCCTGCATTAATTTTGGAGCCTTTTTGTAAGGTTAACCTTGCTAAAATATAGCAAGTCTGACCTTACACTGCCAAGTGTAAGAGCATGAAGAGAAATAAATTTATGTCGCTATTGGAACGTAGAGGATTAACTCAGGAGCAATTTGCTGAAAAGGTTGAATCTGCTTGGAAAGAAATTTCTGGAAGAAAATTGTCACGCCAAGCCGTTAGTGCCTGGATTAATGGACGCGCTATGCCAAACTTAAGTCCGGCTGAAACACTTGTAGTTATTGAAATCTTAGGTTGTACACTCACTGAATTGGCCATGGCTTTCCCCCATAATCAGGACTTGCTAACTAACGGTGTTCGAGAATCCTAAGTACACATCGCTATAGATGAGTTACAGAATTCACATTTTGGAATCAGTAGCGTCTAGTGCGATGGCAATTTTAATTTCTGACCCCTTTGCAGTGATTTACTAAGATCCTATTTGATTGACATTGTAACTCTAACCTTACATAATAGTTATATATTTTGTAAGGTTGAGCTTACATATTATGCCAAAGCTACCAACAACGTTCACAGCTTTAGACCTAACAGGCTTTGATATAGACAAAACTCAGCGACACAACGCAATTACACGGGAGATGCTTGATGTTGCCTGTAATGTTTTGCAAAAAAACCGAATCGGTATTGTGGTTCGCAGCGTACAAGCAGCGCTGAAGTTTATCTATGGTTTAGGTGGAAGCGCTGAGACGGTTTGTCAGCTACTCAAAGAGTGGAGGTCTGATAACCTTGCGGCGCTCAAGTCTGGCAAAGGCGAAAAAGATTTAATTACAGCAATTCTGGATGCTTCTGACGACGGCTTACTAGATGAGTCTGATATCCCAGAAGAATACTTGCAAGCTACTAGACAGATGGCAATCGCCGGATATAGATTGGCCTACCAGAAAGCTGATACGAGTGTAAGCGGCGATCGCATTCAAACTCTAGTTAGTGAAAACGATTTATTAAAAACTCAACTCAAAGATTTTCCTCAGCTTCAGATGGAACTTGAATTTTATAAATCTGAAACTGAACGGCAACGGTCTGAGTTGCGTGAAGCTTATTTGAACATTAATAAACAGCAATTAGCCAATTCTGAGACTTTTCGCACACAGCTAGAATCCTTGCAAAATCAAAACAACGATTTGGTTCTGAAAAACAATGAACTTACCAAGGAGCTAGAAAAATTAGAGGAATTACAAGATGTTGAACAGGAACGCCAAGGTAAAATCTCTAATCTAACTAGTCAGTTGGATGCCCGCGATCGGGAAGTTTTTAGCCTCCATAGTCAGATTCAAAAACTACAAGCTGAAGCAGGCCAAAAGCAAGTCCTAGAGTCTCAGCTTTCCACTGCCAAAAATCAACTTCAAGAAGTCAATGAGACTGTTACTCGGCTTCAAACTCAACTACAGGAAAAATCTACATCTGAGTTGCAAGTAGATATTGATGTTGATGGGTTAGTGGCTGAAAGAGACTCCCTAAAGCTCTACATAGAAGAGCTAGAGTCTCAAGCAAAAAAAGGTAAGCAACAAACTAAACAACCCGCAATTGCATAACATAAGTCGCTTGAGTTTCAACCTTGTTTAACTCCATTTACCGTTGCTAAATGGAGTTAAGCAACCATAACAGACTGTTGTACTTCATCAAATCTGTCTAGATATGGAAAGCAAACCAGGCTATAAAACTGGTGAAAAATCAGAACTTGAATTGATGCTGGCTGCTAGATTTCCTTTGATTTACGTAGTCACGCCAGAGGAAGAGATAGCAGAGAAAGAATTAATTGCGATCGCCCAATCCCGCAAAGGTCAGATTTATTTTTGGGACTATGCCCGTGGTTGGTCAGACAATTCTGGACAGGATAAGGGCAACCCGATGAATGCCTTGGCGCGTGTAGCAAAAGCTCCAGCAAATCAGTCTGTATTATTTGTCATGAAAGACATTTGTACTTTGATTGCCCCTGGCAGCAACGGTCAAATTACCCCAGCACAATTGCCCCTGGTTCGAGAGATTAAGAATCTAGCGCGAGATATGGCACGAGACAGGCGCACACTTGTACTACTTGGCGACCAACTCAGACTACCTCTGGAATTGCGGGAAGAAACCACGATTGTAGATTTCTCGCTGCCTACTGCTACAGAAATTTCCATCCTCATTAATGACTTAGTTGGTAAGAAAACCGCGATTACTGAACCAGACCGCGAACAATTAATCAAAGCTTGCCAAGGATTGAGCCGTTGCCGCATTAGTCGGGTGCTGGCAAAATGTTTGGCTAAGTCAGGAAAGGTTGATGAAAGTGCGATCGCTGCTGTTATCCAAGAAAAGCGGCAAACCATCAGAGAGACAGGCATTCTAGAATTTATTCCTGTAGAAGCTGGACTGGAGTCTGTGGGAGGTTTAGAGAATCTGAAGGCTTGGGTGAGAGTTCGAGCGCACAGCTTTTCTGATGCAGCACGGGCTTATGGTTTACCCGCACCCAAGGGTGTACTGTTAGCGGGGATTCAGGGAACTGGCAAGTCATTATCTGCTAAGACGATTGCGGCGGAATGGAAACTGCCACTGCTGCGGCTGGATGTTGGGCGGCTATTTGGGGGGGTTGTTGGTGAAAGTGAATCACGGGTGAGGCAGGTGATTAGACTGGCTGAGGCGATCGCTCCTTGCATTCTGATGATTGATGAGTTGGATAAAGCCTTTGGCAATATCACCAGTGGCGGAGACGGTGACTCTGGCACATCTCGCCGCGTGTTCGGGACACTGCTAACCTGGATGCAGGAGAAAACCGCACCTGTTTTTATCATTGCTACAGCCAATAATGTCGAGTTACTTCCCGCCGAAATGTTACGCAAGGGCAGACTTGATGAGATTTTTTGGCTTGACCTTCCCAATCAACAAGAGCGATCGCAAATTTTCAGAGTTCATTTTTCTAGACTTAGACCACAGCGGGTTATCGATAATGAGTTTGATTTTGACTTACTCGCCTCTCGTGCTAAGGATTTCTCAGGTGCGGAGATTGAGCAAGTTATTTATGAGGCAATGCAACAGGGGTTTAGCCGAGGGGAAGAATTTACACAAGGGGATTTGTTAGATGCGATCGCCTCATCAGTTCCTCTAGCTCAAATTGCAGCAGTACAAATTCATTCACTAATCAAATGGGCAGAATGCAGCGGTGCTAAAAGTGCCAGTTCTAGAGTCTGCGTAAACAGTGAAGAAACATCACTCTTGGAAGTTGATGAATAATCCAGTGATGGAAATCAATAAATGCCAGCATCCAGATTGTGAAAGCACAAACGTTACAGAATGCTTTTACCCAACTGAATCAGGGGTGACAGAAAATCCTGAATATTACTGTACTAAACACGCTAGTGAACATGGTTTTTGTTACCTATGTGGTCAGTTTTGGGGTGGTGTAGAAACATTTGAATTTGCCGTAATTTATGGTGGCATAGAGGGAGTCTGTGAAAATTGCGAGGCAGAACTTAGAGAAGATTTAGACGACTGTGAAGAGGATGAGGATGATTATTTCACAGACTATTTGTAACTAATGCTGTCGCTTTTTGAATTTGATGATTGAGGATTGTTAATGTTCGGTCTTTTTTCAATAAACGGAAAACTAATTCAAGATGGATTTTATTCTGCTAAAGATGCGAGTGATTATGCTCAAGCAGAATTAAATTTAGCTCCTGGTAGTTACACAATCAAAAAAACTGGAATTTATGAAGGTGAATATTATGAAAAACAATCAATTTGAATCAAAGTAGTTTTTATCCTTAAGCAGCATATTTGCTGCTTAAATAATTAACTAATGCTGTCGCTTTCTGAATTTGATGATTGAGGATTTATCATGCAAACTCAAGAAGAATTAGCACAGAAACTTGAACAGGAGCTACAGCAATTCACCGGAACTGAGAAGTATTACAAACACTTACTAGGATTTCATTTTACTGATGGAGTGAAGTTTCTTGCAGATGAGGCACAGGCATACTGGGTAATTGATGCTATTGGCTCTTACCAAAGAAAGCTGCAAAATCACGATTTTCAACTTTGGTTGTTAGTAGTTGGTAACCATCATGAATTTATCAAGCCCAAACCAGGAAAAGATGCTGTTTTAACTTGCTGGGAAGATACTCCAAATGTAGGAGTTAAGCCATTAGTGAGGCAGGACATTGTGTTTACTGACTTTCCACTGAAAACAATCAAGCTCTATCTAGAGAATAAAATTTTGCTGTTGCCCAGTGAACATTAATGCTTTTCAAAACATTAGATAAAGCAATGACTAAAACTATAACTGTTGAGCAAATCAAAGCAATTATAGAGGCAGCGAGGAAAATCTCAAGTTGCTAGCAGCCACCCCAGAGTACCAAAAGTTAGAACAAAGTGAATATTTCACCACATCGAACGATTTACTTTTGGGTGATGCAATTCAAGCACTGTTTGAGATTTATGAGGCGATTGTTTCACTTGAATATCGACAAGAATACAGTGAATCAAAATAATGGTTCAAACAGGAATAGCTTTTAGAGGGTGGACAGCTAAATGTCCTTTCTGTTGTGCAGTCAATCTAATCAGCGATTGCACAGGTACACCTCAAATTATCAATGAGAAAGGTGAAGTAACAACAAACGGTGAAACTTCGTGTACTCATTATCTGTGTGTGAGTCACGTTTCTAAAGAGAATCCAAATATGATTTTTAGGCAAGGGACAAGAGAAATGTAATTAGCGTGATTGGTGGGTCGCTCCCACCTTTCAACATGAATAAATTTGACAAAAATTTAACTGAATATCAAAGAACTTTGACTGAATGCTTAAAAACTGCCAGGGGAAAAGAATACATGAGGTTTTATCGATTAGTTTTTGAAAGTTTATCTGAACATATTCAAAAAGATGCAACTGCTATTATCGAAAATTACCATAAATTTACAGCAGTTAATATTGCAGAAATAGCAATTAAATACAATCTCAGTTTCAAGCCTTGCTGTGAATTTCTGGAAAAATTAAAAATTCTACCTCAAGGAACCTACGACAGACTGAGATTCCAAAAAGGCTTTAAAGTTGGCAATATCTTTGCCGCAGCAAAAAAGAAAATATCTCAACAGGGGAAAATTAATGCAATATCGACAAATTCAAATAACAATCGCCAAAGACGGCGCCATCACCGAGCGCGTGATTAATGGAGTTGGTAATAGTTGTACAGAACTCACTGCCGAATTAGAGAAGGCGTTGGGTGAGGTACAAACACAAGAACTTTTACCCGAATACAATCAGCAAACAATTCAAACTCAAAATCAAGAACATGAAAACCTATGGCAGAACAGTTAGACCTAGAAGTAGATCATGTCAGAATCAACTGAACCAGACTTTTATAAGCTTTTTGAACGATATCTTGAGGAAGGATATTCAGCAGAACAAGCCGAAGAATTAGCTTGGAAAGTTATTCAAGGTAGCACGACTAATGTTGAGGAAAATACTAACTATCTTGATAATCCAACGGATAATTACTACTGCTATAACTGCGGTGCTGATTTCTCTGATTGGTATAGCCTTTCTGACGAGGAGCGAGAACATTGCATAGAGTCTGACCCAGATATGAACCCTGGAAACTTGCCTATTTGTTGTCCTTGTTGTGGGATTCCTTATGAAGATGAGGAAGATGAAATGTATTAACGCTATCGCTTTCGGGAATTGATTTTGAGGATGAATTCATGAAAGTAATAACGAAAAAACCCAGAACCAAGTTCTGGAAAAAATTGGCAGATATATCTGAGAAGTATCAAGATAATAACCCAACAGATACATGAGTCACTGTCAGACCTGCAATAAATCCACTGATGGAAAGCTTCTTTGCCCTGAATGTAGTCGCAAAGTAATAGAAGCTGTCCGTTACTTCCAAAAACCAATTTCCGAAATTACAGCACCTTTCACTCGCCCAATCTCATCAATTTTACCGGAGCAGGATAATGTCTCACCTAACCCATATCAGAACCACTATCAAAAACCAGCAAGTTCTGGAGAAAGTTCTAATTGAAATGATAGACAATGAACTTAACGGCATTCTTAGGGGAGCAAAACTAGAGCATAACACTGATATTCACGATCCTTTTGGGAATAGCAAGATAGCAGAACTTGTTATTAGAAGAGTACAAAACTATCAGGGAGGTTACGATTTTGGATTTAAACTTAGTGATTCTGGAGAGTTTCAGTTTCTAACCCGTGATGGTTCAAAGCGTGATGCCCAGAAATTCATGGAAACCCTAACTCCTTGGTACGCGAAAGAGAACGCCATCGCTGCCCTAATTGCCCAAGGTTTTGAGATTGAACAACAGACAGAATCAAATGGTGAAATTATAGTTACCGCTAGTAAATGGGCTTAGTTAAGGCAATTGAAAATTAATTCCTCGTTGAAATCAGCGAGGGATTTTTTTTAAGTTAGTATAGAACATCAGTACTACAATATTTATGTTTAGTTGTCAGCTTGCAAATACTTATAGCCCGACTAAGAAATATGGCGTTGACAATTGGTTTTCAACACCGAAACTAGATGGAATTCGAGGGTTATATATTCCTGGTCAGGGATTAATAAGCCGGACGTTAAAAACAAAATACGTCGGTCTTGAACATATTGAGAATGTGTGCGCCCACATAGCACAAGCTGGTTATGTGATTGACGGAGAGCTTTATATTAGAGATGAAAAGTTTGATGTCATATCAGGAATAGTCCGCGATCGCAAAGGCTATGACATCACCCAAAAGCAGCGCGTTCAGTTCCATGTATTTGGTCTGTGGAAAGAGAACACTACCTGGGCGAATACAGAAGCAATGGTTAGTAAAATTCAAGAAATAATTCCTGATGGGCAATCGGCAGTTATAGCAGTGCCGTACACAGTTATCGAAACTAATCCGGTGATTATACAAACTCAAAACCAACTTAATAAAGATTCCGGTGCTTCCGATGAAGGAACGATGCTAAGGCATCCAGATGTAGCTTATTATCAGGGGCGATCGCAACACCTACTGAAAGTGAAAAACTTTGAGAAGGGCACGTTTATTGTCACAGAATTTCACAAAGGTACTGGCAAATATTCCAAAAGCCTGGGGAAACTCTCTGTTGAAGGTAAGGCAGGTGAAGTCACGATAAAATCCAAAGTTGGAACAGGATTTACTGATGCAGAAAGATTAGATATTTGGGCTAATCAATCGAAATATACTGGAGCTAATATTGAGGTAATTTATATGGGCATAACTAATAGTTCCAGTAGTTCTGCAAAAAGCTTGAGACATCCAGTATTTTCTCGAATCATTCCAAATTAATTGAGGATGAAAAAAATATTTAAAATATAGTTAATTTGTACTATTTTTGTTAGACTAGGCAGTGTTAAAAGTTAAAATCTACCTACAAATCAGGAGATAAAATGGCTTTTGAAACCGCAAGTTTGGCAGTTAAAACATTAAATGCAATTCTGAAAGACTATAACTTTTGGGGACAATCTGAAAGTGACTCACCGCTAAAGGCTGGACGAACAAAAGCGGTTATTGACGATGACAAACTCTTGTCTTTGGATAGAAGTTTACGCATTAAGGCTGGTGCAACTTCTGATAGCATTCCCAAGGATCGCATCATCACTACTAAGACGTTAGATGAAGTGTTTGTGCCACTTGCCAAGAATGCCATCGCAGAACTCAACAATCAGAGTGATATGGTTGATGCTGGAACTGCAACTTTAGAAAGCCTAGCCAATGAAGCTGAAGCGGTTGAGTACTACGTGCAATTGTATGAAGTATTCAAACAACTAACAGATGCAAAAATCTGCTATGTTGACAGCCCAACTGATGCAGAAGTTGGTTTGTTTATCGTCGGGGCAGTAGGTAGCGAAACTGTTTACGCACGGACTCTATTAATTCAGACGTAATTGCATCTAATTTGGCAGCCCAGCCCATCTACAGCCCTGGACTACTTTTGTTCGGGGTATTTTTTTTAATTCTTTTTTTAAAAATTAATGCCCAAAATATAACCCTCCTGAATTTGACTGGAGGGTTTATTTTTTTTCTGCATCAAACAACTAAGCAGCTTTTTTAAACAAGTAACTTAGTTCAGGGATGTCTTGAGCAAGTTTCCAACCGGTGCGCTGGCTCCATAAAGGAGTTGTTTCGGTTAATCCCTTTGCAATAAGTTGAGACTCAGGCACTTCAACAGGTTGACCATTAATTTGTATATGCCATGAGTTTTCAGTACTACTTGCTAGTAGTTCTGGTGGGATTGGTGGAGGGACTTTAGAAACTTCAGTTTTGTTTTGCTGAACTGGTGATACAGACTGCGAAACAGCAGGGTCAGGTTCAATTGAAAATGTATTAGCAAATTTAAACACTGGCTTCCGTTTTGCAGAAATTTTAATTGCTTCTCCTGTTTTAGGATTTCTGCCATCACGTTCGGGCAAATCTTTGTGAGAAAAAACCCCGAATTTTTCTAGTTTGACATTTTCACCTTTACGAAGTGAAATTTGTACAAAATTAATGAAAGACTCAAGAATGCTATCGACAGTTGTCTTATTGTAGCCAGTTGAAAACTGAATGTATTCAGATAAGTGGGAGTTCATAATTAGAAAAGACAAGCAAAACTTCACATGATTATAGCTAATTATAGCTATTTGAAGAAAAGATAGTCCTTGATTTCTTCCTCTGTCATACTTGGATCAAAAAGTGTGACTTCAGTTGTCTTAGAATCTTTGAATCTTGTGCTATAAATCTTCATAAGTTTTGTCACACCAGGTAATAAATAGGGACGATATTTTTCACCAATATTCCCCAAGTGAAACCAGCCAATTTGAGTTTTTGCACCCTCCCACTTCATTTCTAGAGCTAAATATTGCTTGCTAGAAACTTCACGAATGTAGGCGCGAACCATCACTTCTTGCCCTTTCCAAGGGGTTTTCTGTGGTGCTGACCAAGAACCGTGCTGAACTGCGTAGCAAGTAATAACTTTGGCTTCCTCTGGTTTAGAGTTTTTGAGTTTTTCCACAATTTCGTCAGCGAAGATCATAAAAACTAATCCGGCATCGCCGGTTTCCGCCTGATGTGCTGCTGCCCAGTAAGCACTAACCCAAGACATCGCTTCGTAAAAAGTACCATCAGCTTTGGGAGTTTCCAAAATGTTTTGCTTACTGGCCTTTGTTGCCTCTGCTACTTCACGAATTAGACGAGTAGAATCCTCATTGGCTTCTTTCCATTCAATAGCCTTTCGCATCGCAGTCCGGTAGGTGTCCCGGTGAGAAATAGCAATCGCTAGCTGTTCCGGTACATAAACCACATCATTGAACAAAACCTTTTCATAGGTTCTAGGTGAGGAATCAAGCCGGAGGTCTGGGGCTTTCCATTTTGAATTCACTGTTTGAACTATGCGGGAGACGGTATCAAGGGCATCTGGTTTAACTGCACAAGGACGGTCACGGTAACAGGCTGGGTCTTTAAAATCCTTGAGCCAGGGAGACTCAGCGCCTTGTTCATTCAAAAACGCTTTAACAGCATCTAACCCATTGGTGTTATTGGGGTAAGCACTTTTGAGAGAATCAACAGCAATTTGCACTTGCTGGGAGAGAAAATCGATAATCCGCATTTCCTCGTCTTGTTTCTGTTCCCCACCAGCAGGAATCTTGAGTACAACTTGCTCGCAGCCACCAGAACGCGCCCGTGCTAATAACGAGGCAACAATCCCTGTCATGTCATTCATGCTATTGATGGCGATTTGCTGTAGATTACCTTGCAGTGCCATTTTGGGAAATTTCTTCGTCGCTGGGGGTTCATCAAAGTTGGCGATCGCTGTCCTGATGTTGGGGTACGCACTTGATTTAATTAGCTGAATAAAATCCCCATCAGTATCGCGCCCCAGGTTCAAAAGCAATTTTCGGGGTGCAGCCATGATGCCCGTGCTGTTGATGTAGGTTCCTTCATGAAGGTTCTCCCACAACTGACAATCTCCCCAGTGCCGCATGGGGTTACAGAAAACTATGTACTCGCCTTCTTCAAAGTCTGGAGCGCAAAATACCTTTCTTCCTTTGATTCGTCCATCAGGTAAAACAACGTGGTAGTGAGCCAGCAACTCATCAGGTTGTGCCATGAGTGAGTAGAACCGTACACCCGCAGCTTTGGCTAAATTTAACCAGACAGCTTGCATTCGCTCTTTCACCCGCCGCACGACGTAGGGGTGTAGCAGTAAGATTCCTTGTTTGTCTGCCTGGATGATGCGGATCATCGTGTTTTCATACTCAGCTTCACTCTGGAGTTTGTCGCTACCTTCCTCAAGTTCTGCCTCAGCTTCAGACTGGTCAATTCTCAGGATTTCGGCTAAGTCAGTGATGCTGTTGTAGGCTTTGGATAGGCGATCGCACTTTTCTTCTAAGCGACTAATAATCTTGTCTTTTTGTAAAGTTTCAAAATCAAACCACTGAAATAACATCCATCCTGGTTTGGCGCGGCGTTCTTCTGCTTCAAAGACTAACCCCATGAGAATCTTGCCTTCATGGTTGCCTAGTGCTGGTTTATTACCCTTGAGTGAGGATAGGGGAATTACTAAATCTGCCCCAAAATCATCAAGCTTGGGGTTGTAGGCAACTGTACCTTTACCAATCCATTCACCCCACAAAGCAGCGCGAAACTGTAGCGGTCTTCCTTCGTCCACATAACCAGTTTCTTCGTCTGCTGGTAAGCCCAAAAGTTGCATGAGACGTTTACTTGCTTTGGCGTGGGAATCGCCACTTTCCCAGTGAATATTGTTTACTTGGTCATCCAAGAAATTGCCATCATCATCTTTAGCTTCATCATCAACGACGATGAATTTCATTTGTTGATAGACCATTTTCTTACAGCCAGTGTGCAGAATTGAACCATAAATAATGCGTTTCCATTGGTCTTTTGCTGCCTCACCGTAATATTTCTTACCTACAGTCTGTTTATTAGTAAATGTGAATCTTCCGTGGTTACGGGAACCACTAGCCATATCTAGAAAAAAAGCAGCCTCATATCCTTTTGGCTTGAATGGGTCTAGCGAGGGCGGGTTAGTTTCAGTTTTCTCAATTTCCCCGATACAAAATTCTAATTTAGGGTGAAGCCCTGCAAGCAAAATATTCCGACTAACTACTGGTGGTGCTTCTGACCAGTTTTTATTCTTGCAACTCCACACCTGCCACTCAGAAACAGTCTCGATTCTACCCTGAGAACCATCTGGTAAATATCTCGTATTTTTAAATTGAATACTCATACTTTTTACACTTTATTCAAGAAATCAAACTTTGTAGAAAACTCAGTCCATAATGTAGTAGCTATTTCATCTTTCATAGGAATTGGTACAGCCAAACTCATATCAATGCATAGTTTTTTCGCATCTCCATCAAATGAAAATGCGTAGACATTGGCATACTGTTTTCCTGTTTCTTCAATCAAATCTTCTTTTATTTTGCCCAAATCTTTAAGCTTTTCTTGAACATCACCAATAACTCTAGCAAATACCGTATCAGGTTCTTGATTCTTGTTACTTACTACTGCCAATAACGTTATCCAGTTACCGATATCAGTCTTTTGACTCAATTTAATCGTAATGATAATAATCACTGCTGCTGCAATTATGTAGGGAGCGCATGAAGTTAGAAAACTCCAAGCCCCTGCAAACATTCCAGTGTTATTAAATACTGCGGGAAGTAAGTCTTTTGCACCTCTTAGGACTCCTCCAGCGATGTAGCGAACTGCTTGGACACCAGAGGCATTTAATCCCTTCAAAACTAGACTGGTCACTGTTTTAGTTACTGCTTCTGCTAACTGTGTGGGTATAGCTACGCCTTTGAGGATGAATGTTTGGAGCAATCCAGAAGCGATGGCATTTACCACACCAATCACATCAACAACACTCGGTGAAGCAACTGGAACAATCGCACTTGGGGAAAAGTTAGAAGAAATTGTGTACGAACTTTGTACTGTACCAAACTCATAAGGTCTAGGCGCTTCAAATACCTTTTTGAGTTTCTTAATCAGTCTTTTTATTTTGCTAATAATATCTTTTGCTGCATTCTCTAATGACTTCTGTGCAGATTCTAGATTTTCGGTCAGCCAATCTTTATTTTTTACTTCTCCATTTTTTACTATTTCATAAATTGAATCTCCTATTTGTCCGTTGTAATCAATGCTGCTTAGTTGTTCCTTTACTAAGCCTATGTTCAAGAATAAATTGCTTGCTTGAATAGCAGCTTGATAAATTTGACGGTCACGATTTTTTAATTTCAAATTAGCTGCAATTTGGTCACCTTTTGCAGTTAAATTACTGTAAACCTTGGAATTAAAACACTTGTTGATACCGTAGGAAGTTCGCAGCATTTCTAGGGACGAACTTTTTACGAGATTACCTATCTCACTCTCAGAAAAGTAGCTAAGGATATTTTCTATGCTGGGTAAATTTCCTCTGGAAAAGCTGATAGGTTTTAAACTATCGAACCAATCAAACGGACTCTCTAATGCGCTAAAAATATCGTCGGGGACATCCAAACCACCTTTTTTTATCCAATCTTCGCCAGATATTTGACCTAGAATGTCTTCTTTACTCATGGCTCATAGCTATTTTTAGTACAAAAATACTAAATATTTTAGCTCATGATTAATATCAAGCCTAGTGCGTGGCGATCGCCCTAGATTTCAACAGAACTGGAGGTCATGCGATCGCATGTGTTGACCTTCTAAAGTTACACCCAAAAAATAACCCCCAGTTGGGGGCATTTATTACTGAATTTGGCGTGATAGCTATTTCACCACAACAGGTCTATTTAAGATGCTCATTACCTCGTCTGGGTTGGCAGTTGGCAGCAGTTGGCTCCAATCAGCTACATCCGCATAACCAACCAACTGCAAACGGTGAATGGTGCTGGTCACACCTTTAACAGAACCAATCAACAGGTGTTTGAGAGGTTCTCTGTTTGGGGCGGTTGGTGAGTCAGTTTGACTGAGAACGGGTGTACTTTGGTCGTCAGTATTGGGTAGAAAGCTAGTGGTCATAGACTGTACAGAACACTTTGCACCACTTTCAGGTGCGATCGCTTTTTCCAAGGTGAACGCTTGCACTTGTGTCATCATTTATTTGTCTCCCTGTATTGGGTTTACAACTGAAGGCGATCGCACTGGTTCCGCCAAGAATTGAGCGATCGCCTTTGTTATTTAAGCTGATTGTAATATGTAAGTGTGTAGGTGTGTATATATGTATTTTAATAGATTTGTAAATTGGGTGTTGAGGTGTTGACGTGTGTATAGAAATAGTGCCAAGACCAAAACGAACAGAAAAAGACAAATACGGTGAGACAAAGCAGCGATATCAAATCATGCTGACTGAAACTGCATCCCTTGAATTAGACAAAGTATCTGAGGAGTTGGGGATAACTCGAAGTGAATTGATTGAAAAAGTGATTAGGCAAGGACTGTTAAGGGCAGTCACACTAGATCCTGATGAGATGGCCGATGAATAAAAACACAGTTCAGCTTTTATGGAGTGCAATGGCACAAAGCGATCACTGACTTCTCAATACAATTAAACCTGTTAACAAGTTATTTTCTCAAGAATGGAGGTAAGCAATCGCACCCATCTAGCTACTTAAATAAGTAAAGCTAATGATTTTTACCAGTTTTCTAAAATCTTCAATACTTGATTAATTTTTGTAAAGCAGTGTAAATTACATTCACAGGCGAAAACGAAACCGCCTGATACATACATAAATTTAACCGCAATCATAAAACAATGACCGCAACCATTCAACAGCGCCAAAGCGCCAACGTGTGGGAACGCTTCGCCAACTGGATAACCAGCACCAACAACCGCCTATACATCGGCTGGTTCGGCGTCCTAATGATCCCCACCCTCCTAGCAGCCACCGCCTGCTTCGTCATCGCCTTCATCGCCGCACCCCCAGTAGACATCGATGGTATCCGCGAACCAGTAGCAGGTTCGTTGATGTACGGAAACAACATCATCTCCGGAGCAGTTGTTCCTTCCTCCAACGCAATTGGTTTACACTTCTACCCAATTTGGGAAGCAGCATCCTTAGATGAATGGCTATACAACGGCGGTCCTTACCAGCTAGTAGTATTCCACTTCCTGATTGGCGTATTCTGCTACTTAGGACGTGAATGGGAACTTTCTTACCGCTTAGGAATGCGTCCTTGGATTTGCCTAGCCTTCTCCGCACCAGTAGCAGCAGCAACCGCAGTCTTCTTGATTTACCCCATCGGACAAGGTTCATTCTCTGATGGTATGCCCTTGGGTATCTCTGGAACCTTCAACTTCATGATTGTGTTCCAAGCAGAACACAACATCTTGATGCACCCCTTCCACATGTTGGGCGTAGCTGGTGTATTCGGTGGAAGCTTGTTCTCTGCAATGCACGGTTCACTAGTAACTTCATCCTTAGTTCGTGAGACAACCGAAAGCGAATCTCAAAACTACGGTTACAAGTTCGGTCAAGAAGAAGAAACCTACAACATCGTAGCTGCACACGGTTACTTCGGTCGCTTGATTTTCCAATACGCATCCTTCAACAACAGCCGTTCCTTGCACTTCTTCTTAGCTGCATGGCCTGTAATCGGTATCTGGTTCACCGCTTTGGGTGTAAGCACAATGGCGTTCAACCTGAACGGTTTCAACTTCAACCAATCCATCATCGACTCTCAAGGTCGCGTCATCAACACTTGGGCTGACATCATCAACCGCGCTAACTTGGGTATGGAAGTAATGCACGAGCGTAATGCTCACAACTTCCCTCTAGACTTGGCAGCTTCTGATGTTGCTCCTGTGGCTCTAAGCGCTCCTGCTATCAATGGCTAATTGGTAATCACATCAAATAAAATCGAAAGCGCTCCCTCAAAAGGGGGGCGCTTTTTAGTGTCGATGATTGGCGGTGGTGGGGTGATAGGAGGGAAGCAATTTTAGTAGAATTGGTGATGCTTGGGGTGCAATTGAACAAGTAAATTCTGATAAATAGTAGGTTTGCAAGGCAATTGTATTGTGTAAAACAGCGATCGCGTGAAGATTGCACTCAACATTAATACTTTATCTTTAACCCAAACTATAAAAACCTTGTTTACTAAACCTTTTACTTTGTAGATATACGAACGAAGATTTTTATTAATTGCAGCAGGTAGCTAGATAAATTCAAAAAGACTTTAATATTTAATAAATTTGCTTGCTCTTTTCCATAATTGGCAGGTGAAAATAATAAATTGTCAAAATTTAAAGATTGATTATATCCGCAAATTTTATAGTACAAAAATACTATAGAGTTGTAAAATAGTGATAAGCCGATGTTTGATTGGGTTGCCGGGTGATTTATATGCAGAAAAATCTTGAAAAATGGTATCCCATAACACTTGGATTATTTTTTACAGCCTTTTACTGTTCCTTGTTTTGGGGCAAACCTTTACCTAGCTCTTTAAAAGACCTGTTTTCTGCTGCCACAACACTTAGCGGTATTGCAATAGGCTTTCTTGCTGCTGCAATGTCTATCTTATTTGCAATAAGCCATACAAATGTTATGAAGCAAATAAAAAATGCTAATAAATATACTCAGTTAATAAATTATTTTATGGATGCTATAAACTGGTCATTTGTATTAGCATTTTTAAGCTTTATCGGTTTATTTTTTGATATTAAAAATTTGGGTTCATGGCAATGGGTTGCTTTTGGAATTTGGTTATTTTCTCTCATAACATCTGGTTTGAGTGCCTACAGAGTTATTAGAGTGTTTGCTGCAATACTACGCACTGCTAATTAATTTATTTTTCCATACATTTTTAAGATTTCAGATTTTCGTTTTTCCCAAGCATCTCTTAGAGCTTTCTGTCGTTCTAGATAAGGAATATTACGTTGACTTTTTGGGGCTTGAATTTGTATGGATTCACGCATTTTGTCTTTCAATAAATCTACATATAGACTATCATCGTCATCACTAGAACCCGAAATTCTGATTTTTTTAACCTGATTTTGGTTTTGATTAGAAATACGTAGTAATGAAGTGGTTGCATTACGTACTTTCTCTAAAGGTAAAGATGATTTTTTGGAGCGAGAAACCTTAAAATCTATATCAATTGCTGGAGCTTGATAAGCTGTAGTAAGGTTGACAAATTCTTCAAGTCCACAGTTTTCAAAAACACTCATATTTTCTAATGCAGCAATACTAATATTAAGTTTTTTGACTGTTTTCATCTGTTCCAATCTTTGTAACGCATCCAACTGGATGACCGGATCTATATAAATAGAGGCATTAGAGCCAATGATTAATTCAAAATATCTAGCAAAATTCCCTGGTGATACACCATGCTTGTTAGATTGAAGTAGCAGGATATTAGTAGCTGGATGGTAAATAAATGCCGATTGTTCACCTATACCTTCATCATCCGCCAGCTTAAAATCTTCTATTTTGCCAGCAAGATTGGCCTTAACGGGTATATTGTCCATACGAAGACGAACTATTTCTCCTTCCCATGTCTCCTGCCATCCAAACACAGCTTCGTGTAGAGAAACATAGTGTAAACGAACTTCTTGAAATCTTTGTTCAGCAGGTGCTTGTATAACTTTTTGTAAAACTTCTCCAAAAGACAAATTCATGTCTGCGGGAATTACAACTTTGAAAAAATCAACATTCAGTATCTTACTCATTGAATCCAAATAAAATATATTGTTTTCAAAATTGGGATGTGTCGCCCCATCTCCCACTCCTAAAGCTGCTCTATCTTTAGACCTGATACTTTCTCATCGTGGTAATCGGTACGAGTCGCCCCAGTTTCCCCCAGAAACAAACCTGTTAACAAGTTATTTATGGCGATCGCTACCATCTCTCTATTGGCTATAGGTTCTAAAAAATACAGGATTAGCAGCGGGGGCAGTCTCTGGAAAACCTCCGCTCTGGCGTTTTGTTTCGAGCTTTTGAACCATAAATCAAGTCTTGTTGCTTGCGAACAGATTATGACTATACGCCAAGTAGATTTAGGATTAAAGATTGTCAAATTGTCCACTTTGCGCTAGCGCTACGCCGTACTAATTGCAACAGAACTTCATGATATATAATATTCACCACTCCTACGTAGAGTTTATCTACTAAGTTTTTATTAGTACTAATAATAAATAAGCGATCGCTCTCCTAAACCCGTTAACAGGTTTATCTCACTTCAGTTCTGGGGGATAATCTACTGGGAAAGTAACTCCCAGTGATGACCTTGGAACCCAATAATCAGCTAAACCTATTTCCAGACGTGAAACCCACACCAGCACGTAGAGCAGAGGCGCTGGTGATGAGCCTTGAGGCGCTGCTGAAGTGGAAAGGGCAAATCTTTGACTATCAGCAGCGAGTGAGGGAGAGCAAGCCAATGCAGCAGACGGCGTTATTTGACCTTGCACCTAACCACTGCGACCCAGACATAATAGACCCATTTACGCTGCATTTACAACCAATGGCTTTTTATCGGATGCCAGATGATTTTGGTCAAGCAGCTTTGTATTTTGTGATTGATAGTGCTGCTCTGTTGTTGCTTTATGTTGGGGAAACGTGCCAAAGTAACAAGCGTTGGAAAAATACCCACGACTGCAAGGATTACATCAGCAGTTACCAAGACTTACATTATCGCTATCAGATGGAGACGGCGGTTAATATTGGTTTTTGGTGGGATGCACCGCTTGAGAGGAAAGCACGACAAACTTTAGAACAGGCAATGATTCAAAAATTTAAGTCCCCATTCAATAAAGAAAATTGGGAGCGATGGGGACAACCGTTTAAGTAGACTATTTTGTGATAGCGAAGGGCTAATAATTTACCTTACTATCCCCTTAAACAGCAGATTAGTAGTTGATTATTATTGTTATTAATAGTTATTATTCTGGTTTACCGAACCGCAACATTAGAGTAAACCGTAATCTTTTTTGCTGCCTAAATTGGTGCGGTAATCATCAATTATTTGGTGATAACAACCGAATTTACAAGCTTATTAGTTCTCAATAATATGGTAATCAAAGCAAGGAATTAAATCCTCAGTTAATTGAGCAAAAAACTACTATTGGTACGAGGGATAAATTAATATGCTAGTTCGTTACAACCCCTGGCAAGAATTGAACGCTTTAGAACGTCACATCAACAGCTTGTTTGAAGATACCAGAGTACCATCTGGATTTCTTGACAGAGACTTTATCAAAGTTCCTGCTGCTGAACTACAAGAAACTGATGATGCTTTGCATTTGAAGCTAGAACTGCCAGGAATCGACGCTAAAGACCTAGATATTCAAGTCACCCAAGATGCTGTTCACATTAGTGGTGAGCGCAAGTCTGAAACTAAAACCGAAAACAATGGCACTACAAGAAGTGAATTTCACTACGGTAAATTCCAACGTGTAATTCCTCTATCTGCTCGAATTCAAAATACCAATGTCACCGCAGATTATAAAGACGGTATCTTGAATTTGACACTACCCAAGTCCGAGCAAGAAAAGAACAAAGTTGTCAAAGTTAATCTCGAACAACCTACTGCCTAATTCGTTGTAATGCAACTACGAATCTTCCAATAATTGATTGAGATAGTAAAAGCCCAGTTATGAGATGACTGGGCTTTTTTGTATCGCTTGGAGTTTCCTTGCTTGAATGAGGGGCGATCGCTCCACGCCATCGTCTACCAGCTATATCCCATCTATAGCCCATCTCTACAAGTTTCCTCTAAGAATTACTGCTAAAACAGTGTGGTATTGAAATTAAGTCCTTGCCGACCACTTGGAAAGTGCTAAATCAACTAGTGATTCTAGGGAATCAGGATTTGGAATTAACTCCTTATAAGTGTTAATTCCTACAGGAGAAAATGATTTATAAGAAAGGCTCCAATACAAATTTCTAGGTCTTTGTTCTCGTGGCATGGCATCCCATTCAGATTGCAGCCTCATCCGACCGAAACCTTCTGGGATATGACCAGCATAGGTTACAACAGCACCATCCATCCACAGCCTCATTCTGCCAATCACTTGTCTTTTTTGTGTAAATAATAATGAGCTAGGAGTAGGGAGCCACAGAAATATAACTGGTTTGTTAGTCTTTTTTTGAAAACATAACTCAGCTACAGGTTTGTTTTTACCTTTACCATATCTAATAGTATTTCTTCTTTGAATTTCTTCTTGAATTCGCTCATCAAAACTAAGAATTTTTTCTCTAAGTTTAAGAATTGCTTGTTGTTCTTCTCCAGTACAAGCACCAAGCCAATCTAAAAGTAATTGCGGTGGTTCTGAAATATTGCTTGATACAGTGCTAATATCAAGTTCTTGATAGGGAATCGGAATTGACCAAATTTGATTAGTATCAATATCTTGCAGTTGTAAGTGAAAATTTTGATTAATCTGGGCAACAGTAACCTGCAAAAAATCGACTATCAACTTTGTGTGTTTGCGGTCAATTAGATTATGTCTGTGAAATGAGGGTGCGATCGCAACTAACCGGACAGGCAAGCTGTAATCAATTTGCTCTGAAAATGGTTTCTCGTCTAATAAATTGTCATAATACCGAGTTAGTTGTTGAACAATATATCTATCTTCAGTATTTTTGAGTTCTAAAATTACTAATTGTCTCGTCTCGTTAAGTGCTAAAATATCGCAGATTTCGCCTTTGACAGCATACTGTCGTTTTAAAGGTATTAAGCCTGATAATTGCTGTAGGTTATCCCAAACAAAATCTTCTAATGCTGCTTCTGATGCAAATTCCCAACCACTTCCTGTTTTACGTAGCGCTGCACCAGCTAACATATCTTTATTACTGCAATATTAATAGAGTGATGAGTATTATGGCATAATACGAGCGCACCCAAAACTGCTTCATTCAGGCACATTTACAGAAGAATGAAATATGGGATGAAGTGCGTGCGGCGGAAAACCTTCTCGTAATAGCTGGTGTTCATTCATGAAATCATTATCTAGAATTCCATAGCATTTAGTCTTTTGGGCTATTTCTCTTACAAAATCCTCGGTGAAGACTAATCCAAAATAAGTACTACCTTTAAACCGTTCACCTATCCAAGTTGGATCAATTAATTCTCCATCATTATTTACTAGCCAAGCATGGGATACAGCTATATCAACATCATCACTAATAGCAAATCCCTCACAGTAATTGAGTTTTGGAAAATTTATTAGTGCTTTCAAGCAGTTTTCAAAGCATGATTTTGGTTTGCCTTTAAATGGTGATTTGACCTTTGTTACAAAATGTTTACCATAATCCAAAACTAGCCTTTGTGTACTTTTGTATTGAAAGTCAGAACGTGTGTTAAGTTTATCAATCAAGTCTGCTTGTTCTTTTAATATCGTCAAAAGACGGTCTAGATTATTCATTATTCAATTCTTTATTTAAGATTTATTTAATTAAAGTTAACTAAATATTAAACCACCAATACTTATGAATTCCTGTCAGTTTTGACCCAGCTACTGCGTGTTCATCAGCCCATGTTAGTGTACTACCATCCCCACACTCGTAACCATCCCCACCAAATTTACTTACCCCCCCCTTCTACTACTTGCATCATCACTTTAATAATCATTTTCTCACTTACAGAAATATTATAATGTTCTAATAGCAGAGCTTTGATATCTTTAGTACAAACATGGTCAAAAAATCTAGGCTTTTCTTGAATAATACTAATAATTAAATTTTTTAATTCTTCTGCTTTCACTGTCTTAAAATCCCTGTTGTTCTAAATTTTTTAGTTTTTCTAACTTACGATTTAGGAGTGAAGCATCAGTTTCTGGTTCACCATTGTCATCTGTCCAACGTTCTTCTTTCAACCATTCTAATAGTTCGGCTTTCGGACGAAATGACATTATAGGGCGTTTCTGATTGTAATTTTCTTGAGCTTGGTAAAGTGCATCACGATTGGCTTCATTCCAACGCTGCTGAGATGAGTTTTTATTCTCAAGAATTTTTGGCATTAACTCAATTTTGAGATAGCCTCCTTTACTCTTAAACTGCCAGTTATTGTTGTAATAATCGAAGTGTTTTTTAGCTCCTTTTTCTGTTTTCCAACGCTTGCACCAATGCAAATTTTTATTAGTCCAAGCATATTCAAGATTAGAGTCAAATGTGTATAGCCAACCTAAAGGCTCATTTTCTTTGGTATAGCAACGGTATCCGTAGTACATATAAGGTTCATCACAGACCTAAGCTTTTTTTCAGCCACTTTGATAAAAGTACTTCTCTCACAGCTAACTTAATTTCATCTGCTGTTTTTCCAATAGGGTTATAGTCTGCTGGTAGTTCAAAAAACTCAGATGCCCAATAGCTGTTCTTAGTTTCTCGCTCGTATTTTTCTACCTCTTTATATGAACCAATACAAATTTTCTCTTCTGTAAAGTACAGTCTGACTTTTCCCTCTTCATTTGGCTCAAACATAAAACTTAACCTCAATTGATTAAATAACTGAACTTTTAGCTTGTAGGTTCGTGTTCACTAAGATACTTTTTTATAATTTGTTCAATTTCTGCTTCCATTACATCCATGTGACCTTCAACATCGGCATACCAACCGTACTGATTGAGTACCTTAATCGCAGCCTGTACCGCTAATGCCGCAGCTTTATCGCGTCTACCTTCAGGCGATGTTAAGTAAGCCTTATATTCTTCTTCGTTTTGTTGCTGACGTTGTGCTGCTTTATCTATGACAGATTGAGCTTTTTCTACAGTGCATAAATAAGTTGGGTCGCCAAGAGCGCCAATCTCTTTTCCTTTTGAAGTGTAGCGAGTCCCCGATTTTAAAGTAACTATTCCAGTTGGTGAGATGTTATCAACTTCTTCAATTGTGGCTTTAGTACCACGCCTATCATCATAGAAAAATACTCCGATTTTATCTCCTGGTTTTAGCTCTAGTGTGTTCATATTTTTCTATTAGAAAATAAACTCGATTGATGGCGAAATATTTACCGCACGTTCACCACCACCTCTACAACCAAAAGCACCACGACCAGAAGCGCGGTAGTCACCAGTTTTATAAATCACATCTTTAGCTCCTGCCATTGCTGCAATTTCTTGACCATGATTTTTAATGAGAGTTTGCAATCGACGAGAATTAATACCTGCTGGAACACGAGCTAAAAATGTTTTCGTTGACTGCGAAACTCGATTGAGTACACCCATTTCTACATACATCCTGATAGCAGTTGCAAGCGCCTCGCGTTCAGTGTCAGTCATAAGGTTTTTCGTCATGTCACGACATCAAACTCAATTCCAGCAGTGCCTCAGTTTGCGTTAATAACCTGCTGGAGTACGGCGATCGCCAACACACCCCCGGCTGTTTTGCGTTATCTTCCTTATGCCATCCGGCTGCTTGTAGCTTTTGCGCTTGGGCATCACGTTGAATAATCCCTGCCACAATTTCTTTAGCCTGTCCCAACGTATCCACCCGCCGCAGCTTGCTTTTTTGGGTGATGCTAACTAGAAACGGAGTTGCCCCGCTTCTATCTTCAATCAACCAGCCTTTAGTTGTGTTACTCCGTCCGGGGATACCGTTAGAGTAATAGGTATTACGAATGTAAAACCTACCATCACAAGTAATATATTCACCAGCCTCAATGCGTTGCAGTTTCATTTTTTACCCTTCTTTTGATGTTCCTCATAAGATGTGCTTGCGATCGTTGCTAACTCTTCCAGCGATACCTTATACATCTGACAAAGCGTTAGCATCTCAATTGGGTTCAGTGTTGGCAAAGTCCGCCCCGTCTCCCAGTTACGCACCGTTGACTCCGCCACCTTAAGACGATAGGCCACATCAAGGATACGAAGCTCCGCACGGTTTCTTAGTTGCTTTAAGTTCATATTGATATGATACCACAATTCATTAGCGTTAATTCATTAACGGTTAGATGTATCAATTAAGGCTGAACATTCATCGCGCTGACGATGCCAGGCTGGTGTTTTCAGATGGCTAGTGTTGCTATGCGATCGCAGTCTTTAATTAAGACGATTTACAGCAATCTCTATCAGTTTTGCTATTTCTTCGGGACTGGCATCTTTTGAAGGGATAATAGTTATCAAAGATAGAGAATGACGATTAAGTACTGTCTTTACTTTGAAGGGAAGAGTAGCATAAGTGCATCGATTTAATTCTGTCTTAACTTCTAATCCACTCAAAACTAATTGATTACTGTAAAAATCTACAATTGCTTTTAATCTCTGTTTGCCATCAATAACTTTGTATGTATGCTGTGAATTTTCATAGAGAACAATTGGCATTACAGGCAAATTAATAATAAAAGATTCAATTAACTGAGATTTTTTAACATTATCCCAATCGCTAGCAGATTGAATATCACTATCAATCACCATGTATTTAGGATTAAATCTTATCTTTTAAACTAGCGCTGGTAGCTTTATCCTGTCAATTTATTGGATTAATGTACCCTGACATGATTCATATTTGACATTCATTTTATCGTCTGCCATCATGATGATTCCTTAGCTGACAAGATTGTATTCATAGCCCAACACGGTTAAGTTTAAAGACCCAGCCGCAGTTTATGAAATGTAAGGTACAGTGCAATTATTCATTATCTACAAGCTTATAAATATATTCAGGTTCTAGCCCTCTACCATTTCTAACAGGTGATTTCTTAAGTTTAATTTTTTCAACTGTACGTTTTTTAGTCAGTTGACTTAGCAATGAACTAATTGAGTTAGGGTTCATACCTGTATTTAATGCAATCTCAGCACGAGTAGCACTACCACCTAGTTTTCTAATAGTTCTAATAATCTTTTCTTGACTTCCAGGTTCATATTTCTTATCTTGATTTATTTCTTCATATTTTTTATCTTGATTTATTTCTATCCCAATAGTTGCTAAGACTTTATTAGTTAATTGCTCTTTGATATCATCATCAATCGACAAATTTTCAATCTCGCTTAATGTTTGAACTGCTAAATGAAGTGCTTGTATCGTTTCTAAAGATTCCATCTGCTGATTATGATTCTTTTCCACCCATTACTAGAACTGGCTCAATCCAGACTAATTTTCTTTGCTGTCTGCCTTCGCCGTAAGGCTGATTGCGTAAGAAGCCTCTACGCCAATGGACGCTCTTAGTACCATGTGTACCGCTACTGCCTTCACTGCTTTGTGTCCCTTCACGCTTTAGTCGATATCCAAGTCCTAGCCAAAGTGGTTGATAAAAGTCTTGCACTTGGGCTTTACCAAATCCTTTATTCACCCTGATTACCTCGCTTGTTGTATCCACAAGTTCGGGGCGGCACTCCATAATCAAAATCAATCGTAGGAAAATGGATTGTAAATATTCATTAAATCCTTTAACAACTTTGGGGTCAATATCTTGTGAATCAGTATAAGTAACTTTTTGTCCATTAAGTTTAAATCGGCGGCAAAAGGAACTAGAACCATCGGTTGCTGCCCAATAAAGAATATCAGCTTCACTATCGTAATTCCAAAAAATAGCATCAACGCTCCTATTTTCAGGAGAAAGAATCACACCTTTAGGCAGCATAAACATTCCCGTTTTCATTGCCCAGTTTAAACTCTCAATTTCGACAGTTAAAACCGATTGCAGCAATGCTTCTAATAAATCTTTGTTCACCCAATATGCAGGACATTTGGCTTGACCGACTTTAAAAAAGGTGTATAGGGTGATGTAAATCGATTCTCCGGGATTAGTTCTTAATTGGCGCAGTAGTTTTTGTTCCTCCGTAGAGTAGTAAATATCAGCAACAAAACTACACATTTTCTCATAGCTTTCGTAACCGTCTACATGAACAACGGGACGAATAACAATTTCTTTATACCAACCTTTAGGTTTTTTGGTCATGCAGCACGTCTCAAAAATTCCTCTCGATGCCATTGTAGAGAATCTTGCCTTGGATAATACTGCTCTTGGGCAGGTAGGTTTATGCGATCGCCCCTAAACTCCCGCATCGGTTTAGCGTTGGGTGAATCTTCCCGCAGGTTGTCAGCAACTATGATGTTGTAATGCTCATCGATGGTGAACCAGAAGCGGTCAAATGCCCAGTGATGGTTTTTGCAAAGTGAAAGCCCGTTATCGAATCGGTCATCGTAGAACTTGGAGAAAGGCTTGATGTGCGCTCCATCTACAATATTTTGGCTAAGTGGATCAAATACTTGTAATCCACAAAAAGCACAACGATGATTGTAATTTTTAAGTACGCTTATACGAAAAGCTGCATCCCGGACAATTAATTTTTGCTCATCCTTGAGTTCTTCGAGTTTATAAACCTTGCCGCCGGAGCGTTGCAGCTGGTCTTGTAATTCAGCAAAGGCATTGACTTGGAGTAACTGCTCTATATCCTGCGCCTTCTTAATGAACCAGAAATCAATTAGCACATTGGTTAAAATACTTCGCTCCTGAGGGTTTTGCATAATTTCCCACAATTCATCATCTAAGTAGGCGTATTCTACAGTTTGCCTAATGATATTGGGAGTTCTGATTTTAACCTTGGCGGCAATTAACGATTCAAATCCTGGCTTGGGTTGATAGTGCCAAAAGCCATCGCTAACCAGGTGGTAAAAAGGTAAGCCTATATCTGGGTTGCGTAATGGCTCCAAGCGGCTCCACAGTTTGAGAAATGTAGCGATGAGTTCAGCAGACAAGGGAATTTGGTTTCCTTTTATCTGCCCTTGGCTTACCATTTCAATGATAGATAACAGCAAAATGGGTTTATTGGGCGCACCAGGGCTAACATTTAAACCAATCTTGTTAGACTTTGACCTGGGAGAAAACTTTTTACAGTAGTAAGCCAGATTTTTAATCATTTAAAGTTATGCAAGAATACAGGTGTACACGTAATGCATTATACTCACACGACTGCATTGGGCGCGATGACCTTACAGAACGCCAGGGTTATTACATCTGGGCTGAAAGCGAAGAAGAAGCTTGGCAAAAAATGGCAACTAGGTTTCCAGAAGAAACCGAAGCTGGGTTTACTATCCAGGAATGGGAAGGGTTTAATGTCAAAGTTGTAGAAATCAAGCGAGATGAAAATGGGAACACTATAGAGTAGCCTTTTTAACTCCTGTTATGTCATCGGGAAGCATAATTATCAGTACTATTCTCAAGCACGATACAAAAGTCACAAGTTACAAAATTGCTTTGCTACGTGCCATTAATGATGTTGTCATCAGCTTCCCTGATTTGCGGAACATGAACATGGCTGTAGCTGTGCCTTTGCGGGTACTGGCTCAGTTTTGGGTTGCTTATTACTGGCCTTTTGTCAAACCAAGCGAACCTATTTTGCAAGGACAACGAGCAATAATTGATGGCCAATTGCGAAATGATATGTCGTTTCGCCCTCAACTAAAGAAATTACGCTGTCAGTGGGAATTAAGTGTAGGTGGAACCTCAAAACCCAGCGATGGTTTCTACCTCATCAACGAGATGAGAATTCCACGAAAATATCAAAGCTACTCAAAACCTTTACACAAAGCCTACCAAGCTGCCCTCACTGCTATTAATAAAGCAATTGAAATGCCAATTAGATATGCAGGGCTTGGACATTGGAGTGTGTTTAATAAACCCTTAAAGTATGCAGAACTTAGCACTCAAGTTGTAGCAATTCCTGGTACTGTGGCAGAAGATAAATGTTTAGTAATTCAAGCTGACCTATGGCAAACCTTCCAGGAGATGTCACTGTGGATTGAAGCACTTTGTATTCATGAATGGTGCTTATTTACAGAAAGAGTACAACAAGAAAATCACTCAATAGTGCATCGAGGTTGCATTTATCAATTACTAACAGATAGACCTGATAATCGCCGACCATTAACTTGGGAACGTAACAATGTAGATTTACTGTTAATGGAAGGAACAGAGTTTGTTTGCCCCTGGACACAAAAGCGAATCCATTCTCCTACCCAATACGACTTAGACCACCTTTTACCCTTATCGCTCTACCCGATTAACGAACTCTGGAACCTTGTACCTGCTGACCCTAATTTCAATTCACACACCAAACGCGATCGCTTACCTTCTCAAACCAAATTACAACAGGCTCAACCTTCTTTAGAGTTGACTTATAAAAATTACAGTAAATCTGGTTTACTGTCGCTAGCACTTCAAGAAGATGTGGCTGTCAGATTTTCTACTGTATTTAGTGATACAGCTTCTTTTCCTGGTGTACTATCAACTGCTGTTGTTGACCTCATTAATATCTTTGCTGAGTCTCGCAACCTAGCTCGATTTTGACGGTAGCGATCGCTATTTAATTTTCTCGCCAATTGACTTTATTCAGGTTCTACCGTGGTGATATATTGCCCATACGCACGACCTTCTTCCCATTCCTTAGCATCAACTATATAATAAGTATTCTCCAGCTTGAAGACTGCCATTGCTTTATTTCTTCTAGTCGCTACTTGGCTTGCTACATTGAAAAGTTCTATAAAATTTTCAGGTGTCATTATTTAAAACCATATTTGATAAATGCAAGCACCACTGCCACCACGTCCACCGTTGATACCTGCTCTGGATGCCGTCAAACTGAGTAGACGATGTAATATGTTTGATAGCACCTGTGTTATCTTGGCGATGCGAGATTTAGGTTATACCTTACAGGCTGATTGGTTAAACTCACATTTAGATAACTATTTGGATATTTTGATAGACGAATATCACCAGTGGATGGAGCAAAGCCCATCAAACGAATCATTAACACAAAGGGTAGCACGAGAAACTGGGTTAGAAGTGGTTGAAGATTAAATCATTGAACAGTTATCAGTAACAAGCTAATTGGTAACTAATTAGAAATTTTCTTATATTTAACATTTTTTACTAAGCAAATCAACTAGGATAAAATTAAATAGATAAAAATATATATTTAATTATAATGATTAATTCATTACGGCTGTTAAACTTCAAAGCATTTGAGAATCAATTACTGAATTTTAAATCGCTTACCGTACTCTCTGGTTATAATAGCACTAGTAAATCCTGTGTGTTGCAAGCACTATCACTGCTACATCAATCTTACCAGCAAGGTTTACTACAAAACACTGGCTTATTACTCAATGGTAATTTGGTAAATATTGGTAGGGCACGAGACGCTTTATGTGAAAATGCCAAAGAAGACTATGTAGGATTTGAGCTTATTTTTAAAAACGATACTAAAGGAATTTGGCACTTTAACTACAACTCATTAGAGAGAGAAGCTGATGTTTTAGAGATTGGATTCAAATCTGTTGATGCCGATATTTATCAGTCAAGCATTTTTAGTAGAGAATTTCATCACCTTCAATCAGAACGTGCAATCACTACATCAGGAATTTTAAATTACCAAAGGCAACAACTTAAACAAATTGGTGCGCTTGGGGAATATACAGCACATTTTCTCTACACTTACGGTAGTCAACCAATCCCCATCGCCCAACTCAGTCACCCGCAAGCAAAATCAATAAATTTGATAGACCAAGTTGAGGCATGGCTGGGAGAAATAAGTTCTAGCCTACGCATCCAAGTTAATGCAAATCTAGATATAGATTGGGTTAACTTGAAATTTAGTGACAATGTTGGATACGGCATTACATACGTTTTACCAATTATCGTAGCAATTTTAGCATCGAGTCCAGGTGCATTAATTCTTATTGAACACCCAGAAACCGGACTCCATCTTCAAGCACAAACAAAGCTGGGTAAGCTGTTAGCCCTGGCTGCTAACTGTGGCGTTCAAGTTGTGGTAGAAACTCATAGCGACCAGATTTTAAACGGCATTCGTCTTGCTGTTCATGATGGTAAACTTGAACCAGAAGATGTGCAGTTACATTACTTTCAACGTCAAGAACAACAAGGTCAAGCTTCTATTAAAGTTGTGTCACCCCGCATTGATAAAGACGGCAGAATTGACCGATGGCCGGATGGGTTCTTTGATGAGTGGGACAACAGTTTAACAGTTTTATTAGAACCTGCAAAATCATAACTTGCTTCTGTTGCAAGCTGCGTAGGCGTAGCCCGCTACTCTCCTCACCCTTTTGTTTTCCTCGCTTGAAAAAGTTGAAGTTACAGCGCCACGTTTAAAGTTTCTGGCAATTTGGCATAACAACTCTTTGCTTTGCAGTTTTAATGAGATATCAGCAGAACAGCCACAAATCCCCAGTTGTTGACCCAACGCTGTAGAAGAACTCAGCAGCCCACAGCACTAGGTCATCGCTTCGCTACAACTGGCCAGTAATGTACTAGAAAATACATAGTAAATGTGCAATGGCGTAGCCGCCCACTTGTCCGCGATCGCTTGAGTTTTCCACGCTTGAATAGGAGCGATCGCTTTTGTTAAATAATGAGTACATGAGAATTATATATGAGAAAATTGGAGAAAAACTATGCAAATAAAAGTTCTGGCTGCTACACTTACGCTTGCTACTTGTTCTTGGTTTACACCACCTGCATTCGCCCTAATTGAAGCTCCTGCTGCCAGAGAAGCTAGGCAAAATCAACTTCCAGCTGACGCTTCCAGGATTGGTGTTAGTCTTATTAGCCAAGCTATTAATAAAACTGTATATGTTTTAATATTCAACCCTCATACTGACCATGAAGGAATCCATACGATTTTTTCTAATGGTCGCAACAAAGTATTGATGTTTGAATCACCTTCGGATGCAAACGACTTTGCTAAAAATATAGTTAACGAAAAACCAGCCGATTTGAATATTCCAACACCAGTTGTCGAAGCTATTAATTCTCAAGAAATCATAACTTTTTGTCAAACGGCTGGTTATGACTACGAGTTAATTTCTGCTGGAAGTAAAATAGAACTGCCTTTAACTTGGGTTGAGAAGCTTTCCTATCCGTCCAGAACTAAATAGCATCTGCTGATGTCTGATGTTCTCGTTGCCAATTTTCTTGACTGCGATCGCTCCTTTCCCTCAAAACTGAGATGCGATCGCCCCCTTGCCCCATTTCCCCCAGAACTAATGCCCCAAAACTGCCATAAATTCTTCCCACTCCTCCTCAGTCTCCGGTGCTTTGTCTTTGGTTAAGCCCACTACTCGCGCTAGCTTTCGGGCTTCGTCTAAGCTCTCGCCAAGCTCTAGCAACTGGTGTTCTAGGTTGGGGTCGTAGCCTTGGGCTATCAGCTTTGCATACTCGGTATCAGTAATGTTGAGGTCGTAGATGTTGGTCATGGTTGGGGGTGATCGCTTGGTTTCCTCTAAGAATAGAGAGCGAACACAATCAAATTGCTTTGGTCGCTATTTTACCTAATGGGGTATCCTCTAAGAATCAAGAAAGCGATCGCTGCCTGGGGTTTTCTTTAAGAGTTAGGGGGCGATATCTACGATGGGCTACGGCTACGCACATAAGTAAGGGATTATCCAGATAGTTAATATATGATGATGAAACTAATTTAAATATATTTGCAATTACACCGATAGATTTAATTAAATGGAAGCATTAAATCAAAAGTCCAGATACCTAGAATGAAAGAGATTATGAATTGTTGCAATACCCCAACTTACTTGGAGAAACCAGAACCGGGGAAACAGTCAACCTGAATTTTAAAGTGCCTGCCGAGTTCAAGAGAGATTTTAAAATTGCAGCAGCTACTTATGGATGTACCCAGGTTGAGCTATTACAGCGTATTTTCAAGTTTTGGACAGAGAATCAGGGTTAATCTTGATTTCGTTCTTTCGCTAAAATAGTTTTAGCTGGAATCTCCTTCATAAGAAGGATAGTTAAAGCTAAGATATCGCCCTAAAGAGAGGTGATTGAAGCTAGAATCATGCTTCTAATGGAAGAATAAAGTTTGCTAATTAATGGGAAACTTTGAGGGACTTAATAGTGCGAAGAGTTAATTTTAGTGTACAAAAACTTGAATACCTGCCCCCCATTTTTAGGCAAGTTAGTAAATCATTAAAGTAGTTTCTGCAACATTTATTTACAGTAAAGGACTGGTAATCGTATGACAGGAATAGAACCTTTAGTAGCAGTGGCGGTATCAGCTGTTAGCGGCGTAGCTGTTCCTATTTTTCAGTCACTTTGGGGAGGCGGAGTTAAGGCTTTATGGCTGTTTGGCAAAACCCTAGATGAAAAAAGTAAGAAGTTAATTTTTACTGCATCAAGACAGTATGTTCAAAACTACGAAGAACGACACGGTATTCTCAAAGTGTTGGGAATGCGTGACCCTGTAAACCTAGAATCAGTCTATACAGCAGTTCAATTTTTAGATAACGAAGCCATCCGTAGTTTTGAATCTATCGAAAATTTAGAACAATTATATCGCCAAACTAGTAGCCGCAGGTTTCAATCTCAAGATAAAGGTAAACAAGAAGGAATTAAAGTTGCTAATGAGAAGCAATATCTGATGGTGCTTGGTGGCCCTGGGGCTGGTAAGTCTACATTTCTGCGAAAGATGGGATTAGAAGCACTCAAAGGTAAAGAAGGAAAATTTAAACACACCTGTATCCCAGTTTTTATTGAACTAAAAACTTTTACTAATAGTGATATTGATATTGAAAAAATTATTGCTGAAGAGTTTCGTGTTTGCGGCTTTCCATCAGCTAAGAAATTTACAGGCAAAGCTTTAGAAGAAGGTAAATTACTTATTCTCCTAGATGGTTTGGATGAAGTACCGACACAAAATTTGAATGAGGCGATTAATAAAATCCAAAACTTTGTTGATAAATACGATCAAAATCGCTTTATTGCCTCGTGCCGCACTGCGGCTTACCGCAGCAGTTTCCGCCGCTTTAGCGATGTGGCTATGGCAGATTTTGATAATGACCAAATTGAGCAATTTATTTATAACTGGTTTCGTTCAAAAGTAGATAAACAAGCTCATACAGGCCAGAAATGCTGGGAGTTACTGCAAAAACCAGAAAATTCCGCAGCTAAAGAGTTAGCCCACACGCCTTTATTGCTGACATTTTTATGCTTGGTGTATGACGAGTCACAAAACTTTCCAGACAATCGCAGTACTATATACAAAAAAGCATTACGGATATTACTAGAGAAATGGGCATCAGAAAAGCGAATTCTTCGAGATGAAATTTATCAAGGTCTACATACTGAACTAGAAGAAATCTTACTATCAGAGATTGCTTATACAAATTTTGAGTCTGACAGACTGTTCTTTTCCCAGCGTGATGTTGTTCAACAAATTAAAGTATTTTTGGCAAGTAATTTGAATGCACCTCAACATTTGGATGGAGAAGCAGTGTTGAATGCTATTTCTGTGCAACAAGGAATCTTGGTAGAACGAGCAGAGGATGTATTCTCTTTTTCTCATTTGACACTACAAGAATTTTTAACAGCGCAATATATTGATGATCATCGCACAATTGAGAAAATAGTTACTGAACACTTAACAGATGAACGTTGGAAGGAAGTGTTTTTATTAGTAGCTGGTTTAATACGGGGTGGTGCAGATGATTTGCTGTTGTTGATGGAAAAAAAGGCGCAAAAGTACATTAACACATCAAAACTCCAAGCTTTATTAAGCTGGGCAGAACAGGCAACAACTGGATCTGCTGGGGATTTAAAACCTGTGGGTAAACGTGCAGTTGCTATCGCCAACGCCATCGCCGAAGCCAACGCCAACGCCATCGCCGAAGCTAGAGACTACGCCGAAGCCGGAGACTACGCCAAAGCCCACATCTACACCGAAGCCTACGCCGAAACCTACGCCATCGCTGAAGCCTACGCCAATGTCATCGCCGAAGCTACTAATTACACTAAAATTACTGATGAGAAACAACCTTTACTTAATGCTTTCAATCTCAGCCCAGACATAATTAATTTATCCCAAGAAAAGGCCAAAGCACTGAAAAATTATCTCTACGCCAATCATCTCATTATCCAGTGTAAACAAGCATCTGTGCGGGTGTTGCCCAATACCTGGGAAAGAATTGAGGCGCGGATGTTGTTAGTTCCGAGTAATTGAATAGTTTACTCTCAAGGCTAATATCCTCCCAGTAAATGAAGTTAGTGGATTAAAATAAAATCCTCTCAAAAAGGCTGCTCCCACTCCCAATCAAAGTGTTCAAATCGCCTGGGGTTCTCCGCAGTGTAGCGAACAGTACTTTGAATCTGCTTATGCCTCAAATAAATAAAGCAGCCAGGGGTTCCCTTCTCCAGATTGCTTTTCGTTTCAAAGAAAAAGTTCTTAGTCCTATCCCACCTGTTGCCCTTAATCTCAATCAAGATTTCGCCACTGTGCGTTGTCCAGATGAGGTCAATATCTCTGCGTTGGTAATCTGGGTCATCCTCAACATTAACAACGCTGATGGTTTCTGGTTGGGAGCGCAGCCAAGCTTCAATATCAGTAGCAGCCAGCTTTGCTACTTCTTGAGCGTCGTGCATGGTGTAAGTCATGGCTGCATCTCCTGTACCAGCAAGGCATATTAGTTTATTATTTCACTTTTGTTACTTCTTACATAAAGCACTTATAGGAATTCTTAGAACAAAAGTTAATGACCCATTGAATAATTACATGGGGTAATGCGATTGCCTTCATATAAGGGTTGCTATATCAAGATTTTGTAAAAGTTAGTTCGACAAATCTAGCCATGTTACTCCAAACGGGAATCATAGAGGTAATTAAAAAGTTCTGAACACTATGTATAAAGTTATTGCAACTGGATTAATTGCTCTGGATGTATTACTGTTTTTAACTCAACCAGTAAAGGCACAAAAAGTGGTAATAGAAGACTGTACTGCAACTATTAATGCTGCCCAAAGCCACATTGCAGAGGGTCGAAATGTGGAAGTATCAATTAGGAGTCAAGATATTTCTGAAAGTTACCCAGATCATCCAGAAAGTCGTCCTTACAATTACCTGTTTTTGATGGAAGGGGCTGCAACTGATTCAATCATGAATTCACCTCAATTTATGAAGTCAATTGCCAATAAAGTAATAAATAACTGTGGTTCTGTTAGTTCAGTTACTTTTGCCTTAAATCAGAGTGGTTGGAACTATTCAATTGGTCTGCTGTCAAATGGCAAGATAGATTTTTTTGATTGCATAGAACACGAAGACTACAATGTAAAACTGAACTGGGGGGAACAGTACTGTACCTTGTAGTGCTACACTCACTCAGCAAAATTTAGTAGACTTCCTCTAAAAAATGGTAAGCAAAACGTAAATACCGAGTAGCGATCGCCCTTAAAAAATACAAGCGAGGAAAAATTGCATCCCTAGAGCGATCGCCTTCCAACTCTGGGAACCATAAAAATAGCGGTTACTGATAAATCTTACCAAAATTTTTATGAGAACTCTTCAACAATCACCCTCACTTAGGGCAGCATTCCAACAAAAAATCGACACTAAAAAATCTACCAAACACCAAGAAATTCACGAAACATTAGGTGATGGCTTTTTGAGTGGATTGGGTTCATTCATGTTTGAAGTTAAGCAAGCCACAAATAAATTCAAAGGCAATATGGGAGAATGGGGAGTATCACTACTTTTGCAATCTTTCCCCGATACATGGGTGATATTTAATAATGCTTTAATTCCCACTAACTCAGATTCTCTAACAGAAATAGACCATCTAATTGTCGGTGAGGGTGGTGTTTTTTTAGTAGAAGTCAAAACCTGGAAAGGGTCATTTAGTGCCTATAAAGATAAATGGAAACGACGCGAGGGTAACAACTGGCTAGTAGTTGACAATAGTCCGACTTCTCAAAGTGTTTACCATCAAAAAATGTTTCATCGATGGATTACTTCTTTAATACCTAACCTTCCTGATGGGTTTGTTGCAGCTCCAGTAGTCTTCCCAATTGCTAAATGGATAGGAACTAATGATTGCTCAGTTCCAGTTTTACAAGGTATCCCTGCACTGCTACAGATGATAAATAGTTCTCCTAATTGTTTAACAGCAATGCAAGTACAAGCAATTGCCCAAGCCGTTGAAAACTTTACACTGACTGCAAATACTACCCCAATTCCTAAACCGATTCCTAAGCCCAAACCTTTTAAGCGCCAGAATCCTACAAGTTGAGTAAGTGCGATCGCCCCTTTTACCCCAGAACTAGGAGGGGCGATCGCTTCGGTGTCAAATTCCATTTCTTTGTGGATTTGGTTGGTTTGATATGCCAAATCTTTACCTAAAATTCAGTGTATTCTCCGCTACACTATCACTTACTAAAGTCATACAAAAGAAACATAAACGTTACAAGATTTTTGGTATGCGTTCTAAGCCGCTAGTTTTTGGTGCTGCCTCTACTGTTTTGATTGTTACGCTTGCTGGTTCTGCTGTTGCACAAACTCAACCAGGTTTTGAACAAGCGCTTAAGAGTCTTTATCCTACTGGGTCAAATGACAGTTTTATTTGTTACGCCGAAACAGATACTCCGAACACTTTTGATTTAACTCGTCTGTGTGGTTCTGTTTCTACACCTTCTTCTGTTTCTACACCCCCCTCAAGTAATAGCAGCTATGGTGGTGCTAGCTACAACAGATTTTCTGGTGGAGGCACTTCAACCGGAAGATGCAATACACCCAACGATATCGCTAGTGATGGCAGTCGTTGTGGTGGTCGAGCAGCTAGCGAAAGACGAGGAGGAAAATAAATTTGATTCTGTGCCAGCAAAGGAGCGATATTTGAACTAGTTCGGGTGTCAGTTACTCTAAGTGGATCTGAAAAATGTTGTTATTTTACCTTTTTTATTTTAAAAACTAGTGAAACTTGAAGTTAGCACTATTGCTATCGAAATAGTAACAAATTTTACCCAGTTCATATTTAATTGGTAATTTTATGACTTTTTTATTCTTCCCAATAGTGCAGCAATACTAACTGAGTAAACATCTTTGCCTCAGAACTAATCCCCCCAAACTGCCATAAACTCTTTCCACTCCTGGTCTGTCTGGGGTGCTTTTCAGCATTATTGCTGTCAGTTTATTTTTAGTACAGTTTGAAATCCTCTATCTCTATAATATTCACAAACATAGATTTCAGGATCTTTTGTTGGCAAAATAACCCTGCCACATTCTAATGCTATTGATACAGGAAGTGCTGGCAAAATAAAAATTTGACTGTTCTTTCCATGTTTTGCTTGAATTGTATTAAGTAGTTTACGGTACTCATAACTAAAAATTTCAAGTTGTCTTTTTGATTTCAAAAAATGTGGTGATGCTTCAGAAACACTTACCTGATAAATACTGCAATTATTTGAAACTAAATTTGCGTACTTATCAAGTCCAATAGTATCGCTAATTGCCAATTTTAGTAATACAATTTCGCTTCTTCCTTCTTGTTCGCAAGAAACAGAATAAGGTAGCTCAACACTGGCTTCTTCTTGCCAAGACCAAGTTTTACTTGTATTCTCAATGTTCCTATGAGATTGGTAAATATCTGTCGGAACTGTGTCACCTATACACCTACCTAAATACATCAACAAAGGCATAGGTGCTATTCCAAATATAGAAAGATGTTTAATCCTTACATCGTCAGTACCTTCATCTAAATACCTTAAAACTTTACGCTTAATTTTGGTTTCAGCAAATACTTGCCATTGTTCAGGTGTTCCGAGCCTATCAAAGTCGTTTTCTTCTATCTTTATTCCTTTTAGGTCTGTTGGAAACTTTGGAAACATTGCATTTCTCACTGCTTCAGCATTTATAGGAACAGTCCTATCACCAATATTTACGGAGAAAAGTAATACTGTTGATTTATGTATATCCTCTGGATGACTAGTTTGTATCTCTATTCTATTTTCGTGTTCTTGCTTCCAAGTACGCAATAGTTCAGTTGGATATTTTTCTGGATGTCCATCAATTTCTTTGTGGCATCTTTGGCACAGAAGCATTAAGTTGGAAAAATTTATTTGTAATTCTTCCGACTGGTCTGTTCCTCTCGGACCGTCTTTGCTTGAACCAATAATGTGCGCCACTTCAGCAAAGTTTCCTTCATTCAAAGTTAGTCCATTGTACCAAACAGGTGTATTGCACCCTTTGAACTCGCAACGTCCTGCTGATTTTATCCAAAGTTGTAGTTTAACTGATTCTGGGATACTTCTTCTTGGCATAGTTCATGATGTAGGAAAATCAGTACCAAAAACTTTTTGCAATTTTGTACACGCATTTGATAAATAATATTCATTTGATGCGCTCAATAAAGTATCTCGCAAAGTGATTAACTTTGTTTTCATTGATCCCATTTGATTATTGCTCATCTTTGCAAAAAGGTTATTATATGGTTTGACAGGAAGATTTACAGTTATTGTATTATTCCAACTAAACATACTAATTATTCCATTGACTACATTATATAATGCTTGCATATCATTGTATTGAGGACTATAAGTGTAAGTAGATGTATTGTAAATATAATCTTTTTGTGGTGTAAAAAAATTGTAGCAACAAGCAGTTAACGCTATTCCTGTTGGTCGTTCTGCTCCTGTTGAAAAAAAGTTATAATCTTTCCACCGTTTTAAATACCTTATAATCCTACGAAACTGTTCTCTATCCAAATTATCAGTAATCTTTGATTTAAGAAGTTCTTTAAGCTTAAAAGGTTCAGATAATTCCCAAAATTTTTTATCTTCAGATGAACTAATAAAACCTTTGGCAATATGGTTGATTTCATTTCCCAAATAATCTTTATCACGAGAATAAATAGCTAAATCAACATGAAACCATTTTGCTCCATTTTGATGATATTGAACCCTCACACAAGGTCTTTTTATTTCAACTGTTCTTGTTCCTGTTCTCAGAGCATAGTAAACCCATTCTTTGACTTTAACTGGTCTGTAATCATCCTTTGAAAAATTAAAAATTATACCTACATCAATATCATAATCATCTCCTATAATAGGCTCTACTCCTGTTGCTAAATCATAACTACCTTGATTAAAATGCTCAAATGTAGGTGGTCTATATCCTTGATTGAGAAACAGTTTATTCAACCCGCCTCTTAAATCGTCCACAATTAATTTTCTCTTCTCGCGTAATGGAGCATTATCATCAAAGTCAATTTTAATGGCTTGATGAAAATCATTGAATTTGGTCTGTAAGTTAACCATAATTTCTTTCTTGATTATTTATAGCTACTGCGGACTAAAGAAGCAAGAATATTGCCCCACATTTAATCTGGTTTACTGCTATTTTATATGTTTGACTATAATGAATTACTTCTCATGTTGCACCTATATGATAAAATTTTATCGCTTGAATTAACCTGTTTTAACTGCTATCTTTGCCCTTGCTGACTCAACACGACGGGTTTATTCTGAAGGGCGATCGCTCTCCCGTCAATTCATGCACACTACACAAACCATCAACTATAAATTGCACCTTTGGCAAACTTCTGAAGGATTCTAGAGCTTGGGTGGTCAGCCAAAGATACAAGCTTGTTTGCTAAAGCAATAGGAATAAGAGAGCTATCGTACATATCGCACTTGAGCTTTTCAATGTTAGTTAAAATTGCACTCAAGTTTCGGAAGTCTGCCTCTTTGGGATTCGTCATATTCCTTGAAGTTGGTAAAGAAACAATGTACATCCCACCCGCCAATGTCTTAAAAATCAGCTTGTTGCTGTAGTAAGTTGTAGAACCATAAGGTCTTGTTGGGTCAGCTTTACCAGGAAGAATGTATTTGTAGATATAATCATTATTCAGAATTAGGACAGTTCCATTTGCAAGCTTTTCAGAGATTTCATCAGCGTGTTCTACAAAGGCTCCACTCTTTTCCAATCCAGCTAGGTATAAGTTGTGATGTTTAAAGAGAAAGTTGACAAGCGATCGCATTGGGCGGTGCATATTTGCTGTTTGTCCGAAAAAGGCAAGTGGACCATCCTTGACAAACAAGATTTCCTCCAGTAACGCTGGCTTCATCTTAAGAACAAGTCGAATGAGGTGAACTAGGATAATCTGCTCTAACGTAGTCATTAAATATCCTAAAATACCGCCAGCGCCTAACTCTTCATCAATAGCTTCATGTAGCCGAAATACATCTGTTAGAAAAATATCACCGCTGCAATGATTACAGGAAAAAGTATAGTCCTTTGTCATTTCTCCCAGGTTAAGGGGAATACCTGTACTTCCGCAAACTGGACAGCTTGCTAAGTTCCAAATTGGTAAGCTTACATCATACTCTTCAAAGATGAACCATCGTAGTGTTGCAATCAATTCCTCATTGTCCACCTTCTGGCAGAAAAAGTTATGAATAGTTCTACGTACTGAGTCTACAAGTGTACTTTCACTTTGAAATTGAATATTGCGAACAGGCAGAGTTAGTTTTAAACGTTGAATCTGCTTTAACTTCGCCATATCATCTGGGTCTATGAAAGGCTGTTTACCAAGTCCATCAAGGTCGTCAATGCTGAAGATAAGTGCCCCGATTTGGAAAAAGCAGACAGTTGACGAAGGAAAGCCTGTTTGTACAGCTACCTCGGTATAACCCCCATCAATGGCAACAACGTTACGTATCGGATTTTTAGCTACAGGCTCATAAATTAGGTGATCGCAGTCATCAAGCGTAACTTCTGAAGCTAACTTAGGAAAGTTGCACTGCTTAAGAAACTCCTGTAGCGATTGGTCATTAATTATATGACTATGTGCAGACTTGCTGGCGTACTCAGACGGACGCCGCCCATGCTTGCTTGTATATCCCATAAACTACTTGCTTTCTTGATTATTTAGAGAAACGGTCAACTTGGGTAGGCACTACAAAGGCATTGGAATAGGTTTTCATGCGTACAAAGCCTTTGTCGCTATCCGCACTAAACCTCACTAGAGATTCAGTAAAGTCTCCAAAGTCATAATATTTTTTAATTTCTTTTGTTTCGTCCTCGTTATTTAAGTGAGCAATAAACCAATTTTGAGTATTTTTAAGAATGTTGGAACTTATTGAACTGACTTCCTGAGTAGCATAAATTAAACCAAGATTTAGCTTTGCACCTTCTTTCGCAATCCGGTTATAGACTTGGCTTAAGTCCTTATCATTCTGTTTAGGAAAAAGATTGTGAGCTTCTTCAAAATAAAATTGAACGAAGTTATTGGGTGTATTGTGAATGAAGCGATTCATTGCATCTGCAAATATCTGTCGGCAAATACGCTCGGAATATAAGCGTTGAATGTCTGGGTCGCCTTGAGATAAATCTACGATGATAATCTGACCCTTGCGAAGTTCCTCAATAATTTCTATCTCAAAGGACTTACCAACAGTCTCGGTATGTAGTTCGGCAATACTGCGTAATTTTTTATAACCATCTACGTTAGCGCTACCTCCAGGACTCCGCTTGCGTGAAAGGAAAACTAGTATAGCTTTCAAATCTTCATCTGCCCATTCATGCCCATTTTTGCGTTTGTAATCAGAGAAAAATTGAGATTCGTAATTGTCCCAAATAGTAGTAAACCAATCACAAGCTTCTTCAAGCGAAATACTCTTACTCGGATCTAAGCTTCCATCTTGCTTTACCAATTGATTAAGTTCTTTATTACCTGAAAAATTAAGTTTAAAGCCTTGTGGTACAGTAAATCCTGCCATGTACAAACAACAAAGATACGCTGCAACTCTCCTATCGTATCGAGTTTTTACAGAATTGTTTGTGTCATAGTCCTCTGGCTTGGTAAAGTCTACTGCACAAAAACTATCAATATAGTTACCTGTGCTTTCAGCCAAACGTGATTTAACTAATTCAAATCCAGATTCTACGTCTCTGTAGAAATTCACCTTCATTACTTTGAAGCCATCTTTATTGAGAGTGCTGTACCGGATAGTTCGCTGTTTGTATATCTCAAATATAGCTGTACCTTCATCTTGCATATTTGCATTTGCATACTCGCCATTAATGTCAAATATGATTTGACCGACTGGATACTTTGGTAAACCATCATCAGTTAAAGGTTCTAAGTTCTCTGCGTCACTACCATTTAACTTACCGTTGAGTGCATAACCAGCCTTATCGCTCATCGAAACAGTAGCTTGAATCACCTTTTTAACTGTATTTGACTTACCTGTACGGGTCATTCCAAACAGAGCAGTACGTTTACCAAGAAAGTCTTTTGGGCTTACGAAAACAGGTACATCATCTTCCTGTGCTTGGAAGCGAAGGCTAGAGCTGTAACGAACCTTGCCAATTTTAATATCAGTTGGCTTACCTGTGATACCCTCTTCACGGAAGTTAACGATAAGTTCTAATACGTCTGGATTTGGCTTAATAACCCTATAGTTATGAGCGCTATAAAAGTTTTCAACATCAGCGCCAAAACGTGTACATCCTTTATCGTCCTTATAAAATGTTCCTAAAATTCTGCATTCCAGCCCAGAGAAACTAAATTCATATTTTGTGTAGCTATCTAACTGACTTTCTTTACCATTCGTCTTTAAGTTATCTTTATAATATTCAATCATCGAACTGATAACATCATTATCAGTCGGTAACTTAGCTGGTTTCACAACCCTGAGAAGTAATACTTCATAAACATTATCTTCATTCTCGTAATAAGCTAATAAAAAAGACCCTTGAGGAATTCCCTTAGCGTTTAGCTTCCAAGAGTCAGCAACTAAGATATATGCTTTTTCATAATCAATGTGAAAAGGACGCCCAATAAAAATACCAGTTTCTATATTACCTGTACTACTATTTCTTTTAAATAAATCAACAGATGCAATTTTGGCTATTATATTGGTAAAACTTAGCGTCATTGATGATTTCCTCTGAAAAATTAATGCTTTTAGCACTCAATATTGCAAAAAGATATTGGTTAATTTGCTAAATACTTCTCTAGCAAATCCTTACCGCGATCGCCCATCTCGTACAATTGGGCTTCAATCTTCTCCATTGCCAAGGGCGATGGTTTAGAGCGTCCATTCTCCCAACGATTAATTGTGGGGTAAGTGACACCTAACGCAGCTGCAAACTGTTCTTGCGTTAGCCCAGTCAAAAGCCGGAGTTCACGAATGAGCTTATCAACTTCTGGCTGTTTAATGATTAGGGACTTTTTTGTGGTCATTTAGCTTCTAAACTTCAATAACAAACTTGATCTAATACTTGATATATCATTTGACACATCTTAACTACACCCAAGCTTGTGCGCTCTCCGCAAATACTCGGAAAATTTGTTCGCTTAACAAGATTCAACGCAGTTTTGTGGAACTGAAAAGGCGTAGAATGCGATAACTTCGTTCAGCTGCGCGGATTGCACCCTATCACCCCAACCAACAAAGTAAAATCCCCGCACTTAAGGCGAGGACTATGGCTTTCTCTAAGCAGTTTTACCAGTACAAAAATACTATAAAGAGTGGCAGGAGACAAGTGATCGTATCGGTACTTCCAGCATCACGCCCTGTAATCGGTACGAGTTGCCCTACTATAGGGTAATGACCATTCATAGGTGTAGTGGTTGTTTGAAGTGAAATTAATTATTACGAAAGACGCTTCACAGCCCAATCTAATTTTTCAAAGGGAATTCTTATGGTTTCCATCCATTCTTTTGTTATAAACCCCCTTTGACTTGCTGCCTCTAGGTTTTTCGCTACATAATTATATTCTCTGCCAGCCCATTCTTTATCTTTAGACGCTATAGCATCTCCAAGGTATTGCAAGTGATTAGGTAGTTCTTTTCCCGTTTCTCCTGGTAGTTGGTCAGCCACTTTATTAACCTGAACTCTAACGTTTGTTATTTGCTCAGTTAATTCATCTGATCTTAAATTTTCATACTCCAAAAATGCCTCTGGAATTTTTGAATTATCATTGTTATCTAACTGTACTGGGTATGTTCTTTCTATCAAACCGTAAATTGTTCCACCAATCACCTTGCCATGTTTATTGCGATGTTCTCCATCATTTACAACCACGCGGTCATTTGGTTCTAAATTGCTCATAATTAGTAGCGCACTAGAGTTCAATTACTATTTGGTGACTACATCTTCATCTGCTGTGATTTCGGGTAGAACTCAAAAACGCCTTACACCTTATAAAAAACCTTTTTCGTTGCCTCTAAAGATGAGGGCAAGTCAATGCGATGCCTCAACGCCTGTTAAGTATGAGCAGGTGCGATCGCCCCTTTCCCTAAGAAAATGGGAAAGCAATGACACGGAGCGATGGCAAGAAGTTGATGTTATGAAAATTCCTTTCCAGCGATCGCTATTTTTCATAATTTCTTGTATAGTACATAAATACTATACAAGCTAACTCGATTACTTCTAAAACAGTGAGTATCGAGTATAATGGCTGCGCCGTTTGTTGAAAGTGATGTCCACCACACCTCTACCAAGCCAGCAGCAAGTTAACGCCACCCCCAAGCACGAATCAATTACGGGAGTAGTTGAACGCCTGACGTATTACTCTCAAGAATCGGGTTATACCGTGGCACGTTTGCAACGCCCTGGTGCTAAGGAACTAACTACAATTACTGGTAGCTTTGCAGATATCCAGCCAGGACAAACGCTGCAACTAACTGGTTTTTGGCGCGAACATCCCCAATATGGTTTGCAGTTTCAAGTTATTAACTACAAGGAAAGCAAACCAGCAACACTTACAGGAATTGAGAAGTATTTAGGTAGCGGTCTAATTAAAGGTGTGGGGCCTGTTACTGCGAAACGGATTGTTGCTCATTTTGGTATAGAGACTCTAGATATTATTGAAAACCAAATCGAGCGCTTGAGCGAAGTCAACGGCATTGCTAAAAAGCGCATTGCCATGATTCAAAGAGCCTGGAATGAGCAAAAAGCCATTAAAGAAGTGATGGTATTTTTGCAAGGTCATGGCGTTAGCACCACTTACGCAGTCAAAATTTATAAGCAATATGGGGATAAGTCCATAGATACAGTTACCCACAATCCTTACCAGCTAGCAGCTGATATCTATGGCATTGGTTTTTTAACTGCGGATAAAATTGCCCGGAATTTGGGTGTTCCCGCAGATTCAGAGTTTCGCTACCGTGCTGGACTTGTTCATGCTTTGAGTGAAGCAGCAGAAGATGGACATTGCTACTTACCACAGAGCGAACTGATTGAGAACGTGATTAAACTGCTCACTACCCAGGAGCATCAACCAACAGAAGATGCGATCGCTCAAACTATTAAAGATATGGCTTTGAAAGATGAGCTAATTAGAGAACGTGATGCTGATAAAACGCTCAATTGTTACAAGCCTACTTACTTCTACACCGAACAAAACTTAGCCCAATTGGTATGCGAACGCCTTTGCTACCTCATCAGTCCTGATATTCCTCGCGTCCGTGCTTGGCTTGAGCGTTTTAGCAATAGCCGTCAAGTTTCATTATCACCCGAACAGCAACAAGCAGTAGAGGTTGCCGCCTACTCTAGATTCACCGTCATTACAGGTGGCCCTGGTGTGGGAAAAACATTCTGCACTAGCACTATAGTCAGTTTGTGGAAGGCAATGGGTAAATCAATCGCCCTGGCTGCACCAACTGGACGGGCAGCGCAAAGGTTAGGTGAGATGACGGGACTAGAGGCTAAGACCATTCATCGCCTACTGGAATTTGACCCCAGAACTCGCAGTTTTAAACGCGATCGCACTAATCCGTTACCTCAGAGTGCAATTATTGTAGATGAAGCCAGTATGCTTGACTTATTTCTGGCATACTCTTTGGTTGATGCAGTTTCCGAAAATACTCAACTCCTGTTGGTGGGAGATATTGACCAATTACCATCAGTGGGGGCGGGTAACGTGCTGGCTGATTTGATTAATTCGCGTCAAGTACCTGTGGTGCGCCTCACTCAAGTATTTCGCCAAGCTGCTACTAGCAAAATCATTACTGCATCGCATCTAATTAACCGGGGGCAATATCCCAATATTGAATCAATTTCTGACACACCTCAATCTGATTGTCTTTGGCACGGTGGAGGATTACAGCCAGAACATGGGGTACAGGCAATTAGCGAGTTGATTACTGATTTGGTTCCTCGGCTTGGTTTTAACCCGGCGACTGATGTACAAGTGCTTGCACCAATGTCACGGGGATTAGTCGGTACACGCAATCTCAATAACGTACTACAACAGTTAATTAATCCACCTAGCCCTGAAAAAATTGAAATTACCAGGGGTGGAACAGTTTTTAGAGTTGGTGATAGGGTAATTCAATTAACCAACGATTACCAACGCGAAGTTTTTAACGGCGATGTGGGATTTATCACCACAATTGATACCGAGGAACAGGAAGTAATCGTCCAGTACCAAGAGCGCGATGTTACTTATGATTATGCTGACATGAATGAGCTTGCTTTAGCCTGGAGCGTTAGCATACATAAGTCGCAAGGTTCTGAATACCCAGTAGTGATTTTGCCTTTGTACACGCAACATTACATGATGCTGACTCGGAATTTACTTTATACAGGGTTAACCCGTGCCAAGAAGCTGGCGATTATTATAGGCAGTAAGAAGGCAATCAGTATGTGCATTCGTTCTACAAAATCGCAGGAGCGATATACCAGATTGCAGCAGAGGTTACAAGCAGCATTACAATGATTGCGCTCCCACTCTTGACAAACTGTAACTATAGAAACATAAAACTAAGAACCAATGTGAATCAATCAATTCAGCCAAAATCCACCTATTTTTCCATCTTTGAGGCTAAGTTTAGCTAAAACATCATCACCACCATCAAAAAATGTCAGTTTCCATAAATAAACTTGATAACCTTGCTGCTTCAGATTTGCCAAGAAAACTGCCGAATACCCTTTTTTGAGGCGAGGAGCCAACTGTCCACTAACTTGTGTAAATGTTTGCTTTGTAATGCCTTCTTTAAAAGCAGCATTTCCAAGAGAAATAAACTGAGTGTAGTTGTTTTGTTCAACAGCATTTATCAGGCTTGTAAAAGTTCTTTGCACAGACTGTTCTGGTTGATTACTTTTAGTTGCTTTTATTTGCTCGTTCACAGCTTGCACATTTTTTATAGCTAAGGTTAAAGGTGACATGATAACAACTGCTGCAACTACAAATCCAATTTTATTCATTTATTTTGTTGACCTCGTTGAAAACTTCCGCTAGTTAAATATATTCGTAAAAGCAGGGTATTAAACCCCACTTTCCGCACCCCCAAGTGTCACAAACGGAAATTACTGAGAGAAAAAAGGCAAGCAAGAATAAAAACAGACATATTTAGAAAAAACAGGGATTTGAGCAGCCATAAATCACCACAAATGGCATCAAAATCTCTTGTCAATAAGGAGCAATAAGAACTGATGGCAGATAGATTCGGATAAGATAAATAAATGAAGACGTTCAACGCTGAAATCATAAATTAGAATAATGAATTGAAGTAACAAAACTAGATTTTTGGCATAGTAAATTAGAGCTATTAATCAAAGCGGTTAGCTGC